>JBBRAJ010000001.1:0-304582 GCA_038206935.1 Burkholderiales bacterium
GGCCATCAACAACATCAGCAAAAAATGGACGATGCCGATTCGGGATTGGAAAGCTGCCCTGAACCGGTTTACTATCCTGTTTGAGGATCGGATGCCGCAGCAGTAAACGAAATCCGTTTACACAAAATTCTGCACACCCTCGGCCGATGTCGTAATACGACCACCGATTCAACATTCTTCCTCAACTCAACCGGCTGCATTATTTGCGATGGATCGCCAGATTTTATTGCCTCAATGACCTTTGCCGCTTCAGCCGAATCTGCATCGCTCATGGCCGTTCGGCTCTGCTCTACACATATGGCCGAGGCGCGCGAAGCCCCTGCATTGGCAAACTACTTAGCAAGGATTTTCGATATACCGTTCTTGATCGAAATGCTAAAGCGAATGCCCCAAGAAGTATTGTCTGACGGCCTCGATATCATGCAATCAAAGCTTGGAATGAGCGTGTTCGACGTAGGCCCCAAAGATATCAAAGCGAAGACTGCCAAAGGCACAACCTTCATATACCGGTATGAAGGTGAATTAAACTATGGATACATGATCAATGGGGCCGGAAACGAAAAACTTGCTCGCATAGATTCCGCGAACCATCATCGTGTAGAAGTTGGCCCTGATCACCTACACCCTGATTTGAGAAAAAAGCTACCTGCGGTGTCGAGTTTTACAACGGGCGATCTCTGCCTTGATTGGCCGCTTATTCGCCAATTGATTGAGCATTGGGAATTGAAGCTAAAGATACCGGAGTCAAAAAGTTGACTGGGATATTTGAATGAAAATCGACTCTATACCTTTTGCATCTCGATCCCCCACTTAACCCCACCCCATGTCCACCCTAATCCCCACCCTAGGCTCCGCCCGCTTCGATGCACGCGGCGAGCTGCGCCTCGCCGAACGGCTGAAAGACTGTCTCGAAGACAATGCCTGGGTTTGGCATAACTTACCAGTCGGGCCTTTCGGCAGACATCCGGATTTTGTGGTGTTGCATCCGCAGCAGGGGATTGTGGTGCTGGAGGTTAAGGATTGGCGGCTGGATACGATAGTCGGCGCGAACAAGGCGCAGGTAGAGTTGTTGACGGATCGCGGTACGGTGTCGGTGGAGAGTCCGTTTGAGCAGGTGCGCGGTTATATGTTCAGCGTGGTGGATGCGTTGAAACGTGAGCCGTTGCTGGTTAATCAGGGTGGCGGTTTCAAGGGCAAGCCGGTGTTTTCCTTTGGCTACGGTGTGGCGTTCAGCAATATCACGCGCAAGCAGTTTGAGCAGACCGATTTGCGCGAGGTGTTTGCGGCGGAGCGTTGCATTTTTCGCGATGAGATGGCAGAGAGTGTTGAGCCGGATGAGTTTCGTGAGCGGGTGTGGCGCATGGTGTCACCGCGCATCGGGCCGGCGTTATCGCTGCCGCAGATCGACCGGGTGCGTGCGCGGTTGTTTCCAGAGATACGCGTCACGCAGTTGGCCTTGCAATTTGATGAACTGCCTGCGCAAGCTTCGCCCGCCGATGACCGCATGTTGGAGGTGATGGACATGCATCAGGAGTTGCTGGCACGTAGCATGGGGGAAGGACATCGCATCGTACGAGGTGTGGCGGGCTCCGGCAAGACGCTGATTCTGGCGTTCCGTGCCGAGCAGATCGCCTCTGCGGCCACCCGTCCGGTATTGCTGTTGAGTTACGCGAATGGGATTGCGGGCCGACTGGAGAATGCGATGCAGGACAGAGGGGTGGAGGACAAGGTGATTACCTCGACCTTCCATTCCTGGTGTTTCAGGATGCTGCGCGAGTACGGACTCCCCGCGCCCGAGCGCAAGGATTTCCCTGACAGCAATGAGTTCTATGCCGCCAGCGTACAGGCCGTACTTGATGCCGCCGAGCGCGGGCTGATTCCGGGCGGGCAGTACGACGCGGTGCTGATCGACGAGGCGCACGACTTCGAGCCGCAATGGCTGGCGCTGGCGGCGAAGATGGTGAACCCGGACACCAAGGCGTTGATGATCGTTTACGACGATGCGCAGGCGATCTACAAAGGGCGCAAGCGCCCGGTGTGGAAGCAGCTCGGCATCGAGGCCGCCGGGCGCACCACGGTGCTCAAGGTGAATTACCGCAACACCGCACAGATATTGCGCTTCGCGCGCAAGTTTGCCGCCGATGTAATTGGCGCACCGGGTGTTTGTGCCGGTGACGAGAGCGCGATCCTGATGCCGGAAGATGGCGGTCGTCAGGGTGTGGAGCCGGAGGTGCGTCAGTGCGTGAGCTATGACGGTGAAGCCCATGCGATAGCGGAATGGCTGCTCGGACGCAAGGCCGCCGGTTACCAGTGGTCACACATGGCGGTGCTGTATCCACGGCATTACATCGGTGAGCGCTTCGAGAAGATACTGGCGAAGCAGGGTGTGCCGGTAGATGTGGCAAAAGATCATGGCAATCGAATAAAGACGGGGCAAGACGCGGTGAGTTTTCTATCCATGCACAACGCGAAAGGGCTGGAGTTCCCCTGCGTGGCGATAGGCGGGCTGGGGGAGTTGAAGAAATTGGAAGACATCGACGATGACATCCGCCTGACCTACGTCGCCATCACCCGTGCCACACACGAAGCGTTTATTACCTATTCGAATATGTCTGAGCTGGTGGGGCGGCTGGTTGTTTGAAAAGGATAATGAATGACTTAAAACGGATTAACTTATCGATTTAACTAATTGCTTTACTGGATTATTTTTCTTGAATAGACGCCTCGCGAAAGGATTGCTGAGCAGCCAATCGATACCCAGGATTGTATGGGGGGAGGGAGATTGTAAGGAGGAGGGGGCGAGTGATAAAAAATAATTCTGAACGCTTAAGCTGATATATCCAGTAATGTTCCCAACATATCATTGCTGGTCTTGAAGACTGACAGATTCGCCAGAAAACTGTTCTTTGCCATTAGTTGTTGAATCATATCGTTTTCCAGCCCCGTGCCACTGTTAGAGGCTTGTGTAATACTGGTAAGTACATCGCCGCTAGCCGGGGTAGTTACTGAGGTGCCGATGTCATTTTGCATGCTCTTGCTGACGATATTGCTCGCCGACGTTTGTAAGCGGGATTGAGCGGCATTCATACCGGAAAGTGAAATGGAAGTAAGCGTATTCATGATAGCTGTCCAAGGACGTATAAACAGTTACAGAGTTTACTCATATATCGGCGGATTTCAACTCTTCTTTAGTTTAATGAAGAAATTTAATCCGGGTTGCCCATTAGTTCGTTCATGAAAAGACCGTCAAATTACTTACACTGATTATCAATGTTAAAATTCGTATTACTGAATTCTGCATGTGATTGAATTCAGACTATCTCATGTAATTTTTAACAAATAGACAGCAACTTAATGATATTACTAAATAAAGCAATAACAAGCGGCAACTCATCAAATCCATTGCGCAAAGTATTTACATTTTTCCTGACCATCGCGATGTTCGCCCTGATTCTAATGTTCTCGGCTGTTTTTTTTGCGGTGGTCGCAGTGCTTGGTTTCATTGCATGGGGTTATCTGTGGTGGAAAACCAGATCTCTGCGAAAACAGATGCAGGCGAAAATGCAGGGGAAATCAAACGAGCCATTTGAAAATGCATTTTACAAAGATAATTCGTATCAAAATCAACGTGATGAAGGAATGACATCAGAAAGAACTTCATCGGGCGGCACAATAATCGAAGGCGAAGTTATTCGAGTTGCCGAGTCTGATAGTGGCAATCTTCGCTAATTGAATGCAACCTCGACCAAGTACGTTATCCGTAGAATCCATAGAGGAGAAAATTCATGTCGCCCATTTGGCTAACAGTACTTAAAAACGTCCCCTGGACGGATGTGATAAGCAATGCCCCCAAAGTTGCCGAGGGGGCAAAGAAGTTATGGAGCAGCATCAGCAAGAGTACGTCTATAAGCGGTAGTAAACCCAAAGCCGAAAACCCTCCACCAACTCCTGATTTTGCCAATAACAGTGAACAGGGCGAAACTGCTGTCATCAGCCAGCTTCAATTCAAAATAGCAAAACTGGAAGCATCAACCACCGAGTTACACAATCAGTTGCTCGCATCCTCTGAATTGATTAACACATTGGCCGAGCAGAATGCCGAACTTATTAAACGTATCGAAGCATATCGGGTGCGACTATTCTGGCATGAGATCGCTATCGTTATTATTACTATCGTTGCAATATATGGTTTGAGTAAATGGTAAATGGTAATTGATACTTCCAAGCAAGCAAATATTTCATCAATTGCTGGGTGTGTCAAAAATTTGGTGTTATCAACACCTATAGATTGAAGTTGAGTGGGGGTATAGGAGTTATTGCGATTTGAAGAAATATTTATGAATTAATAGCAAGCACATGATTTGACATAATATACATTATGCGAATTTGAGCAACACCCAAGGCGGAACAGTTCGCGGTATGGTTTCGCATTTTACATACCCTTGGTTAAGCGTTTTTGCACCCTTTTTGCCGGCCTGTTTTTTTCTTCAGGGAGGCTGTCATGACTGACTTTCAAATCGTGTTTGTTGGTTTGTTACTCGCGGCGTTCTTGGCGATTTTTTCCGGTTCATATCTGCGGTTAGAAAAAATATTTCATGATTTACTTGAGCGTTTATTACTCTGGTTTTTTATTGCGTATGCACGACTGACGGTTTTACTTTTTCGGATGGGTGCCCCTCGATGGCTGGTTAATTTGCTTCAAAACATTACCCCCCGATTTTTGCGTCAGGCGGCAGCGCGTGTTTATGACAAAAAAAGACGGTTGGAGCCGGCAATTATCGTTACGGTAACGAAAAATGACAAAGGGGGGCTTTAGTCATGATTAACCGTCAAGCCGAAAAAATGAGCGCTGGCTTCTTGGCGAGTCGCCCCTCTGGAAATCCCAAAAAACGTTCAGAATCACAGCACAGCCAAGCGCCGCGAGCCTGTGAAGGTCGCGGGGTTTCGTTTGGCGTTCTTCGAGCGGATGTGCCCTTTACCCCATCGTTGCCGGATGGTGTTACTGCGCATAAAACGGGGTCGGGCGGTCGTCCCGCCCGAGGGTATCCGGTCGCGCTCCGTATGTTCAAAATAGCCGCTTTTTCCGCAGTTGGCCGCAAGGCCGCGAGGACGGGGATTCGAGCGGCCATCCGACCCAAGGGGCAAGCGCCCCTTACGAGGCGGCACGCTAGCGGGCCGGTTTTCCGTTCCGTATGTGCCGCACTGCCCGTCTTGATGGCGTTGGGATCGTTAATGGCTTCCAGGTCAATCGTTAAAATTAACGGAATTCGGCTTAATAATCGTTATATTAACGAAAATTGGGGGTTGATATGACTCGCAGAAAATCAGCTTTCCGCTGGATAGACCCCCAAGATTTCGCAGATGTACGAAAACAGGCCGGAATGACACGAAAACAAGCCGCTAAGGCGCTTGATGTGACTTCGCGCACGATTCAGAACTGGGAAACGGGCGGCGCTCGAATTCCGTGGATGGCCTTTCGTATGTTGCGCATTTTGAACGGTTACGCCCTGCCCGGCTTGGCTTGGGACGGTTGGACGATGCGCAATCATGAAATTTTTAGTCCGTCTGGTCGGTCATTTGACGTTGTTTGGCTTGAAAACGTTGAGCATGTTTACGCACAAGCTCGACTTTGGCGGCAAATGTACGCCCGCTCAGGCATTCAAAAAACCGCTTCTACGGTCGTTCCGTTCCCAGATCGTAGGCAGGCCCCTATTGAAAATTCAAAGCCGCCAGAAGCTCAAATAATTCGATTTGGGGGGGGGCGTTATGATTTTTAAAAATTTAAGTAAGAGGAAACGCCATGAGCACCGCGACGCCCGCAGCAGGCGAGGACGCACGGCGCGGAATGGCGTTTCCTCCCCCGTTAATAACATGGGGGGAAAGTCTCATTTCGACTGGGAAGACATTATAGGTCGGGAAAGCCCGTATTCATTGGGATTGAGAGGATTTAAGAGGATTCAAAATGTTTAAAAAAACTATTCCTAGTTTAAAGAACTATACCGGCTTTAATTTAACTTTTAGGGGGATTTATGTATCCGGCAGATGATGTAAATATAACTTTCGTTCATGAATGTCATTTGGAAATGCTTAATAAGGGGGAATTGGAGGAAGTATTTTTCCCCGTTTCGGTGGTCGCCCAAATTATGTCCGTTTCGCCTCGGCGTGTTCGTGCCTTATTGGATTCCAAGCGTCTTTCAGGTCGGCGATTGAAAAACGGATATTGGGAAGTCGAATATCCACTTAGATTTGTGATCGGTACTCGTGGCCCGTGTTTGAAAACATTTCAAGGCAGGTTTGAGCCAAAAATTGAAGAGCCGAAGCCATTGAAGAAAAAACGTCCGCGTAAATACATTCATGAATCTGATGCGGATTATCAAAAACGGCTTAAAACGGAAAAATGGATTAATGAATCTGAGGAACAGTTTGCGGTACGGATTAAAACAATCAATTGACAGGAGCTAGGAAAATCATGAATATACAAAAACTCGGAATAGTTTTGGGGTCTATCTGCTTCCCGATAATATTTAAATTTCATTTAAAATCAAATACTTTGAAGCAACACTTTATACATTATGCGAATTCTTGGCGGTTTCTGCTTCAAATTCTGCAATCAGTTGTAAAGGGTCTAACCCTAGACATTCCGCGATTCTCACAGCGGCGTATTGTCAATGAACGAGGGTTTTCTTGGTAGTGATTGTTTAAATACACCAATTCCCCATGGCACGATATGAAAGTTCAATAGCGCAACCACAAACGGCTATTCAGGCCAAAAAGCGAATATCCGCCTTGAACAGTTCTATCAGTCCGTTGTATCGACTTTATACTTTGTATAGCTTATCGTTTTAAAAGCGAATCCAAAAGATCGAGCAGTGAATCACGAAGCTGGTAGAGTTCATCCAGATTTGATAACGCATCGGCTGTACACCCTTGTTCATGAAGCGCCAGCATTTCGTTAGCGAATAAATGAATCTTTTCATGTCGAATTTGGATTTCTTGAAATAGTGCATTCGTCCCGTGACGAGTCCATCCATCGTCGAGTAGCCAACGACCGAAGCGACATTGTTTATGATCAATCGGTGGCGGGATGTTGCGTTTTCCCTTGAGATGATCCTTCAAACCAATAATCCATGCCCGATGCTCAACGCCGGCAAATAACATCGGTAAATCATCCCTGCTAATTGCAGGTTGGTTCTGCCAGGTTGAGTCGGCTTTCCACTGTCGAGTCCACGCCGGAAACTCGGATGCAGGCATGGGACGAGCAATACCATAGCCCTGAGCGATGTCACAACCCAATTTAAGCAGCATGGCACCATGAGCTGTGGTTTCAACCCCCTCAGCGACAACCTCACGCTGAAAGGCTGAAGCTAACCCGATTACACCTTCCAGAATAGCCATATCTTCCGGATCGTCCAGCATGTCTCTTACAAAACTTTGATCTATCTTGAGTGTACTCACTGGTAGCCGTTTCAGATAGGTCAACGAGGAATATCCCGTGCCAAAATCATCCAGAGCAAACCTGACCCCGATTTCGCTACATGACTTAATTACTTGAGACATATGAGCCATATCCTCTAGCGCACTCGTTTCAAGCACCTCTAATTCGAGAGAAGAAGTCTGGACATCGGGATGCCGGCTTATGATTTCGCGTAAACGATCAACAAAATCTAGCTGTTGCAGCTCCCTTGCACTGACATTAACACTCACTGAAATTTCCAGACCTGCAGCATGCCAATGGCTGATTTGGGACAGCGCAGTATCAATAACCCATTCATCTATTTCCGTAGAAATAGGATGATCTTCTATAACTGGCAAAAACACGCCTGGCGGTAGAATTCCCTTTTTAGGATGTTGCCAGCGTATCAATGCCTCTGCACCAACCACCTGCCCGGTGCGCATATTGACCTTGGGTTGGTAGTAAAGAACAAACTCATGATCGTTCAATGCCTGCCTGATGCGCTCCAGACTCTCATGGTGACCACGTATGTTGCGATCCTGTTCGGGATCGAAAACATAATAGCGATTTTTGCCTGCCAATTTGGCCTGATACATAGCCTGATCGGCCTGACGCAATAATTGATCGGCATCCATATCTTCAACTTGAGGATAAAAAGTCACCCCCAGACTAGCTGAAACCTTTAATTGAACACCATTAAGATGCACAGGTTGAGCGGCAGCTTCAAGTAATCGGGAAAGCATCAATACAGCACTCTCGTGATCGGGCAGGTCTGTCAGCACGGCAACAAATTCATCGCCGCCCAAACGAGCCAGCGTATCGCCTTCTCGTATCGCCTGTTTCATCCGCACGGATACCGTCATGAGCAATTGATCGCCGGACTCATGACCATAGCTGTCATTAATGGCCTTAAATCCATCCAGATCAATATATACAACGGCCAGCAGTTGTTTGCGACGAATCACTTGTGAGATTGCCTGATGCAAACGGTCTGCCAACAATATGCGATTAGGCAGACTGGTTAATGCATCGTAATGAGCAATATGTTCAAGTTGTTGCTCATGCTCCTTATGTGCCGTAATGTCGGAAAATAAGGCTACAAAGTGATGTGGATTTCCTTGAATATCGCAAACGGACTGAACAGCCATCATCTCGGCATAGACTTCACCATTTTTTCTTTTATTCCAGATTTCACCATACCAGTGTCCCTTGTTGAGCAAACTGGTCCACATATTGGCGTAATACTCGTGACTTTGGCGACCGGAACTGAGAATACGCGGATTGCACCCTAAAACTTCCTCTCTTCCATACCCGGTAATATCGCTAAAGCTTGCGTTGACATCAATGATCTCACCATCAATGGAGGTAATCATGATGCCTTCACGAGCATGGGAAAATACACTGGCCGCAAGCTGAAGTTTCTCTTCCGCCATTTTCTTTTCAGTTATATCGCGGGTTACGCCTAAATGTACCGTCTGCCCTTTATGTTGCATGGGTACGGCATGTGTCTCCAACCAGCGACGGCCCCCTTTCAAGCCCATCACTTCATATTGCATTTGCAATGATGTACCAGAAATAACCAGCTTGTGCAGGTTAATAAAATCATCGCGGAATTCAGGGGCAATCAGATCGATCACTTTACACTCTGCCACCTGATCGAAGGAATCAGCTTCTATCATCGCAAGTCCGGCAGGATTCATTTGTAGGAGATGCCCTTGCCTATCAATAATTTTGATGCATTCAGGCTCGTTCTGAATAATCGTACTCAGATACAACTCCCTCTCCTGCAGTAGCTGTTTTTGTTGCAATGTCAGGTTATGCTGTAACTTCAGATTTCTGCTGGTTAGCATCAGGCGTAAGCCTAGAATCGAAATCAATCCCAAAGCCAACAGGCTACTGATAAGTTGCCAAAAATATCGGTGCCAAACATCCAAGATGTCGAATTTTGGAGCCATATCGAAAGGCGGCATCCTCAATTCCTTGAGCAGATCGGCAACGGGTGTGTAATCAGCAGGCACAACAAAGCCATGGATACCCATTGCCCGAGTAGCTACCGTGTTTTCTTCCATCATGAAGAGTGTTGCGGCAACATGTCGGGCAAGATTTTCATCTGTACTTGGCAACGAAGCAAAAGGCCATTCAGGGTAAAGGCGTGTAGAAACTTGCTGAGGAAAGCCGGACGTATTTTGAAGATTAATGACCTTGATTTTCGCGATGTCCAGCTTACCTTCACTGACCATATGTTCCAGTACCCCAGTGCGAACAAAGCCCACATCGGCTCGCCCGGAAAGAACAGCTTTGACCACATTATCATGGGGCATGCCTGTCGTGATCAGATGGGCATCATCGGGGAACCTTATTCCCTTAACGCTTAATTCATATGCCTGCATCTGATACCCACCAAGCGATTCCGTACCGGTAGCGGCAACCGTTTTACCTCTTATATCGCTTAAAGTCTGAACGTCAGGCTGTTCTGCTCGCGTAAAGATCACACCACCAAATGCCGTGTTAGGCTGCCCATGGTCGTTCATGGCTAACGTGGCAAGTGGCGCAGTTAAACCTATACGCGTTGCCAGCAATACATAATGGCCCGGATTAGTGAGAACAAAATCCAGATTATTACCTGTCGTCGCCTTTTCCATCTCTGGATAGGTATAGGCTTCAATGACAAAATCCCGGTCGGGAATGGCCTGCTTAAGTGCGACCGCTAACGGCTGCCATTGTTGCAATGTCTGCGGTTTCGGACGAAATGCGAGCACGCCTATTCGAACAGGATCCGCACTAAAGGCAGATGCAAAGGGACATAAAATCAAAACAAGGCTGATTAACAGGCGTAGCTTGCTGTGAATCCGCGTTCTTATTTTAATTAATGCAACTCGCGTCATGAATATCACTTAATGCTTGCTCGTTAAAACTGTGAACAGGTTTTTATAAAAGAAGGATGCAAATTTTGATGTAATTCTTTCTGGACGGCATTACATAGTGACGAACCAAGGTGAAACTCTGGATTCCTTCCGTAATCACGAATAAGTTTCGCTGGAATTAATCTCCTCAAAAATTCCATGTCAACTGAACACTGGCGCGATTTGCCAAATTATCTGCAATAGTCAAGGCATTGTTACGGAGGGCGCCCGCGGGTATCGCAGCGAGGTTGGATACCGTCATGTTGCGCCATTCGTAATTGAAAATAACGCGTGTAGCCGGATTGATGAAATACTGCATACCCAATGTAGTGGTACTAAATACACGCTCATTTGCCAGAGTTTGTTTCATGAAATCCAGATAGTCGTAACGTAAATTCACTTCCCATTCCTGAGAAAGTCGCCAGCCACCTTCCAGATACCAGCCATCGGCCTTTTCATTTACGCCGGTAACAAACGGCTGTCCCACAAAGGGCGGGACCTGACCACCTACTATCATGCCTGCGGCACGCAGATATTCTGCCGAGAGCCGATAGTTACCCTGCAGATACTTGAACCCTACTCCTTCGCGTATCAGACCATACTGAGCTGTGCCAAAAAGTCTTGATCCATCCTGCCGCCATGCAAACACGCTGACATCCTCCCGATTGGGGCCTTGCCCTCCAAACAGATACGATGCTTGTAAGCGTAACGTTAAATCCTTGCGACCATCGTTATCTCGCGGGGTATCAATTGCATTGCCGTTGGAAACCATCGCGGCATAGGAGTATTCCCACTGTCCATGATTAAACCAGTCATATACCTGCACACCCCAATCCCGGTAACCGGAAAAGCCGGCTGACAGATTTGCACTGGAAGCGCCGTTGACATTGACGGCACCCGATGAAGACACCGGCAAGCCCACTAACATATAAAGAACTGCGTTAGAGTTATAGATATAGGGAGAGGACACATTCACGGCCTGCAAGGCTTCCTCGCTGGTTGGCAGCTTGAACAAACCGGCACGAATGCGAGCGCCGGGGATATGATTAAGTGTTAATGAAGCATCTGTCAGCACGATATCACTGTAATACGTTGTGCCATTCCTTCCGGCATCCGCTGCGATAAAGTAATTCACTTCATCGTTAATTTTGCCGCGCACCGCAGCACCTGCGCGCAAAAACTGGAATTGTTTCGTATGTTTCAGATCGGGCCAGCTTAAATTCAATGTTGAATATTTTCCATTATGCACAGCGGCCATACCCTGAAGTCGGGTGACCGGCTGAGCATCAACATAGGTATAAGTGGGCTGCACAAAGCCAATAAATCGTATTGCCGGAGCATTGGCAGGTTCATTGCCTTGCAGTTGCAACCAATTTGTTGCCTGTGCGGGACATGACAAAAAACCGATTAAAACTGCTATAGCAAAAGTAATTTTAATTTTCACTTACCTATCCTTTCGAAAAATGCGACAAATTCATTGGCCGGAACGGGACGACTATATAAATAGCCTTGAGCCTCATCACAACCATGTTTACGCAGGAATGCAAGTTGTTCCTCTGTTTCTACGCCTTCGGCAATGACGGTGAGTTGCAGCGTATGTCCAAGCTGAACTATCGCACGAACAATGGCCGCCGAATCCGAATCTTCCGTCAGGTCACGAACAAAGGACTGGTCAACTTTAAGTTTATTTACAGCCAGACGCTTCAAGTAGGAAAGACTGGAATAACCTGTGCCGAAGTCATCAATGGAGAGTTTCACCCCCATGGATTTCAGCTTATGCAACATTCTTATTGCCGCATCCACATCTTGCAGCAAAATGGACTCCGTTAATTCCAGCTCCAGCATTTCCGCAGGCAAACCTGAACGTTTTAAGGCATGCGCAACCGTATCCAACAGATTGCCGCGTTTGAATTGCAAGGCGGAAAGATTAACGGCAATGACCAGATTGTGCCCATTATCCCGCCATTTCTGAGCCTGATTGCAGGCTTCGTTGAGTACCCAATCTCCCATAGGTACGATCAGGCCACTACGTTCAGCAAGCGAAATAAATTTAGCCGGAGGAATCAAGCCTTGTAACGGATGTTGCCAGCGCACCAACGCTTCTGCGCCAACGAGACGACCGCTCGCAATGTCGACCTGTGGCTGGTAATACAATACAAATTCCTGATTCTTGACGGCATGGCGCAATTGCCCTTGAAGTTGCAGTTGTTCCTGCGCATCGATGTTCATTTTTTCGGAGAAGAATCGATAGGTATCACGCCCACTGTCCTTGGCCTGATACATCGCCGTGTCGGCATTGCTGAGCAAGGTATCGAATTCCTTGCCATCATCAGGATACAGACTCACCCCGATGCTGAACGTGGTATTGACCGTATAGCCATTGATCTCAAAAGGATCAGAAAACGTCTCAACGATGTGCTGCGCAATCCCGCTTATTACAGCCAGATCATTCAGAAGCGGTAACAACACCACAAATTCATCACCGCCCTGACGGCTGATCGTGTCCGAATCACGTAAACATCTGCGCAGGCGCTCAACTACTTTCACCAGCAATTGATCGCCATAACTATGACCGAGCGTGTCGTTAACCTCCTTGAAATTGTCCAGATCAAGGAAAATGACAGCCACACCCGAGTGCTCCCGATTGGCCTGAGCAATCGCCTGTTCAAACCGGTCACGTAACAGTAATCTATTTGGCAAGCCGGTCAGCACATCATGATGTGCCAGAAATTCCAATTTTTTCTCAGCTTCCAGATGCCGGATACGCGTACGCAGGGTTTCGATACCATAGGCCAGATCATTGGCAAGCTCATCCAGTAGCTCGACCTCTTCCTCCCCGAATATATTTGCTTCGCCGGCATAAATGCTTAGTGCACCGAATATATGCGACTTGGTTTTCAACGGCAGTGCGACACACGAACGATAGCCACGGCTAGCCGCGACCTCACGCCAGATTGTCATACGAGGATCATCCATGATGCTCTGAACAATATCCGTACGCCCGGTTCTTATTGCCGTTCCTGTTGCGCCATGACCGTACTCAGTGTCCGCCCATGAAAAAACAGTCTGCTCCAGACATTCCTGATAATTGCCATATAAAGCGACCGTTTTTATCGACTTCTCTGCATCATGTTCGGCAAAACTGACGCAAGCCATTAAATAGCCGCCCTCTTCGACCACCAACTGGCATATCTCAGAAAGCAACTGGGATTCCTCTACCGCATGCACCAGTGTCATGTTGCATTCACTCAACAATCGAAGTGAACGATTCAAGCGCTTCTGGGTAAGTTCGGCATTTTTACGTTCGGTAATATCCTGATTGGCCCCTATCAGTCGGGTCGTAATCCCTTGACTATTTTTCTCTATCTTGAGGCGTACCTGTACCCAGCGCACCTCTCCATCGGTACAAACTATCCTCGCCTCAGTTTGATAAATAAAGTCGGGATCAGTGGTATTAATTGCCTCAGCAATCGCTATTCCAACAAGTTTTGCATCGTCCGGATACACAAGATGCTGTGCGAAATAAGCCGAGCTCATCTGGTATCCGCCCATTTCCTCGGCATTTGTGTGATGCAAGGAATAGTACTGATCATTGAACGTAAATTCACCTTTCCCAACGTCATATTCCCAATGCCCAAGACGCGCGATTTCCAAAGCTTCCGAAAGTTTCACTTCACTTTCTAGCAACGCCGCTTCGGCTTGAAAGCGTACATTGAGCATGTCATTAAATTCGCGTGCGACTTCAACAATCTCTGGCGGGCCGTCCAATTGAGCTCGAATTTCCTTATTGCCTGTTCTGACCGCACGAGATGTAAAGGCCAATGAGCCAATAGGGCGTGAGATTTTCTGTGCAATCCACCATGCAAAAGTCAGGATCAGTACCAGACCTAGCACCCCCAGAAACAAATTTCTATAGAGTGTCGCGTAGAGTTGTTCATTGATATAACTGCTCGGAATACCGATATATACCGTCCAATCAATGTCATCAATCTTGTGTATGTGATACAACTTATTTTTTGAGTCCAAGCCAGCCATCTCGCCTTCGAGTCCCTGCAAAATACTGTGCAGCGTCTTTTTATCAGAAATGGTTTTACCAACCCACTTCTCTGTGTCTATGTTGCGCCAAACAAATGTCCCGTTTCCGGTAACAATACCGATGGTGATATTGGGTATCAGCGGCACGTTAGATAAATTAGGTTTGTACAAGGCGAGATCCAGCGGCAGGCCGAGAAAACCGATCTTAGTGCCATGATCATCACGAATAGGATAGGTCAGTACCGTAACCCACCTGCCGGTAATCGGGCCAAAAAACGGATCACTGACGACAAAATCATCCATCGCGAGTGACTTCTTGAACCACGGGGCTTTTGCAACAGAAACCGGTTTGCCCCCTGGCTGGGGAACCGCAGAGCAAATGGCTGTTCCATTGATATCCACTACCGTCATATTGGCGGATTTTGGGAGCAATTCATGGAAATCCCACAAGACTTGATCGCAGTGTTTGGAATCCATCTTGCGGATAAGCGGACGCTTTGCCATCTGTTTCAAGAATTCACGATTTGAATCCAATACACGTGTCACGTCTGAAGCGGCGGAAACCGCAAGCAAGTGAGCCTGTGAACGAACATCAATGATGCGCTGCTGAGCATTGTCATAGATCGTAAATAACAAAATTCCGATCATGGGCAGTGCAATGGCCAACACCAGCGCCAGAAGTTGAAACCGAATTGTAAAAAAAGACTTCACTTAATATTTCATTCTATATTGCAAACGTCCGTCTAAAACTTTTCTAATAAAGGGAGTCATCAATATCAGTGCTTAGTGTAATGTTTTATTCTACCTGAACCAGAATTAAACATCTGATGATATTCAGTTTTAAACAAACAAAGGGAAGTCAGTCTGATGAGGAGACAACAATTAAGAAAGTAGCATAAGGTCAATGGCAGGCTGCAAGCATGATGCATGCGCTTTCACTTCATTGCAATTTCTGAAGGTTCGGGGGGGACTGACACTTAATCCTAGAAAAAACAATTGTCTACGAAAAGCACGAAGTGGGTTTGGCAGGTATTTTGCCTTTAGGCAAAAACTCGCAAAAAACACGAACAAATTTAACAGCATGCCAAGGTTTTCAATTTCACCCTATGGGTGTTTCGGTGAATTGATGCAACCCATTGTTTTATTTGCGAGCAGCCACTCTGTGGCTTTGCCTGCTTACCCTTTTCGTGCCTTTCATGTCTTTCGTGGACGGAATGAGTTTTTTAAGTTAATAACAATGCGCTTAAAGCCTATCTTCTACATAATCTACGGGGTGAATTTGCTAAGGATGCGCTTATTTAATCGTCGTTACCGCAAATGCGGGAATGACAAAACCGAAAAAACTTAGAAAAACCCTTTCGTATTCAGCATCTGCCACACCTATTACAGTCATTGTGCTGTGCTTCTTCGTCTTTAATCACGAACTGGCAAAGCAAGCGCATAAAAAGAGTGTCAGGTTTGATAATCACCTGCTGTACGCTTCCGTCGCATAACGGCGCATCATCCTGTGGCTGTTAAAGTAAGAGGCATTTTTGCTGATTGCACCTTTCATCATCTTGATCCAGCCGCCGTCATTCCGGTTGTAATACAGCGGCAATACGATCTGTTCGAGCTTGTCGTAAAGTACCTGAGCATTGCCGTCAGCCATACCTACCGCATCACCAATTGCCCAACCGGTTACGCCTTCAATACATCCTTCCAGCCACCAGCCATCCAGCACTGATAAATTGGGCACACCATTAAACGCAGCTTTCATACCGCTAGTACCGGAGGCTTCCAATGGAGGCAACGGTGTATTGAGCCAGACATCAGAACCCGCCGTCAGCGTCTGTGCCAGTGCGAGATCATAATCTGGTAGATAGACTATAGTGATGGTGTCGGCCAATTCGCGCGCATGAGCATGCAGGCGTTCGATCAACGCCTTGCCGTTGTCATCGCGCGGATGAGCTTTGCCTGCCAGTACGATCTGAAACGGATATTTTCGGGCGATAGCCTTCAGGCGTTCAATGTCGGTAAACATGAAGTCGGGGCGTTTATAAGCGGTCATGCGCCTGGCGAAGCCGAAAATTGGCAGTTCCGGTTTTAACGATACGCCGCTGAGCACTTTGATCTTGTCGATAAGTTGTTGTTTAGTCTGAACATGAGCTTGCCAGATGACAGCATCGGGTATGCAACAGTCGGCGCGAATTAAGAGTTGCGGCTCATGACACCAGCCGGGCAGATAATGATCGTAAACCTGACGAAAACTTTCAGTGGTCCAGATATAAGGATGTACACCGTTGGTAATCGCATGCAACCGATAACCCGGAAACATCGCATTCGATACCTCGGCATGTTTACGCGCAACCCCGTTCACATATTCACTCAAACTCAATGCCAGCCGGGTCATATTGAGACTCTCCTCCCCGGCCAGCCGCTTAATTGTTTGAATATCGAAACCGTTATCGAGTACCTGCTCGACCAGTTCATAGGCAAAACGATCATGGCCTGATTCAACCGGAGTGTGGGTGGTAAAGCTACACAAATCGCGCACACGCGGAAAATCGTAGCGCGATTCGCCCGGTCTCAAGTCCACATCGGAATAGCTATAACGCCGCATCAACTCCAGCCCGATCAGGGCTGAATGTCCTTCGTTCATATGATAATGGCGGATGGTGAAGCCCAGCGCCTGCAACAGCCGCATCCCCCCCAGACCCAGCACGATTTCCTGCTTGAGCCGGTAAGTGCTGTCTCCGCCGTACAGAAAATGCGTTATTTCGCGATCCAGCGGACTGTTTTCTTCAAGATCGGTGTCGAGCAACAAGACTGGCTGCCGCCCCCCCATATGACCTTCAAGCACATACAGCCATGCACGTATCCAAACCGTATTGTTGTCTATCTTGATAGCAATCTTCGCATCGAGTGGCTGCGCCCAGTGATCGGGTTTCCAGTTCGCCGGGAATTCCTTTTGCCTGCCATCGGCATCCAGTTCCTGACGAAAATAGCCGGCACGACTGATCAGACTGATCGCCACCATAGGCAGATCCAGATCGGTTGCCGACAGTAATGTGTCCCCAGCCAGAATGCCCAAACCTCCCGCATAGGTAGGGATCTCACTGCGCAACGCGATTTCCATTGAGAAATACGCGATGCGAGGTTCGTGTATGAATTCATCGAGCATGATCATTCTCCTCAAAGCGGCACAGCGTTAATCGCCGCAATTGAAAGGATTGTACAGAACTACAGAATATTCGTAATTACTCCTAACTAACTCAAATTGAGAACTTTCCGTATTATTTTATTCAAACAAATTACATTCAGATAAATTGGCAATTAACTGAATAATATATAGATTCCTTGGAATTACTAGCCCTGTTCAAGCAATCCGCCGATTTCCTGCAATGAAGGCAGTTCCTGCAAGTTGCGCAAATTCAAGTCATCGAGCAATCGTTTGGTAGTGGCAAACAGTTCGGGACGGCCCGGAGTTTCTCGTGTGCCAATAACTTCTATCCAATTGCGCGATTCCAGTGTTTTAAGAATTTGAGCGGAAACAGCAACACCGCGAATTTCTTCTATGTCGCCACGTGTGACGGGTTGATGATAGGCAATGATGGCAAGGGTTTCGAGTACGGCACGTGAGTAGCGCGGCGGCTTTTGCGGATTCAGGCGATCAAGATAAATTTGCATCTCCGCACGTGCGCGAAAGTGCCAGCCACTGGCGAGTGATTTTAATTCCACTCCCCGCCCCTGCCAGTCCTGCGCCAGACTTTCCAATAGTAATTCCAGTTGACGATTGGCAAGCGGCTCATCGAAAAGCTTCTTCAATTCGGTCAGTGGCAATGGCTCTGCGCTGGTCAGCAGCGCCGTCTCAAGTACGCGCTTGAATAAAACTGACGAATTATTCTGCGCTGATAGATTGATTGCTTCTGACATAGATATTCCCGAAAGTAACGCTTTGCTGGATTTCCACCAGATACTCCTTGGCTAATTCCAGCATAGCGATAAAGGTAACGATCAGTTTTGGCAAACCTCCTTCCAGATCGAACAGCGTATCGAAAGCCACATATTCGCCGCCTTGCAGACAGCGCTGGATATGCGTCATTTGTTCGCGTACCGAGAGTTGTTCTCGCCGTACCTTGTGATGAGTATTGATTTTGGCGCGCGCCAGCAACGCCAGCCAGGCCTGCTTCAGATCATCCACGCAAATTTCAGGAAGACGTTCTTCCACGGTGCGCTCGATCAAAACCTGCACCAACTCAAAATCACGTCCGGCCTGGGGTAATTCGTTAAGCTGCTGTGCCGCCAGTTTCATCTGTTCATATTCGAGCAGGCGGCGCATCAATTCAACGCGCGGGTCTTCTCCTCCGTCGTCCAGTTCTCTGGGCGGCTTCGGCAGCAACATGCGCGATTTGATTTCAATCAGCATAGCCGCCATCAGCAGGTATTCCGCCGCCAGTTCCAGCCGGTGTTGCTCCATCAAGTCGATGTAAGCCAAATATTGCCGGGTCAATTCCGCCATCGGAATATCCAGCACGTCGAGATTATGCTTGCGTATCAGATATAGCAATAAATCCAGCGGGCCCTGAAAATTTTCCAGCACCAGCTCCAGCGCATCCGGCGGAATATACAAATCCTGCGGCATAACCAGAAAAGGCTCGCCGTGGATGCTGGCATAGGGTTTGGTTATGACGTCCTGCATCGATCAGGAGTAGCTCAACCCCATCGCTTCGCGCACATCTCGCATGGTTTCCAATGCGAGTTTGCGTGCTTTTTCATTGCCGTCGGCGATAATGTTGCGCACCAGCGTGGGGTCGTCCAGATAAAGTTGTGCACGTTCACGCATCGGGCGTTGTTCAGCCAATACCGCATCAATGACCGGCTGTTTGCATTCAAGGCAACCGATACCGGCACTCAGGCAACCTTGCACTACGCCATTCTTGACCTGTTCGCTGGAATACACCTGATGCAAGGCCCACACCGGACATTTATCGGGATTACCCGGATCAGTACGGCGGATGCGTGCCGGATCAGTAGGCATAGTACGTATCTTTTTGGCTACGCTGGCTTCATCCTCTCGCAGGGTAATTGTGTTGTTGTAGGACTTGGACATTTTTTGTCCGTCCAAACCGGGCATCCTGGATGCAGCAGTCAGCATCGGTTGCGGTTCGGACAGGATCATCTTGCCACCGCCTTCAAGGTAACCGAACAAACGCTCACGATCACCCAGACTCAGATTATGTTGCTCGTCGAGCAAGGCTCGGGCTGATTCCAATGCCTCACCATCACCCTGTTCCTGAAAACGATTGCGCAAGTGCTTATACAGGCGAGCTTTTTTACTTCCCAGCTTTTTGATTGCAGTTTCGGCCTTTTCCTCGAATCCCGGTTCGCGTCCATAGATATGATTGAAGCGACGTGCAATTTCGCGGGTGAATTCGATATGTGGCACCTGATCCTCACCGACCGGAACATGGGTAGCGCGATAGATCAAAATATCCGCACTTTGCAGCAAGGGATAGCCTAGGAATCCGTACGTACTCAAGTCTTTTTCGGTAAGTTTTTCCTGCTGATCCTTGTAGGTCGGTACACGTTCCAACCAGCCCAGCGGGGTAATCATGGACAGCAATAGATGCAGTTCAGCGTGTTCCGGTACCTTGGATTGTATAAACAGGGTCGAATGCGCCGGATCAACACCCGCCGCCAACCAGTCTATCACCATGTCCCAGACACTTTGCTCGATGATTTGCGGGCTGTCGTAATGGGTGGTCAACGCATGCCAGTCCGCCACAAAAAACAGGCATTCGAATTCGTGCTGCATTTGTACCCAGTTTTTCAATACACCGTGGTAATGGCCTAAATGCAAACTTCCCGTGGGACGCATTCCCGATAATATGCGATCAGCAAACATATTTAAATTCCAACTAACATGAAAAGAAAACGTTCAGCTATTCCGACCAGCGGAAATAGCACCCATCCCAGTACCGGCGTAATCGCCATGAAAATCAGGATAAACATGCCGTAAGGTTCAATACGGCTTAATTGATAGGCCAAATGATGCGGCAGCAGACTGACGGCTACCCGACCTCCATCCAGCGGAGGTAGAGGAAGTAGATTCAATACCATCAGTACAATATTGATTTTAATACCTATTACCGACATTCCCATTAGCGGCTCAGCAAAGTAACTATCCGGGCTGGAGGATGAAAATTTGAACAGTAAGGCCCAAGCCACAGCCATCACCAGGTTGGATGCCGGCCCAGCAATGGCCACCCAGAGCATGTCTTTTTTAGGATTTCGCAATGCATTGAAGTTAACCGGAACCGGTTTCGCCCAACCGAACAGCACACCGCCTATAACGAGTGTCACCAATGGCAACAGAACTGTACCGACCGGATCTATGTGACGCGCCGGATTAAGACTGATACGCCCCATTTGATACGCGGTCATATCACCAAAGTGACGCGCAACATAACCATGTGCGGCTTCATGCAGAGTAATCGCAAACAGGATGGGAATGACCGCGATGGAAATAACTTGTATCAGTTGGTCTAGTTGCATTTATATATATTTTATTGTTTATCAGTGTATTGCACTATTTTGTTAAGGCTGAATTTGAAGCTTTCAGCCATTATAGTGAAATGCCAAATGGTGCGGCATCACCCTTGCCTTGCCTGAGCAACACCGGTACGTCACCTGACAGATCAATCACAGTGGTAAAGTCCACTCCGATCAGTCCGCCATCTATTACTGCATCTACCTTCTTTTCCAGTATTTCACGTATCAGTTCCGCATCATTCGGCGGCCATTCTTCATCTGGCAGAATCAGCGTCGAACTCAACATCGGTTCGCCCAGTTCATCCAGTAAGGCCAGTGCCACCGGATGATCCGGTACGCGTATACCTATCGTGCTGCGCTTCGGATGCTGCAAGCGCTTGGGTACTTCACGGGTTGCGTCCATGATAAAGGTATAGCTGCCCGGAGTATTGGCCTTCAGTAAACGGAACTTGGTGTTATCTACGCGGGCATAATGTGAAATCTCGGACAAATCCCGACACATCAGCGTCAAATGATGTTGATCGTCAAGTTGGCGTATCTGACGTATGCGAGTGACCGCATTTTTGTCGTCCAGATGGCAACCCAGCGCGTAACAGGAATCGGTCGGATAGACCACGATACCGCCATCACGCAGAATAGAAACTGCCTGACGTATCAATCGTAAGTTGATGTTATTAGGATAGATAGTAAAGAATTGAGACATATAAACACCTAAGCCGGATGAAGCGGAACAAATATCAAACTGCCAATCAGAATATCAGGAATATGAGCCACTACACTTCAGATTTTTCATTGCTCAATCGAACCGCTTCTTCCCACGCCTGCCATACCGGCTTGCAAATCAGCGGCAAATCGGGAAGTCGCCCCATGTCGCGATAGCTTTCGTTTGGCCCGTGAAAATCAGAACCACACGAGGATAACAAATTAAACTCATCGGCATAGCGGGAAAATTCAGCATATTGCTCCGGTGTATGGCTGCCCGTAACCACCTCCAGCGCGCCACCGCCGAGTTTAGCAAACTCGGTCAACAACTCGTGCATGGTTTTTTTGCCCATACGAATCTTTCCAACCATATATCGCCCCGGATGCGCTAGCACCGCGATCCCGCCACTACCCTTTATCCAGTCGATCGCCTCTTCCAGATTCGCCCACTGGTGTGGAACATAGCCCGGCTTGCCAACGGCGAGGTAGCGATTGAATACGCTTTTGACATCCTTGCAGTGTCCCACCTCAACCAGATAACGGGCGAAATGCGTGCGCCCTATCATGTTCGGGTTATCGGCATACTTGATAGCGCCCTGCAATACCCCGCCGATACCGACTTTGGCCAGTTCATCCGCCATTTTCCCTGCCCGCGCCCCGCGCCCGCTACGTACGCGATATAAACCTTCCTGCAAGGGAGCATAGTTCGGATCGATATTCAAACCAACAATATGCAGTGTATGTTTACGCCATGAAACGGAAATTTCCACGCCATTGATGAACTGAATATCATGGCAATGTGCCGCTTGACGCGCCTCCTCTAAACCGTCGGTATCGTCGTGATCGGTCAGTGCCATCACTTTAACGCCGCGTCCAGCGGCACGATTGACCAATTCAGTCGGTGTTAATGTGCCATCTGAAATATTGGAATGGCAATGCAAATCGTAATCAAGCACCCGGTATCCTCAGCGTTTGACATCTAATTCTGCCTGCAAGGAAAAATGCGTGAACAATGAGCAAAAGCGTATTGATACGTCGATATTCACGCATCGCCACCGCCTTTTTTCATCACTTTTCCCTCTTCAGCGCGCCGGCGACGCACTTCCTTGGGGTCAGCTATCAATGGTCGATAAATTTCGATGCGGTCCTTGTCACGCAATACGGTATCGCCTTTGGTCAATTTGCCGAAGATACCCAGCTTGAGAGTAGACAAATCCAGTTCCGGGAATTTTTCCAGCAATCCAGAAGCTTGTATTGCCTCGCTTACGGTGGTGCCTACCGGCAGGGATTTTCTCAGCAATGTCTGCTCATCGGGCAAGGCATACACCACTTCTATATTGATATTTTCGCTCATAAGCTGGGATATACCTTTTCTGCTCGACTGATAAACGCATCGACAAAACTATTGGCGATGTAATGAAATACAGGTCCGACCAATTTTTCCAGCAACTTGCTGGAAAATTCATAATGTAAACGAAATTCTATTTTACATGCAGACTCACTCAGCGGGATAAATCGCCAGCACCCGTCCAAGTGACGAAATGGACCATCCAGCAAGGTAATGTCAATTTGATTAGGCGGCGTACGCATATTCTCTGTAGTGAAGTTTTGTTTGATATGGTGATAATCGATACAAACCGTTGCGTGAACTGTTGAGCCTTCCACTTCTGTCACTTTTGACCCGCCACACCAAGGCAAAAATTCCGGGTATTCTTCTACACGATCAACCAGATTAAACATCTGTTCTGCGCTGTGGGCGACTAATACGGACTTTTCTACTGATGCCATTGTTTTAAATCCGGCAATTGGACGTTTGTAACGTTATGGCAAATTCGCCATAAATAACGAATTGAAGTTCCCGTTACAATGATAAATAACAGGGAAAAAACGAAAAAAAAGGGAATGTAGTTTGCTATCATCTGGTCTTGATTGTAAAACGGCGGATTTTTTTCAAGCAACCCGGTCAAAATTCCAAAGGCTGATAGAATAGCCGAACGTACAGCAAAATTCACCTGCCATGAGCATTATTCAGAATAAAAAAGCGTTTCACGAATACTTCATTGAAGATAAATACGAAGCCGGCCTCATGCTGGAAGGTTGGGAAGTCAAAGCCATCCGCGCCGGTCGTGTGCAACTCAAGGAAGCTTACGTCAACATAAAGGACGGGGCATTATACCTGTTCGGGTCGCATATCAGCCCCTTGCTGAATGCTTCCACACATATTCATCCCGATCCGGTTCGCACCCGCAAATTATTATTACATCGTTTGGAAATTGACAAACTCAGCGGTAAAGTACAACGCGCCGGCTACACCCTGATGCCGCTGGACATGCATTACAAGAATGGTCGCGTTAAATTGACTATAGGTTTAGCCAAGGGCAAAAAGCTACACGACAAGCGCGCCACTGAAAAGGAAAAAGATTCCAAACGAGAGGTTCAGCAAGCGATGAAAAATCTACGCAAATAGAATTTTTTAGTTAACAAGGATTCTCATAAATCCAGTTTAAGCTATTGTTTTACATTTATTACTTGATAAAACTATCGTTTATTATTTTTGAGGTTTTTTTATACTCGCACCCCTGCTTCCATCCATCACTCAGGGAGTTTTCATGACAGAAAATACTGAAACACAAACGGCCTACCTCGCCGGTGGCTGCTTCTGGGGCATGGAAGAGCTAATCCGACAAATCCCCGGTGTGCTGAACACCGAAGTCGGCTACACCGGCGGGAACTCAGAGGCAGCAAATTATGAACAGGTCAAGACAGGACGTACCGGCCATGCCGAATCATTGAAAATAGTATTCAATCCGAATCTGCTCAGTTACCATCATCTGCTATTCGAGTTTTTCCGCATGCACAACCCGACCACGCCCAACCGTCAGGGCAATGACACCGGCAGCCAGTACCGGTCAGCCATATTTTATGTAGACGAGCAACAAAAGAATACTGCACTGGAAGTCATCAATACGGTCGACCAATCCGGTGATTGGCAATCCCCTGTTGTTACGGAAGTTGCTCCGTTCCAATCATTTTATCGTGCCGAGGAATATCACCAGCAATACCTGATCAAACATCGCGGTGGCTATACCTGCCACTTTATACGACGTTTTGATTTGGGCGAAAATCATTAGCCTTTTTCCATGAATTGCTCCAGATGAGCAAGAAAAACACGGGTCTTAACCGGCAAATAACGGCGCATCGGCATGACCGCCCAAGCGGGAACGACAGGTAACGACCAATCCGGCAATACTCTTATCAACAGTTTTTTACGTTCATCTTCGGCAGCAAAACGGCATGGCAATGCACCGATGCCTGCACCATCCAGCAACAGTTGTTGAATCATATCCGGCGAGTTAAGTGTGAGCCTCCCCGGCGCTACTCCTTCCCACTCAGCTTTCTCGCTAATCAGCTGCCATGAAACGGCGGTTCCCTTCGCAGATAGAAGCCGCACAGCAACATGCCGAGCCAAGTCATCAGGATGCAGTGGCGCCGGATGCAGTGCCAAATAAATCGGACTGGCATATAACGCAAAATGTTGTTGATCAATTTTTCGGGCAATCAGCGTTGAGTCATTTTCCAACTCTCCCATGCGTATTGCCAGATCATAACGTTCACCGATCAAATCAACGCGCCGCGATGATAAATCCAGATCAAGATTGATTTCAGGATACATTTCAATAAATGTTGCAATCGCTCTTGAGAAATGCAACCGGGCATAGTCCCCCGGCATGGAAACACGCAAGTTGCCACGCGGCTGGGCATCCTGACTGCGTACAAAGTCCTGCGCAGAAGCAACCTCTTCAGCGATACGCCGACAATGATCAAGGAACTCCAGACCAAACTCGGTGAGAGAAAGCCGGCGCGTGGTGCGTATCAACAAACGTTGCCCCAAGGCGTCTTCAAGATTGCTCAAGCGGCGCGATACGGTAGCTTTAGGCATGCCAAGATAGTCCGCCGCCCGTACCAGACTTGTTTGCTCAACTATGGTGGCAAATAATATGTAATCATCAGCAGAAAGGGATTTTTGTTCCATATATGGAATAGTCTATCCCGAATAAATGGCTTTATCCAGATTTTTATGCGGTCTATCATGCAGACACTTTCTAGCGATACCGAGGAAAAAATCATGAGCAACCCAATAAAATATTCGCGCAACGTCGAGCATCTGGTGGAGGGCATTGCCACCTCAGATGGCGCAGGAGTGAAATTAACCCGTGTGCTGACCGGTAAACTGCAACAGCGGCTTGATCCATTTTTAATGCTGGATGCATTTGGCAGCGACAACCCGGACGACTACATCGCAGGCTTTCCCGATCATCCGCATCGCGGCTTCGAGACAATAACCTATATGCTGCATGGCCGGATGCGCCACCGTGATAGCGCGGGACATGAAGGCTTGCTGGAAAATGGTGGTGTGCAGTGGATGACGGCCGGCCGTGGCGTGATCCATTCGGAAATTCCCGAACAGCAAGACGGCGTGATGGAAGGCTTTCAGCTCTGGCTGAATTTGCCTGCAAAAAACAAGATGGCAAAGCCGTGGTATCAGGACTTTGCCAGTGAGACGATTCCCGAATACGTCACCGCAGCAGGCATCGTCGTGCGGGTGATTGCGGGCAGCAGCAACGGCGTGGCGGGCGCAGTTGCGCGCGAAATTACCGAACCGTTGTATCTGGATATTCATGCGCCTGCCGGTACTGCATTTTCGACGTCCATACCGGCTACGCATAACGCTTTCATCTACGTGTATCGGGGCGCAGTTGAAATAGGTGGAGTGCATGTGGACGCGCAGCGCATGGGCATTTTAAGCAATACGCCGGGAGCGGATGGAGTTACGCTCACTTCAAGTGAAGATACGCGCATGATTTTGATTGGCGGCAAGCCGCTCAACGAACCCATAGTGCAATACGGGCCGTTTGTGATGAATACGCAAGAGGAGATTCATCAGGCGCTGGATGATTTTCGTTCCGGTCGCTTCGAGTAAATGAATGATCGCAGAATGGCAGCCGGCAACTTTGGAAAGGAAAAAATTATGAATATAGTAATCACTCGCTATACCAACACCGCCATTGCACTGCACTGGCTGCTAGCACTACTGATCTTCGCGGCGTTTCCGCTGGGTATTTATATGCACGAGTTGCCTTTATCACCGACCAAATTGCAGCTCTACAGCTATCACAAATGGATAGGCATCACGATACTGTTGCTGGCAGCGGTGCGGATAGCTTGGCGCATCACGCACACACCGCCGAGGTTGCCAGACAACTTGCCGCGATGGCAGCAACTCGCCAGCCATGCCACACATCAGTTATTGTATGTGCTGATCATTTCCGTGCCGCTGTCTGGCTGGCTGATGAGCTCGGCAAAAGGTTTTAAAACGGTATGGTTCGGTGTATTACCGTTGCCCGATCTGGTCGCCAAGGATAAAGCGCTGGGAGAAATACTTTCCGGTGTGCATCAAAGTCTGAACTTTATACTGCTGGCATTGGTGGTGCTGCACATCGCAGCAGCGCTAAAACATCGTTTTATTGACCGGGATGATGTAATGGATCGGATGTTACCTAAAGGAGTGCGCAAATGAATATTTTGAAATGTATAGCTGTATTAGGTTTGGTGTTGACTAGCGGCCAGGTTCCCGCACTTGAATTTAATCAAGTCTTGCCGAATGAAAGTTCGGTGGCGTTCGCCTACAAGCAAATGGGCGTGCCATTGGACGGCAAGTTCAACAAATTTACAGCCCGGATTTCATTTGATCCGACTAAGGTTGCCAAGGCACAAGCGCACATCGACATTGATGTGGCCAGTATTGACACTGGCTCCCTTGAGGCCAACAACGAAGTCGTCGGCAAGCTGTGGTTTAACGCCAAGACCTACCCGACTGCGAGCTTTACATCCACAGGACTCAAGGCTTTGGACGGTAATCGTTATGAGGCTACCGGAAAGTTGAGCATCAAGGGCAGGACGCTGGACATCGTAGCCCCCGTTATGTTTCGTGCCACTGGCAATCGTGGCACGTTCGATGGCAGCTTTGCCATCAAGCGGATCGATTTCGCCATCGGTGAAGGCGAATGGACGGATGTCGGCACTGTGGCTAATGAGATTCAAATCAGGTTTCACCTTGTTACAACTGCATTACCGAACAAGAAGTAAATTTATTTTAACCACTACCTAAGGAGATACCAATGAAAAAACTAGCTGCCCTGACACTCGCTACCCTGTTGTCTTCCGTTGCTTATGCAGCACCAGAGACCTATGTGATCGAGCCGACGCATAGTATGCCGCGCTTCGAGTACAGTCACTTCGGTTACTCTTTGCAACTTAGCCGTTTTGATACAACCTCTGGCAATATTACGCTGGATCGCAACGCCAAGTCTGGTTCAATTGATGTGAGCATTGATGCAAAATCGGTTAACACCGGTTCCACTTTGTTCAATGGTCACATTCAAGGCGAAGATTTTCTCGATACCGCGAAGTACCCCACGATTACCTTCAGCTCGAACAAACTGAAATTTGACGGCGACAAAGTAGTTTCGGTGGATGGTAATTTAACGATCAAAGGTATCACAAAGCCCGTGACGCTCACCGTTAATTCCTTCCTGTGCATGCCGCATCCGATGATGAAAAAAGAAGCATGCGGCGCAACAGCTACCGCCATGGTTAAACGTTCCGATTTCAACATGGGCAAGTACGCACCTTACGTGGGTGATGACGTGACATTGACAATTCCGGTTGAAGCTGTGAAGCAGTAATTTCTTACCTTCATCCATGCTGGATGATATGTAGATACGATGCCTGCTTGCCGGAATCGTATCTTCTGAATAAATCTTATTAAGGAGCGCCACATGACCCAAACCCTATTTACACCAACCACACTTGGAGACCTGTTTCTGAAAAACCGCATCGTCATGGCACCGATGACACGCTGCCGTGCGATAGGCAACAAACCGAATGAGCTAATGGAAAAATATTACCGTTTGCGAGCCAGCGCCGGATTGATTATCTCCGAAGGCGTATCGCCATCGCCTAACGGCATGGGCTACGCACGCCAGCCCGGGCTGTTTAATGATGAACAAATCCAAGGATGGAAAAAGGTAAACGACGGCGTACATCAGGTAGACGGAAAAATATTCGTACAATTGATGCACGACGGACGCGTCAGCCATCCGGCCAACATGCTGAACGGCACCCGCGTACTCGCCCCTTCCGCGCTGCCTGCTCCCGGCGACATGTGGACCGACAGTAATGGACTACAACCCTACCCTACCCCTGTTGAGATGAGCGAAGCGGACATACAACTAACGATAGCCGAGTTTGAAAAAGCAGCGAAAAATGCGATTGAGGCCGGATTTGACGGCATCGAATTGCATGGCGCAAACGGCTACCTGATCGATCAGTTTCTCAATACGGCATCCAACCAGCGTACCGACCAATGGGGGGGCAGCATCGAAAATCGTATCCGCTTCGCTGTGACAATCGCACGCGCCTGTGCCTCCGCCATCGGCCCCAAGCGTATCGGCATGCGCATCTCACCTTACGGCGTATTCAACGGCATGGCACCCGATGCGGAAATGGATGCCTTATATGAACGCCTGATCGCCGAACTCAACGACATCGGTCTGGTATATATCCACATCGTCGATCACAGCTCCATGGGCGCACCAGAGGTCAGCCCGTCACTGAAAGCGACAATTCGCGCCACATTCAAAGGCCGCTACATCCTTTCCGGCGGCTACGACATAGTGCGAGCCAATGCCGATCTGGATGCCGCACTCGGCGATCTGGTCGCCTTCGGTCGCCCTTTCATCTCCAATCCAGACCTAGTAGAAAAGCTGCGTAACGGCACTGCACTGACCGAACCTGATTACAATACCTTTTACACCCCAGGCGAAGCGGGATACACCGATTATTGAGTGATCATTTCGAATAATCTGCACCAAAGATTGGTGCAGATTTGATCTGTATTGAAGAACACATACAGGTTAAGCATTCTAATTTGTGATGCGACATAGATGAAGGCAGTACGATCAAAGAATCGTAGTTCCCAAAAAAGTCCCGCAAAATTGAAAACGGGCCAGAACATTTCTGCTCTAACCCGTTGATTTATCTGGTAGGAACGATCAGATTCGAACTGATGACCTCTTGGATGTCGAGAACATCGATCATAATTATAAATATTTATTAATCAATACCTTATCAGTGTTCGTCACACTCAAAAACAGCCTCAATCAGCTACAGAAACAACCACAAAGCACGAAAGTGGTACGGTTTTTACTACAGCAATCTACGCAGCGGACTTTCCTATTGACGTGCCATAAGCGATGAATCTGAGCACTGGAACGCAACTTTTATATTAATTTGACCAATTATTTGATCATAAATTTAGCAAAACCTTCTGTCAGAAAGCGAGGTCATGAACCTCTCATGAGTTTCAACGTATTGTTAAAATTATGATTTAATGCGGACTGTTTCCTCAATTTCAAAATCCAAGTTTTCGCTTGATGAATACACCGTATTGTCGACTGGGTCATTGGAATGCTGATCCACTTGATCGTTGTCTATTTGTTGAATTGCTGTAGGAGGATACCCGAACACTTCAGTAAAGCCCGTAATGAAGTGATCTGTTTCTCTAAATTCTTTAAAGCATGGCCATTCAGTATAAGAAACTTCATCAACAATCCCTGAACTGCCAATCCTAACCATTAATTCCTTTGCTTTAACAAAGTCATCTTGCAATACAGAAACACATAAATTGTAGTTATCACCGCACGCCGACCAATCTTGAGAAGACAGGATTGATTGACACTTTTCATTATTTCCAGAAAACTTATAAGCTAATGCACGATTTACAACATAGACTAAGCGTTCGCCCTCTGAATTCCATTTTTTTAGCGTACAGCATGCGAAATCTAATAACTCTTGCGCAAGTCTATAATTTTCTTCTATCAATAACTCGTACACAAAATACGAAAGACTTTGTTCTGCTTTTTGCAAATTATCAGGACTTAATTTTCTCCATAGTACCTGCGATAATTTTAGGCCAATTTCATACAGCACCTCGTATGACTGCCTAAGGTATTTTTTATTCGCCTGTAATTTACTACCAACAAGTACCTCTTTTCCAAGCTCAACTTTATGTTTTCTACAGGAATTAATGTATTGTTCAGATACAATTCCGTCGCAATGAACGAATAGATTTCTTCTCTCTGTCATTTCAATAAATTTAGGCCATGAATCCAACCCCTTTGTTAAGATAATAGAAAATGTAGTCTCCATCCAAGAGAATTGTTCAGAATGACTTGACCTCAGTAGAGATTCGACTTCTTTTGAAATAATTTTTTCTCTTGCCGCTTCTATACTACCCAAACTGATCAAATCAGAAAGAGAGATATTTTTATCTTTTGAGTTAATAATTTCAGGCTTAAATTTCAAAATTTCAGTAATCAACTGCCCCAAATATGAATCATATTCAGAAACAAAGGAAACCACGAAATTTCTAGGGAGAAGTTCGAGAACAGTTTTTGCCCTATCGCTTCTCAGCCCTAATCTTGAAGATCGCCTAACATCCTTAAAGCCTATCTTGTATGAAGTTGATTCATCATTTTCTTCAATCTTTTCAGCTTTTTCGTCTAAGAAAGCCTTGTGTTTCTTGGTAGACTCCTGCGAAACTGTTGTAGCCATCCACATTTGATAAGGCACTACCTCATGAAGAGCAATTAACTTATGCAGATAGCTGTTAACTATATTATGTAATTCTAAATGTTTCGGCATAGATATTTCGACTCCCTTATTCAACGTTGTTCAACAATATCCGTTTTGGAGTAAGCCAACCTGCGTTAATCTCACAGCCTTACCCCCGTCCAAATAACACGAAAGGCTATAAATACATTTTTCGGAATCTATCAGTAATAATCATTAATAGATATATGCCCAAAGGCCTATTTTTGTATTAGAAGGTGCGTCTTCTTTCTATTAATAAAAACTGATTAACCATGATTTATTGATGTAAATTAGACATTTACAATAATTCTAGTTACTCCGGTATGTATGATGGGGCGAATGAACGATGGTTATATTTTCAAACTTAACAAATATAGTTGCGTTTCTTATCATCGCCATTGATTATATGAGATCAAAATACCAATACAGTAGATTATGCCATCCGCTTACATTAAGAAACTTTTGCTAAATTTCATCGGAGAATCTAAATCTAATTCGGTAAATATTGTCGCCCAGCGATTTATTAAAGTGTTTAAAGATCACGGTGTTAATCCAGCGCAAATTCCACGCTTGATGCCAGAAATCAAGCTTAACGACCTTCAAACAGAAGCGTCATTACTCGCAGTTCTTACTCCTGAAATTTTGAATAATACGTCGAAATTCTTCGGCATTAGCCTTAAATGGCTTGAAGGTGCCAGTGATCAAATATATGAAAATCTGGCTTGTTACCAACGTCTAGAAATTTTCTTTGAATTATTTTCTGCAATACAAGCTGGTAAGAACGATGATGAAATGGGCATACCCTTTCGAATCCTTACGGTCAGCAAAAAATTGGATGGATCAAGCAACAAATATCAGCCTCTCATTCCTGTCTTGGTTGAAAGAATTGCACAACTTGGTGATGAATCAATTTACCGTTACTACATTTTTAATGATGGTTTTGATTGGTGGCATGCTCCTGCACGGATACAGCTAAAAGCAATGGCAAGAATTGTATTTACCCATGCAAGTACAGTTTCGCCCTTGCTTGTCGTTAAACCTGAAGAATTAGAGCTTATCCTTGAAGGAAAAATGATCCCGCGCAAATTTTTGCATAGTGGTTTGGTATCTAATCCATCCTTGGAGGATTTCGCCATGCCCGCAGGCAGCCCTATTGCCAGAGAAGTTGATGAGTTTCCCGAGGTGCTGAAATACATCGAGTTTAATCAGCTCGAAAACTTAATTTCTGTAACTAATCCCTATTCCGTTCTGTCTGATAACGCCATTGTAAATACTCAAGTCGATCTGCAACCAATTATCGTTACAGTAACGAATAATGCATCCAAGGCAGCTAAAGCTAGGCACGCACAGAAAAATTCAATCAAGGATAGATTCATACTTTTCTATCAAGCTGAAAGTGCCAAGTTTTCTACTATGAAAGCCGCCGCCGAGAATTTCTTTGATTCACTTGATGAAAAAACAGAGAAGCTCCAATTTGACAGCAAAGACGCGGCAGTTCGTACATTGTTAGATGCTTTGCGAGATTTCAGAAAGTCAGAAAACCTATCAAAATAGTTACGTGTGCATGCAGCCGTAATTCTCCGTTAACTTCTGTAATTAACTGATCTTATTGGTTTTTGTGCAGACGTAGTCACGCCTTCATGTAGCCGGAATTGTTCGTTATCTGCCGCCTCCCGATACTGCTCTCCGTCAATTTCGACTTACGGAGAATCAATCATGCAGAAAAATCGTTCAGGAAAAAACGCAGACGTATCAGCAACCGCCGAACCAATTCGATCCGCCGTAGCCGCATTTCCAAAATTCGGAGCGGATGGGAGCGTAAGCGCACAACGCACCGAATTTAGGGAATGCGGCGAGGGGGACATAGGTCACGTTCAGCAACCACTTCATGATGCCGAAGCAGTGCGACCGCCCGCCCGAACGCACGCGCAGCGCGCGCCGGACGGACGGACGTACGGCGAAGGTTCACAGGGTACGCCGTCTTGTAACACAGTACCCTCTAACGACATTTCACCAAACTTTAAGCCTTTAAGGTTTGGAATTGATAGTCTTTATCTGTCCTACTACGGGCAACTCTCCGAACCTTGGGATAAAAAGCTTTTAACGCTAAAAGAACAAGCCCAATCCGAAGACGACGCACAACAAGCCAGCGCTCAAGTCACAATCGGCTCTCATCTTTTTGAAGTACGCGATAAGGGAATGCCCCGATTTCCTTACGTACTGGTTGATAACTGTTTTTTTATCAAGATCAATCGCAAAGAGTCAAAAACGCTGCCTATGGCGCATGTGCAAATTTCCAGCGAATACTTATCCTCGGTGGGTGTTGAGGCCGCAGAAAAAGATTTGCGCATGGTTATTGGTACATTGGGCACGGTTCTGAATGTTGCTAGCGTCAGCCGTGCCGATTTGTATTTGGATTTTGTTAGCACGAACAACCTCGCAAACATCGAACAGAGTGACTGGATCACCCGAGCAAGCCTGATGGCTAAATATTTCGATTGCCGTTTGGATGAGCCATTTACAGGTTGGGTAATCGGCATAGGTGGCAATCTGCATGCACGTTTGTATGAAAAATACGTCGAGATTGTCAGCAAGTCACACAAAACTTATTTGTTTGAACTTTGGCAAGCCAATGGTTGGCAACTTGGTGAAAAAGTTTGGCGCATGGAATTTCAAACAGAGAAGCAAACGCTTAAAGAATTGGGAATTATCACCCTTGCTGATTTACTTGATAATCAAGCGGCACTATGGCTCTACCTGACACAAAAATGGTTACGTTTATCCATCCCTAACCTGAACGATAGTAAGCGGGATCGTTGGCCTACACACCCCCTCTGGCATGCTATTTCCAACGTGTATTCCGTACCACTTAATCAGCCCTGTTTGCAGCGGTTCAAATCTGCACGTTTACCTGCCGATGAGCGCTTGTTTATTCATGGCTTAGGTGCGCTCACATCATTCATGGCTAGCCGAGGCTATGAAGATTTTAGCGAAGGACTAGGGGAATATCTGGCGCAAGCCACTGACTTTCACGACCTGAAAGGCGAACCAATATTAGAGTATGTCGGGCGTAAGGTAAAAGCCAAGGGCAGAAAATACAACACGATCAATAACGTCCAGAAGAACATGAAAGAGGCCAGTAAGCAACTTGATGCCGAAATCAGAGCCTTTCTCCGTGAAAAGGATGGCGGGAAATGAGTATTCAGAATTTTCGTTACTGTAACGCAATTTCGAATTTCATCACTCTCGTTACAGTAACAATTAATCGGCTTTGGTTACGATCATCACGAAGCCTGCCGCCACCATTTCGAAGGATCGCTATAAATGGAAACATTTGATCTTAAACAGGCGGCAGCCTTTCTTAACATGCATCCGGTCACGGTTCAAACCAAGGCGCGTTCTGGTGAAATTCCAGCCGCCAAACCGGGCAAGTGCTGGACGTTTATCAAAGATGATCTTGTGTCTTATCTGCGTTCGCTCTATTCTTCCAAGTGGCGAACGCTGGAAGGTGACAAAAAGGAGAATTTATTATGTCCCTCTACAAGCGTGAGGATTCATCAATCTGGTGGATTCGTTTCACCCACAAAGGCAAGCGAGTACAGCAAAGCTCTGGCACTTCCGAACGTATCAAAGCGGAAGAGTTCGAAGCCAAACTAAGGTCGTCATTGTGGGAGCAAGACAGGCTCGGAGCCAAGCCGGTCTATCAGTGGAATGATGCGGTTGTACGGTATTTGAGCGAGACAAAGCATAAAGCCTCGCAAGTCAGCGATATTTATCATTTGCGCTGGCTGGACAAATACTTGAACGGCATTGAATTGCAGACGATTAGACGGGATCTATTGGACAAAATATCAGCGGAAAAATTAGCCCAAGGGGTTGAAAACTCAACGGTTAATCGCGTGATGGAAGTTGTCCGGATTATTCTGCGAAAAGCTTGCAATGAATGGGAATGGATAGATCGTGTTCCGGCGGTGCGTATGCTGCCAGAACCGATTAAACGGGTGCGATGGCTTACTCGGGATGAGGCAGATATGCTGATTGCTGATTTGCCGCCGCATTTGGCTGATATGGCGCGTTTTAGTCTAGAAACTGGCTTGCGGCGTTCCAATGTCACAGGCTTGCAATGGTCGCAGGTGGATTTGGCTCGTAAAACAGCATGGATACACCCCGATGAGGCCAAAGCCAGAAAAGCTATTCCTGTTCCATTGTCAAACGTAGCGGTTGAAGTGCTGCGTAAACAGACCGGAAAACATCAAACCAATGTTTTTACCTATAACGGCAAAACGGTTCATCAGGTAAATACAAAGGCTTGGCACAAAGCTTTAAAACGGGTTGGCATTGAGAATTTCCGCTGGCATGACCTCAGACATACTTGGGCAAGCTGGCATATTCAAGAAGGCACTCCGTTATATGTATTGCAGGAATTGGGCGGATGGTCAAAACCGGATATGGTGCAAAAATATGCGCATCTATCTAGTGAACATCTTGCACAATGGGTAGATCGTAGACCGCTGGATTTGCATCTGGAAACGCAAAAAAGTGGTACGTTTTTTACTACAGGAAATTAACAAGGCGTTAGAAAAATATCCTAACCCCTTGATTATCTGGTAGGAACGATCAGATTCGAACTGATGACCTCTTGGATGTCGACCAAGCGCTCTAACCAACTGAGCTACGCTCCTTTTGAAGAGCGCGCATTGTAACGGAAACATTCCGTTGCTTCAAACATTATTACGACTTTGTTATTTGGTCGCTCGCATTGCAAAATCAGGAAATGACTATTATCAGGCGGCATTTTCAGCTTTAACCTGTATGTCATGGTCATCTTCACTCTATTTTTCACCCTTGGCGTGTGGCTGTTGCAACAACAGCCGGCATTGCCTGATTTCATCTGGGCTTGGCTGCTGGTCGGCAGTCCACTCATGTTATGCATTTCTTCACGTTCGCGTTTACTACACACGGCACGCATATTACTGATCGCCCTAATCGCCTGCGTCGCAGGTTTTTTTCATGCAGCATGGCTGGGCGAACAGCGGCTTTCGAGCAGTTTGCCAGGCGTATGGCAGGGACGTGATATTGAGGTTATAGGTGTCGTTGCCGGACTTCCTCATACCAGCGAGCGTGGTTTGCGGTTTGATTTCGATGTTGAGAGTACGGTTACTGCAAACGTCGTGGTGCCTGTACACATCTATCTCACTACCTATTTTGACAGGAAGACCCCGCCACTGGAAATTCATGCTGGCGAACGTTGGCGATTTACAGTACGGCTTAAACAGCCGCATGGCAGCAGTAATTCGCACAGTTTTGATTTTGAGTTGTGGGCGTTGGAAAACAATATCCGCGCAGTGGGCTATGTACATAGTCGCGGCGGACAGTCTGGTAGCAATATTCGTCTTGATGAGATGGCGGATGGCATGGGTTACCGCATTGAAAGCTGGCGCGAAGCCACGCGAGATAAATTTAATACCACACTGGGACACGCTCCCTTCAAGAGTGTATTGACTGCGCTGGCTATTGGCGATCAAGGCAGCATTCCGCAATCACAGTGGCAAATCTTTACCCGCACCGGGATTAATCATCTGGTCAGTATTTCTGGCTTACATATCACCATGCTTGCCGGTATGGGCTACACACTGGTTTATTGGTTATGGCGACGAAGCACCAACTTGACCCTGCGGCTTCCGGCACGCAAAGCGGCAGCCGCCGCCGCCTTGACGGTGGCATTGGGATATGCGCTGCTTTCCGGTTATGGTGTGCCGGCTCAGCGCACCGTATATATGGTAGCTGCCGCCGCTTTGGCGCTGTGGCTAAACCGTCATTTTTCATACAGTCAGATTTTAAGTATGGCATTGATGGGGGTGTTACTGTTCGATCCATGGGCAGTACTCGCGCCCGGATTCTGGCTTTCATTCGGTGCCGTGGCGCTGATCATGTATGTCACGGCACACCGCATCGACGAAGTAACAGGTCAGAATGAGCTAAAAAATATCCGCCATGGACGAATCTACCGCTTGCTGCATGAATACACAACGATCCAATGGGCGATGACCATCGGTCTGACACCATTATTGCTGGGACTCTTTCAGCAGGTATCGCTGGTTTCACCTGTCGCAAACGCCTTTGCGATTCCATTGGTCAGTCTGGTGGTTGTACCGCTGGCCTTGCTCGGGGCTATTTTACCGCTGGAAATGCCGCTATGGCTGGCGCATATCGTTATGGAAGCAACGATGATCCCGCTGGAATTTCTGAGTTCCATGCCCGATGCAGTCTGGACACAACATAGTCCTCCGGCATGGAGCATCATAGGCGGCATGCTGGGTGTGTTATGGATATTGTTGCCTGCCGGTTTCCCGGCTCGCTGGCTGGGTTTGCTGTTAATGTTGCCGATGCTTTTGAACCGCCCCGAATCACCAGACAGTGATTCATTGCGGCTGACTATATTTGATGTCGGTCAGGGTTTATCTGTGGCAGCACAAACACAAAATCATGCCCTGCTCTACGATACCGGCCCCGATTTTTCCGGCGATGCGGACAGTGGCAACCGCATACTGGTTCCCAGCTTGCGCGGCATGGGAATCAGCCAACTCGATGGCTTGATACTTAGCCACGATGACATAGATCACACCGGCGGAACCGCATCCCTATTGCAGGCCATTCCGGCTGATTGGGTCTCAACGTCACAAAGCATCAAAATTCTTGAAGGTATTAGCGAAGACACGCGGCCCGTTGATCTACGTCGCTGCCGCGATGGAACAAGCTGGAATTGGGATGGTGTGCAATTCGATATTTTGTATCCCGCACCAAATAATGATCCAATCTACAAGCGCGGTAAAATTCACGACAACGACATGAGTTGCGTATTGCGCATCAGCACAGGCAATCAACACATCCTGTTAACGGGCGATATTGAAAAACGCGGCGAACATTACCTGCTCGACAAGCATCTGGATCAACTACCGACCACCCTGCTGGTCGTTCCGCATCACGGCAGCGCCAGTTCGTCCGATATCGAATTCGTTAATGCAATTTTGCCTGATTATGCAGTTTTTACTTCCGGCTACCGCAACCGTTTCAACCACCCGCGAAAGGAAATTCGCCAACGCTATGCCGATAGCGGAGCCACCTTGTTGCGCTCGGATTTTGATGGTGCGATACAGGTAGAAATGAAGGCGCAGCATATGACGATAGAACGCTACCGTATTACTCATCGCCATTATTGGACACATGTTCCACAAGGAGATTAAACAACCACACTGAGACCATCACAAACGGCTGAAGCATCAACATACTCTGCAACTATGCTACTCTTCGCGCCATGAAAAATCTCACACACCATCTTGCATCCATTGCCATCACCCTCTGGGTAGGCAGCCTTTGGGCAATCGGCTATCTGGCAGTGCCTGTATTGTTTCATGCTCAACCCGATAAACAACTGGCCGGTATGCTGGCCGGGCAAATGTTTAGCGTGACCGGCTATATCGGTCTGATTTGCAGCCTGTATTTGCTTGGATATTATGCGGGACAATCGGGACGCGCCGCCCTGCGTCAGCGTCCCTTTCAGTTTGTGGCAGCGATGCTGCTAATTACGCTGGTATTTCAATATTATTTTCAACCTGTTATGGCTGAACTTAAGGTGCAGGCCTTGCCGCTGGATGTGATGCAAAGCCGCTTTTCCGGGCAGTTCAAAATGCTGCATGGTTTATCCAGCATCGTTTATTTGATAGAAAGTCTGCTGGGGATATTTCTGGTTATTCTGAATCGGCGATAGTATCGTCATGGAGTTTATTCGCATCAGTAGGTGATAGTTTCGTTTTTAGGCGCTAAACTCCAGTATGACTCAGGATCTGACAACAACCAATTTGACGAACTCCATATTTGTTCTAACTTTCAGCCAATCAATAATTTTTTGATGTTCAGATCTACGTATAGTGCGTGTCACAATCAGATAGGCAATGAGTGAATTTCCTACCTTACTCCCATCTGCTTTCCAAAGTGGTGCTCGGGCAACTGAGACCTGCACTATTCCAGGATAAAGGGTAGCGAGTTCGCGAGTAATGTTTTGCCCTTCAGTCTCCCCAGCTTTGATTTTTGATAGCTCCATGTCTAGCTCACGAATGCGCGTATCTTTATCTTCGCTAGCCTTAACGTTGACGCTATACAGCTCTCTTAGCAAGTTAGACTTCAAAGAGTTGATGTCCAGTGTTTTTTCGCTAGGTTGATGTACCTCCAGCTGAACATTTTCGAGATTATAGTTTTTCAACCGTTTCTCAATGGCGGCAAGTTTCTCTTTGCTAATGGGAGTGCCGACAAAGGTCACCTCAATCTTGCTGTCGGATGGAGAAATCTTTTCCTGTGTGGTCAAGGTATTCTCAAAGGTTAGCTCATTATTTATAAAATCCCGTGCGCGCGCGTTGAATGCGACATCGGTAACCATGTTGTAGGCCAGATAAATACTGGGCAAAACGGTAATCAACACCAGTGCGATGATGTAATTACGCACACGACGTTCCATGGTCGAATCAAGCAGGTGTTTATGTGGCGGATTCAAATAACCAATAAACAGCATGGTCGCCAGTGCGATAAACACCACATTGATGAAAAATAAATAAAATGCCCCGAAAAAGTAAGATAGATGACCGGTAGCCAGGCCATAACCTGCTGTACATAACGGCGGCATTAGTGCCGTAGCAATGGCCACACCGGGAATGACGTTTGATTTTTCTTTGCGAGTGGAAGCAAGGATGCCTGCCAATCCGCCGAACAAGGCAATCAGCACATCCCACAGCGTTGGAGTCGTGCGGGCCAGCAATTCTGAACGCGCTTCCGAGAGCGGGCTGATCAGAAAATAAAGGGTCGCACTAAGCAAACTGATTAAAACGGCGATAGTAATGCTCTTGAAGGACTTCTTGATAAGTTCGAAGTCATTGATTCCAATGCCATAACCAATCCCCATGATCGGCCCCATCAGGGGGGAGATAAGCATTGCACCAATGATAACGGCTGTCGAATTAACATTTAGCCCAACTGATGCGATGATGATTGCAAACATCAGCACCCACAGGTTGGTTCCCTTGAATTCGACCATATCACGAATACTCTTGTCGATCTCGGCATAGCTGGCCTGATCGGCTCTGACGCTGAATTGTCGACTAAGTACCTTGCGGATTTGTTGAATAATGTCGCGAGTTGAATTGATTTGATTGTCGCTCATAACGCACCGTTATATGAATCAAGGGAAGTTTAACGGAAATAAAAAACCTGCACCCAAATAAACAAGCCGCTTCCGGGATACAAAAGCGGCTTGTTCAACATCAGACAGATTGAATGGAAATTATTCTATGGCCTTGATAACATCTTCGACGACCTTCTTCGCGTCACCGAATACCATCATGGTTTTGTCCATGTAAAACAAATCGTTGTCCAAACCGGCATAACCGGTTGCCATCGAACGTTTGACTACTAACACAGTACGCGCCTTGTACACGTCCAGAATCGGCATGCCGTAGATCGGGCTGGATTTGTCATTCTTCGCCGCAGGGTTGACCACATCGTTCGCACCGATCACCAATACCACATCGGTATCGGCAAATTCGTTGTTGATCTCGTCCATTTCGACGACCTGTTCATAAGGTACTTCAGCTTCGGCCAGCAACACGTTCATATGACCTGGCATGCGACCTGCAACGGGATGGATCGCGTAACGTACCTTGACACCTTTTGCGGTGAGCGCCTTGGACATTTCGTTGATCGCATGTTGCGCACGCGCCACCGCCAGACCGTAACCCGGCACGATAATCACCGAATCGGCATTGCCCATCAGGAAGGCGGCATCATCGGCGCTGCCGCTGCGGTAGGTCTTCTGTACGCCGTCGCCTGCGGCTTCAGCCGAAGTCTCGCCGCCGAAGCCACCCAGAATCACGTTGAAGAAGGCGCGGTTCATCGCCTTGCACATGATGTAGGACAGGATCGCACCGGAACTGCCGACTAACGATCCAGCGATAATCAGCATGTTGTTGTTCAGCGTAAAGCCGATACCCGCTGCGGCCCAACCTGAATAGGAGTTCAGCATCGACACCACTACCGGCATGTCGGCACCGCCAATCGGCATGATCAGCAACACGCCCAGCAACAGCGCCAGCGCGGTCATAATCAGGAAAGGTGTCCATGACGGGTCCAGGAAGAATACGATACCGAAGCCGAACATGGCTATGCCCAACAGCAGATTTAGCCAGTGCTGTCCGCCGAAGCGCAATGGCCTGCCGGACAGTTTGCCGGACAGTTTGCCGAAGGCGATGATGGAGCCGGTGAAGGTGATCGCGCCAACGAATGTGCCAATAAACAGTTCGATACGGTTGGACGCATGTAGCACGTCACCGGCATGGGCTACGATACCGTAGGCATACGGGTTGTTGAACGCGGACATGGCGACCAGCACGGCAGCGAGGCCCACCAGCGAGTGCATCGCGGCGACCAGTTCGGGCATGGCGGTCATTTCGATGCGACGGGCAACCAGCGCACCGATGCTGCCGCCGATGGCAATCGCCATCAGGATGTAGGCGACGTTATGGGTCAGGCTCAGTGTGGTCAGGACGGCAATCGCCATACCGATCATGCCGAACATATTTCCGCGCCGCGAGGTCATCGGCGAACTCAAGCCTTTCAACGTCAGAATGAACAGAACTGCGGCGACCAGATAGGCCAGAGAAACAGAATTGGCTGACATTTATTTCTCCTTTTTCTTGAACATGGAGAGCATGCGCTGCGTGACCAGAAAGCCGCCGAACACGTTGATCGCCGCTAACGTTACGGCGACTAGTCCCAGTATAGTGCCGAAATCCAGTTCTTCGGGTTTGGCGGCCAGCATGGCGCCGACAATGATGATGCCGGATACGGCATTGGTGACGGCCATCAATGGCGTATGCAATGCGGGGGTGACGTTCCAGACCACGTGATAGCCGATAAATATCGCCAGCACGAATACGGTCAGATTCATTACGAATGGATCAACTGCTTCAGTCATGTTTTACTCCTTAAAATTGTAGGTCGGTAAATTGTAGGTCGGGTTTTCATCCAGGAATTGGCGATTTATTGCCACATATTCCGTGGGAATGCCCTTGCGGCATCAACCCGACAATTACCCGTCTCATCGGGATACCGTCCCGAACTGATTACTGTTTTGCCGGTGGAACGTAAAGCGCGCCATCCTTGCACAGCAAGGTGCCAGCAATAATGTCGTCTTCCAGATTAATGTTCATCGCACCGGTCTTGTCGCACAGCAGATTGATAAAGTTCAGCAGGTTACGTGCATACAGCGCACTGGCATCGGTCGCGACCAGACCTGGCAGATTAGTTTCGCCGACCAGAGTGATACCATGTTTGACGACGGTCTTGCCCGCTTCGGACAGTGGGCAGTTACCACCCGCCTCCACCGCCATGTCCACGATCACCGAACCCGGCTTCATGGACTTCACCATTTCTTCGGTAACCAGCACTGGCGCGGCACGTCCGGGAATCAGTGCGGTGGTGATGACGATGTCAGCCTGTGCAACACGCTTGGCGACTTCGACCTTTTGACGATCCATCCAGCTTTGCGGCATCGGACGCGCATAGCCGCCGACACCCTTGGCGATTTCACGTTCTTCGTCGGTCTCGAACGCTACGTCGATGAATTTAGCTCCCAGCGATTCAACCTGTTCCTTGGCCGCAGGTCGCACGTCGGAGGCTTCGACCACCGCGCCCAGACGCTTGGCCGTGGCTATCGCTTGAAGACCAGCGACGCCCACACCCAGAATTACTACGCGGGCGGCTTTGACGGTTCCAGCGGCAGTCATCAGCATCGGCATGAAGCGCTGATACAGATTCGCACCGACGATCACGGCCTTGTATCCGGCGATATTGGCCTGCGAGGAAAGCACGTCCATCGCCTGTGCACGCGAGGTGCGTGGCAGTTTTTCCATGGAGAATGCGACTACGCCTTGCGCCGCATAGGCGGCGACCTGTTCACTCAGATGCGGGGTGAGCAGACCGATCAAGGCCGTACCGGCAGGCAGTTGCGCCAGTTCGTCGGCAGTCGGTGCTTTGACCTTGAGGACGATCTGCGCTTGTTTGTATAAGGTAGCCGCATCAACCAGTGTCGCTCCCGCCGCCGCATAGTCTGCATCGGGGTAATGCGAGCCGGCTCCGGCACCATTTTGTACCAATACCGTATGACCGCCAGCCACCATTTTCTTCACCGTTTCCGGTGTGGCGGCAACACGCATTTCACCAACACGCGTTTCCGCAGGAATGCCTATCCGCATTTGCCTCTCCTTGTGTAACTTTTATTGAGCATCGCGCAGATGCGGATGCATTTTTATATTGATACCTAACGTCAGTTACAGTCTGTTTCACCCTCTTACATGACAAAACTGAACTAAGCTTCGATTGAATCCGCGATTATACCGATTCTCGCCGAACATAAAACCCTACTATAATTGACCTCACGCTTTTATTTACCCACGTTTAACCTCATGTCTTCATTTATCCGGGTATTACCCGACCTGCTTATCAATCAGATTGCTGCTGGTGAAGTAATCGAACGCCCAGCCGCCGCACTCAAGGAGTTAATGGAAAACAGCCTGGATGCAGGTGCTACCGACATCGCCGTACAACTGGATAACGGTGGCATCAAACTGTTGCGCATACGCGACAATGGCAAAGGCATCGCCAAGGACGAATTACAACTGGCACTGATGCGCCACGCCACCAGCAAGATCGCATCACTGGACGACCTGCAACAAGTCGCCAGCATGGGGTTTCGTGGCGAAGCACTGGCCAGCATGGCTGCCGTGTCGCAACTTACCCTTAGCAGCCGTACCGCCGACCAGGCTCACGGCTGGAAAGTCGAGGCACTGGATGGACAAATCGGCGAACCCGAACCCGCCAATCAGCCTCAAGGTACCACGGTTGAAATGCGTGAATTGTATTTCAACACCCCAGCACGACGAAAATTTCTGAAATCCGAGCCCACCGAATTTGCGCATTGCGAAGAAACCTTCAAACGCATTGCATTGTCACGCCCCGATGTTTCGTTTTCATTGCAACATAACGGACGCACAGTATGGCAATTAAAGGCCGGAGCCGAAATCCACAAACCGGAAGCCGAAAGCAGCGCTGCTTTGAAGCGCGTTAGCGCACTATTAGGTGAGGAATTCGGTCATGCTGCCGTGGCCGTTTCTCGCCGGATCGGCAACCTTTCCATACAGGGGCTGGCCGCGCTACCCGCTTATTCGCGCAGCAAAGGCGATGCACAGTATTTTTTCGTCAACGGACGTTTCATCCGCGACAAGGTTGCCAGTCACGCATTGCGTCAAGCCTATCAGGACATCCTGCATCACCAGCGTCATGCGGCCTATGTACTGTTTCTTGAAATCCCGCCGGAACAGGTAGACGTCAATGTACACCCAGCCAAGAGCGAAGTGCGTTTTCGCGAAAGTCAGGGCGTGCATCAATTCATTTTCCATAGCCTGCATCAGGCACTGGCAACGCCGGAACTTGCGCCAGCTCAGGCCGAAAACCAAGCTGCCGCAACTGAAACACCAGCCAAAGCTTCGTTCATCATGCCGTCGCAGCAGAAAATCCCACTAAGTGCAGCGCAGATGAATGCGTCGTATCAGGTATGGGGAATGCAAACAGCGGAACGAGGAACGCCAGACCGTGCTATTCCTGACACCCGCAACTCAACAACTACGCTGGCAACGCAAAGCAATGAAAGCGCGAGTGATGAAAAGTACACCCGCGCAGCTATTGCCCCTACCAATGCAGAAGGCCCACCGCCGCTGGGTTTTGCTTTGGCGCAGCTTACCGGCATCTACATCCTCGCACAGAATGAAAAAGGGCTGATCGTTGTGGACATGCATGCTGCACATGAGCGCATCGTCTATGAGAAACTTAAAACCGCGATGGATAAGGAACAGATCGCCACGCAACCGTTGCTGATCCCGGTAAGTTTTCAGACCGATACGATAGATGTTGCAACCGTCGAAAGCGAACAGCAGGCACTCGCCAGACTCGGCTTCGACATCGCCCCGCTTTCTCCCACTACGTTAGCGGTACGAACGATGCCTGCACTACTTAAACAATCGGAAGCCGAAGCCGTTGCACGCAGCATACTGCATGAGTTACGCGAATACGGTGCCAGCCGCATATTGACCGAACGCCGCAATGAACTGCTGGCAAGTATGGCGTGTCATGGCGCGGTGCGTGCCAATCGCGCCCTGAGCATCACTGAAATGAATGCCCTGCTACGCGAAATGGAACAAACCGAACGCGCCGACCAATGTAATCATGGTCGCCCGACCTGGTTCCAACTTACCATGAATGATCTGGACAAGATGTTTATGCGAGGTAAATGAGCGACGGCTCACGATTACCGATTTCACAGACTTACTTTTCAGACAATAAATCCCATGCCATATAGCCAAACCAATGATCTCCGATTTCCGCCAGCCATTTTTTTGATGGGACCAACAGCCAGTGGTAAAACCGGCGTAGCCGTTGATCTGGTGCAGACGTTGCCGGTGGAAATCATCAGCGTGGATTCCGCACTGGTGTATCGCGACATGAATATCGGCACAGCCAAACCGGATGCGGCGACCCTGCTGCGCGCACCGCATCATCTGATCGACGTAATCGACCCGACCGAAGCTTATTCCGCCGCCGCATTCCGGCATGATGCCCTTAAGCTGATGGCAGACATCACCGCACGCGGCAACATTCCGTTGTTGGTCGGCGGCACTATGCTGTATTTCAAGGCATTGCGTGAAGGATTAAGCCAGTTACCCGTGGCCGACCCGACCATACGCGCGGAACTTGATGAACTTATAGCCCGAAATGGCCTACTCTGGCTGCATCAACAACTGGCTGCTGTCGATGCAAAAACGGCTGCACGTCTTGCGCCGAATGACACGCAACGCATCCAGCGCGCCATGGAAATCTACCGCATTACCGGCAAACCGATGTCCGAGTTACTTGAGAATCGGACTAATGAGGAATTGCCCTACCGCATCCTTTCACTCGCGCTGCTTCCCGGCGATCGCAGCGTCCTGCACCAGCGTATCGCCACCCGTTTCAAACAAATGCTGAAACAGGGGCTGCTGGATGAACTTAAAAGCCTGAGAATACGTTACAAGCTGCATCCTGACTTACCATCGATGCGCTGCGTCGGCTACCGTCAGGCATGGCAATTTCAGGAAGGTCAGATCAACGAGGCGCAATTGCTGGAAACCGGCATCATCGCCACCCGCCAACTCGCCAAACGCCAACTTACCTGGCTGCGTTCCATGCCTGACAATATCGACATTGACTGCCTGAGCCAAGACTTGACAGGACAGGTACGCCGCGCACTGAAGCTGGATTAAACCCAAATAATCCATTAGAGCGTATAAGATGCAGCGTAGCGTAATCCGGGGAATTTGTGTGCCGAGTATTCCCGGATTCCATTTCATTACATCCGAGCTACGCTGGCTACATTTGTTGATTTTAAACATAATTTTTGAGAACAAATTAGCCCTGCCCTATTGACCTGCCTTATTGATTGATACCTATTGATTTACTGAAGCAGGAATAACCCAAGGCGCGGTCATGCCTGCTCACTCCATTTTAATTTCACAAACTCACCTGATGAAATGCGACACCACGACACCACTTTGTACAAAAACATCCTAGTCGGAGCCTATTGCTTCTGATATGTGATTTTTATCACAGACAAACACGCACAATTCCCTTATTCTACAAGCACCCTAACCCACCAAGGAGTTCAGCATGAAAGCAAATGAAGGCAGTATTGATCGTGTATTACGTGTAGTTGCAGGACTGGCATTAATCGGCTTGACTGTTACCGAAACTATCGGCGCATGGGGATGGATAGGTGTGGTGCCTTTATTGACTGGCATTATTGGCATTTGCCCTGCTTATTCGATTATTGGTGTAAGCACCTGCTCGATGAAGAAGTAATAAACACTGAACAAATCATAACGCCCGTATTTCGTACGGGCGTTTTTTTATGAAATAACACGAAAAGCAGCGAAAAATAGGCCTTTCGGCATATATGAATTTATTTTGAGAGGCGTAGAATCCGCTCGCCTGACAAAAACAGGCCCTTTATAAATTCTCCGGTATTTGTATCTCATGTTGCGCATTAAATCAGTTTCAAGAAGTATCCCTGCCAGTGTTGTAAAACCACTCGAAATTCCTGCTCTAGAGTTCACTACATCACCAAAGTCTCCCAAATTTAACGAATTGCGCGCTAGGAATGCAGAAATCTTCACTGCCGATAACAATTTAAAATCCAAAAAATCTGACTAATCTGTTGCGTTTCACTCATTTCGTTTGATTCTTTCCTTCATAGCTTAAGGAAAAGTTAACCTTCGCCCGCCAGATTTCAGCCTTTCTCGGCGATGACCTGAATCTCAAAATATCGCTATATCGTATCTTTCATCCGACAGACGATTATAATCGCGGCATGAAAAATTCTACCCGTAGCGACCTGAGCGTCGCCGATCTACAAGTTACCGGCATGCACTGCGCGAACTGCTCTGCGCGACTGGAAAAAATCCTCAATCAACTGCCGGAAGTTCAAGCCACGGTTAGCATTGCTACCGAAAAGGCGCATATCGCCTTCAATCCCGAAAAAACCGGACTGGATGAGTTAATCAAGAGCATTCAAGCTGCGGGTTTTGATGCCCATCCGGTACGCGATTTTGCCGCCGAGAAACAGGCTCGTGTTGCCGCATACCGCGTCCAGCAGCGCCAATTCATCATTTCAGTATTACTCACCGCGCCCATGCTGGTGGAAATGTTGCTGATGTTTTCCGGCATTCATTTGATGCTGCCGGGCTGGCTACAGTTTCTTCTTGCCACACCTGTACAGTTCTGGATAGGACGACGCTTTTATAGCGGTGCGTGGAGCAGTTTACGCGGCGGCGGTGCAAATATGGATGTGCTGGTGGCGCTGGGCACCAGTGCCGCCTATCTGATGAGTTGTGCGGTGCTGCTTTTCAATCTGGATCAGGCACTTTATTTTGAGGCGAGTGCTACGCTGATTACGCTAGTGTTACTCGGAAAATTGCTCGAAGCCCGTGCAAAACGCAAGACTTCCAGTGCGCTGGAAGCGCTGATTAACCTGCAACCCAAAGTTGCCCATGTTGAACGTGATGGTGTCATTCAGGAAATCTCTGTCGAAGACATGCACAAGGATGATGTATTTCTGGTGCGCCCCGGCGAAAGCGTGCCGGTAGACGGCGTGGTACTGGAAGGTATCTCTGCGATGGATGAAGCCATGCTTACCGGTGAGAGCATGCCGCAAATAAAACAGCCGGATGACAAGGTCTACGCGGCCACTCTCAATCAGCATGGTCTGCTGAAATGCCGCGCACTGGCGGTAGGCTCACATACACAACTGGCTGCCATCATACGGCTGGTCGAACAGGCGCAAGGCTCAAAAGCGGCAATACAACATCTGGCCGACCGCATTGCCGCCGTGTTTGTGCCGGTCGTCGTCGGCATTGCACTGCTGACCTTCGGCGCATGGTGGATGATGGGCAGTGGTTTCAGTACTGCCTTGATTAATGCCGTAGCCGTGCTGGTTATCTCCTGCCCTTGTGCGCTGGGACTGGCCACACCGACGGCATTGGTGGTTTCCACCGGGCGCGCCGCACAGTCGGGTATCTTGGTAAAAGATGCCGCAGCACTGGAACGCGCGCACAAGCTCACAATATTACTGGTAGACAAGACGGGCACATTGACCGAAGGAAAACCTAAAGTAACCGATGTACAACCTGCCAGCCATATTGATAAAAATGAGCTATTAAATGCGGCGGCCATGCTGGCACAAGGCTCCACTCATCCCTTGTCTCGGGCATTGATGGATCATGCCAAATCACTAGGCATACCCTCTATTCCAACTGTGAATGTAAGCGAATTATCCGGGCATGGTCTGCATGCTGAAATCGACGGAAAACGTTATCTACTAGGATCGCCCGCCTACGCTCTAAAGGAAGGAATAGCGCTGGATCAGCAACAGGTATTGAATTTGCAGCAACAGGGCAAGACCGTTCTAGCCATTGCCCGCGAAAACGAGTTGCTTGGCTGTATCGCAGTTGCCGATCAATTGCGCCCTGACAGTTGCGCTGCCGTTGCAAACCTGACCGCGCAAGGCATACGCGTGGTGATGTTGAGTGGCGACAATCAGGCTACCGCGCAAGCGATAGCTAAACAGGCTGGCATCAGCGAATTCCGTGCCGAAGTGCTACCTCAGGACAAGGCCGCACAAGTAGAGTCGTTCAAACAGGGCGGTGATCTGGTCGGAATGGTGGGAGACGGTATTAATGACGCCCCCGCTCTGGCCGCTGCCGATGTCAGCTTCGCAATGCGTAGCGGCAGTGACATTGCCATCGAAGCCGCTGACATTACGCTGATGCGCAATGACCTGATAAGTGTAGTTGATGCGATTTCACTCTCGCACGCCACGCTGAGCAAAATTCGCCAGAACCTGTTTTTCGCCTTCGCTTATAACGTGCTAGGCATCCCGCTTGCCGCGATGGGCATGCTCAATCCGATTATTGCCGGTGCAGCAATGGCGATGAGCTCGGTATCAGTGGTCAGTAATGCGTTGCTGTTGAAGCGATGGAAACAACAGCAAAGAAATTGATTTTACTGGTAAAGGGGTGGGAAATTTCTGCTTTGATGTAAGGTGCGCCATGCGCACCGTGATGCACGAGATGCGCTCTACAATACCTGATCAGGCAGCCCGCTTACTATCAGTACCGGAAAAATCCAGTGCCGCTTCTTCTTCAGATGCACGCTGAACGGCGATCAATTTACCTACGGCATTACGCATTCCCGCCTGCTCTGCCGCCAACTTATCCTTCTCAGCCTTGACCAGCCGTTGCTCGGCTTCTATGCGAACCCGTAAGGCTCGCGCAGCTTCTTCCGCTACTTTTTGTTGCTCGACAATTGTTCTCTGAAGCTCTTGCTCAATCTCGAATTGATTACGTGCCTGTTCGACCAGTTCATATTCCATCTGTTCGCGTAATTCTGCAGCTCTGGCTGCCTCTTCAGCTGCCTTGATCGCAGCTTCTGCTGCTTCGGACTGTTTACGTGCCGCAACCTGAGCCTTAGCCTCACTACGCATGCGTTCCTGTTCCAGTTCAGTCGCCTTGTGCTCTTCGGCAATGCGCCGTTTCAGCATGGCTTCAGCGCGACGGATCGCATCTTCATGGGCCTGTTTGGCTTCATTTAACTGCTTCGTCAACGCGGCCGTGGCAAGCGCTTCCGTACGAACATATTCCTCTTTCAGCTTAAGCTCTTCACTTTCCGCATCGGCACGCCGTTTGGCGATATTCAACGCACGCATCGCAGCCTGTACATTGGCTTGCTCATCACGAATAATCTGTTCGTTATACTGTACGGTAGTTTCAGCCATCGTTCGCGCACGAGATTCCATTTCGATACGCTGCTTGTTGGTCTCGATTGCCTGCTTCTCTGCCGCTATTCGAGCTTCCGTTTCAGCATTGGCACGATCATCGGTTTCATATTTTTCTCTAGCGATGCGCAACGCTTCCATTTCAAGCGCGGTGCGTCGTTTAGCTTCGCCAGTTGCTTTCTGCAAGGCGGCTACTTTTTGTTGTGATGCCTCATTCAGTGCCTGTTCGGCACGCAAGTTCTCTTCCGCCGCTTCTTTTTCTTTTGCCAACGCCTCAGCTCGCAATTGAGCCGACTGCAACGCGCTGTTTTGCGCCATGAATTTTTCCAGCATAAGCTGCTCGGCTAGCTGCTCTTCCCGTTCACGCTGCTGCTCGATTTCCTGCAACTTCCGATCCAGATTGATATTTTCCTGCGCAGCACGATACGCCAGTTGCGCCGCCATTGCCCTTTCATTAGCGACAGCAATGGCCTGCGTCTCAGCCTGCAATTGCAATTCCGCCTCGTGCGCGGCCTGCATTTCCACCTCGGCACGCTGCTGAGCAAATATAAGCTGATCGCGTTCCGTAGCCAGCTTTTGCGCAGCAGCTTGAGCAGCCATCGCCTCCATGGCCTGCCGTTCCTTCGCCTCCTGCGTAGCTTGTTTCAATAAGGCATGAGTACGTTCATGTTCCTCGGCGGCTTTTCGGTCAGCCTCAGCCTGTGCACGCATCAGCACAGTTTCCTGCTGCTGAGCCTTCAGCTTTCGTTCAGCCTCGACACGAACAGCCGCCTCGGCTTCGGCCCGTTCCTTAGCAACGTCATAAGCCTTTTTCTCAAGCTCAATACGTTCCCTCGCCTCACGGTCGGCACGCTCCTCGGTTTCCTGACGCCGCCTTGCCATTTCACGTGCAGCCTGTTCACTTTCCGCCCGTTTTAATGCTGCCTGTTCTGCATCGCGTTCGGCCTTGAGTCGCGCTTCGACTTCCGCATGGGCTTTTTTCTCGGCTTCAGCGCGTGCCTGAATAATTCCCGCCTCGGACTTTTCGGCTTCAAACTTTGCGTTGAGTGAATTGACGATTTCCTGTTCCTGACGGACTTTCTCTTCCATCAATCGTGCTATCGCGTTATCCGTTGTGGCACGTTCCTGTGAAAGCCGGGAGGCCTGTTGCTCCAGACGGGTTCGGTTATCTGCGGCCTGCGCCGCAGAACGCTCAGCTTCAACGCGCTTGCTTACCTGCTCTGTCTCATTGATTTCAATACGGGATTTTTCCTTGAGAAGACGTAATTCCTCTGCTTCGTTCTCAGCACGTATACGCGCCGCTTCGAGCAGCTTCTTCTCAATTTGCAACTTTTCTTCGGCTTGTTCTTTTTGTAACCTCTCAGCGGCTAGACGCTCGGCCAGAGCTTTTTCCGCCTGCATCTGAAAATTTTCGATGACAGCGCGTATGGTTCTTATTTCAGCTTCGGCACGTTTCTTGGCATCTTCATCGGCCTGACGCTTTTCCTCGACCAACACCTGCAACTCGCGTTCAGACTTGGCCTTGCTTATTGCCGCTGCACGTGCTGTTTGTTCAGCCTGTATGCGCTGAGCCAGTTCTTCCTGAGCATGATGTTCGGCGCGTAACCGCGCATGATTTTCTTCCTGTAGCCGCATTTCGGCCAACAGCTTTTCACGCAGTTGGTCAGCCAGTTCCTTCTCAACTTCAAGCTTAGCCTGGGCAATTTCGGCTAACCGCGTCTCATCCTGACATTTGGCCTCAAGCTGGGCAATCAACTCCGTTTCGGTACGCACGCGCGCCTGCGCCTTGGCACGCGCATGCGCCTCCAGACGCGCACGCGCCTGAGCGGAAAGTCCGGCTTGCATCTCTGCTTCAAAATGCGCGCGTGCTTCCTGAATAGCCTGAGACTCGGCGATATATTCTTCGCTGTCGTTTTCAACTAATCGAAATTTGGGAGGGAATGCCATGCCATGTCCTTGGTGTGCAGATTGATCAATTTCAAGCCAGTTCTGCAATCCCCGTAACAATAGCAAGATTAGGGTTTGTCTGACAAGCAAAGATGGAGAAAACTATATCATCATTAATATTCATGGCATAACGCACCTATTTTCAAACCGTAATCGTGAACAAATCAGATAGAAACATTCTGATTGCTACATCGCCACCCTCCCCCCGCCGTGCGTAACTGGTTATAATCGCCGCCTGTCCAATCTAGTGAATCCGGAGCTTTTTCAATGTCCCATAACCTGTTCAACTCTCGTACCTCGTTTAATCTAGCCAATGGCACACAAGGTTCGCTGTATTCCCTGCCCGCGCTGGAAACCGCCGGTCTGGGCATGATTTCACGCCTGCCGGTATCCATACGCATCGTGCTGGAAGCGGTATTGCGCAATTATGACGACAAGAAAATCACCGAATCGCATATCCGCGAACTGGCCAACTGGCAGCCGAATGCAGCGCGTACCGAAGAGATTCCCTTCGTCGTCGCGCGCATCGTGTTGCAGGACTTTACCGGCGTGCCGCTGCTGGCCGACCTGGCTGCGATGCGCAATGCCGCCGCTGCCCAGAACTGCGATCCAAAAATCATCGAACCACTGGTGCCAGTCAATCTGGTAGTCGATCATTCAGTACAAATCGATTATTACAACCGCCCTGACGCACTCAAATTGAACATGGAACTGGAGTTCGAACGCAACAGCGAACGTTACAAGTTCATGAAATGGGGCATGCAAGCCTTTGATACTTTTAAAGTTATCCCGCCCGGAATCGGAATAGTACATCAGGTCAATCTGGAATATCTGGCGCGCGGCGTGCTCAACAAGGATGGCGTTTACTACCCGGATACGCTGGTCGGCACCGACAGCCATACCACCATGATTAACGGCATCGGCGTAGTTGGCTGGGGCGTGGGTGGAATCGAAGCGGAAGCTGGCATGTTGGGTCAGCCAGTCTACTTCCTGACACCGGATGTCGTTGGCGTACATCTCAAAGGCGAACTACGAGAAGGCCTGACCGCCACCGATGTTGTGCTGACCGTCACTGAATTGCTGCGTAAACATAAGGTCGTCGGCAAATTCGTCGAATTTTTCGGCGAAGGTACGGCGGCTCTGACACTGCCTGACCGCGCCACCATCGCCAACATGGCTCCTGAATACGGCGCAACGATGGGCTTTTTCCCGGTAGACGAGGTTACTGTCAACTTCATGCGCAACACCGGACGCACCGCCGACGAGGTGGACGCATTCGAATCCTACTTCAAAGCGCAAGGTCTGTTCGGCATTCCTCAAGCGGGCCAGATTGACTACAGCAGCGTCGTAGAATTGGATCTATCCAGCATCGAACCGTCACTGGCTGGCCCGCGTCGCCCGCAAGACCGCATTGCGCTGTCTGCGATGCACGAAACATTCGACAGCCTGTACAGTAAACCGCTGGCCGAAGGCGGCTTCAACCAGCCAGCCGAAAAACTGGCACAACGCTATTCGGCAGGCCATGACAACATCGAAATCGGCAACGGCGATGTTTTGATTGCGGCGATTACCTCCTGCACCAACACCTCCAACCCCGGCGTATTGCTGGCGGCCGGTTTGCTGGCGAAAAAAGCGGTAGCCAAAGGCCTGACCGTCAAACCGCACATCAAGACCACGCTGGCTCCCGGCTCACGCGTAGTAACCGGTTACTTGAGCGATGCAGGACTGCTGGAACCGCTGGCGCAACTCGGCTTTTCTGTCGCCGCCTACGGTTGCACCACCTGCATCGGCAATTCCGGCCCGCTGGATGCAGGCATCGAAGAAGCCATCGTCGCCAACAACCTGATTGCTTCGGCAGTCCTGTCCGGCAACCGCAACTTCGAGGCACGCATCCACGCCAACATCAAGGCCAACTTCCTCGCGTCACCGCCACTGGTGGTTGCCTACGCCATCGCGGGCAAGATGAACATCAATCTGGACACAGAGCCACTAGGCACAGGCAGCGACGGACAAGCTGTCTATCTGAAAGACATCTGGCCTACCAGCGCCGAAATTCAAGCCGTCAGCCATTTCGCCACCAACCCGGAACTGTATAAAACGCTGTATTCCGACATGACCCGCGACCTGCCGTTGTGGAACGGGATTACCGCACCTGAAGGCGAGCTGTATCAATGGGATGATTCAACCTACATCGCCTGCCCGCCTTTCTTTGACCAGTTCAGCATGCAAACCGGCCAGATCAGCGGCATCAGTCATGCGCGCGCACTGGCGATATTTGGCGACTCGGTTACCACAGACCACATCAGTCCAGCAGGCAGCTTCAAACCTAGCACTCCGGCAGGCAAGTATCTGACCGGCAAAGGCGTCGCCGTCAAGGACTACAACAGCTACGGCTCACGTCGCGGCAACCACGAAGTCATGATGCGCGGCACCTTCGCCAACGTACGCGTCAAGAACATGATGTTGCCACTGAACGCCGACGGCAGCCGTATTGAAGGCGGTTACACGCTGTACAACGGTGAACAAACCGACATCTACACCGCCGCAATGAACTACATCGCAGCAGGCACACCGACCGTGATTTTTGCAGGTGAAGAATACGGAACTGGCTCCAGCCGCGACTGGGCAGCCAAGGGTACCCAGTTGCTGGGAGTGAAAGCGGTCATCGCCAAGTCCTACGAACGCATCCACCGCAGCAATCTGGTCGGCATGGGCGTATTACCACTGCAATTCAAGGACGACACCACCGTCGCCTCGCTGAATTTGACCGGCAATGAAAGCTTCGACCTGACCGGCATCGACGACAACCTGAAACCGCAACAGGACGTGACCCTCACTATCACGCGCCCTGATGGCTCCAGCCAGTCTGTTCAACTATTGCTGCGCATCGACACCCCGATCGAAGTGGATTACTACCGTCACGGCGGCATCCTGCCCTACGTACTCAGAGAGCTAGTCGCACGCGGCTCATAATCGTTTCAAGACTTATCCAACCGGCCTCTCCGCACTCGCGTAGAGGCCGGTTTTTTTCATCCAACATGAAACGAAACGCTTCATGCAGACGAAGCCAGTAAGGACAGCACACCAGAATTAATCAAGACAGTAAGCCAAAACACCACCTGAAAATCATATTTGCTGGATTTATGCCGCAACACCCGCTGCGCCACCAACGCCCCCGGCCAGCCTCCCAGCAAAGCAAACAAATGCAAAGTATTTTCCCGAATCCTCCGACGATTATTTCTTGCAGCGGATTTGTCGAGCGCGTAGATGACAAAGGTAATTATGCTGAGCACCATATACGACATAAGCACCTCAAACGGCAACCACCCATACTGACTCACTAAAGTTGCAAAATTAGTGAGCACTGGCCACATGGATTCTATTGCTTGGCTGATTTTGCGGCCCTTTCATAAAGTTCAAGTGCCACTGTTCTGGATAGTGCATGATCGACAATCGGCGCAGGATAGTCTTGCCCAATCTGCGATTGGCTAGACTTCTGCTCAGTCAGCGGCATTAACCATGGTGTATGAATCCATTTGTCAGGGCATCGGGATAGCTCGGGAATATAGCGCCGGATAAACTTGCCGGTAGCATCGAATTTTTCAGACTGGGTAACCGGGTTGAAAATGCGGAACCACGGTTGCGCATCGCAACCGGTGGAAGCACACCATTGCCAGCCACCGTTATTGGCGGCGAGATCGAAGTCCAGCAGGTTTTCAGCAAAATAACGTTCCCCCCAGCGCCAGTCGATGTGTAAATCCTTCACCAGAAAAGAGGCCACCACCATACGGAGCCGATTGTGCATATAGCCGGTCTGGTTGAGTTGCCGCATCGCCGCATCCACCAGCGGATAACCGGTACGCGCCTCACACCATGCGGCAAATCTGGCTTCATCGTTGGGGAATGGGATGGCGTTGAATTGTGGTTTAAAGGTGTGGCCTTGCGCCAGTTGCGGGTGATGGTAGAGCAGCATCTGATAAAACTCGCGCCAGATCAGTTCCGACAACCATGTTTCCGCCCCTGCCATACCGATGGTATGCGACTGTCTAGCCATGCTGCGTATCGAAATCGTACCGAAACGCAGGTGTGTAGAAAGATGCGATACCCCCTTGAGTGACGGATAATTGCGCGCCTCATGATAATGCTCGATGCGCCGGATAAAATCATCAAAAAGCGTTTCGGCACCTGATTCACCAACCGGCAAAGCATTTTTGTCGAGCTTGCCTGCTCCGAAACCGATTGATTCCAGTGTAGGCAAGGGTGACGCGATGCACTTTGCGAGAGACGCAAAATAGCGCTCAACCGGATAGGCGCGCAGGTAAAATTCATCCAGTTTTTTCAGCCATGCATTTTTGTATGGCGTAAATACGTTGTAGGGCTTGCCGCTGCCATTGAGGATTTCAGACTGTTCAAAAATCACCTGATCCTTGAATTGATGAAAGACAATCTCCCCCAAAGCGGTTGCAACGCCCGCATCACGCCTGATCGCAGCCGGTTCATAATCGCGATTGCAATAAACGACCTGCACATCCAATTCACGGGCCAGTTGCGGGATCTGCTCCTCCGGCTTGCCATGCAACACCTGCAAACAGCTTCCTTGCCGCTGCAAATTTGCATTCAGTTCGGACAGGCTACGCCAGATAAATTCGATCCGGCGATCCTGTTTGTCGGGTAGTCTATCCAGAATATCCGTGTCAAAAACAAACACGCAATACACGGCACGGCTGCTTTTTAACGCATGGTAAAGAGCGGCATGATCAAACAGTCTCAAATCACGACGAAACCAGCAAATTGAGCGGCTATAGGATGGCAAGGAGTTCATCAAAAGTCTATGCAGATAATAAATTGTCTAATTTCGTCGATATGGATGCTGTTGCCATATTTACATAATAAACATACCTTACAAATCACTGGACAAAAGCACACTTCAAGTGAGGCTTAGCGATACAAAGATACTCCGGCAATGCAAACATCAGCCTGCATAACTCTGCCAATGGCAACCACGCCTAGTCGGCGCAGCCTGGTCTTATCAAGCGGCTCATTAATACGGTGTTTTTGAAAATTATCGAAAGATAACCTGATTGTCTGCCAGACAGGTTTAGCGTGAAAAGCTATCCGATAGGATTGCCAGACGATCTTCGTGTCATCAGTACGCAAATGCAGGTTATACATCTCGCCATTACCAAATATTTCGATTTCAATTCCGCTATATGCGCTAGCATCAAGCAAACCGGCCTCACATAAATCAATGCTGGCCTGCACAAAACCGCCGTGATTTTCCAGGCTCACAGCACCTGTCAGTCGCAGGCAATGCCGTCCTTCAACAACTTCCGGTACCAGAGCAGCTGAAGACTTGCCGCCCATTACGGTATCCGTAATGACCCGCCAACATGCACCATTCGTAGCCTCAAGGGTTCCACTGCGGCGGTCATCAATCAACCAAAGTGATGAAAATGAATCGATCAAAGCACTCTCCAATATGAAATAAATGCCGATAGTTACAAAACGCTGACTAGCTCAGATCGGATTTAAATAATAAATCGCAACATTCAGCGCCGAAGCATAACCAAGCCAGATCAGATAAGGGGTCATAAGCCAGACTGCCGCGCTTGATGATTTGTAGGCTACCGCCAGCAGCATCAATGTACAGGCAAACATCGCCAGAATATCTATCATCCCAAGTCCAATCAGATGCATGCCAAAAAATATCCATGACCAAAGCCCATTCAGAGCAAGCTGGATAACCCATAATGCCTTTAGGGTGCTATTGGAAGTCGCAAAAATAAGCCACCCGGCGACGGCGATCATCAGATAAAGAACACTCCATACAACTGGGAAAACCCAGTTTGGCGGTGTCCAACCAGGCTTAATCAGACTGACATACCAATCGCCAGGTCGAAATTGCGCACCTGAAAAAGATACTGCGGCTACGATCAATATGAAAAGTAACAGCATAAAATAAGGGTGGGATTTAAACATAAGAGGAAATAGTTGGGGAATGGCGTGAAGAACATCAAGTTCTGGTGTGACACGATACGACTATAACACTTTGCTAACAGCTTGCCAGAATTCGTTCGACCATTAACAGGCCGCTGAAAAACTATTGCGCTCGTCGCTACTCGCCACAATTGAGGTTGCAAAGATATCCCTCACCACCGCCGGCCCCCGGAATATCTCATGATCTATTCCGGGAATCATTCCTTCAACTGATGTAAACAATCCAGCGCAGCCAGTTTGTAGCACTCGGCCAGAGTCGGGTAGTTGAAGACATTGCGCACCAGATCCCTTACGCAACCTTGCAGGTTCATCACCAATTGACCGATATGTATCAGCTCACTGGCTTGTTCGCCGATGATATGTACGCCCAACAGTTTGCCGTTACGTGCATCAACGATCAGCTTAAGCAACCCCAGCGCATCGCCGTTGATCTGTCCGCGTGCGGTGTCCATAAAATTGGCACGACCTATCAGATAGGGAATATTTTCCTGTTGGGCATCTTTTTCGGTTTTTCCGACATAGGAAATTTCGGGGATGGTGTAAATTGCCATCGGCAAATTTTCCGCCATGACATGCTGTTCCCCGCCGAAAGCATACAGCACGGCGGCTCTGCCCTGCTCCATTCCGGTTGAGGCGAGCGCGGGATGACCGATCAGATCACCTATCGCGAAGACATGCGGCAAGCTGGTCTGGAAGTGCTCATTAACCTTGATCCAGTTACCGTCGGTGGCAATTCCGGCGTGTTCCAGTTGCAAGCCTTCGCTGTTTGGCTCTCTGCCTTGTGCATACAGCACAACATCGGTATGAATCTCCTTACCGCTTTCCAGCACGGAAATCACTCCTTCTCCGGCATGGCGTATCGCGGCAATGCGCTCTTTCATGTGGAAATTAACGCCCATGCTGACAAAACTATCGGAAAGAATATTGACCAGATCCTTACTCAAATAGGTCAGCAATTGTTCGTGGCTATCCACTACACTGACCCTGACACCCAATGCGGCGAATATCGAGACGAATTCGCAGCCGATTACACCGCCGCCTACCACCAGCATCGAATCGGGTAAACGGCGCAAATTCAGTACCGAAGTTGAATCCAGTACCGTTTTTTTGTCGAAAGGAATATGAGCCGGACGACGTGGTCGTGAACCTGTCGCCAGTACGATGACATCGGCGGTAATTTGTCTGGTGCTACCGGATACATCCTTGATCAACAGAGAATGCGTATCACTAAACGAGGCTTCGCCCGGTATCAATGCCACCCCTGAGCGCAATAGACGTTGCAAAATGACCGATTCCTGCTGGGCGATTACCAGTTCCTTACGCTTCACCCCGTCGGCCAGCAGCCCCAAACGATTACGCGCTTCCGGCACCAAGGCCTGACGCATGCCGCCGAAGCCGGAACGTGAAGCCAGATAGGCAACTTCGCGCATCGCCTTGCTGGGTATGGTTCCGGTTTGCAACCCGGCCCCGCCTATCTTGGACTTGCGCTCGATAATGGCAACCCGCTTACCCATACGCGCCGCTTGCCATGCTGCATGCTGCCCGGCTGGGCCGGACCCGATAATTAGAATGTCATAATCCATGTCAAGTCCAGTCCAGTTAGAATAGGTTTATTAAACAGATTACTAGCGATTTTTCTTCATGCGTTGAAAGAAGAAATTGGTCGCTTCGACAAAGCCCTCAACACTGCCGCAATCGAAACGTCTGCCACGGAAACGATAGGCAATCACCTTGCCGTTTGCCGCCTGAGTTTGCAAGGCATCGGTAATCTGCACTTCACCGTTCTTGCCGGAGGGCGTATTTCTCAGAATATCGAAAATATCGGGAGTCAGAATGTAACGACCAATCACGGCCAGATTGGAAGGCGCTTCATCCGGTGAGGGTTTTTCAACCATGCGATCGACTCGAACACAGCCGTCTTCCAGTTCAACACCACTGATTACACCGTATTTATTGACCTCTTCGCGCGGCACTTCCTCAACGGCCACGATGCTGCATCCGTATTTCTCATACATGCGCACCATTTGAGTCATGACACCTTCATCCACATCGCCTACGCACAAATCATCCGCCAATACCACACCAAAGGGCTGATTGCCGATCAAGGGTTCACCCTTCAGGATCGCATCACCCAGTCCACGCATATGAATCTGGCGGGTATAGGAAAAGGTGCATTGTTCCATCAGCCCGCGAATACAATCCAGCTGGCTTTCCTTGTTAGTGCCGTTGATCTGATGTTCCAGTTCATAGGTCACATCAAAATGATCTTCAATAGAACGTTTGTTTCGTCCAGTCACAAATGCCATATTCACAATGCCCGCCTCTAGTGCTTCTTCTACACCATACTGAATCAGCGGCTTGGTAACGATAGGCAGCATTTCCTTTGGTTGCGCCTTGGTTGCGGGTAAAAAGCGGGTGCCGTATCCGGCTACGGGAAAAAGACATTTTGTTATCATTAATTATTCCTTGTTGTTCATTAAAACTTAGAGATCAGAAAGCCAGTAAAAAGATAACGCAGGCATAACAATATTATCATCTTCCCCCGTTATCAAGGCTTGCGAGTTGAGTTCAGTCATGCTTCCCGGTGTAAAAAAGCCACACTCATTGCGTTATTACCGTGTGTTGCGTAGTATACATTCAGGGCTGGATATTTCCCCCCAATCACAATGGCTACCCGTCTTTAATCCCATCCACAGCAAAATTCCACTCAGGTGGGGAATTTTTCAAGTAATACAACTTAAATATGCTCCATGCAAAACAATCAAAATCCTATTAGCCTGCCCGATTTGCAGGATGAGGTTGCTCAACTGATGGTCGAATGTCTAAATCTTGAAGTCAGCGCAAATCAAATTCTCCCTGATGCGCCCTTGTATGGTGATGGTTTGGGACTGGACTCAATTGATGTGCTGGAAGTCGCCTTGGTCGTATCCAAACGTTTCGGTATGCAATTACGTTCTGACAGCGCTGATAATCAGCATATTTTCAGTTCATTGCGCAGCCTCTGTGACTACATCGCAGCACACAGAACCCTTTGAGATTAAACAACGCCATGCGTTTTCCGGGTATGGCTGCACTGGTAATCGCTTATTCACTGCTGGCGCATTACACCAATATATCCGCAAGCCATCTGGGCGCACCGCTGTCTATTGCGCCCTTACTATTTCTTGCGCTGGTGCTGGCTTGGAACTCACCCAGACGCTTCATCATGCTGATCGCCTTATCGCTGTTGTCCATTATGCTAATCAACGAATGGTCAGTGCTTGAACAGCATTTTGGCCTGATTTACTGGATACAGGATGTGGGCTTGCAACTTATTTTACTGGTGACTTTCGGTCACACACTATTTGCCGGACGACAGCCACTCTGTACTCGCTTCGCAGAGGCAGTACACCCGCCATTGACGCCGCAACATGAAATCTACACACGTAAAGTGACCATCGCATGGACGCTTTTTTTTGCGATGATGGTGCTGACTTCAACACTGCTGTTTTTTCTGGCGCCGTTGAGTATCTGGTCTATATTTGCCAATTTCCTGACCCTGCCCTTGATCGCACTGATGTTTATTGTCGAATATTGGGTGCGCAGATGGGCGTTACCGGATGTACAAAACACGCATATCCTCGACGCCGTGCGCGCATTCAGAAATAATTCGGCACGCTGACCATGACATCCCTGCCGCTGCTAGCGCACAATTCCCCGCACAGCATCGTCGCCTATCGCACCGACGGTGCGGTTACCAGGCAGCAGTTTCTCTCCGAGGTTTATCAACTTGCTGCATTATTTCCTGCCGGGAGTCACCTGCTCAATTTGTGTCGCGACCGTTACCGCTTCAGTGTGGGTCTTGCCGCCGCCATTGTGAGCGGCAAAGTGAGTCTGCTGCCACCGACTCAAACAACCGAAGTATTGCGTCAAATCAAACTTTTTGCACCGGATGTATTTGTTCTTACGGACAATGATCTGTGCACAGTGAATATGCCGCAACTACGCTACCCGCCCATGAATGCGAGCGCGCCAGAGATAATTGACGTTCCGCAAATTGCATCCACACAACGCATCGCCGTGGTATTTACCTCAGGCTCAACCGGCATTCCGCAACCTCACCAAAAAACCTGGGGCGCACTGGTTCACAGCGTACAGTCAGAGGCGTTGCGACTGGAGCTAACACCGGATTGCACACTGGTTGGCACCGTACCGCCACAGCATATGTATGGTTTCGAATCCACGCTGCTGATGGCATGGTGCAGCGGTGCAGCCTTCAGTCATACACAGCCGTTTTACCCCGCCGACATTTGTCAGGCACTGTTAGCCGCTCCCATGCCACGCATCCTGATATCCTCGCCCTTGCATCTGCGCGCCTGGCTGGATGCACAACTGCCGCTGCCTGAACTTGCGGGGGTAGTTTCAGCAACGGCTCTGATGCCAGCCCAACTGGCTCTGGACATTGAAACACGTTGCAATACCCGGCTTTATGAAATCTATGGCTGCACCGAGACCGGTCAAATAGCGACACGCCGCCCCACGCAAGATGCGACATGGCATTTATTCCCCGGCATGAAATTAAATGTAGTGGATGACTGCATACACGCATGCGGCGAACATGTCGAAGCATCCATTGCTGTGAACGACCGGATCGAGTTACTTACTGACGAACTATTTCTGCTGCATGGACGCATGACCGATATGGTGAATATCGCCGGCAAGCGTCATTCACTGGCAAGTCTTGATCATTTGCTCAATACACTGCCCGGGGTACTGGACGGCGCTTTTTACATGCCCGACGATAGTGCTCAAGTGATGCGTCTTGCCGCCGTTGTGGTCGCGCCGGGAGTGCCCCCCTCTGCCCTGCTGGAGGCATTGCGCGAACATCTGGATCCGGTTTTTCTGCCGCGTCCTTTATTGCTAGTCGAATCACTGCCTCGCAACAGCACGGGAAAACTGCCACGTTCAGCGTTGCAGGCATTGCTCAAGGCCCGCACATGAAACACCTTGCCCACTGGACAGTGCCTGTAGATCACCCCTCCTTTGCCGGACATTTTCCCGGCACGCCCATCCTGCCCGGTGTTGTGCTGCTGGATATAGCACTGCAAATCATAGCTACTGCCAGTGGACTTGCACTGGATCATTGCGGGATCAGTTCAGTAAAGTTTCTGAGCCCGGTTGAGCCGGGCTGCCAACTTACGATTGAACATTCCAGCGCGAATAGCGACGCGATACGTTTCGACATCATGGCGGATATGCGCAAAATCGCCAGCGGCAGCATCACGCCCGGATCATCAACATGACACAAGCCACCTGGGCACACACCCCGGAACGTAGCAACAGACTGATGCTACGCGTCATGACATGGATTTCACTGCGACTGGGACGGCAGCCAGCACGCAGTGTGCTGCACCTGATTACAGTCTATTTTCTGCTGTTTGCTCCAGCCAGCCGTCGTGCCTCACGTGATTACCTCGGTCGCGCTCTGAATCGCCCTGCCAGATGGAACGATCTTTACAGGCATTTTTTCACCTTTGCCGCTACCATCCATGATCGCATCTACCTGATCAACCAACGTTTCGATCTATTTGACTTTGAAATATTCGGTGCAGAGATGTTGGAGCGCCATCTCACTGAGGGCAATGGTCTATTTCTGATAGGTGCGCATCTGGGTAGCTTTGAAGTGATCCGCGCAATTGCAAAAAAAGACACCAGCTTGCGCGTCGCCATGTTGATGCATGAAGAGAACGCACAAAAAATCAATGCGATTCTGGCCGCCATCAATCCCGAATTAATACAGGACATCATCGGTCTGGGCCATATTGATTCCATGCTTCGTGTACAAGAACGACTGGATGACGGTTGCGTAGTCGGCATGCTGGCTGATCGTACGCCCGGCAAGGATACGCGGTACCCTGTGCAAATTCTGGGTGACGAAGCCTACCTGCCTATCGGACCGTTCCGCATGGCTGCCTTGTTGCGACGTCCGGTAATTTTCATGACCGGCTTATATCTGGGCGGCAATCGTTACGCCATCCACTTCGACCCTCTGGCGGATTTTTCAAACATTGCCCCTGGAGGACGCGAGGCTGCGATGCAAACAGCACTCAAGTGCTATGCCGAACTGCTGGATAAATATTGCCGCGAGGCACCCTATAACTGGTTCAATTTTTTTGATTTCTGGCAAGCTCCCAAGTGATGATGACCCTATCCCCCATACCCTTCACCCGACTCTACCTGCTCGTTGCTGCGATGCTATTGCCTGCAATCAGTAACGCCGCCGAATGGAATATTGACCAGCTCATGCACGGCCTTGCGCAAATCCGCACCGACCATTCCAGCTTTGTTGAAAAAAAATACATTGTCATGCTCGACAAGCCGGTGGAATCCTCGGGTGAGTTGCTCTACATCGCACCTGACCATCTGGAGAAACGCACACTCAAGCCCAAGCCTGAATCCATGACAGTGGATGGCAGTGCACTGCTTATTGAACGTGGTCGCCAGAAACACAGGTTGCAATTACAGGATTACCCTGAGCTTGCCGCATTCATCGACAGCATCCGTGGCACGCTGGCGGGAGAACGCAGCGCACTGGAACACCATTACAAGCTGAGCCTGGAAGGCACAGCAGCGCACTGGACACTGCAACTATTGCCGGTAGATGAGAAAATGCAAGCGGCGGTAAAAAGCATCCGCATTGCGGGAGTGGAGAGTACGGTTCGCAGCATCGAAATCATCCAGCCTGATGGCGACAGTTCGTTGATGCTCATCGAAAAAATGCCCGCGCCGTGAAACGAGCCGCGATTACCGTATGGCTGGCATTGATTATCGCCTGCCTCATCATCATCAGCCGCAGCCAGTTCACCACTGACTTATCGGCATTTTTGCCGAAGAACCCGACTCCGGCTCAACAACTGCTTCTGGAACAAATACATGACGGGCTGGCATCACGACTGATATTGGTCGGCATTGAAGGCTCGGACGCACCCGGACGTGCTGCATTATCCAGACAAATTGCAGAACGCTTGCGAACTGACCCGGCTTTCATCAGCGTCAATAACGGTGAACCTGTCAGCATAGAGCGCGACCGGGCTTACCTGTTTAACAATCGCTATCTATTAAGTCCGCAAGTCACAGCGGCGCGTTTTTCTGTAGGCGGCCTGCATGACGCCCTGAGCGAAAGCATAGACCTGCTCGCATCCCCCGCCGGACTACTGGTCAAATCCTTGCTGCCGCGCGATGCAACCGGCGAAATGGTGCAATTACTTAATCAGTTGAACAGCGGAAGTCGTCCGAAGATGATAGAGGGTGCATGGGCCTCAAAGGATGGCTCGCGTGCCTTGCTACTGGTACAAACCCGCGCATCGGGTTCCGACACCGATGCGCAACAACAGGCCATGTCCACCATTCAAGAAGCTTTCAATAACAGCGCACCCTCAGCCGCCAGATTACTGTTGACCGGCCCCGGCGTATTTTCCGTCACCTCGCGCAACACCATTCAGAGTCAAGTCACCCGCCTTTCTCTCATCGGCATCGTGCTGATCGCAACTCTGTTGCTGCTGGTGTATCGCTCACTCACCGCGCTGGTATTAAGTTTTCTGCCGGTCATCAGCGGTGTATTGGCAGGTATCGCCGCCGTCAGTCTGGGTTTTGGCTCTGTGCATGGCATCACGCTGGGATTCGGTACAGCACTGATCGGCGAGGCGGTAGATTATTCAATTTACCTATTTGTACAGGCAGAACAGGATCAGCCGCGCTGGTTCAACCGTTTCTGGCCTACGATCCGCCTCGGTGTGCTGACGTCGATATGCGGCTTTGCATCCTTATTGCTGTCCGGCTTCCCCGGTCTTGCACAACTTGGCCTTTACTCGATTGCCGGTTTGATTACCGCCGCCTTGGTGACGCGTTTCGTGCTGCCACATCTGCTGCCGGAAAATTTCCGTATTCACGATGTGTCGACTATCGGCCAACTCCTGTTTGGTCTCGTTCAGCACGCCTCCAAACTGAGATGGCTAGCCGCGCTGTTGCTGATTTCGGCCTGTATCATTCTCACCCTGCATCGCAGCAATTTGTGGAATGACAAAATATCCTCATTGAGTCCGGTATCACAAGCCGATGTCGCACTGGATGCCGCACTTCGCGCCGATATGAGCGCACCGGATGTACGCTATATTATCGTGGCGTCCGGTGCGAGTCAGGAGTCCGTATTGCAATCTGCCGAGCAGGTATCACGGATATTGCAGACACAGGTTGATCAGGGCGCACTCGCCGGATTTGAAAGCCCCAGCCGTTATCTGCCAAGTCAAGCCGCACAACGCGCTCGCCAGGGCAGCCTTCCTGAACCCGCCCTACTGGAAGCCAGGCTCAAGCTGGCGGTGCAGGATTTGCCTGTGCATGTTCAACTGTTCAAACCGTTTTTATCGGATGTCGAAACAGCACGCCGCCAGCCTTTGTTACAGGCTGCCGATCTGGAGAAAACTTCGATGACCATGGCGGTAGAGGCTTTACTGGTCCGGCAGGCCGATCACTGGAGCGCACTATTGCCTCTCACTGCACCGGAAGGTGGCAGCATCAATGCTACTCTGATCCGCACTGCGCTGAATGCTTCGGCTCTACCCGGTGTATTACTTGTGGATATGAAAGCCGAATCGGACAATCTGTATTCCGGCTACCTGCATGAAGTCATTCAGTTATCGCTAGGCGGACTACTGGCCATCATCGCCCTACTGCTACTGGTCTTTCGTTCGCCTCTGCGCGTGCTGCGCGTTATCGCTCCGCTTGCCGCCGCCGTCATCACCGTCACAGCGGGATTGGCGCTGTTAGGCCAGCAGTTGATTATTCTGCATCTGGTCGGGTTGCTGCTGGTGGTTGCGATAGGTTCCAATTACGCCCTGTTTTTTGACCGTGCCGATCACACCGATATAGCGGTCATTTCGCCGCGTATACTAGCCTCCATGCTATTCGCCAACCTCACGGCGGTTGCAGGTTTTGGCCTGCTTGCCTTTTCCAAGGTATCCATCCTGCAAGCCATGGGCGTGACCGTGGCACCGGGCGTCATTCTGGCGCTGATCTTTTCGGCCATTTTCGCCAAAAAAATCCCATGAGCAATCATTCATGGCAACCCACGCTGCTGATTCGCGCCACCCTGATGCTGCATATACTGGCCTTGATTGTTCTCGTCATCGTGCCACTGCAATGGCGCTGGGTGCTGGGTGCCGTGCTTTTCAATCATCTGCTGCTGATGCTGGCAGGACTATGGCCACGCAGCCACTGGCTCGGGCCCAACTGGACACGATTACCTGCCGCCGCAATCAGTCGACATGAAATCGCCCTGACCATAGACGACGGCCCGGATCCGGTCGTAACGCCTCAAGTACTGGATATGCTGGATCGTTATGACGTTCGGGCGACTTTCTTCTGTATCGGCGAACAAGCTGCGCTTTTTCCCGATCTGTGCCGCGAAATCGTACAGCGCGGTCATGCAGTAGAAAACCACAGCCAGCATCATCGCCATCATTTTGCATTGATGAATCACTCAGCTTTAATGCGTGAATTACAGATAGCCCAGGCCACACTCACTTCAATTACCGGTCGGCAGCCACTTTTTTTTCGCGCCCCTGCCGGCTTGCGCAATCCTTTTCTCGACCCGGTTCTGACAAAATTGGGACTGCGCCTTACCAGTTGGTCGGCGCGAGGGTTTGACACCCGAGTCAATGATGCCGCACGCGTCAGCCACAGGCTGTTACATGATCTACGTCCGGGAGCCATTTTACTGCTGCACGACGGCAACGCGGCACGCACACCTGCCGGCACCCCGGTTATTCTCGACGTACTCCCGGTACTACTGACTGCCGCCAAAGCAGCCGGCCTGCATTTCGTCACTTTACCGGCAACACTCTCATGACCAACAAGACACCGTGTCACCGTCAGATTGCTGCCGTCATACCCAAACATATTGCCCTCAAAAGTATCGGCACCATGCTATTCATCAGCCTGTTTTTCGGCGCCTATTTTTATCTGCTCACAGCCACGGCCTACCCGACAACAGTCATGCCCCTTATCGAGCTGGATCAGCTAATCGGCTTTCATCCACAGACTTTAACAATCTATTTATCGTTGTGGTTCTATGTCTCCCTGCCGCCAGCCTTGCTAGCTACCAGGCGCGAACTGTATGGCTATGGTTTATCCATGGCCGGAACCTGCCTTACCGCACTGATCGTCTTCTATTTCTGGCCCACGGCCGTACCCGTAGCCAATATCAACTGGGCTTTATATCCTGATATGAATTCCCTGAAAAGTATGGATGCTTCGGGCAATGCCTGCCCTTCGCTACATGTCGCCACGGCGGTATTTTCGGGCGTCTGGCTGAACTATTTATTACGCCGCTTCGATGCGCCGCTGTGGTTACTCACTATCAATGTAGCATGGTGTCTTGCCATCATCTATTCCACGCTAGCTACACGCCAGCATGTAGCGCTAGATGTGCTGGCAGGGGTTGCGCTGGGCGTATCATCCGCCTACCTGTCTCTGCACTATCGTGCTGGTAAACCGTCTGTTTGCTAAAACCTTTTTTCATGGTCAGAAACACAGTGCATGACCAGAACCTGGCTTTCCCCTGTTATGTAGTGAATGCCGCTGTGGACTTTGAACAAATCGCCACGGCAGCAAACTGTCCGAACAGCGATTCAAAACCTGCATATCCGGTGCTTAATCAGACTAGTGCGGCAGTAAGAATGAGCAGGTGTTGGATCCGATTCGTCAAAAGACACGTTCTGCTATTGGAAATTCATTTCAATCCGCATCCGCACATGAAGGTAGATGGACGCGACATTCACCTCGAACTCCCTCTTGCGCCCTGGGAGGCCGCACTAGGAGCTGTCATTTCCATACATATGCCTAATGGTGAAATACAGTATGAGTCTGACCATGCTTGTTCTTGAACTACTGCACCGAAACATCTCACTGACTATCGGTGGACTGAAGCTTTTTATATCGCATTCAGGTATTTATGTTAAGGTATTCAACTAAATTTATCCGACGAATGATTTTTCTTGAATCCACTCTGGCTATCCCACTTCACCGCGACCAGCAGCATCGGTCACGGTCTCAGCCAGACATTAGCGGCGCTACGTGAGCGCCGTACCGGTCTGGTACCCTGCACGTTTGATACTATTGATCTGAATACCTTCACTGGCGAGGTGACAGGTGTGAATGAAATTAAACTTCCTGCACACCTTGTCGATTTTGATTGCCGCAATAACCGGCTTGCGTTGCTTGGATTGATGCAGGATGGATTTGACGAGGCGGTGCATGCCGCCATTGCAAAATACGGCCCACAACGCGTAGGCGTATTTATTGGCACCAGCACCTCCGGCATTCTGCAAACCGAACTGGCTTATCGTCGACGCAATCCTGCCAGCGGCAAGCTCCCTGCCGACTTCATTTACGGCAAAACGCACAACACCTATTCGGTCGCGGATTTCACGCGCAGCTATTTCGGCCTGACCGGGCCTGGGGTTGTCGTGTCTTCGGCCTGCTCATCCAGCGCCAAGGTATTCAGCTCAGCACGACGCATGATGGCTACCGGATTGATTGATGCTGCCGTAGTGGGCGGCGTGGATTCCTTGTGCCTGACCACGCTGTATGGTTTCAACTCGCTCGGCCTGCTATCTGAACAGGCCTGCCGCCCCTATGATGCACAACGCAATGGTCTCTCCATCGGCGAAGCGGCGGCTTTCGCATTACTGGAGCACATCCCTGAACAGCCTCAGGCAAATTTGGGCTGTGATGCAATACTGTTGCTGGGTATCGGTGAATCCAGCGATGCCTATCACATGTCATCACCCCATCCCGACGGGTTAGGCGCGCGTATGGCCATGCAACAGGCGCTTGACATGGCGGGTTTGCAGCCATCTGAAATCGACTACATCAACCTGCACGGCACAGCGACCCAAAACAACGATAGTGCTGAAGGATGCGCCATCACTGCCGTATTCGGACCCGACACAGCATGCAGCTCCACCAAGGGCGCGACCGGTCATACGCTGGGCGCGGCGGGTGGACTGGAGGCTGTGATTTGCGCGCTGGCGCTGCAACACGGCTTGCTGCCCGCCGGCCTGAATACGCAACAGATCGACCCTGCGATCAATCTTGATTATCTGCTGAAAAACCGTGAACAGCCGATAGCGCGTGCACTCAGCAACTCGTTTGGCTTTGGCGGCACCAATTGCAGCCTTATTTTCGGACGGGCATTATGACACTTGGCGTCTATATCGAAGGCATCGGCCTGATCGGCCCCGGTCTGACCGACTGGGCTGGCAGTCAGGCGGTGCTAGTTGGAAAAATTCCCTATCAGCCGGTCAAAACTATCCTGCCATCGCCCGCGTTGTTGCCATCGGCAGAGCGCCGGCGTAGCGGCGCGATTGTCAAACTCACTCTGGCGACTGGATTGGAAGCCATCGAAGCAGCCGGACTCGATGCCGCCAAGCTGCCCAGTGTATTTTCTTCCTCTGGCGGCGACGGGGAAAACTGTCATGCCATCTGTGAAATGCTGGCCTCAAGCGACCGGCAAATCTCCCCTACCCGCTTTCATAATTCGGTGCATAACACCGCTGCCGGATACTGGAGCATTGCTACTGGCGCGATGACCAGTTCCTCGGTATTGTGCGCCTTTGACGCCAGCTTCGGCGCTGGCCTGCTTGAAGCGCTGAGCCAGGTTGTGGCAGATGAAACACGCACGATCATGCTCGCCTGCGATACCCCTTATCCTGAACCGCTTTTCAGCGCTCGTCCCATCCCGGATGCCTTTGGCATTGCGTTGGTGCTGGCACCGCAATATTCGGCACAAGCTCTGGCGAAAATCAGCGTCAGTCTGTCCGATAGGCCGCCAGACCGATTTGAGGACAACGCGCTGGAAAACCTGCGTATCAGCATTCCGGCCGCGCGTGGCCTGACTTTGCTGCGCGCCATCGCGCAACAGAAAAATTGCCGAGTAGTGCTTGATTACCTGAATGGATCAACGCTAGCGGTAGAAATGACACCTTGCTAAACAAACTCGATCATGCATGGATTGCCGCTCACATCCCGCATCAGGGCAGCATGTGCCTGCTTGATTGCGTTGAAAGCTGGGATAAGCAGCAAATTTTGTGCCGTGCTGTCAATCACCGTGACATAGACAACCCGTTGCGCGCAAATAACAGGCTGAGCACGGTCTGCGGAATCGAATATGCGGCACAGGCCATGGCCGTGCATGGTGCCTTACTCGCCCCCGAAGACACAACCATCGCTCGTGTCGGTTATCTGGTCAGTGTGCGCGGCACACAGATACATGTACCCAGACTGGACAATATCGCCGCCGATCTGAATATAGAAGCTACCTGCATAACCCGAAATGAAAACAACATTCTCTATCAGTTCAGCCTCAGCGCGGCGGGTCAATTATTGCTGAATGGTCGCGCTGCTGTAGTGGTGAACGCGGACTTACTCACATCAGGAGATACATCATGATAAAAGCGCTGGTAACCGGTGGTAGCGGCAGCATAGGCGCAGCTATTTGCCGACGTCTGGCTAATGATGGCTGCCATGTCTACATACATGCGCATCAGGGAACGCTAGCCGCACAGCGGCTGGCTGATGAGATTTGTGCAGAAGGCGGCAGTGCCGAGGTGCTAACCTTTGATGTAACGGACAGCGCAACCGTCTCTGCAATCCTGACGCAACTGGTCGAACATCACCCTATCCAGATTCTGATCAACAATGCCGGCATTCATGACGATGCAGTATTTCCCGGCATGCAAGCCGCGCAATGGCACCGGGTAATCGATGTGTCCGTAAACGGTTTTTATAATGTCACCCAGCCCCTGATGATGCCGATGATCCGCAGCCGATGGGGGCGCATCATCAATGTGTCGTCGATTGCCGCGCTGACCGGCAATCGCGGACAGGTGAATTATTCGGCGGCCAAAGGCGCACTCAATTCAGCCACCAAATCACTGGCATTGGAAGTCGCAAGTCGCGGCATTACCGTCAACGCAATTGCACCAGGCATTATCAACACCGCCATGAGCGAATCCGCGTTCACGACTGAAGACATCAAACGCCTGGTGCCGATGAAGCGCGCAGGCACCCCGGATGAAGTTGCCGATCTGATCGGCTTTCTCGCATCCAACAAGGCCGCCTATATCACCGGGCAAATCATTTCCATCAACGGCGGCATAATTTAACTGGTAAATCCATGAAAACCTCTGACACCGCAGTACACGCACCTCACGTCCCGCTAACCGATTATTACCAGACAGAGCAGGATAGGCAGGCGTATTTACGCCAGATTTTTGACAATACCGCCGTCGATTATGATCGTATCGAAGCCATGCTGGCTTTCGGCACAGGACCCGGTTATCGCCGTGATGCGCTGCTACGCGCAGGCCTGAAAAAAGGCATGAAGGTACTCGATGTCGGGGTGGGTACGGGACTGGTAGCGGCACAGGAATGTATGATTACCGGCGATCCGGCTTTGGTAACGGGAATTGACCCGAGTCCGGGCATGATGGCGGCCAGCAAACTGCCCAAGACCATGGTGCTGCTCGAAGGCCGCGCCGAATCCCTGCCCTTCCCCGATAATCATTTTGATTTCCTGAGCATGGGCTATGCACTGCGCCATATCAGTGACCTGTCCATCGCCTTCACCGAGTTTGAGCGGGTTTTAAAACCCGGCGGCCGCCTTTGCATACTCGAAATTACTCAGGCACAAAGTCCTTTGGGACGCTGGCTACTCAAAACCTATATGCGCGGCGTGATACCGCTACTGACAAGATTTATTTCCAAACAAAAAAATACCGCCACCATCTGGCGTTATTTCTGGGACAGCATCGAAGCCTGCGTACCGCCCGAGCAGGTCATCAACACACTGAATGCAGCGGGGTTGACAGAGGTTAAACGACATCTGAGTATCGGAATTTTTTCAGAATATCAGGCAATCAAAAGCCGATAGATTCTAGCAAGCGCAGGTGATCCTAGAAAAAGCAATTGTCCACGAAAAGCACAGGCGGGTTTGGCAGGTATTTTGCCTTTAGGCAAAAATTCGCAAAAAAAAAAACGAATTAATTCAACAACATGCCAAGGTTTTCAATTTCACCCAATGGGTATTTCGGTGAATTGATGTAACCCATTGTTTTATTTGCTAGCAGCCACTCTGTGGCTTTGCCTGCTTACTCCTTTTGCGAGCTTCCACCTAAAGGTGGAATGCCTGCTTAACCCATTTCGTGCCTTTCGTGTCTTTGCGAGTTGTGCTAAAAACAGCACATCCCTGCTAAAACCAATTCGTGGACGGAATAAGTTTTTTAGGGTGATTGAACCAGATCACCCATTCCAGCGTAGCTAAACCCGGACGGGGCGATCTGCAACGCTTTGCAGATCGGCTCGACCCCGTAGGTATCGCGATACTGGTCGACAAATGACCTCAGGATTTTAGTTTGCGGTTGAGCTCCGTGTGGGCGAAAAAAGCGCTGGCTGTCAAACAGAGTTCAATAACCGCGAAAAATGCGTCGTGCCATCAACATCGGCAGGCGCAGTACAAAGCCGGCAAACAGACGAGAGTGCATCCAGGTCAACAACACATTGTCGCGCAGGTAACGAAAGTGTGACACGCCGCCCTCCTCCGCACGATAGTAACGTACGGGTGCTGGCAGGTTGACGGGCGTTACGCCACGCCAGCACAAACGCACTACCGCTTCGGGATCGAAATCGAAGTGGCGCATCCATCGCTGCCCCTCCATCACCTGCCGCAAAGGTTCAACAGGGTATACGCGGAATCCGAACAGGGAATCGCCTATTCCTGCCCATAATGTTTCAAGGTTTGCCCACCAGTTGGATATTTTTCGTCCCTGTACACGTAGAGCTGGCGCATCGCTATCGAATTCCGGCGCACCCAGTATCATCGCGTCAGGTTGCTGCATTGATGCATTCATGAATGCCGGAATGCACTCGGCAGGGTGCTGCCCGTCTGAATCCATGGTCAACACATGGCTGTACCCCGCCGCTTTGGCCTCATTCAACCCCCGCAGCACCGCAGCGCCCTTGCCCTGATTGTGTGACAACACCATTACGCGCAAACCAGCGTCGATCCCGGCCATCGCCAGCAAGCCATCGACGCTGCCATCGTTGCTGCCATCCACCACAACCCACACCGGGTTCCAGCATTGTCGTGCCGAACGCACGGTTTCATAAACCTTGGCTCCGGGGTTATAACTTGGTATCAGGACCAGATGTGTATTCGAGACTGTCATAGCTTATGCGTGGGTATTAAATGAGCGGAGTTAATCGCCGAATCGGACACCAGTTCATGTACAAAGTAGTGTTCCAGTTCAGCCATGAAGAGTTTGGTATTCTGTGGTGGCTCAAAGCGACGTCCCAGGCTCACACGGAAATGAATCGGCATGACCGGTTTACGAAATAGAGGCCAGCCTTTACCCAGATACGGCGTATCGGTTTCTATCAATATCGTCTGTACCGGCACCTGCGCATGTTGCGCAATTAAACCGATACTGCCCTTGAATGGATTGACCGGATACGAAGTGGTGCGAGTGCCTTCCGGGAATAACAACAAATGGCTGCCACATTTGAAATCATCAATTGCCAGCTTTAACATATTCCGCAGCGGATCGTTGCGTATGTAGCGCGCCAACCTGGAGCCGGCACCGAGAAAAATATTGTTCATCAGCTCGGCCTTGAGTACGCAGGCGACATTAGGCAGGCGTGAAATTACCATCACGGCATCCAGCAAACAGGGGTGATTGGGCGCGAGAATCAGCGGTGGCTGATCGCGTAGCGCATCCAGCGCGGTCAAATCAAAACTGCAACGCCTCGACAGACTGAGGCTGGCAAGATACAAACGAAACACCGCCGTGATCACATAGCGTCCAAGCGAGCGTCCCCTGTTTTCGGATAGCAAGGGATAAACGATCAGCGCAACCGGCGTCCATGCCAGACACAATACCCCCAACCAGAAAAGCCCCAGATACAAGACCAGATAATCGTAGCCTTTGAGCAAGACACGCATGATCACATCCCCTGCCCTGTCGCTGGCATCCCTGTTGCCTCGATTTCGATCAACAGATCATGGCGACACACATCCGCGTGTAAATAGACCGCCCGGAGTGAATCACCCACATAGCGGGTTAATTCAGTTTGGATCAACCTCAGATCAGCCGGACTACGCACGTATACTTTATAGTTCAGACTGGACAATTCGTAGCGGCAGATTACCTGCCGGTTCACCTCACTCAGCACCGCTTCGATATTAATCATGGTCTCGCGGGTCTGAGCCACCACATCGCCATGATGTACTGTCGCATGACCGACAATGCTGGCCGTACCCGATATAAACAACACTTCTCCCTGACTCAGCGTTGCCAGACTGGCTCTCGAAAATGTCGGACTGCGCAGGCCATATTGTGGAGGATACAGGCTTGAACTGATCTGGCGCGGGTTTTCAAAACACAACGGCGCTATACGTCCGGCAAGAAAAGCGATAGTCAGCGCCCCTTGAGAAAATCCCAGCGCACACGCAGCAGGAACATTGCCTATGACATCTCGCTCGTGAGCCAGAAAAGCATCCTGCCTGCCCTGATTGAATTGTTGATAGCGCTCCAACCCGAAGCTGTGAACGTTGATATCCGCCATGTAATTCCAGACGCGAAATACATATGGGAAGCGTAGCGAGTCAAGCAGTGAAAACAACTGATGATAGGCCGACTCTGTAGCCTGCTGCAGCGGTGTCCCGTCATCAGTTGCATCTGTTTCCGGCAGCGTAATCACGCCATACAGCACGCTGCCATCATGGCGATAATGAATGTCGCCATACCTCCCCTGTGTCAATTGCCCGCTACCCTGCCAGACTTCACAGATGGAGGTATCTACACCCAGTCGCCGCATCGAAACATTCAGGCAGGGCATCTCCAGCGCATTCAGTGCAAGGCTTTCAGGCCTATCCGCAGAATAACTCAGTGCACCCAGCACGTCATCGTTGCACGGATGTTCCAAAACCGCGTGGTGTCGTAATACCGTATCGCGCATCAGCTCTCCCCCACAACACGAATATTGCGTTTACGCATCTGCCAGGCCTTGAAGGTACGTCCGGGATTGAGCAGTGACGCCACGTAATAGATCGCCTTGAATATCCGCAGACGTCCATGAATCGGCGTATTGCCATACACATCACCGGCCAGCACTGAAAGCAAGCCTTCTTTTATGCGGAAAAAGTTGCGTGGTTCCATGAACATATTGCGTAGCGTAGGATTGGTCACACGATAAATGAACCAGGAAAACTCTCTGGGACCGACCTTCATCATTTTGTCGAACTTCTTCAAGGCGACAACGGCCTGTTCGGGATGGCGCAAACAGGTATCCACCGTGTCAGCGCCGACAAAGGCGCTTTGCATGGCCATCATTACACCTGAAGAGAACACAGGATCAATAAACGCGTAGGCATCGCCCAGCAACAGATAATTGCTGCCGTAGCTGCGGTCGCACAGGTAGGAAAAATTGCCGGTGGCTTCTACTGCCGAGCTTAGCTGCGCGTCTTGCAAGCGCTCATTCAACGGCGCGCACAGGGCGATTGTTTCCTTAAAAAATTGTTCGAGTGTTTTTTCGCCACGTGTTTTCAGATAATACGGCCAGGTCACCGCGCCTACACTGGTCGCACCATCGCTTAGCGGGATAAACCAGAACCAACCGTGTTCAAACCAGAAAATGCTGATATTGCCTGCGGCCTTGCCTGGGTTACGCACGCAGCCCGAGAAGTGAGCGTAGAGCGCGGTGCTGTTGTGCTTTTTGTTGCGCTGCCTGATTTTGAAGTGACGGCCAAGAAAGGTATCGCGACCCGATGCATCCAGTACGAAACGTGTTTTCACCGTTTCCAGGCTACCGTCATCATGACGAGCCATAACCTGAGCGCCGTCAGGAGAAAAACTGACGTCCTGAACCTGACAACCTTCCACCACGCGGGCATTCTTATCGCTTGCGTTGCGGATCAGGATTTCGTCAAATTCGGCACGGCGTACCTGATAGGCCATGGGCATGGATTTGTCGATGGCCTCAGAAAACTCAAACGATTGTTTATGGTCATGCCAGGGCGAGACGAATTCTGCACCCCACTTTTCCATGCCGATAGCCTTGACGGCATCCGCCACACCCAGTTTTTCCAGCAGAGGAAGATTGGCGGGAAGCAGTGATTCGCCGATATGAAAACGCGGATGGTGCGCTTTTTCCAGCAGAGTCACCCGATAACCCCGCTCGGACAACAACGCTGCGGCAGTCGAACCAGCAGGCCCGCCCCCGATTACCAGCACATCACAGTCAGAAACCCGTTCAGTGGATGCTGCATGAGGAGTTTTCAAGGATAGTCCACTGATTTGATGTTTACCTGTTTGATTGTACCGTATCGTTCTGATAATTACGGAAAATTCTGTAAATTACGCGAAAAGAGAAAATAAACACTAAACTTTTACACAATTAAGCAACGAATTTCATCCGTTTACATTCGCCATTCTAGATAAGAGTAAATCAGTAGTGTCCGGCAATTTTGCCAAAGCGGTTGTATAACAACATGATATTGAATAGGAAATGGCATGTTAAGGGGTGTCCCCGACTTGAACGTGAATTTTTTGAGAACTGGCGGCTCTCCCGCGCGATTTCTCATCATGTATTCAGGTAAATTGGTGTTCGCACAAGTCATGGAGTATTTACCCCTTCACACATTTCGCCGCTGTGTGCAGCATTACGCGTCCAAATATCCCACCAAAACATTCCATCTGTCTGGGACATTTGGGACACTAATGGAACAGTGAGATGTAAAATAAAGTGAAATAGCCTGAAACACCTTGTAATATCCAGAAAGGTAAGTTCAAGCTATTTAATTGAAAATATTGATTTTTTTGGTGCCCAGGACCGGAATCGAACCGGTACAGCCTTTTCAAGCCGACGGATTTTAAGTCCGTTGTGTCTACCAATTTCACCACCCGGGCGGGAGTTGGAGGAGAGTGGAAGCAAGCAGACTCTTGAAATTATTGCAAGTTTTTACTTATTTCGATACTCACCTGCCAGCATGAACTGAAGCAGAGGCAGGATTATACATAATCAGTGTTTCCTTAACAACAAATCACGAGATATCCATGTCGCATTAGTAAATGCCTAGATATCGCCTGCCAAATATTTCTTCCTTTCCTGCTCGGGGAACTTTTCTATTGCATAACGCAGCATGGCGCGCGGCATCTGTTTGTAGTACCGCTGCAAAAAGGCTTTTTCAACGTTGATGTCCCGCTTGCCGATTTCTCTTAACACCCAGCCTGTGGCTTTATGGATCAAATCCTCCTTGTCGGTTAAGAGTTGCATTGCCAGTTTAAGCGCGTCATCAAACTGATTATTACCTATGAAATGAAAGGTAGCGATGATGGAGATACGTCTTTCCCAGAGGTTTTTGGATTGTGCCAGCTCATTGAGAATTTGCCGGTCACGAAATTCGAGATGCGCTCCAACGATCTGCCGGGCTGAACTGTCCACCAAATCCCAATTATTGATAAACCTGGTATTGTTCAAATACATTTGATAAATGACAGCCTGTTCCTCTGCACTGCCTTTGGCAAACCGACGTACCAGTAACAGCAAAGCAAATAAGCGTTCCTCGTGAAAGACGGATATTAATAGCCGCTGTACCTGCTCCAGCGCTATCGTCCCGCATTTTTTAACTTCGCTTCTGAGTACGGGAACCCGAATACCGAGAAACAGATCACCTTCACCATACCCGCCTTTACCGGTTTTAAAATAGCGGGCCAAATGTTCCGCTATTTGAGGACTGGCTAAATCGGCAAGGCGCTTGCTAATTTCCTGCGCTGTTATTTCGTCTACAATCATTTCACCCTCCTTTTTATAGAAATCATCTCACCATCGATGCGGTTCGCTCCCCTTTGACAATGAATTATTTTAGTGAATAAATAGAAAACTGTTCATGTTCGTATATTGTAAAATACGCGCCTCTTACGCAAGCAGACAGAGGTAGGATTACCGGCCACATAAGCTGCCAGCACAAGAATTTAATCAATATCGATCCACAGACTTTCTATAATTCCTGCTCAATGGCCAATACTGAAAAACACACTCCCATGATGCAGCAATACCTGCGCATCAAAGCCGAACATGCCGATTTGCTATTGTTTTACCGGATGGGTGATTTCTATGAGCTGTTTTTTGATGATGCGGTGCGTGCCGCGAAGTTGCTGGATATTACGCTGACGCAACGTGGTACATCTAATGGTCAGCCGATCAAGATGGCGGGCATTCCCTACCATGCCGCCGAACAGTATCTGGCGAGGCTGGTCAAGCTGGGTGTATCGGTTGCCATCTGCGAGCAGATTGGCGACCCGGCTACCAGCAAGGGACCCGTCGAACGCAAGGTGATGCGTATCGTCACGCCGGGCACGGTTACCGATTCGGCCCTACTGGAAGAAAAGCGCGACAATTTATTGCTGGGACTGCATCAGCGTCACGGCAAACTGGGTATGGCCTGGCTGAATCTGGCCTCTGGACAGTTTTTTATCTGTGAAACCGCTGCCGAAAACCTGAGCGCCGAACTGGAACGACTACAACCTTCGGAAATTTTGCACGCCGAAAACTCCGCACCGCAGACCTTCAACGCGGTCTGCAAATCACTTCCCGCGTGGCATTTTGAACTTGACACGGCACGCCGTACGCTGTGCCAGCAATTTTCCACCCTCGATCTGGCCGGGTTCGGCTGTGATGATTACACGTTAGGCCTCGAAGCGGCAGGTGCATTGCTTGGTTATGCCAAGCTGACTCAGGGACAAGCCATCAGCCACATACGCAGTTTGCAAGTTTATAGCCCGGAACGTTTCGTGCGCATGGATGCGTCTACACGGCGCAATCTGGAAATTACCCGCACCTTGCGCGGCGAAGCGGCTCCGACACTGCTGTCGCTGCTGGATAGCTGTTCGACCAACATGGGCAGCAGGCAGCTAGCCAACTGGCTGCATCACCCGCTACGCGACCGCGCTACTTTGCGCGCCCGACTCGATGCAGTAGAAACACTAGGCGAAGAATTTCAGAACGTACACAATCACTTAAAACCCTGTGTTGATGTAGAACGCATTACTGCACGCATCGCATTGAGAAGCGCACGGCCACGCGACCTGTCCGGTCTGCGCGACACCCTGCTGGCACTGCCGCAACTACATTCGACATTGGTGTCATGCGATTCACCCTTGCTATGCACACTGAATAATGCGTTACAAGCCGATGTCAATCTGACTAATATTCTTAATCACTCCCTGCGTGCCGAGCCATCCAGTGTGCTGCGCGAGGGTGGCGTGATTGCCGATGGCTTCGATGCCGAACTGGATGAATTAAGGGGAATTCAAACAAATTGCGGCGATTTTCTGCTGGCACTGGAAGCGCGGGAACGCGAACGCACCGGCATTGCCACACTCAAGGTCGAATATAACCGCGTACATGGCTTCTATATCGAAGTCAGTGCCGCACAAAGTGTCAATGTGCCCGACGATTACCGTCGTCGCCAGACATTGAAGAATGCTGAACGTTACATCACACCGGAATTAAAAACCTTCGAGGATAAGGCGCTATCTGCCAATGAACGTGCATTGGCTCGTGAAAAATTTCTCTATGAACAACTGCTGGATCAACTCACCCCGTTTATCCAGCAACTACAGTGCATCGCCACTGCGATTTCCGAATTGGACGTACTAGCCTGTTTTGCCGAACGTGCGGCCACATTGAATTTCACAGCCCCTCAGTTCACGGATGACATACGCATCGACATTTCTCAGGGACGCCATCCTGTTGTCGAAGCGCAAGTTGATCGGTTTACGCCCAACGATACCCAACTTTCAGAATCCCGTCGCACTTTGTTGATTACCGGCCCGAACATGGGTGGTAAATCCACTTACATGCGCCAGGTTGCCATCATCGCGCTGATGGCCCATGTCGGCTGTTTTGTCCCGGCTCAACATGCGATGCTGGGCGAAATAGACCAGATTTTCACGCGCATCGGCGCATCCGACGACCTGGCCAGCGGACGTTCCACCTTCATGGTTGAGATGACCGAAGCAGCCAATATTTTGCACAATGCCACCGAAAAGAGTCTGGTATTAGTAGATGAAATCGGACGCGGCACGTCCACCTTTGACGGTCTAGCGTTAGCCTATGCAATCGCCCGCCATCTGCTGGAGAAGAATTGCAGCTACACACTGTTCGCGACACATTACTTTGAACTCACGCGCTTGGCAGAAGAATTCGTACAACTTGCCAATGTTCATCTTTCCGCGATTGAACATCAGCACAGCATCGTGTTTTTGCATTCAGTCGAAGATGGTGCAGCAAGCCAGAGCTACGGCCTGCAAGTCGCGGCACTGGCCGGCGTACCGCCGCAAGTCATCAAAACGGCGAAGAAACAACTGCGTGCACTGGAACAAAACAGCGCCGCGCAAAGCCCGCAAGGTGATCTATTTTCAGTCGTGCCAGAGATACCCGAACCGGAAGAACACCCAGCCCTGGTCGCATTGAAGGAAATACAGCCGGATGAACTCAGCCCCAGAGCGGCGCTGGAAATGCTGTATCAATTAAGAAAACTGGCAAATCAACATTAAAAAATATCCAACACTATTCTTCCGGCAAATCCTTATTCGGAAACATCACATCGCTGTACCCGAAATTGCGTAAATCCTCAATTCGCAATGGGTAGAGAATACCATCCAGATGATCGCACTCATGTTGCACTACGCGCGCATGAAAGCCGCTAACTGTCCGATCAATCAGCGAGCCGTATTGATCGTAGCCCTGATAGCGGATATGAGTATATCGAGGCACCAGTCCGCGTAACCCGGGCAGGCTCAAGCAACCTTCCCAGCCACCTTCGGTACTATCATCCAGCGGGGTGATGACAGGATTAATCAGTACGGTTTCCGGTACGGCGTCCGCATCGGGATAACGTGAAGATGATGATTTATCATCCTGACGTTTTACACCGAAAATCACCACCCGCAGCCCAACCCCGATTTGCGGAGCGGCCAGACCGACACCATCCATCGCATACATGGTGTCGTGCATATCCACCAGCAACTGGTGCAATTCGTCACTATCAAAATGGCTGACAGGTTCAGCACGCTGAAGCAATCGTACATCTCCCATTCGCAGCAGCACTCTACTCGTCATTTCCATCTCCCTCATTACAGCTAACTACGCATTCGAGTATCTCTCGTACCTGCCCCATTGCCTTTCTGGCCGCTTCGTTGGCCTCATCCAGACTGATGCGTTCAAGACTATCCCTACACCCTGCCGCATAATTAATCACTACAGCGATAGTGGCATAATTCAGATTCAACTCTCTAGCCAATGCGGTTTCAGGCATGCCCGTCATTCCTATCATGTCTGCACCATCGCGCTTGTAACGAATAACTTCGGCGATACTATCCAGACGCGGCCCTTGTGTTGCCGCATACACGCCGCCATCCAGACAGTGTTGCTGCATCTTACTCGCCGCAAACAGGATGCGCTTGCGCAACTCTGGGGTATAAGGCAGCGTAAAGTCGATGTTTTTATAGCTGGAATTTCTGGAATTAAAATAGGTGCTGTCACGACCATGGGTATAGTCGATAATCTGATCGGGTAGAACCAATGTTCCCGGCACCAGATCATCGCGGATTCCCCCTACGGTCGCCACCGAAATCACATCATTAACCCCCTGCTCACGCAAGGCCCACAAATTGGCACGGTAATTAACCATATGCGGCGGTATGGTGTGTCCGTAACCGTGCCGCGCCAGGAAAATTACATCCTGCTGATTAAGGGTACCGAACAGGAAGGCACCGGACGGTTCACCAAATGGTGTGCGCATCACCTGTCGGTGTGATATTTTGAGATTCGCCAGTTCTGTCAGGCCGCGCCCACCTATGATTGCCAACATAATAAAACCTCTTTCCCTCAATAAGGATTAGCACAAGGAATTGCAACCTTATTCCTTAACCGCATAAATCGCAGGCAGATTACGCCATGCTCCCTCAATATCCATACCATAACCAAATACGAATCGATCCGGCAATGCCATACCGACAAAATCGGCATGCACCGGCTTGGGATTGCCATGAATCTTGTCGGCAAATACCGCACTATAGCAATGCGTAGCCCCCAGTTTTAACACCCGCTTCTGCAATGCATCCAGCGTATGACCTTCGTCCAGTATATCGTCTACCAGCAACACTACCCTGCCGCGCACGGATTCATGCGGCTCAACCTTCCAATGCATCTCCCCGCCCTTCCGTGCTTCACGATAACGCGACACATGCACATAATCGAAATCGAGCGGAAAGTTAAGTAACGGCAACAATTGACCTGAAAAAACCACCGCTCCGCCCATTACCGACAAGACCAGCGGATGCGTATCGGCCAGCGCCTGATTGATTTCCACGGCAACACGATGCAAGGCGGCTTGCACCTGTGCTTCCGTAAACAATATTTCGGACTGCTGCAATAGCTCGTGCGCACGCTGAAAAGTAACGGTCATATCAATAAAGTAGCGTTCATGAACCCATCAAGTTACGCAAATAGGCAGCAAATTCCTTTTTCACCTCGGCATGTTCCAGCCCCTGCGCAACGGTTGCTTGCAGATAACCCAGTTTAGAGCCGCAATCGTAACGTGTTGCCTTGAAACGACAACCAAAAACCTGTTCCTCCGCCATCAATAATGCAATCGCGTCCGTCAACTGTATCTCCCCCCCCGTACCTGCATGCAAATTGTGCAAATGATAAAAAATACGCGGCGTCAAAATATATCGCCCAACCACAGCCAGATTCGATGGCGCCTCGTTCGGTTCGGGTTTTTCGACAATACCGGTTACCTGTTCCAGTTCGGCATTCACATACAGGCTTTTAACAATACCGTAATTGCGTGTTCTCTCATGCGGCACATCCTGCACCGCCAACACCGAGGAGTAGTAACGCTCATAGATTTCCGCCATCTGCCGGGTAACAGAAGAATTGCCCATCATAAAATCGTCGGCCAATATGACGGCGAAGGGTTCATCCTTGACGACCGGCTGCGCGCAAAGCACAGCATGCCCCAGACCCAATGGCTCAGCCTGACGAATAAAAATACAATTTACCCCATCCGGTATCACTTCACGCGTGATGCGCAAAAACTCATATTTTCCGTGCTTTTCCAGCTCGGATTCCAGTTCGTAAGCCTTGTCGAAATGATCTTCTATGGATCGTTTTCCCCGCCCGGTAATGAAAATCAAATCGGTAATACCCGCTGCCACGGCTTCTTCCACCGCATACTGAATAAGCGGTTTATCCACAATCGGCATCATTTCCTTGGGGCTGGCCTTGGTTGCGGGTAAAAACCGGGTTCCCATGCCGGCCACCGGAAAAACCGCCTTACGAATAACCTTTAGTTCTCTCATTGTTTCAACCTTTCGATCATTAACAATAACTCCCCTTCATTCAGCACGGTCACCTGAAACTCCTGCGCCCGTTCCAGTTTACTGCCACTATCAGCACCTGCCACGACATAATCCGTCTTACGCGACACACTCCCGCTGACTTTTGCGCCCAAACCTTCGAGCATTTCCTTGGCCTGCTGGCGCGAAAGACTAGGAAGCGTACCCGTAAGCACAAATATTTTACCGGTCAAGGGTAACTCTCCGGCGGGTTGAGGCTCGTGCTCTTCCCAATGTACACCACGCTCACGTAATTGACCGATTACACCAAGATTATGCGTTTCGGAAAAAAAATCCACGATGCTTTGCGCGACAACCGGTCCGACGTCAGGCACCTGTTGCAATTGCTCGGCATTGGCCGCCATCAGATGATCTAGCACTCCGAAGTGACCGGCCAAATCCCTGGCGGTTGCTTCACCGACATTGCGTATGCCCAGTGCAAAAATCAAACGCGCCAATGTCGTTTGCTTGCTGTGTTCTATCGCTTCCAACAAATTGATCGCCGACTTTTCGCCCATACGTTCCAGATTGGCAACCTTCGACATACCCAAGTTGTAGATATCCGCTGGCGTACTAACCAGACCGGCATCCACCAGTTGCTCGACCAGCTTATCGCCCAATCCGTCGATATTCATCGCACGGCGGCTGGCGAAATGCAGCAACGCCTGTTTGCGCTGTGCAGGGCAGAATAGCCCTCCGGTGCAGCGCCAGGCCGCCTCGTCTTCGCCACGGGTGACATGCGAACCGCAAACCGGACACGTCACAGGCATCACAAATTCTCGCGCATGCTCTGGTCGGCGTTCCAGCACCACACTTGCCACTTCGGGAATCACATCTCCGGCACGACGCACAACGACGGTGTCACCGATACGCACATCCTTGCGGCGTATCTCATCCTCGTTATGGAGCGTGGCATTGGTCACCGTGACACCGCCGACAAAAACCGGTGTCAGACGGGCAACCGGCGTCAACGCACCGGTACGACCGACCTGCACATCGATCTCCAGCAAGGTAGTCAACGCCTCTTCGGCAGGAAATTTATGGGCAATCGCAAAACGCGGTGCGCGTGAAACAAAGCCCAATTGCTGTTGCAGTGCGATGTTGTTAACCTTGTACACCACACCATCTATATCGAATGGCAGTTGCGACCGCGATTCACCCATTTCACGGTAATAATCCAGCAGTCCTGCCACACCATTCACCACCCGACGCTGACTGGCAACGGGCACTCCCCATTGCTGTAATAACGCCATTTGTTCATCATGTCGCGCAGGCAGGATAACACCTTCGCAAAGCCCGACACCATAGGCAAAGAAACTCAACCTGCGCCCGGCGGTGATGCGCGAATCCAGTTGCCGCAACGAACCTGCCGCCGCATTGCGCGGATTAACGAATTCCTTTTCACCATTTTGACGCTGCTGCTGATTCAATTTCTCAAAGTCACGCTTGTACATCAACACTTCGCCGCGCAATTCAACATCTGCGGCAAGTGTCTCTCCCGCCTGATTCAGTAAGCGCAATGGAATATCGCGCACAGTACGCAAATTTTCCGTCACATCCTCACCGACACTGCCGTCCCCGCGTGTTGCACCCTGTACAAATACACCATTGCGATAAGTCAGATTGATTGCCAGACCGTCAAATTTGAGTTCGGCCGCATAATCGACACTCTCCACACCCAATGTGTCGCATATGCGGGCATCAAATGCCCTCACCTCGGTCTCGCTGAAAGCATTGTTCAGCGACAGCATCGGCGTGCGATGCGGCACTTCGACGAAGAATTTAAGCGGTGCGCCCCCCACCCGCCGGGTAGGCGTATCAAGCGTAATCAGTTCGGGGTGTTGTGTTTCGAGTTCCTGTAGTTCGCGGAACAGTTTGTCGTATTCCGCATCGGGAATAGTGGGTTGATCCAGCACATAGTAGTCATAGGCATGGCGGTCAATTTCGACACGCAGTCTATTTATGCGTTGCTGCACGTCATTCATGCATATCTCCATCAGGAGAATAGACGACGTGCCTGGGCTCCGCCCGGAATCAGACCGTTTTCGCGCATTCTCTCTTCTACTTCGGCAATTTGTGTACGTATTTGAGCCAAGCCACCTTCTGTCAGCATCACCCGGTGATCGTCTACCAGATTGACCTGTAAATCACGGGCCAACGCATGCGCCACACTCAACATATGATCGAATGCCGCAACGGGACTATCTACCCGGGGAACATCCAGCATTAACTGTATGCCAGCCGTAGTGAAGTTTTCCAGTGCATGCGGCTGAAACGGCTTGGTATCCTTATTAGTCAGTGTCATCTGACTATGTCCCTGCGCATTCATCAGGTGAAATGCGCCATCCGACTCCAGCTTCATGCCATGCAGGGCGGCGTTGGACGCGATCTTCGCGCCGTTGAGCAATCTGTCACCATTGGGGAGCATATTAACCCCGACCATTTGATCTACCTCGGCACAGAATCCGTCCAGTGCTATCGCATGGTTATGCGCATCCAGTATGTCAGGCACGGTCGTATCGGCATGGATTGATTGGGCGATGCCCAACACCAGATCACGGAAATCGCCCAATTTGGCAACACTGATTGCACCGCCCCTGTCTACCAGTTGCAATGCAATGCGGAAACGGGAATACAGCGCATGGCTTTCGGCAATCACACGATCCCATTCTCCTGTATTCAAGGTCTGTCCGCACACTTGTACCGGCTTGCGGAAATCGAACTTGCGCTGCCACAGGCCATCCAGCACCGCCGCTGTCGCAGGTTCAGCCAGATGCAACTCGATAATGTAATCGCTACGAGATTCGAGCAAGGTACACGCCTCACTCAGCGCGCTAGCCGCTGGCATAACAGGCTGTAATATTTCGTCAGCCGCTTCGGCAACCAGTTCTTCTGGCTCCAGTGTGACTCGTTCTTCTTCCATGTCGGGCATCACGATCCTGTGCTCGACTTTTCCTTCAGACTTACTTTCCAGCTGATCTGAATCGCCTTCTATAGTGTGCTGTTTGTGTGAACCGGTCTGATACAGAGCATCATCATGACTGTGCCTGAAGGCGGAATCAAACTTGCGACTATATTGACGCTGCTTCCACCAGTTGAAAAAATAGATCGCAACAACCACACCCACACCGATTGCCAACAAGGCGATTTGTAATTCACTCATATCTTAAATACCTATGTATCAAAAACTATGTCTCAAATAACTCAAGCCAACCTGAATCGGATTATCTCAAGCATGGTCGCAAATGGAAAGCCATGGTTAAACCAGCGGCAATTCCGGCGCACTCACGCCAATAGTCGCCACATCCTGCAAGGCTTTAAGGAACTGAGGCTGCTCATGCAGTCTGGACATTACATCGGGATGTGAACGCCCGCGCATATGAATAATACGCGCACGACTGGTCACCGGCATTTCCCAATGCAGACCGCGCAATAATTCATCCGCCGATTCAGGTTTGTTACACACCAGCACCATATCGCAACCCGCATTCAGCGCAGCGGAAGCACGTTGCACGATCCCGCCCGCTACCGTCGCCCCTTCCATACTCAGATCATCGCTAAAAATACAGCCATCAAAGCCCAGATGACCACGCAATATATTTTTGAGCCAAACGGGTGAAAATCCTGCCGGGCGACTATCCACCTTAGGATAAATCACATGGGCAGGCATCACCGCCGTCATTCCGAAATCAATCATCTGCCGGAACGGGATCAAATCCGCCATTTCAATATCCACAAAGCTACGTTCATCCACCGGAATAGCCAGATGTGAATCGGCCGCCACAAAACCGTGACCGGGAAAATGCTTGCCTACAGTGTGCATCCCGCCCTGTTTCAAACCCAGCATCAAACTATGCGCAAGTTCGGCGATTGCCTGGGGGTTGCGATGAAAAGCTCGGTCGCCGATCACACTGCTTTGCCCGTAATCCATATCCAGCACCGGTGTAAAGCTGAAGTCCACACCGCAGCCCCGCAATTCTGCAGCAAGCACATAGCCTGCCTGCTGTGCCAGATGACGCGCCCGTTGCGGTTTGGCATCCCAGATCAAACCCAGTTCGCGCATCGCCGGAATACGGGTAAAGCCGTCTCGAAAACGCTGCACCCGACCACCTTCATGATCTACACCGATCAACAACTGCGTCGGACGTAACGCGTGTATCGCCGTTGTCAATTCGGCTAGTTGACTGGGGGATTCATAATTGCGTTTAAACAGAATCACACCACCAACCAGCGGATGGCGTAAACGTGCTTCATCTTCAGCGGTCAGTTGCGTACCCGCCACATCCAGCATTACCGGCCCTAAACCCATAACGACTCCAGTTAACTTGTTTCAAGAACCACAAATGCAACGATCATATTTCGCTCATCACTGATGGACAGGTGATGAGCGTTAATACCCAGTTGTGCCAGATACTGGCGCAGTAACGGATCAAACTGCAACACCGGCTTACCCAAACCATCATGGCAAATACGGATGCGCCGCAGACTGACCGGATGTCGCAAGCCACTACCCACCGCCTTGGCGAAGGCTTCCTTGGCTGCAAACCGTTTCGCCAGAAAGCGGGCCGGATGAGTATGGGCATGAAACTCCGGCAACTCTTCATCGCTTAACAGACGTTCCGCCAGCCGCAATCCGTTCCGCTGCCAGATCGCCTCAAGGCGCGCCAGCTCAACGATGTCAGTGCCAATGCCGTAGATCATGCACTACCCGGCGATTAACAGTTTTTTCATCTTCCGTACCGCCGCCTCCAGGCCGATGAACACCGATTCAGCGATGATGGCATGACCGATGTTGAGCTCGACGATATTCGGAATGGCGACGATGTCCTGTACGTTGTGATAATGTAAACCGTGACCGGCGTTCACCTGTAGCCCGTTGGCATGGCCGTGCGCGGCGGCGGCACGAATGCGCTCCAATTCATGTTTGTGCTCAGGCACACTATTAGCATCAGCATATTTTCCGGTATGCAATTCGATCACGGGCGCACCAGCTCGTACGGCGGCATCAATTTGTTTTTCATCAGGATCAATGAACAGCGAGACGCGTATACCCGCTTCACCGCAACGCTGACAGGCGGCTTTGACCTGATCGAAATAACGCACCACATCCAGACCGCCTTCGGTGGTCAATTCTTCGCGGCGCTCAGGCACCAGACACAGATCATGCGGTTTGACGCGTAGCGCATTGGCTATCATTTCTTCGGTAACGGCACACTCCAGATTCATGCGCGTTTGCAACATGTCGCGCAACATATCCACATCGCGATCCTGTATGTGACGGCGATCTTCGCGCAGATGGAGCGTAATTGCATCGGCTCCGGCCTCTTCGCAGATCAACGCCGCACGTACCAGATTGGGATAGCGTGCACCACGCGCCTGACGCAACGTGGCTACATGATCAATATTCAGTCCGAGTTTCATCATAATTTTTGCATGTCCTTAATCAATTCGCGCGTATGCAGAATTTTCCCACCCAGATGGTGATTCAGCAACACACGCATTAGTTGTTTGCTCTGTTGCGCCGACAGCGGATCGCTGTAATCATCGGCCGCCATTGCCAGCAGGGTCTTGCCCAACACCGGCGTACCGACTTGCATCCTACCGTCATCCGGCAATGCACCATGTTCGACAATATAGCGATACGCCGCTTCTGCACGGATCGGCACGTCGCTTCCCGCCTCGGTTTCCAGCTCCAGTGCGTAACCCAATTCCTGTAACAAGTGCTTTTCAAAACAACGCAGGGTAGCGGCATGGTTCGTCTCATGCGCAAGACGGTACAGTGTGGCACGGTAATAATCGAACAATTGCTCATGCGCATCATCACGCGCAAGCAGGTTAATCAACAACTCGTTGAGATAAAACCCGCACATCAACGCCGTTCCCTGCAAATAGGGCTGCCCACCCTGCCACTCCGCCGAATGCAGGGTACGCACCTCACCCTTGCCAAACCACGATAACAGCAAGGGCTGAAAACTCATCAACACCCCACGCATTGCCGATCTGGGCCGCCTTGCACCTCGCGCCACAATTGCCAGCCTGCCATATGCACGACTGTACACATCAAGCAACAAACTGGTTTCGCGAAACGGATGGCTGTGCAACACAAATACCAACTCATCCTGATGTCTGTTTTGCCGGTTTGCAGTGGTCATTACAGGTTCGTGGTAATAATTAAACGACTACAACAATATACGTCTACTTCAAGGGCGTATTGCCATACGCCACTATCTCGTTATTCGTAGCCCAATGTTTGCAGTACGCGCTGGTCGTCGGCCCAGCCGCTGCGCACCTTGATGAAAACTTCAAGGAACACTTTTCCATCGAACAGTTTTTCCATATCCAATCTTGCCTGTGTTGCAATTTCCTTGAGTTTCTCGCCTTTCTTGCCGATCAGCATGGCCTTGTGCGCTTCCTTGTCCACCAGTATTGCGGCACTGATACGGCGCAGCTTTTTATCCATCTTGAATTGCTCGATTACTACGCTGACCGAATAAGGCAGTTCTTCACCGGTAAAACGAAATACTTTTTCACGTAATATTTCCGCTGCGAGGAAACGTTCACTGCGGTCGGTAATATCATTCTCATCGTAAATCATTTCGCCGGGAGGCAGGAATCGACGCAGTGCTTCCCGCAATTCATCGACTTTCTTGCCGAATTTGGCACTTACCGGAACGATGTCCGTGAACTTGAAATCCTTTGCAACGCGCTCGGCAAAGTCGAACAGTTGTCCCTTGTCCGCTACTTCATCAATCTTGTTGATCACCAACAAAACCGGACGATTGTCGGGTAATAACTTGAGCACTTCCTGATCTCGTTCATCATAACGTAACGCTTCCAGCACATAGACTACGACCTGTACATCACGCAGACTGCTTGTTACCACGCGATTCATGCCGCGATTCAGTGCATTGAGATGCTTAGTCTGAAAACCGGGCGTATCCACAAACACGAATTGCGATTGCTTATCGGTATAAATGCCGTGAATGCGATGACGGGTAGTTTGCGCCTTACGGGAGGTAATGCTGATTTTTTGCCCGATCAGATGATTGAGTAAAGTGGATTTCCCTACATTGGGACGGCCGACAATAGCAATATAGCCGCTGCGGAATGTGCCATCCCCCACGACTTCTTCATTGCCGGTAGCTTCTTCATTTTCGTTTACTTCTTCGCTCATCGCGACTTCCCCGTTCACCGCTATTTCTTCGGCATGGACTGTTTCTTCATTCATGATTTTTTCCAATGAGTTGATATGCCGCGAGTGCGGCTTGTTGTTCGGCATTGCGTCGGCTGCTGCCCGAGCCGCGCGTAGTTATATTAAGAGCGGGTATCACACACTCGACATGAAACAATTGTTCGTGTGCGTCACCCTTGGTATCGGTAACTCGGTAAGCAGGTAAAGCAATACGCTGCCCCTGCAAATATTCCTGCAACAGAGTCTTTGCATCCTTACCCAACGTTTTCATGTCTATTTGATTGAGATAAGGCACGAACAACTTAAGCACAGCCTGCTCTGCTGCCTCAAATCCGCCATCCAGAAAAATGGCACCGAGAAGCGCCTCAACCGCATCGGCCAAAATGGAAGGACGACGAAAGCCGCCACTCTTAAGCTCTCCTTCGCCCAGCTTCAAATAGCTACCAAGTTTGAGTTGTTGCGCAAAAACGACCAGAGTGGGTTCCTTGACCAGATTGGAACGTAACCGAGACAACTCTCCCTCACTCAGTTCTGAAAATTCACTGTAAAGGTATTTGGCGATTACACAACCCAGTATGCTGTCGCCCAGAAATTCCAGACGCTCGTTGTGATTGGGCGAGTAACTGCGATGTGTGAGTGCGCGTTGTAACAATTGAGGTTGTTTAAAAACATACCCCAACTGCCCACACAACTCGTTATCGCCCTTACTTCGACTCACTGCTAGGATTAAATTCAAGAATCAGACTGGCATTGGCTACCAACGGAACCTTAACCTTATATTGAGCACTCAATACCAGCTTGCCCGAATCACGGGAAATATCAATATCTGTACCAGCAATAACCTTGATATTGTTTATGGAAGCACGCTTACTGAACGAATCGCGTATTTCATGTGGCGACGCCTTGGACATTTCGGAGTCCTGACTAATCAAGACAAAAATCTCCTTGATTTCCCGAGCTTCTATATAGAGCGGCACCAGCTTCAAACCGATCACGCTTACGAAAACAAGAATGAAACAACCCATCATAAAGCCGATAAAACTCAAACCACGCTGACGGACTGGACCTGAATTATTCATATACATACTCCCCTGATTGCTTATTATGCATTCTCGGTTAAGTTGGCCATTTAAATTGAAAGCCCGATGCGTTTAAGGTCGGAAAAATTCATCCAGACGAAAAACGCTCTACCGACAATCTGATTGTCCGGGACAAAACCCCAATATCGACTATCACGACTATTGTCACGATTGTCGCCCATCATAAAATAATGTCCATCCGGTACCTGACAGCGCATCGAATTTTCATCGTAAACACAGTTTTCACGTCCCTTAAATTCACTCACTGAGCCCAGATGTACATTGGGCATATCGGGGTTTATTAACAAATCATGGCGGCGCTCACCCAACATCTCGGTTTTACGCTCGGTATGCACAAAATTCAGACCAGACTCAACATAATTAAAGTCACCTTCCGATTGTTGCACCTGCTCCACGCCATTAATGGTCAGCTTCTTTTGACGGTATTCGATGACATCCCCCGGAATACCGACTACACGCTTGATATAGTCTACCGAAGGATTTTCCGGATAATGGAACACCATCACATCCCCGCGTTGCGGATTGTTGAGTGGAACAATCTTCTGATTGATAATAGGCAAACGCACGCCGTAGGTAAATTTATTTACCAGAATAAAATCACCGACATGCAGAGTAGGAATCATCGAGCCGGACGGAATCTTGAACGGCTCAACCAGAAAGGAACGGATGCAAAAAACAATCAGGATGACCGGGAAAAAACTCTTGGCGTATTCAACCCACCACGGCTCAATTTCGCCACTCGGTCGCTTTGCAGCCAACGCGTAGCGATCAAGCAACCAGATACCGCCGGAAGCCAGCAATAAAACAAACAAAATCAATGCAAAATCCATCTTTATTCCCTATGCCGCATTTATCTGATTATTAAATCAGATGTTAATCATCCACTCGCAGAATCGCCAGAAAAGCCTCTTGCGGAATTTCCACATTGCCCACCTGCTTCATGCGCTTCTTACCGGCTTTCTGCTTTTCCAGCAGTTTCTTCTTACGTGAAATATCGCCGCCATAACATTTAGCCAACACGTTCTTGCGCATCGCCTTGACGTTTTCTCGCGCGATAATATTTGAACCTATCGTCGCCTGTATCGCCACATCGTACATCTGGCGCGGTATCAATTCACGCATCTTGGAAGCCACCTCACGACCGCGATATTGACTGTTGGCTCTATGCACGATGATTGCCAGTGCATCCACCCTGTCACCGTTAATCAGCATATCGACCTTGACCACATCTGCCGCACGATACTCTTTGAATTCATAATCCATCGAAGCATAGCCACGCGACACCGATTTCAAGCGATCAAAGAAGTCCATTACGATTTCCGCCATCGGCATCTCGTAAATCAATTTAACCTGCTTGCCGTGATAGCTGATATTGATCTGCTGTCCACGCTTCTGTGTGCATAGCGTGATAACCGAGCCTACATATTCATTCGGCATATACAGATTAACCGTGACAATAGGCTCGCGTATCTCATCTATCTTCGAAGGGTCAGGCATCTTGGACGGGTTATCCACCGTCAATATGGTTCCATCACGCATCGCCACTTCATATACCACCGTTGGAGCCGTGGTAATCAAGTCCATGTCGAACTCACGCTCCAGCCGCTCCTGCACGATTTCCATGTGTAGCAAACCAAGAAATCCGCAACGAAAACCGAAACCCAGCGCCTGCGACACTTCAGGCTCATACATTAACGCGGCATCGTTCAGCTTTAATTTCTCAAGCGAGTCACGCAATGCCTCATATTGATTGGATTCCACCGGAAACAAACCGGAAAAAACCTGCGACTGCACTTCCTTGAAGCCGGGCAAGGGGGCGACGGCAGGCTTGGCCTGATGGGTAATGGTGTCACCCACCTTGGCGGATTGCAGTTCCTTGATACCAGCGATAACGAAGCCCACCTGTCCGGCACTCAGACTATCGCGGACTTGAGATTTAGGCGTAAAAACGCCGACAGTCTCGGTGAGATGATTAGCCCCCGTCGCCATGAACAGGATTTTTTCCTTGGGTTTTAATGTTCCATTGACCACACGTATCAACATCACCACGCCGACATAGCTATCGAACCAGGAATCAATTATCAACGCCTGTAATGGCGCATTGACATCGCCTTTCGGCGGCGGAACTCTGGCAATCAGCGATTCGAGCACATCGGCAACACCGAGTCCGGTCTTGGCAGAACAATGCACTGCATCATGTGCCTCGATACCGATAACTTCCTCGATCTCCTCAATGGCATTATCGGGATCGGCAGAAGGCAAGTCGATTTTATTGAGCACGGGCACAACTTCTACCCCCAAATCCAGCGCGGTATAGCAATTCGCAACTGTCTGGGCTTCTACCCCCTGAGAGGCATCCACTACCAGCAATGCACCCTCACAGGCGGATAATGAACGCGACACCTCATAGGAAAAATCAACGTGACCCGGAGTATCGATCAGATTAAGGTTGTAAACCTGACCATCGCGCGCCTTGTAATTCAGCGCGGCTGTTTGCGCCTTGATAGTAATGCCGCGCTCACGCTCGATAGACATGGAATCAAGTACCTGCGCATCCATTTCACGATCGGACAAGCCGCCGCACAGGTGAATAATACGATCTGCAAGTGTAGATTTGCCGTGATCAATATGGGCAATAATAGAAAAATTACGGATTAGCTGCATGGAGTTCCAATTAAGACGAGCTTTCGCACTTAAACATATAAATTAACAGGGAAGCCGGGATATTTTCGCAAGGCTGCGATTCTAGCCGATTTGTACAAAACACGCTGACATCATCGCGAATTCATAAGGCAAAACGGCATGGATCAGTCCTTGCCGAAAAGATCACGGGTATAAACCTTGTCCGTCACATCCTTCAGTTGTTCACACATCCGGTTGGCAACAATCACATCCGCCCTCCGTTTGAACTCAGTCAGGTCATTTATAACCTTGGAGTGGAAAAATTCGGACTCCCTGATTTCCGGCTCGTAAACAATCACTTCGATACCCTTGGCCTTAATGCGCTTCATGATGCCTTGAATACTGGAGGAGCGAAAATTATCCGAGCCGCTTTTCATGATGAGTCGGTAAATTCCAACAACACGGGGATTTCGTTTCAAAATGCTGGTTGCGATGAAATCCTTGCGAGTCGTATTGGAATCGACGATTGCATGAATCAAATTCTGCGGAACGTCGCGATAATTCGCCAGCAACTGCTTGGTATCCTTGGGCAGGCAATAACCGCCATACCCAAAGGATGGATTGTTATAGTGATCGCCAATACGCGGATCCAGCCCCACGCCCTCGATTACCTGACGGGTATCCAATCCATGGGTAGCGGCATAGGTATCCAGCTCATTAAAATAGGCCACGCGCATTGCCAGATAGGTATTAGCGAATAACTTGATCGCTTCCGCCTCGGTGGAATCGGTAAACAATACCGGAATATCCCGCTTTACCGCGCCTTGTTTGAGCAGATTCGCAAAAGTTTCAGCACGAACGGAACGTTCGCCGATAACGATACGCGAAGGATAAAGATTGTCATGCAGCGCTTTCCCTTCCCGCAAAAATTCGGGGGAAAAAATCAGATTCTCGCAATTGAACTGTTTACGCGCCTTGGCGGTATATCCCACCGGCACGGTGGACTTTATTATCATCACTGCCTGAGGATTGATCCTCATCACGTCCTGAATCACTGATTCAATTGAGCGCGTATTGAAATAATTGGTTTCAGGATCGTAATCAGTCGGCGTTGCGATAATGACAAAATCCGCGCCACGATAAGCATCCAGCTTATCCAGCGTAGCGCGGAAATTCAGTTGTTTATGGCTGAGATAATCTTCAATCTCAACATCGTCTATCGGCGACTGCCTGCGATTCAGCATCTCGACTTTTTCGGAAACAATGTCGAGCGCAACTACTTCATTTTGCTGGGCCAGCAAAATGGCATTGGAAAGGCCGACATAGCCGGTACCCGCGATGGCAATTTTCATAAATAGATATTCAGGATCAGATTCAAGATTCAAGCCGAATACAGCAGACTATTCCCATTCGATAGTAGCGGGCGGCTTACCGGAAATATCATAAACCACACGATTAATACCGCGTACTTCATTAATAATCCGATTGGAGACCTTGCCCAACAGCTCATAAGGCAAATGCGCCCAGTGCGCGGTCATGAAATCTTGCGTCTGTACCGCACGCAAACTGACTACCCATTCATAGGTGCGTCCATCGCCCATTACACCGACACTCTTGACCGGCAAAAATACAACGAAAGCTTGTGACGTTTTTTCATACCACGACTTGCCATCCTGATCCTTGAAAGCATTCAACTCTTCCATAAAGATCGCATCGGCCCGGCGCAGCAGCTCGGCATATTCACGCTTCACCTCACCCAGGATGCGTACGCCCAAGCCTGGGCCGGGGAACGGATGGCGATACACCATGGCAGGCGGCAAACCGAGCGCCACACCGAGTTCGCGCACTTCGTCCTTGAACAACTCCCGTAACGGCTCCAGCAATTTGAGATGCAGACTCTCCGGCAATCCGCCCACATTATGATGAGACTTGATCGTGTGTGCCTTCTTGTTCTTGCCACCCGCCGATTCAATCACATCGGGGTAGATGGTTCCCTGAGCCAGCCATTTCGCTTGAATCAGCTTCTTTGACTCGCGCTGAAACACCTCGACAAATTCTCGACCAATAATCTTGCGTTTCTTCTCAGGATCGGTCACACCTTCCAGAAAATGCAAAAATTCCGCACTGGCATCAACATGAATCACCTTTACACCCAGATTATTGGCAAAGGTTTCCATCACCTGCTCGGCCTCATTCAGGCGCAACAGACCATTATCGACAAACACACAGGTCAGTTGATCGCCAATGGCGCGGTGTAGTAATGCCGCTGCTACGGAAGAATCCACCCCGCCGGACAAACCGAGTATCACCTCATCGCTGCCTACTTGAGCGCGGATATTTTCCACTGCCTCACTGATGTAATCGGGCATATTCCAGTCATCACCACAACCGCAGATGTCATGCACAAACCGCCCCAGCATCGCTTTTCCCTGATGGGTATGGGTCACCTCGGGATGGAATTGCAGCGCATAAAAACGACGCTTTTCATCCGCCATGCCAGCTATCGGCGTCGCAGGATTACTGGCGATTACAGAAAAACCGGGCGGCAACGAGGTTACCTTATCACCGTGACTCATCCAAACATCCATCAGGCCATGCCCTTGCTCATTGCTACGATCCTGAATGCCATTCAATAAGGCAGAATGGCCTTGTGCACGTATTTCGGCATAACCAAATTCCCGCACCAGTCCATTCTCAACCGCGCCCCCCAGTTGCGCGGCCATGGTTTGCATGCCATAACAAATACCCAGTACCGGCACCCCCAGATCAAATACGACTTGTGGTGCGCGCGGGGTATCGCCTTCGGTAACGGAATTTGGCCCACCCGACAAAATAATACCGTCAGGTTGATAACTACGAATAAATTCGACATCTACGTCGTGAGGATGCAACTCGCAATACACATGTGCCTCACGAACGCGCCGAGCGATCAATTGGGTATATTGCGAACCGAAATCAAGTATCAGAATTTTTTTATGGGACATGGCTGGAATGGTGGTACTGAAGTTGAAAGTCAGACAAGGGGCGAGAGTCATTGAGGTATTTCTCACTCAATTACTCTCACCCCCCGGTTGTTAATCTATATGATAGTTTGGTGCTTCCTTGGTAATCTGCACATCATGCACATGCGATTCGCGTATGCCGGCTGAGCTGATTTCGACAAATTCGGCCTTGGTATGCATGATTGCAATGTCGGCACAACCCAGATAACCCATGCTGGCTCGCAAGCCGCCCATCAACTGGTGTATCACCGCCAATACACTGCCCTTGTAAGGAACACGGCCTTCCACACCCTCTGGAACCAGTTTGTCCTGATTGGCTTCACCTTCCTGGAAATAGCGGTCGCTGGAGCCTTGCTGCATCGCACCCAAACTGCCCATACCGCGATAGGACTTGTATGAACGTCCCTGAAACAGTTCAATTTCACCGGGTGCTTCTTCCGTTCCGGCAAATAAGCCTCCCAACATCACCGTATGCGCGCCGGCGGCAATCGCCTTGGCAATATCACCGGAGAAACGCACACCGCCATCCGCAATCAGCGGCACACCCGTGCCTTGCAATGCTGTCGCTACATTTTGAATCGCCGCAATTTGCGGCACACCGACACCTGCGACAATACGAGTCGTGCAGATTGAACCGGGGCCGATACCCACTTTCACCGCATCCGCACCGTGATCCACCAATGCCATCGCGGCAGCACCGGTAGCAATATTGCCGCCGATTACTTCAACATGCGGAAAATTGGTTTTAACCCACTTGACTCGATCAAGTACGCCCTGCGAATGACCATGTGCCGTATCAACCACAATCACATCCACCCCCGCTTCGGCCAGCAAAGTCACGCGCTCTTCGGTACCTTCACCCACACCGACTGCCGCACCTGCACGCAGGCGACCACGGTCGTCTTTACTGGCTTTGGGATGTTCACTGGATTTAAGAATATCCTTGACGGTCATCAGCCCGCAAAGTTCAAAATCGTCATTTACCACCAGCACGCGTTCGATGCGATGTTTGTGCATCAGGTTGCGCGCATCATCGAGACTGGTATTTTCCTTTACGGTAATCAAACGTGCTTGAGGTGTCATGATATTCTGAACCGGCTGATCCAGATTACTTTCAAAGCGCAAATCACGGTTGGTAACGATACCGACCAATTTCTTACCCTGCACCACAGGCAATCCGGAAATCTTGTGTTGACGCGTCAAACTCAACACGTCACGCACTGACATATCCGGCTTGATAGTAATAGGATCTTTTACTACACCGCTTTCAAAACGCTTGACCTTGGCAACCTTGGATGCCTGCTCACGCGCAGACATGTTTTTATGAATGATGCCTATTCCACCTTCCTGCGCCAGCGCAATTGCAAGGCGCGCGCCCGTAACGGTATCCATCGCAGCAGAAAGCAGTGGAATATTCAGACTGATATTGCGAGTCAGTTGAGTACGTAAACTGACATCGCGCGGCATGACGTTGGAATAAGCAGGGACGAGCAAAACGTCGTCAAATGTTAATGCTTTTTGAATGATGCGCATATGGAACTGGCCTCGGCAAAGCGCGTATTATACGCATCCTGAGCCTGCGGGCAAATGCGGCCTATAGTCGAAAATACAATTTTGATGCAGAAACCGGACTATTACAGCGCGGCCTCATTAGATTCACCAGTCCGAATGCGTATAACCTGTTCTACGGAGGATACGAATATTTTCCCATCACCAATTTTTCCGGTGTGTGCTGCCTTGATAATCGCTTCAACAGCCGCATCCAGAATTTCACCTGAAACGACCACCTCAACCTTGATCTTGGGCAGAAAATCAACCACATATTCAGCACCGCGATACAACTCGGTATGACCTTTCTGCCTACCAAATCCTTTCACCTCGGTAACGGTCAAGCCGCTAATACTTAATTCAGACAATGCTTCACGCACCTCGTCTAACTTAAACGGCTTAATGATGGCTTCAATTTTTTTCATGCTTTGCTCCTATTCAGATATTAAGGCAATTCTAATGAGAATATTGTGATCTGTCGAATTCAGTTTCCACGCGCCAATAACACAAACTCAACTTCTAGCCGCCAGCAAATCAACGATTTCCTGATACTTGTTCTTTCTGGCCAAATCTATAGCCGATGCACCATCCTTATGTTTGGCATGCACATCCGCCCCCTTTCCAAGCAACAGGATGACTTTTCGCACACGTCCATTGGCAGCGGCTTTGTGCAAGGCTGTCCAGCCTTCATTCGAAGCTGCATTTACATCCGCCCCATGATCAATCAATTGCATACTGACACCCAGATGACCGCGAGTAACGGCCTGTAACAGGGCTGTCCAGCCGTATATGCTGCGCGCATTTACGTCAGCGCCCCGCTCAAGCAATAGTTCGACCACATCCTCATGACCGTTGAATGAAGCCCAATGCAGGGACGCATATCCCGCATTGTCCACATGATGAATATTGGCACCCGCATTGAGCAACATCAGCACCATGTCTTTATCACCATTGGCAGCCGCCGCCATCAAAGGCGTCCAACGACGCTCATCACATACATCAACATCCAGCCCGGACTTAACAAAAAGCAAAACCACCGCACGATTACCCGCTTCAGCCGCCCTGAAAAATCCGTCTTTTGAAAACTTTACACCCTGCGATTCAATCTGATACTTCGCCAGCTCTGGAACCTCACCCCAAGGATCAGCTTCCTCAACACGCTCATGCAAACGCGCATGCACTCGACTTAATGCAAAGATTTCGGAAGCAACATCAGCAGGAAAACCCTGTCGATCTGGCCTGTCACTGACCATTAAATCAGCAAAATAGTCGTCAATCTCCGGCATCTCCCACATATCCATAAGCTTGCTGAAAATGCGTGGAAATTTTTTCTCAAGCTCATGCGGATAAAACCGCTCAAGATTATTTATTAACTGCAACATTCTTGCGTTCATCACAACCCGCCTAAATCCATCATTCCATATAAGACAATGCCCCAAAAAGCCAACCGCGAATCACTTCAGGGCCAAGATTTTCTCAATTGCCAAAATTTACTCGATTACCAAGATTTACTCGATTACCAAGATTTACTCGATTAAAAGATATGCAATATTCACCACTTCAAGCTCGGAAACACCTGCCGGAGTACGCAATACTGCCACATCGCCCGTACGTAATTTCAATAATGCGCGAGCCAAGGGTGAAACCCAACTGATATGCCCGCGCCCCACATCTGCCTCATCCACGCCCACAATAGAATAAGTCATCTCGAACCCATCCGTATTACAAACCGTTACCGTAGCGCCAAAAAATACCTGATCACATGTCCCGCGCACTGATGGATCCACGACTTCTGCCTGATCCAGACGCTTATTTAAAAAACGTACACGCTTGTCAATTTCTCGCAAACGCTTTTTTCCATAAATGTAATCACCATTCTCTGAACGATCACCATTCGATGCCGCCCAGGTAATGGTATTAACCAGAACAGGACGCTCCACCTTCCAGAGTTGCTCAAGCTCAGCCTTGAGTTTACGATGACCTGCGGGAGTAATGTAATTCTTGGCACCAGACGGCAAAGGCGGGAGTAGTTCATCATCATCGCTCTCATCGCGACTAGTCCCCACGTTTTCTTGCTTCATATCCACTTATTGAGTCTCAATGTTTAACCGGAAGAATTTTATAGCAATCCAAGCACCTTATGGACATGCAAAATCAACAAGGTGATTTTATTAGGACAAGTAAACGAAACGGGCTATATAATGAAAAAAACCTGAGGTCAGCTCAGGTTTTTTATTGCACACGCACTGATACTTGATCTGGCGTTATATTTGGCGTCCCCAACGAGATTCGAACTCGTGTTACCGCCGTGAAAGGGCGATGTCCTAGGCCTCTAGACGATAGGGACGTTGTTTCTGATTAATAAAGCCTTGAGTCTGCGCCCAAGGCTTATAAATTTGGCGTCCCCAACGAGATTCGAACTCGTGTTACCGCCGTGAAAGGGCGATGTCCTAGGCCTCTAGACGATAGGGACGTAACTTAATTTTTTCTTTGGTGGAGATAAGCAGGATCGAACTGCTGACCTCTTGCATGCCATGCAAGCGCTCTCCCAGCTGAGCTATACCCCCCTACCTCGAAAGAGCCGGCATTATATTGACCCCGCCCCAACCTGTAAAGCGTTTTCTCGATATTTATAAATATTTGCCTATACGAGACAGCACTGCCTCACGCGAAAACAGGGTCAGGACAGCATCCACTGATGGCGTATGTGTTTGCCCGACCAACATTACCCGCAATGGCATTGCCAATTTTGGCATTTTCAAACCATGTTTGATCAATATTTCCTTAATCAAGACAGCCAGTGCTGGCGCTTCCCACGCCACATCAGCAAAACGCTCTGCAAGTTCTCGCAATACAGGCAACACCTCTGGAAGCAAATGAGCATCCAGTAATTCCTGTGCCGGGTGCACTTCAACATAGAACACTTCAGCTTCATCCGCTAACTCAACCAACGTTGCAACACGGCCTTTATACAACGCAATTACCTCTTCCAGTCGCGGCGTATCCGACACCACCAAGCCACGAGCAGCAAGCTGCGTTTCCACCAGCGGCACCAACCGGGCGTTATCAGCCTGTTTAATATAATGCTGGTTCAACCAGCGCAATTTTTCCGGATTGAATTGCGCCGCCGATTTACTGATATGCTCTAAATCAAACCATTCAACGAACTGCTGCATCGAAAAAATTTCCTCGTCGCCATGCGACCAGCCCAGACGCGCCAGATAATTGATCAATGCCTCCGGCAAGAAGCCATCCTCTGCATATTGCATTACACTCACAGCACCATGGCGCTTGGATAACCGCTCACCATCGCTACCCAAAATCATCGGCACATGAGCATACTGAGGAATAGTCGCCCCCAAAGCCTTGAGTATATTAATCTGGCGCGGTGTGTTATTGACATGATCGTCACCGCGAATCACCTGCGTGATACCCATATCCAGATCATCGACCACCACGCAAAAGTTATAAGTCGGCGTACCGTCGGTGCGTGCAATAATTAAATCATCCAGTTCGCTATTCTCGAAAACGATCCGTCCCTTGACCATGTCATCCCAGGCCGCCACACCGGATTTCGGGTTCCTGAAACGCACCACCGGACGGACGTCTTCTGGAACGTCGGGCAAGACCTTGCCCTGCTCAGGCCGCCAACGACCGTCGTAACGCGGCTTTTCCCCATTGGCCCGCTGCGTTTCACGCATCGCATCCAACTCTTCAGGGGTGGTATAACAATAATAAGCCTTGCCCTCCTCTATCATTTGAGCCAGCACCTCCTTATACCGCTCCATACGCTGCATCTGATAAAACGGCCCCTCGTCGTAATCCATATTCATCCAGGACATGCCTTGCAGAATTGCATCGACCGACTCCTGCGAAGAGCGTTCCAGGTCCGTATCCTCGATGCGCAGGATAAACGTGCCGCCCAGCTTGCGGGCATATGCCCAAGAGAACAACGCGGTACGGGCACCACCGATATGAAGATAACCTGTAGGACTGGGAGCAAAACGAGTACGTATAGACATGACTAGGACTTGAAAACAAAGGGGCGCATTTTACGAGCTTTTCGCATCAGATGCTAACAAAACTCCCGACAAAAAATTTTAAAATATTTACACGGCAAGAAGGAGAGTGAAATAACCTGAGGCATTCGGGATCGCTAATCCTGCCTATTGTTTTATGCGGTTGCATGACATAGGATTGAAAAAGCTCCATCAGTAAGTCAAAACTACCGTATTTGAAGCGCATTTATTATCTAAACCAGTGGAGAAATTATATGTATTACATCGTTGAATCCGACAAATCATTCGAGCAGGCATCCACAGACCTTGACGCTGCCGTCAAGAAACACGGCTTTGGGGTGCTTCATGTACACGGTCTGGGAAATACGTTACGCAGCAAAGGCGTTGCATTTGAAGAAAATTGCAACGTATTTGAAGTATGCAACCCGATACAGGCGGCAAAGGTGTTGTCTACCGACATGCGTCTGAACATGGCCTTGCCTTGTCGTATATCTGTCTATACAGAAAACGGCAAGACCCGAATCGGCACAATCAGCCCGATTAAAATGCTCTCAGCACTCTCTCAGGATAACGCATTGGTTCAGGTTGCCAAGGAAGTAGAAGAAAAAGTCATTTTGATGATAGAAGAAGCAAAATAAATTCTTATTCAGGCAGATACTTCTGCCTGAATCCTATTCCCATCTAACGATACCGCAAACCGATCTAGAACAAACAGTCATCCGTCGATGAATGACCGGAATCCACCTTGCTGGGCTCTGCCTCCGTAACAGAAGATTTATCCTCGCAAACGATAAATCTTTCCACCAGTTTATTTAGATGAATAGCCGCCTCTGCCACCTTGGCGATTTCATTGGAAGTATTTTTTGAGCTAAAGGAAGTCTGATCTGCCACGTAACTGATATTTAAAATAGTCTCATTGATTTTCTGGGCAATATGACTCTGTTCTTCAACCGAACTGGATATCCGGTCATTTACTTGATGAATGGTGGTGACAGACTGAATGATTTTTTCCAGAGAAACATTGCTTCTGTCGATCTGCGCAACACTTTCATTAGCCTGACTTCTGCTATTCGTCATTACCCGTGTTGCATCCTTGACACCTACTTGTAGTGCTTCAATTTTCTTACGAATTTCCTGGGTCGCCTCCTGAGTTCGTTGCGCGAGCTTCCTGACCTCATCTGCGACTACCGCGAACCCCCTGCCTTGTTCACCAGCCCGCGCCGCTTCAATTGCCGCGTTCAACGCCAACATATTAGTCTGGCTGGCGATATCGGCAATCATCTCTGTCACACCACAAATATCATCGCTTTCTTGTTGCAGAGCCTGTATCACGTCCGTTGCCGCCCTCACCTCTTCAGCTAACGAGTATATCGTTGCCATAGCTTGAGAAACAACCAGCTTTGCATTGCTTGCCTGCTCAGTAATTGCATCAGCGACAACTACCGCATTTTTTGAACCAACAACTGACTCATCGAGAGACCGGGCAATTTGCTTGACCGTTTCACTGGCCTGCGTCGTTTCATCCTTTTGCGCCCTGACCCCTTCACTGGTCATATTGGACACCATCGCAACACGCTGAGCGGTATTAGAAAGTGCAATCGCGGCAGCCTTTACCTGCCCTATCAGCTTGCCCAGTTCGTCATTCACTAAAATAGCTGATTTCGCAATCGAACCAATTTCATCATCGCCGTAATCCTTGATCTTTCCGGTAAAATCGCCAGTACTGAGTTTTTGCAAATCCTGCTGCAGTTCATGTGCAGGACGAACCACAATACCGATCAACCAACCTATCCCGAAATACAGCATCACTTGCAACACCAACTGCGACACCCACAGCACATAATTGGCTTGATGGATGATCGCATACTCATTATCCATATCAAGCGTAATACTGGCTGCCCCGTTAACCGCACCTTCTTGCACCGCATGACATGTCAAACAGTTGGTGCCGCGAAAATTTGTCTTGGCAACAAAGGGAACAACGACGCGTAACGCCGGCTTACCATCCTGAGTCAACATACGGCTCTGAACCTGCCCGCTATGCAATACGCTATTATCCAACTCATCAACCGGCTGCTCGGAAGCCAACCCCGCACCGAATTGCCCCTTTACCGGTTGACCGCGAATAACTCGCAACTCCATTATTCCTTCCGAAGCCCCCATTTTATTGACATACAGACTACGCTGATCGGGATCGCTGATAATGCCGTTAATCATCAACATATTCAGGCCATTCAACACCCCGTCTGCTGAAACAATAGCTTCTCTCTTCGCACCATTCAGTACAAACTGTTCAAATTTTTCCAGCGCAGTTCGTTGAGCCAACACCATAACAACAAGCAAAACAAGTTGAATAGGAAACTGCAACTTGCTCTTCAGAGAGAGTTTGCTCCACCACTTCTTCATTTATTGCTCCAAAATATATTCTTACTCAAGCGAAACTATCATCATGACGGTCATTCACAACCGATCAATTAAGAAATTCGGCATGCATTCTATATCAAAGACCCTTTCAAAAAGATGCATACAGCTAATTCATTACTCAAGCAATGAATTGGTCTCGAATTTCCTCGAAATATGCCTGCTCACCATCTGGAGTAATGCCAAGTTCAGCCAGCACTTCTTTTCGCAATGCTTTCCAATTTTGCGGGTCGGTATGAGTAATGCGATGATGAAAATTAATGGCAAGATGCAAAATGGCCACCATAGTACGAACAGTTCCCAATTCTTCGTGGGGCATTTCATGATGATACAAGATAGCCTTGCATATAAAATCCGGCAACTTCCAATGATGCGCTACCAGATAGCCTATACTGCAATGATCAACTTCATAGAGCGCATCTTCCTCGTCCAGACGGGGCCAGCTTGTAGTAGTATCAAGATGCAATTTAGCTCCGTAGTCCGGAAAACGTTCCATCAACACCGGCACGCCACACTCGTGAAATATCCCAGCCATATAGGCTTGATCAGGGAAAATATTACATACTGAAACGCGATCCTCGGCAATCAACGACGCAATTTGCGCCACTTCCTGCGAACGAGTCCAAAAATTCTCAAATGATTTTCGCTTCGAATACGAAATACTATTAGAAAGTGAAATTGCCTGAACCAGATTATAGGTTTGCTTAATGCCGACCATCATCAGCACCTGATCAATGGATTTCAACTCCTTGCCACTACAGAATATCGGAGAGCGGGCCACCTTGAACAACATGGCACTCACTCCGGGATCGCTGGAAATAATACGACTCAGATCGGCTATGCTGCAATTATCCGACACGAGTTCTCTTTGCAGTTCAATGAGTACACGAGGTTGAGCGGGAAGTCGGATTCCTCTGGATAACAATTCCTTGATAGAAGTTTCAATGTCAATATTCATGGAAGATATTCGCAAAATAATATAATGCAGTGGGTTTAATAGTAACAAACAACTACCTTGCGAAATATTATAGTTTGCTTAATAACTGAAGGAACCACAAAAAATTCAAAACCAGGCAACGCGCTAAAAAAATTTTAGTGTCCCGCATATGTCTGACAAACCAGCGTTATAACTTTCCGAGTAACGCTGCATAGTGACGGAGATTGAATTCTTTGAGGTTCCTGAATACAGCAATTAACTATGCTCTCGATAGTAAGCCAGAAATTCCTCGGCTGCTAACGGGCGGCTAAAGTAATAGCCCTGAATCAGATCACAACCCATGGATTTAAGTAATTCAAGTTGTTCTGCAGTTTCCACTCCCTCGGCTACCGTTGCTAAACCAAGTGCCTGTGCCATCGCGACAATGGTCTTTGCGATAGCCACATCATCGGTATTACCGGGGGTGTCCTTAACAAAGGCCCGGTCAATTTTTACGCTATCTATCGGAAACCGCTTCAAATAAGCCAACGATGAGTGCCCTGTTCCAAAATCATCCAAGGCCAGATGAATACCCCGATCATGAATGGCACACAGTAATTTGATGACGCTTTCAGGATCATCCATGACCATGCTTTCGGTAATCTCCAGCTCAAGCGATTCCACGGGAATTCCACTTTCCCTGATGGCCGCATCAATTTCATCCAGCAGATCTCTGGAACGGAATTGACGTGCAGAAAGATTAACCGCTACTCGCAAGGGACGCAAACCGTCACGTTGCCATTCGACATTCTGACGGCAAGCCTCACGCAACACCCAGCGACCAATTTCGACGATAAGGCCGGTATCTTCCGCAACGGGGATAAATTCCACCGGCGAAATCATCCCACGCTCGGGGTGTATCCAGCGTACCAGCGCTTCCATACCCAACAAACGGCCTGTTGCTGCCTCTACCTTGGGTTGATATTGCAGCCGCAATTCATTATTTTCCACCGCATGACGCAGGTCTGCGGCCAAATGCAAAATTTTCGCGGCAGACTGACTCATGGCCTCGTCAAACAAGGCGAAATCGTTCCCTCCCGCACGGCGCACTCGATTACAAGCGGAAGCCGCCTGCTGTATCAATATTTCAGCACGATCTGTCGACCCCGCCTCCATCAATGCAGCACCCATCGACAGGGTAGAAAATAATTCATGTCCATCCACCGTTAAAGGCAACCGGGCCGCATTCAACAGCTTTTCTGCACGTAACTTCGCATCCGCGAGATCACCCACCAAACGCACTAGAACGAAGGCATTTCCACCGAAACGGTATAATTTTTCCCCCTCTCCCTCCAGACCATCGCTCAGCCGTTGCGAAACTTTCACCAGCCATTTTTCTGTCTCAACGGCACCAAAGCTTTCCAGTATTTCCTGTTCGCGATCAGCAACAATCATTATTACCGTACCGGCTATTTGATCAAGGAAAGCCAGATTCAATTCATCACGAAGTTTGTACTGATTAGGTAATCCAGTCGCCGTGTCGTAAAACGCCTGATATGCTAGTCTTTCTTCCGCCTGTTTACGGGAGCTGACATCCTTCAGATAAACATGGAACTCGGCAAAATCGTCCAGATAGGCAATCGTGCATTCGAGTGTATAGCTACCCAGCGCATACTCAAATTGCGTGTTCATGCCCGGAGCATCACGAGTTTCTGACAAACGAAAATGTAAATCGGCTGGCAGCATTTGCGCCCATTGAGCCTCGGGCAGTCGAAGTTGATTGAGCATTTCCTTCGATGCGGGATTGCTATAGAGCACGGCACCGACGACGCTCAAACGCAATACCGGATTAGGATCTCTCTCGGCAAATAGCGCCAGACGGCGGCGTTCCACCCCTTCCCGGATAATTGCAACTACATAGTAAGCAACAAAAAAAGCCAGACCAAAGATCAGTACCGAAAAACCGATAACCGAATGAACCATACTTGAAACATTTCGCTGGGAATCATCACCCAGCTCATTCACAAGCTGCTGATTGGATGATGAAATTACGGCGAGTTTCATTTCAATCTGCCGCACCTGAGGCTTAATCAGCGCCAAGATTACCCGCGCCCTGTCCCAATCGATTACTTTTTCAGCCAACGTGCCGGATAGCAACTCAGATAAAGAATCAAGCTTATCCAATTGTTCGCGCAATCCGGTCATCTCCGAGCGCGAATTCATATCCTGTTCGAGTTCAGAGAGGATTTCATCCAGACGAGCTTTGTTTTTTTGGTGTTGAATCAGGAATGCATCACGCGTTGCGGTATAGGAATAATATTCGTATAGCAATCGTTCTTCGTCTGCTATGGCCCCCCGCAATTTGCCGATATTTTCTGATAAGGGTAGCTTCTCGGCAATAAACAGGTGGTTTACCGCCTGTACTGAATCACCCAAATAGACGATGCGGGAAGAAACCGCGATAGCTATCGTCAGAATAAAAAGAAAAGCCAACCATATCTTGCGTTGCATGTAGACCTTTACAGCATATATTGAACAATCAGAATAGCCACGCCTGAATATAGTCTCCGGCTATAAAAAGACTATCGAACTTGATCCGATTTATGCTCAGTCGCTTCCAGTTTTCCGCCAAGTTTCAGGCAGCTTCCTTTCGGTACATTGATAAAATCGGCGGGATCCTTATCTATCTTCGAGTGTCCCGCGCAGGAATGCCTGTTCACATTGCTGTTACAGGCATTCTGTCCAGCCTTGGCAACGCCGAAACATTTCTCGGTTTCAGCGGCCTGAACTGTACCGGCACTGACACCGAATACAAACAAGGCGGTAATGGCAGTTGAAATCAGTTTGGTTTGTTCTTGCACTTTACGCTCCCCGAATTAGTTAAAATTAATTATGACCTCAACCGTTTCTCCAACCAAGCATCAACAGACCAGGCATAACAACTGTTAGTAAGCAACACACCCAGCATTAATCCCCAATACAAATGCTGATTCAAGCCCGCATCACTCAGTTCGTGATAATAGGAAAAAACGGCTACTCCGTTCAGTATAAACAATCCTGCCGCCGAAAATCGTCCAAGCAGCCCGATTGCCAGCAATACCGGCAACCCCAATTCCGCAACCGTTGCCAGATAAGCCGCGATTTCAGGGGGCAACAAAGGCACCCGGTACTCTTCATTAAATAAATACAAGGTACTGTCCCAGTTCTGTATCTTGGTCAACCCCGACTTGAAAAACACATTCGCCAACATTAAACGCAAGCTCATATCCAACAAGGGAGCCAAGTATTCAGTACGATGCGATGCGTTGTAATAATAACCCAGCATTTGCCGCCATCGTAAATTCATGACAATTCCTTCAGGATGACATCAACGAAAACACCAGACTCAAATAATTTCAGCAGCGTGGATTGCAAATCAAAATGGGGATGTAACTCAAGTGTAACCGCCGTCGCTACACCCAGCGTATTTCCGGCTTGTATGTTCTCCAGCCAGCATGCCTCTGACTCTGACAAGTCCGTAACTTTCACCACATTGTCAATGCGACCGACCAGCGCAATACTGGGGTTATTTTCCAGTTCAAAATGAAAATTCTCTTCTTCTCCAGTTTGATGTGCATACCAGATTGCATTAACCGGATAACGCGAACGTACTATTCGATAAGCCGGATGTGTGCTCACAATCAGGCTGGCGTAGTGTTCCGGTGAAATTTGTGCCAGTTTGTTCATATCCAGCGACGGTTGATCGGCTACAAAATAGGCAACATGACAAGCCCATTCCAGCGTTGCAACATCAGGCAAATACGCCAATTCCCGCGCCGGCGTAAATTCATTCAGAAATACAGCCAACTCACCGCCGTAGTGATACAAGTTTGCACTGGCAGATGGATATAGCTCGATATATTTTCGAGCCATAAAACGAAAAAAGGTATCACCAACCAACTGTTTGACAACCGGATAGACACCTGCCAATGCATCCTGCAAATTGCCGCGATAATTATTGCGATAGACCTCGATAGCCGTATCCCGCGTATATTCAGAATATTGGCTGTCGATTTGTGACGACAGCTCTTCACCCCGGGCGATTGCGCTTGCAAGCAGAACCAGATCGCTATTCAAATCACCCATGAGTTGCCTCCATCCGTTGCTGTGCCTTGGCGGCCTCAGCCATCAATACCGATAACGCCGGAATATCGGCATCCCACTCAATCAAGGTAGGACGTGGCCCGATTTGCTGCAAAACATACTCATAAAGTTCCCACACCTCAGGATAGACAGGATGATCATGCGTATCCACCAGACAGCCGTCCCGAACAGAATAGCCCGCCAGATGGTATTCCTGAACCGCATCAACCGGTATGGCATTGATAAACGCCATCGCATCAACACCCAAGTTACGCGTATTGACATATAAATTTTCAACATCGAGCAAAATGCCGCAACCCGTACGCCGACTTAATTCAGCCAGAAACTCCCCCTCCGTCATTTCACTATGCGAAAAAGACAAATAACTGGAAAGATTCTCGACCAGCAACTGTCGCCCCAGTTTTTCCTGAACGTGCTCTACACGCCGCACCACATGAGCCAGTGCTTCAGGCGTGTACGGAAACGGCAACAGATCGTTAACGACAAAACCTCCCGCCGAATTCCAGCACAAGTGTTCTGAAACAACAGCGGGTCGCACCGTTTCACAAAGTTGCTGCAATGCTGACAAATGGGTTTCACAAAGCGGTGTCGTGGAAGCCAGCCCCATCCCTACGCCATGCAAACTGACCGCATAATGCTCACGAACCTTAAGCAAGGTATGCAACGATGCGCCGCCACCAAAAAAATTCTCGTTATGCACCTCTACCCAGCCTAACTCGGGCAAAGTCTCCAATACCTCCGAATAATGCGTAGCCCGCAAGCCTATACCAGCTTTACACGGTAATTGTGACGTTGCGGGCCGCTGCATCACATGGCCTTTTTCATCATCATGTCGCCGCCATCTGACAACATACCATTGGCAATCTTGTTGCATGTCCCCTTGGGTACGGCGACAAAATCGTTGGGATCACTATTCTTACTGGCCTGACCGGCACAAGAATGCCCCGTTTTCTTGCCACCACAGTCATTCATTCCCGCCTTGGCGATACCATAACATTTCTCCATTTCCACTTTATGATCAGCGGCATTCGCCGCACCCGCCAAACCTAGAGCCAGTAAACCACCGATTGCGGCAGACAAGATATGTTGCTTTTCCATTTGAGACTCCTTGATTAGTTAAAAACTTAAGGGTTTTACAGATTATTGAAATCTGCCGTTATATTTACAGAAACTAAAACATACATGACCATTAACTATATTTAATCCCTGTACTGCCTAGTTCGGCGTTTTTCAGAAAAAGGTTACAAATAACGCCAGCTGGATTTTAGGGTACGCACTCCTTCTGAAGGATTCAACAAGAAACCATCACTTCTATATTCAATCACTGTCATTTTGGGCATAATACACAGCCAAATCAGCATATGACCCGTTATATAAAGTCATTTATTGCACCTTACCGCCAGATCCAATATGTCCAACAATGTTTTGCATTCAATTATCGCTATCACCAGTGAACGGGATCGCGAATTGCTTGAGCAAACACTGGTAACCACTTTATCAGAACTGGTTAACTGTGAGCGCATCACCATGTACCGCATTCTGATGACCGATGACGGCAAGGAAGCCATGCCGATCATGCAAGACGGCAGACATCCGGACAACACGTTAGAAAATATCAATATTTCAGCCCGAACAGATTTCAGTCTGGTATGCAACACCGGCAAGGAATATATACAGAATCTTGATGGAAAAACCAGCCTGTCGGTTTACCCCATTCTTGGTCGTCATGGCATTATCGGTTTACTGGAAATCATTTCAAACAATCTGGGTGATTTTGAAAGACATCTGATCTCATCTTTTCTGAAGGTATACAGTAATTATCTGATTATCCTGGACGAAAGTGAAACGGATACGCTAACGGGGCTGTTGAATCGCCGCACCTTTGATGTCAATCTGGAAAAGATAATCGCCGAACGTACCGCCTCGGATGATGAAATAAATGATGTCAGACAGCATCCTCTACGTCGTAAAGAAAATGATGACCTTCCCCACTGGATGGCAGTCATGGACATAGACCATTTCAAACAAGTAAACGACAAGTTCGGTCATCTGTATGGCGACGAAGTTCTGCTACTACTGTCTCGCCAAATGAAAAAAGTCTTCCGGCAGCGCGATAAATTATTCCGTTTTGGCGGAGAAGAGTTCGTTGTCGTACTGGATCGCGCCACCAAGGGAAACGCCAGAAATGTATTGGAGCGTTTTCGCAGCACGATAGAAGATTTCCATTTCCCGCAAGTCGGAAAAGTCACCATCAGCATCGGCTTTGTCCGTCTCGACAAGGCAGATGTGCCCTCTTCCATCGTAGGGCACGCAGATCAGGCGTTGTATTACGCAAAAGAACACGGCAGGAATCAGGTCTGCTCCTACGAGGATTTGGTATCACAGGGAAATCTTGAAGGCGAACATTATTCGGACGATATTGAGCTTTTTTAATACTATGTGCAATCTGGAACTGAATGTGCAATCGCCTTAGGTGAAAGACAAATTTCAGCCAAAAATAGTCAGGCTAATTTTCCCAAACGTAACCTGATAGTATACGGGTCAGAGTATTGATCTGAACCTGTATTGTACAAAACCGTATTACTCAAAATGCAACAATGTAACTTCCAATCCCGGAACGCAGTTAATCTTTGAAAAAATCCATTCAAGAAACTCCATCTGTACCTCTCAGGCAAACACGTCCAAGCGCGTCCCCAACGACCCTGACGCATAGGTTTTCGTAACTGCATCCTGCGCTGTCGAAGCAAGCACTTTCCCGCTTACAGCGGTTTTCTCGGATGCCTTGACGCCTTGTATTTGAGCATGATTATTACGTATCTGCTCAATACGTCCCTCCAACTCCCCTATTCTGCTTGTTATGTCCTGCGCTTTCCTCTTGCCTTCCATGGTGCTGTAAGACGCGCAATTGACGGTCTCGGACAATTGCTGGCGGCAACGGCTGAGTTGCGCTTCCAATCCGGCGGTGGAGGGAGCAGTTTGTTCTACATAACCGGAAGAAGAACCGATTGCGCCTAACATATCATTCTCGAATAGTTATTGGTACAACGCCGGAAACTGTATACGTAATTGCGTCAGTTTAGGCATATCGTGCACCACAATATACGGTTGTGCCGGGTGCAATGCCAAGTAATTCTGATGATACGCTTCAGCCGGATAAAACCGTTGTAACGGTACCACCTGCGTCACGATAGGTGACTTGAATGAGCCCGCCGCCGTGAGTTGCCGGATATAGTCATTCGCCATTTTCTGCTGTTGCGCATCGGTATGAAATATCGCCGAACGATATTGACTGCCCACATCCGGCCCCTGGCGATTCAGTTGAGTCGGGTCATGCGCCACGCTGAAAAATACATGCATCAATTTTTGAAATGAAACCTGTTTGGGATCAAATCGAATCTGCACGGCTTCGGCATGTCCGGTCTTACCGCTACTGACCTGATCGTAGTGCGCCGTAGTCGCATCGCCGCCCGCATAGCCGGAAACCACTTCGGTTACACCCTTTACATGCTTGAAAACCGCATCCACTCCCCAGAAGCAACCGCCTGCAAATACGGCTGTTTGTTGTTCCGTTGCAGCCAGCGCCATTGTTGACATGAACATGGAACAAAGAAGCAGGCTAAATAAATTTCGAATGTTAAACATCATGATGCTCCCTAAAATTAGCCAAAGATGTCAGCCAAAGGTAAACGCAAACGCCTGCGCTCCGGCTTTCAGAAACTCAATACGGAATTTGCGGCTGGATTCATTTTTGTTCTGGCGTATTAACTGGTACAGGCGCTGCTCACGAATAACGCCGTATCCGTCCGCATCAATATCCATACCGTGATCCTTCCCAGGTGCGACGCCATCCAGCGTTACTCTAAAGCGAACCGGCTTTCCTGAGGCAAGAACAAGATGCAAATCCCGCCCTCTGAACCGGTAACTGATCGCACCATCCGGCTCATGCAGAGTGATGGCCTCGGCAGAAACTAGCCAGTTACCGCTCAACGCCCATTGATCCGGCTCAAGCTTGTCTGGCGTGCTGTAATGACTTGCCATATCCTTTTGCACAGGCTCCGGCGAAGTCAGGTTTTCAGCACGCGCATAACCCAGATAGGTTTCGGGCGAACGTGCGACCGGCGCGGCGGCAGCCGTCACGCCCTCGCCTTGCGCCTTCACCAGCGCATCAGTTATCACCAGCCGACCCTGATGCGCTTCCTTCAGCAGGGTCTGTATCATCTGCTCGGTTTCCTGATACGCACCTTCGCCAAAGTGGTGATGACGAATCTTCCCTTGCGCATCAATCAAATAATGCGCGGGCCAGTATTCATTTTTAAACGCGTTCCAGATCGCATACTGATTATCCATTGCAACCGGATACGTCACGCCCAAGTCAGCGACGGCCTGTTCGACATTGCGCCTGTCTTTTTCGAAAGCGAATTCAGGTGCGTGCACCCCGATAATGACCAAGCCCTGATCGTGATACTTCTCATTCCATGCCTTCAAATAAGGCAAGGTACGCAGGCAATTGATACAGGAATAGGTCCAGAAATCCACCAGCACCACCTTGCCGCGCAACGCCTCACTAGTCAGCGGCGGCGAATTCAGCCATGCGGTCGCACCGTTTAACGAGGGCATACTCTCCGCTGCATCCGTCTTGACAGCTACCGGGACATCATCCAGTTTGCCTATCAGTTTTTGCTCAAATGCAGCGGTGTTTAAATAATCAATCTGCGCCAGAAATCGGGTATCCCAGCCCAGTGCAATCACTACCACACCGGCGATTACCATCACACCCAGCCCACGCCTTAACCATTCTTCTGCGCCAAAACCGCGTTTCATTACCGCAAGCAAACGTCCACCGGACAGCAAAGCCAACGCCAGCGAGGTCGCTGCACCAGCAGCGAATACCAGCAACAACATCACCGTTTGCAGATTAGCTCCATTCAATGCTGCCCCGGCCAGCACCAACCCCAACACCGGCCCGGCGCAAGGCGCCCACAGGAATCCGACCGCAACGCCCAACAGCAACGAACCGGATACGCCGGGCAGCGGATCAGCCTGCTGCTGCAAGCGTCCACCCAGACTGACGAACGGCGCCATCAAACGATTAGCCCAGCCCGGCGAAAGCAGCGCCATGCCCATCAACAGCAGCAACAGCATCGCAATGTAACGCCCGTATTGATTCAGCTCGACCAACCACGCTCCCCCCACGGTAGCCAGACTCGCCAGCAAGGTGAAGGTCAGCGCCATACCGATAAGAATAGGCAATCCCGTGCGGCGGAAGGATTGCCCGGAACGTGCAAAGACGAAGGGCAATACCGGCAGCACACAGGGGCTGAATATCGTCAGTATGCCCGCCACATAGGAAAGGAAAAATATCAACATTGGAAATCCCGTTCGCGCTCTATGTTCATGATTTTGCTGGCGCAGCAATAAAACGCATTGCCACACTATTCATGCAATAACGCAAACCCGTGGGGCGCGGGCCGTCGTTAAACACATGTCCCAGATGGGCATCACACAGCGTGCATCTCACTTCGATACGTGTCATTCCGTACAGATGATCGGCAATTTCACGCACATTTCCGGCTGCTATCGGTTGCCAGAAACTGGGCCAGCCGGTTCCCGAGTCGAACTTGGTTTTCGCATCGAACAAGGCATTATCGCAACACACACAGCGATACAGACCGGGTTCATGGCGGTCGTAACCCGGAACGGAATACGCGCGTTCGGTGCCCTGTTCACGGGTGACGTGATACGCCAAGGGCGACAGGCGCTTCTTCCATTCAGCTTCATTACGCACCTTGTCCAGTACGGCAAGACCGAGCGGCTTCCCGTCATCCGAAAATCGCATGATGGTCACCCGCTCATCTCCGAACACGGCAAAGCTACGGCTACTCAACATCAGGCCGAAAGCGGAAAGTGCAAATAAAAATTGTCTGCGTTGCATGGTGGTTTGCTCCCGAATACCGCCTGACTATCTGGCCTCAGGCGGTAATGTTGATCAACTGCCCTATTGTTTGCCCGCTGGTATTAACGGTAGGGCCAGCCTGACTCGCCAAACTCGGGCTCGCAACCGGCTGCTGGTTTGCGTTATTGGAGCGATTAATCTCTGACGATTCATGCGACGGACGAATTGACAAGGCCTGGCTGGCATAGCTGCTGGTAGCGGATGAAATATTCATGATGATCTCCTGATTTCCGGTAATTAACGGGTTTATCCATAAACTTGAACGTGCGCAGGTCGGTGTCACGTAAAATGATAAGTAACCAAAACCCTCGCACTCACGAATTCGCAGGCAAGTAAAAAAAGGTTACAAAAAATTTCAAAACATGACTGACCCATCCAACAATCTTGAAGCACTGATGAAGCAGTCACTGAACGGCGACCAGCAGGCTTATACGACCCTGCTACAGGAAACCGCTCGACTATTACGTCCCTATCTGAGCCGCAAACTGAGTTTCGCCAACGAAGTAGATGACCTGACACAGGAGATACTGATTTCCATCCACAAGGCACGCCATACTTATGACGGCAATCGCCCCTACAAGCCTTGGGCCTACGCAATTGCCCGATTCCGCCTACAGGATTTTCTGCGCGCACATTATTCCGACCATCTGCGCCATGCGCTTGATTTCGACGAAATGGAAGAGAATTTTCAGGAAAATGTAACCGAATCGGTGATGAGTTACGAATCAATCAGCAAGGAAGTAGAAAAATTGCCCGAGAAACAGGCCGCCATCCTGCAACTGATGCATCAGGACGGATACACCGCCAAGGAAGTAGCCGAAAAACTCGGCATGAATGAATCTGCCGTCAAAGTAGCCGCACATCGTGCCTACAAGGTATTAAGAAACAAACTGGATAAATAATGGCTAACATCGACAAACTCGTTACAAGACTGGCGCTGGAAGCAACCCCGGTAAAACCTGCACCTCATCCCTACATGCTAAGCCTGAAGTGGATCGCTGCCGCCGTGCTCTATCTATCCGTATCGCTGATACTGGGCGGACTGCGCCCCGACTTGGCTGTGAAATTCCTGAACCCTTGGTTCGCCACCGAAATAACACTGCTATCCGGCATCTTCATCGCCACCACCCTCAGCGCCGCCCTGCTGGCCTTCCCCGACCTGCACCAGAAACGCCGGCTCGCGCTGGCCCCTGTCTGGCTGTTCGGCCTATTCGTATTCATACTGTTCTTCGCCTGGCTCGCCGACACCCCACCCGCACCACTGCCGGTTCATAGCATGGAATGCACCATGAGCATCACTTTCATGGCAATACTCCCCGCCTTCTGGACACTGTATTCATTACGCCACTACGCCAGCACCCACGCCCGCCTAACAGGCAGCGTCGCACTGTTATCCGCATTCAGCGTCGGCGCAATATGGCTACGCCTGCACGAAAACACCGACTCCATCATTCATGTGATCGAATGGCATTACTTACCGATGCTGGTTATTGTTGTGTTGGGAATGTGGTTGGGGGAGAGGGTTATGAAGTGGTGAATTAAGAGATGTAATGGGAGGAAGTTTTGATATCGAGACAGATCGGTAATACCAAAAATAGTTTATTTAGGTCAACTATAGGTCAGGAATCGGTCGGATTTTGTAATACTTACTAACCAATAAACAACACATCAATTTCCTAAACACTGGACGTTTACTCAATTTTTAAATATTAAAATTTATGCGCAACTAGTCCAAATCAGTTTTAACTGTGCGTATGTAAAGAGATATTCAGCCAAAACTTCCTGCCGAAAAGCGAACAATAATTTGTCTATCTTGGGTCTTATAAAGCACTTTTACCGCTTCAGTTAAATCGCAACTTGTAGGTGACGTAGGCAGGATTTCAGAAACAGGAATGGCACTTAAAGGACACCAATCAATAATATATTTACCATCAAAATCACTAAATCCAACTCTTAGCGATCTTACAGAAGAAATAAATGCACATTGACAACCCCATTCATCACGATGGCGCCAGCTATCAATTTCGATTAAAAAATTGCCGTTCTCTTGGTTAATTGCAAGTTCCCTTGGTGTCTTCCGAACGCTAAAACTCTTGAGACTGACTGTTCGCTCTTGAATATTTGTCCACTCTGAAGTGGAAATGGTTTTAAGTATATATCCCATAAAAGCAACGTAACTGAAGTTTCAAAATAGGTAGAACCGAGTGACAACTTGTGAACATTGGAGCCAAACCGATCCCGGATTATCTTACGACCACTGCCCATTAGTAGGCAGGCATTCATTTTCGACAATTGACCATCCGGTATTTGCACCTGTCAGAAACATGCCCCGCTAAAATCATTGCCATAAAGCTGTTGTTCACATCGCCAAAGATACTGCAAACAAAACTCGCGATCCGCCCGCAATCAATGTGCCTTACCCATCAAGTCTGATGCACTGTGTGAGTCTCGAAAGATACGTTAAGTACCTTTCTGATTGCTGAAAAAACTGCAGATAGATTTTCCATGGTTGGGTTTCCGCGAGCAGAAAGCATGCGATGCACGCTCTTGCTCGGTCGGTTGGTCGCCGTGGCGATTTGCTCAAAACCCACGGTTGCATTCACCACATCGCGTAGCAATAAGCGAGATGCTTCCGTCTCACCATTAAGAAACATATCTGTTGCCTCTCTCAGCAAAGCTTCTGCAAACGCCGGGTCTGCTTTGATTCTGGCTTGTAATGTTTTACTGGAATCTACAGTAAGCTGTCCCATAATTTATCCTTTTTGACTTTTCTTTAACATGGCCTTACGGACGTCGTAATCATCACGCAGTTTTTTTGCCTGCTTGATATCAGCAGCCTGGCCGCTCTTTGTGCCGCCACCAAGTAGCACGATTAAAATATCGCCGTCATGGATGAGGTAAATCCTAATTCCCGGCCCCCAATCAATTCGATATTCTTTCAGCTTACCGTCGATGGGTTTTACGTTCCCCATGTTGCCTGCCATCATGCGCGCACGAGCAGCAGCCACCTTTGCAGCATATTCAATGGGCAATTCATTGAACCACTCGCTGTAATAGTTCTTCTGTTCGCTGCTTATGTATTCTTCAATCTTGATGGGCATAGCCAAATGGTAACCTACAAGTTACTATACAACAAGAAAAAGTGAGGGGCACTTAAAAAATTTGTCGTCAAAATGATACTCAGTTGGTATCCTGCCGCCTTCTACGAAATACAGGTTTCTGGCGGCCAAATTCCAACCGCGTTGGACTGCACTTACCCGCCCTTCACCACCTTATGCTTTGTGGCTTTTCAATACCAATATAGAAACAGATAGCGCATACCTATCCGACCTACCCCGCCTTCAACATCTGCTCAACATACCGCCCCACGCCCTGCTCAACTGACAGAAACGGCTGGTCGTAGCCAGTAGCGCGCAAGGCGGCTATATCAGCCTGGGTGTAACTCTGGTACTTCCCCTTTAGTGCTTCCGGGAACGGGATGTAGCTGATCAATTCCTGCTGTTGCAATTCCGCCAGCGTTAATGCTTCCTTGCCTTCAGCGACGCGTAGGGTATTGATTGTGGCAGCGGCGACATCGTTGAAGCTTTGCGCTTGTCCGGTGCCCAGATTGAAAATTCCTGACAAATGCGGGTTATCGAGGAAATACATGTTGACCTTGACCACGTCTTCGATAGAGACGAAATCGCGCAATTGGCCGCCGTTGTCATAGCCGTCACAACCTTCAAACAATTTGACCCGGCCTTCAGCGCGATACTGGTTGAAGAAGTGGAAAGCAACCGACGCCATGCGTCCCTTGTGTTGTTCACGCGGGCCGTAGACGTTGAAGTAACGCAGTCCTACAACCTGCGCACCGCGTTTGCTCCAGCGGCGACGCATGATCTGGTCGAACAGGAATTTTGAATAGGCATAGACATTCAGGGGCGCTTCATTCTCGCGGCTTTCGACGAACACGCTGCCGCCGCCGTAAACGGAAGCAGAGGATGCATAGAGGAACGGGATTTCTTCGCTCTGGCAATAATTGAGCAACTCCAGCGTGTACTGATAGTTGTTGTCCATCATGTAACGGCCATCAGTTTCCATGGTGTCGGAACAGGCGCCCTGATGGAATACCGCTGCGACCAGGCCGTCGAAGAAGCCCTCCTGCAATTTCTTGAGGAAATCCTGTTTATCCAGAAAGTCGGCAATTTCACAGTCCACCAGATTCTTGAACTTGTCGCCTTTGCTGAGATTATCTACGGCGATGACATTGTGTTCACCGCGCTGATTCAGCGCCTTGACCAGATTTGAACCGATAAATCCGGCTGCGCCGGTGACTATGTAGTACATGACATCCCCTTATTAATCATTGTATGGTTGTATGCCATACGGGCATATTTGATATGCGGTATTGGGCGTATTGCCATACGCCCCTACGAGGCTATATCTTGAAGGATTTCTTCACGACTAACCACTGCTGTACCCAGTTTACCTACTACGATGCCGGCAGCGCGGTTGGCAGTACGCATCGCATCGGGCAAGGCTGCACCGCTTGCCAGCATTACCGCCAAGGTGGCAATCACGGTATCGCCCGCACCGCTGACATCGAAAACTTCACGGGTATGGGGCAATTCACGATAGGCCTGATCTTCACAGAACAGGCTCATGCCGTCTTCACTACGGGTAACCAGCAGGGCATCCAATTCCAGTTCGGTACGCATCTTTGTGGCTTTAAGCAGCAGCTCTTCCTCGGTTTTCCAGCTACCGGCAACCTGACTAAATTCGCTGCGATTGGGGGTCAGCAGGGTGGAGCCGCGATAACGCGCATAATCTTCGCCCTTGGGATCGACCAGTACCGGCTTGCCAGCCTTGCGCGCTTCTTCAATCATCATGGCGATATGTGCGAGTCCGCCCTTGCCGTAATCCGACAAGATCACCACATCGGCAAGCGGCAATTGCGCGTGAAAATCGGTCAAGGCTGCAACGAGCACTTCGTGGCTGGGTGGCTTTTCAAAATCAATGCGCAGCAATTGCTGATGACGTGCGATGGCACGCAATTTGATGATAGTTGAAATTGTGCTGTCACGGTGTAGCAAGGCCGTGATGTTGTCATGTTCGGACAACAGATTCTCCAGACAAGCGCCCGCCTCGTCATCACCAACCACCGACAGCAATACCGCCTTGGCACCCAGTGCAGCGATGTTGCGAGCCACGTTAGCCGCACCACCGGGACGCTCTTCAACGCGCTCAACTTTGAGCACTGGCACTGGTGCTTCCGGCGAGATGCGGTTGACATCGCCGAACCAGTAACGATCCAACATCACATCGCCGACCACCAGTATTCTGGCACCTTCAAAGAAAGGCAGATCGCTCATTTAGAGTCCTCGAATTTGCAGGTTAATATCGAGCAAGGCCTGTAAAGGATCGGGCGCTTTGGTAATCGGCCTGCCTATCACCAGATAACTGGAGCCCGCCTGCAAAGCCGCTTCAGGTGTCATTACCCGGGATTGATCATCCAGACTGGCCTGCGCCTGCCGTATTCCCGGCGTCACTAGACAAAACTTGTTGCCGCATTGTTTGCGCAGCAAGGCCGTTTCCTGAGCAGAACAGACAACGCCGTCCAAACCTGATTCCTGCGCCATATTAGCCAGACGCAGCACCATTTCTTCCGTGGACATATCAATGCCGATCTCGGCTACATCCTGTTGCGACATGCTGGTTAGCAACGTAACAGCTATTAATTTCGGCGGTTTGGATGTGCTGGCTACAGCCTGCTGCGCGGCTTCGAGCATTTTTCGCCCGCCCAGTGCATGCACGTTAATCATCCAGATGCCTAAACTTGCTGCGGCCTTGCAGGCCTGTGCCGTGGTATTCGGTATGTCGTGAAATTTCAGATCAAGAAATATCTCAAATCCGCTTTTCATCAACTGCTCCAGCAAAGCCGGGCCGGTCGCGGTAAACAGTTCCTTGCCTACCTTGAGTCGACAAAGTTCTGGCGACAAACGGTGAGCCAATGCCAATGCGGGAACCGCACCGGGGAAATCTAGTGCAACAATAATCTTGGGATCGCTCATAACGGTTTTCCATTTTCCTCATCGCGTTTAGGCGAATAACTATCCCAGGCCTGACAAGCCGGGCAATGCCAATAAAATTTACGTGCCTTAAAGCCGCAATGGCCGCAGTGATACATGGCTAGATTGCGAGTACGCTTATGCACCAGCTCTTTGACCATTTCCACATCAGCCCGCCTGTCCAAGGGCACTTCGAGTAAACGTGCTTCCAACAGCTTGTCCAATCCAAGCAGACTGGGATTACGCTCTAATTCATCTCGTATCAACTGATAAGCAGATGCCGGCCCTTGATATTTCAACATGCCATCAAAAACCACATTCATGAAATCAATGGAATGGTATTTAATCAGGTAATTACGCAACAACTCGATACCTTCAGCCTCGCGCCCGAGTTGGCGATACGCGTCCAGCAAGCGCTGTGCAACCAGCGACAAGTACTGAGCATCATGCTGTTCAATACTTTGCCAATCCATTATGGCTTGTTCCACGTTACCTTCGCTGTTCGCCAAATCTCCCCGCATAATAGTTGCACGCACACTATTCGGGCAATCAGCCAAGGCATGCTGCAATTGAGCATATGCACCGGATGGATTGCCTGCAGCTATCGCTTCGGAGGCAAGCTCACAATAAAAAAAGGCAATTTGTTTGGAGTAAGAAGCGCCAGAAATATCGGCCAACTGCCGAGCCACTTTAATCGCCTTGACCCAATCACGTTCTTTCTGAAACAGTTCAAGCAAAAATTCCAGTGCGGGTTTGGCGTAGTCAGATTTCTCAAGCTCTTTGAATAGGTGCTCTGCTCGATCGAGTATGCCGGCCTTCAGATAATCCTGGGCCAACTCAAAAATGGCCTGCTGGCGCTTGTTATCATCAAGATCAGCCCGGTCTACCAGATTGTGATGCATACGCAACGCACGATCTACTTCACCGCGACGACGAAACAAACTACCTAAAGCGAAGTGTAATTCGACCGTATGAGGATCAATCTTTACAACCTCAATAAAGGCCTCGATAGCCTTATCCTGTTGCTCATTGAGCAAAAAATTCAAGCCCTGAAAATAGGAATCCGGCAATGCCGTCGATTCAGAGAGTAAATTTTTGATGTCTAAACGTGCTGCCCACCATCCCATGCCAAAAAACAGCGGAAAAGAAAGCAACATCCATGGCTCAAATTCCATTAAACGCTCACATAGTTATAAAACGTAAATTAACTTGATATTTTAGCAGGCTGCCCGTCCCCATGCACTTCCATCGTTACCGGCAATCTGTAATCGGCAATCTAAAACATCAGAATCGAACTCGATTACAGTGATTCAGACACTTCGCTTTGAGCAGCCTGTTTTTTCAATTCTCCAATTTCTCGCTTAAGACGCGAAATTTCACGCCGCTGCCGAAACCAGATTCCCAGTGTCGCAACAATTCCCAAGCCTGCACCTATCGTAAAAAACAACAGTGAAACGATCACCAGCGTCGATTGCCACTCGTATCCCAGAAAATAATGCAAGGTAACCGGCTGACCGTTCTTGAGTGCAAAACCAAGCAGCAGTATGAACACAAACATTTGAAAAAACCATGTGATATATCGCATCGCTGTATGCCCCGAAACTTGTTAAAAATGACAACTTAATAAAAAATGGCGGTGATATTTTTCAATATCACCGCCATTCTACATGCAGCCAGCTGCTATTCAGGAGCCTTCATTACCTACCCGCTCTCTTAGATCCTTACCAGCCTTGAAATGGGGCACATACTTAGCTGGCACTTTAACCTTATCACCTGTTTTTGGATTACGTCCCTGACGAGGCGGACGATAATTCAAACCAAAGCTGCCGAAGCCGCGAATCTCGACTCGCCCCCCACGCGCAAGCGTGGAGGATAACGAATCAAGTATCACTTTAACAGCAAGCTCGGCATCCTTGGCTAATAGCTGCGGATGCAATTCCGCCAGTTTGGCGATCAAATCTGAACGAGTCATGCAATTTCTCCAAACTTAAGCTTCAGTCTTACCACCCAGTTTTGCCTTAAGCAGCGCACCCAGATTGGTTGTCCCTGCATTATTGCTGCTGTCAGCAGCTAATTTCTGCATTGCAGCAGACTCTTCAGCCTTACTCAAAGCCTTAACTGACAGGCTGATACCGCGATTTTTGCGGTCAACGCTGATAATCATAGCCTTGATGGTGTCGCCTTCTTTCAGATGATTGCGGATGTCTTCAACGCGATCAACTGAGAACTCGGACGCTTTCAGGTAACCTTCTACATCGCCTGGCAGTGCAAGTACCGCACCCTTGGCATCAATAGACTTGACCGTACCATTAACAATTGCGCCCTTGTCATTGCTGGATGCGAAACCGCCGAAAGGATCACCTTCCAGTTGCTTAACGCCCAGAGAAATGCGCTCACGCTCAACGTCAATGGCCAGAACCACGGCTTCAACTTCGTCGCCCTTCTTGTAGTTGCGTACCATTTCTTCGCCAGGCTGACTCCATGACAGATCAGACAGATGAACCAAACCGTCGATATCGCCTTCCAGACCGATGAACACACCAAAGTCAGTGATAGACTTGATCTGACCACGTACTTTGTCACCCTTCTTGTGGTTGATCGCGAAATCATCCCAAGGATTGGAGTGGCACTGCTTCATACCCAGAGAAATACGACGACGCTGTTCGTCGATTTCCAGAATCATGACTTCAACTTCGTCACCTACCTGAACAACCTTGGAAGGATGGACGTTCTTGTTAGTCCAGTCCATTTCGGAAACGTGTACCAGACCTTCGATACCTTGCTCGATTTCAACGAATGAACCGTAGTCGGTCAGGTTAGTCACCTTACCGAACAGACGTGTACCTTGTGGGTAACGACGTGCCAGACCATTCCAAGGATCATCGCCCATTTGCTTGATGCCCAAGGAAACACGATTCTTCTCTTGATCGAATTTGAGGATTTTGGCTTCGATTTCGTCGCCAACAGTCAATACTTCGGAAGGATGCTTGACGCGACGCCATGCCAGATCGGTGATGTGCAACAGACCATCGATGCCGCCCAGATCAACGAACGCGCCGTAATCGGTGATGTTCTTGACCACGCCCTTAACGATTGCGCCTTCTTTCAGGTTTTCCATCACGGATTCACGGTCGGCACCCATGGTCTCTTCCAGCACAGCGCGGCGAGAAACCACTACGTTATTGCGACGACGATCCAGCTTGATGACCTTGAATTCCATGGTCTTGTTTTCGTACGGTGTAGTGTCCTTGACTGGACGAATGTCCACCAATGAACCCGGCAAGAATGCGCGAATACCGTTAACCATGGCAGTAAGACCGCCCTTAACCTTACCGCTAACAAAACCTTCAACGATTTTGCCTTCTTCCATGGCGATCTCCAGATCGTGCCATGCAGCCAAGCGTTTAGCTTTTTCACGGGACAGCTTGGTTTCACCATAGCCGTTTTCCAGAGATTCGATTGCAACGGTGACGAAATCACCGGCAGCAACTTCCATCTCACCCATGTCATTCAGGAATTCTTCTGCTGGGATCCAGCTCTCGGACTTCAGTCCGGCATTAACAACCACTACATTGTGGTCGATACGCACAACTTGTGCGGTAATCAGTTCGCCTGCACGCATTTCCTTGCGGGTCAAACTTTCTTCAAACATTGCAGCAAAACTATCGGGATTCATTACGTCGTCAGCGGTTGCGTTCATCAAAAATACACCTAAAGATTTTTCTGTTTTCACAGAGGTTAGTTAAAAACCCATACGACGGAGAGTCTATGGGGCCAAGCATTTTTCCCGGTAACAAGCCAGTACGGAGTTAACCGCCTGTTCGATGTTCAAATCAGTGGTATCCAGCAGACTTGCACCCGGGGACTGTTGCAGTGGAGCGGCGCTACGTTGCATATCGCGTTCATCGCGAACGCGTATGTCCTGCAAAAGACTCGCCATATTAGCATCCATCCCTTTTTCCTTCAACTGCTTATAGCGTCTTTCAGCTCGCGCATCGGCACTCGCAGTCAAAAATATCTTGGTCATCGCATCAGGGAATACCACCGATGCCATGTCGCGCCCATCAGTTACCAAGCCCGGCGCACATCGAAACGCGCGCTGTTTACTCAACAATGCCGCCCGTACCGCATGTAAGGCAGCCACCTTGGAAGCCCCTGCCGCGCACTGTTCACCACGCAACTCATCACCCACCAACACGCCATCCAGCCAGATTTGTTCGCCCGCAAAACGAATATTCATGCGCGCCGCCAATTCAGCCAACGCCAACTCATCATCCAACGCCACGCCATCACGAACCGCCGCCATCGCCAACAAACGATACAGCGCGCCGCTATCCAGATAATGAAAACCAAGCTGATCGGCCACCCGCTGCGCCACCGTGCCTTTGCCCGAAGCCGAAGGGCCATCAATGGCAATAACCGGCACAGCCTGAGTCACACCAGCAAATGCGGCAAAATAATCAGGAAAGGTCTTGGCAACGCAACCCGGATCATTGATGCGCATCCCCGCCCCGCCGAACGCCGCCAGCGAAAAACACATCGCCATACGATGATCGTCGTAAGTATCTATCCCTGCTGCCGGATTAAGAATGTCAGCACGAGTTGCCGGGGGTGTAATGCGTATGTAATCCGCACCCTCCTCCACAATCGCACCGACCTTGCGCAGCTCGGTTGCCATCGCCGCGATACGGTCGGTTTCCTTTACACGCCAGCTTGCGATATTGCGCAAGGTCGTCGTACCGTCGGCATACAACGCCGCCACCGCCAACGTCATCGCCGCATCGGGGATGTGGTTGCAATCCAGGTCGACCGCCGTCAGCCTGCCACCCTCAGGCGCACTCGCTTCCATCCAGTTTTCGCCCATGACGATACGAGCCCCCATCTTCTCCAACTCGCCAGCGAAACGGACATCGCCCTGCACGCTCAAGTTGCCTACACCTTCCACACGCACCGTACCGCCGCCTATCGCTCCAGCCGCAAGAAAGTACGACGCAGAAGACGCATCACCTTCGACGTAAATTATTTCAGGCGTAACATAACGACTCCCCGAATCCACCATAAAACTACTCCAGCCATCACGCACCACAAACACACCGAAACGCGCCATCATCGCCAGCGTAATTTCGATATAAGGCTTGGAAATCAATTCCCCAACCACTTCCACCTTTACTGTACGACCGAGCAATGGCAATGCCATCAACAACGCAGTCAGAAACTGGCTGGACACATCACCGCGCACACTTACCCGAGTCGCCTCGCACAAGTTGGCTGGCTTAATGTGCAAAGGAGGAAAACCCGGATTACCCGCATATTCAATATCCGCCCCCAACCCACGCAACGCATCCACCAGATCACCAATAGGCCGCTCATGCATACGCGCCACCCCGGTCAACTGATAACTTCCACCCGACAAGGCCAGCGCCGCCGTCAACGGGCGAAATGCCGTACCCGCATTCCCCAGAAACAACTCCGCCTCTTTCACCGGCAAATTCCCGCCACAGCCCGAGACTTTATAATCGTTGCCGCCCAGAGATTCGATCTGAATCCCCAACGTCTGCAACCCCTCCAGCATCCGATCGGTATCGTCCGAACGCAACAAATCCCGCACGACAGTCACCCCATCAGACAACGCCGCCAACAGCAACACACGATTGGAAATACTCTTGGAGCCAGGTAAACGAACAGTGCCGCGAGCTGACAACAAAGAAGGAACATCGATACATTCAGGGTGAGTCATATTGCACTTTCAGTTTTTTATCATTCCCGCAAAGGCGGGAGTTTAGTTATTCATTATTGCAGGGGAAGAGCAAAAAAAGACGACCCCGGTTGCGACCATCTTCGACGGCACACATTACTGCACTACCTAAACAAATTGCAGTGACTTATTTGTTCTGACACTGATTATTAGATCACCACTTCACTTACATACATTTCAAATACCGAATAGCTGAACTTGACGGAGTTTAATTTTGAAACAAAACGAACGTTCGAACTTGAACCTAAAGGACTGCGCGCTTTTGCACAGTCTGGATTGAATCGGTTTATGCGCGGCATAGCACCGGCCAACCAAGTTGAAGGCGCCAGACTCTTTCTAAATTTCTCTCTAAATCTGCATATTGAGTGGCTATGCCTTTGGCATTTTTCTCGTCACCACAGACCACATATTTAATTCTAAAATTTTCTTCCTTGAAGCAGCGTAGCAAAGCAAGCTTTCCAGTTTTCCCTTTTGTGTCTGTAAATTCGGCAACTATTCTATGTCTTAACTGCTTACCTTTGCCGTTGTAGATACACCAGTAATTAGATTCTACGGGGCTGATTACATGTTTAAGTTCGGCATGAACTTCCGAGAGTTCCATGAAATCCACATGTACAGGATTTTTTGGTTTGGCAGCTTTTTTGAATTCCTCCATAGGGAGATTTGAATAAATCCAATAAAAACCTGATACCGATGCGCCGACTTCATTTTTGACTTCGCTCAAGGATAGAAGAGGCTGGCTCTCAAGCTTTGCTTCAATTACTTTGATGTATGAAAGCATAGGTGCTTTTTCCTGATGGCATTAGCGCATAACGTAAAGTAAACAGAATTTTTCAAATGTGTGCCAGAGAGCGTTCTGCATAAGCTTCCCTGAACTACAGTAACTATTTGATATTTCATACTTATGATGGATTCATACGCCCCCATACTCAGCACCCTACACTTTTATGCGCGCAGATATGCCGTGAATCATGCAACGTGAGCCTCACCAACCAATTGCCATTGCGCCTCTATCGTATCCGCCGATAAATCAGCACCGCAATCCCATTCGACAAAGTAACCGCCATTGGAAATTTTGCTAAATTCACCGGGCTCTCTTAATTCCTCAAACGCTTCAAATTCCAAATAAGGCCTGACATCAAATTGCCCGATACGACCATCATCGGCAACAATAGACAATACCCAATTCGCTTGCGGTTTAATTTCTGTAATTCTCATTGATCAAGCCCTTTTATCGGAAATGGTTTTTTACCATTTACAGCCAAGTCCCAGTCGGCCTGCAAATCCTCCTGATGAATTTCTATCCATGCAACGACGAGTTTGTGCTTATTAACAGGCAGTTCACCTGCCAACAACGCTCCGTCAAGAATTGAATAAACAGCAATTTTCCCTTGATAATCTGCATGGATATGCGGTACATGATGTTTCTGAATATCACGAAAGAACATACGAACGAGAATCCCGTAAAACATGGAAATAGTTGGCATTCAGCACCACCTTTCAGTTTTTAGTTATTTCAATCGTACAATGTACGGCAATTCAAGCACACCTAAAACCAATTCTAAACGTATGGGACTGACGGCTGGTTATTGTTGCATCCAGTTACTCCGCACCTCACGCGCCAGACTGAAAATCTCTTCCAGTTTTCCCGCATCAGCTTCGGCCAGTGCTTCATGTATGGTTTCAAGTTTCTGCATGTAGCGGCCCAATTCATCCAGCAAGGCATCGCGATTGGCCATGCAGATGTCGCGCCACATCTCGGGGGAGCTGGCGGCGATGCGGGTAAAGTCACGGAAGCCGCTGGCGGCGAAGGAAAGGAACAGGTCCCGGTTATCACGTTGCGCCAGATCATGCACCAACGCGAAAGACAACAGATGCGGCAAGTGACTGACGGCGGCGAATACTTCATCATGCTGCTGGGTACTCAATTCGCTAACTATCGCACCGCAAGTTTCCCAGGCTAGGCGCACCCGCGCAACGGATTCCGGTGAATTTTCAGGAAGCGGAGTCAGCACCACTTTTTTACCCTGATACAAACCTTCCCTTGCCGCAGCAGCACCGCTTTGCTCTGCTCCGGCAATCGGATGAGCCGGTACAAACTGCCCGACCTTGGCACCCAGATTCGCATAAGCCGCCGCTGCCACATCACTTTTGGTACTGCCGCCATCGGTAACCAGGGTATGCGCACCCAGATGCGGCGCAATGCGCGCCATCAGTTCCGGCATTTGCCCGACCGGCGTCGCCAACAGCACCAGATCAGCATTGTTCAATTCCAGCGCCAAATCCTGACCGATACGGTCAATGATGCCCAGACTCTGCGCCTGTTCCAGCGTCGCGGCACTACGCCCGAAACCCACGACCTCAGCGACCGCGCCTGCCTTGCGCAACGCAAGCGCAAAGGAGCCGCCGATCAGGCCGACACCGAAGATAACGATTTTTTTGAATTGCGGTGTAGTCACAAGGATACCTTAATCCTGAATAATCCATTAACACCGTCATTCCCGCGCAGGCGGGAATCCAGTTGATTGAAAAATCCCCGCGTAGCGGGTCAATGCCAAGGTTTTGTCCGCTTCGCGGACTATTTATCCTGCTGGATTCCCGCCTTCGCGGGAATGACGAGTTCGTGGGCTAATTGGCTATCTGGCTTAACTTTAATTACCCGATTCCCTTGCACATCCTGAATGGTGGTCGAGCACAGCCCGAGCGGCACCAGTTACAACGTCCGCCCAACCGCCCCGGCTATCGCGCCCAATGTCACCATCAACTTCTTCAACTCATCAGGCGTCAATGCCTGATCGGCATCACACCATGCATCGCATGGACTAGGATGCATTTCTACCAGCAGACCATCCGCACCAGCCGCAACAGCCGCCTGTGACAATGCCGCCACCATCCAGGCTTTACCGCCGGCATGTGAGGGATCGACGATGACTGGCAAGTGCGTTTCCTTCTTCAATACCGGAATCGCGGTTACGTCCAGCACATTGCGGTAGTAGGTCTCGAAAGTGCGGATGCCGCGTTCGCAGAAGATGATGTTGTGGTTGCCGCCTGCGGCGATGTATTCCGCCGCCATCAGCCACTCGGAAATCGTTGCAGACATGCCGCGTTTGAGGATGACCGGCTTGTTGATACGGCCCACTTCCTTGAGCAGGTCGAAGTTCTGCATATTGCGAGTACCGATCTGGATCACATCCACATCGTATTCCATGAAGGTGTCCAGTTGGCGTGCATCCATCAACTCGGTGACGATAGGCAATTTGTACTGGCTGGCCGCCTTGCGGAAAATATCCAATCCCTCCGCACCATGTCCCTGAAATGCATAGGGACTGGTACGCGGTTTGAACGCACCGCCGCGCATCAGACGACAGCCCGCCTCATGGACATACTTTGCAGACAAATCCATCTGTTCCTGAGTCTCGACCGAGCAAGGCCCGGCGATGACCTGAATCTGATTGCCGCCCAACGGAATGCCGCCAATGTCGACCACCGTGTTTTCACGGTGCGACTCACGCGAGACTATCTTGTATTGCTTGGCGATATGCATTGCCGATTCAACACCGGGCAACGGCGTAAACATCGCTTCGTTCAACTGGCGCTCATCGCCAATTGCACCGATCACGGTACGCTCGATACCGCGTGAAATATTGGCCTTCAAACCCGCTGTTTCCAGCCTGCTTACTACCGCACCAATTTGCTCGTCGGTAACTTCTCTTCCCATTACTATAATCATGCTGCGTCTCCAAGTATCTGCTTCAATGCAGATAAAAATTTCTGATTCTGTGATTCCAGACCAATGCTGACACGCAAATAGTCCGGCATGGCGTAATTGCCTATAGGCCGGACGATCACGCCCAGCGCCAATAATTTTTTATATACCTCGTTTGCGTCTGGCACATGAAAACTGACGAAGTTGCCGAATGAGGGAATGTAACTCAATCCCAATTCACTCAAGCCCTGCGTCAATTGCACCATACCACGCGTATTCAACTCATTGCTGCGCTGCACAAACTCCACATCCTGCAACGCGGCGACGGCTGCGGCTTGCGCCATGCTGTTTACATTGAACGGCTGACGCACGCGATTAATCATATCGATAACTTGCGGATTGCCCATTGCATAACCGATACGCAACGAAGCCAGTCCGTAAGCTTTAGAGAATGTTCTCGAAATCAGCAAGTTGGGAAATTCATTCAACCAAGTCACACTGTCATAGCGACATTCTTCAGGCAGGTATTCGTTATAGGCTTCATCCAACACCACCAGAATATTTTTCGGCAGTGCGGTCAAAAAAGCATGGAGTGAGTCACCAGACAGGAATGTTCCGGTAGGATTATTCGGATTGGCGATAAAAATCAGTTTTGCATTATTTTCTACTGCGGCCTGCAACATCGCATCTAGGTCATGTCCGTAATCTTTGGCCGGTACGCTTATGCCAACAGCACCAACAACTTGAGTCGCCAGAGGATAAACTGCAAAGGAATGATCCGAATAGATCACCTTGTCGCCCACCGTCAAAAATGCACGCGCAGCCAATTCCAGCATATCGTTTGAGCCGTTCCCCAGTATCAGTTGATTCAACGTCAGCCCGTAACGCTTCGCCAGTGCATCTTTCAGCGCAAAGCCGTTACCATCGGGATAAAGACTGATTTCATCCAGTGCAGCGCGTGCTGCTGCAACCGCCTGCGGACTCGCCCCCAAGGGATTCTCGTTGGAAGCCAGTTTGACGATGTCCGTGATACCCAGCTCGCGCTCCAATTCGGAGATCGGCTTGCCCGGCTGATAAGGTGCAATTGCACGTATGTAGGCCGGAGCCAGTTCAGAATAATTCATTAAACAACCATCAATATTTAAAATTGTAACTACCCGTCGAAAGCCCGAAACGATTATTTTGGTTTACGAAGTATCCAGTAAGTCTCACCCGGCCAGCTCGGGAATGTCGCACCGAACCACAGGTTAAAGCGCATCCACCACTTGTAGTTTTCCAGGAAAAAGCCCTTCTTGCGCATGAAGAAGGCACCGCTCAGAAATTCCACTTCCAGCCCGTTGGCCTCCGCCATTTCACGCACCCGCTTCGGCGAGAACACCGTAACATGACCGAATTTCTTGGCGGTTGGACGTATCTTGTCTTCGCGCGCCTGTGCAAAGGATTCCGGCGTGGAAGGCAGACCGCCGATCAACATGCCGCCCGGCTTGAGATGCGGAACAATTTTCGCGACCAGTTCTTCCGGCTTGAACAGATGCTCAAGCACATGCAACAGTATCATCACATCATATTGTTTGGCATCGCTCAATGCGAACTCGGGACTCTCCAGATCGACCTGATAGAACTGGTTGTAACCGACGCGCTTCAAAATATCTTCACGTATTATTGCGTCTACCGCATCCCAGCCCGCCAGTTCGACCTTACCACCACCCAACGCCATTGAGGCCTTCAGAAAGCCCAGCATCTGCCCTACGTCCACGCCGATTTCACAGACATCGAGCGCACCGCGACGCGCCGATTCCTCGCGCAGGAAATGGTAGATAAACCAATATCTCACCATGCGAATCGGATAACTGATGTGACGTGCATCGGGAGGAATACCGTAGTTATCACTCTGGAAAGCCGGGTTATTCTTCAGGAAATCCACTTCCCAACTTAACTGCTTTATTGCCATTCTTCTAACTCCTGATTGATCGCTCAAACTGCGACCGGGTATGAACCTAATATTTTCATGAATGTAGCCACCTTACTGAGTTCATCCAGTGCCGCCGCCACATGGGCATCTTCCTGATGCCCTTCTATATCGATAAAAAACACATATTCCCACATGCCGGAACGCGACGGACGCGATTCGAACTTGGTCATACTGACATTGTGCCTAGCGAGTGCGGTCAGCAAATCATGCACCGCACCGGGACGATTGGCAGCGGACAATACCAGCGAGGTTTTATCAATCCCTGATGCCGCCACATCCTGTTTTCCCAACACCAGAAAACGCGTAGTATTTCTGGCATCGTCCTCGATATTTTCGACACAAACATCCAGTGCAAAATGGCCTGCCGCCTGACTCCCCGCTATCGCTGCACTATACTCATGCTCCGCTGCCATACGCGCGGCTTCAGCATTACTTGATACCGGAATACGCACCGCATGACGTAAGTTAGCATTCAACCACCCCTGACATTGCCCCAATGATTGTGGATGAGAATAAACCGTCTTGATCGCAGCCAAATCACATTGCCCGATAGCCGTTTTCTTCACCAGCAAACATTGATGTATCGCCAACATCACCTCACCGCACACCTGCAAACTGCTTTGCATCAACAAATCCAGCGTACGTCCAACCGCGCCTTCGGTGGAATTTTCGACCGGCACCACGCCGTAGTTGACTGCCCCGCCTTCAACAGCACGGAACACATCGTCGATGGTGGCACATGATCGACCATGCAAGGCGCTGCCGAATCGCTTTAGCGCCGCTGCTTCGGTAAAGGTTCCTTCCGGCCCCAGATACGCCACTGTCATCGGCGCTTCCAATGCCCTGCATTGCGACATCACTTCAGTAAACAACGCGGCGATCGCCTCATTGCTCAACGGCCCGGTATTGCAGTTCTGCAAGCGACGCAACACCTGCGCTTCGCGCTCGGGACGCAACACCACCGCAGAGCCTTTGATATGACCGATCTGTTGCGCCAGTGCCGCACGCTGATTGAATAGCTCAAGCAGCTTACTATCGAGCCGGTCGATCTGCTCTCTGAATTCTGTCAGATTTTCGCTCATGCCATTTCCGAAAGCGGCAGATTACGCACCATCAACACACCGGGGATCGCAGCAAGTTGCGCTATCAGATCATCCGGCACCGAAGAATCGGTATCCACCAGTGTATATGCCATTTCACCACGCGACTTGTTCATCATGTTATGGATATTGATGCCAGCCTTTGCCAGCGTGGTAGAAATCTGACCCAGCATATTCGGCACATTGCTATTGGCAATCGCCAAACGAAAAGCCGATTCACGCGGCATCACCAGTGTCGGGAAATTCACGGTATTAGTGATATTGCCATGTTCCAAAAATTCGCGCACCTGATCGACCACCATCACCGCGCAGTTTTCCTCGGCTTCTTCGGTTGATGCACCCAAATGAGGGAGAGCGACTACCTTGGTATGCCCCTGCAAATTTTGCGCGGGGAAATCACACACATAGCTGCGCAGTTGTTTATTTTCCAGTCCTGCCAATACCGCATCGCTATCTACAATCGCGTCACGCGAGAAATTTAACAACACACTACCGGACTTCATTACTTGCACACGCGGCTCATTAATCAAGCCGCGCGTTGCGTTAACCAGCGGCACATGCAATGTGACGAAATCACTGTTTTTCAGCAGCTCTTCAATGCTATGCGCTTTTTTAACCTGCGAGGACAAACTCCAGGCACCTTCTACAGTAATCTCGGGATCGAAACCATAAACATGCATACCCAAACCCAACGCCGTATCCGCGACCAGACGACCGATTGCCCCCAGACCTACGATACCCAAGGTACGTCCGCGCAACTCGATACCGGCAAAATTCTTCTTGCCGTCTTCAACCTGCTTATGCAAAGACGCATCATCGCCTTGCAGTGCATCGACAAAATGAATGGCCGGTACAATATTGCGCGCGGCCAGCAGCATACCCGCAACCACCAACTCCTTTACTGCATTGGCATTGGCCCCCGCCGCATTGAACACCGGAATGCCGCGTGCCGACATTTTAGCAACCGGGATGTTATTGGTCCCCGCACCCGCGCGTGCAATCGCCTTAACGCTGACCGGAATATCCATATCGTGCATGCCTTGCGAACGGACAAGGATTGCATCAGGCTCGGCTAGGTTGGTGGAAACCTGATAAGCCGTTGCCGGAAAGCGTTTTAGCCCGGCTGCAGAAATTTTATTTAACGTAAGGATGCGATAAAGACTAGTCATTGTTTACCTGCCAATCGGTAGATTTATACAAATTTTATACACACAACCCGAACGTGATTTGAATTATCACCTAAGGGTGTGTGATTTAAGCGTTTCTGGTCTGCCTAGGCATTCTGCTGAGCAAATTCGTTCATGAATTCCACCAGCGCCTGCACACCTTCCAGCGGCATCGCATTGTAAATTGAGGCACGCATACCGCCCACTGAACGATGCCCCTTCAATTGCAGCAATCCTCGCGCATCAGCCTGTTTGAGAAACGCGCCATCAAGAGATGCATCTTTCAATGTAAAGGGGATATTCATACGTGAACGGTTAGCCAACGCGACTGGGCAGTGGTAAAAACCGTTGCTGCCATCAATCGCGGCATACAACAATTCTGCCTTGGCAATATTAGTCTGCTCCATCGCCGCGATTCCGCCGTTACGCTTCAACATCTGGAATACCAATCCGGCAATATAAATACCGTAGGTCGGCGGCGTGTTATACATCGAATCGTTTTCAGAATGCGTTTTGTAATCAAACATGGTCGGCGTACCCGCAACAACCTCACCAATCAAATCTTCACGCACGATAACTATCGTCAAACCTGCCGGACCGATATTCTTCTGCGCTCCGGCATAAATCAGGCCGTATTTCGACACATCCACCGGACGTGACAGGATGCAGGAAGACATATCCGCAACTAACGGCACTGAACCGCTTTCCGGCAACCAGTTGAACTCGACACCACCAATGGTTTCATTGGGAGTGAAGTGCAAGTAGGCCGCATCGGCATCGCATTTCCATTCTGCAAAATCGGGAACATAGGAAAAATTTTTATCTGCACTGGTTGCCACCACATTCACTTTGGCAAATTTCTTCGCTTCGGAAATCGCCTTCTTAGACCATTCGCCGGTATTCAGATAATCAGCCGATGCCTTGCCGCGCAACAGATTCATCGGAATCATTGCAAACTGCGAGCTGGCGCCGCCTTGCAGGAACAGCACCTTGTAATTTGCAGGAATAGCCATCAGCTCGCGCAGATCAGCTTCAGCCTGTGCCGCAATACTCATAAACTCCTTGCCGCGATGGGACATTTCCATCACCGACATGCCACTCCCCTGCCAATCAAGCATTTCCGCCTGAGCCTGCTGCAACACTTCCTTCGGTAATACTGCCGGACCTGCGCTAAAGTTATAAATAGTCATTTATTCGCTCCTGATTAAAATTCCCGTAATAGAGAAGATGAAGAGTTATTGTTTTCACCCTCCCATCCTTGCTCTAATCCTGTTCTTCGTCTTGCACTGGGGACACATCCTGTCCGTGATTTCCCTGTCCTAGATTTTCCTGACTCGGTTCTTCCGAATCCTCTTCTTCCGGTGGCTCCGCAATGCGACTCAATCCTGCCAGCTTCTCGCCCTTCTCCAGATTCATCAGTGTCACACCCTGCGTAGTGCGTCCCATCTCTCGTATCTCATTGACACGAGTGCGAATCAATACACCATTGGTGCCGATCAGCATTATTTCATCTTCAGGATTAACCAGCGTTGCCGCCACCACCGCGCCATTGCGTTCTGAAGCCTGAATTGCATTCATGCCTTGCGTACCACGTCCATGACGGGTGTATTCGCTTACAGGAGTGCGCTTACCAAAACCATTTTCGGTTGCGGTCAAAACACTTTGCTGCTCATTCTCTGCTACCAGCATTGAAATTACCTGCTGCCCCTCAGCCAGTTTCATTCCACGTACACCGCGCGAAGCACGGCCCGTTTCACGAACATCCTGCTCGTCAAAACGCACCGCCTTGCCAGCATTCGAGAACAACATGACATCATGCTGCCCATCGGTAATCGCTACACCGATCAGATAATCGTCGTCATCCAGATTGATCGCAATGATGCCGCGTTTCATCGGTCGTGAGAAATCGGTCAAAGCTGTCTTCTTCACCGTGCCATTAGCCGTAGCAAAGAACACATATTTATCTTCAACAAACTCTGTTACCGGCAGGATTGCATTGATCTTTTCGCCCTCTTCCAACGGCAACAAATTCACAATCGGCTTGCCTCGTGCAGTAGGACTGCCCTGTGGCACGTTGTAGACTTTCATCCAGTACACACGCCCCTTATTGGAGAAACACAGGATGAAATTATGCGTATTGGCAACAAACAGGTTATCGATAAAATCATCATCCTTGTTTTTGGTTGCCTGACGACCTCGCCCGCCACGCTTTTGCGCACGATATTCATCCATCTTCTGCGCCTTCATATAGCCGCCATGTGACAGCGTGACGACAACATCTTCCGGCGGTATCAAATCTTCCATGCTCATGTCATGGGTGTGCGTCACAATTTCGCTACGACGCGCATCGCCAAACTGGGCCTTCACGGCCTCCAACTCTTCACCAATGATGGCCGTTACGCGTTCAGGACGTGCCAGAATATCAAGCAAATCGGCAATTTTTTCCATCACGGTGTGATATTCGCCGATGATCTTATCCTGCTCCAGACCCGTCAGACGCTGCAGTCGCAATTCAAGAATCGCCTGCGCCTGCACATCAGAAAGATGGTAATGACGCTCCACCCCCTGACCCAGCAAACCAAATTCAGGTGCCAAACCATCTGGACGTGATGCATCGCTGACGCGGCTCAACATATCTTCCACCAGCGAAGAGCGCCAACTGCGTGCCATCAATTCACGCTTTGCTTCAGATGGTGAAGGGGCCGCTTTGATCAACGCGATAATCTCATCCACATTGGACAGCGCGACCGCGAGGCCTTCCAGCACATGGCCACGTTCGCGCGCCTTACGCAATTCAAAAAGCGTACGACGGGTGACTACTTCACGACGATGACGCAGGAACGCGTCAATAATCTGCAACAGATTAAGCAACTTGGGCTGACCGTCAATAATGGCGACCATATTGATGCCGAAGCTGTCCTGCATCTGGGTATCCTTGTACAGCTTATTGAGCAGCACATCGGCATTTTCGCCGCGCTTCAACTCGATAACTGCGCGCATACCGGACTTGTCGGATTCATCACGAATTTCCGAAATACCTTCCAGACGCTTTTCGCGCACCATTTCGCCGATCTTCATCAGCAAATTGGCCTTATTAACCTGATAGGGTAACTCGTCGATGATGATCGCCTGACGCTCCTTGCCTATATCCTCGAAATGGCAACGTGCGCGCATGATGACGCGACCGCGACCGGTGCGATAACCTTCCCTTACTCCAGCCAGGCCATAGATAAAGCCCGCCGTTGGAAAGTCCGGCGCAGGAACATATTCAAGCAACTCGTCAATATCCATCTCTGGATTCTTGAGCAGCGCCAGACAGGCATCCACAACTTCGGTCAGATTATGAGGCGGTATATTAGTCGCCATACCAACCGCAATACCGGAAGAACCGTTAACCAGCAAATTCGGGAAACGTGCGGGAAATACTAGCGGTTCATGTTCCGAACCGTCGTAGTTCGGCCCGAAATTTACCGTTTCCTTGTCCAGATCAGCCAGCAGCTCATGCGCAATTCGCGCCATACGAATTTCGGTATACCGCATCGCCGCCGCGTTATCGCCGTCTACCGAACCGAAGTTACCCTGCCCATCCACCAGCATATAGCGCAGCGAAAAAGGCTGCGCCATACGAACAATGGTGTCATACACAGCAGTATCGCCATGCGGATGATATTTACCGATTACGTCACCGACGATACGCGCCGATTTTTTGTACGAGCGATTCCAGTCGTTCGACAGCTCATGCATTGCAAACAGTACACGGCGATGTACCGGCTTCAAGCCGTCGCGCACATCTGGCAAGGCACGCCCGATAATTACACTCATCGCATAGTCCAGGTAGGACTTGCGCATTTCCTCTTCGAGGCTGACCGGTAAGGTTTCTTTAGCGAATTGTTCCATGTGTATTTATTGTGGTTATGAGTACTCAAAAAACAGCTCGCAAGTTTACCACAGCCAGCTATAGCCTAACCAGCACTGGCCTGCAATTACATATACGGTTAAACATATTAAGCACCTCGCCAACGTCATGAAGGCTAATAATTACCAGAACAGTTGGCGCAGATAGCAAGTTTTGCTACAGTCGCATCTCAAAAAACAATTCAACATCCATCATGAGCAACGCCGATCCCGTCGAAATCGAGAAATTCTCCCAACTGGCCCATAAATGGTGGGATCCAAATAGCGAATTCAAGCCGCTACATGAAATCAACCCCTTGCGATTGAACTACATTAACCGTCACGCCAGCTTGTCCGGTAAGACTGTGCTGGATGTAGGTTGCGGCGGCGGGATTTTGTCTGAAAGCATGGCGTGCCTGAATGCGAATGTGACCGGCATTGACCTGTCGGCAAAAGCCTTGCAAGTTGCCAAACTGCATTTGCTGGAGACCGGCAAACAGGTCAACTACCGCAAAATCGCCGTGGAAGAACTGGCAGACGAACTGCCCGATCACTTCGATGTCGTCACCTGCATGGAGATGCTCGAACACGTTCCCGATCCTGCCAGCGTGATTGCTGCCTGCGCAAAGCTGGTCAAACCGGGCGGCTGGGTGTTTTTCTCGACACTGAACCGTAACGCCAAATCCTATCTGTATGCGGTCATTGGTGCAGAATACGTGCTGAATATGTTGCCGCGCGGCACGCATGATTACGCGAAATTCATCAAGCCATCGGAACTCGCCCAATCCTGCCGCAACGCCGAACTGAACGTAACCGACCTGATCGGCATGAGCTATAACCCGATCAGCAAGGTTTATTCATTGGGCAAGGATACGGATGTGAACTACATGGTCGCCTGTCGCAGGGAATGAATGCGCAACTGAAATTTACACTCTTTCTTCAACGGTTTATTTGCAACCATGTTTTGGCTGAAATCCCGCACGGGTAAACTATTTGAAGCAGGATTAAACATACTGGATGCTGCCATCGGCTTCGGATTAGTTTCTTGCGCCACCGCTGCAGCGGTATTTGGCAAGGTCTACCAAACTATTCTGCTAGGCTTGCTTGCAGTGGGAATTTTTCTTAGATTAAAACGCCGCAACACCTCCCGCGCCCTTGCGGCGCAACAAAAATAACCCACCGCTACTCAAACGTGAAAAATAACTCATTAACAATTAACGCCGTATTATTCGACCTCGACGGCACCTTTGCCGACACCGCACCCGATCTCGCCGCCGCGCTGAATCACACCCGTGCGATGCGCGGACTGGGCGCGCTGCCGTTTGAGATGCTGCGCCCCCAGGCCTCCCACGGCTCTCCCGGCCTGCTGAAAACCGGCTTTGGCATTGAACCCGGCGCACCCGATTACAACGCCTTGCGCGACATATTTCTCGACCACTACGAACGCAACATCTGCAACCATACCCGCTTATTCGACGGCATCGCGGAACTGATAGACGCACTCGAACAACGGGATATACGCTGGGGCATCGTCACCAACAAACCCCACCGCTTCACCCTGCCGCTGATGCAAGCGCTGGGCTATGCCGAACGTGCCGCCTGTTTGATTAGCGGCGATACCTGCGCCCATGCCAAGCCGCACCCCGAGCCGATGCACAAGGCTTGCGAGTTCATCGGCGTCGAGCCGGCGCAATGTCTGTACCTTGGCGATGACCTTCGCGATATACAAGCCGCCAATTCCGCCGCCATGCGAGGCATCGTTGCGAATTATGGTTACATCAGCGACACGGCCACCCCAGAAAACTGGGGAGCAGACAACATCATTAATCATCCCCTTGAACTTCTCGACCTGCTTTCCCTCTAAGTTTCTGTTACAATACTGAACTGTGATTAGCATTACCAACCGGGGACGACTTGGCTTCGACGTGGGTTGCAAAGCAGTGTAGGGCATACCGAGGACCCGCAACCTCGTAAATCAGCTGGAAAAAAATAGTCGCAAACGACGAAAACTACGCTTTAGCCGCTTAGTCGGCTAGACCTCACACCACGCTGTCTGTGGAGTGGCTCAAAGCCGCAAGGCTGAGATGAGTGAGGTAAATTACACAGAATCGTGTCGTGCAGGGTTACTTTGTACGAAGCTAGAATTTAGGTAACTAGTCCCGTACCAGCCCGCCAGCTGGCGTGTCCGGGATTAAATTAAATAGCATGGCTAAGTATGTAGAACTGCCTGTAGAGTGCTTGCGGACGCGGGTTCAATTCCCGCCGTCTCCACCAATATATAAAGGCCAACGGTTATCCGTTGGCCTTTTTTATTGAGTATTGCCGCGTATCGGTAAACTCTTGCAGATTATTAATCCCCATTAATTTCAGCACTTGCTTAGCATTCGCATCAACAAATACCGATTTGCAGTTACCCACAGAATTTGTGGATAACTCTGTGGGAACATCTGGTGGAAGCATCCCTAAGGTCGTGAAGCAAAAGGACTTTTCTTATTATGCCCACATTTACTACAATAAATATAATCGTTTACAAACAAATAGTTAACGTAAGTTAAGAAAAGTTTCAGGAGCAAACACGGCTCTATGCAGCATAGCTACTGGATTTGTGAACAATTACTGATTGTCAATATGGATTTTTAATCTTTTTTTGAAAAAATCCACTTTTCAAAACCCATATTAACAATCAGAGAGTTACAGCAAGTCTGAGAAAATTCCGAGATTGGCTAGCAAATCACGCTAAAGCGAATATTTTACAAAACGGAAAAATCAGCTGATCGATCTGAATCGCGGCACGGAATTTCCCTCGTGTTGCACATATTCAAAAAATGCAGCACTGGGCCGCGTCCAGACCAGCCCATCTTCCGATTTGTACACTACCATGATGACATCAGGATCGGATTCAAGCCGCGCTTCGCAAACCATTTCGTAGATACCGCCCTTGTAATGCTGATATTTCATCTTGTGACTCCCCGATCCTGTTTGAAAAGTCTGAATCATAGTACATCCGTATATTAAGATTTGCGCGGCTAATGCAAAGTCGGCAATAATCGAACGCTATCGGATGGTGATTCAGATATTTTATAAAAACAAAATTAAAGCAATGTAATGAACCTACGCAATATTCCGTTTAAAACTGCCCAACCAGGACTATCTGTTTATAATCATTGGTACTGGGCATAAGCATGTCAGAACATAATTCACTGGCTGACTTTTTTGCACCGGGTATCGACCCACAGGATGTGCCGCAATTTTTCCCGTTTTTTTCCGCTAAGCCACTGATTGGCGCGATGATTGCGCTATTTCGCGGTGGCGACGAAGAGGTGCTGGTACGCCTTGCAGTTCTGCGCGAGATCGGTTTGCGTGCCGATGCGCCGGACTGGTCGCCGCGTGAGCTGGAGACGCATTTCGCATTTTTTGCGACCGCCAAACTCAACACGGTACTGAGCCGCCTGCGTGAACACGAGTTACTACTGTGGAACGCCGAGAGTCGCGTCTATCGACTATCCAGCGCCGGACGCATGGTACTGGCGGCGCTTTCCAATTTGCTGTCATTCAGCAGTGAACAGGATGGAGAACTGGGCTTTTATGCCGCGCAGATTGCGGCGGGTTCGGCGGTTGGCAAGTTATCGCCCGAGGCACTTGCGCATTTGCTGGCACGGTTGGCCGAGCTGGAGAACGAATTCCAACAGGCGATTACCTCCGGTTCGGAATTCCGCTTACGTGCTGCACAGAGCAAGCTGGCATCGGTGCAACAATGGATGAACAAGGCCAACGAGGTGATGAAAAACCTGGGCGCGGACGGTTTCCCCGACGATGCCAGTTGGCGGCTGGCACAGGAAATTGGCAATCGTCAATCGCGTCTGGATCGCATGTCGTCGATCTTCCAGCGCGAACTGGCTGCGATTGCGCGCCAGCAGGTGCATCTATCGCAAGGCGGTTTGTCATCATCCGAACTGGCCGGTTGGCTCAAGGATCGCACTTTGGACGAACTTGCCGCACTGGCAGACGGACAAATCGCAGTGACACCCGACCCCAGCTTCATCCTCTCTGACGTGATGCTGGACAATACCGAGGAATTTTTCGAGCGCGAACAGCCCAAACGGCGCATCTCGCTGCTCCCCCCGCCTGCCGCAATCGAATATATCAACGACATGCCCAGCGAACCACCGCCGCAACTGGCTGCCCTCACCCGTTTGCTGAAGCGGATTCAGGAACCGATGACAGTAGCCGATGCGGTCGTGGGCGGCGATTTCAGCTCAGCCTCATATCGCCTGTCGCTGTTGACCTTTATCGGCGAGCAGAATGTCGATCCTGAGTTGGCCCCGCTGGCAGCCTTGCCGTTACAAATCAACTGGGAAAACGGCGAATTGACGCCGGTAAACCGAAACGAAGTCGCCGCAATAAGTAGCGGCAGTCTCATCCCCCTGAAGGAAAACCACCATGAATCATGATCCCGCCGCACGCCTGATCGCGCGATTGCTGGCCTTGCGTTATCTTCCGCGCGAAGACGCCGAAGTGCGCCGCTTGCTGGTAGACAGCAGCTTTTACGATGAAGTGGAGCTACGTCTGACCGCTTGCGGCCTGCGACTGCTTGCGCAACCCTTTGCCGCCCATATCGGCGTCGCACTGTTACGCGACACCGAGAGCGCGGTATTTGAACAAAATGACAGTTGGCAAGCCAGCAACATCGGCCTGCCCAAGGATACTGTGGCGCTGCTGGTGATACTCTGGGCACTGATTATCCTGCCCAAGCGCGAACGCCAACTAGCCAGCGAAGCGGTGCAACAGGACGCGCAAAGCGAATTATTTGAAACCGTAAAAATCACCCCGTTAGCCCATGATGCCTCACGCGGCATTGCGGTGAATGTGTTGCTGGAAGATTACGGCAAGCTGCTCGGCGGTCGGGTACGCATCCAGCAATTCGCCCTGCCGCAGTTATCGCGACTGGGTTTCATCGACCTGCGCAACAAGGTGATACACGAAGGGCCGTTACTGGATCTGGCTTTCGATTACGCCGAAATGGCACCGCGCATTTTGCAGGGCGCACTGGCTGATTTGTTAAAACAGCGTGGGGTATTGGCGGATGTAAATGACGGAAAAAAATCAGACCCTCTCCCCAACCCTGATATAACAACTAGCCAATCGACTAAGGCATCAAAAGACGATGCCCAAGTCGCTGGTTATCTCCCGCTTGCGGGCGAGGGGGCAAACGTATCGCTGCGCGATTCGCTTAATTCGCTGGAGACTCACTAATGTTCCGTCTACTCGAACTCGAAACCGTACACTGGGACTACTGGCAGCGCTTCAAGCTGCCGCTGGACGCACCTATCATCACCATCGTCGGCCCCAACGGCTCCGGCAAGACCACCTTGCTCGATGCCTTGCGCACCTTGCTGGCGCTGGATTGCTCGAAGAAGCGCGATTACAAACGCTATGTGCGACGCAACGGCGAAGACTTCTGCTGGCTGCGCGGTATCGTCGATAACCAGCGACCGATAGGCAGCAGCAAGCGCCCGTTCAGCATCCCGTATCAGGATGACCGCATCACGCTGGCCTGCCGGATCGACCGTAAAGGCGGCGACTGGGTACGCAAATACTGGATCGCGGAAGGCGAAGTTGCACTCGAAGACATCGAACAACAGGGACAGGAATTCGGCGTGCGCGAATACCAGCGCCTGCTGCACAGCGCCGGACTCTCCCCCGCCATCGCCCGCGTACTTTCGCTGGAACAGGGGCAAACCGACAAACTGTGCGAACTGTCGGCCCGCGAACTGCTTGATCTGGTGTTTCAGGTGTTCGGTGACAAGGACGTGCTGGATCGTTATCAGGAAGCGCGCCATCATCAGGAGCACACCTCAAAGGAACTGGATGCGGTACAAAACCAGTTGGAGGCGCTGGGCAACAGCCTGGAACGTCACGAACAAAAGGTGAACCGCTATCTGGAATGGCACAGGCTGAACGACCAGCGCACCGAGTTGGTGGCAGAAACCCGCCCGCGTCTGGAGCACTATCTGCTGCAAAAAGAGACCGAGAATGCGTCGCGCACGTTGCAATCACAACGCAACGACTGGCGCGCCAAACGTGCCGAGCGACACAAATTATCGCTAGACCTGCAAGTCGGGCAACAGGGCTTGCAAGCCGCACAACTGCGCAAGCAGGCCGCTCATGACAACGAGCAAACGCAGCAAACCGCGCTGAATGCCTTAAGCCGTGAACTGGGTAACTGGGAAGCCATTGTCAAACAACATGACCGACTATTGCAACAGGCCAAAGACAGCGCCGACGGCAAACAGGTCGATCCCCGCGAGGCGGAACGACTGGAAAGTGAACGGGCGAACCTGCTGGTAAAAATCGCCGGACTGGAACAACAGCAACGCCAACTCGACGAGACGCTGGAAAATCTCGCCGCCGGTCGCCGCTCCGATCCGGCTGATGTCGCCGCCTTCCGGTTGGCGTTGAGCAGCGCCGGTATCGCCCATGATATGCTCACCGATCTGGTCGAAATCAACGACCCTGGCTGGCAGGCAGCGGTTGAAGCCGTGCTCGCCCCCTTCGCGCACATCGTGATACTGGCACACAACAAAGATGCCGAAGCCGCGATGGCATTGGGCGAGAAGCTGCGCTACCGCCACTTCATCGTGCCGGAACGCAGCGAACCCGGCTTGGCTCCGCAAGGCTCATTGATGGAAGTGGTCGGCTTTTCCAAACCCGTCCCCGAATGGCTGTTGCGTTTATTGGAACGCATCCGTCGCGTGGAAGACACCACGGCGGGATCCAGACTGCCGCGCGGCGAAGACTGGATCACCCGCCAGGGTTATCTACGCGAACGGCGCGGCGGACGTTTTTCCGCTCCCGAACAGGCGCGCTTCGGTCGCGCCCGACTGGAATCATTACGCCAGCAACGCGGCGATCTGGAAAAATCGCTCTCGCCCTTACGCCAGCAACGCGATGATCTGACCTCGCGCCTACGCAGCCTGCAATCACAATTGAGCGGCGAAAGTGCGGCGGCACAGCTATCCGCCCGCGCCGCCGAATTCGCCGAAGCAAGGCAAGCCTATGATGAACTGATACTCAAACGCCGCAACAACGGCGTGTATCAGGCGCAACAGGATCGCGAACAGGCCGATGAAGCCGTGATTGCCGCCAATAGCGCACTGGAAAAGATCCGCCTGACCATGCAACGTCTGGAGCGCGACATCGCCGAAAGGGAAAACCGCAACGCCCGCGAAGAACAGATGAAGCGCCTGCAACGTCTGCGCCATGACAGACACTCGATGCCGCCAAGCTGGCGCAACACCGCAGCAAATCAGAAAATAGCCGAACTCTGGCGCGACAGCACCAATATCCAACGGCGCATCGAAGAGATAGAAAAACGCTTCAGCGAAGAATCATGGGAAACCGACGCCAGCGTGATCGCCTTGCGTGACAAGATACACGACGACTATATCCGTCAGGAAAGCGACCTGAACCATCGCCGTCGCGACAACGAAGTAGCACGCAGCCAGACCGATGCGGCACGCGAACAGTATGTCGCGGTATTGCGCTACACCGTCAACCGCTACGTCAAAAATCTCAAAGTGCTGGGCGAAATGTCCGGCATCCGTGTTGAACATGAGCCGGTGATGCTGTCCGGCGACGACGTATCGCTATCGCAAGCAGGACTCGCGGTACGCTTCGACTTCGACGAAAAAGGCTTCATGGGCATGAACGATGGCGATGCGTCCGGCGGTCAACAGGTAATGAAATCGCTGGTGCTACTGGTCGGCCTGATGATGGAAGAATCACGTCCCGGCGGATTTGTATTCATCGACGAACCCTTCGCCCACCTCGACATCGTCAACATCGAGCGCGTTTCGTCCTTCCTCAAGACTACCCGCGCGCAATATTTACTCACCACGCCGGTTACCCACAACGTCAACGTCTACGACCCGTCGATGCTGACGCTGGTGACTTCCAAAAAACGGGCCGGTGAACCTTGGGCGCCACGCATTGTGGTAATGACGCGCGAACGGGATTGAGATGACGAATTCGATTCTGATTGAAGCACTGGACGAGCGTGCGCTAAGCAAACGCCGCCGTCGCTTCTGTCAGGAATCGGCCTGTCATTCTGATTCATCAAATAAAACAAAGGCACTCGAAAATCTGCAACTGATCCCCGCCGAATGGCGCGAACTGTTAATCCGCTGGGTAAAACGCGGCGGCAAAAGCCGCTGGGAAACACTGCTGAAGGATGCGGGCACAACCCAACTGACACTGGCTGAATCATTATTTGACTGGCTGGTCAGGGAAGGCTGGGCCATCGTCATCGAGGAACGCAAACACGGCGACTGGTGGCCAACAGCACTGGAACTGCGCGACCTGAGCGCATTGCGCCTCAGCCTCGGGCTGTCGGATAAACACACCGATGAACAGCGTTGGCAAACCTTGCGTGAGGAACTGCATGTCTTATGCGACACCGACCTCGCCCCCGCCCTGCTGGCACTGGATCAACTGCATATCCAACGCGCGCTGGCTCGTTACGATCTGGTGAGCGCATTGCAACGATGGCAGGCTGCACAACAAAGCGGCACGCGCCGCGACTTTGCACTGCATGCCCGCAACGACACCAAAGGCATCAGCGAATCGGAATGGAACTGGCTGGAACAGACACTGGACTTGGCCGAATTCCGCATCGAGCGACATACGCCACTGCTGCTGATCAGCGCGACACTAAGCCTGAAACTGGCAAATGGTCAGCTTGAACTCTGCGCCTGCACAGACTTTGCAGCCCTTACCCCCGCCACATTGCAAAACATCCTGTCCGTTTCAGGAGAAATCGCCCGCTGGCAACTGATAGAAAACCGCACCAGCTTCGAACGCATCGCCCGCCGTCGCGCCCCCGATACCGCCGTAGTCTGGCTGCCCGGCTATCCACCCGGCTGGTGGTGTACCGCGATGAAAACACTGCTCGATCTCGCTTACGCCCCGGCAGAAATCGCCTGCGACCCCGACCCCGCCGGAATCAACATCGCCCTAAAAGCCGCCGAACTCTGGCAACAACGCAAACTGCCCTGGCAACCCTGGAAAATGTCAGCCCAAGACCTCGCCAACCTGCGAGTACGCAAACCCCTGACCACCCCCGACCGCCTCCAACTCGACGCCCTCCCCTTAAACTTGCCTGTACAGTTACAGGAACTGGCAGACTGGATGCGGGAACATGGTGAAAAGGGAGAGCAGGAAGGATATTTGTGAAAAAATAAGGTATTGGCTGAATAAAAAATTTTGGACAATTTTATTCATTTACCTTGTGTATCCACCTTCAAATATGCTTTCCTCGTCTCTTTCAAGGCATAGTCATTGTTCGTAGCAAGCCGCTTTCTGACAAACAATTCTAAAAAGACGAAGTATCAAAGTCCCCCCAGTAGAAGCGCATTCCCATCAAAGATGATGTAGTTAAAATTTCCTAATTGTTTTCTCAAACTCTTCAATTGCTACTGGTTTGCCAAACAAGTAGCCCTGATAAGCGTTGCAATCATGATCATGAAGGAATGCTCGCTCTTCTTCGGTCTCTACTCCTTCAGCAAAAACGTGCAAGTCCAATGATTTTGCCAAATTGATGACGGTCTCAACCAAGCGCACATCATTACCACCTTGTGAAATTCCATGCACAAATTCCTTGTGAATCTTGAGTTGATCTGAGGAAAGCTGTTTAAGATAGGACAAGGAAGAATAGACCGTACTAAAATTGTCCATCGACAATCTAACACCAAGGCTCTTCAGCGCTTCGATTTTAGCAATCGTACTATTGAGATCAATCAGAACTAGCCGCTCTGACAATTCCAGTTTTAATCGAGTTGGGTCTACGTGACCAGCTTTCAGCATATTGGCAATTTCGTCTACAAATTCAGTATGTGCGAAGTGCTTTGCACTAATATTTACAGTTAGCGTTAAATCGCGCGTTATTTCATCCTGCTTCCAGAGTGCGAGTTGCTGATATGCGGTTTGCAAAACCCAGCGCCCAATGTCGATCACCATATTGCTCTCTTCGGCTATCGGGAGAAAATGTCCTGGCATGAGCATGCCCCGCTCAGGGTGATCCCAACGTAAGAAGGCTTCCGCTCCCATTGGGCGATTATTGTTGTCCACCTGTATCTGGTAATGGAGGTGTAGTTGATTCAACTCTATTGCATGATGCAAGTCATTTTCCAAGGCGTCATGTGCTGCTACGTTATGTTGCATAACCGGATCAAAGAAGCGAACTGTGTTACGCCCTGCGTTCTTAGCCTGATACATTGCCATGTCAGCATGCTCAATCAATACATCCATGGGCACATCGTTGTCGTGAAACAGGCTAATTCCAATACTTGGTGAGCAGTGATGTTCATGCTCCTTGAGTTTGTATGGCGACGATAAAGTTTCACGAATTTTTTCTGCAACCACCGCGACTTTATGCGAGGCATCATCCAAATGCTTGCTGATTTCCCCGATCAACACGACAAACTCGTCTCCGCCAAACCTGGCGACCGTATCCATTTCACGCACACAAGCTTTTATTCGCACGCCGACTTCGATTAGTAACAAGTCGCCATACTCGTGTCCGAGTGTATCGTTTAACGCCTTAAAACGATCCAGATCTATAAACAGTACGGCACCGAAATCTTTTCTGCGCATAGAAGCCGCCAACGCAGCCTGAAGGCGATCAAGAAACAAACGACGATTGGGGAGTTTGGTCAGCGCGTCATAAAAAGCCAAATTATGGATCATCTCTTCTGCTTGCTTGCGCGCGGTAATATCACTAAATATGGCTACATAATGGGTAGTTTCCCCTGCCGCGTCTTTGACAGCGGAAATAGCCAACCATTTTGGATAGATTTGACCACTCTTACGACGATCCCATATTTCACCAGCCCAACATCCCGAGTGCAGTAGTTGCTGCCACATCTCTATGTAAAATGATCGTTCATGCTGACCTGAATTCATCATGCGTGGATTCTGCCCCAACACTTCCTCGGCGCTGTAGCCGGTAATTTCCGTGAAAGCGCGATTAACCCGAACAATATTTGATTTAGCATCGGTAATCAGGATGGCATCTTGTGTTTCAAAGGCCGAGGCTGCGATACGAAGTTCCATTTCTGCCGACCTACGCTCGGTGATGTCTAGTCCGACACCGACCAGATAGATTTGATCATCAAGATTGATACGATGTCCGGTAAAGTAGTAGGGAACTTTCTTCCCAGACTTAGTAGTGACTTCCGCTTCGGCAGATGCAATGCCAGTTTCAAATACCTGCTGCATCTTTTGGGCGATCAGATTCTTATCAGCACCTTCAAATAAGTCCAATGCCCCTATACGGCTGCACTCATCTTTAGAATAACCAGTAACATCAATAAATTGCTGATTAATTCGGGCAAACTTCCCTTGCGGTGTTATCAGATAGAAAACGCCTGGCAGGCTGTTTATAATCGCGTCAGAAAATTGTTTTTGCTTAAGTAGTTCATCTTCTGCCTGCTCGCTTTCTTCCTGCCACTTTTTAACGTCTCGATCTGCTCTAGATATACCGAAGAACAATGCGAAAAATAAACTGCCAAAGATTCCCGAAACGATTAATACGATTTTGACGTAGTTAGCGCGAAGGCGATTAAAAATGGGCGAGGCATCATTATATATTTCGATAACCCCTATCTGTATTCCAGCGTGAGTAATGGGTTTATATGTCAGAGAAATATCGATATCTGTAATCGGGCCTATTCTCCCGACAAACTCATCACGGTGTTCGATTTTATTGAGTGTTGCTCCGTGAAGTGCCCTATCTAGTAACTCTTGGTTCTTACTTCCTCCACCAATTTCATTCAGGTCGGACGAGTAGACGGCCATCCCTGATAAATTGTATATTTTTACCTTGAGAACATTGTCCTCGCTAACTTCATCCAGTATAGAGAATATGCGTTCTCCCAACGTCGAATCAGCTTGTAGCGCTTTTACATCAAGCTTTTTACTTTGAATAACATAGTCGTTAATCTGGTCACTTAATGCACGCATGAGAAAAGCTAAGGTTCGCTCGTTTTCAGAGGCGGCGACTTTCTCATAGCTGGAAATTTGATCTTGCCGATACAAGTGTATCAGCAACGTTGCAGTAAAAAGCATCGCCACCAAACCGACGACAGTAAACCGCCTCAGCAATGGCACTTGCTTCCTTTCAGAATCTGCTAACGTCTTAATAGGCAGGATATCTTGCAATGTCATGATCTACCTCCCCAGGTCAAAATTTAGTTTATTATTAAAACGTTAAGCACCGTGAAATCTACCCTATAGACACTCTAAAAATGTAATTTAATCTTACTCCACGAGTAAATAATAACCAAGCAATTTCATGCACTACTACCGCGTTAACAATATGGTTTTATTTACTAGAAACGACGGACAGTTGATATTTGATTTTATAATTAATAGCCTGCCGATTTTCGAGTAGGCTCAGCCTGAAAAAATAGGCTCGATCTATTCGACGCAGGATAGGCCCGCTTGCAACTCAGCAGAGAGATTCAAGTAGTTTGTATTCTGCAACGTATTCTGCAACGACCGTGGGCAGAATTTTATCGTTCAAGGCATATTGAACCACGATTTTGTTTTTACTCTAGCAAAGCAGAAAGGGTTGTCATGTTTGCTTTTGACCTGACGATCAACGGCGATAAGATTAAACCCGAGTTGGCCTAGGTGTTCGGCTTGAACTTGCCACACTTGAGTTTGATCATCACATAACATTGCAGTTATTTACGCATGAAGGACTGATTTTACAAAAGCAACTACTCACTATCGATCGCGAGCAAAGTATCAACTCATGTAACACATAGGCGCAAAAATCATAAGCGTAGGATTAATTCCTCGAACTCATCAATAGCAACGGGTTTTCCGAATAAGTAACCCTGATAAATATTGCAATCGTGCTTTTTAAGGAATGCCCGTTGCTCTTCTGTCTCCACCCCCTCGGCAAACACGTTCATGTCCAATGACTTCGCCAAATCAATGACTGTCTGCACCAATTGTGCGTCATTACCTTCCTGCGTAATGCCGTGGACGAAATCCTGATGTATTTTAAGTTGATCTGAAGAAAGTTGTTTCAGGTAGGAAAGTGATGAATATACAGTACCGAAGTTATCCATAGATAACCTGACACCGAGGTTTCTAAGCGCATAGATTTTTTCCTTGGTGCTCTTCATATCCGTTAGCACTAACCTTTCAGACAGTTCCAATTTAAGATGTATCGGATCAACCTGCTGTGCTTTAAGAATATCAGCAACTTCTTCTACAAAATCTGGTCGGGCAAATTGCTTTGCACTGATATTTACTGTCAGCGTCAAATCTCGCGTAATCGCTCTTTTGCTCCATAAGGCGAGTTGAGCGCAAGCTGTTTCCAGAACCCAATGTCCGATGTCGATTATCAGATTACTTTCTTCAGCTATCGGAATCATCTGGCCGGGCATGATCATTCCACGCTCAGGATGCTCCCAGCGCAAAAAGGCTTCAGCACCTAACGGTTGATTGTCGTTATCCACCTGAATCTGGTAATGCAAATGTAATTGCTGCAACTCTATGGCGTAATGCAGATCGTTCTCAAGAGCATCATGCGTTGCCACGTTATGCTGCATAACGGGATCAAAGAAACGCAGACCATTGCGCCCAGAATTTTTCACTTGATACATCGCCATATCGGCGTGTTCAATCAATACGTCTAAAGGTTCGTCATTACCGTGAAACACGCTGATCCCGATGCTAGGGGAGCAATGATATTCATGTTCCTTAAGCTTGTATGGTTTAGCTAACGCTTCACGCACTTTTTCGGCAATCTGTGCAATTTTGCGCGTTGCTTCATCTCTGTTATCACTAAAATCTTCAATCAGAACCACAAATTCATCACCGCCGAATCTTGCCACTGTATCCATTTCACGCACGCATGACTTGATCCGCTCACCTACCTCTATCAATAACATGTCTCCATAGTCATGCCCGAGCGTATCGTTAAGCGCTTTAAAACGATCCAAATCTATGAACAACACCGCACCAAAGTCATTACGACGTGCCGAAGCAGCCAGCGCTGCACGTAAACGATCAAGGAACAGGCGACGGTTGGGTAACTTTGTCAACGGATCATAAAACGCCAGCTTATGAATTTCATCTTCTATGCGTTTACGCACAGTGATGTCACTGAATATGGCCACATAATGGGTGGCCTCCTGACACTCATTCCTGACTGCGGTAATGGTCAACCACTTAGGGTAAACTTCGCCGTTCTTGCGCCGGTCATAAATTTCACCCGCCCAATGCCCGGTATGCTGAAGTTGCTGCCACATCTCGATGTAAAAAGACCTGTCATGTCGCCCGGAGCTCATCATGCGCGGATTCGCACCAAGCACCTCCTCTGCGCTATAGCCGGTGATCTCTGAAAATGCCTGATTAACCCGGATAATATTGGCATCCTTATCGGTAATCACAATCGCATCACAGGTATCAAAAGCGGCAGCTGCAATTTTCAGTTCGATTTCAATATTTTTTCGTTTGGTAATATCGACTGCAACACCTCGCACCCCGATTATGGCATTATTTGAATCACGTACAGCTTCCCCATGCGCCAGCATCCATCCGTGACTACCATCCGACTTGACCATTTCCAGTTCTAACTCATAGGAAATGCCCGTTTCCGCAACACGTGCAATTGCAGTGCTTAAGCATTCCCAGCTTTGGGGTGTGAAAAGCTTTGCACTTTCAGTGTAATCAGGAGGCGTTGAGCCCGGCTCCAACCCTTGCATACGGTAAAGTTCTTCGGACCAATAGACATGATTGGTCGAGAAATCAACTTGCCAATTACCCATATGAGCAATTCGTTGCGCTTCCTGTAATTCTGCCCTGCTTTGCAGCAACCGCAACTCCGCGCACTTACGCTCAGTGACATCCTCGTAAGTACCTAGTATGCCTATAATTTCATTAACATCATTTTGTAACGGCACTTTAGATGTGCGCAACCAGATGGTTCGCCCATCCGGCGTAGACTGCGGCTCATCGAAAGAAAGTTTTGATGTACCGGATGTCATCACGGCTCGATCATCGGCACGATAAAGTTCAGCCTGCTCAGCCCAAGGCATCTGATAATCATCTTTACCTAGCAATTCTTCTGGACTGGATTTACCCGCATCTTGAGCAAAAAGGTTATTGCAACCGAGATAGCGTAAATCGTTGTCCTTCCAGAAAATACGCACAGGTGCAGTATTAATAATAGCTCTGAGCAACGCATTAGATTCTGCAAGCAAGGCTTCTGCATGGGACTGTGCTGTGATGTCCTTGAAACACCAGATACGCCCACGTTCTTGGTCTATTTTAAGAGTGCGCGTAAATCGCGAGAACACCCGCCCATCCTTGAATTGCAACGTATCGCGCGCTTCTTCGTCGCTGCTGTAAAGTTTTTGCACCAAGCCCACGAAATCCTCGGGATCGACCAATTGATCCAGAACATGAGCAATCAGCAGGTCATCACGCTTCAGTTCGATCAGTGTCTGCGGCACATGCCAGAGTTCCATAAAACGATGATTAGCTGATAGCACTCGACCATCACTACCTATCATCAATATCCCTTCATCTGTGGACTCCAGAGTGCTACGCAACAAGATTTCACTTTCACGCAGATTCTTCTCGTTTTTCTTACGCTGGCTTATGTTACGTAATTCCCATAACACATAATGCTTACCCTGCATTTCTACGATATGTGCGGAGATTAAATGCGTTGAAACTACCGACTTCATTAACAAGCGGGTTTCAAACTCAACCAGCTTGTGATTTTGTTCGAATTGAGCAAGACAAGCCTCACGATCTGACTTATTTTCCCAAAGATCTAATTCTAAAAAAGTTTTACCTATAGCTTGCTGACGATCTATACCTGTAGCACTCAACCATTCATGATTTACATCTACAATAATTCCTGAACCATACTCAGTAATTGCCATACCGTTGCTTGCGGCATTAAAGATAACGGCATAATCCAAGTTAATTTGCGCAGACATGTCTTTGGCTCACTGAGAATTGCCCCTGATTCATTTCGGGCTTACCTTTTAAAGACTTCATTTTTCAGTCCTAACCTTGCAGCTTATGATGCTGTACGTTACCAAACACCTATAGAGAATATTGTGATATTGCACACCTGAGGTACTTCCGTACAAATTTCCAGCTGTTAGGGCTGGTCATCTTCTCGCCCGATTTACTTCTATTTTTTCTAAAATGATCTGTTAAATCAATTGCGGGGACGCAATAATGCCATTTCATTATAAATATGCAAGCGCCCCCTTACTAAGCGGCAATCCCTTCCCACCTGCAATAGATCATTTGTAAGCCTCATTCCAATCAAAGCCTAGTATTTTTCAATTATCAGCATCAGCGTTCCCGAATTTATATCTGACTGTGAGGAATTTAAAAGCAAGAATCGCGCCATATCCCAATCAAAAAATTCTCCGCCCAGTAAAAATGCGTACGAAAACGCTTAAAAAACTGTTTCGTCGGCCATTATTTATTTTCGACCGCAAGGATAAAACCACCAGCTTTTGCCGGCTAGCTTTAACCTCGCAAATTCAGCAATGGTGGAATATCACAACACGTTATATCTTGCTGGTGTTGCGCGGGAGCCAGTCGCAGAGAACTTTAGTCCTCTGCGACTGGCTGCGCAAACCCGCCTACTTTAATGGGTGGTAGTTTAGTAATTTTTAAAAGGTATTTTCCACCAGCGCCGGTGCGTCGGTCTGTGGAACGTGGCATTGGTTGCAGTTGTAACGAGCGCCTATCATCTGCTCGGTTACCTTGCCCAGTGCATTCCGCAGGTCGGTGTAATGACTGACAGGCATTGGAGTTGGCGTACCTTTTACACGTTGTTTGCCGCGTTCGCCGGGCTGGTTATGACAGACAACACACATATTGCTTTGAGTGGTTATCGGCAGAAAGTTGCTGATGTCGTGCGGTATCTGTGGTGGTGCACCCAGATAGGCACGGGGAAGCAGCTCGCTTTGTCCCGGTTGCGCCTCTTTATATTTATACACCTTAGGCGTAGGCGTATCGAAAACGCTGGTCTTGCTTAAACCCATGTCATTGGTTTTGATGACGGGTTCGGCATAAGACAGACCCGCGCCCGAGGCCATCAACGCGACACCCGCCAGAAATGTTGCCAATTTATAGTAGTTGCACATTTTATCTCCTCCCAAGTTTGGTCAGTTCAGGCATTCAGTCAGATCAGGCCTTGTAAACCTTCACGGCACATTTCTTGAAATCGGTCTGTTTCGAGATCGGACAGGTCGCATCCAATGTTACCTTGTTAATGAACACCTCTTCGGCAAACCAGGGCACAAACACCATGCCTCGTGGCGGACGGTTGCGGCCCGTGGTTTCCACAGTGACCTTGACCTTGCCGCGACGCGATTCGACCCAGACGATATCGTTCTGTTTGAACTTGCGCATTTTGGCATCTTCAGGATGCATAAACATCACGGCGGTAGGCACGGCCCAGTGCAGCTCACGTACACGGCGCGTCATCGTGCCGGAATGCCAGTGTTCCAGCACACGCCCCGTACTCAACCACATATCGTAATTTTGATCCGGCTCTTCTACAGGTGCCGCATAGGGGCGGAAAAATATCTTGGCACGTCCGGCAACACTGATCTTTTCTGGATTGGTAATGCCGTCCAGATTACCTCTGGGCAGTGACTTACCTGCTTCACCATAGAACTCAAAACCACTGCCTTTCTTGACATAGGGATCGTATTCTTCATTGAAACGCCAATGCGTTTCCTTGCCGTCCACGACCGGCCATTTCAGACCACGCACATCGTCGCGGAAGTACACATCAAAATCCGCCAGATCATGCCCGTGTCCACGACCAAATTGCGCATACTCTTCGAACAACGCTTTCTCGGGGAACCAGTGATCACCCAAAAGATGGGCAACATGATTGTCGTGTCCTTTGGCTATCTTGTCCGGCCACTTGAATTTGCGATTTTCTTCGGTAGCAAACAACACATCGTACAGTGTCGCATTCGGCGAATAGCCCGATCCAGCCAATACGTCCGGCAACTTTCCGTCTTCAAATCCAGCCTCCTTCAATCCGGGAATCTTCTGCTCACCCCAAACTTCCTTGAGTTTGAATCGTTTGGAGAATTCCATGATCTGCCAAATATCGGCTCGCGCTGATCCGGGCGGTGGAACCTGTTCGCGCCATAACTGGGTACGACGCTCAGCATTGCCATACCCTCCCCACTTTTCAAAGATCATCGCGGCAGGCAATACCAGATCGGCAACCTTAGTGGAGATGCCGGGATAGGCATCGGATACCACGATGAAGTTATCCATCTCGCGCGCGGCCTTGATCCAGTGATTGGCATTGGCCGTATCCTGGAACGGATTGCATACCTGCACCCAGGCCCATTTGACCTTGCCGTCTTCCAGATCACGCATGATCTTGGTGAAGTGACTGCCAATTTTGGGATTAAGTGTCTTGGCTGGCAGCTTCCAGATTTTTTCTGCGATAGCCCGATGAGCCGGATTGTCCACCACCATGTCAGCAGGCAGCCGATGCGAAAAGGTTCCTACCTCGCGCGCGGTACCGCATGCAGAAGGCTGACCTGTCAGCGAAAAAGCACCGTTACCGGGCATTGCCTGTTTGCCCAGCAACAGATGCACCATATACGCCTGCTCGTTGACCCAAGTGCCGCGTTGATGCTGGTTAAAGCCCATAGTCCAGAAACTGACCACTTTACGGTTTGCAATATATAGATCGGCTAACGCTTGTAGTTTGCGCTTGAATTCATCCAGTGATTCGTCCGCATCGCCCTTGGCGAGTTGAGCCACAAAATCCAATGTGTAAGGTTCCAGACCTTTCTTGAAGTCCTCAAAGGTAATCAACCATTGTTTACCCGCGCTGTCGCGGTTTTTCTGCTCGACGATCTGCCCCGATTTTTTACCCTGCGCGATAGCCTCATCGTCACCCAATTTTCTGGACAATTCCTTGGCGTTGGTATCTTTCTCTGCGTCGAAATCAAATTCAGCAGAGCCGCGCAGACCGTAACCGATGTCGGTCGGGCCAGCGGCGAAAGCGCAGTGCTTATTGACGAAATCCCAATTTACTGCATCGCGTGTCACGATCTCGCGCGCCAGATAATTCATGATCGCCAGATCGGTCTGCGGTTTGAAGATAATTTCCATGTCGGCAATATTCGAGGACATATTGCTCACTGTGGACAGATTAACCACCTTCACATCGGGATTGCCCATTTTTCGGTCGGTCACACGCGTCCATAATACCGGGTGCATCTCCGCCATATTGGCACCCCATGACACTATGGTGTCGGTATGCTCGATGTCATCGTAATTTCCGGCAGGCTCATCTATGCCGAAGGTTTGCATAAATGCGGCGACAGCAGAAGCCATGCAGTGACGTGCATTCGGATCAAGGTTATTGCTGCGGAATCCGGCCTTGAACAGTTTGACCGCAGCGTAACCTTCCTGAACAGTGTGTTGACCTGAACCAAAAAATCCCACCCCGGTAGGCCCAAGTTCCTGATAATGACGTTTGAACTGCTTTTCCATTTCTTCAAACGCACGATCCCAAGAGACAGCTACAAACTCACCCTTCTTGTCGAATTTCCCATTGGTCATGCGCAGCAGAGGCTGAGTAAGCCTATCCTTGCCGTAGAGTATCTTGCCGTTGAAATAACCCTTGACGCAGTTCAGACCTCGATTAACCTGAGAAGCCGGATCGGCCTTGGTCGCGACAATCTTGCCCTTTTCAGTCGCAATCTGAATTGCACATCCCACGCCACAGAATCGACAAACACCCCGATCCCAACGCCAACCCGCTTCAGCCCCCTTGGTGGCCGCATTGGCAACCTCGCCTAGCGGAACACCTACAGTCACGGCTGCGGTAGATACAACAGCGCTTTGTTTTAAAAAATCACGTCTGGTAATGTTCATGTTCTTATCCCCCCTGAAATTGATTTCCCAATCTTGGTGCAACTCTATACCCTTAACTGAGTATCAGCAATCCAAAATCCTGCCAATAGTGCAATGACCAGAATAAAAAGCTCATAAAAGTTAACTATTATTTAAAAATCAATAACCTGACGAATATTTTTGAATTATTTATTACCTTTTTATTGCTTTCTGCTCTTCATAAAAAATGTGACATTAAAGTCCATTCAATATCGCTGAGGGAATTTCCTGTAAAGGCATTATTCGATCCACTCCCCCCAGTTTGATGGCTTCCTTGGGCATACCAAACACAACGCAACTTAGCTCATCCTGCGCAATAGTTGACACACCTGCCTCATGCATTTCCTTCATGCCTCGTGCACCATCATCACCCATGCCTGTCATAATAATGCCGGTCGCATTTCTACCGGCAAACTTGGCAACCGAACGAAACAACACATCGACCGAAGGGCAATGCCGGTTAACCAAAGGGCCATCCTTTACTTCAACTTGGTAGCTGTAACCGCTACGCTTGAGCATCATATGTTTTCCGCCGGGTGCAATCAATGCAAGTCCGGGAAGAACACGATCATTATTCATCGCTTCCCGTACTTCAATTTCGCACTGGCTGTTTAACCGTTCGGCAAAGATGGCAGTAAATTTTTCAGGCATATGCTGCACAATAACAATACCCGGACAATCGCTAGGCAAGGCCATTAGTACAAACTCAAGTGCCTGCGTCCCGCCTGTGGAAGTGCCAATAGCCACTATGCGCTCGCTGCTGATTTCAGGCACATGGCTGCTTGCCGCAGACAGCATCACATCGGCGGATAATTTATCGTCCACCTTGAGCATTTTTATCAACTGGGGATTTATATGGCTGCTATGAGTCGGTACCGCGTGCTTTATCGCATAGATCAGTTCACCAGCCGATTCATTGATGCATTTTTTGAGACCGGAGTCTGGACGTGTGAGAATGGTAATTGATACGTGCTTCATAGCCCGAATCGTCGCTAGAGTACCCTGCTCTATAAGCGGCGAATAAACCACCACGGAAACAGAACGCTCAGACCGTATTTTTTCCAGAAAAACGAGGCCATCCCCACCCGGCATTTTGACATTCAACACGATGACATCCGGCCATACGCGACTCAAACGTTCCATCGCAAAGGTAGAATTAGCCGCTGTGCCGATTACTTGTATCGAGAAGTCTTTCTCCAGAATGCTCCGCAGTACCTGGCGCACTACGGCAGAATCATCCACAATCAAGACTTTGATTTTAGACATTAATTTGATATTTATTCAGGTTTCATGACATGCTAATTTCATACATACCGGGAATGAGCATCAAACTAATCCCGAATTCCGCAGCCTACATTTAGTTCGGAAAACCAGTTGATAAAACGTTTTACATCCTCACCCTGATAGATAGCACCATGTTGCGGACAGAGCATATCGATATCCAAACGACTGACGCGCTCACACCAGTTCAACTTGGCAGCATTCGATCCCATCCAGCGACGATGAAATTCTCGGGCATGAGTGATATGTTGATCGAATTTCTCTACGAACAAACCATTCGCATCCGGCGGCAACATCGCAGCACCTACATCGCCCGAAAATAGAATGCGAGCCTTACGATCATAGAGGTGAAAGTTGCCTGACGAATGCAAATAATGAGCCGGTATCGCTTCCAATATTAAACCGCCCAGCGAAATATTCATCCCCTCATCGGGAATGGGGATAAAGGTATCTGCTGTTCCACCAAAATGTGGAACAAAGGTTTCCCATAAGCGACTCAAATAACACTTCAACTCGGGATTAAAATCCAGCCATAGTGCAAGCGAGGAAATAATATCGGGATCCTGATGCGATGCAAATAACTGACGGATAGTGTAGGGGTCAATCTCGGTACTGAGGGCAGAAAATACCGCAGAAAATATCTCCATGCCGCCGGGATCTGTTAGCAATGCATCATTACCGTTGATCACCAGATATTCATTGGTATCAATCAGAAAGTCCGGTTTACTGGGATCTCGCGCCACCATTGCCCATTTATGCGGGCCGTTCTCATAGATGAATTCAAGTTTTTTCATTTTTTCACCTTAATATTGCTACGACTCAGTTTGTCTCAAGCGGCTCACTCTGCCAGTTGTATGCGCAACTGTTTTAATGTATTGAATATTTCATCCACCGTTTCCTCGATTCGGCTGGCTACATGTTTCAAGGTAATAGTCATATCACCGCCATAAACAGCCTCAATCTTGGCACTGCGCGACAGGGAACGTCCTGTCTCGCACAACTGCAATACCCGTCCGAGCTGTATCCCCAAATGCAGCCAATCTTTTCCGATTTCTTCCTCAGTAGTCTGAATACGCTCTTCCAGACATGCGAGTACAGCTACCACCTTGCTCGACATCGGCTTACCCATCAAGGCAATCGCCACAAAATGACCGCGCCGCTGCTGCTGTTTTTTTATCGCAGCAGCATCCCTGACCAGGCCAAATATCAAAGCACCCAGATCAGCCATCGCCACTTGCAGGTTGCGGCTGAAGACCCTTAATTCAGACGACACCACCGCAAAACCACAAGAACGTTCACCTGAACGTTTCGCAATCAGCATGGCATTCAGGGCAACCAGATTGACCCCCGAAGAGATGCGTATCACCTTCTTTATTTCCTCGTTGGCTCTAACCACACGGTGTAAATCACTGACATGAATCTCATCGTGGAAGTCGTCCAAGACCTCTTCGTTATAGTCTTCACCGCCATCTTCAACTATCTCATCCAATTCTTCCATGCCAATCTCCCTGTCTTTAAGATGAAGCAAGCATTTCAAGCGAGGCCTCACCAACCTGACTCAAAACGGCCATTTCATCAATGGAAAGCACATGATTTACTGAAAGAATAATGACAAATTTGCCATTGATCTTACCCATACCGTATATGAAATCAGCACGGATACGCGCACCGAAAGATGGAGACGGTTCAATGTCGGTTACTGGTATTTCCAGCACCTCATTGACCGTATCTACGACTACACCAATGTCCTGTTTTTCACCTTCCGACTCTACTTCTATAATTACGATACAGCTACGCCGGGTAATTTCACTGGCATGACGCCCGAAGCGTACTGACATATCAACAACCGGTACCACGCTGCCGCGCAGATTAATCACGCCACATATAAACGCCGGCATCATCGGCACTAGAGTAAGCTGACCGAATTCGATGATTTCCTTGATATTCAGTATCGAAATCGCAAACATTTCTCCACCCAGCATAAAGGTTAAATACTGAGCTGGCTCATTACCTTCGCGGATTCCATCAAACTGTTTTCCAGCCTTTACAATTTCACCCATGACCTTCTCCTGAAATCCTTCTAAAGACTAAAATTTGACGAAATGCCTCTCATCTGGCGCATCGGTAGTAATTTTCCTGCCCGTTTTTTCAGGCAATCCGTTTACGGTAATCTGCTTAGTCAAAACCGGATGGTTCGATTCAGACTGCGCCATAGCATCGGTACTGAAGAAAGCCATCATTTGCTGCAACCTCTCGGCTTGTCCGCTCAATTCCTCAGATGTGGCAGCCAATTCTTCGGAAGCGGATGCATTCTGTTGAGTAGCCTGACTAAGCTGATTCATCGCATCATTGATCTGGCCGATACCCGTAGCCTGCTCATCCGATGCCGCCGAGATTTCCTGTACCAGATCAGATGTCTTACCGATCGAAGGTACGATGGCATTCAATAGCTTGCCTGCGCGTTCCGCCAGCTCCACACTGGAACCAGCCACATCAGAAATGTCACGAGCCGCCAACTGGCTGCGTTCGGCCAGCTTGCGTACTTCCGCTGCCACAACCGCAAAACCCTTGCCGTGTTCACCAGCTCGAGCTGCCTCTATCGCCGCATTGAGTGCCAGCAAATTGGTCTGGTAAGCTATGTCATCAATGATGCCTATCTTGCTGGCAATTTGTTTCATCGCAGCAACAGTAGACTTGACGGTTCGCCCCCCTTCGCCGGCTTCCTTCGCGGCTTTGGAAGCCATGCTGTCGGTAATTTTAGCGTTTTCCGCATTCTGTCCGACAGATGCAGACATCTGCTCGATCGACGCACTGGTTTGCTCAACACTGGCGGCCTGTTCACTCGCACTTTGGCTCAGACTTTGTGCCGTCGCACTGATTTGTTCCGAAGCACTCGAAAGCGCATCGGCGGCCCAACGCACATCCGAAATTGTTTCGGACAATTTCTGTACCGTACCATTGGTCGCATCCTTGAGACGCTTGAACATACCCTGATAATCGCGCTCTATGGTATGGGTCAAATCACCCGCCGAGACACCTTCAATCACGTTTACCGCATCGCTAATAACGCTCTCTGCAACACCCGTCAGTTCATTGATACCCTCACCCAGAACCCGCATAAAGCCCTGTTTTCCTTGCATGCTGATACGTTGCGACAAATCACCGGCCACTGCACATTGAACAATGGCCTTTACTTCATCTTCAATCTTCACTTCCTCAGTCGCATCTATCCATTCGACCGATGCACCCAACCGTTGACCTGCGGCATTAAATACCGGATTGGAAGCCAGACGGAATGTACGCCCACCCATACGAATCGTGGCTTGATGAGTAGACGTAAAGGTTTTCAGCAAATGCCGCTGATGCTCAGGCTTTTTGTGGAAGCAGTCGATATTTGCACCCAGCAATTGATCCGCCCTGAAGTCCGGCAAATCCTTTTGAATATCCTGCTCGGCATTCTTCAACATGGATTGCACGGTCTTGTTCAGGTAGATGATATTGAGGTCGATATCCGCAATCATCACACCGGTTGATGCATTGTCGAGTGCATTAGTAACACGTAGCGATTCATCAGCACGACGCTTGGCATCATTAATATCAAAACCCAACTTGATCTGCATGGATTTCAGACCGTACATCACCGTACCAATCTCATCCTCACATTCGGCATCGATTTTATTGTAATAATGCCCCTGCCCCATCTTGTCAAAAATTCCCACTGCGGCCTTGAGCGGCCTGACGATGGAACGATTCAGCAATAAACTGAGCAGCATGCCAACAAATACCACCAGAATGCCCGCATTGATCACTTCCTGCCGAGTCGTATCAACCAGAGAGGTCAGCGTCCGCAATTGCTCCGCCGTCATGTTGGTGCCGACTAGCGCCAACTGAGCATTAAAACTATCCAGATGACCCAGCACCATCACGCCCATCCACATCGCCTGCAATACCATCAAACCGAAGCCAATTCCCAGCTTAATGCCGATTTTCTGATTTTTGATCGGCCTGAGCAGATCATCCAGACCAAATTTAACCGCCCTACCTTCACTGATCCGATATTTACTCTTTCCTTCCCTGATTTCCTGATAGATTTTTTCAGCGGCCTCTATCTGGGTGCGCGTCGCTTTGCTGCGCACTGACATATAGCCGATGAGCTGACCATGTTCGCGTATCGGAGTCGCATTGGCTTCTACCCAGTAATAATCGCCGTTTTTACAACGATTCTTGACCATGCCTGTCCAGGATTTTCCAGACTTGAGCGTTGCCCATAAATCGGCAAAAGCCTCAGCAGGCATATCAGGATGGCGAATATAATTATGCGGCTGACCGATAGATTCCTGCTCGGAATAGCCGCTCATCTCGCAAAAGTAAGGGTTGACATAGGTAATGATACCCTTGAGGTCGGTCTTGGAGACTATGGTTTCACCGTCCCTGAATTCGCGCTCCACATTGGTTACCGGCATGTTCGTTCTCATTCAACCCCCTTGCATTTCTGTAAAATACATATAAAAACAAAATATTAAAACAAATTTCTACAGCAAAATCTTAATTTACAATCTGTGACTCCATACCAATAGCACGATGTACTAATGCAGGAACATCCAGAATGAGCGCCACTTCACCGCTGCCGAGTATGGTTGATCCGCTGATACCCTTTAGATTGCCAAAAAGCTTCCCCAGCGGCTTGATGACTGTCTGAAACTCACCCACCAATTCATCCACCACCAGCCCCGCTCTTTGACCGGCATACTGCACAACTACAATATTCTCAATGCGGCTAGCCTTGTCGCGTATCCGAAACTGATCACGCAAGCGGATAAACGGCAATACAGCTCCGCGTAAATTGATGTAATTGCTTCCGCGCATTTCCCTGCGCTCCGATTCATTTAACTCTATGCACTCCATTACCAGATCAAGGGGTACCACATAGGAAGCACTGCCCACCTTCATCAAGAAGCCCTCAATAATCGCCAGCGTTAAGGGCAAACGGATTTTTACCGTCGTACCGACACCTTCTTTACTGTCTATTTCGACTGTACCGCGCAGTGCTTCTATGTTGCGTTTAACCACATCCATGCCCACACCACGACCGGACAAATTGGTAACAGCTTCAGCCGTTGAAAAGCCTGCTTCAAAAATCAGCCCGAAAACTTCCTTGTCTGTCAACACTTGATTGGCCGTTACCAATCCCTTTTCCAACGCCTTGGCTAAAATTCTCGACCGATTCAAGCCGCCGCCATCATCACCTACCTCGACGACTATGCTTCCAGATTCGTGATAGGCATTCAAAAAGACCGTCCCTTTTGCCGGTTTGCCACGCTGCAAACGAATTTCAGCCTTTTCAATACCGTGATCCATGCTGTTACGCACCAGATGCGTTAATGGATCGCCTATCTTTTCCACCACCGACTTATCCAACTCGGTCTCTGCACCCCTGACATCCAATCCGATATCCTTGCCTATCTCGCGGCTTACATCCCGTACGACCCGATTGAAACGACTAAATGTCTCACCGATCTGCACCATACGCAGTTGCAAGGCACTGTCGCGTATCTCTTCAACCAGACGAGACAATGTGGAGGTGGATTCATGCAGTGCGGCATCGTCAGTACGCAGTGCCAGCAGACTGGTCGCGGCACCAGCAATCACCATTTCGCCAACCAGATTGATTAATTGATCCAGCTTGTCTGCCTGGACACGGATCAACTTGCTTTCCTGTGCCTTGTGCTCCTTGGCTACTTTCTGCTTTCCCAGCGCAGCATCAACCAACTCCGGCTGTATTACGCCTTGTTCCACCAGAATATGACCAAGCTTGGGTGCATCCTCGACACTAAATTCTTGGCGTAGCGTTTCCTGCACACTAAGCGCCTCTTCCAATTCCTTTTTAGTCAACGATCCGCACTTGACCAGCAACTCACCCAGATAGATATTATCTTCGGGCAAGTCATTAATAAGTTGTGTATATTCTTCAATATGGCTATGCGGAGGGAGGATGCGAATACTGCAATCTTCCTGGACAAATTCAAATACGCTCTCTATCGCCTCCTTATCAACCCCATCACCCTGAAAATCGATTTCAAATCCGAGATAGCAACTTTCCGCATCCATTTCCAGTGACAATGGCATCGCATCGGGCAAGGTAACGATATGAACAATCTTGCCCATGTTATCAAGGTAACGGATGAACGCCATAGGATCCATGCCATTTCGTAACACATCAAGACCAAAACGTAAGGAAATATGCCAATTGTCACTCTGGACGGTGCTTGAATGCGGCAACACACTGGTACGCGATTGCGACTTTTCAGTCGTACGCGCAAGAGGTTGTAATTTATTGACTTTTTGATAGGATTTGAGTTGCTCGAGCAGTACCTTACCAACAGATTCTGTCTCGCTGTCTGGCTGTGCATGAGAATCGACCGCAATCAGTTCAACCAGCAAGCCAATATAATCACGGCAAGATAGCAACAACGCGATCAAATCGCCCGTTACGTCGACATCGCCATTACGTACCCGATCCAGCACATTTTCTACTACATGGGTGAAGGATACGATTCCATCCAATCCGAACATGCCACCCGAACCCTTGATGGTGTGCGCGGCACGAAAGATGGCATTTATCGCATCGCGGTCATCCGGAAATGTTTCCAGGCCAAGCAAGGACTCTTCCATTGCCTCAAGGAGCTCACGACTCTCCATGATGAAAGTTTGTAGCGCCTGATCAAGTTCCATATCGACTACTCCTTTCTGATTCGCCCTGCCGATTTGTTTAGTGCATCGTACGCGGCATCATTACAGGATCACCAAAATAGGAAACCATATTGAGCAAATCCAGCACTTCCAATGTAGCCTGACTATGTTCAACCAGTCGCAACGGTTTTCCTTCACGACTTGCCACACGCTTGACCAACAGCAACAGTTGAAAACCGGCCGTATCCATTTCACTGACTTCGGATAAATTGATTTCCAATTCCTCACACAGATCAAAGCAGGGCAACAATTCCTGCTTGATCTCGGCGGCATGATAGATGGTCATCTCACCCGTCACCCTGACACGGCATACGCCATTACTGGCTTCAATATGTATTGTCATGACATCTCCTTCTATCTGGGCAGTTATTATGAATTACCGTAATTTCCATTAGCTACTAACAATCATTCCAGTTACAGCACCAATTTGGTAACAGCCGTCAATAACTGTGCTGGCTGGAACGGTTTGACGATCCAGGCTTTTGCTCCTGCCGCCTTACCTTCCATCTTTTTTTCTTCTTTCGATTCTGTTGTCAACATGATGACAGGGGTAAATTTATAAGCAGGAATCAGCTTCATATTTTGCACAAAAGTAAACCCATCCATATTGGGCATATTGACATCACAGATAACCAGATTTACTTTCTGTCCTTTTAACTTTTCCAGCGCATCCTTGCCATCACAACCTTCAATTACCTCATAGCCTGCGCCATTTAAAGCAATGGTTACTATCTGACGAATTGAGGCGGAATCATCAACTATCATCACAGTCTTAGCCATTTTGAACCTTTCACAACTACTTCATTTAACACTTGCCTGTTACAGACAAATCCGGAATCGTCAGGGCAAACAAAAATCAGAAAAAGGTAACTTCATCCGATGCTGACTCTGCCTTGGCCTTAGTCTCAGCCTTCTTGCCTTTATGATTACTCTTCTGTTCGGCGGTGGTATAACCCAGCTCCATTTCCTTCAACCAGGCATCCGCATCAACAACGGGCGAGCCACCGCCCCCCCGTTCAGCCGCATTTTTGCTGAGGTGAATGGATAACCCTTCAATATTGTCACGAATATGTGACAGTATCTGACTAACCCGATCCTGAAATTGCAGATAAACTAACGCATCTGAAATTTCCTCACGAATACCTTCACTCTCACGCCGCAACATATCGGAAGACCCTTCCAGCTCCTCGGCAACAATCTTGAAGTTATTCAATACATTACTGATTGTTTGTTCTGTATCGGAAACAGAACGTGCATCTTCCTGACTTGACCGCTCTGCCGAAGCGATAACAGCCGCAATCGCCTTGTTAATAATATTTGCCTTCTGTGCCATCTTCTTGCCTGTCTCACTGGACAAGGTAGATAACTTGCGCACTTCATCCGCAACAACCGCAAAGCCGCGCCCTGCTTCACCCGCACGTGCCGCCTCAATAGCCGCGTTCAACGCCAACAAATTCGTCTGCGAAGCAATTTCCTCGACATCAGCAGCCATTTTTTGCAAATCGGCATTGTAGGCAACCAGCTTGCGCACATCCTCCACCATGGCAGTACGATCCTGTCGTGCCGCATCCATAGCCTTGCTAACTGCAATCAGATCTACTTCACTCTTGGCCGTCACCGACACAACACCATCTCCGCCCGTCACTTGCGCAGCGGCGGCGGCTGAAGCTTGCAACCGACCTACAATCGCAGCAAAACGCATAGCTACTTCAGTTATTCCTTCCTCAGTCTGACTGCGCGCCGTCTCGATCTGTTTTGCCCATATCGGCGCGGCCTTTTCACAAACCTGTTCAAGCCCTGATTTACTCTGTTGCTTTACCTCTACCTGTTGAGATTGCTCCAACAATATCCGGGCCTGCTGCTCCAACTGCAACACGTTATTGCGTTGTCGGCTTGAACCGATCAGCGCACAAATAACAGCGACAACCGCCACGGCCAGCGCCAACGGCATGGCTGGCACGCCCGCCAATGATCCGGCTAGCAGTGCAGCAACACCTGCACCGCCGCTTACCAACGGCAACATCGAAACCCAGGCATCCGAATTTATTGTCATTTTCACTTGGTTCATACCTGACCCCATTACATAAAAGCCGTATTATCCCCAATATTGATCATGGAAAGGTAACAATTTTCCATGCTTTCTCAAGTTCGTCAAAACGGACTCATCAAAGACTAACTTCAAAAATCAGGAATAAACTACAACAATCTCCACGAACATCATGACCGAAAGCTGACGGGCAAATACTAACCCCTCTTCCAGGTAAATTCGATAGGAGTATGTCTGATTAAAATGTAGGGATAAAATATAGCGCCGTGTAGGTGTTTGGATGACAGCAATGAAATATCCGCGTAACAATGAAATATCGCAGTCATAGACAGACCATATCATGAATACACGCAAAACCTCAGGCACCCCTTATGCAAAGCACATCTAAACACATTCTCAAAACATGACATTCACACTCATTTATTAATCTTGATTTGGTAAGCATGGCAATTTCAGTTAACATCCAAAATTACGTTGAATTGTTCAAGGCTGGAGGTAGTTTTTATGATTTCACCAATTTCATTAAGAGATGTCCCCGATACAAATATTTTTCGCGAAGGTGATGTTTTTGTTCTCTTCGGCGAGCTTTTCGGGCGAGGTTATGCAAATGGCCTGATTAACGAAGCGCGCAAGGCAGGAATGACCATAGTCGGCATTACCGTCGGACGTCGAGATGAAAACAATGCCTTGCGTGCGTTGACCGACGATGAACTTGCACAGGCCGAAGCCAATCTGGGTGGTCGCATCATAAACATACCACTGATGGCAGGTTTTGATCTGGATGCCCCCGCAGGAGAACCGACCCCTACCGACCTGCTGGCAAATATGACTTTAAAAAGCTGGCAGGAAGATAAGCTGGATTGGGCGCACATCGAGAAATGCCGTGAAGTAGGTATAGCACGCTTCAAAAACTCCGTTACCAAGGTCATGTCGGAACTGGATGCCATGATCCCGGACAGCAGCAACGTATTCTTCGCACATACCATGGCTGGCGGCATTCCCAAGGTCAAGGTATTTCTGGCTATTGCCAACCGCATCTACAAGGGGCGTGGCGAACGCTTCATGTCTTCGCGCGCCTTGCTAGATAGCGACCTGGGAAAATTAATACTGATGAATTTCGACGAAGTCACAGCGAATACATTCCAGTACCTGATCGAAGCCAGCACAACAATTCGCGACCGCATCACCAATCATGGCGGACAGGTACGTTACACGGCTTACGGCTATCACGGCACCGAGATACTGATAGACAACCAGTACCAATGGCAAACATACAGCAACTACACCCAAGGTCAGGCAAAAATGCGCCTGGAGCGCGTGGCTGAAGCCGCATGGAGCCAAGGCATCAAGGCTATCGTCTACAATTGCCCCGAAATACGTACCAACTCATCCGACATTTTCAGCGGCGTTGAATTATCGCTATTCCCGTTGTTAAGAGCGCTTAAAAAAGAACAGGGCGGCGCATGGGCTGATGCCCAATGGCAAGCATGCAGTGAACTACTGCAAGAAGGCAATACCCTCGAAGCACTGTTGCAAAAGATAGACGACTACAATGCCAGCAGCGTGATGAAGGAGTTCCGTAATTTTGCCGCATGGCCGATGGATAACAGTGAACAACTGGCCAACCTGATGATAGGTACCGCAGATGAAATTACCCAAATGCACAAGGATCGCAAAGCACTGGTTACCGATCTGCTGAGTTCACTCGTTCTTGAAGGCACCGGCCCGCTAATGTTCCACGAAACATCCAATCCTGCCGCCCCGGTACTGTGGCTAAACCATGACATCATTGCTAAGCAACTCAAACTGATGCACGACTAAGCCTCACTGCGGCAGACTCTTCAAGGCAGAAACAAAATGGCATCTTACAACGAGATGCCATTTTTGTTTCAGGATTGAAAGCGGCAGCAAAGCAGCCCAAACCTGCAAAACAGATGCGGTATTGAGGCGATACTATTCATCCTAAAAATAGCATTTATCCTGAAAAAACTATTGACCACGGAAAGCACGAAGTAGGAATATGTTTTTCCAGATTCAAATACCCGACTGCAACGTGATCATCCATTCGCGTTCAGCATCCTTGACCGGCATCTCAATCACACGCTCCGGTATCTCCCACACAATAATCTTGGGTGGTGTATTGCGGAAAGTGTCACCAGCAAAATAGTCCATTGCGGCCCCGACAAAATCCCCCCCGTCTCTAGCGAGATTGGCAACAGGTTCACCAAGACGCTGTTCCAGAAACGGGACGAAATTACTGGTACGGGAATACGAGGTACCAACGAGTGCCACCGAAGGCAGGCCCGCATCGCCGAACAAGTCGTCACTGACTACCGAAACGGGCGGCACATCGGTAAATTGCGCCATTTCAAACGCTGGCCGCAGTAAACCGGGCAGACCATCGAGTCCAGCTAGATGTATCAGATCACCGGGGCGTTCGATGCGTTGGTTTGCCAGGGACAGGGTGCCACTTACCGCAAGCTTGGCCCACTTGAGCTCACTCAATCTGGATGCAGTGGCAAGAGCGGCGGCATGGGTGCCGTTTTCATTCCAGTGAGTATCGGTACGGTAATACCGCTCACCGGATGCTGCGGTCAAGGCTGAAGTTAAATCCAGCGATTCAACATCATGCAATACAGGTAAATCCAGCCAGATTGATACACGCGGCTCTAACAAGCTGGAACGATGCAATCCGCATAAATGCGCAGCCTCGATACGTGTCTTGTCGGGCACAACCACGATCAGCAACTCGATGCCGCGCTGACTCAATTTTTTGTTTAGCTGCGCAGCCAAAGTTGCCCTGAATGTTGCAGATGCATTTCTGTCCGGATACAGCTTCAGTTCATCAGCCAGAAACAGCCAATTCTCACATCCGGCACGCACACCGGGGCCAAGATCACCGGTCAGATTCCACATGATGCCGCGTTCAATTTGATTGAACAGGCTGCCCGCCACAAAATGCTGATTAAGCAAATGAGTAAAACGCCGCGTAGATTCCCCGCTCAGGATATTGACCGTTTTTTTCAGTTCGGCCCAGTTCTTTTCAGGCACGGCCTTGAGCGAGATCAGCGTTACAAACAGACCAGATAGCAGCAATAATACAAAAATCAATGCCGGAAGCAGACTAATGAATTTTTTCATGATTGTCATGCTCCGTCAGAATTGAAAATACAGGAACGGCGGAGACTGCTGCCCCGTCAGCACGATAAGCGCATAACAAAACGCAAGCACCGGCCAGATCATGCGCCATTTCGCCGAGGCAAATATCCACCAACCTGTGGCGGCGCTACGCATTAACGGATAAAAGATGCACAGAATACCCACTACAAAGGCAGCATAGATGGCGGGGCGTAATGCCAGCGCCACTTCGTCGCCCATAGCCACGCCATTCAATCCGAATTGTCCGCCCCACATCGTCAGCGCCGCAGAAAAATTAGCGGCTCTGAACACCGTCCAGGCCAACATCACCATCAACAGGGTAAGCAGTCGCGAATAAATGTCGGGCATGGAATAACCTCTAGCGTGGTAAGCACGAGCGATGCCGAGTGCTGCACCATGAATAATGCCCCAGATCAAAAAATTCCAACTCTCGCCGCCATGCCATAGACCACCTATCGCCATGGTCAGCATAAGATTGACATAGGTACGCCGCTCACCGCTGCGATTGCCGCCAAGCAGCGCGATATACAGATAATCGCGCAACCAGGCTGAAAGGGTCATATGCCAGCGCCGCCAGAAATCCTGTATTGACACGGACAGATAGGGATTATTAAAGTTTTGCTGAAAATGAAAACCCAGCATCAGCCCCAGACCTATTGCCATCATGCTATAACCGGCAAAGTCAAAATAAAGTTGAATGGTATAAGCGCCACAGCCCAGCCACGAATCAATCAGGGAGGGATGGGGCAGCTTGAAAATCAGCGCGACCAGCGGCGACAGGGGGTCTGCGATCAATACCTTCATCGAAAAGCCGACCATGAACATCCTGACACCCGAAGCAAATTCCTCCAGCGAGAAAAAACGCTCCCTGAGTTCATTCTCGATAACTTTGTAACGCACGATAGGCCCGGCGATCAAATGAGGAAACATCGCGATATAGGCACTGAAAAAACTGAACCGTGATTGCGCCTGGACTACACCGCGTCGCACATCAACCAGATAGGAGGTAGCGTGTAGCACAGTGAACGACAACGCGATGGGCAACAGTACCATTTCCCATGCGATGAACGGATGACCCCTGCTGCCAAATAGATCATTAAGGGATTGAACCACAACATTGGCGTATTTATACCAGGCGAGACTGGCGACATTTACCAGAATTGCCCCTGCCATCATCCGCGTCTTGAAAGTTTCCGAATTCGACCTGTCTATCCATAGCGCGGCAAGCCAGGTGATGATCGTCAATGCAATAATCAAAATCAGGAATTTCGGCGTCCACCATGCGTAGAACAGCCAGCTGCCCAATAACAGGGGGTAATTACGAAATCGGGAGGGAGTCAGGAAGTAACACGCGAAAAATATCGGCAGAAACAGCGTCAGAAACTCCAGCGACGCAAATACCATGTGCAGTCCTCTAATTAATCAGCATGAGGTGATTACCCCTATCTGATGTCACGCACAAAAAAAGCACGGGATGCCATTCCGGATGGCAGCAAAAATACGCTATAGCGCGCTCCGGCTTCGAGTTGTGACATATCGAGCTCAGCGCCATCCGCTTGCCTAGTACAACCCGTAGCCACCGTTAACTTCACAGGGTTAATCAAACGACGCTGAACGGTTAACGGCTTAACATCGACAAATACACTGGTACGTTTCGCACCGCCCTGCATGCTTGCGGAACAACTCTCATCCAGATTAAACAAGGCCAGCGATGAACGCATCGCATTAAAATCGTCCGGCATTTCGCTTACCACACGAGTAATGATTCGGGCATTACCATCCGGCAACACCGCGATGGTAATATATTGCTCGGTTTTGCCGACCACATCCACTTGCACCTGACCAGTCTTGCTCTTGATGATTGCCGATAGTCTAGTGCCTGATTTAACTCGGAAAAAGTTCGACACACGCCCTTCTGCCCTTGCATCAAGCCTGACTGTCGCTGCACCCTTGGCAGCATGGATCGAAATAGAACCACCTGTCGCATTTACAAACCGGACATAGGCCGATTCTTCCGCCGGGCCGGTCTCATAGAGTTGCGGCGCTGCACTCGCTAAACCCGCTACGAATACCGACGATAGGAAGGCAAACCACCTGACAAAATACCTCATCTCAACGCCTTATTTTTTGCAAAATATCTGACGTGACGATTTCATGTGCAATCGCACTGCCCCAGGCCTGATAACCCGCATGATCATAATGCTGCCCGTCGCCAGTCAATGTACCCCACTCGCCCGGCTGCGCCATCTTGAGTGAATTCACATAGGTACACGGTGAAACGATATTAGCCAGATAATCAGACATTTCCTGACTGCGCGCATAGGTCTTGCCATACTTCCCCCCCTCACTACCCCAGGCTGGACCTACCCACACACAACTCACACCGCTGTCCTTGATACCCTTGGTCAAAGTTGTTACCTCGTCCCAAATCCAGGTTTTTTGTAGTGTCGTACTCTTGTACCCCGCCATGGTATCGGCGTTAATAACCACCACCAGATCAGGATGTATCGCCTTCGTCTTGCCGGAAACATAATCGGGGAAATTTTTGACAAGTTCAGGATAAGGAGTAGTAGCGCTCACATCCGGGGCGCGTTTCCGCACCTTGCCATCATTTAAGCGATAAGCGAATCCGCAATGTGCCAGTTTTTTCTTACCCTTCATCAGATCACCAGCATTCGCACCGCAAACGCCGTATGAATATACGCTGGCACCTTGTCGCATCAATTCATCATGCAACGTAGAAATCAGATAGCCCTCATTTGCCATATGACTATCGCCAATAACCAGAACGGTAAGACCCGCAAGAAGTAAGCTCACAATAAAATCCTTTTATTACTATTAATAATCCCGAATCAGTTTAATTGCAGGTCTGGATGCTGTCCAGCATTAACAGCCTACTATCCGAATTGCAAAAAACCGAATCCGATTTCCGCAAGCCTAGCTTAGTTCTTTTTCTTTCCGCGCGAGGTGTTTTTCCATAAACCAGGAGGTTCGATCTGCATTTCTGGATTATTGTGCACTTCCAGTTCAGTGGCAACCTGTCGCAACAACAATTCCGCTTCGGCATTCTCGCCCAGCCTGACCAATTCATCGGCACGTTCTATCTGAACGTGCGCCCATGTCATCTTTTGCAGCATGCCCATTTCAGCGGTTCGAGCCGCTGGAGAAATCCGATCGAGAGTATACAAGGCCTCACGCCACAGGTGCTGCTCTGCATACAGCTTGGCACTGGACAAAAGCGCCTCCGGCAAATCGGGACGCAATGCAAGAACACTATCTATCTGATCACGCGCCTTAGCCATTTCTCCTGCATTTCGATAAATCAATGCCAGATCAAGACGAGCTTGCAGACTGTCGGGCTTGATTAACAAGCGGTCTTCCAGCGAGGATTGTGCAGCATCACGACTATCCCGAACTCTTGTCTCAAATACCGAAGTGCGGGAATTACTCAATGTAGACCTAACCGGAACAGCGAGTCGACCACTCTCCCGTGTCGAAATCTGCGGGCTTCCAGATTGCATTGGTCTGGCATAAGTTTCATGCGTCACTGGTGTGTCATCCCGACCGCGAACGGCACCCGCCCCCTCTTCCCGCTCATCCGCCTTTGTTGCCAAATCGTCACGTCCTCGTGACTGCCAGTATCGCGCCTTACTTTCACGCTGTTGAAGCGTTGATTCTGCATCAGGCAAGCGCGGCTGATTATCAACCTCGGCATACTGAGGCTGTGTAACGGCTGGAGCGACAGGCTTTAACGTTAACGGACGACTAAGCACTCGTGTCTGTTCAATACGCCCGCTACCGCTATCGACTTGCACAGTCTCAAATTGATCACTCGCCTTATCAGCCAGATCGGCGCGTCCTCTCGACGCCCAGTATTGCGCCCGGCTTTCTCGTTGCTGGCTCGATGGTTTGATTTCAGCAACCCGTGGCCTGATGACATCACGTTCATTACCTGAATAAAGCAGTTCGCGTTGCGACTCCGTATCTGGTGGCAAGGGATTTTTTATCGTCAGTTGTATCTTTGAAAGCCGCTCGGCGATCGATGGTTCATGAGTCACCTGCGTTACCTGAAGCGACGGTTTGATTAAACGGCGTACTTTGTCCGCTAAATCCGGGCGACCCTGCGCTTCCCAATATTTCGCCCTTTCCTCCAGTTTTTGGTTGGAAGGCACCACGCGACCCAGCATCAGCTTGCCATTCGATTCTTCCGGCAAACCCAATAAATTGGAATCCGTCATTCCGGAAGCAGCCGGATCGCCATGCATAGACATATCGGTCAAGCCACGCTCTCCCGACTTATCCTGTTGCGCCGGTTCGAATTGATTGCGCGCTCTGGCAGCCAGATCGGAGCGACCATGATGCTCCCAATACTTCGCTCGTTCCAGCAATGAATCTCTGGCAGGCAATTTATCACTCAGCCGGGGGACTTGGGGGACTTTCGCCACATCAGCAACGGCCATATCCGGCGGCATACTGACGTCAGACTTAAGTTGCGCCAGGCGCTGCAAATCCTTGAGATCTCGTTCCAGCAATGCGATGCGGGCACTCTCCTCGGCAAGCGCCTTGTTCTTTGCTATCTCTTCTTCTGTTGCCGCATCTGCTTCCACCTTGTCACCCGGCTCGTTTCCCTTGGACAAGCGCAATATCTCCCTGACCGGCTGCTCAACAGCAGGTGTTTCGTCAATTGCTCTAAAGGCCATATCACCTTGATCCGTTCGAGGAGCCGCATCGGTCTTAAGATTGGCAGTCGATACGCCTGCAAGGGTCTGACGATAGTTATTCCAGTCACCCGTCAGCGCATAAATGCGCTGCTCCTTCTCAGAACGTGTAAAGCTGACTACATCTTCAGCCGACGGTACATTCAGTGTTGAGCCGGCCTTGAGTCGGCTCATATTTCCATCGGCAAAATGATTACGATTGACGTGATACAAGGCGACCAGCATACGCTGTAAGCTGATGCCATCCGGCTTGATGCGTGCAGCGATATTACTCAGGGTGTCGCCACGTTTGACAACTATCTGCTCAGGCACCTCAATCGCGTATGCAGACTGAGGTGAAGATAGTTTTGTTGATGTTGATCGAACAGGAGATTCCTGAGTTGACAATTGCGGATTAGGTACGGATCGCTTGGCAAACTGTTCTTCCAGCAAAGCAGAAACATAGTCGTTCTGCGCCAAATATTGCGGCTCCGATAACTTATTTTCCTGACGGTAATATTTGTCCCAGATTTGATCCTGCACAGACTTTGTCTCAGGCTGAATGACACTTAGCTTTCCTGAAAATTCGCGCCCTCTCTCAATCGTTGCTTCGAGTTGTTCAATTTCCGGATGTGCGGGATTGATAACTTTTAGTCTGGATAGGAAGATAATTGCATCATTGGTATTTCCCCGCCTAGCCTGAAACAGCGTCATGCTAGCCAGCGCATCGGCATTATCCGGTTCAGCTCGCAGCATATCCTGCAAGGTTTCGATTGCCAGATCATCCTCATCCAGCAGACTCCAGAAATGCACCCGATTCATCCACATTTCCGAATCGGATTGCACATTTCCCAGTGCCTGAACCGACACCGGGATTAAAAAAATAAGGATCAGACAGATTAGATTTCTGCTGAACATGATTGCTTCCACGGGACGACCAGTTGGCCCTGACTGGAGAAACTGAAACGATGCTCGATCCATCCCAATCCGAACAGACTGAGCACCTGATCGTAGTAACGCGGATTGGCTGCCATTTCGGCTTTTTCCTGATTAGCCAGTAAACGTTCATGCTGCAAACGCAGGGCTTCCTTATTTCCCATCGCCGAAAAATAGGGCAACAAGGCGGCTGAAAATCCCAACGGGCTAACGCCCGAGATTTCAGCGGAATTTATATCGACATTTAATGGAGGAATAATCGCACGCTTAGGAATCAAGCGATTCATGCCGGAAATCGCCTTTTTCAGTCGCATCGCCACCGGATCTTTGGCATATAACATCCCCCACCACATATAGACGCGAATGGCATCATGACTGCCTTTCCAACCCGACACGGGATCGCTGGAATATCCCTTAGACGGAACATAAGCAACCCAGTCCGCAACAAAGCCATTTGTGCTGGAAGACTTGAGAAATTTAAGGCTGTTATTAATTATTCTGTTCCACGGGCCAGACGGCTCCACCCTTGAAAAGGCTCGAAACAATTGCAACGGCAAATAGCTGGGATTGAGCCTCGCACCTCCAGCCTCCAGATCAAAACCAAGCGGAGCAGGCATCAGCATTTCTCCTGCCCCATTCAAGTCACGAATTTCATGGATACGAATATTCGTGAGCATCAGCTTACCCTGTGCAGTGTAGCGAGGTTCATTCCATAACCTTCCTGCTTCGAGCAGGGTATAGGCTAACCATACATCCGCATCCGAAGCGGAGTTTTGATCCACCACACCCCAGCTTCCGTCTGCCCGCTTGCCCCATTGCCACGCAGGAAGTCGGGCGGCGAAATCCCCAGCCGCCAAATTGTCGCGAGTCCAGACCCGTATCCTGTCAAAGGTATCGCGATCGTCGGCCACCAACGAAAAAAACAGCGCATAAGCCTGACCTTCGGATGTGCTGTAACGTTGCTCACTCTCATCGGCCAGCACCCGTCCATCCGACTGTATCAAACGACTGCTGAAAGTCTGCCATAAAGGCCAGTCCTGACAGGGCTTTGCAAATGATGTCAGCGGCAGCATCAACATCACGAATAGCAGTACGCCACGTCTGACGGACGGACAGATCGAGGCTGGCATGCATTACTTCCTCAAACGCAGTGCAGACAGTCTGCGCAGATAACGGAATGCCAACGCAGCAACCAGTAATGAGACCACTACAACCAATGCCAACAACGCAAACGGCTGATTGGCCAGATACCAGCGGATCGAAGTCCATATGGGCAAACTGCCTACATAATAAGTCGGACCCAGCTGAAAACCTTCAATACGTCTGCCACTTTGCATAACCAGATCACCTTCAAAGGCTGGCAATGTTTTCGAGTTCGTCATGGACTGAGACAAGGAATATATCTGGTCTGCGTTATCACCCGTAAACACGACCACGCTACGACCTTTTTTCAGAGGTGACTCAAAGGCATACATCGCCGCCAATGCACCATCCCCCTTACTAACCAGATCACCGGCACGGCGCATTGCATCTTCCAGATCACGGTTTTCCCAACGTGACAACAAACGTTCAAAAGGACCGGGCAATTTGAGCGAGTGTGTACCGCTATCAAGCAACGGATGCATATTGTTCGCCCAACGTGCCAAAAGCGGCTGATTGCCCGCTGTACCTATCAGAATCAGATCCCTGCCGGAATGGGCTTCAACATTGGCCGCCTGAATAACCACATGACGCAGAGCCGGATAACCGGTCACCTTACCCATACGGCCCATCAACAATAGATAGGTTTCCATTTCGGTAGCAGATGCATTATCCGGCATGACCACGGCCGTTTCGGATAGATCAGCCATGCGGGTATAGGGAAATCCGTCATTAGCAAAAATCCGCAAATTAGGCAAGGCGGTAAAGTGCGGGAAGGATGAAAAGTCTATCGTTGAATCTGGATCAACTGCACCACGCTCATTGTTCAGGTAAACGTCCTTGCAGGAGCCTTCCTTGGTGTAGTCGTAGTAATAGTGGAACTGTAACTGGTTCTGTCCGTACATATTAATATACGGAATCGGCACGACTTCCTGTGAAACAGCCTTACCGTCTTCCAGAAAGGGCAGCTTCAGTTTCTTTTCATATTGACCGGGAATATAGGAAAGCGGCAAGGCCTTGACAAACAAGTCGTTGATATTGACATTCAACATGGACTTGTCAATCTTGGGGCGCGGTGTATAGCGATAGTGTAAATTCATCGGTATACCCGGCTGTTTCCAGGAAAAAATATCCGGCGGAATACTGAAGTTCACTTTAATTACATCCGGACTGATGCCTTCAACCTGCAAATCCGGTGTATTTGCCATTTCACCGAAGCGTACCGGACGGTCGGTTGGTATCCAGTTGGGTGCATCATACGGTTTACGTTCAGGAATATCCGACATCTGGGTCACATTGACATAACGACCCGCCAGTGTTGATTTACCCAGTACCAACGCCTGCACGGCAACTTCCAGTTCACCAGCCGTACGTCCCATGATGACCAGTAGTTTGGCATTGGGATTTTGCGGATTGGTTATCACGGAAAGTGCGGGACCATTAATCGGAGGAATGTCCAACCCGGCGGGAACCGCCCCGCTTCCCAACATCAAAACGGCATTACCCTTGGGCAAGGCATTAAGCAACACGGGGAATTGTGCACCACGATAACTGGCCAGACCACCAAACCAAGAGGCGACTATCCCAGCCGCATGCAACACTTCGTTAGTCGGTTGTTCCGGAAATATGATGGGAAGAATCAATTTTCGGTTATCCAGCCTGTCAAAGAACGGGGCTGGCATAAGAGCCAAATCGTCCGGCAGGGGCAAATGCAAAACTGTTAGCTCCAGCTTGCTCTTATTGCTGACATCCGCCCAAAGAGTGGAATGCATCGGATCTTCACAGTCACGCGTATAGTGCGCAATCAAACCCAACGTCAACTTGTTAAAGTCGATAAACATGCTCGGATCAAGTTGAACATCGCTGATTTTGCCGTTGCTATTCTCCTTATCAAGCGGCAACGTAGCCATCAGTTCATCGTTCAGCAACACCTTTAAATGCGACAATTCGGGAATCAGCGCGGGTGACCATGCGTAATCCAGACTCAACTTTGCCGCCGTAATCACTTCATCACTGCGAACCGAGAAGGACAAACTGCGCTGGCCATTGACCGTTCTTAATTCAATAGGCTTGATCGCCCCCCACTCCTCAAGCGTAAATGAATAACGGCTATATCCATCGGACATTTCAATACCCGGAACCCCTGAAGCTGCAACGTTTGCGATTCCAAGCGCTGGCACCGAAGTGATTTCAGCTTCAGCATAAATACCGCTGGAAACACACACACAGCAAACTAATGTCAGAGCTATAAACCCTTCTTTTACTCGGCCAGTACCGGAAAAAAACAGCTTGCTCATTCGGCTTTGTGACTTTTTCATGAGTTATTCTCGATTATTTTTTTACGACTACCTTGGCACATGTACGATTATTTATCCGAACAGGTTCCATTCAATTTACAGGGTGCTTCTCAGCCTGCTTTCGGCCCTTACCACGCGTCACCAATAGGCTGCGAGCAATATTTCCGGCAATATCCAGCCTGCGTTTAAAAATTTCCTTTAAGGCATCACTACTTATATCCTTGTTAAGCAACACATGATAAAGCAATCCCCGCTCTTTTTTGATATGCGGCGTATCACGGTAAGAGCGTCGCTTAACACTCAACATAAAAAAATGTGACAGGTGTTCCAAGCCTTTTCTGCTCTGCTGCATGATCTCTTTCAATCCACTCATAGGCCTATCTATGTTCTGCGTTTCGGTCGCTTCCAGCCAAGCATCCGCGCGCGCAAGCGTACACTGCACCAAATCCATTTGCTGCTGCAAATTCAGCCCTTCAAATTCCAAACCGATAATGCTTGCACGTGCAAAAACCACGCTCGCCGGGAAAACGAATTCGCGCTTACCCAAATAGAGCGTGACATGCACATCGCTCTTTAACGGCACCATTTCCGATTCAGGCATCACCAACCCCAGTCCGCCCTCGGAATAATCCGTCGCACGACAAACAATGGTACGGCCATTTTCCAGTTTAAGCACCGCTTTCTGATTGCAGTTGACCCTATGGGCGCCACGTATCTGCCGCGCTTCTGTCGCCACCGCCATGGTTGCACCCAGAATAACCAGGTTGTAAACCGTCCACATCATGTTAAGCATCACCGTCTGCGCCTCAAAGGAATTCCACCAGAAAAGTCGCACAAATCCAATCAACAGTCCGGCCACATTCAATGTCAGCATCGTCAGATAAGGTGCACTGATCTGCCAGTCCAAAAACTCTTCCTTAATCAATCCGCCTTTAGCCGTCACATTGAACTTACCTTCCTTCGGCTTGATCAACGCCAGAAGTGTAGGCCGGAAAATATACCATGCCAAAGTAGACTCATACAGTTCGGCCCAGAAGGAATGACGATATGCCCCCTGAATCCGCGAATTGGTCAAATTGGCATGGGCCAGATGAGGCAAGGCATAGGCGGCAATGGCTAACGCCTCGGCATTAATGATATGAGCCTGAAAAAACATATAAGACAAGGGAGCCAGCAGAAAAATCATGCGTGGCAATCCGTAAAAGAAATGCAGCATGGCATTCGAATAACACAGCCGCTGCATCAAACTGAGGCCTTTACCCAGCATCGGATTATCCAACCGAAAAATTTGTGCCATGCCGCGTGCCCAGCGTATACGCTGCCCGACGTGCGCTGAAAGACTCTCGGTTGCCAAGCCCGCCGCCTGTGGAATAGAAATATAGGCTGTGTTATAGCCCTTGCGGTGCATTTTCAAGGCAGTGTGCGCATCTTCGGTCACTGTTTCAACCGCCACACCGCCCACATCCAGCAAGGCTGTACGTCGCATTACTGCACAGGAACCACAAAAGAAAGTGGCATTCCACAAATCATTACCGTCCTGTATCAACCCGTAAAACAATTCACCTTCATTGGGCACACGACGAAAAGTACCCAGATTGCGCTCAAACGGGTCGGGTGAAAGAAAATGATGCGGTGTCTGTAACATGGCCAGATTGGGGTCACGCAAAAACCACCCCATGGTCAACTGCAAGAAGGAACGCGCCGGTATATGGTCACAATCGAAAATGGCAACATATTCCCCAGTGGTTTGAGTCAATGCCCTGTTGATGTTGCCGGCCTTGGCATGCATATTATCAGAGCGTGTAAGATAGGTAACCCCAACACTCTGCGCGAACTCTCTGAATTCATCCCTGCGCCCGTCGTCTAAAATACAAATATTCAGCTTTTCCTTGGGCCAGTCGATAGCCAACGCAGCCAGAACAGTAGACCGTACCACCTTGAGTGGCTCGTTATAGGTCGGAATAAATATATCCACCGTCGGCCAGACCGTAATATCCGTCGGCATCGGTTCAGGTTTACGCCGCAACGGCCAGATAGTCTGCGCATAGCCCAGCACCAGCACCAGCCACGCATAAAGTTCTGCCAACAACAATACAACGCCGAAAAAACCATCCACCCAGTTATCCAGCACCAGCGTCTCATTCACCCGCCAATACAAATAGCGGCTGGATTGATTGATCGAGAATACGATCATAATCAGAGTAAAAAGTGTGCCAGCGTATCGTCGCAAATATAATGCAACAAAGAAAACAATAGCACCATAAACAGCCTGCATCGGCAAGCTGAGTGAAAAGGTCATACTAAACCAGTAAAGCAGACCGATAACTATCATGATCGCAATACGCCAGTAGGTATGCTCCCACCCATACCACTCGATCAGCGCAGTCGTATACTCATTCAACTTACCGAATTTATAGCGCCCCGACTGCCAAACGCGCGCCGGAAAAATGGCACTATTTTTAGCCGTTTCCTTCGCTTCAGTCGGACGCGTACTGCTCATTTGGGAATCCGGTTTAGCAGGACTTGCAGCCAGCTTGTCAATTGAGCAAGGTCATCTGCCGCCTGACTGTGCGGCGCATACTGCAACACGGGCTGTTGAAACGCCAGTGCTTCACTCAGCGAGGTATCGCGGTGTATGCAGGCAGGAGCAAGCCGCTCGTTCAGCGTGTTTTGCATCACTGACTGTATATCGCGATTGAGCGGTACAGCGGCATCATACTGGTTCAACACATAATAAGAGCCGTAAAAGTCATTACGGCTAGCGCAATAATACTCAAGCAAACCTTCAATGGCTGAAAGTGTGGCATAGGAACCCGCATCCGGAATCATCACTACCAGTACCAGATTCGCAACCGAAAGCACCTGTTGAACATAGATAGACGGCCCCGGCGGCGTATCAATAATTACGCATAAACCCGGTTCATGATCCAGTGAAATCAGATTGTCATGCAGCCAATCCGGCGTTGTGACCAGTTGAGATTCAAGCGAAATCCGTTCAATTTCCGAAACCTTGCCATATGGTATGAAACTGACCCCGTAATCGCTATCGTATTCAGCATAATGCCAACTTTCCTGCTTTAGTGTCTGATGAACATGACCACTCACATCGGACAAATCGGCCCCCAAATGCAAACGCACCGCATTTTGCGGATCCATATCCAGCAAACGAACCGGACGCCCTGCCTTGGCGAGGGCACAGCCCAGATTAACCGCAACGGTCGTTTTACCAACCCCGCCCTTGGGTGAAAGAACTGCAATTACTGTCATTATTTTTTAAGAAATCCCAATATGCTACGCAAATCGCCTTCCGGCGGATTAACAGAAACAGGTGAATCGAGCAAACGTGAAAAAACGGCTCCCAGTTCATTTTGCTGTGACCGTGATTGGGCCGGACGCGCGCCTCCCGGAGTACTGTGTGTAGGCATCGATACGGCTTGCTTTGCGGTAGCTTCAGGGTGAGTTATCGCGTTCAAGGCATCATGCAGCGTATGTGAGGTAGCTGGCGCATGTGCCGTTCTGGCAAATACGGAAGAAAGGGTCGCCGCCTCCTTGTCACTCACCTTGACAACCTCGGCTGGCGGCACGGCTCTTACCGCTGGTGTTTCAGGATGCAACATGCCAAAAACGGAGTTCGAGACTGGAGGATCAGCAACACGGGTTGGTTTATTTACCAGTTTATTTGCCACTTGCGGCACCGCAGTATGCTCGCGAGGGGCGCGAGATACAGGAGGCGTACGTAAGGTTGGGCCACGACCGGATATAGCTGCACGCTCTTTTTCCATCGCCTTGATAATAGGCCAACTATTCTGTGCTTTGCCAACAATATAATCCTGTTGGATTTCCTGATAGTTATTCGCATCCCCGTCAAATCGCTTGAAAAGATTACGAATATCGACATTCGCTGACTTCTTCATGATGGAATCACCCCCGCAAAATATTCAGTCTGCTCACGCAGGCCTTCCGAAACGAAAAACAATCACGAATTTATAAGGCTTGGCGGGTTCGGACTGAGTGAGTTGCAACGCAGATCCGGAACTAATCACCGAGAACCAATGCGCATAGATACCTTCAAGAATAGCGGTAGACCAGGCAAGTGCCTCTTCACCGAACGCAACCTGCAAGGGAGAGGCATGATGTTCGATAAACAAACCGTCTTCCTTTTCGACCAGATTCACCCATCCCCAATCCATATCAAACCAGATGGCATTGATCGAGTCTTCGAGTTCTGAAATCGTATCACCGGCAGGGGTTGAAAGGCTCTGTGCCATAGCTGTGCCAAGACGAGCCATCAATACACGCAATTCCGCTACCGGAATTTGCTGACCGAACTCGCTCGAAAAAGCCTCAAGAAAGACTTTCCATTGTGGTGAGCATTGTTGCTGCGAAAAGTACACCAGATTTTTTTCCAGATCATTCATCTCGTTCTCCTCGAAGTTGTTAATGGCAACGGAATAAATATGCTCATATATCGCTCGAATTTTAGCACTTCCTAACGCTCAAATGTTAGGCAACAGCTTAGGGAAAGCCAGACACATGCCGAATTGGCACCTAAACACCACACTGAGTACTGCATCCGACATTTTTGCATCACAATTTTTACTATTTCCTCTTGAAATGCAGGAATTCAACCCAATCTGATGCTGGCACTAATTCTGGAGAACGATATGGAACACCCGAAAACTGACGCCCCGCAAACTGACGCACAGGACATCGCCAACAACACCGAAACCGATATGGCAGCCGAAGCCGTACCGAATGACAGCACCCCCAACATAGAAGAATTGCTGAAAACTTCCGAACGCCTCGCTCAAGAACATTATGACGCGTGGATGTACGCCAAAGCCGAAAGTGAAAACATCCGCCGCCGCGCAGCAGAAGATGTGAGCAAGGCCCAGAAATTTGCCGTAGAACGTTTTTCCAATGAGATGCTAGCCGTTAAAGACAGCTTGGAAGCGGGACTGGCGGTTGAAACGGCTACCGTAGAAAGTTTCAAGAGCGGTATGGGATTGACACTCAAACAACTTTCCAGTGTTTTCGAAAAGTTCAACATCTCTGAAATCAATCCGGTTGGCGAAAAGCTTGATCCTCACAAGCATCAGGCAATCAGCATGATCGAAAGCGACTTGCCTGCCAACACCGTGGTTAGCGTTATGCAGAAAGGTTATTCACTGAATGACCGCATCCTGCGTCCGGCGCTGGTACTGGTATCACAGGGTAAATAACTCAGGAAAGCATCCCGAACTCCCGACTGAAATATTTCATTGTGGCCTGAAGAATATTGTCACTTCCCCCTTGAAATACACACGATTACCCCCCAGTTAGTTGAGCAACGGGAAAACTGAACAATGTATAGCCGAAATTAAAATTCGCCAAAATTAATATTTGAAAGGAATCAAGCATCATGGGAAAAATTATTGGTATTGACTTAGGAACAACGAACTCTTGCGTAGCCGTAATGGAAAACGGCAAGACCAAGGTAATTGAAAACGCAGAAGGCACACGCACCACTCCTTCTATCATCGCTTACATGGAAGATGGCGAAGTGCTGGTCGGCGCACCCGCCAAACGTCAGGCTGTAACTAATCCCAAAAATACCCTGTACGGCGTCAAGCGCCTGATCGGTCGCCGCTTTGAAGAAAAGATGGTACAAAAAGATATCGACATGGTTCCTTATACCATCGTCAAGGCCAAGAATGGCGACGCATGGGTGAAGGTACGCGACAAGGAGATTTCTGCTCCTGAAATCTCCGCACAAGTGCTGATGAAGATGAAGAAGACCGCCGAAGACTATCTGGGCGAATCCGTTACCGAAGCCGTCATCACCGTGCCCGCCTACTTCAACGACGCGCAACGTCAAGCTACCAAGGATGCCGGTCGCATCGCCGGCCTGGATGTAAAGCGCATCATCAACGAACCCACTGCGGCGGCGCTGGCTTTCGGTCTGGACAAGCAAGAAGGTGATCGCAAGATCGCCGTTTATGATCTGGGTGGCGGCACATTCGACATCTCCATCATCGACATCGCCGAAATTGACGGAGAACACCAGTTCGAGGTGATGTCCACCAACGGCGACACCTTCCTCGGTGGTGAAGACTTCGACATGCGTGTTATCGAACATCTGGTTGAAGAATTTAAGAAGGAAACCGGCATCGACCTGAAGAAGGACATGCTGGCGCTGCAACGCCTGAAGGATGCGGCTGAAAAGGCCAAGATTGAATTATCTTCTGCGCAGCAAACCGAAGTAAACCTGCCTTACATTACCGCAGATGCTACTGGCCCTAAACATCTGGCCGTTAAGATTACTCGCGCCAAGCTGGAAAGTCTGGTCGAAGACCTGATCGCACGCACTATCGAGCCGTGCAAGATTGCAATGAAAGATGCCGGTATTTCGATCTCCGATATCGCCGACGTAATTTTGGTCGGCGGTCAGACCCGTATGCCCAAGGTACAAGAGAAAGTTAAAGAATTCTTCGGTCGCGATCCACGCAAAGACGTAAATCCTGATGAAGCCGTTGCAGTTGGCGCATGTATTCAAGGCGGCGTGTTGCAAGGTGAAGTTAAGGATGTGCTGTTGCTGGACGTAACTCCGCTGTCACTGGGTATCGAAACCATGGGCGGCGTGATGACCAAGCTAATCAAGAAGAACACCACGATTCCTACCAAGGCATCGCAAGTATTCTCCACTGCCGACGACAACCAATCAGCGGTAACGATCCATGTGCTGCAAGGCGAACGTGAAATCGCTTCCGGCAACAAGAGCTTGGGTCAATTCAATCTGTCCGACATCCCGCCAGCACCACGCGGCATGCCTCAGATCGAAGTGACCTTTAACATTGACGCAAACGGCATTCTGCATGTTTCCGCCAAGGATAAGGCCACCAACAAGGAAGCCAACATCACCATCAAGGCTAGCTCCGGCCTCTCGGAAGCTGAAATCGAGCGCATGGTTGCTGATGCCGAGTCTCATGCCGATGACGACAAGAAAGCGCTGGAACTGGTCACCGCACGCAACCATCTGGACACACTAATCCACTCGACAAACAAGTCACTAAAGGAATACGGCAATCAACTGGCTGCGGATGAAAAGCAGGCAATTGAAGCCGCCCTCAAGGAAGCGGAAGAAGTCGTGAAGAGCGACGACAAGGACGCCATCGAAGCCAAAACTGAAGCGTTGGCAACGGCGGCACAGAAACTCGGCGAAAAGATGTACGCTGCCGAACAGGCTAAAGCACAGGCTGAACAACCTGCCGGCTCAGCAGATGCGGGGGCACAAAAAGATGACAGCGATGTAGTGGATGCCGAATTCACCGAAGTCAAGGACAAGAAGTAGTCGATAACTTGAAGTAAGGGACGAAAATCGTTGATGGCTTACACGGTTGATCTTCGATTTTCTACTACACAACTATAATTAGTTAGGAGTAAAGAGAGGGGAGCAAGGAGCGAAGTCGCCACATGGCAACTTTATCCTCGCTCCTCAATCCTTTTATAGCCATGAGCAAAAAAGACTATTACGAAGTTCTGGGCATCAACCGCGATGCGTCAGACGATGAGATCAAAAAGGCTTATCGAAAACTGGCGATGAAGTATCACCCTGACCGCAATCCAGACAACCCGAATGCGGAAGAACACTTCAAGGAAGCCAAGGAAGCCTACGAAACCTTGTCAGATGGACAAAAACGCGCCGCATATGACCAGTATGGTCACGCCGCATTTGAAGCAGGCGGCATGGGTGGAGGCAATCCATTTGGCGCAGGCGGCGCAGGCGCGCAAGGATTTGATTTCTCAGATATTTTCGGCGACATCTTCGGCGGTGGCCGTGGCGGTCGCGGCGGTGGACGAAGCAATGTCCATCGTGGCGACGACCTGCGCTACAATCTGGAAATCACGCTGGAACAAGCCGCACGCGGCACCGAGACCCAAATTCGGGTGCCTACCATGGACGAGTGCGAAACCTGTCACGGTAGCGGCGCCAAACCGGGAACCGCACCGGCAACTTGTACAACCTGCGGCGGACACGGTCAGGTACGCATGCAGCAGGGCTTCTTCTCGATTCAACAAACATGCCCGCGCTGCCATGGCAGCGGCAAGATGATCGCCTCACCGTGCAAACCCTGTAACGGGAGCGGTCGCATCAAGAAACACAAGACCCTGTCGGTCAAAATACCGCCCGGCGTAGATAACGATGACCGCATACGCCTGTCTGGCGAAGGCGAGCACGGCATCAATGGCGGCCCGAGCGGAGATTTATATGTCGTAATACACATCAAACCGCATGCCGTATTCAAGCGCGACCACAATGATCTGCATTGCGAAATGCCGATCAGCTTCAGCACCGCTGCGCTGGGTGGAGAAATTGAAATACCAACGCTGGATGGTAAGGCACACATCAAGATACCGGCCGAAACGCAAAGTGGCAGAGTTTTCCGCTTACGCGGCAAGGGCATTAAAGGCGTACGCAGTTCAAGCTATGGCGACCTGCATTGCCATGTCATCGTTGAAACACCGGTGAATCTGACTGAACGCCAGAAGGAATTGTTACGGGAGTTGGAGAACATCAACGAACTCAACAGCAAGCATCACAACCCGAAAGCCAGTTCATGGATGGACAAGGTAAAGGACTTCTTTGCCCAGTAAGTAATTATTACCGTACAGTTAAAATTTCGGAAATAGATGAACCTAGAAAAAGCAATTATCCACGAAAAGCACGAAAAAACACGAACAAATTCAAAAGCATGCCAAGGCTTTCAATTTCACCCAATGAGTGTTTCGGTGAATTGATGTAACCCATTGTTTTATTTGCGAGCAGCCACTCTGTGGCTTTGCCTGCTTACCCCTTTTCGTGCCTTTCGTGTCTTTCGTGGACGGAATGAGTTTTCCAGGATGAACATGAATGGCAGTATTCCGGCGTTTAAACGCACCGGTTACTGCCATTTTCTTGATCCTAAAAGATGAGCCGAAACCCCAAAGGTGATATTCGTTGGTCGAGTTTTAACCCGGCAAAGCGTGTTGCATCGAACAAGATACTACAGATAAAATCCGACCTAGAAAAATTTCTGTCGCATTTTGATATCACATAACCGGTTCCCTCTCGGAACAAACCATGGTCGTTAGTTATCATCATATGTAATTTCAACCAGAGAAACGCTGATTTATTCAGTTTTGTCGTTCCCACGAAAGCGGGAACCCAGTTAGATTAAGCGATTACCTGCTAGCCAGCATTCATTTCTTTTTGCTCCTTGAGCTTAACGAACAACTCGTAAATATTGACTGGCTTATGCAGTATCGGCCAAGAGAAATTTACCGATTCGGATTTGAGAGCCTCGGACGTATCGCCAGTTACCAAAACCGCCTTAATAGGCCTATCCAACTGTTTATGGAGTTTATTTAAAAACTGAATACCGTTTAACCCTCCACCCAGCATGTAATCGACAATATAAAAGTCGGCATGCCAAATCGTAGCCGATGCCAACGCATCCTCGGCATTACTAAAGCTTTTCACCTTGCACCCTTTTCCAGCCAGCAGCATTGCCATCGCCTGCACGATTAAGGAGTCATCTTCCACCAGGATAGCTTTCTTGCCTCTCATAAATGAATCAGTGATCTCGGCAGTCTGTATATCTTCATCTTCGTACACCTGCATCACGTCCGTCGCCAATGGCAAACTAAACTGAAAAATCGTTCCCTTATCCACATAAGACTTACATTCAATAGCACTGCCCATCAAGGCCAGCGTACGTTTAACGATGGCAAGTCCCAGACCCAAACCCTTTACCCTATTCCGTTGCGGATTGTTCACCTGATAAAATTCGTCAAAGATGTAGGCTATCTCGTTTTCCGGTATACCTATGCCGGTATCACGAACCTGAAACAAAACCTTACCACCTCTTTTTCTTGCACTAACCAGAATACCCCCCGTCGATGTAAACTTGATCGCATTACCCACAAGGTTCATCAACACCGATTGAAGCAAATTTAAATCAACATGAACAAACACAGTCTCCCTTATAGGACAATGAACTCTTAAAGAAATATATTTTTCTCTGGCCTGCTCTTCAAAACTCTGATTCAGCCAAAAGCACACGTCTGACAAATTAATGGAACTGTATACCGGCTCTATCACCCCCATATCCAGCTTAGATATATCCAGCAACGCATTAAGCAACATCCCCAAAGTGGACATGGATAACTCAAGACGCTCAACATATTTTATTTGCTGGGGCGTCAGCGCTGTTGTTTTGAGCGTATAGATAAACATATTTGCCGCAGCCAACGGTTGTCTGAGATCATGCCCAGCGGCCGCCAGAAAGCGGGACTTGCTCTGTTCCTTCTTTTCCAGTTGAAGCATTGAATCGCCAAGCGCTCGCTCGACACGAACCCGTTCAGAAATATCGCTCGTAATTAATAACAGGTGCGACTCTTCTGCAGAATAAACATAAGCAAAACTGCACTCCAGAATCACATGCTTACCAAAGGAGGTCTTGCCTTCAATATCCCGTTTAATAATTTTTTTGTCTGCGATTACCTGATTGGCAATATCAAGTAAACCGTTACGTTTCCACGAATCATTATCACGGAAGTTCTGCTTCAATACCTCTTCGACTGTTGCCCCTATCATCCTTGCATAAGCCATATTGGCCATAACGCAGGAACCAGAAATCTTATAGACGGCAATGCCGGATGGTGACTGATCCAAAATCGTCGCATTGAATACCAGTAACTCCTCAAGCCGTTTTTCCAGCACTTTCCGATCAGTTATATCCGCTATTAATCCATGCCAAAGTGTAGAGCCATCAACTTCTCGTTGAGGTATTGCATTCACAAACAACCATTGCTCAGCACCATCAGAAAACCGCACACGATACTCATTTATCCAAGGAAGCAAATATTGTGCGGAGCGATGAATCGAGTCCATATACCCCGCCAAATCATCTGGATGAACAACGGCCAAAATCCCGGAAGCATCCTGACGCACAGACTCCGCATTTAACCGAAATATCTTTCCGATCCCGTCGCTGATATAAGGAAAACAACTGCTGCCATCCTGCCGCAACCTGAACTGAAAAACGACTCCGGGTACCTGACCAGAAATTTTATTAAGTCGATCCAGCGCTTCCTGCCTTTCCTCCTTGGCCCTCTGATGCTCCGCTATTTCCCTAAGCAACTCTTCCCGCGAGACTAGAAGGCCGGAAAGGTGTCTTTGCATTTCGTTGTAGCGATTTGATAAGGCAAGTGCCAATAGTGTGGTTTCAATGAAAAAACCATATTCGAAGCCATGATAAGTAAACGAATTGAACGGTATCCATCCCCATACCGAAAGCATCGTCATCGTTGCGCCCAGCATCCCGAAAAGAGCTGATACCAGAAAAAAACGGCTGGAAAATGCCCCGATCCGTACTGCTATGCCCCCCAGATAAACCATGCCTATGGTAAAAAGAAAAAGAAAAACAAACGCTACCCATGCTGCACCTAACTGGCTATCAAACACGAGGCTAAGCAGCATTAATCCAGAACCGGATATAGCAAATAATCTGCTTACGTGAAACACGCGAGGGGCATGTTTCTCCAAATCAAGAAATTTTGTTGCGAACATCAGACCGCTGCATCCATAAAGCACGATGAATATTTGAATGATATAGCGTTGCAATGACGGCAGGTCATGCCAAAACCAATAAGCACCGTGTCCTGTATAGGCAATATTCAATAAAACAAGGCTGAGCAGATATAACGCAAAATATAGATGGCTCCGTTTTCCCTGCCCGAAAAAAAGCAGAGCGTTATACGCCAGCAGAGCAAACAGATAACCGTAAAACAATCCGTATAGGTATTTCTCTACATGATCACTAGCCAGCAACCGCTCATTAGTTATTAGTTGTATCGGCAGCACCATCGGGTCAATAGACTGTACGCGCAAATACAAGTCGCTATTCCCTGAAGCAAAAAGAACAGGAAACGAAAAGCCCACCCCGGGAGCAAGTCCGAATGGATGGGCGTATTCATCACCGGTTTGCCAGCTCATGGTTACCTGATGATCCTTGACGACATAAACATCCAGCCGGTCTAACCAGCTTACCCCCGTGATTAAAAACACTGACTGTCGCTGATTGGTGGGGTTACTGATGTCCAGATGTACCCAACGGGGACGCGCACCTATACCATAGGTCAGTACAGAACGATCTGCCTTCCTGAACAAGCCATTCTGTTGTTTGATTTGAGCCTCGTCCAGACTCAATGGCGCGCCATCCTCGACCAGCACCTCAGACCAGATGCCCAGAGATTCTTCCGGCATGTCTGAAAGTGATAATGGTTCAGCGGATACCCAGGTTGCCATAGTCATCAACAATAAAACCAACAACGTTTTTATTGTTTGAACGTAATGAACCTTTACCGTTAAATAACCGGCATAAAAGGCACTTGGATTGATTTGAATTGGCAACACAGTCCCCTATCCGAAAAATCAAATCTTGAAAATCAATAGTATCCCGCGACAATAAACTGTCAACCAAATAGTAATCCAACTAAACTGTAACCAGACAGTAAATGTTCTGTATTAAGGTACGCCTAATATGAAAATATCTCATAGCTAACGACTGCAAATGGTTGTGCATCCCTGCAATTAGCGCTATAAATATTCTTGAATACACGATCATTACCCACAACCTTCCACGCAAATACTATTTAAGAACTCAATGGAACAGAAAGTTCGATACGGTGATTACCTGAGATTTGCGCGACGAAACATGCGCAAGGTTAGCTATAACTCTGTTACGTCTTACGATTCAGAGCATCCACGCCGTCTGCGACTGCGCCCGGTTGATGTCCACCGGCTGATCACTCCCTATATTAGCGTGCGCTTTTTCGATCAAGTACGCGCGGTTTTACCATTGGCTCTCTTCCTTGCCGCCTTTCAATGGCTGGTCTTATCTTCACAAATCCATGAAGCATGGAGCGTCATTGGTGGACTGACTCTGACAATGGCCGGGCTGATGTTCTTTATGGAAGGTGTAAAACACGGTTTAATGCCCTTCAGCGAGAACATAGGCTACAACATGCCGCAGCGTTCCTCAATTTTTCTGGTTCTTGGCGTTGCCTTTGTTCTGGGTGCCATGGCAACGTTTGCGGAACCGGCAATCGGCGCGTTAAAAGTGGCGGGGTCCTTTCTCAAACCGGAAGACTCTCCTCTGCTTTACCACCTTATCTATCGAAAATCTTCTTATCTGGTGCTGGCAGTTGCACTCGGAGTGGGACTCGCCGTCCTACTTGGCATACTGCGTTTCATCCGGGGATGGAGTTTGAAAACATTAATCATTCTCACGCTAATCCCCGTTTTATCCTTAACAGGCTGGTTTGCATTCCAACCCGAGTTCGTTCCGCTACTGGGGCTTGCATGGGATTGCGGGGCGATCACCACCGGGCCTGTCACCGTACCATTAGTTCTTGCGATAGGGATAGGTGTGTCATCCGCCACGTCACAGGAAGACAACCCACTCTCCGGTTTCGGCATCGTCACATTGGCCTCTTTATTTCCCCCTTTTGCCGTCATGCTGCTAGCCATAGGCCTGTCAGAAAACATCCCCGCCGAGATTTCCGTCACCACACTTGACCCCATTGCGTCCTCCCTGCATGAAGGCGCATTCTATTCTGATGCCATTGCCGCCTTGCGCGCCATACTGCCACTTACCATGTTTCTGTGGCTAATACAGCGAGGTGTACTCAAGGAGAAACTCGCACATCCAAAGATCACCGCTTATGGCATTTTTGTTGCAGTGCTGGGAATGACCCTGTTTGTTACCGGACTGGATTTCGGCTTGATTGAATTGGGCACACAGACAGGCACGCTGCTACCCTCTGCCTTCACCGCATTGGCAGCGCTACCAAGTTCACCGCTTTACCCCTACGAGGTCGGCATCGGACTGGTATTGTTTTTCGCCACACTGATCGGCATCGGTGCCACCATCGCAGAGCCTGCGCTGAATGCAATGGGCGTTACCGTCGAAACACTCACTGACGGTGCATTCCGCCGCCAGACACTGGTTCAAACCGTTGCTGTCGGAGTCGGCGTAGGCACTGCTCTAGGCGTATCCAAGATACTGTTCGATTTACCACTGGCAATATTGCTGTTACCCGGCTATTTACTGGCACTAATCATGACCCTCTTTTCCAGCGAAGAATATGTAAATCTGGCATGGGACAGTGCCGGAGTAACCACGGGCCCCGTTACCGTACCGCTGGTACTGGCTATGGGATTAGGATTAGGTCAGGCCGTTCATGCTCAAGAAGGATTTGGCATTCTGGCTATGGCCTCGGTAGGCCCCATAGTCAGCGTACTAACAGTAGGATTGTGGATTAACTTCAAGCTAAAATTAAAATATCAGAACAAAGGGAAAAGTACATGAGCGAAGACATCATTGTGTTGACGGATGCGGTACTGATTACCTGCATCGTCCAGCGCGGCGCGGGAGATCGAGTAGTTAAAGCAGCGCAGGATGCCGGTGCTCAGGGCGCAACGGTATTTTATGCCCGTGGTGCAGGCGTACGTCAGCGCCACCTCGGCGTATTGGGAATTACGGTAAATACCGAAAAAGAAGTGGTCTACATCGTGGCATCAACCGATCAGGTAGACCGGATTTTCGAGAAAATATTTATTGTCGGTCAGCTCGACACTCCCGGTATGGGCATGATCTTCACCACCCCTATCGACAAGATGGCAACGTACGTGCCCCATGAAATTGCCGAACGATTTCTGCCGGAAAAATGATGAACATCAACGCTCACGCCAACCAATACAAGATCATTACCTGTTTCCTGCCCGCTGGAAAAGGACAAGGGGTTCTGGAGCGCTTGCATGAAGAAAAAAATATCTCCAGCGCCTTTGCCTACCATGCCCGCGGCGCAGGATTGGCAAATCATCAAAACAAAAAATTACCCAAATACATTGAACGCGAAATGATTACCGCACTGGTTCCCGTTGACCGCGCCGATGAAATTTTCAAATTCATCTTTTTTGCTTCCGGCATCAATCAGCCTCACGCAGGAATGGTAATCATGACTGCTGCCACCTACGCGAGCACACTGCTATTATCTGATTGTGAGTAGTTGGAATGCTACTTTACTAGCACAGCTACATATTGATAAAAAGACCATATAAACAAAGAAAAACCCTCTATATCAAAAGACATAGAGGGTTTAGTTTACATTAACACCAGAGGTATACTCTAGAAGGGAATATCGTCATCAAAATTATCAAAGCTGCTCTTGGCTGCCGGTGCCGGCCTTGCGGGTGCTGCAGCGCGAGGTGCAGTCGTGCGTGGTTCTGGAGATGACTGGTTTTCTTCAATCACTTCAAAGCTGCCACCGGAAGATTTTCCGCCCAACATGGTCATTTCGTTGACGATAATTTCAGTTGTATAACGATCCTGACCTTCCTTGGTTTGCCACTTGCGGGTTTGCAACTTGCCTTCGACATAGATCATCGAACCCTTCTTCAAGTATTCACCTGCAATCTCGGCCAGACGACGGTAAAACACCAGGCTATGCCACTCGGTTTTTTCCTGTTTTACGCCGCCCTTATCTTTCCATGTTTCAGAAGTTGCCAGTGTTGCGTTAGTAACCGCCTCGCCATTGGGCATATAACGTGTTTCCGGATCCTTGCCCAGACGACCTATCAAAATTACCTTATTTACCGACATATTCCGCTCCTTTTATCACCTGCCATATTTACCGTTACCGGACGATGCATTCTGAAAATGCTGTAGAAACCTGCTTGATACCTAAATTTTTCGCTACGCTTGCGGTCACTACTCGAAATCAATTAATCAAATCCCGGCATGAACCTTCGATCTGCTTGAACTAGGCCGGTTAAAAGTAACTCCGGTCTAACATCGCTAAGTGAGCGAATTATAGCGGAATGTATGCGCAGAAGCAGGCCAGTCTACCTCCACGCACTCACAATTTGCCAGACTGCCACAGACAATTTGTTCGGCATTCCCATTTGCCACCGCCAACGCAGCCAGAATGGGATTCTCATGTGAAACAGCCAGAATCACCGCATCCGGCTCATTCAAACCCCGTTCATCCATGAAGCTTGCCAGTCGCTGCATCTGCTCCACAAACGATTCCCCATGCTCAGGTTTAATGTGCAACGGATCAGGGCGCACCAGATCATTAAACACATCCACCGGCAGACCATCCATGCCCGAACGACGCTCGTTCAACCGTTTATCAATACGTAACAAACAAGTGTGATGACGCAATATAATTTCGGCCGTTTGTTGTGCCCGAGGAAATTCGGAAGCATAAGCATGGGTAAAAGCCCTGTCACGTAATTGCTCAGCAACAGCGACTGCCTGCTGCCTGCCACGCTCGGTAAGATACACCGGGCGGGCAGGATCATCATTCAACCGCTGAGCAACATTGGCTTCGCTCTCGCCGTGACGGACAAAAATTATCTTCATGATTCAACCGGAAAAACTGAGCCACCCCATGCAGCAAAACAACTAAAAATCACCCCACCCACTTACGCGCATTCTGGAACATCTTCAGCCAGGCACCGTTTTCCTGCCAATCTGCCGGATACCAGGAATTTTGCACGGCGCGGAATACGCGTTCGGGATGAGGCATCATGATGCTGAAGCGTCCGTCCGGCGTAGTCAGGCCGGTAATGCCCTGCGGTGAGCCGTTCGGATTAAGCGGATAGGTCTCGGTAGCATTGCCGCGATGATCGACATAGCGCAGACTCACCAGCTCCTGCGCTGCCTTGAGTTTCTTGCTGTTAGCAAAATCCGCATAACCTTCGCCGTGTGAGACGACAACCGGCATGCGGCTTCCCGCCATACCATTGAACAGGATCGACGGCGAGGATTGCACCTCGACCATCACAAAACGCGCCTCGAACTGCTCGGACTGGTTACGCGAGAAATGCGCCCAGTTTTCGGCACCGGGAATGATTTCATGCAGATTGCTCATCATCTGGCAGCCGTTGCACACGCCCAGCGCAAAGGTGTCGGTACGATTGAAGAAGGCCTGAAATTCATCACGTGCGCGGGAGTTGAACAGTATGGACTTCGCCCAGCCTTCACCCGCCCCCAGCACGTCGCCATAGGAGAAACCGCCACAGGCCGCCACGCCCTTGAAATCCTCCAGCCTGACGCGTCCGCTGATGACATCGCTCATGTGTACGTCCACAGTCGCGAAACCGGCACGGTCAAACGCTGCCGCCATTTCTACATGTCCATTCACCCCCTGCTCACGCAGGATGGCAATTTTCGGACGATTGCGCAGCAGGGCCGGGGCGATCTTTTCGTTTGGGTCATAGCTCAGCTTTACATGCAATCCCGGATCCGCCGCATCCAGCAGACGATCAAACTCGGATTGCGCGCAGTCAGGATTGTCACGCAGCTTCTGCATCTGATAGGTGGTTTCCGACCAGATACGTTGCAACACCACGCCGCTTTCGCTGTACAGTTTTTCATTGCCGCGCGATATTTCGATCATGCCGCTTTGGTTCAGCGTTGCGATTTTCTGTACGCTGTTCAAGCCGGCATCATGTGCCAGTTGTAAAACATGCGCCACATCGCTATTCCTTACCTGCACCACAGCACCCAGTTCTTCGTTGAACAGGGCACGCAACGCATCACCATGGAATTCGTCCAGACTGATATTCAGACCGACATGCGAAGCAAAAGCCATTTCGCACAGTGAAACGAAAGCGCCGCCATCGGAACGGTCATGGTAGCTGAGCAGCACATTCTCGCCGTTAAGCTGCTGTATCAATTCAAAGAACGCCTTCAGATTGGCGGCGGAATCCACATCGGGAGCGACATCGCCCACCTGCTTGTAAACCTGCGCCAGCGCTGAACCGCCCATGCGATTTCTGCCCTGCCCCAGATCGATCAATAACAAGCTCGTGTCCAGATTAACCTTGAGTTGTGGCGTTAGTGTCTCGCGTACATCGCTAACGGGTGAGAACGCTGTGACGATCAGCGACAACGGCGCAGTCACTGATTTGCTTTCTTCACCTTCTTTCCAGGCCGTCTTCATCGACATTGAATCCTTGCCGACCGGAATGCCGATACCCAGTTGCGGGCAAAGCTCCATGCCCACCGCACGCACAGTATCAAACAGCGCGGCATCTTCACCGTGATGTCCGGCAGCCGCCATCCAGTTCGCCGATAATTTGATGTCGCCAATCTTGGCAATTCGTGCCGCTGCGATATTGGTCAGTGCCTCACCAACCGCCATGCGTCCCGACGCAGGCGCATTAACCAAAGCCAGTGGCGTGCGCTCGCCCAGTGCAAAGGCTTCGCCCAGATTGGTTTTGAAACCCATCAGCGTAACAGCCACATCCGCGACCGGAACCTGCCAGGGGCCAACCATCTGGTCGCGCGCGGTCATGCCGCCCACAGTACGATCTCCGATGCTGATCAGGAAGGTCTTATTCGCCACCGACGGCAGACGCAATACGCGCTCTATGGACTCGCGCATATCCAGTGCGCTGGTATCAAACGCGGTCAGATGCGGCACTTCGCGTTCGACATTGCGTGTCATCTTCGGCGGTTTACCCAGCAACACCGACAACGGCATATTTACCGGATCATTGTCGTAAACGGTATCGTGAACGATGATCTGATCGTCTTCCACCGCCACACCGACGACTGCAAACGGGCAGCGCTCGCGCTCGCAGAAGGTGCGGAATTCTTCCAGACGCTCGGGCGCAATCGCCAGCACATAGCGTTCCTGTGATTCGTTACACCATATCTGCTTGGGAGACATGCCGGTTTCATCCAGCGGTATCTTGCGTAACTCGAAATTCGCGCCGCGACCGCCGCCATGCACCAGCTCAGGCAAGGCGTTGGACATGCCGCCCGCGCCGACATCATGGATAGACAGAATCGGATTGTTCTCGCCCAGTTGCCAGCAACGGTCGATGACTTCCTGCGCACGACGCTGCATCTCGGGATTACCGCGCTGCACCGAATCGAAATCCAGATTTTCGGCGTTACTGCCGGTATCCATACTGGATGCCGCGCCGCCGCCCAGACCGATCAACATGCCCGGCCCGCCCAGATGCACCACCAGCGCACCGATAGGCAGATCATGTTTGTGCGTGTGTATCGCCGAAATATTACCGACACCGCCCGCCAGCATGATGGGCTTGTGATAGCCACGCATCTCGCCGCTGACATTTTCCTCGAAGGTACGGAAATAACCCGTCAGATTCGGGCGACCGAATTCGTTATTGAACGCCGCCCCACCCAGCGGGCCGTCCAGCATGATTTGTAAGGCTGTGACTATACGTGAGGGCTTGCCATAGCTAGAACCCTCACCCTGCCCTCTGATGGTACTACTAGCCATTCGACTAGGCTGACCAACGACGTCATCCAAGTCGCTGGTTATCCCGCCTGCGGGAGAGGGTTCTGCTAACCGCTCCCACGGCTGTTCAAATCCCGGAATATTCAGATTCGACACCGAGAAACCCGTCAATCCGGCCTTGGGGCGTGAACCGATGCCGGTCGCACCTTCGTCGCGTATCTCGCCACCGGAACCGGTCGCTGCACCGGCAAACGGCGCAATCGCGGTCGGGTGATTATGCGTCTCTACCTTCATCAGCGTATGCGTCAGTTCTTCACTGAATTTATAGCTGCCGTCGGCACGCGGATAGAAGCGCTCAATGCTCGCACCTTCGATCACCGAAGAATTGTCGGAATACGCAACCACCGTCCCCTCGGGGCTGACCTTGTGCGTATTGCGTATCATGCCGAACAGCGACATAGTCTGTTCGACACCGTCGATGACCCAATCGGCATTGAAAATCTTGTGGCGGCAGTGCTCGGAATTGGCCTGCGCGAACATCATCAGCTCGACATCGGTCGGGTTGCGCTGCAACTTTTTGAAGTTTTCCACCAGATATTCGATCTCGTCCGCCGATAGCGCCAGCCCCATCTCGCGGTTTGCCGCAGCCAGCGCATCAATACCACCCTGCAACACATCCACAGTCGCCAGTGGCTGAGGCGCGCCATGAGCGAAGATTTTTTCAGCCGCATCATCCAATGCAGCCAGTACCGATTCGGTCATGCGGTCATGCAACAACGGCAACACGGCGGCACGTTCAGCTTCGCTCAATGCAGCGCCATCCTTAGTACCCAGATAAAAAAGCACACCGCGCTCGATACGCTGCACATCGGTTAATCCGCAGTGCTGCGCGATGTCGGTAGCCTTGGTCGACCACGGCGAAATCGTGCCCAGACGCGGCACGACCAATACACGAACCGGATTGCCAGCAGGTTCGGCAAACTTCCTGCCTAACCCCAGCACCTTGTCCAGCAGACTGGCTTGAGCTTTATCCAGTTGCTGAGCAGCAAGCGCGCTGAAATAACAGTGTTGTGCAGCGACGATAGTGACATTGGGTGCAACAGTGCCCAAAATCGTGTGTAATTTTTCCAGACGGAAAGCAGACAAGGCGGAATTGCCGACAGAGACTCTATACATAGCGGTGACGGTGAGAATAAAATTCGGGTCAGGATTATACTATGGCATGGCGTTAATAAGCAGACATGACGGGATAACTCTTCCTGCGCAAAATTTTAAAAACTTAATTAGCCGGAAAAAATTCGAATAAATCAAATTATCCATTAGAACCGTCATTCCCGCGAAAGCGGGAATCCAGCAAAGTAAATAAACCGCGAAGCGGACAAAGCCTTGGTACTGACCCGCTACGCGGGGATTTTTGCGAGTTGGGTAAAAGGCCGCCCATCCCTGCAAACCCCGATTCAATCAACTGAATTCCCGCCTGCGCGGGATAAACAACATCTTGGTGAGTGTATTTTGCTCGCTTAGATAGTGTTTAGTTGTTTCATCAATGACGAATTTCGGGGCTAATGGATTATTTGAGATCAAAAAAGTCCCCGCGTAGCGGGCCAATTTTTTATGAGTTCTTGCCTAAGAAAAATACCTGCTAAATATCTTTCATGAACAAAATTTTTCCGGACAAATAAATATCACTATGAACCTACCCATCCCCCTCATTACCCGGCAACAAGTCATCGGTTTTTTACCTGCCAGACCTGACGACAGCCACAAGGGTCTGTTCGGCACGGTTGCCATTATCGGCGGCGCATCCGGTATGGTTGGAGCGGCTTTGCTTGCCGCCCGTGCCGCGCTCAAACTGGGCGCAGGCTGCGTCCATGTCGGCCTGCTGGCAAGAAACATGCCGTCGGTAGATTTACTGCAACCCGAACTAATGCTGGATGACGCACCTACCGTACTGAAACTCCCCAAAACCACAGTCATGGTGGTCGGCTGCGGCATGGGCAGCAACCTGACCGCCCAGCCTTTTTTGCTAGCCGCACTGCGTAGCCAATTTACACTGGTACTGGATGCAGACGCACTGAACATACTCGCGCTACGCGACGACTTACGCGAACTACTGACCTCCCGTACCGCCCCGACCCTGCTTACTCCCCACCCCGGCGAAGCCGCACGCTTGCTGGAATGCAGCACCGCCGACGTACAAGCGGATCGAATCGCCGCCGTAACCAGACTGAGCAAGCAATTCGCCTGCCCGGTCGTGCTCAAAGGCGCAAACAGCCTGTGTGCATTAAACAATGGCGAACTGTTCCTCAACAACACCGGCAACCCCGGCATGAGCGGCCCCGGCATGGGCGACACCCTCGCCGGCATCATCGCCGCCTTCATCGCGCAAGGCCTGAGCATCGATCAAGCACTCCTGCTCGCCGTACACCTGCATGGTGCCGCCGGCGACGAACTGGCAAAACAACACACCATAGGCATGACCGCCTCCGAAGTCACCGACATGGCGCGGCGACTTTTGAATGACTGGATGGCGGAAAAGCGGGATTAACGGCGTGATGACAAAATCGTCATTCCCGCGAAAGCGGGAATCCAGCGTCTTAATTTAACTGGGTTCCTGCTTTCGCGGGAACGACAAAACCGAATAACTCAGCGTTACCCTAACAACGTTTCCTTGGCTAAGTGCTGAAAAATTGCACCACCACAATTTCTCATGAAAAGCCGAAATATAGGCCGTTCGGCATATTGTTCGGGGAAACTATTGCTGATATGGTTCGGGGCGGCTTCGGGGTTCCTGAATCATGAATGCGTGGGGTGCTGGGTTTGCGGGAGGGGTTGACTTGTTTAATTAAGAAACAATGGGAAATCAATGGGTTATGGTATAACAACGAATAGCGTTTATCTGCCGCGCAGCGCAACTTGAACATGGCGATGAATTCATACGCGGCAGATAAACGCTATTCGTTAGGCCATAGGAGAACAGATGTCGCTACTTCGTGATATTCAAGAAACAGCCGTAAGCGCGGACAGCGATGTCGCGACGCTTCTGAGGAAGTGCAAAATTCTTGCCGTCCGGCTCGGGAATACAGAGTTCCGAAAATGGGTAGATCAAGAACTTAACGGATACGATGACTCAACATCACTGCCCGAGTATCGAAAGCTCCAAGTTGAATCTGTTGGTCATTTTGCGGGCGCATTTGGTAGCGGCCTAAGGAATGCACCAATTCCACCTTCATGCCTTCCAAAAAAATCGCAAGACACAGTCCGCTATTCCTATTTGATGCAACCCATAAGCGCGTACACATCTCTAGTCGACAAGGATAAGCGAGCCAACGCCCAAGAGAATTGGCCTGCCGACCTAGTTGCATATGTAGGTCGGGATATTTATCAAAATATGAACTGCATGGCGGCGTGGAAGATCATCCCGTTCAATGCAATCGTAGCCTTGATTGACACAATTAAAACGAGAGTCTTGAATTTCTGCCTTGAGATTGAGGCAGAGGCGCCCGATGCTGGTGAAGCCCCTCTTAATGCGCCACCCATTTCGCAGGATAAAGTCACTCAAGTGTTCAATACCTATATCACTGGCACAGTTCAGAATGTTGCAACCGGAGGGAGTCACTTTAACCAACAAGCCACGGCGGTTTCTGGGTCATCTGATGAGATGTTTCGTCAGTTGCTTGAGGTAATAACGAACATGCCACACAATGACCCAAACGCACAGATCATAGCCAGTGCTGTCGAGGAAATGCGTGACAGCGCAGGAACACAGTCCTTTGGAGAGCATTACCAAACGTTCATGTCACTGTTGTCAGATCACATTCAGGTGTATGGTTCATTGGTGGCGCCATATCTCCCAGCTTTAGCTGCATTGGCGGCTTCGTGAATCAAAGGCCTAACCCGACATTCAACCCGGACTCCGCAAAAGCGCGGAGCCGGTTAATTTCACGTTAGGTTTTACCAATGTTCGCAAGGTAATAATAATGAATCAGTTTCTTGAGTTTGCACGGAAGGTTCTTGAAAAGTCTGACACGCCATTGATCTATCAAGAAATATGGAAAAAAGGCGTTGAACTCAAATTCTCCGAAGAAATAAAAACGAGTGGCAAAACACCTTGGCAGACGGTGGGCGCGCAACTCTTTGTGGAAGTGCGTGACAACCCGAACTCAATCTTTGTCAAAGTTGGCAAGCGGCCTGCTAAGTTTTACCTAAAGTCGAGGCAGCCTTCACTTACAGATGAAGTAATTGAGCAGTTGGATCTCGAAATAGCCAGACCTGAAAAAAAGGAAAAGGTCAACTACCACGAAAGAGAATTACATCCGCTACTAAGCTACTTTGCTTATACCAATTCCCAGTTCAACCGCGGGAAAGCAATATTGACAAAGACCATATTCCATGAAAAGTCAAAAAAGGACGGACTCAGCGAATGGGTTCATCCAGACATGGTTGGCGTTTATATTCCTGTCGATGACTGGAATCGCGAAGTAATCGAACTTAACGCAATTAGCAATTCGAACGCTATAACTCTGTATTCGTTTGAGCTGAAAAAGAAAATTGACCGAGCCAACTATCGAGAATTTTTCTTTCAGGCTGTTTCAAATTCCTCGTGGGCTAATGAAGGCTACTTGGTCGCGGCTGGAATTTCTGAGGATGATGAGCTTTTAAATGAACTTGAGAGGTTATCAACATCGTTTGGCATCGGCTTGATCCAACTTGACATCGAAGACATAGACTCTTCGAAGGTGGTCTTTCACGCCAGAAAACGAAAAGAGCTGGACTGGGAAACGATGAACAAGCTAAGCGACATGAATCGCGACTTCAAGAAGTTCCTTCAAGATGTCAAAATCGACTTCGATTCGAAACGCATTCATAAGTCCGAGTACGACCCGATACCAAGCGACATCGAGTCTGTTGCAGGCAAGCTGGCGAAAAAGGACGGAATCACGGGGTCAGGTTTAGCAAAGTAGCGTTGTGCTGTTTATCTGGCCTAACCGCTGCATTCGAGCGGGACTGGCCGATATACGTTCGCTTTGCGAACTGTAGGATTTTGAACTTTCGGGGCTCCGGCCAAGCTTTGTAGTCGGCCAGCCCCTCAATTTGAACGTTGGGCTGTAGAAAGACTTAAATTCAGAATTACTGGATCATGACGAACAAAAATCGACCTCTCAAAACACGCTGTATTCGACGATCATCACGTTGGGAGGGGTTTAGTGACCCCCGAAAAATTATTTTCTCGCCCCCTAGTGGGGTTTTTCTACAGCCTCGTTAGGGCTTTTATGCGTACCACATCGCGAATACTTCAAGTTATTGTGATTCTTCTGGGCGCATTCTTTTTGTTTCTAGCCATTTCCTTCAAATCGTATCTTGTAGGTGTTGCGATAATAGCTATCGCCGTATTTGCTCTGGCTGCACTTGGATCAATGGGTATTGACCCCACGCTTAAAGACCCAGTGGCTCGAAAATATTTCCGCGTAGCGGCATTTCTTGGTGTGTTTGTTGTTATAGCTATCATTATTTCAATGACAATTTCGTTGTTAGACGGAGATATAAAGCAAGCACTCCGCATGCTAGCTAGCCTGATGCTGATTGTTGCTACCCTATGGAGGTCGCGCCGTGAAATACCTGACTGGCTGCGAAAGAAGCGCTGTAGTTCTAAGCCCTAATCGACGGGGTCAGATTGGATCGATTTTTTCGATTGCTAAATAACAGGAAAATAGGCCCCAATTAAAAGAATTGAATGGGGACTCCATCCCCATACGGCGGCCAAGTAGTTGATCGCCAAAGAAAACCATAAGAAGAGCAAAGTTGATCGCCCAACTCACTTCTTTCTTGCCTTTGACGGGGGTGGAAGTTAAGCTTAACTGCATGTCAGTTAGTAAGGAGTGTATTAATGTCAATCGCAGAACAAATTTATGAAGTCGCCAAGCCGTTGCCTGAATCTTTAGCGCTTGAAGCTTTGCATTTTATCGAGTACCTAAGCAGTAAAAATGCAGATCGTACGGAGATGTCCAACTTGACGAGAGCGCAAGAAATTGTGATGAAGCATGTTTGGGATAATCAAGATGATGAGGTTTGGAACGATGTTAAAACGTTCTGATATTGTCCAAATCCCTTTCCCATTTTCTGATCTAGCAAACCAAAAACGTCGCCCGGTTATGCTGCTTACTTCCCCGGATGCATTTGGTGATTTCCTCGCTGTAGCAATCACTTCTCAGGCTGGGCATGATGCCATTCCGCTACAACAAGATGATATTGCCAACGGACAATTGCCAAAAACAAGTTGGGTAAGAGCCATGAAACTATTCTCGTTGAACCGAGACTCCATCGTCGTTGTGTTGGGAACTCTCAAACCGGAAGCTTTCGTTCGCATCCACGGAGAAATCTGTGTGATGCTTGGTTGCAAGTCCAACAAATAGTGATGATTACTCATCAATTTAGCTAATTACATGAAGTTAACGACGCTTTGCGGATCAAACAGGCTCTGTGATTTAGTTACCATCCTTAATCTGCATAACAACCGCCTTAGCCTTGAGCGACAGCATCCTGCCCATTCTGGCGCGTTTACCGAAATGGGATTGCAGGTCGTTTTCTGACAGTTTTATGGTTTGTTCCTTGCCATTGCCCGCCTGTGCCATCACAGTGATTTTTGTCTTGGGTGTCACGATGACCGCAGCCAGTTCATCGCCTTCATCCAGTCCCATCACAACCACACCCTTGCCGCCGCCATCCAGTCGCTTCATTTCGGCCAGCGGGAATGCCAGCAAGCGCCCTGCACGGGTAGCCGAAATAATCCAGGACTGGTCGGTGGATTCATACAGATAGGGAGTCAAAATACGTTCATCACCATCCAGTTTGATGAATTGCTTGCCCGCCTTATTGCGTCCGATCAGATTTTCTATTTTGCAGATAAAGCCATAGCTGGCCGAAGTTGCCAGCAATACATTCAGATCAACGGCACCGCAGAAAACATGAATGATCTTCGCACCGGGTGCCAATTCGATCAGCGTGGTCAGCGGTACGCCATCGCCGCGACCGGAAGGGAGTTGGAGTACCGGCACACTGCAAACTCGTCCGTTGCTGCAAATCACCACACAATGATCGGTGGTACGACATTCGTATGCGCCCAACAAGCCGTCGCCATCCTTGAAGGCGATGCCGGATAAATCCAGCCCGTGACCCTGACGGGTACGGCCCCAATATTTCGCTGAAATCACTACCGTAACCGGCTCATCCACCACCTGTGCAGACAATACGACACGCTCTGCCTGTTCTATCAGCGTGCGTCTGTCATCGCCAAACGCCTTGATGTCTTCGTCGATTTCTTTCGCCACGCGACGGCGCATCAGCGCATCCGAACCCAGCAACTTGCCCAGCTCCTCGCCTTCGGTTTGCAGCGCCTTCAACTCGCGCTCGATCTTGATGCCTTCCATTTTCGCCAGTTGGCGCAATCTGATTTCGAGGATGTCCTCGGCCTGCCGGTCGGACAGATCAAACCGTGCTATTAACGCCGCCTTGGGATCATCCGATTCGCGTATTAGCGCAATCACCTCATCCAGATTGAGGAAGACGATCATCCTGCCTTCGAGCACATGGATGCGGTCATTGATCTGGCCCAAACGGTGTTCGCAACGACGGCGTACCGTAGCCAGTCGGAACTGCGCCCATTCACGGATGGATTCGACTAGCGGCTTCTGCTTTGGTCGTCCGTCGATACCGATCATCACCATATTGATCGATAGCGACCCTTCCAGACTGGTATGCGCGAGCAGAATGGACATCATCTCATCGACCGACTGACGGCTCGACTTTGGCTCGAACACCAGACGCACGGCCTGATCCTTGTCCGACTCATCGACCACCTTGTCAAGCACGGACAGAATCAATTGCTTGTTCTGCACCTGATCCTGCGATAACGCCTTCTTGTTGGCTCTGACCTTGGGATTGGTCAGTTCCTCGATTTCCTCCATGACCTTTCTGGACGATGTGCCGTGAGGAAGTTCATGCACGATCACCCGCCACTGCCCGCGCGCCAACTCTTCTACCGTCCAGCGTGCGCGCATCTTCAATGAGCCGCGCCCGGTTCGATAGCATTCACGAATATCATGCGGCGACGAAATGATTTGCCCGCCACTGGGCAAATCCGGGCCGGTTATGAAGGTCAGCAGTTCGTCATCGGTACTTTCCGGTTTACGTACACACAGCGCGGCGGCACTGCCTACTTCGCGCAAGTTATGCGAGGGAATCTCGGTAGCCATGCCGACGGCAATGCCGGACGCGCCATTCAGCAACACCATAGGCAGACGGGCCGGCAACATTGCGGGTTCCTGAAAATGCCCGTCGTAATTCGGAATCATATCCACCGTGCCCATGTCCAGTTCGGACAGCAGCACAGAGGCAAGCGGCGTTAAACGCGCTTCGGTATATCGCATCGCAGCGGAATTATCACCATCGCGCGAGCCAAAATTCCCCTGCCCGTCCACCAGCGGATAACGTAGCGAGAAATTCTGCGCCAGTCTGACCATCGCATCGTAGGCCGAACTATCGCCATGCGGATGAAACTTACCCAGCACTTCGCCTACCACACGCGCCGATTTAACATAGGTGCTGTTATGCGTCAGCCCCATTTCGCGCATCGCATAGAGTATGCGGCGTTGCACCGGTTTCTGTCCGTCACAGACATCGGGCAGTGCGCGTCCTTTCACGACCGAAACCGCATACTCCAGATAAGCTCGTTCCGCATATTGTGCCAACGGCACCGTATCGCCTTCCGGCAACGCAGGAAGCGGTAAAAACTGACGTGCATTTCCACCACCAGAATACACCACAGGCGTTTCAACCTCTGCCGTTTCAACCTCTGCCGCCTCATCCTCACCGGCATTGAATAATTCTTCCTGAATATCAGACATCGCCTGTCACCTCATTACCGTGAAATTCCAGCCATTCCCGCCGGGAACCGGATTCCTTCTTTGCCATCAGCATATTCATGGTTTGCTCTGCCATCTGATACGAACTGGCATCCAGTTCGACACATAATGCACGTCGGGTATCGGGGCACATGGTGGTTTCCCACAGTTGTAGCGGATTCATTTCGCCCAGCCCCTTGAAACGGGAGATGCTCCATGAACCTTCGCGCACCTTTTCATTTCTGAGACGATCTTCGATGGAAGACAGTTCGTCGGCATTCAGTGCATACAGTTTGCGCAACGGTTTCTTGCCTTGCGCGGGGACATCAATCCGAAACAACGGGGGCTGTGCCAGATAGATATGCCCGGCCTCAATCAGTTTTGGGAAATGCCGGAAAAACAGCGTGAGCAATAAGGTGGAAATGTGTGAGCCATCCACATCCGCATCGGCCATGATATAAATGCCGTGATACCGCAAGCCGGAAAGATCGGCCTGATCATTGATACCGTGCGGGTCTACGCCTATCGCCACAGCAATATCATGCACCTCGGCATTGGAAAACAGCCGGTCACGATCAACCTCGAAGGTGTTAAGCACCTTGCCGCGCAATGGCAGTATGGCTTGAAACTCCTTGTTACGCCCCTGCTTGGCCGAGCCGCCCGCCGAATCGCCTTCGACCAGAAACAGCTCGTTGCGCGCCGGATTGAATTCCGCCGCATCAGTCAATTTACCCGGCAACACCGCAACCGACGAGCCTTTCTTCTTCTCGATCTTCTGCGCGGACTTCATCCGGCTTTGCGCCTGCTTGATGGAGATTTCGGCAATTTTCCTGCCGTATTCAATATGATCATTAAGCCACAGCAACAAAGGATCGCTGACCATAGAGGAAACCAGCTTCAGCGCACCGCGCGACACCAGCTTTTCCTTGGTCTGCCCCTGAAAGGATGGATCAAGCACCTTGGCCGACAATACAAAACTTACCCGCGAAAACACGTCCTCAGAGGAAAGCTTTATCCCTTTTGGCATCATATTGTGCAGATTGATAAAACTCTTAACGGCATTGAACACGCCATCGCGCATACCGGCATCATGCGTACCGCCTGACCAGGTAGGAATCAGGTTGACGTAGGATTCGCGAACTATCGTCCCCTCCTCCGCCCAGGCAAATGCCCAAGCCACGCCTTCGCCCTCGACAAATGATTCATCACCTTTGGCAATATAACGTTCGCCGGAAAAAATCGGCGCAGCCAATTCCTGATCGGACAGGGCTTCGAACAGATAACCGCGCAAACCATCGGGATACGACCATGAAATGGATGCACCGGTTGCTTCGGTAATTAACGTAACCGTGACACCCGGCAACAACACCGCCTTGGCACGCAAGGCGCGTTCCAGTTGCGCCAGATTGACATTGGGACTATCGAAATATTTGGCATCAGGCCAGACACGCACCAACGTGCCGGTTTTACGCTTGGCACAGGTCGCCACCTTCTCAAGCGGACGAGTGGCAACACCGTTATCAAAACGCAGATGATGCTCTGCTCCATCGCGAAAAACCGTCACATCCACTGCGGTAGACAGTGCATTGGTAACCGCCACGCCGACGCCATGTAATCCGCCTGCGAAACGGTATGCACCACCGCTTTCCTTGTCGAACTTGCCTCCCGAATGCAGTACGGTAAAAGCGACTTCAACGACCGAAACCCCCTCTTCGGGATGGATACCTACCGGTATGCCACGACCTTCGTCCAGTACCGAAATCGAACCATCCGCATGAGCGGTTACCGTTATATTGCCGGTAAATCCGGCGAGTGCCTCATCGCAGGCGTTATCCACCACTTCGGTAATGATGTGGTTCGGATTATCCAGTGTCGTGTACATGCCAGGACGCTGACGCACAGGTTCAAGGCCACGCAATACCTTGAATGACGACTCGTCATACGTTGAACTCAATATATTTCCTCCTCATTTAATAGGCTGCGAACTGAAATCCGCACTAACCATGCGCAATCAGGCCAGCCCGTAAATAAGCGACTTTACCGTGATCATTTTGAAATTCACCCAACCTGAAGAAGTCAGCAGAACGTATTAATTTTTCTCTTCCGTCGGTACTGGTTTCCTGCGCATGAATAACGCCGGAATCTGGCTGGATGGTTTACTGCTCACAACGGCGGGTGGCGTTTGCACTGCCACACTGCCAACAGCGGGTTCATAAGGCTTATTGAACCATGCATCATGAATCGGTTTCTTCTCGGCCCTGACTGGAGAAGTATGGCTGCGCACCGGACGATCTGCACGCGCCGCATGATGAATGGGAGCGGGTTGATGAACCGGATGAACCGTTTCACGCTGAATCGGACGCTTGATCAATTTCTCAATCTCGACCAGATAACGTTCTTCTTCGGGAGCCACCAGCGAAATCGCAATGCCGGATGCGCCTGCACGACCGGTACGTCCGATACGGTGTACATAATCTTCTGCCGCGCTGGGCATTTCATAATTGATTACCATCGGTAATAAATCTATATCCAGTCCGCGAGCCGCCACATCGGTAGCAATCAATACGGAAACCTTACCCTGTTTAAAGCTTTCCAGAACCTGCATACGCTCCAGTTGACTCTTATCACCATGAATCGCATCGGCAGCAAAACCTTCACGATGCAATAACCGCGCAAGGCGACTGGCCGTCAATTTGGTTTTGGTAAACACAATAACTTGCTTGGCATCTTCGCCCCGCAGTATCTCGACCAGTTGCGCATGTTTGTCGGACGATGCCAGCATGTAAACCTTCTGCGTCACATTTTCGGCTGTAGCATTGCTGCGTGCGACTTCGATCAACTTCGGATTGACCAGAAATTCAGCTGACAGACTCTTGATTTCACTGGAAAAGGTCGCAGAAAACATCAGATTCTGACGCACACTGGGCAACAAGGCCAAAATACGTTTCAAATCAGGCATGAAACCCATATCCAGCATGCGGTCAGCCTCATCCAGCACCAGCATTTGTACTTGATTCAACTGCACCGTCTTTTGCTCGATGTGATCCAGCAATCTACCCGGCGTTGCGACCAGAATTTCCACTCCGGTTCTCAGATGCGGCGTCTGGGTTTTAATGTCCACCCCGCCAAATACCACCAGAGAACGCAGATGCGTGTGTTTCGCATAGACCTTGAAGCTGGCTTCTACCTGAACTGCCAGCTCGCGGGTTGGAACCAGAACCAGTGCTCGAACAGGATGACGTGCTGGCGATGGGCTGGGTGTTGAGAAAGGTAACAATTTTTGCAGTATCGGCAACGCGAATCCGGCGGTCTTGCCCGTTCCGGTCTGCGCCCCGGCCATCAAATCGCAACCTTCAAGCACCAGCGGTATGGCTTGTACCTGTATCGGGGTCGGTGTGGTGTATCCAAACTCGGTGAGTGCCCTGAGAATTTCCGGGGCAAGATTCAAATCTGCAAAGCTTGTAATATTCAATGTGTTGTTCTCTTAACGGTAAACAGTGACAAACGGCAAACCTGCGCATTATACGCCAATAATCAAACCCGAAAACCGTGGTTTGAATTCACTGTACGCACGGATAATTACAGAATTTCATGACGTTACCGCAAGACAAGATTAATTCCGGCGCTGACGCACCGCTTCAAACAGACAAATCGCCGCTGCTGCCGCCACATTCAACGACTCCACATTACCCGGCATCGGAATAGAAATTTGATGCGTAGCCAATGACCGCAAAGCATCGGACAACCCGGCACCTTCATTACCCATCATAAAGGCCAGATTGCCGACAAGTTCGCATTGATACAGACTTTGCGAAGCCTGCAAGCTGGTTGCCAGCCGCATACCGGAAAATTCACGCGCCACATTCGGCAAATCCTGACGATCAAAAATGCGCATGCAAAAATGACCGCCCATCGCCGCACGCAACACCTTGGGCGACCAGACATCCGCGCAACCGACAGATAAAAATACCGTATCACACCCGGCCGCAGCGGCTGAACGCAATATTGAACCCAGATTACCGGGATCCTGAATATCTTCCAGCATCAGCACAAAGCGATTATCGACTTCCGCCCATTCGGTTTGCGGAAAGTCTATCAGCGCCAGAATACCGGTCGGCGTTTTCAGCTCGCTTAATTCGGCAAACAACCTGTCTTCCAGTTGAGTGACAGGCACTTCATTCAAGCCTTGAAGCAATGCAATAATTTCATCGTCTCGCAAGGCGGCTGAATTAAGCAGAATTTGTCGTGGTTTATGCCCGGCTTGCAAATACGCGGACAGCAAATGTGTACCATCAAGCAACGTCTGCCCAATCTTGCTGCGGTGACGTGCCGAACCAGTAAGCTTGACTAACTCCTTGAAAAAGGAATTATCGCGTGACTGTATCAACTTCATGTTGTCAGATTAGCCTCTGCAACCCGTTTGCCTATATGCGCCAATGCCTCATCAACCTGATCGATCAGGATCAAACAGACATCCCCGGCCTTCAAACGTGTCAACGCCAAATCTATAGCCACGAACTCACCGGTAATTTCATCTACTTTGCTTGCACGCTTGGCATTTAACAAGCCCAGCCTTAACAATTCCAGCACTTCCCCTTCCGCACGACCACGCTGACATTGATCCTGATACAGGATAACTTCATCAAAAACATCTCCCAGCATCTCGGTTTGGCGTTGAATATCTATGTCGCGACGATCACCCGCACCACTGATCACGACCAGACGCCGCTTGGCCGGAATGCTTTCGATGGCGGGAATCAGGGCTTGTATCGCATCGGGATTATGCCCGTAATCGGCAATCACCGTCGCACCCCGATAATCAAAGAAATTGAAACGCCCCGGCGCTGTCGCTGCATCATTGACAAAGCTCGCAAGCCCGCTACGAATCGTATCCCAATCGATATTCAATGCCCAGGCAGCACCAATGGCTGCCATTGCATTTTCAATCTGAAATCCTATGGTGCCGTTACGTGTAATTGGAATTTGGCTTAAATTTACGCGCTGTTCAAAATCTTTCTCGCGCGCCACAATATGACCATCCTCGACATAAATGACGCGCTTTCCCTGTACCCGATGCGTCAGTATCTGAGAATGGAGACCATCCACCGAAAAAAATGTAACTGAACCCGGACAAACCGGAGCCATGGCTACACACATGGGATCAGCCGCATTGAGCACAGCCACACCATCCGCAGAGACATTCTGTACTACGACCCGCTTTACGACGCTCAGGTCTTCTACCGTACTAATGTAATTAAGTCCCAGATGATCGCCCTGTCCGATATTCGTCACAACCGCGACATTACAACGATCAAATGCCAGGCCTTCACGCAATACACCGCCACGGGCTGTTTCAAATACGGCGGCATCGACATCGGGATGAAGCAACACATTACGTGCACTCTTGGGACCGCTGCAATCGCCGGTATCGATACGCCGCCCCTGTATATATACGCCATCTGAATTAGTCATACCGACCCGCAACCCCTGACAAGTCTGGATATGCGCAATCAACCTTACCGTAGTGGTTTTACCATTGGTTCCGGCCACCGCGACGAGTGGAATGCGTGCATCTTCACCCCCCTTGAACATCATTGAAACAATGGCTTCGCCAACATCACGCCCCTTACCGAACGAAGGCTGCAAATGCATACGCAAACCAGGTGCCGCATTAGCCTCAACAACCCCCCCGTTCTGATCCTCCAAAGGAAGCAATACACTATCGCAGACCACATCCACACCACAAATATCCAAGCCCACCATTTTTGCGGCTGCAATAACCGTGGCGGCCAATTGCGGATGTACATCGTCGGTGACATCAGTGGCGGTTCCGCCCGTGCTCAGATTGGCATTATTGCGCAGTACCACGTAACTCCCGTTATCAGGAATCGAGTCTGCCGTATAGCCTTGCACCTTTAATCTGGCCTCGGCTATCGTATCAATGCGCATCTTGGTCAACGAAGTCGCATGCCCTTCACCTCGTCTGGGATCACTATTTACCTGTTCGACCAATTCACGCACAGTATGTATGCCATCACCAATTACCTGAGGCGGCTCACGACGTGCCGCCGCCACCAACTGATCGCCCACTACCAGCATACGATAATCACAACCCGGTATAAAACGTTCCACCATTACACTCGAACCGATTTCCGATGCCGCTTGGTATGCGATATTCAGATGGTCGCGCGTCAGAATATTTACCGTCACTCCCTTGCCCTGATTACCATCTACCGGCTTAACCACGACCGGAGCGGCTATCTCACACATGGCAGCCCATGCATCATTTGCGTCGACTACCGGTCTGCCTTGAGGTACCGGCACACCAGCCGCTTCGAGCAATCTTTTGGTCAATTCCTTATCCTGAGCAATCGCTTCAGCAATGGCACTGCTGCGATCCGTCTCGGCAGCCTGAATGCGTCGCTGCTTGCTACCCCAGCCAAATTGAACCAGACTGCCTTCGGTAAGCCGACGATAAGGTATGGAGCGCCGCATTGCCGCTTGAACAATGGATGCGGTACTGGGCCCCAGCCGCATATCCTCATCCAGTTCACGCAACGCAGTCAGCGCTGCATCAAGATCGAAACTCAACCCTTCAAAAGCCGCCTGGCACAACTCCCGAGCCAGCTTAAAAGCCAACCTACCCACGGACTCTTCACAGTATTCAAAAACCACCTGAAACACCCTAGGCTCCATGGTGAATGCAGTACGACTAAAACTGACCGGGCATCCAGCCTGCGCCTGTAAACCAAGTGCAACAACCTCTAGCACATGGGCCATGGGGATCGCTTCGGCATGCCCCGAAAGTTGCAGCCGGCCTACATTCGGAAAGCTCGCACGTAAACGCGCTTCAAATTCATCAATCAGGGCAATATTACACTCCACATCCGAACAGGACACGATTGCTTCAATAACTGTTTGCCGACTCCACAGATTCGGGCCGCGCAGTGCGCGTATACGTGACACATCCATTAAACATTCTTTCCTGAAATAATCTGACACTGTTGCTGCGAAGTATTTTCAAGCATCAAAATTCCTGCACGAACAATATCATTAGACACACCCAAAGCCCATGCTGCCGAAACGGCGGCCAGCAGATCAGCAACATTCATGTTGGCCTCATCCCATCGCGGAAGTTTTGCCAAGACAATTTCCCGCACGCCATGACACAACACTATGGCATTTTCCTTCAGCAACACCGCCCGCCCGCCCTGATCAAGGTGCGCCGTCATAACGCCCTGATTATTGTCTACGGAGAAATAAATCACCTCGCCATCACAATATTGGGCTAGCTCTACGACCAACGAATCATCTGCATTGAGCACGGCTACGCCGTCAGAAAGCACCACATCAATCTGGGTGCGCAATACATTGCACACCTGCTCGGGAGTGTCTATGTAATGCTTCCCGACATGCATGAGTGAGTCAATATTTGTGACGATACCCAGCTGACAACGGTCATAACCTAAACCTTCCAGGAGTATCGTTTCAAAACCATTTTCTATCACAGCCACATCAACCGCACAGTTGATCAATACCTTTTGTGATGATGCCCAATTGGAACAGTCACGTTTATCTACTAAACGCCTGTCAAAAAATAGCCCTTCACTACTAGCCAAGCCCACATATTGGCCTGCCAAGCCCAATAAATCAGACAAAAGTCGCGCTACTTTAGTTTTACCCTTGCTACCCGTTATCCCAACCACGGGAATACGTCCCGTTTCTCCGACAGGAAACAGGTTATCAACTATGGCTGCACCGACTGGCTGTACCTTGCCGGAAGCAGGTTTGAGATGCATCAACAAACCCGGCCCGGCGTTGATCTCAACGATGGCCGCTTTTTGCTCACTCAGAGGACGAGAAATATCTTCGGCTACCAGATCAACGCCTGCAATATCCAGTCCGACAACTCGGGCAGCAAGTGAGACCTGAGCACTCACATCTGCATGTACGTTATCGGTCACATCGAAAGCAATATTTCCATTACGTTGAACCAATACACTGAGACCCTTTGCAGGAATTGAATCTGCAGAATATCCCTGTCGAGAAATCTCAAACATAACTGAAGGACAGTTATCAACATCAATTACATCCAGAGGAAATTCCTCACTTGCACCGCGACGTGGGTCGGAATTGATCTGTTCGGCTATCAATGCTCTGATAGTAGAAACACCATCAGTAAGCAGCGATACGGATTCACCGCGTACCGCCGCAACCATTTTTCCGCCAACGACCAACAACCTGTGCTCCTGTCCGCGTATAAAACGCTCGACCAGAACCTCGCTTCCTTCTGCATCGGCGAATTTATACGCGGCCTCAACCTCTGCACGCGTCATCAACTCACTGGAAACACCTCTTCCATGATTGCCGTCGGTCGGTTTAACAACCACGGGCAAACCTATATCTTCGGCGGCGCTCCAGGCATCGGCTGGACTATCCACTACCCGTCCTTCAGGAACTGGAATTCCGCATGCCTGCAATAAAGTCTTGGTTAATTCCTTATCTCGCGAAATACCTTCAGCGATAGCACTAGTCTGATCGGTTTCAGCCGTCCAGATACGATGCTGATTTGCACCATACCCCAGTTGTACGAGATTACCTTCTGTAAGTCTGATTGAAGGAATTCCGCGACTCGTGGCGGCATCCACAATACAAGCCGTACTGGGCCCCAAGCAGAGGGAGTCAACCATATCGTGCAATCTGGCAACCGCAGCCGAAACATCAAACTCCCTGTCTTGAATAGCCGCCATCAACAGTTCGCGTGCCTCATGCAAGGCCGCACGGCTTACCTCTTCGTTACGTGAACGAACCACGACCTTATAAATTCCGCGCACCGACGTTTCACGCGCCTTGCCAAAACCGGCTTGCATCCCGGCCAAATTCTGCAATTCAATCGTAACGTGCTCAAGAATATGCCCTGCCCACGTCCCCTCACGTAAACGTTGCAGAAATCCGCCACGCTCTCCAATTCCGCATCGATGCTCGCTCAGCGTCGGCAGCATGGCAACAAGTCTTTCATAAAAACCCGGAATCTTGTTAGAGGGGAAATCCTCCAGCTCACCTATATCCAGCCAAACTTCCAACACAGGACGGTATGTCCAGATATTGGGTCCTCGCAAGGAAAAAATCTTAAGAAACTCCATTTAGTACATCCAGATAATTTATAAAAAACCAGAAGGAAAATAACGCAACAGGCATTGTATTAGTTTACCGAACAAAATAATATAAACAGCAAGCAGCCCAAGTTAGTGCAACTCATTAAACAAGTCGAACTGAACATGGCAAAATCCCGAGCAATTCCGACTTATTGCAACACTATTCCATACATTGAAAACTCAAACACCTCTTCCACTTGCTACAAGAAACAAACTCCCGGACACATGGCATATCCAGGCAAACTCACAGCTCGGTGAAAATGAAGAAATCAGGGCATGGATAGAAATCGACCTTGACTCGAACCTGCGTTTTGCCAAAAGTTTACTACTCATAACCAACAAGCAGCTCATAAACCTTAACCATCAGCGAGATCAGTGCAGCACATTCCCCTATTGCGACGGGCTCACCCTGGAGCGCAATGATCATGGCGGCATAGGCAGAATTGAGCTATTTAATAAAAATGTGCGGCTCGCATGCTGGTTTTATACCCTGATGCATAACGTTCAGGCCACCCGCTTCGTCAATAAGTTTGAACAGCAACTAACCGCATTCCTATCGGGAACAGATATCACAGAAGATACGCATGAACATTGCCCTGACTGCCTGACACCGCTCGCAGAAGATCAGGATGAGTGCCCATTCTGTAGCAAAACGATCAATGCCCCGCCGTCAACCTGGACACTATTCCGCCTATGGCGTTTCGCCAAACCGTATCAATGGCAGTTGCTGGCTGGCTTTTTATTGATGCTGGCATCCACGGCAGCTACCCTTGTTCCTCCCTATCTCACCATGCCGCTGATGGACGAGGTGTTAATTCCATACCAGAACGGTTCACCTATAGACTTTGCTCTGGTAGGCTGGTTACTTGCAGGACTTTTTGGCTCGGCAGTTTTGGCATGGGGGCTGGGCTGGGCAAAAACGTATATTCTTGCACTGGTCAGCGAACGGATCGGTGCCGATCTACGCACAATTACCTACGAGCATCTGCTTCATCTTTCACTGGAATATTTTGGCGGCAAACGCACCGGGGATTTGATGTCACGAATAGGCTCTGAGTCTGATCGTATCTGTGTGTTCTTATCGCTCCATTTGCTCGATTTTGCGACCGATGTACTGATGATCGCAATGACTGCCGCCATCCTTTTTTCCATCAATCCCTGGCTGGCAATCGTTACCCTGCTACCGTTGCCTTTCATCGCATGGATGATTCACAACGTGCGTGACAGACTACGCACCGGTTTCGAAAAAATTGACCGCGTCTGGTCAGAAGTCAGCAATGTATTAGCCGATACTATCCCCGGAATTCGTGTCGTCAAGGCTTTCGCTCAAGAAACGCGTGAAGCTGAGCGTTTCCGCATTGCCAATCAACACAACCTGCACGTCAACGATCGCATCAACAAGATATGGTCGCTGTTTACACCCAGCGTTTCGTTGCTGACCGAAATTGGTCTGCTGGTAGTCTGGGCATTCGGCATATGGCAAGTGGCTCACAATGACATTTCAGTCGGCGTTTTGATTGCATTTCTGGCATACATCAGCCGATTCTATACACGTATAGACTCGATGAGCCGCATCGTATCAGTGACTCAAAAAGCCGCAGCGGGAACCAAACGGATATTTGATATTCTGGATCATGTTTCAAGTGTTGCAGATCCGGTCAATCCGGTTTTCCTTGAGAAAATCACAGGAAAAATCGAATTGCGCAATATCGGATTCCGTTATGGCAATCGCAATGTAATCAAGAATATGAATCTGACCATAGAACCCGGAGAAATGATCGGACTGGTCGGACACAGCGGCTCCGGAAAAAGTACACTGGTTAATCTGATGTGCCGTTTTTTTGATGTTACCGAAGGTGCCATCAATATTGACGGCGTAAATATACGCTCGCTCCCGATAGCGCAATATCGCCGCCACATTGGACTGGTATTACAGGAGCCCTTCCTGTTCTTCGGCAGTATTGCCGAAAATATTGCCTATGGCATGCCCGATGCAACACGCGCTGAAATCATTGCCGCTGCCCGCGCCGCACACGCACACGAATTTATCCTGCGCCTGCCTCACGGTTACGATTCACACGTAGGTGAGCGCGGACAAGGACTTTCAGGAGGAGAGCGTCAACGCATTTCCATTGCACGTGCACTACTTATCAACCCACGCATTCTGATACTTGACGAGGCAACCGCTTCGGTCGACACGGAAACCGAAAAGGAAATCCAGAAGGCACTAGACAATCTGGTACAGGGGCGTACGACTATCGCCATTGCGCATCGCCTTTCCACACTACACAAGGCAAATCGGCTGGTAGTACTGGACAAGGGCGAAATCGTTGAAGTGGGCAGTCATGATCAGCTCATGGAACGCAAGGACGCCTATTACCGCCTGTATCAGGCTCAGGCACGCAATGTGGACATGGATATGGACGATGAAGCACCGCACAACAAGGTGAATATATGAACGACTTCACAATTACGCGCAATCAAGCCGGACGTCTGCTATTTACATCGAAAAACAACTCAACAATCAAGGAAATCGTCCCGATACGCGCCTTTCCTATTACGGCACCCGATCAGTACATTTCATTGACCGATCATAACGGACACGAACTACTGTTGATTGAACATCTGACAGAGTTACCCTATGAATACCGTCATCTCATTGAAGATGAATTGAAATGTCGAGAATTCATGCCTGAAATCATGCAAATCAATTCCGTAAGCAGTTTTGCCACTCCGAGTATATGGCAGATAAAAACTGATCGGGGAAATACTGAATTAATACTTAAATCCGAGGATCATATCCGCAGGCTGTCTCACACCTCTCTACTGATCACCGATGCACATGGCGTATCTTACTTGATGCGTGAAATCGAAAAACTGGATAGTCATAGTAGAAAGCTGCTTGATAGATTTTTGTAAGCTATTCTACAGCGCCGCGAATTGAATAGAGGACAGAGTTACCTCCACCGTCCTCTCATGCCACCCTTAATGCAGTTCCGAGTATTTACCGTTAGCCTCTAAATATTCATAATCCTGATGGAGCTACTGATAGTACTGCCAGACATTGAACCAAGGTGTTAAAAAACCTCACCAAAGCCAGTACTTATAACCATTCCACTGCGCAGCCCAAGGGGAATCACCACGCAACCATGTATAAGTCAGACAAGGCGTGAAGAAAACTATAATGCAGCGCATATATATGATATGTAAGCATTAAAATTTTCTGAACTACGCCGTATCGCGACAGATTTCAAATTAATTGAAGTATCCCAATGTACAACATCCTCTATTTCAAAATAAACAAAGTCTATGTCTAATCGTAACTAATTTCGGCATGAGGATTAGCATTTAATTTTGTTGAATGTTGTACTATTTGTCGTAAACGGGTTTAACCCTCTGGAGCCATCCATGAATCGTCATGTATTAAGTCATCTGTTGCGCGTGTTTCTACCTGCATTGGCCACAATTCTGACTGCGGCGGCGTTGGTTATTACGATTCTTTTTACCGATCTTGGGCCGCAATGGACTACCTTTCTGAGCGGTGTGCTGGTAGCTGCATCGCTGGCCGAGGCGTCCCGTGTTTCACGCTCGGAATGGGCGTTGACTCGCCGGACTTCACAGATTTCACTGCTAAAGGAAAAACTTGAACACGAAGAGCTGCGTCGCATCCATGCTGAAAAAGCCGTTTCTGACAACCGGGAATTATTGAAACTGATAGATACGGTGTTGCCAACCATGATTGCCTTCGTCAACCGGGAGGGACGTTTGCAATATCACAACCGGGCGTTTTCAAATATGTTGCACCTGCGTGCAGATGAGATTAACGGGCAGCACATACGCGATGTGCTTGGCAATCAGGTATATCGGGAAACCGCCTCGGAAGTACGTCAGGCACTGGGAGGAAAGTCGGTGCATTTTGAACGTACACAGGAAATAAAGGAGGGCACGCTTTACAGGTTTTCAGTTGATCACATTCCCCAGTTTGGCGATGACGGAAACATAAGCGGTTTCCATATTTTGATGAACGACATCACGATGCCCGAAGATATACGCACGAATAAATCACCTCAATCATCGGATGAACAGAACATGTTTGTTGATGCCTATGCGAAGCAAAGTACCGTAAATCATGATTCAGACATGATCAAGATGGCGATTGAAAATGGAGATTTCGTACTTTTTTGTCAGCGGATCACTCCTCTGGATGACACAAAATCGCACGATCACTACGAAGTATTGCTGCGTTTGAGAGAAGAAGAAGGCAGCATGCTGCCACCGGGTTCATTCTTCCCTCTGGCCGAAAAATATGGCCTGATGCCACGTCTGGATCGTTGGGTAGTTCAACATGTGGCCGAATGGATCGCCAGCCAGACTTCGCAGGTGGACTATCAGGATTCCATATTCTTTATCAACGTGGCCGTTTCCACGATCATGGATTCGGGCTTCCCGGAATTTTTACGCCTGACGCTCTTTGAGTTCGGTCTGCCAGGAACACGACTATGCTTTGAAATTTCAGATTCATCGCTGGCTGCATTCCCGGATAAGGTAGCTGAATTTGCGAGGAAAGTGAAACAATGCGACTGCCACGTCGCGCTCAGCGGTTTTGGCCGAGAACAGGTGCTGTTTAACCTGATTCGAGGTTTCAGAGTTGAATTCCTGAAAATTGACGGCAGCATTATTCTGGGCATCCCTCATGATCCGGCAAGACTCGCCAAGGTCGTGGCGATCAATCAGGTAGCAAAAAAAATCGGTGTCCAAATCATTGCGGAAATGGTTGAAAATGAGGAAACAATCAATAAACTAAAAGAGATCAGGATTGACTACGCGCAAGGGTTTGGAATTTCGAAACCTCAGCAGATGATGTGATACTCCAAAAAAGTATTGATCCCACAAATTAGTTTTAGCAAAAATATACTATTTTCCGCGCAACTCGCAAAATCACCAACGGGGTCAAGCAGGCAAGGCCGCAATGCGGCAGCTCACAAACTAGGTTTTATACATCCCCCCCTTCCATCCGGTGCAGTCCGTCCCCGCTGGTTCCGGTGATACATTTTCAATCGACATAAATACTATATCGCAGCCCTTGGGACATTTTGCTGAACCCGGCCCTTAACAGGAACACACCTCGTTTTGCGGCGCATCCCTGTTTTATGTCAATATTTTAAATAAGTTATCAAACTACGAACAAGACAATCCATTAGTCCAAATTATCACAAAGACATCCTAACTCACTACCACTCCCGCTACCCCGTTCTGCATCGAGCCGATCACTGCCGCATCGGTAAATCCGGCCAGATGAAAGCATGCCAGCACTTCTTCAGCCGCCTCGGCTGATACCGAGGCTAGCAGGCCGCCGCTGGTTTGGGCATCTGCGAGCAGGCGCTGTTGCCATACTTCCAGACTTGAATCGAAATGAACATCGTTGCCGTAGCTTTCCAGATTGCGGTCTATCGCACCGGGGCCGTAGCCTTGCTTAACCAGTTCCAGCGCCGCCGACAGGACAGGCACCTTGTCGAACTCGACCTTGCCACTCAAACAGGAGCCGCGACTCATCTCCAGCAAATGTCCCAACAGGCCGAATCCAGTTACATCGGTAAGTGCATGCACAGCCTCCATTTTGGACAAGGCCTGGCCTACAATGTTGAGTTTAGTCGTATTGGCAATTAACTGCGCATAGCCTGCCTCATCGAGCACGCCCTTCTTCAATGCCGCTGCCAAGATGCCCACGCCCAAACCCTTGCCGAGTATCAGCACATCACCAGCCTGTGCATTGCTGTTCTTCTTGAGCCGGTCGGGATGGACAATACCTAACGCCACCAGTCCGTAGATAGGTTCAGGGCTATCGATAGAATGTCCGCCTGCCAGCGGGATACCTGCCGCCTTGCACACCGCCTCCCCGCCTTGCAGGATGGCACGTATGGATTCGACCGGCAGTTTGTTGATCGGCATACCGACGATAGCCAGCGCCATGATAGGAGTACCGCCCATCGCATAGACATCGGATAGCGCGTTAGTAGCCGCGATGCGTCCGAAATCAAACGGATCATCGACAATAGGCATAAAAAAATCCGTAGTGGCGATGATGGCCTGCTGGTCGTTCAAACGGTATACGGCCGCATCGTCACTGGTTTCGTAACCGACCAGCAGATCAGGGAAAGGCATTTTTTCAGATGTTTCACCCAGTATCTTTTGCAACAAACCGGGCGCAATTTTGCAGCCGCAGCCACCGCCGTGAGACAATTGAGTTAATTTAATTTCCAACATTTCCGATTTTTCCAACATGGGTTCCTCATTGATATGCTATTCAGAACCGCAAAACTAGCACAACTCGCCGAGTTTGACGAAATTATCGACGTGCGCACCCCGTCCGAGTTTGCCGAAGATCATATCCCCGGCGCGATAAACTGCCCGGTATTTTCCGACGAAGAGCGCATTACCGTCGGTACGCTATACAAGCAGGTATCACCTTTTGAGGCACGAAAAGTGGGTGCGGCACTGGTGGCAAGGAATATCGCCTACCATCTGGAAACCCGTTTTCGCGACAAACCCAAGTCATGGCGACCGCTAATCTATTGCTGGCGCGGTGGTCAACGCAGCGGCGCGATGAGTATTATTCTCGCCCAAGTCGGCTGGTCGGCGCACAAACTTGACGGCGGCTACAAAACCTATCGTCGCGATGTGCTGGATAGGCTGGATACATTGCCCAAGCAATTTACCTGGAGGGTGGTTTGCGGATCAACCGGTTCCGGCAAGAGCCGCTTGCTGAATGCGATGTCGGAAGTCGGTTTGCAGGTGCTTGATCTGGAGCAACTGGCACAACATCGTGGTTCGGTACTGGGTAAGCTCCCCGACAATCCCCAACCGTCGCAAAAGTATTTTGACAGCATGTTGTTGCAGGCCTTGCAACAACTTGATCCCAAGCGCCCCGTGTATGTAGAAGCCGAAAGCACCAAGATCGGCCTGATTACTGTACCGCCAGCGCTAATCACGGCAATGCACGACAGCGAATATCTGATGATGGACACGCCGTTATCGTTACGCGTCGAGGCATTGCTGGAAGACTACAGCCATTACACCGAAAATCCGCAATTACTGATTAATCACCTGAAGAATCTGCATCGTTTCCACGGTGCCAAACAATTGCAACACTGGACAGACTTGATCCACGCAGGTGACTTTTCGACCATGGTCGGCGAATTACTGACGCTGCATTACGACCCCAGCTATTTGCGGGCACTGTCCAAGAACTACGATCAACGGAAACAAGGCAAGCTCCTGATACCGAACAGCCTGTCGAAGCAGGCATTACAACAATTGGCAAGCGAATTGGAGCGAACATGGAATACCGGCAATTAGGCAATAGCGACTTGAAGGTTTCGGCATTATCACTGGGCACGATGACCTTCGGTGAACAAAACAGCGAACAGGACGCCCATGCGCAACTCGATCTGGCGGTATCTCGCGGCGTAAATCTGATCGACACGGCCGAGATGTATCCGGTCGCTCCCCGTGCCGAAACACAAGGGCGCACCGAAAGCTATATCGGTTCATGGCTAAAACACCAGCAACGCGACCAACTCATCATCGCCAGCAAGATCGCCGGGCCGTCACGCGGCTTTGCGTGGATACGCAACGGCCCGCGCATCAATCGCCAACACATCACCGAGGCGATTGAAGGCAGCCTGCGCCGTTTGCAGACCGATTACATCGACCTCTACCAGATACACTGGCCGGATCGCTATGTGCCGATGTTCGGCAGTACCCATTACGATGTATCGCTGGAACACGAAAGCGTGCCGATAGCCGAACAGTTACAGGTATTGGGCGATATGCTGGCAGCAGGAAAAATCCGCCATATCGGGCTATCGAACGAAACGCCCTGGGGCGTAGCCGAGTTCGTGCGCACTGCAGAACAATTGAATCTGCCGAAAATCGTCTCCATCCAGAACGCCTATCACCTGATGAACCGCACCTTCGAAAGCGGCCTGGCCGAAGTCTGCCGCCATACCGATGTCGGCCTGCTAGCCTACAGCCCGTTGGCATTCGGCTGGCTAACCGGAAAATACATCAACAATCCGACTGCCGACGGACGGATAACCCTCTTCCCCGGCTTCGGCCAACGTTACAACAAGCCCAACGTTGCCGATGCTACCCGTGAATATATGCGCATCGCCAAACTGGCAGGCATGACTCCTGCAACACTGGCACTCGCTTTTGCACGCACACGCTGGTTTACCGCCAGTGTCATTCTGGGTGCAACCACGTTGGCACAACTCAATGAAAATCTCGACAGTGCTGATATGGTATTATCCACTGAAGTACTTGATGCCATTGATGCTGTGCATAAACGTTACACTGATCCGGCTCCCTGAACCGTTGCTTTAGAAAAAAACACGCTGACAAACAGGATTAACAACAAGTGTCCGCCTCCACAAGCATTCACTCAGAGTTTGATTCCATGCACAAATGGAATATGGCTGGCTACTTGCTCATTACCATAGCCTATATAGTCAGTGGCAAGCTGGGCTTGATGCTTGCACTCCCTCCCGGCTATGCCTCCCCGATATTCCCCGCCGCCGGCATCGCCGTCGCGGTGGTTTTAATCGGTGGCAACAGAACGCTGCCATGGATATTCCTTGGCGCGCTATTACTGAACATCTGGGTAGGCTACTCGAACAACCCGCAAATCAGTACCCTGAGCCTTGCAGTGGCGATGTCCATTGCCACGGCATCTATGCTACAGGCAGCCATAGGCGGCCGGATTTTACGGCAACTTATCGGCTATCCGGCTACGCTTGACCACAAAAGCAAGGTTCTACGTTTTCTGCTGCTGGCACCGTTAATCTGCCTGACCAGTGCCAGCTTTTCCGTGAGCAGCTTGCTGGCTTTGGACATTATTGAGGGCAGCCGTTATTTTTCCAACTGGAGCGCCTGGTGGCTAGGCGACACTCTGGGACTCGTGGTTATTCTTCCTCTGATCATGACCGTTGCTGCTGAAAAGCACGCGATATGGAAAAATCGTCTACGCACCGTCGCCATTCCAATCTTGCTGGTGCTATTGACCGGCTTTGCCGCAATCTACTTTTTGCAACAAACCGCCTTTAATTCTGAATGTTTAAAACAGCAGGAAAACTTCGATTCACAGACTCGAGAAATCGCGTTACGCATTGAGCAAAGGATGGCTACCTACGAACAAGTTCTGCGTGGTGCCAAGGGACTGTATGTCGCCTCGAAAAGTGTAGAACGCAAGGAATTTCAACAATATGTGCAGGAATTAGACCTAGAGAATCATTATCCGGGCATACAGGTGATCGGATATTCTCTGATTATTCCACCACAGCAAAAAATCAGACATATCGAAAACCTGCGCAAGGAAGGTTTTCAGGATTATCAAGTGTGGCCGGAAAGTCAACGCGACTTGTATACCTCGGTCGTTTATCTGGAACCTTTTACCAAGCGGAATCAACGTGCCTTCGGCTACGACATGTATTCTGAAAAAGTACAACGTACCGCTATGGAACAGGCCCGAGACCAGAATAGGCCAGCCATTTCAGGCAAAGTCAGGCTGATACAGGAAGCCGCTCAGGAGGAGCCGTACGGATTTCTGATCTATTTGCCAATTTATCGTAAGGACAGTCCGGTTGAAACGATAGCTCAGCGCCGCGCCAATATTATTGGCTGGGTCTATGCCTCATTTCAGATGAACGACCTGATGCAAGGCATACTCGGCGCACAGGTAAAAAATATTGATCTCGAAATATTTGATGGTAGCCAAGCCCTGCCAGCGACATTAATGTATGACAGCCAATCTTCTCAAAGTCATTTCAACCCGTCGTTATATAACTCCGAACATCAAATCAAGATACTGGGACATAACTGGTTATTCAGGCTGCACTCACTTCCCGTTTTTGAAGCAGACACCCGTACAGGGCATATTACCCAGATAAGATTGAGCGGTATCTCGATCACGCTGCTGCTATCGCTGCTAGTCTGGCTATTGGCCAGCGGACGAACCCGTGCACTCAATCTGGCACAGGGAATGACGAGAGATTTACGTGAGAGCGAACAGCAACTCAAGGAAGCACAACGTATCGCGGAAGTAGGCAGTTGGAAACTTGACATTCCCAACGACAGACTAATTTGGTCTGATGAAACTTATCGTATCTTCGAGATAGCCCCTGCAGAGTTCGGCGCAACCTATGATGCCTTCTTGAATACGATCCATCCTGAAGATCGTCCTCTAGTAGATAAGGCCTACACAGCATCCGTAAAAAACCGAATCCCCTACAGCATTGAACACCGCCTGCTTTTTGCCGATGGCAGAATAAAATTCGTCCATGAACGAGGTGAAACCTTTTATGACACCGATGGGTCTGCGCTACGCTCAACCGGCACGGTACAGGATATTACCGAACGCAAACATGCAGAAGAGGCATTGCAACAGAGTTCTGCCCACATTGAAATGTTACTGAATTCTGTCGCCGAAGGGATATACGGTGTCGATATGCAGGGAAATTGTACCTTTATCAATGCAGCCGGATTACATTTACTTGGTTATCAGAATGAAAGTGAATTGCTGGGAAAAAACATGCATGGAATGATTCATCATACCCGACCAGACGGTTCACACTATCCCGTGAATGAATGCCGCTTGTATCAATCCATGCAATCTCATGAAAACGTACATGTAAGCGATGAATTATTCTGGCGCAAGGATAAAAGCTCCTTTCAGGTTGATTATTGGTCACGCCCTACGCGTCTTAACGGGAAAGATGGTGCAGTTATTACTTTTATGGATATTGCTGAGCGCAAGCTGGCTGAGGAATCCTTGCGCAAGCTTTCACTTGCTGTCGAGCAAAGCCCCAACTCCATTGTCATTACAGACCTCCAAGGTAATATCGAATTTGTAAACGATGCCTTTATTAATATTGCAGGCTACAGTGCCGAAGAGGTTATCGGGAAAAACCCGAGAATATTGCATTCAGGCAATACCCCCCCATCCAACTATCAGGCGTTATGGGCCAATCTTATGCGCGGAGAAAAATGGGCTGGTGAATTTTACAATAGGCGAAAAGATGGCACTGACTATATCGAAATGGCACGAATTTCACCGGTACGACAGGCCGATGGACGTATCACCCATTATCTGGCAGTAAAGGAAGACATTACAGAGCGTAAACGAACCGAAAAATTTGAGAAATTCCGCAGTCATACACTGGAATTGCTGACGGGGGATACGGTGCTATCCGACATTCTTGATGCTATCGTGCAAGGTGTCGAACAAATCAATCCAATGATGCTTTGCAGCATCCAATTGCTCGACGAAGAAGGAAAACACCTGCTACAAGGTGCTGCACCGAGCTTGCCCGATTTCTATAATGCCGCAATCGACGGGATTAAAATCGGTCCGGGTGTTGGCTCCTGCGGAACAGCGGCAGCCACTGCAAAACGAGTCATCGTTGAAGACATCATGACTCATCCCTATTGGTCACCCTATAGCGAACTCGCCGCAAAAGCCGGATTACGCGCTTGCTGGTCGGAACCCATCCGTTCCACATCAGGACAGGTACTGGGCACATTTTCGATCTACCATCAAAAAGCGGCTGCACCGGTCGAAACTGATATTGCCATTATCGAACAGTCCGCGCACTTATCCAGCATCGCAATTGAACGCAAGCGTATGGAAGAACAGGTGCGCATTTTGGCATTCTATGATTCACTTACCAAGCTGCCCAATCGCCGTCTGATGAATGACCGTTTGAATCAAGCCATGTCCCACAGTAAACGCACCGGACTTTATGCCGCACTGATGGTACTTGATCTGGATAATTTCAAACCGCTTAACGACACCTATGGGCATGGTGTCGGCGATCTGCTACTTATCGAAGTGGCAAACCGACTCAAGAGTTGCGTACGTGAAGTGGACACTGTGGCTCGTTTTGGCGGAGACGAATTTGTCGTCATTCTCAGTGGATTAAATACCAGTCCCGGCGAATCCACCACACAAGCCGCTAACATCGCCGAAAAAATCCGCTGCTCGCTAGCGCTTCCCTACCTGCTCACAACATTGAATGAACAAGGCATTGCATCAAACGTAGAGCATCGTTGCACATCAAGCATCGGTATAAGATTATTTATTAATCATGAAACCAATGCTGACGATCTATTCAAACAGGCCGATCTGGCTATGTATGCCGCAAAGGAAAGTGGTCGCAACTCGATCCGGTTTTATGTTGAAAATCCGAATTAACAGCATCCAATAAGTCGCTTGATCAAGCCACGTCGACAGGCAGGGCAAACATATTTACTCCGAAAACCTTATTAAATGCCAAAAACGTAGCAAAACTATAACTTTCGACATATACCATACTAATTCACTTGGGCGTAAAATATCCGAGAAATTCAGTAGCCTTATACAAACAGACTGATTTCCAATAGCGTATGTAGTCTCCGTACTGCAATCAAGCTCAATGTCCATGAACAGAATTAAGGCGGGGACAACAAGATGGTTTCAATACTTCTGGTAGAAGATGATGCATTACAGGCTGAGGCAATCAAACTTCATCTGATCGAGTGTGGCTACCAGATAGCAGCCATCGTCAGTCAGGGCGAAGATGCCGTTGAACGCGTACCGGAACTACATCCTGATCTTGTTCTGATGGATATTGTGCTAAATGGAAAAATGGACGGCATCGAAGCCGCCGAAAAGATCCATGAGCTTTGTGACATCCCCGTTCTATATTTAACCGCTTACGCCGATGATGAATTCTTCCGTCGCGCGAGGGTAACCGAACCATACGCCTACCTGCTTAAACCCTGTGCGCCCAGAGAAATTCAGTTAACTATCGAAATAGCTCTGTATCGCCACCGCAGTGAAAAAAATACCCGCAAAATACTTGAAGAAAAAGTTGCCGAACGAACCCGCGAACTTGAACGCACCCAATTACACATGGGTAACATTCTGGAAAGTATTACGGATGCATTTATCTCTCTGGATGCCGATGGATGCTACACCTATGCAAATAGACAGGCTGGCGTTCTTTTGGATTTCAGTCCCGATCTCATCCTAGGCAAGAATTTCTGGAAACTGTTTCACGAAGAAGCGGATCGCCCTCTTTATCATGCATGCCAACAAGCACAAACGAATCAGACGACCACTATCCTTAAAACCGAATATTTACCTCGAAAACGCCGCTACGAATTCCGAATTTACCCAACTGGTGATGGCCTCAGTGTCTTTTTTCAGGACATTAACGAACAGGAACTGTCATTAAAACGCTTGCAACAAAGTGAGCGTAATTTAATACAGGCTCAATACATTGCCCATCTAGGCAGCTGGGATTTCGACATGACTACGGGCAGTCTAAACTGGTCTGATGAGTTATATCGTATTTACGGTGTGTCCCCTGAAACATTTTCACCAGGCATAAACACCTTCATTAATCTGATACATCCTGAAGATCAGCCGTCTATGCTGGAATGGATTGCCGAATGTTCTTCAGGAAAAAAATGGACGCATTGCAATTTCGATGCATCCGACCCGATGGCAAGCTACGTTATATCCGAGGACAAGGCGAACGATGCCTGAATGCAGACGGCCAATATACTTGCCTTACAGGAACGGCACAGGACATTACCGAACTCAAGCAAATTGAAATGTCATTGCAGGAAAGTGAAAAAATCTTTCGTTCCATCATCGAAACCATTCCCTTACCGATAGTTCTTGATGATGCACAGGGAAACATCATTTATCTGAACAAATCCTTTATCCAGACCATGGGCTATACGATGAAGGAAATCCCGACCTTGACGGACTGGTGGTCACTTGCTTACCCGGATCCGGAATATAGGCAATGGGTAATTGATAATTGGCTGAGCCGCATGGAAGAAGCCAGACACTCTGAAATGCCATTCACCCCATTGGAAGTAAAAATAAAATGTAAAAACGAATCATTGAACACATTCATGGCTGCGGCTACGCCACTTGAAAAAGACGGCGATGGCATAAATCTGGTAATGCTCTATGACATCACCACACTAAAAAATACCGAAAAAGCACTCAGATTAAGCGAACAACATGCTCATGCCTTTGCACAGGAACTGGATTTGCAAAAATACGCCCTTGATCAACATGCGCTTGTCACCGCCACCGACGTCAATGGGTGCATCACCTATGCAAACGAGTTATTTTGCGAGATCAGCGGCTATACACGGGACGAGCTACTGGGACAAGATCACATACTATTGAATTCCGGCTACCATCCCCACGGATTTTTCAAGAATATGTACCACACCATTTCAGGCGGGAACATCTGGAATGGTGAAATTTGTAACCGCGCCAAGGATGGTAGCTTGTATTGGGTCTATGCAACCATTGCACCGTCCATGGGTCCGGGAGGAAAACCACAACAATATATCGCCATCCGCACCGACATCACCGCCCGTAAAAAGGCCGAAGAGGCCGCCTACGCGGCGAATAATGCCAAGTCTGAATTTCTCGCCAACATGAGCCACGAAATACGCACCCCACTTAACGGAGTGATTGGTGTCGTCGATATTTTGCAGCAAACCCAACTCACAGCCGAACAGGGTCGTTTACTTCGCACCATTCAAAATTCCTCGCTGTCATTATTAAGTATCCTGAACGACATTCTGGATTTCTCCAAGATCGAAGCCCGCAAATTAACAATAGAGCTAATACCCACATCCTTGCGCGAAGTCATTGAAGAAGCCGCACAATTAATAATTTCGACTGCTGAAATACACTCGATAGAACTATCCATCTTCGTTTCGTCACGCTTGCCGCCATGGACACTCACCGACCCCACCCGATTGCGCCAGATACTGCTTAACCTGATTGGAAATGCGGTCAAATTTACATCTGGAAAACCTTCCCAAAGCGGAAAAATATACCTGCGAGCCACCCTATTGGATGGTGATATTCCCAAGGTACAGCTGAGTATCCGCGACAACGGCATAGGCATGAGCCAAGAAACACAAGAAAAACTGTTTCAGCCTTTCACTCAGGCAGATGCAAGCACATCACGCAAATTTGGTGGTACAGGGCTGGGGCTCTGCATTACCCATCGTTTAATTGAATTGATGGGCGGTACTATTTCTGTAAATAGCATCCTGAACCAGGGAACGGAATTCATCGTGGAATTACCGTTTAAACAAGTCCAGCTAGATCAAACAAGCATTCCATCTCCCGACCTGACTGAGCTGCAGGTATTGCTCGTCAGCCGTGACGAAAATAATATCGAAGCACTGACAGACTATTGCAGGGCCGCCAATGCGAACGTAACCACGGTAGCGGATTGGGTAGCAGCTCATGCATATATTAAAAATATACCACTATCGACATCACTTGTTATCTTGCTTGATCTGGATATATCCCTTAATAACGAAACTGATCCAATTGAAAGAAAACGTATCGTACAGTTGAGGTTGCGTGGTAAAAGCGATATTCCGACCGATATTATTAGTGTTCATGCCCGACCAATGTTGTATCAAGACTTGATTCAGGGACTGGCAATCGCCAGTGGCCGCATAAAACCAAACGACACCGGAACGGCGAAAAACCACAGCAAACAAGTATCCCCTCCATCGATAAACATTGAACAGGCCATCTTGTCCAAACGACTCATCCTGCTGGCAGAGGACAATGAAATCAATCGTGAAGTCATGCAGGAACAATTACGCCTGCTGGGTTACGCATCAGAAATAGCGGAAGACGGAGTGATTGCATTGAAGAAGTGGCGCAGTGGTCGTTATGCCTTACTGTTAACAGACTGCCACATGCCCAACATGGACGGTTTCGAGCTAACGGCTCAAATTCGTCGTGAAGAAAATGCCAATTCCCGCCTGCCTATTATCGCAGTTACTGCCAACGCCTTGCAGGGAGAGAATGAGCGTTGTCTGAAAAGAGGGATGGATGACTACCTTGCCAAACCGCTACGTCTCGACCAACTGAGAACCATACTTGACAAGTGGCTACCAAAACAACAGATGACCGCAACTGAAACCATCACTGCAATCAACCTGAAAACGCCTGAAAACAACGAAGTAGAGCTTCCGGTCTGGGATGTCTATGCATTGACCCGTGTGATTGGCAACAATCCCGAAATGCATCAACGTGTATTGCAAAAATTTTTGCTTAATGCCCAAGAACAGGTGGATAACTTGCGCTTTGCGTCGACATCCGGCAATAGCGAAATAGCCATCCGTGCAGCGCATACACTCAAATCAACCGCACGCACGGTGGGCGCCATGCAATTAGGTGAACTATGTCAAAAAATCGAGCAAGCCATGAAAGCTGAAAATGAAAAAGCTGGCAGTGTGCTAGCCAATGAATTGCAAGAACACCTTGATTGCGCAACGGAATTAATCATACATAAACTGAATGCTTGCGGGAGATAACAAATGACCGAAAAACTATTGATTATTGATGACGACGAATTTCTACGGTCAATCACCCAAGAGGTTCTTGAACGGGAAGGCTTTCAAGTCGAAATTGCAGAAGACGGTTTGGCTGGTTGGGAAAAGCTGGATGAAAGTCTTTGCGGATTTGACTTGATCTTACTCGACAAGAAAATGCCGCACATGGACGGGATTGATTTACTAAAGCAAATCAAGTCCGATGAGCGTTTCAAGGAATTGCCCGTCATCATGCTGACAGGCGATAACCAGCAACAGGATATTGTCGAAGGTCTGGCCGAAGGCGCTTATTACTACCTGACCAAACCCTCTTCCGAAGCCGTATTGAAGCGAGTCATCCAAAATGCATTAGGCGAATTCAAAAAGAAACGTGAATTACTTAATCTGCTCAATCATCAAAACAAAAATCTGCGCGTCATGCATCGCGCAGAGTTCGAGTTTAAAACCTTGCATGAAGCAAGGGATCTGGCACTTTGGCTGGCAGAAGCCAGCCAAGATCCCAACCGTACAGTAAGCGGCTACTCAGAGTTACTAATCAATGCTGTAGAGCACGGGAACCTTGAGATAAACTATGATGAAAAAAGCCAATTACTGAGTGAAGGACTCTGGGATGTAGAAATTGAATCACGCCTTCAGAAAGCTCCCTATAAACATCGCTCCGTCAATGTCATTATGCAAAAAACACCCAACACCTGCATCGTAACCATTACTGATCAGGGAAACGGGTTCGACTGGAAAAACTATATTGACTTTAACCCGGAACGCCTATTTGATCTTCACGGCAGGGGGATAGCGATGTCAAAACTCATGAGTTTTGACAACATCGAATATATGGAAAAAGGTAATACCGTAGTAACTACCGTTCTGACATCACCTCTCAGCTAAAAAAATATTCGTAGCTCGTGCAATAGAATAAGCGATTCCTAATAAGGCGCCTCTAACAACTCAAAAGCCTAAACAAGACAAGGCGAGAATGTTAGCAGGCCGCATAGATTCGACATATAAGCATTATAATTCCAAAAGTATCACGACAGAGTCTGATTTTTAGAGACACTGTAGCTAGGCTCCGGTCAGCATCACTCCATGATTATTATGTGGCAAAGCCAGATAACGCCGAGTTTGCATTTCGGTCAGGCGACTGGCACTACGTCGCGACTCACTGTCATGTCTTGCTGTTTCATAAATTTCTTCGGGTGCCACATCAAAGCTGGCCACCAGCTTGACATGGTTGTCGTATAACACATCAATCAGCCAGGTAAAACGCCTGGCCTCCGAACCATTATCAACGGTCATGCGGGGAACACCGGATAAAAATACGGCAGGATAACGATGGGCAACGGACAGGTAATCGGACTGATCGTAATTCCCGCCACACAATACCCCGAAATCAAACCAGACCACATCGTGAGCCGCATACCGTACGGGTATTCTCGCATGCCCTGCTTCGATAAACTCCGTCTTACCCGACAGGTTACCCGCCAGACGTTGAAACAACGAAAACATCCGCTCCTCGTTGGCTGCAACACCCGATAACATAAATAGGGGATCGCGTTCCATCTGCATCATGCGGTAATCACTACCCCCATTCAGGTGCAACACCCTCAACTCGCGCTTGAGCAACTCAATGGCAGGTAGAAAACGCTGACGTTGCAAGCCATTCGAATAAAGATCATCAGGTGGATAGTTTGAGGTAGTAAGCAACACCACTCCGCGCTTGAACAAGGCATCCAGCAAACGCCCTAGTATCATCGCATCGGCAATGTCATCCACATGCAGCTCATCCAGACAAAGCAAGCGTGTGGAATGTTCAATCTCATCAGCCAAAGCAATTAGCGGATCGTGGTGATGAGCCAGTCTTTTCATCTGCTGGTGAACTTCGCTCATGAAATTATGAAAATGAATCCGGCGTTTGCGACGGTATGGCAGACAATGATAGAAGCCGTCCATCAAGAAAGTTTTGCCACACCCTACTCCGCCCCAGATATACAAGCCTCTGGGCACATCCGGGCTAAGCAGGCTGCGACCGAGAAACTGATTGCGCTTTTGTTTGAACTCAACGAGCTGCTGCCAGAGAGTTTCCAGTTCCTCGATGGCATGAATTTGTGCCTCATCACAAACATAACCTTCCTTGTCGCAAGCCATCCGATACCATTGTTTCGGACTCATCGCCGGTTCAGATTGAAACACTTAGTCCACCTCGATAAATTCAAGCGCGTTTTGATCTGGATCGCGGCAAAACAGAGCGCGTCGTCCTGACTGACTCCGGGAGTAAGCAATTCCGGCCTGCTCAAGGCGCTCCTCCAGCAGCGCCAGATTTGTCACAACAAACGCGACATGACGGTCTCGCCCTCCGTGAGCCGGGCGTTGCAAACCCGCTTCAACACTGGGTAATGCCATCAAATGTATCTGCTGACCGGAAGCCACGTCATACCATACCCCGTCAAAATTCATGGCAGGTCGAGTCGTATCAACTGGCAAATCGAGTATACCTTCGTAAAAAGTGCGGGAGCGGGACAGATCAGAACTTAGAAAGGTGGTGTGGTGTATGCCTACTATCATCTAAACCTCAATAAACATCAATCCGGTGTTTTATGCTGGTTAGCTATTGTACCGAAATCCATTCAAGCAAAAGTATCCTGCGTGGTGAAAAACCGGCGTGGGTGAATAACAACAGACAACTCGTACGGATGAACATCACCGCCCTGCGCAGCCGTCCTGTAGCGACACCCGTATCCGAGTAAGTTATAATGCCCCTAAATTCAATCGTTCTGGCGCTACACCCCTCTTGCCGATTTCCCGTTGACCGCGAAAATCCTGTCGCCGCCCGTTTCAATCCAACTTTTTTAACCTGCTCGCTGGCAGCGTTTTTATTTGAGTACCTTTCATAATCAATGGATATTAAAAACTTTCCCGAAGCCAAAACCAACATTCTGAGCGGACTGACTGTCGCTCTCGCCCTCGTTCCCGAAGCCATCGCCTTTGCTTTTGTGGCACATGTACACCCGCTGATCGGGCTGTATGCCGCCTTCTTGGTTGGCCTGATCACGTCACTGATCGGCGGTCGTCCAGGAATGATTTCCGGCGCGACCGGCGCACTGGCAGTCGTAATGGTCGCACTGGTAGTGCAACATGGTGTTGAGTATCTTTTCGCTACCGTGGTATTGATGGGTGTGCTGCAAATCCTGTTCGGACTGGCTAAATTCGGTAAATTCATCCGTATGGTTCCTCATCCGGTAATGCTGGGATTCGTCAACGGACTGGCTATCGTAATCTTTCTGGCACAAATGGGACACTTCAAAGTTACCGCCGAAGATGGTACCACTAGCTGGATGCAGGGTAGCGCGCTGTTAACCATGCTGGGCTTGATCGCACTGACTATGGCGATTATCTATCTGCTGCCCAAACTGACCAAAATCATCCCCTCGACTTTGGCCGCAATTATCACCGTATCCGTATTGGTAATTACCTTCGGAATCGAGACTAAAACCGTAGGTGATCTGGCTTCGATCAAGGGCGGGCTACCCAGCTTTCATCTACCCGATATTCTACTTAACTGGGAGACGCTCAGCATTATCTTCCCCTATAGCCTAATACTTGCAGGTATCGGCCTGATCGAATCATTACTGACGCTTAACCTGATCGACGAAATGACCCAAACGCGCGGCATGCCCAATCGCGCCAGTATCGGTCAGGGGGTGGCAAATGTTGTAACCGGGTTCTTTGGCGGCATGGGCGGCTGCGCAATGATAGGTCAGAGCATGATCAACGTCACCAACGGCGCAGTCAAAAATCTGTCGGGCATCGCCGCTGCACTGTTTTTGCTGAGCTTTATCCTGTTTGCATCTGAATGGATCGAGATGATTCCTTTAGCCGCATTGATCGGCCTAATGTTCGTGGTATCCGAAAAAACATTTGCATGGGGAAGTTTCCGCTTGTTTGGCAAAGTACCCCATGCCGATCTGCTAGTGATTATCACGGTTGCAGGTGTTACGGTAATCACTAACCTGGCTACAGCTGTTGTCATAGGTGTCATCATCTCGGCACTGGTATTTGCCTGGCAACATGCCAAAAACATTGAGGTGCGCGTCTCCACCGAAGAACACGGATGGAAAGTGTACGACCTGTACGGTTCGGTATTCTTCGCCTCGACGCAAAACTTTCTTGCGCTCTTTTCCCCCAAGGATGATCCGGCTGAAGTCATCATTGATTTCAAGAATGCCCAGATCAAGGATCACTCTGCATTGGAAGCGATCGATCTGCTTGCGGAACGGTACACTCAGGAAGGAAAAAAGCTGCACTTACGTCATTTGAGTCCGGATTGTCTGGAGTTACTCGACAAGGCGCGCGACATGATCGAAGTGAACGTACTCGAAGACCCGCTTTACCACCCTGCCGATAACCGCCTTGGATAATTTACAATCAGATTAATCGGTGATTGCAAGCTTCCGCATAATAAAAAATCGGCATAATCAATATGGGTTGTTCTGTTTATGCCATTTGAATGGTAGACTTTGCAAGCTGCAATTTGCAGTATTCTTAAAAAATTTACAGGGGATGCACATGAACAGAAAAGAACTAATAGATGCATTGGCAGGAAAAACAGGAAGTACCAAGGCTGACGCTGAACGTAATATTTCCGCACTGATTGAAATAATCGGTGAAACTCTGTCCAAGGGTGATTCCATTGCACTGGTAGGCTTTGGAACATTTGAAGTTCGTGAACGAGCAGCGCGTACCGGTCGCAATCCCAAGACTGGCGAAACTCTTAACATCAATGCATCAAAAGTCCCCGCATTCAAGCCCGGCGCCACGCTGAAAGCAACGGTAAACGGCGAAAAAAAGTAATTTCCTGTTAGCCAGCTGCAAGGCTGGCTATTCAAGATTCCTCAATCTGAAGCGCCCCTCCTACCCGACCTTGCTTTCCTGAAATCCTTCTTCGATCAAGTGCTCCGAACAAACGGAATGACGGCCATTCGCTCGTGTCATTTTTGCCAACTTAATGGTTTGCCAGGGTTGTAACTGCTCCCATATAAAACGCCATTCCCAGTTACCTTCCGGTTTGCCCGGGAAATTCATGCGATGCTTGCCGGAAAGGCAAAGCACGTCCTGAAGCGGGAAAATAACCGTGTTTGCTACAGAAGCCGAAAGCATGGCAAGCATATCCCATGGCACATCTATCACATCCTTGCCCAGATATTGACGCAGGAACGCTCTTTCACGTTCCGAAGCCGAGTCCCACCAGCCCGCCATCGTATCGTTGTCATGCGTACCGGTATAAGCGATGGTATTGGGTATGTAATTATGCGGCAAAAAAAGGTTGCTGTTATCTTCAGCAAAAGCGAATTGCAATATGCGCATTCCAGGGAGCTGGAACTGATTGCGAAGATCAATTACATCCTGAGTAATGACACCCAGGTCTTCGGCAATTATCGGAAGCTCGAGAAAAGCGTTCTGGAAAGCTTCGAACAGTTTGGCACCTGGGCCTGGCATCCAGCGACCCGAAATGGCAGTGATTTCATTTGCAGGTACTTCCCAATAGCTGGCAAATCCCCTGAAATGATCAATGCGTACCCGGTCAAAATGGTGGAAGGCATGCTGTAAACGCTTTATCCACCATGCAAATCCAGTGCTCTCATGAACATCCCAACGGTAGAGCGGATTGCCCCATAACTGCCCCGTTTCACTGAAGTAATCAGGAGGAACCCCCGCCACTACAACTGGATTACCCGATTCATCAAGCTGAAAAAGCTCCTGATGTGCCCAAACATCTGCACTCTGATAGGCGACAAAGATCGGAACATCACCGATAAACTGAACGCCCCGTTCATTGGCAAAGCTTTTCAATTGCAACCATTGACGCGAAAAACACCACTGGCAGAATTTCCAGAAATTGATTTTTTCAATACTTTCAGCACGTACCAATTGCAATGCCGGCTGTTCCCTGTGTGCCAGATCAACCGGCCACTGACTCCATGAACCGCCATGTTGCTCCGATAGCGTCATGAACAGGGCGTAGTCATCCAGCCACTCACCTTCAGTCATGCAGAATTCAGCATATTCACTATACATTGCCTTGTCGCCGGAGGCGAAAAATCGCTTCGCCGCACGACGCAAACGTTCAGTACGAAACGATCCCTGCAAACCAAAATCGATATGATCATCACAAAATTCGGGATGCGGGATTAAATCCTCATCATCTAACCAACCCTGATACGCCAGCTCATAAAGATCAATTAACAATACATTTCCAGCGAAGGCCGAAGAACTCATATAGGGTGAATTGCCGGGGCCTATTTCCCCCATCGGCAATACCTGCCAATACGTTTGTCCGGCCCCAACCAGCCAATCCACAAAAAGATAGGCATTGGAACCCAGATCACCAGAACCGAACGGGCCTGGCAAGGAAGTAGGATGGAGCAAAATACCACTGGTACGTTCAGTCATCATAAATACTTCATTCTTGTAAACAAATAATCCCACCTGAAATAATTCATAAAGCAGAAATAAAAAATATGCGGTTTAAATACACAATCAAAAAGGGAAAGGAATACTGAAAAGGAAAACCTCATCCGTTCAAGTTGAAACAATCAACTCGAACGGATGAGTCAAGCTTATTCGCTTGCTCTACGCATCGCTCCACTAACTTCCGTTTCACCCAGGCTACCCCGACTGACAGGATCAACCAGACTGAGGGGGGCTGGTAATTTCAGCAATCGATAAAGCTCAGTCAAATCATGCCTGAACAATCGATCAAAGCTGGCAACCGAATTAGAAGGATTGTAATCGCCAAACCACCAGAACCAGTCCGAGCTTTCGCAAGAACAAAGCTGCTTATCCGCCGCTTTCTGTTCGGCTTTGCTGAGGCGTCCACTGGACATAACCATATCGAAACTCTGCTTGGCAGAACAAAGCAAATCCCATGCCCGATTCTTGTCCTCGCAGCCAATCCAGGTCGAAAAGTTTCCATATACCCAGCTACCTGCCGCAATCGTCGGTAACGAGCCTACGCTGGGAGTATCTGTCCGCGCACTACGGGTTTCAAGATAATTGCGATAAGTATTGGTATTAATATCGTTGTGCATTTCAAGTTGAGCATATAACTCATCAAGGAAATAAAAACCGTTATAGGGATAATATTCCCAGGCATTTTCACCATCAAGAATGACACTGACCACCGGCGTTTCGCCCTGAGGAGCATGCAGTGCAATTTCCTCAAGCTGCGCAATAAAATGAAGTGTCGCATCCTTGCCATGCCAGCGCGAATATTCAAAACCGATTAAATCGGACAACCGATCATCCCTGAAGAAACAATTCAAACCATCCGCCCCCTTCTTTAATTCATAGGGACGGTACAAGTACTGATTTCGATCAGGAACAGTCTTGAAGGATCGAAGGATACTGTTTACCAAAACACCCTCACCGCTAGCCACCCAACTACATCCTTCTCCTGCAAATACTTCTAATGTTTCTGTAGATATTGAACCTTCCGCAGGCCACATTCCTTTGGGTTCACAGCCAAATCGAGCCTTATGGCTGCTTTTCGCCAGTTCAATATGATTAATAACACGTAATCTTCCCTTGGGATAATGCGGTGCATTGGGCAAAGGTGCATCCGGCATGGCTTCCTTGGCGCTGGCAAAATCAATCAGCAAAGGTGCCAGCGGGTGATAATGCGGAGTAGCAGAAATCTCAATTTGCCCGGAATCGGAAAGCTTCTTGTAACGAGGAATAACACCAGCAATCAACTCACCGATCAGATCAAACAACTGTTTACGATCTTCATAGGTGTAACCCACAGCCTTGCTCATCAAACGCACAACCAACTCGTTTTCACGGCGTACACTCTCGCCACACCACGCCAGGTGGTACCAAGTCATCAAATCAGCCATGTACTGACCCGACAAATAGTCAAGCGCCGTCTCACCATCCGGTTGCAATCGCTGATACAACTCCCATAAACGCTTATAGGCAGGATAGGGAGCAATCATTTTAGTGTGATTGCTACGGAAACAGGCATCCAACGTCAACAACCGTTCTTGTACAGTCAGTTTGCACGAATCAGGATGCACCAGAAGACGCAACAAAGGATCACGAATTTTCCCGGTAGCAAATTGATCAACATAATCTTCCAATTGATCAAGCAGAATAGGTACAAAATTCACGACAGCACGCACTTTGGGATGGCGCTCCAAGTGATAGGCCATATCGGTGTAATCCTTTATGGCATGCAAATAGGTCCATGGCAGCACGAAATCACCGGTAGAGTAATCACGGTAATCCGGCTGATGCATATGCCAGAGAAAAATCAAATCAATAGGTTTATTCATAACGGAAAACCCCGCCGTATCGCGGCGGGGTAAATTTTATAGTTGTTAATACAGTAAGTTAGCGGATGGTATTGGTAAGCTGACCAAGCATTTCGGGTGTTATAAGCGTAATACCATTTGCACTGACATGAAAACGCTTACGATCCTCTTCTACATTGATGCCCACTTCAAGTCCGTCCGGAATATGGCAATTTTTATCTACAATCGTGCGTTTCAATATTACATGCCGTCCAATTTCAACATTAGGCAGCAATACTGAATCTTCAATGGTCGAGTAGCTATTCACTCGCACATCGGAAAATAACAGTGAACGCTTAACTGTCGAACCACTGACAATACAACCACCCGATACCAACGAATCTATCGCAATGCCTCGACGATCAGCCTCGTCGAACACAAACTTGGCTGGCGGCAACTGCTCCTGATACGTCCAGATAGGCCATTCATTATCGTACATATTCAAATCCGGAATGACCTTGGTCAATTCCATGCTCGCTTCCCAGTAGGAATCAATCGTACCCACATCACGCCAATAAGGGGTTTTATCTTCACCCATACCAACGCAGCTTTGCTCAAAACTTTGTGCGAATACACGATACTTTGCGACCAGATGCGGAATAATATCCTTACCAAAATCATGTGAAGACTTCGGCGAATCCGCATCACGAATCAACTGTTCAATCAAAAACTTGGTATTGAATACATAGATACCCATACTTGCCAGTGACATATCCGGGTTGCCTGGAATGCAGGGGGGATTCGACGGTTTTTCAATAAACTCGACTACACGAGAGTTATCGTCTACACCCATCACGCCAAAGGCATAGGCCTCAGCAACAGGGACTTCAAGACAAGCTACAGTCATATCGGCCTTTTTTTCTACATGGAAGGCCAGCAACTTACCGTAGTCCATCTTGTAAATATGATCTCCCGCAAGAATCACGATAAATTCGCATTTGGACGCACGAATAATGTCCAGATTCTGAAATACCGCATCCGCCGTACCCAGATACCACTGTTCCTCATTGATACGCTGCTGTGCAGGCAACAAATCAAGATACTCACCGAACTGCCCATTCAGGAATGACCAACCACGCTGAATATGCTGAATCAGGCTGTGTGACTTATATTGAGTCGCCACGCCAATACGACGAATTCCGGAATTAACACAATTAGATAGTACAAAATCGATAATTCGAAATTTTCCGCCGAACGGGACGGCGGGTTTGGCGCGCAGATGGGTCAATTCGTGCAAACGACTGCCGCGCCCTCCTGCCAGAACCATCGCATAGGTGTTTTTAGTCAAACGGCTGATAAAACGCGGCTCCGGGCCATCAGTCGACGCAACATGATATTTCTTCTTCAAATAACCCAATTCAACATTCATCTTCGTCTCCTTTGTGCTTAATTACCTCAATTCACGCTGCCATTATCGTTTACAATCACCCTGCCACACAAGAACTAATCAAGTACAGACGAGGTGATTGAAGTGAATAAGATGATTAATTTTTTGTTACAAGCACGCCTTCATGACCCCTTTGCATTGCTAGGGCTTCATCAGGAGGAAACAGATTGGGTTATCCGCGCTTACGAACCTCTTGCTACTCAAATATCCCTGCTTGTCGGCGACGACTGCCAACCACTAAATAAAATTAACGGCTCCGGCGTATTTGAATGGCGCGGCACAAGCGAGCCACCTCGCCCCTATCGACTAAGAATCAGCGAAGGCATCGCCTCACGCGATGTCTTTGACCCCTACCAATTCCCATCTAACATCCCGGATCAGGATATACACCTGTTTAGCGAAGGCACTCTACGCCAGGGTTACCGCATGCTAGGTTCTCATGCCGTAGAAATACTGGGAGTTAAAGGCGTGCGCTTTGCCGTCTGGGCTCCGAATGCCGAGCGGGTCAGCGTAGTGGGTGAATTTAATCGCTGGGACGGACGATTGCACCTGATGCGTTCTCACGGGCAGAGCGGCGTATGGGAAATATTTATTCCTGAAATATCACAGCATGCTCTGTATCGCTATGAAATCCGCAACCGTGATTCCGGTCATGTACTGACCAAAACCGACCCCTATGCACAAGGCTATGAAATGCGCCCAGGTACAGCGGCACTCGCCGCCCTGCCCAATAATCACCAATGGCATGATGCTGACTGGATACAGCAACGCAGTAACTGGGACTGGCTGCACGGAGCGATTAATATCTACGAGATACACCCAGGGTCGTGGAAGCGTCATCCTGATGGTCGCTTTTACACCTACCGCGAGCTTGCTACCGATCTAGTGCCTTACGTTCAAGGTATGGGTTATACCCACATCGAACTAATGCCGGTTTCCGAACACCCACTCGATGAATCGTGGGGTTACCAATGTACGGGCTATTTCGCTCCATCCAGCCGCTTCGGCTCACCCGATGAATTACGCCTGCTTATCGACACCTGCCATCAGGCTGGAATCGGCGTAATCCTCGACTGGGTACCTGCCCATTTCCCACAGGATAGCTGGGCACTGGCTCGCTTTGACGGCACGGCTCTCTATGAACACGAAGACCCGCGTCTGGGCTTCCATCAGGATTGGGGCACGCATATCTTTAACTTCGGGCGCAATGAAGTTAAATCCTTTTTATTATCCAGCGCGCACTATTGGCTATCCGAATTCCATTTCGACGGTTTGCGTGTGGATGCGGTTGCCTCGATGTTGTATCTTGACTACTCACGCAAGGCCGGCGAATGGATACCTAACAAGTTCGGTGGTCGGGAAAATCTTGAAGCAGTGGATTTCCTGCGCGAAATGAACATCATGGTACACGACGAGTTTCCGGGAGCATTGACCATGGCGGAAGAATCCACCGCCTGGCCTGGTGTATCCCGCCCTGTTTATCTGGGCGGCCTGGGCTTTTCGATGAAATGGAACATGGGCTGGATGAATGACACACTCAGTTACTTCCTGCATGATCCGGTACATCGTCGCTACCATCATAACCAGCTTACCTTCGGCCAGATGTATGCTTACAGCGAAAATTTCATTTTGCCCTTTTCGCATGACGAAGTCGTCCATGGCAAAGGTTCATTGTTATCAAAAATGCCGGGGGATGCGTGGCAGAAGTTTGCCAACCTGCGTTTGCTGCTAACGTTCCAGATGACCTTCCCCGGCAAGAAACTCAACTTCATGGGTAATGAAATCGCTCAGGGACGCGAGTGGCAGTCCAAATGGGAATTGGAATGGTGGCAACTAGGAGAACAATTCCACCATGGAATTCAAAACCTTACGCACGATTTGAACCGACTCTATCGCAAACTGACTGCCTTGCATGATCAAGATTTCCAATCAGAAGGTTTTTCCTGGATAGACTGCAACGACGCTGAGACTTCCGTTCTATCCTTTCAGCGCCATGCACGGGATGGGTCAAGCGTCATCGTGGCGCTGAACATGACTCCCGTACCGCACCAGTTTTATAGAATCGGCCTGCCGAAAAAGACCCGTTACCGCGAAATATTGAACAGTGACTCTTCCTATTATGCGGGAAGCAACATGGGTAATTCAGGACTGATCGAAGCAGAAAACCTTCCGTGGATGGGCCTACCCTACTCAGCTGAAGTTTCCCTGCCACCATTGGCTGGCGTTATTCTTGAACCAGAGGCGTAATATTATTAGCATATCCTCCGCTCAGGGCATGAGCGGAGTGATGAAATTGATCCGAGATTAAATATGTCAAAACTTACTCAATCACCCGCGTGGCAGGCATTACAAACCCATTTCGAGTCCATCCGGCATAGCTCCATGCGCCAAATGTTTCAGGATGATCCTTCTCGTTTCGAAAAGTTCTCGGTCAAATTTGATAATCTACTGTTCGATTATTCAAAAAATCGTATCACCGAAGAAACCCGCCAACTATTAATAAATCTGGCACTGCAAGCCGAACTACCCGCCTATATTGAACGCGAGTTCGGCGGCGAAAAAATCAACACCACCGAACAACGCGCCGTTCTACATACCGCACTTCGCAACCGCTCGGAACGTCCCGTATTGGTTGACGGAAAAAACGTCATGCCCGACATTCATCGCGTATTAGGTTTAATGCGCGACTTTACTGGGGCGGTTCGAAATGGTCAGCATACCGGCCATACCGGCAAGGCCATCACCGACATCGTCAACATCGGCATAGGCGGCTCCGACCTAGGCCCATTGATGATCTGCGAGGCATTGAAATCCTATTCCAGACCCGATCTGAACGCCCATTTCGTCTCCAATGTCGATGCCTCTCAGATTAGCGAAACGCTGAAAAATCTGAATGCCGAAACAACACTGTTCATCGTTAGTTCAAAAACCTTTACTACTCAGGAGACCCTGACCAATGCACGCACGGCGCGCGCTTGGCTAGTTGATAAACTCGGTGACGAGCAGGCTGTCGCCAAGCACTTTTGTGCAGTCTCAACCAACCTGAAGGCCACTGCCGCGTTCGGCATCAACCCAAACAACGTATTCGAATTCTGGGACTGGGTAGGCGGACGCTATTCGCTATGGGCAGCCATCGGCCTCCCCATCGCGTTATATATCGGCATGGATCAATTTGAAGAACTACTTGGTGGCGCACATGCGATGGATGAACACTTCCGTCATGCGCCGCTGGATCAAAATATTCCGGTAATAATGGCTATGCTGGGCATCTGGTATGGCAACTTTTTTGCCGCCGGCTCCAATGCGGTATTACCCTATGACCAGTATTTACATCGCCTGTGTGCCTATTTGCAACAACTGGACATGGAAAGCAACGGCAAGAGCGTAGATAAAGACGGAAACCAGGTTGATTACGATACCGGCATGGTGGTCTGGGGTGAAGCTGGCACCAACGGACAGCATGCGTTCTACCAGTTGATTCATCAGGGAACACGCATGATCCCGGCTGATTTTATTGCCCCGATACAAAGCCGGAATCCGGTAGGTGACCACCACGCCATCCTGCTGGCAAACTGTTTTGCTCAAACTGAAGCCTTGATGATAGGAAAGACTGCCGGCGAAGCGCGCGTCGAATTGGAAGCGCAAGGACTGACAGGCAAACAACTGGAAGCCTTGCTACCTCACAAGGTCTTCCCCGGAAATAAACCCACCAACACCCTGCTGTTCGACCGCCTCGACCCGCATGCACTAGGCATGCTGATCGCACTATACGAACACAAGGTATTCGTGCAGGGCATCGTTTGGAATATCAACTCATTCGATCAATGGGGTGTTGAACTGGGCAAACAACTGGCTGGACGCATTCTGCCCGAACTACTGGATTCTTCGGTTAAATCCCCGCATGACATTTCTACCCGCAGCCTGATTGATTATTACCATCAGCAGCGTTAATAGACTGACTAACCCTGAAATAGGGTTAGTCACTCTTGCAAAAACTCAAGCTTTGTCTACTTTCAAAATTCCGAAATAAACCTGATGAAAAAATGAATCTTTACGTCAGCGCAGTAATGTCATGAGCAGAATGTAAAATTAACTTACAAATCTCATTTCTCCTCAACAGTTTTATCATTTGCATTTTGTGCAGAGTCACTAACCAATTTATAGACGACTCCACAAACCAGCAGAGCCGCAAGCAACAGACCATAGTGTAACGGATTAAAACTTTCGTCATGACTACCGGAAGTTGCACTGACTTGAACTGGCTGCACAATCATTTCGCGTATAACAGAGATTACTGCCACCTCAATAAATACACGAATAGATGTATACCCCGTCTGTAAGTAGGTTATTTCGGCCGAAATCAAAGTGGAAAGAGTCCACAATATAAACAAAGAACCTAACGCATGGAAAAAACCGCTAGTCGCGTTTCCAGTTTGCCATGCGTCAGCCGCTCTCACTCCGAAATCCAAAATGACCATAACGCATGCTATTCCCAAGGCCACAGCTAGCAAAACGTGAATTAGATGATTGAAATTCTTCATGCCAACAATCAGTTTTTTTTCAAACATATCATTCATTCCTACCGTTTATAGTCAATATGAGATCATGCAAAAAAACCATACACAACTGAACACAGCAAGAATAACTGTAGACTCGCTAAGCATTCGCAGAGAGGCATAATTGCAGTTTTATGCAAAAATGCTCGCAGATTTCTCAACGACCATTTGTACACCTACTATTAGCAAAACCTTGCAGTTACGTACTCTTGCTCAATTTATATCGTTATTTCACCGCATAGTGAACATGAATATCGTTTTGCTTTAAAGTCGCACTTACTTTACTGAGTTGTCGATAACAATATTCAAACCCTTGGTTCCCGGTTTAACCACACCAGCAGAACCTTCAAGATCGCCCGGCTGAGACATGGGAGTGCCGGATTTAGAAACTCTCGCTACCACCACCACCTTGTCAAAGCCGGAAAGCTTCAACTGTGGCTGCATCGCCATACTATCATCCAACGTGAAGTCCATCGGCAGATCCTTGACCTGTTTACGCAATACCGCCAATGGCATCTTCGGGCCTTCTGCCGCACGTGCCAGAATGAAGACGATATCGGTCGGGGAGGTATTCGCTAACATGGCCGGACTCAGTGATACCTTGCCGGTAATGGCCAGCGCAGGATCGGCGACTGGCTTCTGGGGTGCATTCATCGCAGGCAGTTTAGCTAGCATTTCCTTGCCGCCTTTTTGCACGGACAAAAACTGACGAGCCTGATTAACGCCATCAATGATCATCTGAATATCGGGATAATCAGGCGGCAATAACGTGATCAATTTCTGCCAGTGGGTAATGGTCGCAACGTAATCTCCGCTCTCCATGCCTGCCGAACCAGCCAATGCCAGCGCAGTGGTATTTTCAGGATCCAATTCCAGTGCCTTATTCAGGAACTTGGTCGGCTCGCCTTTCAGCGACTGGTTATTTTTCATTGCCATGGCATCGGCATAACTGGACCAGATTTGAGACTCGTTAGGCACCAGCTTGACCAATTCTCCATATGCACGTACCGCATCGGCGTAACGTTGCATCTCACCATAGGAGCGTGCCAAAACCAACCAGCCATCCGGATTCTCAGGCATTTTTACCAGCTTGGCTTCCAGTTCCTGCAATGCAGCTTCCGAGCGCAATACACCGAATCCCTCGGCAGCGGCACGCTGCTCTTGCGGCTTCATGGCTTTACTGTTCCCGATAACGAGGTAAAGCGAAACACTGAAAACCGGTATAAGCAACACCAATACCAATGCCAGCAGCTTGGATGGATTGCGCGGGGTAATAGCGGGAGCTTCAGTAGTTTTAACCTCATCGAGCAAACGAACCTGTAATTCACGACGGCCTTGCTCATAAGCCTCAGGAGTTAACAACTTGTTTTGTAAGTCGGCTTCCAGTTCAGTCGCCTGATCGCGCAAAATTTCAAGATTGGCTGCATCGCGCAACACATCATTATTTTTTGCAGATTTACGCCATAGCGGCCACACCACAAAAGGTAATGCCGCAAGCAGCAAGGCTGCACAAAGTATCCAGAATAAGGTCATGCTTGAGAATCTTTCGACGAGTTCGTTAAATCAGCCTGAGCTGTAGATGGTTCATTCATTAATTCAGCGACACGTTGTTCATCCTGAATCGAAAGCGAGGCCTCCTTTATCAAGCCTGTACGCTTTCTTAACTGGTAATAGAGCAGCACTGCGCCCATCAGCAACAATACAAACGGTGCCGCCCACAATGGCATGGTTTCCTTGTCCACGGGCGGATCAAATAGTACGGATTTACCAAAGCGCTCAACCAGCATATCGAGAATTTCCTGATCCGTTGCACCCGCCTTCATCTTCTCGCGCATGATCTGGCGCACATCATTAGACCAGTCGGCATGCGAGGTAGACACCGGCTCGCTTTGACAAACCAGACAGCGCACCTTCTCGGCCAGTTTAATCATCCGGCTCTCCATTACCGGATCGTCGGCGATATCAACAGCCTCACCGGCAATAGCGAAAGTGGGCAACAAGCAAAGCAATACCATTAATAAATATTTCATTTTGCTTGCAACTCCTTGACCAGAGGCAGGATGACTTCCTTGAGATTTTGCTGGGTAACCGCGCCGATCAATTTAAACCTTATAACTCCCTGCTTATCAATAACATAGGTTTCGGGTACGCCATATACGCCATAATCAAATCCCACCTTGCCATCAGCATCGGCAATGGTAAAGGTGTACGGGTCGCCCGCTTTTTGCAGGGTCGCTATGCCATCCTCAATCTTATCCTTGTAATCCAGACCAACAATCGGCACGATATTCTGACGTGACAATTGCATCAACAGTGGATGCTCATCCTTACAGGCACCGCACCAGGAAGCCCATACATTCAGCAACCAAACCTGGCCCTGCATATCCTGAGGGGAGAATTTTTTTTCAGCGTCATGCAGCATCGGCAGCATGAAAGCCGGAGCGGGCTTTCCAACCAGCGGAGAAGGTACCTCTCGGGTATCGCGCCCCAATCCCATATACAGAAATACCGACAAGACCAGGAAAATAACCAAGGGAAGTATAAAACGCATCATGATGCCTGTTCTCCTAATTGCGCATTAGCCGGCAGTGGCGGCAGCGTCTGACCAGCCTTTTTTACCGCCTTTTGATGAATACGATAACGACGATCAGACACCGCCAGTATGCCACCCAAGGCCATAAACAGCGTACCTGCCCAAATCCAGTCGATAAACGGTTTAATGTAAACACGCACCGCCCATGCGCCTTCCGACTCGGGAATCGGCTCACCCAGCGACACATACAGATCGCGGAAGAAACCGGTCTGGATAGATGCTTCGGTCAGCGGCATGCCGGAAACATTGTATTGGCGCTTCTCGGGGGTCAACTCGGCAACCAGCTTGCCATCCTGACTTACTCGCACATGCCCGACTCCGGCCACATAGTTCGGGCCTTCCGACTCGGTCACCCCGTTGAACAGGAATTCGTAGCCGCCTGCATGCACGGTATCACCGACATTCATGCGCACATCGCGTTCGGTCTCGTAACCTTTAACAAGCGTTACGCCGATGATGAAAATCGCCACGCCCAGATGCGCCAGTTGCATGCCGTAGTAGCTCAAACTGGGCTTACGTAAGCGGGAAATCAAATCACCGTCGCCCGCCCAACGCTGCTTCAGGCTAACCACCAGTGAAGCAATAATCCAGAACGCCATCAACAAACCCAGCACGATCATGATTGACCATTTGGATGACTCCAGCGTCAGAAACCTGCCCATCACCAGAGGCAACAGCAACGCCATTACCAATGCACTGCCAAATGCCCAGCGTACCTGCTTAACCAAATCCGGCATTGCCATTTTCTTCCAGCGCGCCAACGGCCCCAGCCCCATCAGGAAGACCATAGGCATCATCAGCGGCACAAACACGGCTTCAAAATAGGGCGCACCGACTGACAGCTTGCCGTAACCCAGCGCATCCATGAACAGGGGATACAAGGTACCGATAAAGATCGAGGCGGAACCGACCGACAGCAGCACATTGTTCGCCAACAGCAACGATTCGCGCGACACAATATCGAATTTACCGCCCAAACCTACCTTAGGTGCACGCCAGGCGAATAACAGCAAGGACGCACCGACGACAACCACCAGGAAACTCAGAATGAAGATACCGCGCTTGGGATCGGCCGCAAAGGAATGTACTGAGGTCAATACGCCGGAACGAACCAGAAAGGTACCCAGCAAACTTAACGAGAAGGCGGCAATCGCCAGCAACACGGTCCAGCTTTTGAAAGCTCCGCGTTTTTCGGTAACCGCAAGCGAATGAATCAGCGCCGTACCCAGCAACCAGGGCATGAACGAGGCATTCTCAACCGGGTCCCAGAACCACCAACCTCCCCAACCCAATTCGTAGTAAGCCCAACCGCTACCCAGCGCGATACCCAGCGTCATGAACACCCAGGCAACGGTAGTCCAAGGGCGTGACCAGCGCGCCCAAGTTGCATCCAGCTTTCCGCCCAACAATGCAGCAATCGCAAACGCATACGCCACAGAAAAACCGACATAACCCATATATAACATCGGTGGATGAATTACCAGACCCGGATCCTGCAACAACGGATTCAGATCACGTCCATCGGCTGCGGCTGGCAATAGGCGCTCAAACGGGCTGGAGGTGAACAACATGAACAACAGGAAACCGACAGAAATCAGCCCCATCACACCCAGCACACGAGCCACCATTTCATCCGGCAAATGACGGCTGTACAGTGCAACAGCCGATGTCCAGACAGACAGCAGGAATGCCCACAGCAGCAGCGAACCCTCGTGACCACCCCATATTGCAGAAAAACGGTATACCGCTGGTAATTGCGAATTAGAATGCTGCGCCACATATAACACGGAAAAATCGTTGGCGAGAAACGCTTGCGCGAGTGCGGCAAGCGACAAACCGATAAACAACATCTGCCCGAAAGCCACCGGACGGGCTACGCCCATAAACACCGGATTATTACGTGCTGCACCAAGTATCGGCAGCACACCAAGAATGATCGCCAGACACAATGCGACGATCAGCGAAAAATGACCTAACTCTGGAATCATGAAAAGACTTTCGTAAATTAATGTGCTGCGGGTTCTGATGCGTCAACTCCGGACACTGCGGCACCGGATACGCCAACTGCCTGAACTCCTGATGCGACGCCTTCAGTCATTGAAACGGCGACGGCACTGGCTGCAGAATTTGCTGCCGCATTGGCGACTTCTGCTTTTTTTAACGCATCAGCAGCTTCAGGCGGCATGTAATTCTCATCATGTTTGGCGAGCACTTCATCGGCATGCATCACGCCATCGGCTTCAACCTTGCCCTGCGCGACTACGCCTTTGCCTTCCTTGAACAGGTCCGGCAGGATACCCTTGTAAACCACGGGTAAACTCTTGTGCAAGTCGGTAATTTTAAAGTGTACCGTCAAACCATCCTTCTGACGCTCCACACTTCCCTCCTCGACCAAGCCGCCAATACGGAAGCTGCGGCCTTCAGGCGCTTCCTTGTTATAGACCTGGGTCGGCGTGAAATACAGACTGACGTTATCCTTCAACGCATTCAGCACCAACCCTACCGCCAGCCCGACTGCCGCAACGGCAACGATGATGTAAACAAATCTCTTCTGACGCGGTTTCATACCTGCTCCTCTTCCGACTCATCTGCTTCACGCATCAGGCGCACCTGCTGCAAGGTAATTTTACGTTTGTGTATCACCATCACGATTTCAACCGCAAATATCAGGAATGCGACCGCGTACGATCCTATCCAGATATAGGTCATCGGATTTTCCCTCATCCAGATATCCAGACTCATTGTTTCACCTCCGGCAATTCAGAAATCCATTTGGTATGCTTTTCTCGTTCCAGAATAATGCTGCGCACACGCATCAGTGCGACTGCAATCGCATACATCCAGCAGGCCGCCATCATCGTGAACATCGCTTGCTGCATCGCGATATGCATGGATGTTCCGGTGTACTTGATGGTCGAGCCCTGATGCAGGGTATTCCACCACTTCACCGAGAAATAAATAATAGGCACATTCACGGAACCGACTATCGCCAGCAACGCGGCAGCACGATCCGCACGACGCGGGTCGTCGATGGACGCATGCAGCGCGATAAAGCCCAGATACAGGAATAGCAGAATCAATTCCGACGTCAGACGCGCATCCCACACCCACCATGCACCCCACATCGGCTTGCCCCACAGCGCGCCCGTCCACAAGGAAATGAATGCAAACAGGGCTCCGGTCGGCGCAATTGCGCTGGCCATCATCGAAGACAAACGGGTATTGAAGATCAGACCGAGTGCCGCATAACCCGCCATAATCAGATACAAGAACATCGACATGATCGAGGTCGGCACATGAATGAAGATGATGCGATAAAACTCACCCTGTTGTGCATCAGTCGGTGCCACGGCAAAACCGATATACAGACCGACCGCAAACAGCACAACGGCTGCAACAGCAAACCAGGGAATTAACTTGCCCGCCAGACCATAAAAATTAGTTGGCGCAGAATATTTGAACCAGTTTATTGCCATGAAGTAGTCTCTGAAAGTTGTAGCGAACGGTTTGCAAGCAAGCCCGAGAAAAATAAGTTCGAAGGAACGCACGAAGCGCAAAGAACGAAATCAGCCGAAATATTAAGCGAGAAATTCACACCGTGCAACGCGGCCAACAAACGATGCGATAAATTTTCTGATATTTCCAAATCTATTACTCCATCGAAATACGTAATGCCTGGGCCGTAACCCAAGGAGTAAATGCCAGCGACAACACCAGCAAAGCCCCCATCAATGACAAATGCGACGACACATTCAATCCACTGGATACCGCTTGCACCGCGCCCGTACCAAAAATCAGCACAGGGATACACAACGGCAGCACCAGCAACGACAACAACACACCACCGCCACGCAAGCCCAGTGTCAACGCCGCACCGATTGCCCCTAGCATACTGAGAACCGGCGTACCCAACAACAGGCTCAACATCAACACCCCAATTGCCTCGACCGACATATCAAACTGCAAACCCAACACCGGTGCCAACAACACCAACGGCAAACCGGAAACCATCCAGTGCGACAGCATCTTGCCCAAAACCAGCACAGACAAGGACTGCGGAGCCAGCAACATTTGCTCTAGCGTACCATCCAAATAGTCCGCCGAGAACAGTCTGCCTAACGACAACATTGATGCAAGCAGGGCTGCAACCCATAAAACACCTGCCGCCATCTTGCGCAACATATCCATTTCCGGGCCGACGCCAAGCGGAAAAAGACTCACTACCATGACGAAAAAAATCAATGTAGTCAGTACATCGGCTCGGCGACGCATCGCCAGCGTCAGATCACGCCGCACCACTAGAATCAACAAGGCAAACAAGGATAATTTCTTCATAACCTATTCGCCTTTTATGACAGCGATAAACTGCTCATTTCCACACCAGCCACTTCCAGCGGTTGATGTGTAGTAAAAATCACCATCCCCTGACGCGCCAGATGTTCAGCCAACAACTCCTGAATCAGCGCCACGGCTCCGACATCCAACGCCGTCAATGGTTCATCCAGTATCCATAATTTTGCATCACTGACCAACATACGTGCCAGCGCTACTCGCCTGCGTTGCCCCTGTGACAATACCTTGGTCGGTAAACGCTCGCGCCCCTTCAACCCCAGGCGCCGCAAGGCGGCAATCGCATCTTTCTCACTTAATTCCGCGCCCGACAAACCGGCCGAAATGCGCAAATTCTCCAGCGCGCTCAATTCATCCTTGATCGCATTAAAATGCCCCAGATACATCATTTGGGCGAAATAATCCTCATCCAGTTCGCGCACATCTTCACCACACCAAGAAATCCGTCCCTCGTCCGGGATGATGAAACCGCATAGCGTGCGCAGCAGACTGGTCTTTCCGCTACCATTCGCACCCTTGATTTGCATGATCTGTCCGGGGTGAAGCACAAAGCTCAGACCGGTAAACAAACGATGATCGCCGCGACTACAAGCAAGATTGCTGATTTCCAGCATGAAGATAAACCTGAAATTGAACAGCGCGGAATTATATACGAATGCTTCCTTCGAATGCGCACCATTGCTTTATAATCGTTACACATTGACCATCCAATCATTAAAACGACAAGGAAAATACATGGGTTTTTTGACCAACAAACGATTTTTGATTACCGGCATGATAAGCACACGTTCCATAGCATACGGCGTTGCACTCGCTATGCATCGCGAAGGAGCCTCCCTTGCTTTCACCTACCAAGGCGAGCGTGTACGTAACCGGGTTCAGGAATTAGCCAAACAATTCGGCAGCGAACTGACTTTTCCGTGCGATGTCGCAAACGATGCCGATATTACCCAACTGTTTACAGAACTCGGCAAATACTGGGATGGATTTGACGGATTTGTTCATGCAATTGCCTACGCCCCACGCGAAGCACTGGAAGGAAAATTTCTGGACGGATTCAATCGCGAAGCATTCCGCATTGCCCATGACATCAGCGCTTACAGCTTCCCGGCACTCGCTAAGGCCGCATTACCTATGATGGAAGGCCGCAACGCGGCAATACTGACCCTCTCCTATCTGGGCGCGATACGCACCATGCCTCACTATAACGTAATGGGAATGGCCAAAGCCAGTTTGGAAGCGAGCGTACGTTATCTCGCAATGCAACTGGGCGAAAAAGGAATCCGCGCCAATGGCATCTCCGCTGGCCCCATCAAAACACTGGCGGCAGCGGGCATCGCCGATTTCAGCAAGCTATTGATCTATAACGAGCAACACTCCCCACTTAAACGCAACATCACAATAGAAGAAATCGGTAACGTTGCCGCCTTCCTGTGCAGCGATCTGGCCAGCGGTATCACGGGCGAAATTACCTTCGTCGACGGGGGGTTCAACACTACATCATTGGGATGTACTGAGGCCTGAGCAGCTCATCCAAACTGACTAATCCTGTCCGCTGACACTCCACAATTCACGGACTGGCTTGAAGCTCTTACGATGAATATCGGTTACGCCGTATTCTCGCAACGCAGCCATGTGAGCGGCAGTAGGATAACCTTTATGCATTGCTAAACCGTAATTCGGATACTGTTGATCCAATTGCAGCATCAACTCATCCCGAGCTGTCTTGGCCAATATTGATGCGGCGGAAATCGCGGCCACCTTACTATCCCCTTTAACGATAGCCATGCTGGAAATACCGGTATCAGGGCAATACAGACCATCCACCAATACTTGATGAGGCTGAATATTCAATGCCAACACCGCACGCCTCATCGCCAACAATGTTGCCTGCAAAATATTAAGTTGATCGATTTCCTCAACCGTAGCATAGGCCACCGCCCATGCTAAAGCCCGCTCCTTGATCAGCGGAGCCAGTTGGTCACGTTTTTTTTCAGAAAGTTTTTTGGAGTCATTTAACCCCGGAATGGGATATGCATCATCAAGAATTACCGCCGCCGCGCTCACCGGCCCCGCCAACGGACCTCGTCCCGCCTCATCCACACCACAAATAAGTTTAGTTTCCTGATTCATATTCAATATCTGAAATGACGTAGAACGTAATGGAATCGTATCGCTAAATTCGTGGCAAAAAAGGAAGAATCGCCGCAGCGGCCTTTTGGGCGGTATTCTGGCGCAAGGTTTTATGCAGATCGGTAAATATCTGTTCGAGCTGAAATATGGCGTCCTTATCGTTGAACAAATTAAGCAGTGCCTGAGCAAGGTTTTCCGGATTACATTCATCCTGCATCAGTTCAGGCACTACAAAACGCCCGCTCAAAATATTAGGCAGTCCAAAATAAGGCAAATAACTTTTGCGCTTCATCATCCGCCAGGTCATCGGTTTTAGACGATAGGTGATAACCATAGGGCGTTTGAGTAACGCGCATTCAAGTGTTGCTGTTCCTGATGCAACCAACACCATATCCGCCGCAATCATTGCGTCTTGCGCATGACCGAAAAGTAGCGATAACGGCAATTCATGCGCATCACAATCATAAATAACCTGCTCAAAAATACTACGCGTTTCCCTGCATGCCAGCGGCACCAAAAAACGTGCATCAGGAATTTGCAGCAATATCAGCTTAGCTGTTTCAATATAGATTTTTGCCAATTGCTGCACTTCGCTCTTGCGGCTGCCCGGTAGAAAGGCAAATACACATGCTTGCAACGGTATGCGCATCGATTCACGCATGACAGCGCGATTGGGACGTTCCGGCAAAATATCAGCAAGCGGATGACCGACATAGGTTACCGGCACGCCAGCCTCCCGATAAATTGCAGGCTCATGCGGAAAGAGTGCCAGCATATGACTTACCGCACGCTTGATCTTGTTGATACGCTCCCCTCGCCATGCCCAGATCGACGGGCTGACAAAATGGATAGTGGGAATACCTTTTTGCTTGAGTGCAAGCTCAAGATTCAGATTGAAATCGGGCGCATCCACGCCAATAAATAAAGCCGGAGGATTAGCCAGAAACTCTTTACGCAACTGACGACGTATTCCGATGATTTCACGATAATGACGTAATACCTCGACATAGCCGAATACAGCCAGTTTCTCCATTGGAAACAACTGCCGCATACCAACCGTTTTCATCTTTGGCCCACCTATGCCAACAAATTCGATAGCGGGATGATCCTGCCGTAACGCATTCATCAAATGGCTGGCCAGCATATCTCCAGAAGCTTCGCCCGCAACGATACCTATGACAATTTTCTGCTGCGACATAGCGTAAACCTGTCAGCGAACAATGCCGCGCTTGGTGTTAGCCAGAAAGTCAGCCAAAACCATCAACTCAGCATGCTCGGCACCTTGCTGTTGAATTGCCAGCTGCGCATCACTCATGCTCAGACCCGACTTGTACAGAGTCTTGTAGGCGCGTTTGATCGCCATGATAGCGGGGCTGGAAAACCCGCGTCGCTTCAATCCTTCGCTATTAATGCCATGAGGAGCGGACGGATTTCCAGAGACCAGCACATAAGGCGGCACATCCTGCAACAGGATGGTTCCCATGCCGGTAATGATATGTGCACCGATCTTTACAAATTGATGCACGACCGTAAAACCACCCAGAATTGCATAATCCTGTACTTCTACATGCCCGGCCAGTTGGGCATTGTTCGCGAAAATAGTGTGATTACCTACCTGACAATCGTGTGCCAAATGCACATAAGCCATAATCCAGTTGTGACTTCCTACGCGCGTAACACCGATGTCCTGGGCGGTACCAAGATTGAAGGTGCAAAATTCACGTATGGTGTTATGGTCGCCGATTTCCAGCCTCGTCGGTTCATTCGCATATTTCTTGTCCTGCGGTATCTCACCCAATGAACAGAATTGAAATATCCGGTTATGCTGACCGATACGCGTATGTCCATTTATAACAACATGCGGGCCGATTTCCGTACCGGCACCAATCTCGACATGCTCACCGATGATGGAATAAGCTCCGACCTCAACATCGTCGGCTAACCTTGCATTCGGATGGATAATTGCGGTTGGATGTATCATCAAGCGACCGATTTAACCGTACACATTAATTCAGCTTCGGCAGCGATGTTTCCGTCCACTTCAACAACTGCCTTGAACTTAAACAGACCGCGCATACTGCGCAGCAATTCCACCTTGATGATTAACTGATCTCCGGGGGTAACAGGGCGTTTGAAGCGAGCACCATCAATACCCGCAAAGTAATACACCGAATTTTCATCCGGTTTACCACCCATGGACTGGAAAGACAACAAGGCGGCTGCCTGCGCCATGGCTTCGATGATCAACACACCGGGCATCACAGGGTGGTGCGGATAATGACCGGGAAAGAACGGTTCATTGATAGTGACATTCTTCAATGCAACAATACTTTTCCCCGGCTCTATTGACAACACCCTGTCCACCAGCAAAAAAGGATAGCGGTGAGGCAGACTTTCGAGAATTGCGTGTATGTCCATTACGATTCCGGACGATTGATGATCTTGTTGCGTACTCATTAGTTATTACCTTCCAACATTTTCTGTTTCAACGATAGTATTTCTTGTTCCATAGTCTTGAGTTTTTTTGCCATATCATCCAGATGACGCAGATGAACTGCACTCTTACGCCATTCATCTGTTTTGCCGAATGGAAATATTCCCGCATAGGAACCTGGCTCGCGGATGGATTTTCCTATCAGGGTAAAGGAGGCGATTTCTACATGATCGGCTATTTTCAAATGCCCGAGTATTCCCGCACTTCCACCTATCCGGCAATGCTTACCAATATTGGCACTTCCTGCAATACCTACGCAGCCGGCGATAGCCGTGTGAGCGCCAATACGTACGTTATGAGCGATCTGTATCTGATTATCCAACTTAACGCCCTCTTCGATCACCGTGTCATCCAATGCACCACGATCTATCGTGGTATTCGCGCCTATCTCTACATCATTAGCAATTACGACACGACCGATCTGCGGTATCTTGATCCAACGTTCTTCATCCAGCGCAATACCAAATCCATCCGCCCCAATCACTACGCCGGAATGTGCAATCAGCCTGTCGCCAATCACGCAGTCATGGTAAATCACCACGCGGGGATATAAACGAACATGACACCCGATGATTACATTTTCACCGATATAACAGCCCTCTCCTATCACGGTATGCGCTCCGATCACAGCCCCCGCCCCGACAACCGCAGTAGCGGCTATGCTCGCCGTCGGCGCTATCTGTGCATCTGCTGCAACCACTGCACTGGCATGAATGCCAGGCACGACTTCCGACATCGGATTGAGCAGTGCAGAAACCCGCGCAAAATAAGCATAAGGATTATTTGAAACAATCCGTGGCAAATCTGTGGCATCCGCATCAGCCTCGCCCAGAATCAGCGCACCAGCCTGCGTATTGGCAAGCTTGGACCTGTACTTGCTATTGGTTAAAAAACTAATCTGATCAGGCTTGGCATGCTCAAGCGTAGCAATCTGAACGATGCTAACTCCGGCATCCCCCAAAACACGTCCACCTAACTGCGCTGCAATTTCAGCCAAGGTATAAGCCATATAAAATATCGTCGCTATTTCGTTTCGGTCTTATCAAGAGCAAGATTCTTGAGTACCTTCTCAGTAATGTCGATTTTAGGATTGCGATAAACTGCTTCCTGCAAAATCAAATCGTATTTTTCAGATTCGGCTATCGCTTGAATGGCCTTGTTCGCACGTTCCAAAACAATGGCTAATTCTTCATTCTTGCGCAGGCTCAAATCTTCGCGGAATTCACGTTGCATACGTTGCAAATTCACATTAAGCGCACTTAATTCACGTTCCTTATTGCGATGATCCGCCTCACTCATCGTAGCCGAATCCTTTTCCAGCATATCTTGCAGCACTTTAGCCTGCTTCATCAATTTCTTGATATCCTGATCCCGCACAGAAAATTCTTTCTCGATCTTCTTTTCAGCCTGCAAGGCAGGAGCCGACTCACGAAGAATACGCTCGGTATCGACCACACCTACCTTGAAGTCTCCGGCCATAGCTGTTGATGTACACAGCATCATCGCCAGTAACATTGTCTTGATCATCGTTGCTTTCATCATGCCACCTCATTCATTAAAATCAGCCATCCCGTATCACCGCTTTCAACTTGAACGACTACCCATCTTTACCAACCGCCCCTAGTTGCTTAAATTCATCAGAATATCGTACCCAACGTAAACTGGAATCCATGAATTTTGTCCACAGGTTTCTTATTCAATGGTATGCCATAACTGAATTTAAGGGGGCCTATTGGTGAAATCCAAGCCAATGCCACACCTGTCGAATAACGTAAACCTGCACTACCAGGTAAATCGCCAGGCCCATACACAGCGCCTCCATCCAAAAACGCACTCATTCTTACTGATTTATCCTTGATGCCAGGCATCGGTGTCATAACTTCAATATTGCCCACGAAACGGCGATGACCACCCAGCGATAAATCATTGAGATCCCGCGGCCCCAGCGAATTAATGTCATATCCGCGCACCGATCCGGTACCTCCGGCATAAAAATTCTTGAAGAACGGTAATTGTTTGCCACCGTATCCGCCACCAACGCCCGCCTCGCCATTCAACATCAACGTATATTCGGAAGATAGGGGATAGAACCATTGATGATCATAGTTCAGCTTGTAATAACGCATATCGAAGACCGGCAGTGCAACTTCCGCATAAGCGTGTTGTTGCGAACCTTCGGTAGGATACATGGCGCTATCACGCGTATCGCTTCCCCATCCTACCGTACCAGTTACCGTAGTCGTCGTATTACCGAATGTTTTCACAAAATTCTGATAGGAAATCGGACTGATTCCCGTCAAGCCGATACTCGATTTCTCGATAGACAAACCAAAGGTAATGTTCTCATCCTCGTTAATCGGCACGCCATATCGTACGCCGCCACCAGTAGTAGACGAGTTATATTGACTGACTACCGAATTGGTTGCATTGGTATTGCGACGGTAAATATCAAAACCTCGACTCACCCCTTCATCGGTATAGTAGGGATTGGTATAGGAAACAGAAAGAGTCTGATTAATTTTTCCGGTATTGATTTGAGTCGATATATGATTGCCGGTACCGAACAGATTAGATTGCGTTACCGAGCCGGTAAAGACAATTCCTTCCCCTGCATTAAACCCGGCTCCAACGCTGAAGCTTCCTGTCGATTTTTCCTTGACGGATACATTAATATCCATCTGATCATTCGTACCCTGAACCGCAGGCGTTTCGATATTCACATCTTCAAAAAATCCCAATCGATCAATACGCTGCTTGGATTTTTTAATTTTCGTTACGTCATACCAGGCACCCTCAACCTGACGAAATTCACGACGAACCACTACATCTTTTGTTTTAGCATTACCACTGATATTAATATTCCGGACATAAACCCGCTGTCCAGGATCAATCATGAAGTTAAAAGCAACCTGATGCTTTTCCTTGTTAATCTCGGGTATCGCATTGACATTGGCAAAGGCATAACCGTCTTCGGCCAGACGTTCGCCGACCAGTTTACTGGTCTCTGTCAGCGCTTTGCGTGAAAAAGTATCTCCAGCTTTGACCTGTACCAGTTTCTGAATTTCTTCCTTTGCGACCAGCGTATTGCCCGACACGGCTGTATCCGAAATTGTGTACTTCTCCCCCTCATTGAGGTTGATCGTAATATAGATGTCCTTCTTATCAGGCGTAATGGAAATCTGTGTCGAATTAATATTGAACTCCAGAAAACCGCTATCCAAATAGTAGGAGCGTAAGGTTTCAAGATCGGCAGAGAGTTTCGGTTTTGAATACTGATCGTTAGAGCTTAACCAGGTAAACATACCTGGCGTGCTGAGTTTCATCAAATCCAGCAAATCATCCTCGGAATAGGCCTTATTGCCGACAATATTGATTTGCTTGATCTTGGAAGCATCGCCTTCCACCACATCAAACACAATCGCAACACGATTACGCTCGAGTTCCGTCACCTTGGTGTTAACCGACACACCATATTTACCACGAGCCACATATTGCAGCTTCAATTCCTGTTTGGCTTTTTCCAGCGCACCCTTATCAAAAATGCGCGCCTCTGCCAGACCGGCGTATTTCATATTGGTTTTAAGCTGATCCTTGGGAAAATCCTTGATACCGTTAAGCTGAATACTGGCAATGGAGGGGCGTTCGCGAACCAGCACAATTAACACCCCATGTTCAACTTCCAGACGCACATCCTTGAAGAAACCTGTGCTATACAAAGCATGAATTGCCGCCGTACTCTGTTCGTCGTTCATCGTATCGCCAACCTTGATCGGCAAATAACTGAATACGGTACCGGCCTCGGTACGTTGTATTCCTTCAACACGAATGTCTTTGACTACAAATGGCGTAATTGCCAAAGCCGGCGTAGTAAAAAGCGGCGCAGTAAATAACAGTGAAATAATTCCTGCAAGTTTCGTTTTGTTCATTTATTACTAACCCGAGATGAGGCGATTAATATCGTTAAATATGGCTATAACCATCATGGTACCCAACAACGCAATGCCAATTTTCTGACCAATTTCCCAAGCCTGATCCGAGACAGGACTACCTTTTAGGAATTCGGCGACATAATACAACAAGTGCCCGCCATCCAATAAGGGAACAGGCAGTAAATTCAGCACCCCAAGACTGACACTAATCAACGCCAGAAATCCAAGATAAGCGACCAAGCCCATTTGCGCAGATTGTCCTGCATAATCGGCTATTGAAATCGGGCCGCTCAGATTCTTCATGGATACCTCACCCAGCACCATCTTGCCGAGCATTTTCAGACTAATTATCGAGGTGTCCCATGTTTTCCGTAATGACTGTTCCAATGCATCAAGTGGAGAATAACTGACGTCTACCAGCATGGATTGCCAAATCGATTTATCCACTTGTGGGGATGCACCAATTTTGCCGACCACATTGCCAGACTCGGTTATCTGTTGCGGCATCAAGGAGAGGCTAAACGTCATCTCACCGCGTTGAATGTCGAATTGTACAGTCTTGCCGGGATTGGCACGCACCAACTCAACCAACGCCCCCCAATCCGGCATATTCATGCCGTTCGCACGCAAAATCAGGTCTCCCGGTTGCAACCCGGCCTGCTTGGCCACACCATCTTCGGTCAACTTGCCAATGACCGGCAAAACGAGGGGCTGATATAAATGCAAACCCAGCTTATCCATAAATTCGCCATCAAGATCGGACGCTTCCAGACTACTCGCATCCAAAAAATGTGTTTTAGGCATTCCCGACGCACTTATCGTTTCAATTTTCACCTCATCCTTGCGCAATGCAGCATTCAGCAACTCCCAGCGCAATTCCTGCCAACTCGGAATTCGTTCGCCGTCCATGCTGACTATGGTTTCGCCCGATTCAAATTGAGCGTGCGCGGCTGGCGAACCCGATGGCACCTCGCCCAACGTAGGCTTGATGCCCGGCACTCCATGCAAGAACAAAATCCAATACAGCACAATGGCCAATAAAAAATTAGCAACAGGCCCGGCAGCAACAATCGCCATACGCTGCAGTACCGGCTTGCGATTGAATGCCTGATTCAATTCCTCAGGCTTAACCTCACCTTCGCGTTCATCAAGCATGCGCACATAACCGCCGAACGGAATGGCAGAAATCACCCACTCGGTATCATTGACTGCAAAGCGTTTGCTATAGATAACCTTGCCAAAACCAAGGGAAAAAACCAGCACCTTCACCCCGCAACGCCGCGCCATCCAGTAATGCCCGAATTCATGAAATACGACCAGCAGTGCAATGGCACCAGCAAAAGCGAGTAGCGTGATCATTGATTCAGCAACAAGATTTGACGTTGCGCGACATGTCGCGCATCCAGATCAGCCGATAACACATCATCGAGGCAACTAACAACATTAACCGGCAGGGCTTCCAGTGCGGCCTCAATCACACGCGGAATAGAAAGAAATGCAATTTGCTTATTCAGGAACGCCTCCACAGCAACCTCATTCGCTGCATTCAACACCGCTGGAGCCGTGCCTCCGGCACGCAATGCCTGATACGCCAGTGCCAGACAGGGGAAACGCTGAAAATCAGGTGCAACAAAATCCATGGTAGCCACTTTAAACAAGTCCAGCGGACCAACGCCGGATTCAATACGCTCTGGATAAGCCAGACCGTATGCAATCGGCGTACGCATATCCGGATTACCAAGTTGTGCAACAACCGAACCATCAACATATTCAACCAATGAATGGATCACGCTTTGAGGATGCACTACCACCTGAATGTCATCCGCAGAGGCATTAAACAACCAGTGCGCCTCGATAACTTCCAGACCTTTATTCATCATGCTGGCAGAATCAACCGAAATCTTGCGCCCCATCACCCAATTGGGATGCGCACAGGCCTGCTCAGGCGTGACATTTTGCAAATCGACAAGCGGAGTATTTCGGAAAGGACCACCCGAGGCAGTAAGCAAAATACGCCGCACACCGTTAGCTGTCATATCACCATTGTAATTACGCGGCAAGGCCTGAAAAATCGCATTATGTTCACTATCTATCGGTAATAGCGCTGAACCACTGGTACGGACAGCTTCCATAAACACATTGCCCGCCATCACCAACGTTTCCTTATTGGCCAGCAATATTTTTTTACCCGCACGTGCCGCCGCGAGCGTAGGTCTCAAACCAGCCGCTCCGACAATAGCCGCCATAACTGCATCCACTTCAGGCAATACGCAAACCGCCTCAAGAGCATCCACCCCAACCAGAACCTCGGTACCCGACCTAGAATCAAGTAACAATGCACGCAATTGAGTAGCAGCTAACTCATCGAGTAAGACCGCATAACGCGGGTTGAATTGGATACATTGACGAAACAGCAAATCAACCTGTTTATTACCGGTCAGTGCAATAATCTGAAATTTGTCAGGATGGCGTGCCACCACATCCAGCGTACTGGTACCGATACTTCCGGTTGATCCTAGAACTGTAAGATATTGCATATCGTTATGTATTTGGCTGGAGTTATTATGCTGAATTAATCAATACGGGCACATCAACCGGGGAAATTCTGAATCAAAATTGCCAAAGCAGCGAGCGGAAGCGTTGGTGTAAGTGCATCAATTCGATCCAGCAGACCGCCATGCCCAGGCAATAATGCACCGCTATCCTTGACACCCGCTTGGCGCTTGATTGCCGACTCGAATAGATCACCAATTACGGCCAGCCCTACCCACCACCAGGAAGTCAGCAATAGGACCGGCAATAAAGCAAAATTAACGCCATAGGGAGTGAATTTCCAAACCAATATCACATAAATGGAAACACCCAGAATTGCCCCCGCCACACCTTCCCAGGTCTTTCCAGGGCTGATACTGGGCGCCAATTTAGTTTTACCAAATCGCCGTCCCGAAAAATAAGCGCCGATATCCGCCACCCAAACCAAACACATCACGAACAATAAAATCAAGGGACTAAGTGCATGTAAATCAAGCATCGCCAGACCGGTTGGAATCAACACGCCCCAGCCTACCATCCCCATCCACAACTTGCTTTCAGGCTTCCAACCGGCAATCAACCAGGTCGGCACAACAATAATCCACAGCAAGGCAGAAACGCCATATATCAGAAGATGCAATATCGCCCTATCAACCTCACCGTGATTAGCATCAAACCAGACCAGTGCCAACATCATCAGCAATGTTAACAGACCGTAAAAATAAGCAGCCCGCCCCGACATTTTTGCCAATCTGGACCACTCCAACGTTCCTTGCATGACCATCACCACAACCAACCCTATCCACCATGCGTCAGGCAATACAAAAAGTACCAACAGCAATAACAGCAACAAAATGACAGCCGTAATTATTCTTGATCTAAGCATCTGATTTACCTGCCTTCGTATCGGGTTCAGTCTGTCTATTTTGTAACTGTTCGCTGGTACGTCCAAAACGCCGTTCACGCTGCTGATAGGATGTAATGGCAAGCTCCAATTCCTTGCGATTAAAAGCTGGCCACAAGGTATCGGTAAAATACAACTCGGTGTAGGCCAATTGCCACAACATGAAATTGCTGATTCGCTGCTCACCGCCGGTGCGTATGAACAAATCCGGCTCAGGCGCTTCGCTCAAGGACAAATAAGGGTGTAAATCATCCTCGGTAAAAGTAGTAGTAAGTTCGGGATGATCCTGCAATAGCAAATGAACTGCACGCATCACATCCCAACGACCGCCATAATTGGCCGCAATCGTTAGTGTCAGCCCTGTATTACCAACTGTGAGCTGTTCAGCATCCTGCATGGTTTTGCGCAGTTTTTCATCAAAACGGCTACGCTCACCGATGATTTTCAGCCGAATATTATTTTTATGTAGATTATCGACTTCACGCTCCAACATCATCAGAAACAATGACATCAGGAAGGAAACCTCTTCAGCCGGACGACGCCAATTTTCGCTGCTGAAGGCAAAAACCGTTAGATATCCCACACCCAAGTCTCGACAGACCCGAACCGCTTCGCGTAACGATTCAACACCGCGCTGATGACCCATTACACGAGGCATATAACGCTGCTTGGCCCAACGTCCATTGCCATCCATAATGATGGCAATGTGACGCGGAACGCTGGCTGTATCGGGAATAATGCGCGTGGAGCTTGGCGACATAGCCATTACACGGCCATTAGATCAACTTCTTTAGCTGCCAGCATCTGATCGACTTCAGCAATGAAACGATCAGTAAGCTTTTGAATTTCATCCTGCATACGACGCTCGTCGTCTTCGGAAATCTCTTTCTTTTTTAGCAAGTCCTTCAAAATAGCATTGGCATCACGACGAATATTGCGCACCGCAATCTTGGCATCCTCTCCCTCGGATTTGACCAGTTTGATCAAATCACGACGACGTTCTTCGGTCAACATCGGCATCGGAACCCGAATTATCTCGCCATTGGTCGCCGGATTCAGTCCCAGATCCGCATCGCGAATGGCGCGCTCGACCTTGCCCACCATATTTTTTTCCCATGGCTGCACACCTATGGTACGTGAATCAATCAAGGTAACATTGGCAACCTGTGTCACCAACGTTGGACTCCCGTAATAATCCACCATCACATGATCAAGCAAACCGGTATGCGCACGTCCGGTACGGACTTTGCCGAGATCCGACTTTAACGAATCAAGCGACTTACGCATTTTTTGTTCAGCATTTTTTCTGACTTCAGCAATCATGATTTTCTCCTAACTATTGAGAATCCGAAAATTTCTTTCCAGCATCCCTAATCAACACGCACCAGCGTACCCTCGCCTTCACCAAGCAATACGCGCTTAAGCGCACCTTGCTTGAAAATGCTGAATACGATAATCGGCAATTTCTGATCGCGGCACAAGGTTAGTGCGGTAGCATCCATTACCTGCAAATTTTTGCTGATCGCCTCATCAAAGCTCAGGCTTTGATAGCGAATCGCGTGAGGATCCTTCTTCGGATCAGCGGTGTATATACCATCAACCTTGGTGGCCTTGATAACCACTTCGGCACTCATCTCTACACCACGCAAGGCGGCAGCAGTGTCAGTAGTAAAAAAAGGACTACCAATTCCTGCTGCAAAAATGACAACCTTGCCCTCTTCCAAATAACGCAGGGCCTTGCCGCGAATAAACGGCTCGGCAACCTGCTCCAGATTCAGCGCAGACTGAACACGACAATCGAGACCTGCACGACTCATCGCATCCTGCAACGCCATCGAATTCATCACTGTGGCCAACATACCCATGTAATCGGCCGTCGCCCTATCCATCCCAGCCGCAGCCGGAGCCACACCACGAAAGATATTGCCGCCGCCGATTACCATCGCGACTTGCACACCCATAGCCACCACTTCGGCAATCTCGGCCACGATGCGTTCGATAACGGCTCGATTGATACCGTAACTATCATCGCCCATCAGCGCTTCGCCGGAAAGCTTGAGCAATATGCGTTTATAAACAGGTGCGCTCATGACGATTAACCCTGAGCAGCCGCGATAGTGGCAGCAACTTCCGCTGCGTAATCTTCAACTTTCTTTTCAATGCCCTCACCTACCACGAACATTTGGAAAGCGGTAACTGTTGCACCATTACTCTTAAGCAATTGCTCGATAGTTTGCTTGCCATCTTCCGCCTTGACAAAAACCTGGCCCAGCAAAGTAACTTCCCTGAGATATTTCTGTACCGTACCCTCGGCAATTTTTTCCAGCATTGCTTCGGGCTTGCCTGCTTCACGCGCTTTTTCGATAGCAATATGACGCTCTGTTGCAATTTCTTCCGGATTAACGCCGGAAATATCAACCGACTTAGGCTTACTGGCCGCGATATGCATACAGATATCACGCCCCAAGTCCTCACTACCACCTTCAAAATCAAGCAATACGCCAATTTTGCTGCCATGCAGATAGGTAGACAAACGACCTGTTTTGCTTTCATAGCGCTCAAAGCGGCGTATGGTCACATTCTCACCCAGCTTCATCACCAACGCCTTACGAATTTCCTCAACGCTTTCGGAAGAATTCGCCATCGTCATACCAGAAAGCGCCTCTATATCAGCCGGATTATTTACCGTTACTGTTTCAGCTACATTTCGTGCAAACGCGCCAAAGTCATCATTTTTTGCCACGAAATCGGTTTCACAGTTCACCTCAACCACTGCACCAGACTTATTATCTGCTGCAATATATGCGCTTACGACACCTTCAGCCGTTACGCGCGAAGAAGCTTTGCTTGCCTTCGCACCACTCTTGATACGCAATTGCTCTTCAGCCGCCTTGAAATCGCCATCGGCCTCGACCAACGCCTTTTTGCATTCCATCATGCCGAGGCCGGTTGCCTCACGCAGTTCCTTAACCATACTTGCGGTAATTGTTGCCATGCCAAACTCCTAGAATTCTGATAAAAACTTACAAAAAAAGGGGCTTGCGCCCCTTTCTGCGCCATACCTGTGCTTAAGCAGCCAGTTCTGGCTCTTGCTCCGCAACCTGCTGAACCAATTCATTCAATGCCAATGCACGACCTTCCAGAATGGCATCTGCAATACCGCGAGCATACAAACGAATAGCCTGAGTTGAATCGTCATTACCCGGAATAACGAAATCTACATTCAACGGTGAATTATTGGTATCAACGATCCCGATAACAGGAATGCCCAGCTTCTTGGCTTCAACGATGGCACCCTTCTGATAACCAACGTCAATTACAAACAAGGCATCGGGCAATCCCTGCATATCCTTGATACCACCCAAGCTGCGATTCAACTGCTCCAGTTCGCGATTCAATACCAGCAATTCCTTTTTGGAAAGCTTCTCGCCAGCACTTTCAGTGGTCAATGCTTCAAGATCACGCAAACGCTTGATAGATTGCTGAACTGTTTTGTAGTTGGTCAGCATACCGCCCAACCAACGATGATTTACGAAGGGTGAATCAGCACGCACGGCTTCTTCCTGCAAAATTTCGCGAGCCTGACGCTTGGTAGCAACAAACAGAACCGTACCTTTTTTGGCAGACAATTTGCGCACAAAGTTCTCAGCTTCAATGAACTTGGCTACGGTTTTTTCGAGATTGATAATGTGAATTCTGTTGCGATGACCAAAGATAAATGGAGCCATCTTTGGGTTCCAGAAACGGGTTTGGTGACCAAAATGTACACCGGCATCCAGCATTTGACGCATTGTTACAGCCATGACTACTCCAATTGTTAAGGGTTAAAACTACCAATCGCCAGCCTGACTCTTTCGAGCACCCCAACTTGCGCGAATGGGAAATTAGCTCCGGCCTATTCCGAAGCAACGCGCATTCTATCACCAACAGGCCTTCAACCTCAACATGGAAGTGATGCATACAATAAACAAGCCGGCCAAATGCAATCAATCAATGTGAATTGACTCAACAAACTCACAATAGATGATGCATTACAATTAAAATACTCATTAACCAATGCAACCTCATCAAAAATAACAGCGCAGATGGCAAATCATTTGGTCATTTATCACGGGAAATGTCTGGACGGCTTTTCTGCCGCTTGGGCCGTCAGGAAAGCACTGGGTGACGGCGACTATATGCCATACAACCACGGCGATGCCCCTCCGGATGTTACAAAACGTGATGTCATCATTGTTGATTTCTCCTTCAAACGCTCCGACATAGAAGCTATGGCCCTAAAGGCCCGTTCGCTACTGATTCTGGATCACCACAAAAGCGCTCAGGTCGAACTATCAGGCCTGCCCTACGCAATTTTCGATATGGAACGTAGCGGCGCTAGCCTCGCATGGGATTGGTTTCATCCCGGCACACCCCGACCACGACTGATAGAACTGATCGAAGACGGCGACCTCTGGCTCCATAAACTGGCAGGCACCCGTGAGTTTCAATTACGACTGGGAATAGAACCAATGGACTTTGCTATCTGGGACAGGGTTGCCGCCATGCCCGATCACGAGCTTGAGCGCTTTATTGCCGAAGGACAGATACTCAGACGCGCATTCGACAACGATGTAGCAATCTTACTCGAGGATAGGTATGCAATCACTCTGGCGGGAAAAACCGGTTTAGCCGTCAATGCTATCGGCAAATATGGCAGTGAACTGGGTCACCAGCTAGCAACATTATCAGGAAGTTTCGGCATGACCTGGTATCAACTCAACGGGGTACTCAAGATCAGCTTACGATCCAATGACGATTACGACGTCGCCAATCTGGCGGGCCAATTTGGCGGCGGAGGCCACCGCAACGCCGCGTCCTTCACACTACCAATCAATACGGAAAGCTATGCGATCATTGCAGGTAAAATGCTTGAATAACGCTTTGCCAAGCAATTCAACAGAACAACTCAACACAATATGGCAACGCCATCTACCATAACGTACGATCACAACTCAGGAAGGAATAGATCAATTGAAAACAATCACAATACGCGAAGTAATGGAAACGAGTGGCGTAGCATTTGGCACCAGCGGCGCACGTGGGCTGGTCAGCCAGATGACTGACGAGGTTTGCGCCGCCTATGCAAGCGCCTTCCTGCAGGTCATCCGACAATCATTTTCCGTCTCACGCATAGCCCTAGGCATGGATTTACGTCCAAGCAGCCCGCGCATTGTTGCGGCCTGCTCAGCAGCCTTGCGCGAACAGGGTATCGAGGTGGATTATTGCGGCGCCCTGCCAACACCCGCTCTGGCACTGTATGCGCAAAACAGCAATATCCCGGCAATCATGGTAACGGGAAGCCACATCCCCTTTGACCGGAACGGCATTAAATTTTATCGACCCGATGGCGAAATCTCCAAGGCTGACGAACTCGCTATCAGCGATGCCGCCGTATCACTAATCGAAGGCAGTATTTATCATACGCTACCCGAAGCCAACACGGCCGCTCTGGATCTATACGTTCAACGCTATCTGAATTTTTTCCCGGCACAACATTTCAGCGGCCTGAGTCTTGGCGTATATGAACATTCCAGCGTAGCACGCGATGTATTGCGGCGCATTCTGGAAGGACTGGGAGCCGAAGTAACATCGCTGGGGCGAACCGAGGAATTCGTGCCCATCGATACCGAAGCGGTTGCTGAAGCGGACATACGTCGCGGCAAACAATGGGCGGAAGTACATCAGTTCGATGCCATTATTTCCACCGACGGTGACGGCGACCGTCCATTGATCTCTGATGAAAGCGGTGCATGGCTACGAGGAGACATCGTCGGCCTGATTTGTGCTCGCTATCTGGGCGCACAGCAAGTAGTCGTCCCGGTAAGCTGTAATACGGCAATTGAGATTAGCGGCGCATTCAAGAACGTACTGCGCACTCGCATCGGCTCGCCCTACGTCATAGCCGGAATGCAGGAAGCTGCCAGCAACAACCAAGATGGGGTGGTAGGTTTTGAGGCTAACGGCGGCTTTCTAGTTGGCTCTCACATACTGCACGCCGGCAGAAAACTCGACCCGCTACCCACCCGAGATGCCGTTCTGCCCGCCCTGACCGTTCTGGCTGCCGCACGCGAAAACAAAACCACGGTTTCAGGGTTGATGCGAGATTTGCCCGCACGCTTTACCGCCAGCGACAGACTGCAATCATTCCCCGTTGAAACCAGCAAACAGTTAATCCTGGAGTTGAGCAACGATCCACAGGCACTACAAAAATACCTCGCCCCGGAACAATCCCTCCCGCTGGATTGCAACACCACGGATGGGCTACGCGTCACCTTTGATAACGGCGAGATTGTGCATCTGCGTCCGTCTGGGAACGCACCTGAACTGCGTTGTTACTGCGAGGCTGCAACAGAAGAGCGCGCAAACCAACTCGTACAGACTGTACTATCGAAAATTCGCTATTAGACCCGCAAACAAAACGGCCCGAACGAGATTATCGTCCGGGCCGTTATATTTAGCGTATTACGCCAGACGAGCGATCAAGCGCGTTTCTTGAATTCGTTAGTACGTGTATCAATCTCAATCTTGTCACCGATTTCAACAAAAGCGGCAACCGGCAGTTCAAAACCACCGTTAATCTTGGCTGGCTTCATTACCTTGCCGGATGTATCGCCACGCACGGCTGGCTCGGTATAGATCACTTCGCGAACGATGGTATTAGGCAACTCGACGGAAATCGCTTTCTCATTATAAAAAACCACTTCGCAAGGCATGCCGTCTTCGACGTAATTAATCGCATCGCCCATGCATTCAGCTTCGATTTCATACTGATTGTAATCTTCGTCCATAAATACATACATCGGCTCGGCGAAGTAGGAATAGGTACATTCCTTGCGATCCAGAATAATCTGATCGAACTTATCATCCGCGCTATAGACTGTTTCCTTCGCAGATTCGGTCAGCAGATTTTTCATTTTCATCTTGACCACGGAACCGTTACGACCGGAACGGCTGTACTCTGCTTTCAGAATCACCATCGGATCAGCCCCGACCATGATGACGTTTCCTGCGCGTAATTCTTGTGCTGTTTTCATGTTTACTGCCCCTCAATTTTGAAGGCGCGCATTGTACCGATTTCATTTGAAAAATCCAGTAAATTCAATGCAAGGTTATTTGCAGACAAATCCCGCGCCCAAGTCTGAGCATGAATTTCCAGCTCACCACATTGATCAATAAATGCATCCCATGAGGCCGCTACCAAATCAGCGGATACCGATTCAGAATTCCATGCGTGCCAGAACTGTTGCATCGACTGAGCCACACCCGCATCCAGAGATGCATTATAAATATCCAAAAATGCCTGTAATTTTTGCTGGTGCACCGCATCATGTTGCGGATATATCTGCCAAACAAACGGCTTTCCAGCCCATTGCGCCCGCACGCAAGAGTCCTCTCCCCGAACAAAATTAAGATCACACGCCCACAAGAGCTCGTCGTAACGCTCCTGATCGACAAAGGGCAACACCCGAACACGTAAACTACCGCGCACATATTCATTACCCGGTTCAGGATTCACGTCACCGAAATATCGCCCGACCTGCGGCAGAATGCGTCCCTCTGGAACAAGGCAAAGCACGCTTTGTTCACCTTTAACCCATAAATCAAACAGAAATTCAAGTGCCCCATTCTCATAGGCAAACATTGAGACTATCCACGTACCGGCATATGGACTATTCATACCAATTGATCGCCAAAAAGCAGTCTGACATGAAAAATCTGCCATAAACGCATCTCGTCTGGACAGTAAATCATGCTCCAACAACAAACCACCCGTCCGGGCAGTAAAACCCGGAAAGAAGAAATACCGAGTTAACGGAAGACGCGGATGCGGTGATGGTAAACGGTGGCAACCAGCCACCCAGTCTTCAGCGCTCAAATATTCCAGATTGATCCAGGCTGGCGGAGATGACGACACAGTCATCGCAAGCAAATAGACCTCAGGTAATGCACAACCAAATGCATCTATCACCAGCTCGGCGGGCTGCACATCGGAAAACTCCGCATCCCAACGACACACTTCCACGCCGCGGCAAAACTGTTTTGCCAATTTCCTATCCACCTCAGAACAGAGTTTGGCAAAGCTACCGAGATCATCCACCCATAAACGCACATTGAGGCCAAATTCATTCGCCAATTGCCGCGCCAATCGCCAACTTACGCCAATGTCACCGTAATTATCGATGACGTTGCAGAATATGTCGCAACTTGATGGAAAGGAAGCGAAATTCATCAGACTGAAAACGAACTCAAAGCAACAGTCCGTGACTATGATCTTTTCCGGTAGGCGGCATCGGATAATCCGGCTCACCCGCCATTCCCAATTGCTCACTCATCAGGGATGTAGAAAACAAATAAAAATCATCGGTTGCATTTAGTCTGCTTTTCAATTCAGGCACCAGTGACTGATTGTTTCTGCTCATTTCCAACTTATCGAATCCGGGCAAAATATCCTGCGGAGGAAACATCAAAGCCCATTCCCCGACGCGTGCCTTACTGTAAACCAACAAAGCCGGAGTAACTTTAGGTAGACTGGATTCCACCGCATTCACCGTAAACGTCACCGCCTCGGCATAATTGGCGACAATCTGGATATCAATCACCACCTCCTTGGGGGCCGGTCGAAATATTCGGGAGACAACCGCCAAGCTGGGGCGATTAATATCATCACCCACACCATAGGCCAGCAACGAACCCAGCGTCATTGGTGTCGTGAAACGGGTCTCCTGAGTAGCCAGCCGTATCATCTTCTCACTTTGAAACAGTAACGACCAAACACTTTCCTCAGTGGCGACATGATCTTCTGCAATCAGCGCAGAACGTTTAGCCAACAAATCTGCCAGACGCTCCTCTGTCGCATATTTTCCCTGCTTGTGATGGAGAAAGGAAAATACATCGGCAAAGCTGACAAAAATGCGCAAATCCTCAACCTTGATTTTCTGCTCAGCGGCAACATCGACAGATGAATATTGCAGGCCATTTATCAGTTGAGTGGAAATGACAAAATGTTCGTTTTCGGGGAGGCGCGCAAAACGCGGGGGAATTAAGGCTGCATTGCGATTCTTTTTTGCCTGTACTAAACCGAGACAATCCTTACGAATCGTATCGGTCAATATTTGGAAATTCAAAATTATGGACGGTCCAGTTTGTTTCACCACTTGCTTAGTTCCCGCAGGGCTTGAACCATAACAATAGGCGATCAATTCATTCCGCCCCAGCTTGACATCATCCAGTCTAATCTGCACCGCATTCTCAACACCATGCAAATAACTCCCTATCACCCACTGGAGATGAGTAGGCCAACGCAACATATCGAATTGCGCAACCGTATGAAGCAAAGCGAATTGTTCGCGCAAACTGATGTCGCTGTGACCACCCCCCAATTCCAGTCTTTTACGCAAGGTTGGCAGCGGTTGCTCAACATCTTCATACCGGCTCATTACATAAAAAACCGTATTGACGAGTTGCCAATCATGCGCCCCCAGCAACTGATAACGCAGTGCACGCGCTTGCTGCTTCAATATCAGCAACTCAAAAATTCGGGTAGCACTCTCCAGTACCGTTTTACGCGCTCGGGCATATTTCAGGTTACTCGCGGTGTAATAGTGAGCAAATAATATCTGATACGACCCAACCATGATTTGCGCAATATCGATCAGCCCTTTCAACGCCAGCCGCCTATCCTCCGACTCAGGTATACCACCCGTTTTTGCATGAACGGCAATTTGCGCCAGCGCCAGCGGATAAAACAAATCAGTTATTTCTCGCGTCAATTCAAGTCGCTGAGAAGGTTTCATCGCACAACGATTGATATGCTTAACTTCATTCATCAACAACCTGAAGTAATCAACCGGAACACCTTTGGCTTCGTCCAAGTCGCGCATCAAATCCGCATTGCCTGAATTCTTTGCCCTGAGTTTGCTCGACATTCTCGGCAAATTGAAATTCAGCGGCAATTCGCGCGATGGCAGCCCCAAACCAAAATAACAACGAACCCTATCAATTACACCAGCCATTCTCGCGCCCTTTCTCCGATCTGATTCCATGCATAAAGTCACCCATTTCACAGCAACGTATTCAGCAAAACTTCAAACTCGTCAATTACCACCGGTTTACTAAACAAATATCCCTGAAAAGCGTGGCAGCCATGCTTGTCCAGAAAATCCCGCTGCTCAATTGTTTCCACTCCTTCCGCGATCACATTTAGCCCCAGCGCATCAGTCATTGCAATAATGGTCTGCACGATTGCCACATCATTAGGGTCACTAGCAATATCACGAACAAAAGACTTGTCTATCTTGATTTGATCCAGCGGCAACCGTTTCAGATATTGCAATGAGGAATAACCGGTACCAAAATCATCCATCGAAAAATCCACCCCCAGCATCTTGATTTCGCGCATCGTCCTGATCGTGTCATCAACATTCTCCAGCACAGTGCTTTCTGTCAGTTCAAGCTTGAGTTGCGATGGCTTGGCGCCGCTCTCCAGCAAGGCATGCTGTATCTGTACGACAAAATCCTCCTGATGAAACTGTTTCGCACTGACATTGACAGCGAGAGTCAAATCCCGGGTTAAAGGACTACCTTGCCATACCTTGAGTTGGGCACAAGCGGTTTTTAATACCCACAGCCCCACAGGAACAATTAATCCAGTTTCCTCCGCCAAGGGAATAAACTGATCGGGAAAAACAAAGCCACGTTCAGGATGTTTCCAACGCAACAACACTTCCGCCCCCGTCGCCTTGCCACGGCTATCGACCTGAACCTGATAATGCAACAGGAATTGTTTCTTATCGAGTGCGCGACGCATATCCGATTCCAGTCCGGCACGGGCATCCAAAGCCATCTGCATTTCGGGATCAAAGAACCGGATCACATTACGCCCGGCGGACTTGGCCTGATACATTGCCACATCCGCATGCATCAGCAGATCCTCAACGCTCTCCTGATGCCCAGGAAACAGGCTAACACCGATACTGGTAGTAGTACGATACTCAAAATCATTCAACAAATAAGGTAGCCCCAGCTCATTACGAACCGTTTCTGCAATCAACTCCACCGAAGCGGCGGCTTCATCTGGACGTATACCCATATCCTCAAGCAATATAACAAATTCGTCACCGCCCAGCCGGGCAACGCTATCGCCTTCACGCACACATCGCTTCAAACGATGCGCCACTTCAATCAGCAACAAATCGCCCACCGCATGGCCCTGAGTGTCGTTAATAGTCTTGAAGTGGTCCATATCAAGAAACAGCAAGGCACCATAATGACCATTACGCATGCTGACCGACATGGCCTGTTGCAAACGATCAAATAACAGCCGACGATTCGGCAATGCTGTCAACGGATCATAGAATGCCAATTGATGAATCCGCTGTTCAGATTCCTTGCGCAAGCTGATGTCGGTAAAAACTGCCACATAGCTCGTCACCTTTTCATTTTGATCCCGAATTGCCGTGATGGTCATATCCTTGGGATAGATGTCACCATTCTTGCGTTTATCCCACACCTCACCCGACCATTTTCCCGTATCTATCAACGCAGACCACATGGCTTTGTAAAAGCCCACATCATGCCGTCCAGATTGCAGAATTCTTGGATTTTTCCCAACCACTTCATCAGCCTTGTAACCAGTAATGCTTTGAAAAGCCTGATTAACCCGCACGATATTAGAATCGGCATCGGTAATCAGAATCGCCTCCTGAGTTTCAAAGGTCGCAGCTGCAATACGCATACAGTCTTCTGCTTCCTTACGCGCGGTTATGTCACGCACAAATGCATTAAACGAATAGCTTCCATTCAGATGAGTAGCGGCGACAGTCAGTTCAATCGGAAATTCCGTTCCATCAACACGCATACCGGTAATTTCGACTCGCTTGCCAATGATTGATGCATTACCTGTTTGCACAAATCGCTGCATACCATGACGATGTGCTTCACGATAATTCGCAGGCACAATCAATTCGGACAAATCCCGCCCAATCGCCTGCTCAGCCTGATAGCCGAACATACGTTCCGCTTCGTGATTCCAACCGCTCACCATCCCATCCTGATCTGTGCTAATCACCGCATCCATAGCATTGTCAAGAATCTGTTTGGTACGCGCTTCGCTTTCCTTCAATATTTCCTGATTACGCCTGCGTTCAGTAATATCCTCGTATACCCCCAGCACACCCGAAATATTACTGCTATCAAGGGGAATACGACTGACTTCCAGCCAGCGGCTTTCACCATCAACGCACTCCTGCTTCTCGACAACATGCATCCGAGCAATATGGCTTTGCATCACCTCACGATCATCAAACCGATAGCGTTCGGATTCTTCACGAGTCCAGCGCAAATCAAAATCCGATTTACCGATAATTTCTGATGAGTGCATAAATCCCGCATCGGCAGCAAATACCTTATTACAGCCCAGATAAACACCATCTGCATCTTTCCAGTAAATAGAATGTGGCACCGCATCCAATATGAAATTAAGCATATTCCGGCTATCGCTTAATTCCCTCGTCATTTCGTCTGCGACTTTTTGTGCACGTTGTTCAAGCTCTGCGTGCATAATTTGTAACTGTTCCAACGCATGGGACTTTTGCAATACCAAACGCTGATCGAAAATAGCTGCAATCAATCCACCGGCAAACAAAAACAATGCGCCCATTGACACCAACACAGCCATAACTTCTGAATCTATCGGCGAGGTTCCACTAATGCAGACACTATCAGCAGAAAATTCCGCCGCCAGCATTCCGGTGTAATGCATTCCCGCAATTGCCAATCCCATAACCACAGAACCAGCCAGATAACGCATCAGATAATTGGAATTATTTCTTTCACTCGCATACACGATCAGCAAAGCACCAAGCGAGGCCATGATGGCAATCAACACCGATACAGCTACTACAGGCATGGAGTAAACAATAGGAGGTGACATCTTCACTGCGGCCATGCCACTATAGTGCATTGCACTGATACCCAACCCCATCAGCACACTGCCGCCCGCGATACGACCCATTAGGGGTTTGGGAGCGCATAACAACCAGAAACCCAGCAATGCGGCCGCAACAGCTGGCAAGATGGACAAAAAGGTTAGCTGTAGATCATATGAAACAGGAATCGGCAGATGCATAGCCAACATGCCAATGAAGTGCATCGTCCAAATCGCTACGCCAAGCGTTACTCCGCCGGTAATCAGCCATGCCCTTGAACAATGTCCCATACTTTCACGCATGCGTCTGGCATGGGTAAGTGCAGCAAATGAACCTGTCATGGCAACCAGCAACGACAGGACGACCAGAGAGCTATTCCAGCTTATCGGCATAGCTTACATTCCGGAACAAATTCCACGCAAACCAGCCTATTACAAGCCTCCCTCATGACAGCCATTACTCGTTTCGCCCTCCATAATGGCGAAAACAGGCACAGCAAACAAAATGTTTTCAGCATTTGCCCCCCTGTTTTTTGTTTGAATGCGATACCAGTCATTTATAACCCGCGCTAAACTCAAGTTGAATAAATGCTGGAAAGCTTATTTTTTTATTATTTATTTTTGATAGCGCCTGATCTGTACCCGGCAATCTCCTGACATGGACAGTATCAGATATACCAGATCGCCTCAAGAAAAAACCGGAAGCCAATGGGCCCGCAAACCTGTAGCCCCAAAACCCAACAAACGCGACATAATCGCAACCTGCCGCTAACCAGCCCCTTGTTCTCGCCTGCGCAACACACGCCACATCCCGCCTCCAAACAACAGCACCGCTAGCGCCCCCAACCACAACGGCCAACGTACAGGTTGGTTCCATGCGGATCGTAAGCTGTCACGCTGTTCAGCCTCGATACGCCAATACTTAAGTTTGTTATTTGCCATCACGTTAGGCTTAACGTTATGCAACCAGCCATGCTGCAACACATAGTCCTTGGGATGAAAACCCCATAACCAGGGTGAATCACGCCGCAGTATCTCCAGCATTTTGTCAATAATGAGCTGACGTTCCGGGCCATTTTCCATGTTTTTCATCTGCTCAAACAATAAGTCATATTCAGGGTTACTGTAATTGGCAGCATTCTCCCCACCCGTTCCGACCTTAGCTTGTGCGCCATGCAACAGGAACAAAAAGTTTTCCGGATCAGGATAATCGGCATTCCAGCCGAAATAGAACATCTGCGTATCGCCCCTGCGTATCTTGTCCTGAAAACGGTTGTAATCCGTGCTGCGCACCACAAGCTGCACATTAAGCTTCTCAAACTGTTTGCGCAGCCAGTCAAGCCGCGAATTGCTGCCCACACCATTTGCGGTGGTATCCAGATTAATTACCAAAGGTTGGCCTGTCTTGGCATCTACCCCGTTAGGGTAGCCTGCTTCCGCAAGCAAGCGTTTCGCTTCGGCGACAGATTTACGCCGCGGCTGTCCATCCACCCAGTCATATACCACTGGATTAATACCATCTGCGCCCTCCCGATAGCCGAAGATACCCGGCGGAATCGGCGACTGAGCAGGAATACCGCGTCCATTGGCGAAAATGGACACAAATTCCTCGAAATCCACTGCAATCGAGATCGCCTGTCGCAGCTTTCTTGCCCGCTCCGAATTTCCACCGACCGTTGTATCCAGCCAGTTAAATCCGGTGTACATGGTTGAAGTCGAAACCGACGTAGACAAGGTAATTTTCTGCTCCTTCATTTCTTCAGAAACACTGGCCTCACCGCCGACATTGACCTGTACTGCCTGATCAAAACTATCGGAACTAATTCCTGAAGCATCGTAATAGCCCTGCAAAAATTTGTTCCAGTACGGGATAGTTTCCTTTTCCAATGTAAAAATAACTTGATCAATCAGTGGCAGGGGTTTTCCTGCATCCGTCAAGAAACCGGTCTGTACATCACTTGCCTCACCCTCGAGCGGATAACGCTCACTGTCGTAATACGGATTCCGGCTCAAAGTCATGCGCTGATTCGGATCATTTTCAGAAAGAAAATAAGGTCCGCTACCCAACGGCCACCAATCCAATGTCAAATTTCGCTCGCGCATTCCTGATTGCGCATAAAAACGTTCAGCTTCCTGCGGCATCGGAGCAAAGAATGGCATGGCCAACCAATAAGCAAACTGAGGATATTTTCCATGGATAATGATGCGATAGGTCGTCTCATCCACCACCTCCACACCCGGCAAAGGATAAGCATTCAAATCAAGAAACCTATCGGGGTGTTGCAGATGTATCTGATTCAATGCTCTGGCATAATCTTTCAAACCAACGATGTATTCACTCATCACGCCAAAAATCGGCAAATGCAATTGCGGATGCGCCAGCCTTTTAATTTGATAGGCATAATCCGCCGCAGTTACAACACGAGTTCCTGCATGAGAAAAATCATTCAGCGCATGAATATCACGCAAGTCATCAGGAACAAGATGGGCGTATTCCAGTTGCCCTGTCGAGTCGAGTGCAAGTGCAGGATGTGGCTGATAGCGCATTCCCGGCTTGATATGAATCTCATACACACTATAGGCAATAGTTTTATCTGCGGCGCTATCCGGCAATAATTGCTTATGGCTATCCAGATAGGAAACATCAGGCATGACTGCGGCAGCCAGAGGAATTAATTGATAAGGACGTTTCAGATAATGATATTGCAGCGGCGGTGCATAGATATTCGAGAGAAACTGATATTCATTTTCACTATAAGCCTGTGCAGGATCGAGATGCTTGGGTCGTTCTGTAAAAGCGCTGTAGAGTATGGACTTGCCTTTATCCGACGCTGGATAGGGATTATTCCACAAACCACCATCACAAGCAGTTAGCAAGATCAGCAACAGGTAAACAACAATTCGTTTCATAAGCCCTAAGATCATTTAACACTCTGCTGAGTGTAGCCGAATGCCTCAACCAAGTCATTCCAAAATAATTCCCTTTTTATCCGTACTTTCGCCATAAAACGACACCAAGTTATTGCATTATGACTGGAACCGAAGTAAAGTATAGACCTAAACAAACTCCTTAATTAGGGGAACGTCATGCCTATCCAGAATGTAACATCCAATTTATCTGCAATAAGTTCGTACAGTTCGTCCAGTGCTGCCAATTCATCCAATCAAATTGTCAGCATCCCGGCCTCCTCTACTGCCGAGCAGAGTAAATCCAGCGTTGATAATCCGCCTTCTGCCATTGTGACACTGTCTGCTCAAGCGCAAAAACTTAGCATGAGCCACTCACAGACCGATGTAACCCGTCTCAATCAGAATCGAACACCGAACCGACCCGACACAGCGAGCAGCGAACGAGTAAGCCCGCTTTCAAAGGCGGCGAATAATGTTCCGGGAATTCAATTTCTACAAAGCGAAACCTCCGGCGGCCGTGTAAACACTTACGCCTGAAGCAAAAAAAAGCGTGTTGACAACCTATGATTCCTGAATGGCAAAGCTTCTTATTACAACAGCACGCAGTTTTTCAAGATGGCCTGATCATACATTTCAGCAACACTGCCTTTCCCTCCGTGCCGCAAGGCACGGTGCTTTGCAATCTGGAACAATTCGGCACCCTACGCGTTTCCGGCATTGATTCCCAGCAATTCCTGCAAAATCTTTTCAGTAACGACATACGCGAAGTCAACAACGCTCAAGCACAACCGAGTAGCTTCAATTCAGCCAAGGGCCGAATGCTGGCGACCTTTCTGATATGGCGCGATGGCGATGACTACCTGCTGCAACTTCCTCAAATGCTGCTGGAATCCATGAGGAAGAAGCTCAGTATGTATGTGCTGCGCGCCAAGGTCAAAATTACCGACAGTAGTAACGAAATCATTTCACTAGGACTTTCCGGCGACAAAGCCACTGAAATTCTGCGCCAACTGCACAACGAAGAATTGCCTGTGCTTGGCGTGAGCCATGTACCGAGCCTCTCCACCAGCATTATCAGAATCAGCGACACTCGTTTCCAACTCAATACCACGCTTGAACAGGCACCCACACTGTGGCAATTACTTGCAACCGAAGCAAATACCGTTGGAAGTGCTTATTGGGACTGGCTAAACATCCACGCAGGAATTCCCGTCATTCTTCCTCAAACTCAGGAGCAATTCGTACCACAAATGGCGAATCTCGACCTGATCGGCGGAATCAACTTTAAAAAGGGATGCTACCCCGGACAAGAAATCGTCGCACGTATGCACTATCTGGGAAAGCTCAAACGCCGGATGTATCTTGCCCACATTTCAACCGATATTGCCCCTCGCCCCGGCGACGAATTGTTTAGTGCAGACATGGCGGTTCAAGATCAAGCTCAAACCTGCGGGATGGTAGTCAACAGTACCCTCTCGCCTGCTGGCGGCTACGATATATTAGCTGTAATACAAATAGCCAGCCACGACACTCAATCTATACATTTGGATTCTTTGCAAGGCCCCGCCCTTACCTTCGAAAAGCTGCCCTATTCCCTACCATGAACCTGCCTGCCCAGTTATTTCCCAGCGACTGGTTATGGCTGGCAAATTTCATTTTTGCATTCTTCTTGTATCGGGCAGCCCGCTTAGCGCCATGGCGCGAACTACTATCCAATCCGATTATGACGAATGCATTGATCGGCCTGCTGTTTTGCACACCGCTATTTTGGTATCTTAATGCAGGCATCCGCCCCGGATTCAACTTCCACTTAATTGGCTCTACCTTGTTTTTGCTAATGTTTGGCTGGCCCATCGCATTAATTGCACTGTCGACCATCATGCTGGGCATCTGGATATATACCGGCCTCAATCCGGTTTCACTGGGACTCAATGGATTATTAATGCTGGCAGTGCCGATGCTGTTCACCGAATTTCTGCTGCGTTTTTGTCAACGCTACCTGCCTAAAAACCTGTTTCTGTTCGTGCTATTAAACGGATTTGCCTGTGCCGCAGTTGCCATCGCCGTGATGATGGCTGCTACTACACTGGTACTGCTTGCTCTCAGCCACTACACCTGGCCAGAAATTCAATACCACTATCTGATTCCCGCACCGATTATCATCTTCGCCGAGGCATTTGCCACCGGTGCAGTAATCACTGCCTTCACCGTCGCCCAACCCGATGCCGTGATGAATTTCAGCGAGACCGATTATTTAATCGGCAAGTAACTGCAAACGCATCCGAATGTGGGGCATACCCGCATCCATAAAAATCTCTCCTTCTTCAACAAAATCAAATCTGCGATAAAACGGCATCGCATAAGTCTGCGCATCCACATCCACCTGTACATAGTCATGCGAACGAGCATAGTCCAGCAACGCCTCCATAATTGCCGTACCAACCATGCGTTTACGCCATGAAGCCAACACCGCAATACGCCCGATATGCCCATTTACCAACATACGACCACAACCAATCGCCTCACCATTATGGCTAAGCACTAATGCATGACGACAATTCTCATCCAGACCGTCCCACTCCAACTCCGCAGAAACACCCTGCTCTCGCATAAAGACTGCCTCACGAACCGCCTTCAGCAACTGTTCGCCATCATGCCAACTTACCAAACTGACACTGAAAGGATTAGTCATGCCACTCTCCCCAATAAATCATATGCTATTACTCAATAATCTCTACTTCCGTCCCCACAGACACCAGCTCAAACAACTCCAGCAAATCCGCATTACGCATCCGAATACATCCATGCGACCTTGCAACACCAACCGGTTCTGAATCAGGCGTAGCATGAATGTAAATATAACGACGCATCGTATCGTTCCCTCCCAAACGGTTAAATCCCGGCTCACACCCGGAAAGCCATAAAATACGCGTCAATATCCAGTCTCGCTGAGGAAACTGCTCCCCCAATTCAGCCGTATATATTTCACCTGTAGCACGACGACCCACAAACACCGAATTTACCGGACACCCGGCTCCGATCATTGCACGAATCCGATGCCGTCCACGCGGCGTACAAAAGCTGCCACTCGCTTCCCCTGCACCTTTCGATGCAGTCGAAACCAAATAACAGTGCAGCACCTGCCCGTCATCATCCTGCAATTCCAGCATCTGAGTTTCAATGTAAACCTTAACTTTCATAGCATCCCATCATTCATGAAAAACCAGAGAAACTGACGATCAACCCTTAATAATTTCCCGCTTCTGCGCTCGCCGCATAGCAAAAAATCGACTCAGCATTAAGCCACACTCATCAGACAATACCCCGCCCGTCACCTCAGCATGATGATTTAAACGCACCACCTGTAATGAAGCCTTAAAAGATTCATTGGCAGGTAGACGCGCAGCTAAATCACCAAACGCATCCAGCACACTACCACACACCCCAGTCTTGTAATCCGATGCACCAAATACGACACGCTTCAGCCTCGCATGCATGATTGCCCCGGCGCACATCAAGCAAGGCTCCAGCGTCACAAACAATTCGCAATCAACCAGTCGATAATTACCCATATTCTCAGCCGCATTCCGCAAAGCCAGCATCTCCGCATGCGCTGAAGGATCATGCCGGGAAATCGGCGCATTAAAACCCCGGCCTATAATTTCACCATTCTTTACCACCACGGCTCCAACCGGCACCTCGCCCGCTACCTGAGCCTGAGCAGCCAATTCCAACGCAACACGCATATAAAATTCATCGTCCATTACATAATCCTGTGATTGGAGAACACCTGTCACCCTATACTCAATACACAAGTGTAAATCATCGTGATGAAAACGTCAGAATGATCGAAATATCCCACCCCGTATTGATGTCCTCACCATTCACCTGCAAATAGTGAAAAATGAATACGCAAATCCGTCAATCTCATTACCGGACAGGAAACCCTTCAAGTTGTAAAATATCCTGAACTAATTAATCCAGCGCATTAACTGTCATGAACCTACAGCCTGTGCAAATAGAAAATATTCCCCTCGGCAGAGCGCTACCGTGGCGACTTTATAATCACCAAGGCTACATTGTATTTGCGCGTGGTGACATCATAAACAGCCGTCAGCAACTGGAAAGTCTGATGAGCAAAGGTTTGTTTCAGGATACGGATGCCGCACCCCAAACTCGTGAAGAAGGTGATCTGGCGGAATTTAACGAGGTTGCACCGTTTGGAATCTTTCCACCTGCTGGAATCAAGCCGCAAATTGGCGAACTGGTGCAGATACGCCTGCCCAACCGGATGCCGCAAAACTATTATTACGTCCATCTAATCGGCTACATCAATAAACGCAGCTTACTGATCTCGCGTCCGGTAGTCACCGGAATTCCGTTTCTCGCTCATGAAGGCGAACCAATCGAGGTACGCATGGTTACCGGTAACAATATTTACGCGTTCATGACCACCATCCAGCGCCTTTGCATCATCCCGACCCAATACATGCATCTAGACTTCCCTGACGAAGTCCGAACACAAAAACTGCGCAAATCGCCTTGGGCCAAGGTAAACCTAAACGTTACCGTAACTAACGCCAAAGGAGATCTCGAAGCTGCACGACTGGTTAACCTGAGCCCTGACGGCGCTCAACTGCATGGCTCGCCCACGCTGGGCAAACCAGGTCAACCAGTAAATCTAACATGGCAAGCCAACATGGATGAGCTGACTAGCACACTGAATCTTGTTGCAACCATACTGCATGTCCAGCCACCCGAACCAAGTCGGTTAACGGAATCGCATTTGCTAGAGTACGGTATCCGCTTTCAAAAAACAAAGCCTGACGTAGCAATCTGGCTCAATGCACTGGTCTACCGTCATATCGCCGAAGGGGATATAGCCTGAGTCCGAACAAGCAACATTCCATGACGAATTAAAACATGCAGAATACATATATTTTCCTTATAGCCCGAATTCCTTGCTGCATTCAAGGTAAAATAGTTCCGTTAATTGCCTGTCAAGAAGGGCTAGGCACATAGCCCTATTTTTCCAGAATAATATCTTGTTTACACAATCAAAAATTGATCCAATGATCAGCTTCCGCAATGCGGAAGGTGAAGCGGTACGGGGCACGATCGTCAACCTACAGCGCAAGTCTGTAGTGATGGAGGTTTACAACCCCTACTCAATTCTACAAGTCAGCGAAGTACTCAGCGATTTAACAATACGCTTCGGCACGCATACCGCCTATCTCGGCAAGGCAGTCGTTATCAGCCTGGTCAACACCGGCCTTACCATCATTGCATCGGTTACGCTGATTGATGAATGGCGAGAACTAAACGATGTCGAATTCGTGTCAGGTTCAGTCAGGGCGGAAGCGCAGGCCTTTGTTCAAGACTGGAACCAACGCTTTCAGATTCGGCATGGATATCAGATTGTGGTCAATGAAATGCGTGCCTATTTATCTGACGTTTCGCGATGGGTAGAACAGGTAGATTTATCTGAGACCTTGCCGAAGGTGGATGGAAAACTTCGATCTGATGTTTTTTACGAACTCGCTGTTCCATTGATGCTGAAGGTAAAGAACTACCTTGACGACTTGGAAATTGAAGCATCTCAAGTCGATACAGAAATGGCTTCTGTGCATCGTTCTTTTGCCCAGACCGCACTACACCCACTGATACTGCGAGCACCTTTTGTATTTCGCACCTACACCAAGCCACTTGGCTACGCAGGTGATTATCAAATGGTTAATCAGATAATTGAGGACCCTCGTCAAGGACCAACCACCTATTTCCAAATGGTAAATGCAGCTTTTTTGCAAACTGCTGTTGCTATTGCTCACCGAAATCGTATTGACATACTGGTAAGATTCCTTAAACGTACTGCAGATGCTGCCATGCTTTCTGGAAGGAAATTTCGCATATTAAATATCGGCTGTGGACCTGCCATCGAAATACAACGTTTTTTACAAAATTATCCAACCCCTGAACTTCTCTCGTTTGAGCTTGTTGATTTCAACAATGAAACCCTTACATTAACGCGCGAGAACCTCACTTCCATAATTAAGAAAACAGGAAAGCCCGTCACTATCAACTATACCCAAGAATCAGTGCAGCAATTAGTCAAACGCCGCCTTGATCCAAACTCCGACAATGACAGAGAATTTGATGCAATTTATTGTGCTGGCTTGTTCGACTATTTATCCGACAAAGTCTGCGCTAGGCTATTAGCACATTTTGCTGCCCGAACTTTCCATGGTGGCTCTCTCTTGGTCACTAACGTACATTCAAGCAATCCTATGAGATTTGTAATGGAACATGTTTTGGAGTGGTATCTCATCTATCGTGACGCAGCCAATCTTGAATCTCTATTCCCAATACAGTCATCAATAAACAAAGTATATGTGGATGACACAGGGGTAAATATTTTTGCTGAAGCCATTATCAGCTAACCATTTAACATATGACTCCAGATCAGTCTTTAGAATATGCAAAGGAAATTCGAGATTTTCGTCTCGAATTTAGTCGAGCTGGGGCATATACCGCAATAATCCTTATCATGCTAGGTATAGGTCTGGACTATGGCCTTTACCCAGAAAAACAGTATTTATTTGGCGCTGTTCGAATAGTCATCTCTCTACTTACATACGGAATTATTCTAGCGTTAACTACAAAATGGGGACAAGATAACTCAGAAACTCTGTCCTTCATTTGGCTCTTACTGCCTCAGATTATGATTACATGGATGATCGCCGTAACTGATGGTGCAACATCAATGTATAGCATTGGACTATTCCTAGCCATCTTTGCATCAAGCATTGCTTTACCATTCAATTTTTGGCACAACCTCGTTTTAAGTCTAATCACCTTTATCCTATATATTATTGCCTGCTCTTACTTCCCTGATACATTTGTTTTTCATGGCGCCTTTTTAGTTAATTCATTATTTTTATTGTTTGTTATTGCCCTGAGTGCTGTATGCGCTTTTTTCAATGAACGTGCCCGCCTAATGTTATTCCGCCTCAAAGCTGAAGTAGCCGAAAAAAACCAACAACTGGAAGAAACCAACAAAAAACTCTCCGAAATCAAGGGGCATATGCTGCAACAGGAAAAAATGGCCGCGATAGGTACGCTTTCGGCAGGGTTGTTACACGAAGTCAACAATCCGGTCAATTACTGTCTGATGGCCATTGATCTTGCAATAGAGGAGTCAACTGCAAAATCGAGCGCGACACTCACCGAATATCTTACTGATGCCAAGCAAGGCATGCAGCGCGTGCAGCGCATCGTGGTTGATCTAAAAAAATTCGCTTATCGCAACACGGATTCCGAGGATAAAGGCAGCAACTTTTCCTTCGAGAAAGCGGTCGATTCGGCGATGCGGCTGGTTGGGTACGAAACCAAGGGCATATCCATTACCCGTTCGTTTCCCGAAGATACACTGGTGCAGGGCGACGAGGCAGCGATTATCGGCGTATTGATTAATCTGCTCGATAATGCCGCGCTCGCAATGCGCTCGGCGAACATTGCCGCCCCGCTCATTCGACTTGCGGCCGCATGGGAAAACAACCGACTGAATATCTCAGTACAGGACAACGGCCCCGGCATTAAACCGGAAAATCTGGCGCGCGTATTTGAGCCTTTCTTTACCACACGTGAAATTGGTCAGGGACTGGGGCTGGGGCTTAGCATCAGTTACAGCATAATCAAACAGCATGGTGGAACCTTGCATGCCGAGTGTGTTGACGAAGGCGGCACCCGAATGATTTTTGATTTACCGCGAGCTAGACTATGAGTGTGCCGGCTAGATATCCCGCACCTGATGTCATCACCATTCTGTATGTCGATGACGAAGAAATGGCGCTCAAGTATTTTGGTCGTTCAGTCGGCAATACGTATCAGGTACTGACTGCTTCAACTGCAGACGCGGCAATTGAAATGTTACAGGACGAAGACAGGCAGATCGACATCGTGGTTACGGATTACCGTATGCCCGGACGCAACGGCGGCGACTTATTACGCCAGATCGAACGCGAATTTCCCTATGTGGTACGCATACTGGTCACGGCTTATGCAGAACGGCAAGTATTACTGGATACGATCAATTCCGGGGAAATATTCCGAATACTGGAAAAACCGTTGGATTCTACAGAAGTACGGGAAGCCTTGCGCCTAGCTACAGAGCTATCACGCAAACGCAAAATAAAACAGCAACGCTTGCTGGCAATAAATGAAACACTAGCATTTCTTTCCCATGAACTAAATACACCGCTGGCTGCAATCAACAATTTCGCGAAGGGAATACAACGGCTAATCGCCGACGAGAGTGTGTCACCGCGCCAGCAGACAGGAATAGCCCGCGCCGCTCAGGCGGTGGATGATAATTCCCGTTATTGCATAACGCTATTGTCTGCCTTTATCGAATCTGTCAAAAATGAGGATGCGCTTATTACTCATCACAACGTCAATACGGCGCAGCAAATGATTGCATCGCTGCTCGACACCTATCCGTTGAGTCCCGAGCAACGCGACGCTATTCGTGTCGATATACAGCAGGATTTTCCGATCCATACATTGCCCAATTGCATAGCGCTGGTGCTATCCTCAATACTAAGCAATGCTTTACATGCGGTGCAAAATCAAGCCTCAGCAAGGGTTAGCTTCACGGCACTGATAGAGGACAATCCGCAAATACGCATTAGCAACAACGGCCCCGGTATTCCGCCGAAAATTCTACAGCGACTGATGAACGACCCGGTCACCACACATGCAGAAAGCGGCGGAAACGGCTGGGGATTAATATTCTGCAAACGCATCATGCAGGCGATAAATGGCAGCATTGATGTTCACTCATCACCCGACTGCGAAACCACTTTTTCTCTGCATTTTCCGGCTATCAAAAGGAACACAAAATGAGCGACCAAGACAATACTTCTCCGTTAATTCTGTTCGTCGATGACGAAACCACCGCCGTCAAATATTTTCAGCGGGCTATCAACGCATTAGCTCCAGTGATCACCGCAGGCAATGTAGAAGAAGGAAAGCGGTTACTGGATGCACATGCAAACACGCTTGCGGTGCTGGTTTCAGATCAGCGCATGCCCGGCGGCTACGGAAACGAATTGCTAAGTTATGCAAGAATCCACTATCCGCATATGCTGCGCATCCTGACTACGGCCTATTCCGAATTGGAACACACTGTCGAAGCCGTTAATCAGGGACAAATCCACCGATACATTCAAAAACCGTGGGAAATTGCAGCACTCAGAATTGAAATGAAACAGGCGCTGGAGCTGGCCGCGCTGCGCAAGGAACACGCCGAGTTGCTGCGTGAAAAAATGCTGGTGCGGCAAAAGCAAACCCTGTCGAACCGTATCGCCAGCCTGCACACCCTCTGTGCCAGCCTGAGCGGGCCAGACAATCTAGCCCCACTGCAAAATTATCTGGAAGCCGTCACGATGGTTGGCTGCAAACCGTCACAAACCGATTGGTTATCCATGGACTATGCCGAACTGCTCAGCGCAGAAGCCCTGCGTAGCGGTCAGTTAGGCTATGACCTGTTCAACTGCGTAGCCGAAATGTGGCAAAAATATCAAGGACGGGAAGGATCGGAAGGCCTTAAATTACTGGCAGAATTATTATCTGAACAATCTCCAGCTTCAAACAACGACACATTGACATTTCCAAACAGCCGCCTATTCTCCGAGTTTCTGGGATCCCCCTGCAATGTCGCCATTTCACCGGCGCATATCAACTGGCTGGCCTTCCTGCTGTGGCTGCACAGCGCAGGCTACGCGCTGCAATTCACCCGACTAGACGCGGGTATCGAATGCCGTCTCACTCAAACCTCCCACGTTTCGCCTAACCGCTTAACGGCATGGATAGAACAGTTTTGTGAGGATTAAAGAGGATGCGTTTCAAGCTCAACACATCCGTCAAACCGACAGGATTGCATGGGGAATGTCACGCAGGCTGATAATCCGGTCTACTCCGCCTAGCTTGATTGCTTCCTTGGGCATACCAAATACCACGCAACTTTCCTCATCCTGTGCAACGGTTGGCGCGCCGGCGTCATGCATTTCCTTCATGCCTTTTGCGCCATCGTCTCCCATACCGGTCATGATGATACCCAGCGCATTTTTGCCGGCACATTTAGCTACTGAGCGAAACAACACATCCACCGAAGGCCGATGACGGCTTACCGGGGGGCCATCTACGACATCAACGTGATATTGCGCGCCGTTGCGTTTCAGCAACATGTGTCTGCCACCCGGTGCGATTAACGCACGGCCCGGCAATACGCGGTCACCGGTTTTTGCTTCGCGTACCTCAATCCGACACAGGCTATTCAGGCGCTCGGCAAATGCACCAGTAAATTTTTCCGGCATATGCTGGACGATGACGATACCCGGACAGACCTGCGGCAACGCAGTTAACACGGATTCCAACGCTTGCGTCCCGCCTGTTGATGTGCCGATAGCCACCACATGCTCTGTGGTTTCAGCCATCGCATGCGTTGCCGCAGAAAGTATCGCATCGGCAGACAACTTGGGCGGTGTAGCAAGCGCCGCCTGCAACACCGCTGTTGACGGCACCAGTTTACGAACATTGGCTTTTGCCGCCGCCTTAATAACAGAAATCAGGTTATCGGAGGATTCTTCGAAAAAGCGTTTCAAACCCATCTTGGGTTTGCTGACGATACTGAAAGCACCGGCTTCCAGCGCCTGCATCGTGGTTGCTGCCCCTTTTTCGGTCAAGGTGGAGCAGATCACCACCGGGGTTGGATGTTCTGCCATGATTTTTTTCAGGAAGGTAATTCCATCCATACGCGGCATTTCCACATCCAGCACGATCACGTCCGGCCAGCGCATACGCATACGTTCCATTGCAAAAATCGGATCAGCCACCGCCGCGATCAGCTCAAAAGTCGGATCCTCAGACAGAGCGGCAGATAACACCTGACGCACCACTGCCGAATCATCAACGATCATTACTTTTATTTTATGCATAACTTCCTGTAATCATCTGTAGTTTCCGGTGGTTGATGGCGTAACCATACATGACCGCTCCAGATATCGAAAAATACCGTGCGATGCCCTACTCCGCCCAGATGTTCAGAATGTACAGTGAACCCGTGCTGTTTCATCAAAACTCTCGCCATCTCGACATTTTTTGCACCTACGTGGTCCGCGCTTACCTTCTGGTGTGCTGAAAACATATGCCCGCCACCAAATAGTTTTACCTGATATTCCCCGGCTCTTGTACCGGCATTGCGTATCTCGCGCACCATTAACTCTATCGCCTCATCGGCATAGCGCCCATCCAGTTCGGTACGTTTTTTCCCGGGATGTCTGGGCAGCATATAGTGACACATGCCGCCTAGTAACAGTTTCGGATGCCACATCACAACGGCTACACAGGAGCCCAGCAAGGTACGGATACGGGTATCCCGGTCACCGAAATAAACTTCTCCCGGCTGCAGAAATATCTCTATCGCATGAGACGGCTTATGCATTTATCACTCGGGTTTACGATACACTGCGGGCATTACCAGACGAACCGCATCAGTTACTCCATTCAGACTTTCAGAATGCCCAATCAGGAAATAACCGCCCGGTCGCAAAAACGGTAACAACTTTGACACCACTTGGCGTTTGGTTTCCATATCAAAATAAATCATTACATTGCGCAAAAATATCATGTCGAACATGCCCATATTCGTGGCTGTTTCGGTCAGATTATGATTCATGAAACGAACACGGTCACGCAAAAATTTCTCGATCAACATCGTGCCATGATCGTCACCAATTCCCTTGAGACAATATCGAGTTAAATAATGTTTGGGGATTTCAGGAATACGCTCGGCAGGATACAAACCTACACGTGCCTTTTCAACAATTTGAGTGCTGATATCCGAGGCCACCACTTCCCATGGCTCATTACCCAACGATTCATCCAACATCATCGCGATACTGTATGGCTCTTCACCACTGGAACAGGCAGCACTCCAGATACGCAACCCCTGCCCCGGCCTGCGTTCTGGAATGACACGATTACGCAAAAAATCAAAATGCTTGGGTTCGCGAAAGAAATGAGTTTCGTTGGTAGTAAGCGCATCAATGGCTATCTGCAACTCAGCCTTGCCGTGAGGAGCCGTAATCAATCGAAAATAATCGCCATAGTTTGTCAAACCATGGTGCCGGAGACGTTTTGCCAAACGGCCTGAAACAAGTTGTTTCTTGGCTGGCGACATGCTGATACCGGCTATGCGATAGATCAGATCACGAAACTGCGCAAACTCTTGATCGTGTAACACGACTTGAACTGCCCCGCTATGCCGATGAACCGGACTCTTGTGCCCCGTATTATTGTGCATGTATACCTCTCCAAATTTCTAACAGTCAACATCCTTAAAAGGAGTGAGATAACAAGATTACAGCAGCACCTTTTCCCAACATACCCTAAGCCGTGAAAGCACTGGCGTTACAGTATTCCGATGCCAATACTTAACCGCCAAAATCCTAGGCGACGCTTACAGTTAACAAAGCTATATTGTCACTATTTCGACCCGCTCATTTTGAAGAAGGTCATCAACTTCTGCAGATGCATGGCTTTTCCGCTCATATCCTCTGCCGTGGCTGCCAGATTTTCAGATGATCGGGTATTTTGTTGAGTAATTTCATTAAGCTGGTTCATCGCATTATTGACCTGAAGCACACCCGACGATTGTTCTGCAGAAGCCCTAGCAATTTCCTGCACCAATCCAGAGGTATGACTAATTGCAGGAACAATTTCATTCAATAACTTTCCTGCACTCTCAGCTTTTTCCATTGAACCCGAAGCCAATTCGCCAATTTCCTGTGCCGCAACCTGACTACGTTCGGCGAGTTTCCTGACTTCAGCCGCCACCACAGCGAAACCCTTGCCCGATTCACCGGCGCGCGCTGCCTCAATCGCCGCATTCAGTGCCAGCAAATTAGTCTGATAGGCGATGTCATCAATGATCCCTATCTTACCGACAATTTGCTTCATCGCAGCAACAGTCATAATCACGGCCTCGCCACCTGCAACCGCCTGTTCAGCAGCTAGCGAGGCGATGCCATCCGTCACTTTTGCATTTTCTGTATTATGGTTGATTGAAGCGCTCATCTGCTGAATCGAAGCAGACGTCTCCTCAACACTGGCAGCCTGTCTGGAAGATACCTGACTCAACGCTAGCGCCGTATCAGAAACATTAGTGGTAGAAGAAGAAAGTGCAACCGCCGCATTACGTACATCGCTTACGATACTCGCCACATTGCCTGCCATAGTGTTGATCGCATGCGTCAATCTTCCTGTCTCACTATGCCAGTCACCTTCACTCTGGAAGTGCAAGTCACCCGCCGCGACCCTTTGACAAGCGCGAACCGTTTCATCCAAAGGACCTAATAACCGATATACCACCAACCACCAGACAAATCCGGTTACGAGCAGACCGGCACCCACCATAATTTCATTTGAAATCTGTGGAATTCCGATTAACAATCCAATCATGATGAGAGCCAGCAAGGAGCAGGAAACCGTCATTCTCGTCTTGATACTCATATTGCCAATAGCGAAAATTATTCCTGACAGGCCTGTGGGAACAACATTGCCCTCTTTCACCGTCACCCCGCGCGCGGTTCCTTCACGGAATTGCCGGTAAAGCTGTTCTGCGCCCTGCACCTGAGCGCGCGACGGTTTGGTGCGCATCGACATGTATCCCGCCATTTTGCCATTTTCCCAAATCGGATTGGCATTGGCTTCGACCCAATAATAGTCGCCATTCTTGCAGCGATTCTTGACCAGACCGCGCCAGGGCTTTCCGTTATGCAACGTTTTCCACAAATCAGCATAGGCTGCTGGCGGCATATCCGGGTGACGCACAATGTTGTGCGCCTTACCTATCAATTCCTCTTCGGTAAAACCACTGATTTTGAGGAATACGCTATTCACATAGGTTATACGCCCCTTAAGGTCTGTTTTTGAAACGATATATTCACCATCATTAAGATGCTGTTCTATATTGGTTACGGGTAAGTTGATACGCATCTTTGATTCCTGAAAACATCTATGTAAATTTTATGCAAAACGTTGTTCCTACTTATGGAGTCTCCTTACGTCCCCCAAAATGCTACTTATAGATTCAGCCCGGTAAAGTATTAACCTCCGTTCGGCCTGAGCTTGTCGAAGGCTTTGAGTCCGTTCACATTTCGACAAGCTCAATGCGAACGGACTTCATGCATAATCTGGCCGGATCAATAGTACCGCTCAAAGATGTTGTTATAAGCCTATCTCGGCCCGCACGCCCAATACCCAAATATTCTTAAGGACAGGATCCATATTGGGATGATTGATATATTGCACCGTTGGTTGCAATGCAAACCACGGATTGATCTGGGCGCGATAAATCGCTTCCACATTGGTCTCAATACTGCTGGAATTATTCAGCATGCGATATTTATCGCTAGCATGATTGACGGTAACAGCGATTCCGGCCATATCATCATCACGACCATCCAACAAGCCATGATAGTGCAGGCCTACACTCCCGGTTTTGTCGGCCTGATGAATGCTACTAGTCGCCGTACCAAAGCGCACGAAACCAGACAAGCCATTTGAGGGTTGATCATCCTCAACAAACAAGGTACGTTCAGCCAGGAAATACGCCCCTTGACTCGCATGGCGTATAGGATTACCCAATGCATCTACAACAGCAGGATCAAGATCAGCAAAACGCGAGCTATAACGCCAGTACCCGACAGCCGTCTTGTTAAAATATTCGCGCCCTTCTGCACCTTCACCCGAAAGTTTTGGCGCATAACCGAATTCGACTATGGACAACGAACCGTCCCCTTTGTCCAAGCGAATATGGGTACCGTAAGGATTATTGGGGTCACCCGGTACGCCATCCATCAAAGCATATTGCACCGAAAAATCATCCGCCACATATTTCAAACGTAACGCCAATGCGCCAATGGGGAAAATGGGTGGGCCGTTGGATTGCGCCAGATCGTTTGCCATGCCGTAAGGGGGCTGTAAAAACAATCCCGATGTTTCAGTAACATAAAACTCGGAATCAATCGCATAAAGACCGCCCAGCAACGAGAAACGATCTTCAGCAAAATTCTTTTGTACCCAGGCCTGATAAAACTGTGTGCCATTAACCCCGGTTTCAATATTATCCACGCCCATAAAGCTGCCAACATAGTTGGCATTGAATTTACTGCCTAGCTGGCTGTGATACAGAACAAAGGCTGTCATTTTATCCCAACCCCACAACTTTTCCAGATCAAGGCCCACACCAACTTCGGTATGTCCCAGCCATGCTGTGCCCTGCTTGATACCGCCAGCAACTGTCGATAACACATCGCTCTTGTGAACCAGATCAACATTCATTCCCTGATTGCAAAGACTGGCGCGTGCCCCCCCCCAATCACCTGTCAAGGTCTTATTATAGGTTTCAGTACACTCATCTACTGCGCTATCTTCAGCGGCAAATAAAGACAAAGGCGATACAAAAACCAGTGCGAATATATATACAATTTTCTTCATTATGCATCATCCTTTTTCTAATACTTAAAACCCTAAATTTACTAATTGATGAGATAAAGGTGAAGGGTAGCAGAGTAAAACTCTCCGACTCTCTATCGGAGAGGCAGTTTTACCCGTCTCTACCGTTAATAAGGTACTTTAATAATTTCCGACTCCTTAATACCAAGCCATCCTCACACCTTGAAAAAGCTCATCATATGCTGAAGCTGAGTAGCCTGACCGCTCATCTCCTCCGCTGTTGCGGCTAACTGCTCCGAAGAGCTGGCATTCTGCTGAGTGATTTGATTGAGCTGATTCATGGCGGTATTGACTTGAGACACTCCCGCCGATTGCTCCTCGGAAGCCGCAGATATTTCCTGTACCAGATCGGAAGTCTTGCTAATGGCAGGAACAATTTCGTTCAAAAGCGTACCGGCTGTCTCAGCCTTTTCAACCGAACCAGAAGCCAACTCACCAATTTCCTGTGCCGCAACCTGGGAACGCTCTGCCAACTTTCGCACTTCGGCGGCTACTACCGCAAAGCCCTTGCCATGCTCTCCAGCGCGCGCCGCTTCAATTGCCGCATTCAGCGCCAGCAAATTAGTCTGATAAGCGATGTCGTCAATAATGCCAATTTTTCCCGCAATCTGCTTCATCGCTGCCACAGTTTGTTTGACGGCTTCGCCGCCTTCAACTGCCTTCTTTGCCGCTTGTGCCGCCATCCCGTCGGTAACCTTGGCATTCTCGGTATTCTGGTTGATCGAGGCACTCATCTGCTCGACCGAAGCAGAGGTTTCTTCAACGCTGGCTGCTTGCTCACTAGTCGCCTGACTCATACTTTGAGCTGTGGCACTGACTTCCTCGGAAGCACTGGACAGTGCCTCTGCCGAACCACGTACCTCAGTAATAATTTGTGCAAGTTTTTCAGACATCGCCTTCATCGCGGATAGCAGCTGCCCTGTTTCATCCTTTGCAGAAGCATCAATAGTTACCGTCATATCACCTTCTGCCAAGCGATTGGACACCTCTATAGCCGTCCTGAGCGGGCGAGTAATTCCAACAACAATCCAGAACGACATTAAAGCCAGAGCAACAATTACAGCACCTGCAATCCCCATAAACCAGTTAATCGTACTTTTTCTAGTCTCATCGAATAATTCATCGGAACTTTCCGCCTCGACTTTCATGGAGGCCGCCACTTTTTCCAGACGATCCTGAACGATTGCACTTTGTTCATCCAAACGACCATCAATCACCCGAATCGCCTCGGTAATTTGATTTTGAGGGGTCGTTTCAAGTAACGGCAGCATTTGCTTTTCATACAAATCAAGATAGGTCAAAAGTGCCACTTTCGCCTCTTTCGCCAATTGTTTCTCTTCATCGGTATCCGCAAATGCCTCAACCTCGGCAATTTGCTCTAGACTGGCTGCCTTAACTTCCGCCCAATCCTTACTGCTCGCAGCAAGATTACGATTAATCACCGAATCAGCAATTACCTGATAAATCCTGGCCCCCATATTGGCATCATCTCTCGCCGAACCACTATCCAATGTGGTGTGATAGCCGGAATCCTGTAACTCGCCCATCCTCCCCATGCCACTACTGGCCAGCCATGCCAAACCTGCAAAAGCAATAGCCGCGATCATTGCGTTAAGAATTAACTTGTTCTTTATTGATAGATTCATGCCACTACTCCTTATCTGTTAATTTTCATTTGTGGTTCACTGAAAACCACATGTACACTTTTGTCGAATCGGTCTGACTCGAATCCAATGTACCGGAGCGAATCATGATCTATTAATACCGCTTACCCTTCAGCTTCGCCACCGGCCAGCATAGCTATCTCTTCCACCGACAACACCTGATTGATATTAAGGATAATGACAAACTTGCCGTTAATCTTGCCCATGCCCTCAATAAAGTCGGCACGAATTCTTGCGCCAAAGGAAGGTGATGGCTCAATTTCGGTAGCGGCAATTTCAAGCACTTCGTTAACCGCATCCACCATTACACCAATGTCCTGCACCCCTTCGCCATTCGCCACTTCAACA
>JBBRAJ010000002.1:0-292455 GCA_038206935.1 Burkholderiales bacterium
TCCGAAGGTGGCCAGCGCGACGGGTAATGTCCGCATCGCCGCACCGTTACCGGCATCGTGGTCGGAGTAGGGCGCTTCGGGATTGCCGGTTTTGCGAAATTGCAGCAGATTGCGCCGTACCGTGTTGCCGATGTCTACCGGCTTGCTGCGCATCCAGCCGTCGAAGGCCTGCGCTGCGCCGAGTGCTTCTACTTTACCTTGAGCAAGGATGGCGTTGCCGAGTGCAAGTGACATGGTCGTGTCGTCAGTTACCTGTCCGGGTTTGAGGTGCAACCAGCCACCGCCGCACAGTTGATCATGTACCCCGTATTGCGCGGCGATTTCGCGCGGAGTCATGAATTCAACCGTCGAACCCAGCGCATCGCCAATGGCGAGACCGAGGTAGGCGGCAATGGCGCGGTTAGTGTTCATTATGATTCCTGAGATTCGTTATTCCTGCATATCGTTGATGAAATGGTGTAGTTTGTTTGTCACTACACCTTATAAAAATGGAGTGCGCGGGCACGACCGCGCCTAATGAATGGTCATGCTTCTGCGCAAAGCGGCGTCGTGCCGCCGCACTCCATCCGTTTAAGTTACTCCTCCGAGCCGAAACAGTTCAGGTAATCGGCGCAATATTCACACGAGGGTGAACGGCATGCGTTGATTCCTTCGCGTTCGCATAATTGTTTGTAGATGAATTTTTTCCACTTCATGTCGTGCACATTCTTTGCCGCAAGCGTCGGGAAGTTCTGTTTCATCAGTAGGCTGAGGTAATGGCGCGACCAGAGGCCGAGGTCTTGCCACAGGTGGTCGTTAGCCATGCAGGCGGTGGTGACGATATGGGCCATCCAGTATTCGGAGTCATCGCATCCGGCGCGATGATCGAGCAACAACGCGAGTACATCGTCACGTTCCAGTGCACGCGGGTCGATGACGTTTTCTGCGCAGTGAATGTCAACCTGGATGCCGGGAAAGTGGCGAGTCAGCAGTAGTGTGAATTCGGCTTGTTCCAGCCCGAGGCCGGCAGGCAACGCGCCCATGCCGTCTTGCTGGCTGGCGAGCATCTGTGCGAATAATTCGTCATTCGGCAGCCCGGCGGCATACGACAACAGCTCGCCATACAGACCTGTATTTCGATCGTCGCGTAGCGAGACCTTTTCTCCCTCGCCCGCAGACGGGAGAGGGCAGGGTAGTGGGGACGGTTTTGATGTGCTGTGCATGCTGTCGGGCTGCATGATGGTCACCTATTTGCTGGGGTATTCGATCAGCAGGTCTTCGTCACGCAAAACCATCTGGCAAGCCAGACGCCATTCGGTGGTGACGACATCGTCTACTTTCATCGCGTCGATTTGCGCCTGAGTAATCTTGCCATCCTGTTTGAGTACGCTGATTTCACGGTCTGTCAGCGGGCCGCCCATCGGGCCTTTGTTGGAAAGATTGGTGACTTTCACCAGGCATGTCGAGCATTCGCCATTTTCGCAGCCGAAGTCGATGGGGATGTGGTTCTCCTTGGCGAGCGCCAGTACGGTTTTTTTATGGCTGCCAGCGACCGCATAAACGGTTTTGTCCTTGTGCAGCGGGCTGGAAAAAGTGATATTAGGCATTGCATTTACTCCTGTGGTTGTTGTGAAACTTAAATCTTTTCTTTGTCTTCCCCATTCCATTCGGTGATCTGTCACCGCTTGATTTGGGCGCAGACCGGGGTGTAGAGCTTGACTATCGGTTCAAATGGAATCAGGCTTTCACCGTAATTTCACCGCCCAGTACCTGAGCCTGACAGGCTAGACGATCGTTGCGTCCAGCCATGTTTTCCTGTAATACCTGATCTTCCAGTACCGAGCGTTCGCTCATGTTTTCCATGCCGGAGACGATGCGCATGATGCAGGTGCCGCATTCGCCTTCGCGGCAGCCGTAGGTGATGCTGGCACCGACCTTTTCGGAAATTTCGATCAAGCGCGTGCCGGCAGGGACTGTGACGGTAACGCCGAGTTTCTCGAATGTGACATTGGCTTTAGGCATGATTAGTTTCCTTTGAATGGGATTCGGATGAAAATATTTCGGGTGGATTAGAATCGGATTTGAGCAATTCGGACATGTCAATGACGCGGCGTTCAACGCTTCCGGTCAGGTGTTGGGCGAGTTGTTTGCCCAGTTCATGGCAGTTGGCGAGTTCTTGATCGGTAGGAATCAGCCGGGCACGTACGCCCTTGATCGGCACGCGCAATTTGAGTCCGCGCAACCGATCCTCGATCATATTGATGGCTTCGCCGCTCCAGCCGTAGGAGCCGAATGCAGCTCCCAGTTTGTCGCGCACCTTGATCACGGCTAGCGATGATAGTAAATCCCAAACCGGTTTGACCGCATCGCCATTAATGGTGGGTGAGCCGAAAGCAATGCCATCCGCTTCTTCAATCAGATCGACGAAAGGCAGATCGCCGATGGCTTGGAGATCGAACAGGGAGACGCGTACACCGGTGACGGTTTCGGCTCCCTCAGCGACGGATTGCGCCATGAGGGCGGTGTTGCCATAGGAGGAAATGTAGAAAACAAGCAATGATTTATCGCGTGCGCCGACTTCGTGATGCAACAGAGGCGAGGCCAGTTGGCGGTAGCGTTGTACATAACTGTGCGGTGCATCGCGCAGTATCGGGCCATGAGCAGGGGCGATGAGTTTCAGTTGCAGCGGCTCTATCAGTTCAAGCGCTTCCAGCACATATTCACGGAAAGGCCGCATGATGTGCTGGTAATAATATTCGAATGAGAAACGGAAATCGCCAACCTGATCGTTGAATAGCCGACGGTCACAGAAGTGGCAGCCGAACACATCGCCGCTGAACAATATTTGCTGTTCCTCAATCAGGGTGCATTGCGTATCGGGCCAGTGCAGAAACGGGGTGCTGATGAAGCGCAAGGTGCGGTCACCTAGACTGACGTAGTCGCCGGTTTGTACCACGGTGTAATCGAGGTCGGTGTTTTTGACCAGCGCCTTTAGCATCAACTGGGCCTTCGCCGAGATATACAGCTTGGCTTGTGGCGCACGGCGCATTAGTTCCGGTAACGCGCCGCTATGATCCGGTTCCAGATGATTCAGTACGATGGTGGTGATTTCGTCGTAACGGGCGACCTGCTCCAGACGGGTAAAAAACTCGTTGGCATGGGATTCCTTGACGGTGTCGATAATGGCCACGCCCGTGCTGCCGCGTACGCAATAGGCGTTATAGGTGGTGCCGTTCGCGGTCTTGAGGATGATGTCGAATTCCCGCAATGCAGGATCAAGCGCGCCTATCCAGTGGGTGGCGGGTGCAATTTCGACAGCATCGGGCAGGCGTATCATGGCGTGGCTTCCAGCGTCGGGCAGGGTTGTGCGTGACTGCCTTTGGGGCAGGATTCAATGTCACCATCCGGCCGTGCATTGCTCAGTCCTATCCAGACGCGCACTTCGTCGGGATTAAAACCTACTCGCTTTTCTCCATTCGCTTCCATCAACGGTCGGCGGATCAGCAGCGGTTCATTTATCATCATCGCCAGTGCCGTGTTCGCATCCAGTGTGGCGGGATCAACTTCGCCCGATTTGACTCGTGGCGCGGCGGGATTGAACCACTTTGCTACCGGCAGGCCGGAAAAAAACGAGCACAATCTTTCCGCATCCCATGATTCGGCGAGCAGATTCCTTGCCAGTACATGGTGTCCCGACGCACGCAACCAGTCTTTCTGTTTGGTATTGTTGCCGCAGCCGGGTTTTTCGTAAAAGACGATGTCGGCCATGTCAGGCTGCCAATTTCTGTAGCGGAATGCCGGTTAGCGAACCGGGCGGATTCAGCGGTATACCGTCTTCGTTGAGAATCGCGCCTTCGATCGGGCAGATGGTGGCGCATTGCGGGTCTTCAAAATCACCCGCACACTCCGTGCATTTGTCCATGTCGATCAAAAAATGCGGCTTTGCTTCATAGATCGCCTTGCTCGGGCACAAGGGCATGCATGCCCAACAATTGGTGCAGGATTCAATAATTTCGAGTGCCATGATTTATTCCTTTTTAAACCCAAATATTCCATTAGCGCCGTCATTCCCGCGCAGGCGGGAATCCAGCGATTTAAACACTCCGCGCAGCGGACAAAACCTCAATGTTGGTTCATTACATGTGGCCTTTTGCGAGTTGGGCAAAAGGCCAACCTTCTTTGCAAACCCCGACTCGATTTACTGGATTCCCGCTTACGCGGGAATAACGCAGATTTTGTAGGGTGGGCACCAAAAGTGCCCACCTATGCAGCCTTTTGTTGAGAGTTGTCTTTCACCTTTAGCTTTCCTGCCGCGCGCATCTCCTCATAAACCTTGAACACGGCCTCCTCTATGGCTTCCATTGCATGTTCGCCGTTGGGCTGAATGCCTGCTGCTTCCAGCGGTACCCAGGGTTCATAACCGATCTTGCTGCACAGCACGACCTCACAACCTGCCAGCACGCGCAGTGTCTTGTCCAATACGCTTTCGCCGTCGCCGCAGGTGTCGCCGCCTTCGCAGTAAGGCGTGGTCTTACGGTGACCGATGAATCGAACGCCATCGGCAGAGGCTTCGTAGATCAGGAACTCACTGGCATGACCGAAGTGCTCGTTGATCACACCGCCGCCCTTGGTAGCAACCGCCATCAGCACCGGGCGAGTGGTTTCCTTCTTCTTCAGACCCTGAATGTTGACGATCTGTACCTTGGATTCCTTGGCGAGGCGCTTGCTTTCCAGCTCTTCGTTGATGGCCGCATGTACCTCAGCGCGCATCTTCATCGCCTCGGGATAGTTGATTTCCATCTGTTCAACTTTATCCATGGTGAATTCCGAACCACGATCTTCACCCAGCAATCCCACCGCATCGGCGCGACACTGGCGGCAATGGCGCATCATGTTCATGTCGCCTTCACAAGCATCCTGCAAGGCTTGCAGTTCTTCATTGGTCGGGCCGCGTTGTCCGGTCAGGCCGTAGTAGGTTCCATGCTCCGCTTCGGAAATCAGTGGCATCACGTTGTGCAGGAACGCGCCCTTGGCCTTAACGATTTTCGAGACTTCTTCCAGATGCTTGTCGTTTACGCCGGGTATCATCACCGAGTTAACCTTCACCAAGATGCCCTTGGCGACCAGCATCTCCAGACCTTTCTGTTGTTGCTCGATCAGAATGGCTGCCGCTTCGCGTCCCTTGATGCGTTTGTTCTTCCAGAATATCCACGGATAGATCTGCGCGCCCACGTCGGGATCGACGCAGTTGATGGTGATGGTCACGTGGTCGATGTTGTATTTCGACAACTCTTCCACCTGTTCCGGCAACGACAGCCCGTTGGTCGAAACGCAAAGTTTGATGTCTGGGGCTTGCTCGGACAGCATGCGGAACGTTTCAAAGGTGCGCTCCGGGTTAGCAAGAGGATCACCGGGGCCAGCGATGCCCAGCACGGTCATCTGCGGAATGGTTGCCGCGACGGCCAATACCTTTTTCACTGCCTGCACCGGATGATGCAACTCGGATACCACGCCGGGGCGCGATTCGTTGGCGCAATCGTATTTGCGGTTGCAGTAGTTGCATTGAATGTTACAGGCTGGAGCCACCGCCACATGCATGCGTGCAAAGTAGTGATGCGCCTCTTCGGAATAGCAGGGATGATTGAAGACCTTCTGGCGGATATGCTCAGGAAGGTGATTCATCTGGTCATCGGTTGAGCCGCATGATCCGGCAGAACAACCGCCACTTTGGGGGGTACTCGTTGTATTGTTCAAGACTGGCAGTTCCACGATATGTCCTCAGGTAAGGGATGCGAGAACAGAAGCAAACAGCGTGCCTGAACAGATTCGTATTTCTAAGTCGTTGTTTTATAAAAGAGGGGTGTGGTAGCGCTGTGCTGCTGCGATACAGGTGTCACGACACCAGAGTATGTTTGTAGCAAAGACTACATGAACTGGGCTTGTGGATGTGCTATGACCAAGTAGGCCCATAGTCGGGGGGGGGGCGGCAGGTCGGGATTAACCCGGCAAGCTTGTTTGCAGAGTGGAATCTGTCGCATCCTGAACTTTGAAAAACGCAATCGCTTCTTCTTCTACGCGGGTGCGTTTCATCGGTGGCAGGCTTTGCCAGATGCGTTTGCCGTATTGCTTGGTGATAAGGCGCGGGTCGCAGATCATCAGCACGCCGCGGTCATGTTCGTCGCGAATCAGGCGTCCGGCACCCTGTTTGAGCGTGATGATGGTGCGCGGTAACTGATATTCCATGAAGGCATTGCGGCCCTGTTTGTTGATTTGCGCGATACGTGCGGCGAGTACCGGGTCATCCGGCGGGGCGAAGGGAAGTTTGTCGATAATGACCAGCGACAAGGCTTCGCCGCGTACGTCCACGCCTTCCCAGAATGATTGACTGCCCAGCAGCACCGCGTTGCCGTGGTCGCGGAAGCGGGTCAGCAGTTCGTTGCGCGAACCTTCGCCCTGTATCAATAGCGGGTAGTCCCAGCCGCGACGGTCGAATTCGGCCAGTAATATATCGTAGGCGCGTTGCATCGCACGCAGGCTGGTGAACAGTAGGAAAGCACGGCCACGACTGGCTTCCAGCATAGGCAAGGCGGCCTGAATAACGGCTTCGGTGTAGCCTTCGCTATTGGGTTCGGGCAGGCCATTCGGTACGTATAACAGCGCCTGTTCGCCGTAATTGAACGGGCTGTCCCAGCAGGCGGTTCTGGCCTTGAACAGGCCCATCTCGGCTTGATAGTGGGAAAAATCCTGTTTGACCGCCAGTGTGGCGGAGGTGAATATCCAGGCCCGTGCGCTGCCGTCGATCTGTTTTTCAAATATCTCGGCAATGGATAATGGCGTGGAGTTAAGCTGCAGCGAGTGGTGGAAGACTTCCAGCCAGCGCACCATGTCGTCGTCCTTGTTTTCCTGCCATTTTTTTAATTGTTGTCCCATCGCCTGTGCGCGTTGCCAGCAGTTTTCCAGTCCTTCGCTACGCTCGGCCTGTTTTTCCAGCATGGAGCCGATATCAGTGAGTTTTTCGCTCAGATTTTTCAGCGCAGGGGTAAAGTCTTTAAAACTTTCCGTTGCAACGGCGGGCATGCGACCCTCCTTCTTGAATACCAGACGAAGATCGCGTGCAGCCTTGTCCAGTTCATCGCAGGCGCGGGGCAAGGGTTCAAAATCTTTGGCAGAGGTGGCGGCTTCGATACGGGTATCGCGAGCCAGATCCAATAGCAGGGAGGTAGAGAGATTTTCGCCAAAGAATAGACTGGCGGTTTCGGGTAGTTGATGCGCTTCGTCGAAGATCACCGTGTTGCATACCGGCAGCAATTCCGCCACGCCTTCATCGCGCAACATCACGTCGGCAAAAAACAGGTGATGGTTAACCACCACGATGTCGGCCTTCATCGCCTCGGTGCGCGCCTTGAGTACGAAGCATTCCTTGTGGTTCGGGCATTCCTGTCCCAGACAATTGTCGCGTGTCGAGGTGACATGCAACCAGATCGGGGCATTTTCCGGCACATCGGCGATGCCGCTCTTGTCGCCCGAATCGCTGACCTTGGCGTATTTCCTGATTTTTCCCAGATGCTTTATGTCTTCACGGGTCGCGAAGCGACCGTCGGTCAGAGCGCGTTCCAGATGGTAATGGCAGACATAATTGGCACGGCCTTTCAACAGCGCGATGGAAACAGGCGCTCGCAACGCGTCGCGCACCATCGGCAAATCCTTCTGGAAAAGCTGATCCTGCAAGTTCTTGGTGCCGGTAGAGATGATGACTTTTCCCCCGCCCAGTAGAGCGGGTACCAGATAGGCAAAGGTCTTGCCGGTACCCGTTCCGGCTTCCGCAACCAGTATCGCGTTGTCCTTGATCGCTTCGGCTACAGCCATGGCCAGTTCACGCTGTTGAGTACGTGGGCGGAACGACGCGACTTCGCTGGCAAGCGGACTAAGATCGGAAAAGAAACGTTCGACTTCGATGGACACGGCAGGAATGGCTGAATTGGCAGCCGATATGTTATCTCAAACTGGCTCAAGCTGCGATTTTGTTGTTCGTTATTATTTTGCTTATATACATTCCGTGGTTGGAAATTTGTCTGCCGCTCCCTTGCTGAATTATGTTTTTGTGCAATACAGGATTGTTTTCCCGGAAAAGTGGCGGCCTGTTACGCGCAGTACACGGTTGGACAGCGTAGTCAAAATGGGAGAAACAGTAAAAATAGGGCGCTGGAAGCAGAATATTCGGGTTTAAATCTGATGGCTATGATGGGAAAAAATGCCATTTGTGGATGGCCGTGGTAAGGATTATCCGTGGGTAAACCGCACTTCATCCTTGATTATCCCGTAAAGTTACTTAAATAATCGTTGAAATGTAATGGATGTTCTGATTAAATACAGCAGTTATTTCAATAATTGTTTAACAATGGAATTGTAGAATGATGGAGTCTTCTCAAGTAGTTGAAGCACTGGCCGCACTGGCGCAACCGACGCGTTTGGCGGCTTACCGGTTGCTGGTGGCATGCGGCCCTGAAGGAATGGCGGCGGGGCAGATTGCTGAAAAGCTGAATGCTTCTGCGGCAACGATGTCGTTTCACTTCAAAACGCTGAGTCATGCGGGATTGATCGTGAGTCGACAGGATGGTCGCTTTGTTTATTACTCAGCGAATTTCGAGGTAATGAATGGCATGGTGGCGTACTTGACTGAAAATTGTTGCGGGGGCAACCCGGCGGCTTGCAATGTGCCGGATAAAATTTGTGGATAACGTTAAAGGAAAATGAAATGAGTGAGAAACAATACAACGTGTTGGTTTTGTGTACGGGTAATTCGGCGCGCAGTATTTTGGGTGAGGTTCTGTTCAATACGCTGGGTAAAGGGAAATTCAAAGCATATAGCGCAGGTAGTAAACCTGCGGGTAAAGTCAATCCGGGTGCGCTGGAATGGTTGAGTGCCAATGGTCACAGCACAGAAGGGCTGCGCAGTAAAAGCTGGGATGAATTTGCGGTCCCCGGTGCGCCTGAATTTGATTTCATTTTCACTGTATGTGACAACGCGGCTGGTGAAGCTTGCCCGCTGTGGCTGGGTAAACCGGCTACGGCACACTGGGGTATTCCTGATCCGGCGCATATCGAAGGTGATGAGGCACGTCGTGCCGCATTCAACAAAGCCGCCGATCAATTGGCTCGTCGCATTCAGTTATTCATGGCATTGCCGTTTGAAAAGCTGGACAAGATGGTATTGAAAGAAAAGCTGTCAGAGATCGGTCGTCTGCAAGATTAAGGAGAGTGTCATGAAAAAATTACAGGTATTCGATCCCGCATTGTGTTGCAGTACCGGCGTGTGTGGAACTGAAGTTGATCAGGCATTGGTCAATTTCAGTGCCGATGTGGATTGGTTAAAGCATGCGGGCGGTCAGATCGAGCGGTTCAATCTTGCGCAGCAACCTATGGATTTTGTTAATAATGCGGTTGCTAAAGCGTTTCTGGAAAGGTCAGGCGCTGAAGGTTTGCCGCTGATATTGGTTGATGGTGAAATTGCGATGGCGGGACGTTATCCAACGCGAAGCGAATTGGCACGATTGGCCGGTATTTCCAGCGCGTCCGGTGATGCGTCGGTTTCCGAAACGCAAGTCTGTTGCTCGGGCAGCAAGTGCTGCTAAATTAATCCACTGGATCGATGCCATGAATATGCTGAAAAGTCTACCGCGCTTCCTGTTCTTCACCGGCAAGGGCGGTGTCGGAAAAACCTCGCTGGCTTGCGCCACTGCCGTTCGTCTGGCCGATGAGGGCAAGCAGGTATTGCTGGTCAGCACCGATCCGGCCTCAAACGTAGGTCAGGTGTTTGGTGTAGGCATAGGCAATAACATCACCTCGATTGCAGTGGTGCCGAATTTATCCGCGCTGGAAATCGATCCGCAGGCTGCTGCTCAGGCATATCGCGACCGTATCGTCGGCCCGGTTCGCGGCGTATTGCCGGAGACGGTGGTCAGAGGGATAGAGGAGCAATTATCAGGTGCATGCACGACTGAAATTGCGGCGTTCGACGAGTTCACCGCGTTGCTGACCGATGCCGCACTAACGAAAAGTTTTGATCACATTATTTTCGATACAGCACCGACCGGTCACACCATTCGGCTGCTGCAACTGCCGGGAGCATGGACCGGGTTTCTGGATGCAGGCAAAGGTGATGCGTCCTGTCTCGGCCCGTTGGCAGGATTGGAGAAACAGCGTCAGCGTTATAGTGATGCGGTAGCCGTGTTGTCGGATTCACGTCGAACACGGCTGATTCTGGTTGCGCGAGCACAGCGCTCTACCTTGCAAGAGGCCGCCCGCACCAGCGAAGAATTGGCGCAAATAGGTTTTGCCGACCAGTATCTGGTATTGAATGGCTGCATGCCTGTAAGTGAAACGTCTGATCCGGTGGCACAGGCTATTTTCCGGCGCGAACAGCAAGCGCTGGATACCATGCCTACCGTGCTGCGAAATTTAACAACCGACATGCGCAAATTATTGCCCTTCAATTTGGTGGGGGTGGATGCATTGCGTGCGCTGCTCAGTGATGGTCCGGTCAACACTCCAATTGCACTTGCGCATCGTGATGTTTCCTTACCCAATTTAGCCCACCTGATTGATGAATTTGAAAAAAACGGACATGGCTTAATCATGTTGATGGGTAAAGGTGGCGTGGGTAAAACCACCATGGCGGCAGCAATTGCGGTTGAATTGGCAGCGCGTGGACATGCAGTCAACCTCACAACCTCCGATCCTGCCGCGCACCTTAGCGAAACCTTGCATGGAGAAATGGCGAATCTGGCGGTGAGTCGAATTGACCCGCGTGAAGAAACCGAGCGCTATCGCCAAAATGTGCTGGCAAGCAAGGGCCGTGATCTGGATGCGCAAGGACGCGCCTTGCTGGAAGAGGATTTGCGCTCTCCCTGCACCGAAGAGATTGCGGTTTTTCAGGCTTTTTCCCGAGCCATTCGAGACGCGGATCATGCCTTCGTGGTGATGGATACGGCGCCGACTGGTCATACACTCTTGTTGCTGGATGCCACGGGAGCTTATCACCGGGAAGTCGCACGCAACATGAAGGAAAATACGCACGTCACCACCCCGATGATGCAACTTCAGAATCAGCAGCACACACGCATACTGATCGTCACATTGGCTGAAACAACACCGGTACTTGAAGCCGCCAGCTTGCAACAAGACTTACGCCGTGCCGGTATTGAGCCGTGGGCATGGATAGTTAACCAGAGTTTAGCCGCCGCCCATCCTGCTTCGACATTGTTGGCGCTGCGAGCTGAACATGAATGGGCGCAACTGGAAGCGGTACAACAATATTCCACACGCATTGCCGTCGTGCCGGTTCAGGCTGAAGAACCGGTCGGCATTGCGGCGTTGCGAGCGCTGGTTTAATTAATACGTAATAGCGAGGATAAAATTATGAGCGTATTTGAACGCTATCTGACCCTGTGGGTTTTTTTGTGCATCATCGTGGGTGTGGTGTTGGGGCAGATGATGCCCGCCCCTTTTCATTGGCTGGGTAGTCTGGAAGTAGCCAAGGTAAACCTGCCCGTCGGCTTGCTGATCTGGATCATGATTATTCCCATGCTGCTGCGTATCGATTTCGGCGCGCTGCATGAGGTGCGTAAACATTGGCGCGGCATCGGCGTGACACTGTTTATCAACTGGGCGGTCAAGCCGTTTTCGATGGCTTTGTTGGGTTGGATTTTTATCCGCCACCTGTTTGCGCCTTACCTGCCCGCCGAACAGCTCGATAGTTACATTGCCGGACTTATCCTGCTGGCTGCAGCGCCTTGCACCGCGATGGTATTTGTCTGGAGCCGGCTGGTTAACGGTGAGCCTCTGTTTACACTGAGTCAGGTTGCACTGAATGATGCGATCATGGTGTTCGCTTTCGCCCCACTGGTAGCCCTGTTGCTAGGACTTTCAGCGATTGTGGTGCCGTGGGATACATTGCTGGTCTCGGTGGTGCTGTACATAGTGATACCGGTCATCCTTTCGCAACTGTTGCGTCGCGCACTATTGAGAAACGGGCAGGCCGCTTTCGACCATACGCTGGAGAAAATCGGCCCTTGGTCAATTTCCGCGCTGCTGCTGACCTTGGTTCTACTGTTCGCGTTTCAAGGCAAGGCGATCGTCGAGCAACCCCTTATTATCGCCATGCTCGCCGTGCCTATCACCATCCAGGTTTATTTTAATTCTGGACTTGCCTATTGGCTGAATCGTCGCGCGGGAGAGAAACATTGCGTGGCTGGCCCGTCAGCATTAATTGGCGCTTCAAATTTCTTTGAACTGGCCGTTGCAGCCGCAATCAGCTTATTCGGATTTGAATCCGGTGCAGCCTTGGCGACAGTCGTCGGCGTGTTGATTGAAGTGCCGGTGATGTTGAGCGTGGTGTATCTAGTGAAGCGTAGCAAGGGGTGGTATGAAAGCGATTGATCCTTAAAGCCTCAATTCATGGACGGAATGAGTTTTTAGGATTAAGGATATTTGACTGCTGATTGTCTATAATGAACACGAAGCTGCCTTCGTACCCGAAGCCTAAAGCAAGGAGTTTGAAATGAGGCCCGCTGTCCTTCGTCGACTGTTCATTTTTGTATTGATAGTGCTTATTGGTGTCGCCGGTTTTGTTTATTGGCAACGCAATAGTGCATCGGCACTTCCTTCTGGCATTACTTCTGGCAATGGCCGCTTGGAAGCGACCGAGCTGGACGTGGCTACCAAGATCGCGGGGCGCCTTACGACTATTCTCGCTCGTGAAGGCGACGATGTGACCAAGGGACAAATCGTTGCCAATCTGGATGTCGAAGACCTGAAAGCACAACTGCAGGTCGCCGAAGCGCAAGTGCGGCAGGCACGTGCAGCGATGCGGCAAAGCCGTGCGGCCGAAACTGGCAACGCCAGCAGGCGCCAGCTAGCACAGGCCACGCTGAACCGTACCGGACAACTCGTACAGCAGGGTTTCGTCAGTGACGACAGGCTGGATCGCGACCGTAGCGCGCTACAGACCGCCGAAGCGGATGTGGTTGCGGCTCGAAGCCGTGTGCAGGAAATGAGCGAGGCGCTTGCCGCCGCCGAGGCGAGGCTCGATGTCCTGCGCATCACACTTGAGGATGCGACGCTCAAGGCGCCTGTGGCAGGTCGGGTGCTCTATCAACTGGCGCAACCGAGCGAAATATTACCGTCGGGCGGCAAGGTGCTGACGCTGCTGGACATGAACGATGTCTTTTTCTCCGTCTACTTGCCGGCCAGCGAGGCCGGGAAGATCAGGCTCGGCAGTACTGCGCGCATCGTGCTGGATGCGCTACCCGATACCCCGATACCGGCACGGGTCGTATTCGTCGCGCCACGCTCCCAGTTCACCCCTAAGGAAGTCGAGACGCTCAATGAGCGCGAAAAACTGATGTTCCGGGTGAAGGTTCAGGTGGAACCTGACTGGCTCGCTGCCCATGCCGATCTGGCCAAACCGGGCATGCCCGGCATGGCTTATGTACTGACCGAGCCCGGCGCGGTTTGGCCACCCATGCTGACACCGAGATAAGTATGGTTGATGTCCGGCCCGATGTTGCATGCCTCTCGTCGGTCAGTCTGCATTACGGCGACATCGCCGCTCTCGATGACGTGACGATAGCTCTGCCATCCGGCCTGATGGTCGGCCTGATCGGTCCGGACGGCGTCGGCAAGTCGTCGCTGCTGGCACTGGTGTCCGGCGCACGCAGGATGCAGTCAGGGCATGTCGAAGTTTTGGGTGGCGATATGCGCGACCCGCATTTTCGCATCCGCATCCAGCCGCGCATCGCCTACATGCCCCAGGGCCTGGGCAAGAATCTCTACCCGAGCTTGTCGGTGGCGGAGAACGTCGATTTCTTCGGCCGCCTGTTCGGCCAGGGCCGCGCCGAGCGACAGGCGCGCATCGCCGAACTGCTCGCCGCCACGGGACTCACGCCCTTCCGCGACCGGCCCGTCGCCAAGCTCTCGGGCGGCATGAAGCAGAAGCTCGGCCTCTGCTGCGCACTGATCCACGACCCGGACCTGTTGATCCTCGACGAGCCGACCACCGGCGTCGATCCGCTGTCGCGCCGGCAGTTCTGGGAACTCATCGAGCGCATCCGCGCCCGCCGGCCCGGCATGAGCGTGCTGGTCGCCACCGCCTACATGGAGGAAGCCGAGCGCTTCGACTGGCTGGTGGCGATGGACGCCGGCCGCGTCGTCGGTAGCGGCACGGCGGCAGAACTCAAGGCGCGCACCGGCTGCACGACCCTGGAGGAAGCCTTCATCCAGCTGCTGCCGGAAGAAAAACGGCGCGGCCACCGGGAATTCGAGATTCCGCCGCGCGTCGGAGACGGGCAGGATTGGGCCATCGAGGCGGTGGGCCTGACCCAGCGCTTCGGCGACTTCACGGCGGTGGATGCGGTGAGCTTCGCCATCGGCCGTGGCGAGATCTTCGGCTTCCTCGGCTCCAACGGCTGCGGCAAGACGACCACCATGAAGATGCTCACCGGCCTGCTGCCGCCGAGCGCCGGCAGCGCGCGCCTGTTCGGCCACACGGTGGACGCCAACAACATCGAGACGCGTCGACAGGTCGGCTACATGTCCCAGGGTTTTTCGCTCTACGGCGAACTCACGGTGCGGCAGAACCTGGAACTGCACGCGCGGCTGTTTCATCTGGCGCCGGAACGCCGTGGCCCGCGCATCGCGGCACTGAGCGAGCGCTTCGGCCTCGGCCCCTATGCCGACGAACCCGCCGCCGACCTGCCGCTGGGCATCCGCCAGCGCCTCTCGCTCGCCGTCGCCGTGGTGCATGAACCGAAGCTGCTGATCCTCGACGAGCCGACCTCCGGCGTGGACCCGGTGGCGCGCGACGAATTCTGGGCGCTGCTGGTCGAATTGTCGCGGCAACAGGGCGTGACGATCTTCATCTCCACCCACTTCATGAACGAGGCCGAGCGCTGCGACCGCATCTCGCTGATGCACGCCGGCCGCGTGCTCGCCAGCGACATGCCCGCCGCCCTGCGCGCGGCCCAGCGTGCCGATACCCTCGAAGCGGCTTTCATCGCCTACCTCGAAGCCGCCGAGGCGGCCGATGCGACGGATGGAAAAGTCGGCGCTGGTGGCACGGCGCCACGAAACACAGACCATACAGCTCTTTCGCCAGTTGCCCCGCCTACCAAGGAGAGGGCAGGGGATGCCTTGTTCGCGTTCAGCCTGCGCCGCCTGCTTGGCATCGCCCATCGCGAAGCGCTGGAGTTGCGCCGCGACACGATCCGCCTTGCCTTCGCGCTGCTCGGCTCGCTGGTGCTGATGTTCGTGCTCGGCCATGGCCTGTCCTTCGATGTCGAGGGCCTGCGCTTCGGCGTGCTGGACCGCGACCGGTCGCCGGAGAGCCGCGCCTACATCGAGAACATCGCCGGCTCGCGCTATTTCCGCCAGCGGCCGCCGATCGCCGGCGAGGCGGAGTTGGAGCGGCGCATGCGCAGCGGCGAGCTATCGCTTGCCATCGAGATCCCCGCCGGCTTCGGACGCGACCTGCGCCGTGGCCGCCGGCCCGAGGTGGGCGCCTGGATCGACGGCGCGCTGCCCTATCGCGGCGAGACCATCCGCGGCTACGTAAGCGGCATGCACCGCGCCTACGAGCAGCAGCTGGCCAAGGAGGCCAGCGGCGACTACCCGCCCCAGGCCTACGACTTCGAGCCGCGCTACCGCTACAACCAGGACTTCAAGAGCGTCAACACCATGGTGCCGGCGGTGATCCCGCTGCTGCTGATGCTGATCCCGGCGATCCTCATGGCCCTCGGCGTGGTACGCGAAAAGGAACTCGGCTCGATCACCAACCTTTACGTCACGCCGGTGACGCGGCTCGAATTCCTGCTCGGCAAGCAGCTCCCCTATATCGCGGTCTCGATGGCGAGTTTCCTGCTCCTGCTGCTGCAGGCGCTGCTGATGTTCGAGGTGCCGCTGCGCGGCGGCTTCCTGGCGCTGCTGGCGGGGGCCCTGCTCTACGTCACCGCCACCACCGGCCTCGGCCTGTTCATGTCCACCTTCACGCGCAGCCAGATCGCCGCCCTGTTCGGCACGGCGATCCTCACCATGCTGCCCACCGTGCAGTTCTCGGGGCTGATGACGCCGACCGGTTCCCTCGAAGGGGCGGCCTATTGGATCGGTCAGGGCTTTCCGGCCGCCTACTTCATCACCATCTGCCGCGGCGTGTTCACCAAGGGCCTAGACTTCGCCGACCTCGGGCGCGAATTCGTCGCCCTCGCCGCCTTCATTCCCGTGCTCACCCTGGCGAGCGTGGCCCTGCTGCGCAAGCAGGAGGACTAGGAGGATTCCATGACCCAGGACAACGGCTGGTGCCGCCTCGGCAATGTCTTCCACCTCGGCGTCAAGGAGCTGCGCAGCCTGCTGGCCGACAAGGTGCTGCTGCTGCTGATCGTCTGGGCCTTCACCGGCGCGATCTTCGAGGCGGCCACCGGCCAGTCCCAGGAACTGCACCACGTGCCCGTGGCGGTGGCGGATGTGGACCGCTCGCCGTTGTCGCAGCGCATCGCGGCCACGCTGCGACCGCCCTACTTCCGCGCGCCCGAGGCCATCGCCGCCCCGGACATCGACGCGGCGCTGGACGCGGGCCGCTACTCCTTCATCCTCGTCTTTCCGCCGAACTTCGAGCGCGATCTCGCCGCCGGTCGCCGCCCCGAGCTGCAGTTGCACATCGATGCCACCCTGGTCAGCCAGGCCTTCATCGGCGCCGGCTACATCCGCAACTACGCCCAGGCCGAGGTGGACAGTTTCCTTGCCGGCCGGCCCAAGGACGAGGAGGCGCAGGTGCGCCTGGTGACGCGCACGCGCTTCAACCCGAACCTGACCGGCCTGTGGTTCGGCGGCGTGATGGAGGCGGTCAACAACGTCACCATGCTCACCATCATCCTCGTCGGCGCCGCCTACATCCGCGAGCGCGAACACGGCACCCTCGAACACCTGCTGGCGATGCCGCCCAAGCCCATCGAGGTCATGCTGGCGAAGATCTGGGCCAACGGCTTCGCCGTGTTCCTCGGCGTCGGTTTCGCGGTGATCGTGATGGTGCGGGAGTTGCTGCGGGTACCCATCGCCGGCTCGATCCCGCTGTTCCTCTGCGGCACCGCCTTTTATCTCTATTCGGCGGCGTCGATGGGCATCTTCCTCGGCACGCTGGCGCGTTCGATGCCTCAGTTCGGACTGCTCACCATCCTTACCATCATCCCGCTGCAGCTCCTCTCCGGCGGTATCACGCCGCGCGAGAGCATGCCGGAGGTCGTGCAGAACCTCATGCTGGCGACACCGACCACCTATTACGTGCGCCTCTCCCAGGGCATCCTCTACCGCGGCGCGGGCTTGGACGTGGTCTGGTCGGATTTCCTCGCCATGGTCGGCATCGGCGCGGTGTTCTTCGTCTTCGCGCTGCTGCGTTTCCGCCGCTCCGTAACGCTCACTCAGATCTGACTACAGTTGTTAAGGTTTGTTCGACACTTGACCGACCTGAGTTAAGGGCAGGCATCCGACAACCCTTAACACTAGCTGATCATCCTAAGAAACTCATTCCGTCCATGAATTGGTTTTAGCAGGGATGTGCTGTTTTTTAGCACAACTCGCAAAAACACGAAAGGCACGAAATGGGTTAAGCAGGCATTCCACCTTTAGGTGGAAGCTCGCAAAAGGGGTAAGCAGGCAAAGCCACAGAGTGGCTGCTCGTAAATAAAGCAATGGGTTACATCAAGACACCGAAACACCTATTAGGTGAAATTGAAAATTTTGGCATGTTTTTGAATTTGTTCGTGTTTTTCGCGAGTTTTTGCCTAAAGGCAAAATACCTGCCAAACCCACTTCGTGATTTTCGTGGACAATTGCTTTATCTAGGATGCATGGCAATGAATGCGGGTCAGACTGTATGAGCATTAATCAATCTTGGATTGTACATAGCCTGAATTATTCGCGGTCATCCCGGTTGCTTTTCCATATCGACAGAATCAGCCACAGTCCGCCGATAAGGGCACTGAGGAAGCCAAGGAGTCCGAATGCAGATAATGGAAGACCAAACAGGCTGGGGCCGTTCGGTACGGTCATTACGATGGAAGAACCTACTATTAGCGAAGCAACCACGATGCCGACCACCAGTCGGTTAACGGCACCGTCGAGTTGGTTGCCGACATGTTTGAGATGGGTGACATCGATGTGGATTTCCAGTCTGCCGCGTCGAGCGGCATGTAACAATCTGGAAAGGTCGTGGGGCAGGCCGGCGATGATAGTCAATGCTTCAGTGATGGCACGTCCGCCGCGTTTTAAAAGAGCCGCAGGTGTGTAGCGGGCGCGTAGCGATTGCTCCAGCATGGGCATAGCTTCACCGGCAATATCGAAATCGGGATCAAGTTCGCGTCCCATTCCTTCGAGTGAAATAAATGCCTTTACCAGAAGCGCCAGATCGGCTGGCAGCATTAATTTATGTTGACGCAGGATGGTGACCAGATCAGAGAGCATCCCGCCCAGACTGATTTGTTTTAACGAAAGCCCGTGATATTGATCGAGGAAGGTTTGTATTTCCAGCGTTAGCGCGGTTTCATCCTCGACGCCGTTACCCGTCCAGTCGAGCATCACATCAAGCACCCGCCTCGGGTCGTGCTGCACCAAGCCCAATAATAGACGTATTAATTGCTCGCGACGTTCTTCGGTCAATCTGCCGACCATGCCGAAGTCTATGAAAGCGATGCGGTTGCCGGGCAGATAAAAGACATTGCCGGGGTGGGGGTCAGCATGAAATACGCCGTCTTCGACGATCATTTTCAATACCGCGCGCGCACCGATGCGGGCCAGTTTCTTGCGATCCATGCCTGCTTCGTCGACGGCTTTCAGCTTGCGGCCCGGTATGCCATCTATGAATTCCTGTACGCAGACCCGTTCGCCAGTCCACTGCCAATAGACACGGGGAATGACGATGTCTGATAGCGCGGGCTTTTCCGACAGAGCCGGCCTCTCAGGCGATTCGGTGCTTGTCTGGATTTTAGTTTCGTCAGCTTCGTAAAAATCGACGAAATTTGCCGCAATACGTTCGGCGTTGCGACATTCAACGGCGAAATCGAGTTCACGCCTAAGCGATTGAGCAAATTGTCTGACCACTTCCTTGGGGCGGAAGCTGCGCATTTCCGGGCTTTCCGATTCGGCCAGTTCTGATAAACGCATCAGCCAGCGTAAATCGGCTTCGATGATAGGGCGTATGCCGGGGCGACGTACCTTGACGATCACTTCGTTGCCATCATCCAGAGTGGCGCGGTATACCTGCGCGATCGAAGCCGCTGCCAGCGGCGTGGTATCAAACTTGGCGAAGATTTCTTCGGGTGGCGCACCCAGATCCTCGGCGAGTTGCTGGCGAATATTCGAGTAGGGGACGGGCGGGGCGCTATCTTGCAGCTTGCCGAATTCGACGATCCATTCGGGATCAAACAAGTCTACACGAGTGGCGAGTACCTGCCCCAGCTTGACGAAGGTAGGCCCCATTTCTTCCAGTGCCCGCCGTACCCGAGTGGGTGCGGGCAGGTTGGCGTATTCATGTACGACATCACCACGATGCAACACGCGGCCGGCACGTTCCAGCGCACTGGTTAGTCCCAGTCGGTTTACAACGTCACCAAAGCCGTAGCGAATCAGGATAGAAGCGATGTCGTGCAAGCGCGACAAGTCGCGCATCGCCACCAGTGCCTGCCACAGCATCAGTCTTCCTTGCTGCGTTCAGGTCTGACGTGATCGGCAATGCCGGTGAGTACGCCTGCGGTAATCTGTCGTAGCAGGTCGGAAGTGGCCTGAGCGAGATGCAGACCGGCGACAACCTGAGTTCGTCCGGCCAGACTTAATTGGTGAGTGATAACGGAAAGTGTTTCTTTCAACTGTGAGCCCACAGCAGAGCCATGGGTGCGGGTATGAGCGGCCAGATCATGCAGTATGTCGCTGGCGGCATCACGAGTGCTGCCGGCTGATGTTTGCAGCGTTTCCAGAAACATGGCCTCAAGTTTCCCCAGTTCGGAGAGTGTATGCGTCAGGTCTTCGCTGGAATATTGGTGTGCCCGGCTGCTGGCTTCTTCCACAGCGAGCTTGGAGGCTTCGGCCAGTTGTGCCAGTGCCGCATCCAGTCCGGCTACAGCCTGCTTGAGTTGGGCGCGTGCGGTTTCTGTTTGAGAGGCTGATTGGTCTAATTGCTGTTGTGCGCCGGCTTTTGCTCCGCGCAATACGGCACCGGCAATTTTCCGCAAGGATTCGATTTCGAGTGAGCGGGCGCTGATTTTGCGCAAGGTCAGTTGACGCACCATTTCCTGAACATTCTGCCCCTGTTCGACAGCCGTGCGCACTTCGGTTTCAAAAGCGGCGTTGTCGTTGCTCTCGTCATTCGTATTGGCTGTTTCGTTTTGCATTTTAATGTTTCCTCCTGAAATGATGAGCCTGAAAGGTAGATATGGAAGATTGTAAATCAATGAGCCTGCAATGTCTTACGCGCTGTGAATATTCCGTGTTTATAAATCTGGCAGCCCAATTCTGTAATTCGTTATTTTTGTTCGGGCGGCGTGAGGCAAAACTGGGGGAGTTGATCCAGCACGCGTTGTAAGGCACGGTTGCTTGCAATGACTCCGCCATAGGCATCTTCGCTTGCTGCATTTTCAACTTCCTCAAAGAGCTGTGTAGCGATCATTTTTTTTGATTTGATGTCTATCAGACTGACACGCAGTGTTAGCCGTATCTGGCTGGGCTTAGTGTCGAAATTCTGCCGGAGACGGATCAGTTCGGTTTCCAGTTTTATGTCGGCAGGAATTACACCGGGAGATGTTACGACGGTACGAAAGAACGGTTCCAGCGTTTGGGCGAGCAAGGGTTTAAGTAAACGAGCGGGGGTGTCTGCCCAGCGGTGAGTTACAAAATATTCCAGTTCATGAGTCTGGCGCAGGTAAGCCATTTTGGGTGTATCGAAACCGGGACGTGCAACCGGTGTATTGACCAGTAATACTAGATCGCTACGGATATTTTTCTGGTTGGTAACGGGTTTTGCCTCAAGCAGATAAAGGTGGGGACTTTCTACTTTCGGCGGCTGCAAGCCGGTGCAGCCAGTGAGAGTGGCAATTAGAGCAAGTGTTACCCAGATGGCATAGGTTTTCATGTTTATTCTCCCGGCCCGCGTTTGCTGTTGGCCTTGTCATACAGCAGCATGCTGGGATTTTGTTCCAGCTCTCCGCTGAAACGTTGCAATGTGCCGGTCAATTCGCGCAGTTCATCAACCAGTTGATGGATATCAGGCAGTGTGTTGTCGGTAAATTCTCGGGTGTTATCCAGGGTGGCGCGCGTGCTCGTTGCGGCCTTATCCAGTTTCCTGGTCATCTGATCAAAGGTATCTGCGCTTTGTTGTATGCGCTGTACGAGTTGCGGTAGCTGTGCTGTCAGGAGAGCGGTATTTTCCATCGTGAGTGCGGCGTTATTCAGGCTGGATTCGATAGCGAGGTGTTGCGCCGCAAGGGTGTGTGTCAGGAGTTGAATGTCGGCCAGTGTTTGTTTTATAGCGCGCCGGTTGTCATCGTCCAGCAAGGCGTTGATGTTTTCGCTGCTACGGTTGAGGTTGCCGAGTAATGTCGAAACCGAGGTATCTAGCCTTTGCATCAGTGATGGCCCGGTTTTAATGACCGGATAGGTCTGGCCTTTTTCAACTTGCAATTCGGCAGATTCACGACTGCTGCCGGTCAATTCGACGAAGGTAAGTCCGGTCAGGCCATGTGACTGTATGATCGCTACGGTATCGACCTTGACCGGTGTGCCGCGCTCAATGTTCAATGTTAATTGAACCTGTTCGACATTGTCTGGCGCAAGGGCGATATTGGTAACGCGTCCGACTTCAACGCCCCGGTAACGTACAGGCGCATTCAGATTCAGACCGGAAACAGATTCGCTCATATAGGTCAGATAGGTGTTGTATTCCTTGTTGTAGGAGGCGCCGCTGCTAAACCACAATACACCCGCGATCAGCATGGCGCTGAGCAGCAATACAAAAAAACCGACCACAGCAAAATTTACTTTTTCTTCCATATTTGCTCATTCGCAGCGCGTCCGCGCGGCCCGTAGAAATATTCCCTGATTATCGGATGCTCCATTTTCGACAATTCGTTCATGGTGCCACAGCCTAGAATATGCCCATCACCTAACACCGCGACCCGGTCTGTTACACGCCATAACAGATCAAGATCATGCGTAACCAGCATAATGGACAATCCAAGCGCATTTCGCAAACTTAATACCAGTTCGTCGATGCCGGCGGCACTCAAGGGATCAAGGCCGGCCGTCGGTTCATCGAGCAAGAGCAGTTCGGGATCGAGTGCAATGGCGCGTGCCAGCGCGGCCCGTTTACGCATGCCGCCGCTGAGTTCGCCTGGGTATTTGTTTGCGGCATCGGCAGGTAATCCTGTCAGTGCGATCTTGATTCGGGCGACTTCGTCAATCAAACGCTTGCTCAGTTGTGTATGTTCGTGCAGTACCATGCAAACATTCTCAACGACTGTCAGTGCACTGAACAGTGCGCCTCGTTCAAACATGACACCGTATCGGCGACGTAACGGCAAAGCCTGTTCATCACTCAGGCCGATTACTTCACGTCCGAATATCTGAATGGAGCCGGAAACCGGTTTTTCAAGTAACAGGATGGAGCGCAGCAGCGTGGACTTGCCGCAGCCGCTGCCGCCTACCAGTGCAAAAATTTCCCCCTGATTGACCTTCAGGTTGATGTTGTCATGCACGACATGCTCACCGAAACGGGTGTTCAGATTGCGTATTTCGATGATCGCCGGTTTTGCTGTGTTGTTCATATTTGAGGCCGGTTAAATCTTGAGCCAGTTAAACAGGATAGAAAATATTGCATCGGCAATGATGACCAGAAAGATGGCTTGCACGACGCTTATTGTTGTTTGTCTCCCGACGCTTTCGGCGCTGCCCGTCACCTTGAATCCTTGATAACAGCCGACCAGCGCGATAATGGCCGCAAAGACGGGAGTCTTTCCGATGCCGGTCATGAAAGAGGCCAGACTGACCGCATCACTAAGCCGGTAAAAAAATACGTCAAAGCTGACATCCAGTTTGGAGTAGGCCATGACCATGCCGCCTAGCAGTCCGGCGAGATCGGCATAAACGGTAAGCAGCGGCAGGGCGATGATGAGTGCCAGCATTTTGGGTATCACCAGTATTTCAGCCGGGCGAATGCCGATGGTGCGGAGTGCGTCAATTTCTTCAGTTACTTTCATCGTGCCGATTTGTGCGGCATAAGCAGAGCCGGAACGTCCTGCTACGATAATCGCCGTCAGCAGGGGAGAAAGTTCTCGCAGCATGGATAGTCCCACTAGATCGGCGATGAATATATTGGCACCGAAGCGTTGCAACTGAGTGGCACCCTGATAGGCAATGACCATGCCCATCAAGAATGAAAGCAGACCAACAATAGGCAATGCTTCAAATCCGGCAGACTGTAAGTTATGGAGAATAGCCCGCCAGCGTATCCGGTGAGGATGAGCCAATGATTGCAATTGAATGATTGTTGATTCGCCAATAAATGCGAGCATGGAGGTAAGGTTGTTAACGCTTTGCCAGGTGCGTTGACCAATACGGTTCAATAAGCCCGGGCTGGGTGAAGGTGTAAATGGTGTATCCGTTGCGCTGGACGTAACCAGTTGCAACAGGTTGTCAAATTCGGGTCGTAGTCCGATTATCTTGACCTGATGCTCCTGCTGTCTTAGTGTTTCGGCAGTTCTGCGCAGTAACCATGCGCCGGTAATGTCGAGAGCGGATAGTGATGCACAGTTAAGCGTAATCTCTTTCGAGTCTGGCCAGACGATATGATCCAGCTTTTGCTCGATATGGATCAATTGGCGAACGATCCATGTCCCTGAACATTGAACGCTGACCACCCCTGATTCGTTGCGTTCGCTGATTTCCAGCCCTGCGCTGTGTGGTGCTGTTGCGATGTCAGCTGCGTTTTCCATCTCGTACTAAAACCTTAACGTGAAAAACCTGAAATAAACCGTATAGATTGTGGTGACGAAGGAACCGCATCAATCCGATTGACATGAGTTGGTCAAATGGTGGTGATTGATGCGGTTCGAGGCTTACCACATCTAACAGTTAGGATTCGAGCAAAAATAATATGAGCATTTCGTAGCTTGGGCTGTGCTTGAGAAGCCCAACAAATGTCGGAAATGTTGGGCTTCCTTCGTCAGCCCAACCTACGGGTATTGTTTATTTGCACAAGTTATTTTTGCATGATGCCTTAGCCTATTTTCATCATCAAAGGCGGCACTCTCTTCAACTGATCTGCGAGCTATAGTACGTCATATCACGAGTAACGAATGGGATTATTGTGTGCTTTTGTATGTGTCTGTGCAACAGCGTGTTAAATTAGTTCAGCCCACAGGTCATGGGTATCTGAGTCGGTGATTCTGACTTCGACCAGGTCACCTACATTCAAGTGTTGCCCCTCGTTGATATAAACCTGACCGTCGATTTCCGGAGCATCGGCGTAGCTGCGCGCGATGGCGCCTTCTTCATCGACTTCATCTACCAGCACCATCATGGTTTTACCGATCTTGAGTTTGAGCTTGGCTTCGCTGATTTCTTCTTGTAGCCACATCAGGCGAGCCAGACGTTCCTGTTGCACTTCGGGCGGAACCGGATCAGGCAGTTCGTTTGCGACCGCGCCGTCGACGGGTGAGTAGGCAAATGCGCCGACGCGATCCAGTTGTGCTTCCTCGATAAAATCAAGTAGCTCTTCAAATTCCTCTTCAGTTTCGCCGGGGAAGCCGACGATAAAGGTGCTGCGCAGCGTCAACTCAGGGCAAATTTCGCGCCATTTTTTGATGCGTGCCAGCACGTTATCGCTATTGCCGGGGCGCTTCATCAGCTTCAGGATGCGCTGATTGGCATGTTGAAACGGGATGTCCAGATAGGGGAGTATTTTCCCTTGCGCCATCAACGGGATGATTTCATCCACATGAGGATAGGGATAAACGTAATGCAGGCGTACCCACACGCCCAGTTCGCCCAGTGCCGCTGCCAGTTCGGTCATACGTGTCCTGATAGGCTTGCCACCCCAGAAACCGGTACGGTATTTCACGTCTACGCCATAAGCGCTGGTGTCCTGTGAAATGACTAATATTTCCTTGATGCCGGATTTGACGAGGCTCTCCGCTTCCTGCATAACCTCTCCAACCGGACGGCTGACCAAGTCACCGCGCAAGCTGGGGATGATGCAGAAGGTACAGCGGTGATTGCAGCCTTCGGAAATTTTCAGATAGGCGTAATGTTTCGGAGTCAGGCGTATGCCTTGTGGTGGAACCAGATCGTTATAAGGATCATGTGGTTTCGGCAAATGCTGATGTACCACCTCCATCACTTCATCGGTTGCGTGCGGGCCGGTGACCGCAAGTACCTTGGGATGAGCCTGTTTGACTACATCGCCCTTGGCCCCCAAGCAGCCTGTAACGATGACCTTGCCATTTTCGGTTAATGCTTCGCCAATGGCATCCAGCGATTCTTCGACTGCGCTGTCGATGAATCCGCAGGTATTCACGATAACCAGATCGGCATCGCTATAGCTGCCTGAAATCAGATAACCCTCGGCACGCAGACGAGTCAATATATGTTCGGAATCGACAGTCGCCTTGGGGCAGCCAAGAGAGACGAAACCGACTTTGGGAATTGCTTTGGAATTATTCATAATCAAACTTTCGGAATTACGCGCCAACCAGCAGATTGACAGCCAGAATGGAAGAGACGCCCGCTGCGATCAGCAATACCTGTTCCAGCGTATCGCGTAGACGGGTGCGTTTATGCAGGCCGGGGATCAGATCGGCTACAGCGACATAGAGCATGCTGGCGGCGGCAAGGGCCAGTAAGGTTGGGACGATAGTCTGTATCGTCTGCAAGGCGAAATACGCCAGTACGCCACCGACTAGAGTAGCCAGACTGGACAACAGGTTAAGCCATAATGCCTTGGCCTTGCTGTAGCCCGAGTGCAGCAGAATCATGAAATCGCCGACTTCCTGTGGAATTTCGTGTGCAATGATTGCCAGCGAGGTGACTATTCCCAGTTGTATGTCGGTAATGAATGCGGCAGCGATGATGACGCCATCCACAAAATTGTGAAAGGTATCACCGACTACAATCATCATACCGCTGCGGTCATGGATTTGATGCTCATGCGGCTCATGCGCTTCGCAGTGTTCGTGGTGGCAATGACGCCATAACAGCAGTTTTTCCAGGGTGAAAAACAACAGGATGCCGCCCAGTATCGTGCCGCTGAGTACCGCTGCACTGCGGCTCAATTCGATGGCTTCCGGCAGTATGTCGAGAAATACCGCTCCCAGTAATGCGCCGATTGCGTAACTCACCAGTGCATTTACCCAATGCGCACGGGCGTTTAGTGCAAACAATGCCGCACACAAGACACTCAGTACACCGCCAAGCAAGCTGGCTGCGACTATCCACAACAATACGGACATGAGATTCACTCGAATAAATAAGGGGGCGAATTATAACGGATTGCGCCGTATTCAATCGGCATTCGTCGGCCATGCGTGATAGCATTCGTGATGTTTTGTATTGTTTTAAGAAATGTCATGACTACTCTGCCTGTTTTCTCGCCCGTTGAAGCCCGTGTTCTGGGCGTGCTGATTGAAAAAGAAAAAACCGTACCGGATTCCTACCCCTTGTCGGCCAACACCCTGATGTTGGGTTGCAATCAAAAAACCGCTCGTGATCCAGTGATGTCTGTATCCGAATCCGATGTGTCGCAAGCTATCGATAGCCTGAAAAATTACTCCTTGATTATCGAATCCAGTGGCGGCAGGGTGATGCGCTATGCACACAATGCCCGGCGCGCTTTCAAATTACCCGAACAATCGGTTGCGCTGTTGGCGATCCTGATGCTGCGCGGTCCGCAAACGGCGGGTGAGTTGCGCCTCAATTGTGACCGTCTGCATTCGTTTGGCGATATTTCATCGGTAGACGCATTTCTCGATGAACTGAGTGATGCTGAAACGCCCTGGGTTGTGAAATTGCCTAAGTTGCCCGGTTCGCGTGAGCACCGCTGGGCACATTTGCTGTGCGGTGCAATAGATATTGACTCGTTTAAATCCGCAGTCGGAACGACACATCACAGCACAGCTTCCGATGACGTAGTTGCATTGCAGGAAGAAGTTGAGCGGCTCAATGAGGAGGTAGCCGCTCTGCGCGCTATCGTCGAGAAGATACAGCGGGAACTGGGGATTGAATAGAATCTGCGACTCAGGGCATCTATATGTTTTGACGCACTATTCCAGCCAGATAAATGTCCCCATGCGTCCGGTCACGCCATCGCGGCGATAGGAGAAGAATCGTTCTGATTCACGATAGGTGCAGTATTCGCCACCATAAATCTCGGTGATGCCGAGTGCATTCAGTCTTAAACGTGCCAGCGCATAGATGTCAGCCAGCCATTTTTCGGAGTTCGAGCTCGGGATAAACGCATCAGCCGCCTTGGCGTCGGCCTTCATAAAGGTGGCACGAACTTCTTCGCCTACCTCAAAGGCTGGCTGGCTGATGGCTGGGCCTAGCCAGGCCATCAGCTTGTGTGGCGGCACGCCCATCGCTTTGACGGTGGCTTCGATTATGCCCGCGGCTAAACCTTTCCAACCAGCATGAGCGGCGCCAACTACAATGCCTTGATGGTCGCATAACAACACTGGTAGGCAGTCGGCGGTCATGACGACGCATACGGAATGGCGATTTCGCGATACGGATGCGTCTGCATGAGGTTGGCACGATGCATGGTCGGCATCGGATACGACGATGCCATGTACCTGTTCCATCCAAACGGGCTCGCTGGGTAGTACGGTATTGAGTAACATCCGGTTGCGTTCAACTGTCAATGGCGCATCACCGACATGCGTGCCCAGATTCAGGCTGGCATAAGGAGATGTGCTTAACCCGCCCTGTCGGGTGGTTTGCAAGGATTTGACATTGGCCGGCGCAGGCCAGTCGGGAATAATCAAATGGTCATTCAGGTACATGCAATGCATCCCTGATCTGCTGAATTAATTGCTGCATATCGTCAGGCATTGGTTCGTGCCATTCCATTCTTTCCCCGCTTATTGGATGTTCGAGTGCGAGGCGGGTGGCGTGCAGTGCCTGACGGGGGAAATGGTTCAGAATTTCGCGTAATTGCGGTTCGCATTTTTGCGGCCCGGTCAGATAAACACTGTCGCCAACCAGCGGATGCTTGAGGTAGGTCATATGCACGCGTATCTGATGGGTGCGACCGGTCTCAAGGCTACAGCGCACCAGTGTGCAGGACGGAAATGCAATTTCGACCTTGTAGTGCGTTACGGCTGACTTCCCGGATTCGGTTACCGCCATTTTTACCCGGTTAGCAGGGTGGCGACCTACAGGCGCGTCGACATGACCGCCGTGCTGTAACTCGCCATGCACCAATGCAAGGTATTCGCGTTTAACACTGCGCGCTTGTAACTGGCGTACCAGATTGGTTTGTGCGGTGATTGTCTTGGCAACAACCAGCAAACCGCTGGTGTCCTTGTCCAGACGATGAACAATTCCGGCGCGAGGTACGCCTTCAAGTTGAGGCGCGTGGTGTAGCAGGGCGTTGAGTAGTGTACCTTGCCAATTACCGCTGCCGGGATGTACGACCAGACCGGCGGGTTTGTTTATTACCAGTAAGGCATCGTCTTCGAAAATAATGTTCAGAGGTATGTCTTCAGCCAGATAAGGTTGCTCGGAAGGCGTGGTTTGGGGAAGAACATCCAGTTTCTCCCCCCCCCATACTTTTTGTTTGGGTAAGGCCGGATTGCCGTCGAGCAATACCTGTTGTTGTGTAATCCATTCTTGCAGACGACTGCGTGAGTATTCGGGTAGTAATTTGGCCAGTGCCTGATCAAGCCGTTGGCCCGCATAATCGGTGGGCACAACAAAATGGATTGCATCTTGCGAGGAAGAGTTTGCGTTATAATTGCTCATATTTTTATCGGATTCAGTCATGCGCCATAGTTTAGCCGTATTTTTGTTGCTTACGTTAACTGCTTGCAGTTTGCTTGATCCTTTACCGACCGATTCGGATAATTCCGAGGCAACAAAAAATATTTCTGCCGAGGCAATTTATCATCAGGCCAAGGCTGAGTTGGATGATGGAAGCTATACTTCAGCCATCAAGTTATATGAGAGTCTGCAATCGCGCTATCCCTATGGTCGTTATGCGCAACAGTCCATGTTGGAAATGGCTTATGCCTATTATCGTCAGGGCGAGCCTGATCCGGCTATCGGAGCGGCAGAGCGTTTCATCAAGCAATTTCCCAATAATCCACATGTTGATTATGCTTATTACCTCAAGGGTCTGGCAAACTTCGGCAGTGACATATCCACGCTGAACTCTATTGCAGGTCAAGATTCGACCGAACGTGACCCGAAAGCGCCACAGGAATCCTTTGATGCATTCAAGGAATTGGTAACTCGTTTTCCCGACAGCAAATACACGCCGGATGCCAAGGTACGCATGCAATATCTGGTGAATTCGCTGGCTAAGCATGAATTGCATATTGCCGAATATTATTTGCGTCGGGGTGCCTATGTTGCTGCAACTAATCGGGCGCAGAATATACTCAAGGCCTACCCGGGGAGTCCCTCGTCACAAAGGGCGTTGGAAATTATGACTCAGTCCTACGATGCGATGGGCATGACGGATTTGGCTAATGATGCGAAACGCGTGCTGGAAAGAACTCTTGCAGCCAATCGTGCTACATCGGTTGACGGTGATCGTGCCGATTCATGGTGGCAGTTCTGGAAATGAAATACTGTTCCGAATGCGGGGCGACGGTAGAGTTGCGCATCCCTGATGATGATAGTCGCATGCGTTATGTTTGTACTGAATGCAGCACTATTCATTATCAGAATCCACGGATGGTGATAGGTTCAATACCAGAATGGGAAGGCAAGATTCTGCTTTGTCGTCGTGCGATTGAGCCGCGTTATGGGTATTGGACCTTGCCCGGTGGTTTTATGGAAAACGGTGAGAGTACCACGCAAGCGGCCATCCGTGAGACGCTGGAAGAGGCGAATGCACGCATAGCTATCGGTGATCTATATTCGATGTACAGCTTGCCATATATTAATCAGGTGCATATGTTTTTCCGCGCAAAATTGCTTGATATCAACTTTAGCGCCGGACAAGAGAGTTTGGATGTGGAGCTCTTTGATGAATCTGAAATACCTTGGAATGAGTTGGCCTTTCGTCCTGTGCGATACAGTCTTGAGCATTACTTCGCTGAACGTAAGAGCGGTGCTTACAGTTTTCATATAGGTGAATTGTCTCGCCCGTCCGTCTAATAATTCAGTCTGTACTTTATGTTAATCTTGATTCATGCTGTTGCGTGCATCGACTTTATGGAGCCGTAAGGCTGAATTAACTTTTATATAATTTTGCTGGGATCACCTCCTCGAGAGGCATAGACATGGAATTTATTCGCACATCTTTTATTTTGATATTGGCAATCGTTACATTAACGGGTTGCGCATCCGTAGAATCAAGAAATCCGGCAGATCCGATGGAATCGTTTAATCGAGGCATGTTTGCGGTTAATGATACAGTGGACAAGGCTATCACCAAGCCGATTGCAGTTGGATATAATAAAGTTATGCCAACCGTAGCAAAGCAGATGGTAACCAATTTTTTCTCTAATTTGGATGATGTCGTCATCGCTCTAAATGATTTGCTGCAATTCAAATTTGTTCAGGGATTTTCAGATGGAACGCGTGTTCTGGTTAATTCAACTCTGGGTGTAGGCGGGTTAATTGACGTCGCGTCAATGAGGCTGGAAAAGCATAATGAAGATTTTGGACAGACTTTGGGGTACTGGGGAGTGCCTACTGGCCCTTATCTCGTTTTGCCGATATTGGGGCCGAGTACTATTCGGGATGGATTGGGACTTTATGTGGATGGGCAGCCAAGCAAATTGCGGCGTATCAAGCATATGCGGACTCGAAATCAATTGTATTTAACCAAGGCGGTTAATCAGCGGGCGCGGCTTATTTCAAGCGAAAGTGTTTTGGAGGGGGTGATGATAGATCGCTATGGTTTCATACGGGATGCCTATTTGCAGCGTAGGCAGTCTTTGGTTTATGACGGCAATCCTCCGCAAGAGCAATATGAGTTGGATGATTCAAGTTTTGAATACGAACCCGAACCTGAACCTGTAAGCGATCAGTCATCCATCCCGAAAGTCAGTGAACATTAGTTTGAAATTAGTGATGGTTAGATAATTCAAGATGATGAAAATATATTAGGGAAGGCTAATGTGAAATGTCACATATGGCGTGCAGGGATATGTATTTTAATAAAAAAGGATCGCGAAAAAAATAAATCAGTAAAATTAAGCAATATCAAAAAAAACCCCCAATCAGTTGTGTGAAAATCTCAAAAAATATGTAAAATGCTTACATGTCTGTAAGCTTGGTGTAAACGAGTTGTAATATGTTTCACTAGCGGCATTTCTGATTGATGCAAAATAAATAAGTTTTTTGCCCAAGGGGGGTTGATGAAGAAGTTTAATTCCTGCACGCATCTCGTGCTCGCGTGTTTCCTGTCATGCATGTTTGCGGCTACTTCGTTTGCAGTGGCAAAGGATGTAGCTAAACCCACTCCTGCTGTAGCAAAAGAAGTAGCTAAGCCAATTCCATCTACTCCTATTGAGGTTCTGGTTGAAGAGCCTACGGTGCATGCTGAACCTCAGATGAAGGTGGAAGATGTACGTAAACTAGGTACTGGACTTCCAGATATTGCTGTAACTTCGTTGTATGAAATGGGCTTTACTCAGGGGCATGTATTTGAGGGAGCTAGTTCAGAACACGAATTTACAGTGTTTTTTCCGATGACCGTGGATACTTCACCTGAATCCGGCATCATCAAACTTCGTTACAAAACATCGGAACTTACCGGAACCGTCCCAAGCTTGCGCGTTGCGATTAACGACCATACTGCGTATAGCACTCCCTTGGCACTTGAGCCAACAGTCAGTGGGCTGGATATTCCGATTAGTCCTGAAGACTTGAAGGTTGGGCATATCAAATTGACCGTTAGGGTATCCATGATGCCTTCGGATGTACGTTGTTTTGATGAGCGTATTTATGCGCTGCATTATCTGCATATCCTGCCTGAAACCCGTATTGAGCTAGCGGGCGTTAAAGATGTTGTGCCTACTTTACGCGGTCTTTGGAGTGTATTGCCCAAAGATATCACCTTGTCTATGCAGAAGAATCCATCGCCGGAATTGATGAAGGTGGTTCTGCAGGCGGCGACTCATCTGCGTATGTCTGGTAAAACCATTAAATTTGTAAACCTGCCGGAAATGGGCAATATGGTAGTTGCCGACCGTGCTACTTTGACAGAGTGGCTTGGTTCTATTCCGGGGGTGCACAAGGATGACCTTAAGCCTGAAAGCAATATTGCGGTAATCAACCATTCATTCGGTAAGGCATCAAACTTTATCGTTCTGACTGAGGCGGCTTCCGAGCGTGATTTGCAATTATTGAGTCGAGACTGGCGCAAGATAACGTTAGCTGGCGACTATATAGATTTAACGCCTGCCGGGGTAGATAATCACACCAGTCGAACGTTTACGCTGGAGGAGATGGGTGTTAAGGATGCACCGCATACAATTATTCGAACGGCTGAGTGGCAATTTTTTGCTGGCTTGCCTCAAGTGCCGGGCAATATGCGCATCAAGGCATTGCACCTGAATGTTGTTGCGCCTCCTTCCAAGGATCGCATGGATGAGCGTTTGCTGTTATTCGTCTATGTGAATAACATTCTTCAAGAGGTAAAGCCGATTGAAAACACCGGAGCTACGCAATCGTTTACGTTTAATATTGCCAACTACAGTCAGTGGGTGGGACGTAACTACATAAAGATCAAGGCGCAGCGCTTTGCTCCTCGTGACTGTATGAATAGTCTGGCATCTTATCCAATGCAGATAACCCGCGACAGCACGATTGAATTCGAACATTTCGAAATTGAACCGCGTATTTTTAATGATCTGCACCCTTATTTTGCAGATGGTTTTGATCTTTATCTTGATCCGTCATATTTTGTTCCAGAACGCCTAATTTTGCTGACCACGGCTTTGAGTGACCAAAAGTACGACTTGGCGAATTTAAAAGTCATAGGATATGACGGTTCAACCCCTTTCCAGCCGACTCGCCCCTTCATGATTTACGGTCGTCAAAAGATTGCGCTGGATGATATGACGGTTCGTTTTGATCGCGGACCAATCGAGGTGCAAACGGACGATAAGCGTGTATTGCTTGCGGTTAAGGATTTGCCGGGAATTTCCATTGCTCAAGTTGTTAAGCACAACGGTTTTGGTGGGTTATGGATAGCGCCGACGGCGGATACGAATTATTCAGAAATCAAGGAGTACTTCCTTGAACAGGGCGATACGTCATTTGCAGATCCTTCAGGCGAGGTGCTTAATATGAAGACGCGCCAGATGAACCGTGCGAAAGTTACCTATCCTGAATTTGTAGATTTCTTTACCAAGTTGGGTCGTTATCGATTCTGGCTGGTAGCTATGGGTTGGATGGTTCTGGGCTTGGTGTTGGTGATGATATATCGCCATACTCTGCAACATCAAAAAACAAAAGCAAAGTGAGTTTTGATGACTACTAGCAGCGAAAATATAATGCAGCTCGGGGATTTCCTTGTTCAGGAAAAGATGATTTCCGCAGAGCAATTGAATGACGCGCTTGTTATTCAGAAGAAATGGGGATCCAGTCTAGGCGAAATCCTGAAAACCAAGGGCTGGGTGCATGGTGAAGAATTTGACCGGCTTGTAGCCAAGTTTCATGGATATACCTACGTTGATTTTAAAGTAGCTCCGGCTGACCCGGCTCTGATCAAGGATTCGATGTTGAATCTCTATCTCGAGTATCTGGTTATGCCGTATCGAATTGTCGATGGCAAGATGATCGTAGCGATCGAAGACAATAGCGAAAAAACCAAAAGTTTTGTTGCACGTCAATTCGGTGAAAAAACCGAATTTGTAATGACGGGCAAATTCGATATTATCTGGCATCTGCAAGCATGTGGAAAAGAGCATTTCAATACAACGGCTGTACACGCGCTCAGCTTTAGTAAGCCTAAGCAATCCGCCAAGCAGGTATTTACAGGTCGCCAGTTAATTGAAATTGGGATTACGCTGGGTGCCTTTCTTGCTGTGCTGGTTTACTGGCCGACTGAAACCTTGATAGGTATTAATGTTTTTGCAGGTCTATTTTTTCTGGTTAATTTCTTTTTTAAAGGAATGCTGGCTTGGGTAGGTAGTAATGGAAAGATCGAATCTCGTATTACCGAGGATATGATCAAGGCAGTGGATGACACTCAACTGCCGATGTATACGATTCTGATACCCATGTACAAGGAAGCTAAAACGTTGCCAATTATTGCGGCGGCGATGCGTCGAATGGATTATCCACAATCCAAGCTGGATGTTAAGTTGGTACTTGAGGAAGACGACGAGGAAACTATACAGGCTGCCAAGGATCTTGGTCTTGAATCCTTCTTTGAAATTGTTCGTGTTCCACATTCACTGCCTAAAACCAAGCCCAAGGCCTGCAATTACGCGCTTAACTTTGCTCGTGGTAAATACATAACCATCTATGATGCTGAAGATAAGCCGGATCCGCAGCAACTTAAGAAGGCTTTGATTACCTTCAGGAATTCTCCCGATGATGTTGTCTGCGTTCAAGCTCGCTTGAATTATTTTAATGACAGGGAAAATTGGATGACCAAGATGTTTACGTTGGAGTATTCAGTTTGGTTTGATTATTTTTTGCCTGCCTTGGATGTACTGCGTATTCCAATTCCGCTGGGTGGGACATCAAATCATTTCAAGATGGACAAGTTACGTGAAGTTGGTCTGTGGGATCCATACAACGTAACTGAAGATGCTGATCTTGGTTTACGCATTACCCAGCTTGGCTATCGCGTTACTGTTGTCAATTCGACTACCTATGAAGAGGCTACCAGTCATTTTGGCAACTGGATCAGGCAACGTTCCCGTTGGGTTAAAGGCTATATGCAAACCTATCTGGTATATATGCGAGATCCCGTTCAGAGTTACCGTTCCATGGGGCACGCCGGGTTCTGGGGCTTTCAGATGTTTATTGGCGGAACCATTGTGGCTACCTTGATCCTGCCTTTAATGTATGGCATGTATTTTTACTGGCTATTCACGTTAACCATGGATTTGGATCCCTATTTTCCACCTGTCGTGCTGTATATGAGCCTGTTTAACTTATTGATAGGTAATGGATTCTTTATATATGTTTATATGCTGGGCGCATTTAAGCGACACAGTTATACGCTGATCCCCTTTGCTTTAACGTCGCCGATTTACTGGATGATGATGTCCATATCGGGCTATAAGGCCTTGTGGCAATTGATTTTCAAACCGTTCTACTGGGAAAAGACAACACATGGCTTGTCCAGTTTTGTTCATGATGACATTGACATAATTGAGAACCAAAATGCTTAAACGTCGTGCTTCGCATCGCCCTTATGAGATATTTTTAATAGCTGGGGTATTTTTTTCCGCAGTAATGGTCTGGTTGTTGAGTCATGGCTATCAAAGTGACTATTCGTTGCGTATCTGGGCAAAAATTTTGGCTTTCGGCGCGAATGATTTTCGTCTGGAAGATTCCAGCATTCTTTTTCCCTATATACCCTTTAATTTGTTCTGGACTGCATCTGCGATCCCTGGGTTGCATTCTGAATACACCTCTTACCTGATTTCGGTATTGGTCGGTGCGGGTGTCTTTGCTCACTGGAATTTATTTCTGGTAAAGAAGGGTTATAAAATCAAGGTCAGATTGCTGTTGATCGGACTGGTAATCTGTCACCCTTTCATATTGTGGGGTACGACAAGCGGCTTGAATAATGCGTTGGCTTTTGCGGCATTTTACATGTTCTGTTTTGGTGTTACGCGCCTAGTGTTGATACATGACATTCATTCTATTTTGTTTGTTGGTGGCGCGTTGACGTTGTTCTTCCTTACCGATGATAGAGCGATGTATGTGGCAATCGTCATGTTTCCATTTATACCCTTGATTGCACCTGAGCGTATGCTCAAAGAATCACTGTCTAGTGTCTACGTAATTTTGCTGATGCCTGTAGTTTTTGCATTCCTTTGCTGGATGTATTTGAACTGGATGTTTCATAACGATATGTTCATGTTTATGCATGCGCCGGAAGCTATGTTTAATGGGGTATGGCAGACTTCGGATCAGTATTCCTGGCTTAATCAATGGGGGGGGGAATGGGTTGCCACGATAGGCTATACAATTTTACTTTCTGCAATTTCTGTCCCTGTAACAATCTGGATTATCTGGAATTTTCGCAAGCATGAACGTGTACTTCACACTGTTCCCAAGCTGTTTCTCATTCCGGCTGTTTCAGCGGGTATTGGAACGGTAGGTTTTGCCTTGTTTCACGCTGTTGATGTTTTGTACTTTCAAATAGCCGTGTTTATGGCTTCCTTGATGTTGATTCGCAAATTGCACGGCAAGATGTTGAATATCGTGGTTGCATTATTGCTGGTCGGCAACATCGGTGGTTGGTGGGTTATGGAGACTAACGAAGCACCACAAATTGATACTTGGCAAATGAGTTTTACCAAGAATGCATCCGATTCTAAATCCGATGTTGCTTTGGCAAAGTTTTTGAATGATCAGCCACATAGCACTTTGATAGATCAACGGGCAGCCTATCGCGTCATTGCGGCAAAGGATAATGTTGAAAATCTGGTTTTTCCTTTCCAGATTGAAGTCAAAATGATGGATAAATATTATCTTGATACGATAGATCAATTTGCGACTATAAATCCTAAACATTCTCGTAGTGTATTGGATGGAGTTGGAAAGCGTTTTGAAGGTATATATTGGGGCGGTTTACCCGGTTATCATTTGGTTTATGACGATCAGCAATGGCGTGTATACAGGCGCAATGATTATGAAAAAATTCCCGTTGCTGCAAAGTAGGGAGAGATGAACTTGTTGTATCGCGCAGCATTATTGTTTGCCATATTATTATTTGCAGGTTGTGCCCCCGTGCAGATGAAGGGTGTCAATTTACTTCAAAGCAGAAATGTTGCATTGGATGACATCATAAATGTAGAAAATATGCAGAACCTAAAGAAGTTAGGGGCCAATACAGTTGCATTTGTACCTTTTATCAGGCAGTCAACCGTAACAAGTTGTGATTTGGCAGTGGATGAATTTTACTCATTGGAACGTTTGCATCGGGCGGTGGAGTATGCACATTTAGCGGGTTTGCGAGTGATTTTGAAGCCGCAGATATTGGTGCCGGGAAGTTGGGCAGGAGAAATTGCTCCTGCGAGTGAAGCAGGGTGGGACTGTTGGTTTAATGCATATACTCAAAGAATAATAGAGTTGGCAGAAATTGCAAAAGATGGACGAATAGAAATGCTGATTGTAGGTACTGAATTACATAAAACTGAATCTCGTAAAGAGTGGAGAACGTTGGTTGATAAGGTTCGTGCTATATATTCAGGGCAATTGAGTTACGTTTCGCACGATATTCAGGATTTGGCAAAATTTGCAGCTTTGGATAAGGTGGACAGTGTAGCAATTACCTATTATCCAAGGCTGGCTGAAGCCAGTGCAGGTATCAGCATGCGAGAACAAATGAAGCAATTATCACAACAGATTAAGCGTGAAGCGGCAAAGCTGAATAAGCCGTTTTGGATAGCAGAAATCGGGATTACATCGCGCTCGGGCGCACTCAATGATCCTTGGTTATGGCCCGAACAATTTGCTGCAGGTACCGTAGCGGATCCTGAATTGCAGGCTAGGGTACTCGACGGATGGATGGCTGAATTGTCTGGAGATTGGCATCAAGGAATCCTGATTTGGAACTGGTACAGTGATGCAAAAGCAGGCGGTATGAATGACATTGATTTTACAATTCAGAACAAGCCGGCGACGCAAGCCGTGTCTTGTCACTGGACACAAAGATGCCATTAGTAAAGAGAATAATTAGGTAATAGATACCAAAACTGGGGGGAGTAATGAAGTTGAAATTTAAATTGTTGGTTGTAATGGTTCTGACAGCTTTGCCTATTATGAGCAGTCAGGCTGGTTGGATGCGTAATGAGGGGGAGTTTTCCGCCTCAACTGGATTTGGTATTAGTGATGGAGGACAATTTTTTGATCGTCAATCAACTCTGATGCGTAATAATTGTGGCACTAGTGCTACGGTTCCAATTTATGCAGAGTATGGCACCTCTTATTACCACACGGCTTTTGTTTCAACCGCTCTGCAAACTTATAACTGTGGTGGCGGTACTCAGAAAGGTTTCATGGATACTGAGGTTGGTGTTCGTGGTCGGTTTGATTATATGTCGGATCACAATTGGGAAGTATCAGCTATTTTCCCGAATCATTTGACTCCAGCGGGAGCAATTGCCAAACCCAAGAAATTCGGGATTAATGTAGGAATTTATTCCAGCAATCGCCTAGACCCTTATGAAAGTTTTCTGACTGAAAAGGAATTGGCAACGAGTTCATTTTCCTATGCAGCAGGCGTGTTGCACTGGTTTGGTGATGTGCCCGGTGAGCTTTGGGCACATGCGACCTATGGACGCATCATTACTACGACACATTGGGCGCAGGAAGTGGGTGGTTGGACATTTACTGCTCGATTAAACGCGAAACATTCTCTGGGTAAGGAACGCACCGTACTTCCTGGTAATGGACTTGTGGACGTTCATGACCGTTTCAGTTTGATTTCTGGTTCCATGAATTTAACACATGGACTTACTCCGACCTCGTCGGTAAACATTGGTATAAATCAAGGCTTGTGGGGACAGAACATACATTCCAGTTCAGGAATTAGTATTGGATATTCTCAAAGCTGGTCAAACTAATTTACTTTTTTCATTGGTGTAAATATGAGCAGAAATTCTTACAGATATTTTGGCGTCGCATTGCTGGCATTAGCAGGTAGCGTGTCTGCAATAGATGAAACAAATGCCATTGGTGTAAGTCCTGCCGTTGAACAAACGCGTCAGAAAAGCACGGATGGACTCTCAACTTCTGCTTATGCTTCACCTCAGGAACAGGCCGATATAGTAAAGGCTGCAAAAGCTGAAGCTATCAGGATGAAGACTGAAGAAAAAGCTAAAGCAGCCGCCGAGGCGCAGGCTCGCAAGGAAGCGTTAGCGGCTCAGGCGCAAGCTGAAGCGGATGCCAAAGCAACCAAACTGGCTGCGGAACAACAAGCAAAAGAACAAGCCGCTCATGCAAAGTCAGAACAGCAAGCCAAGGCAGCTGCCGAGGCGCAAGCACGCAAGGAAGCGTTAGCGGCTCAAGCGCAAGCTGAAGCGGATGCCAAAGCGACCAAACTGGCGGCGGAACAGCAAGCTAAAGAACAAGCCGCCCGTGCAAAGTCAGAACAGCAGGCCAAGGCAGCCGCCGAGGCGCAGGCTCGCAAGGAAGCGTTAGCGGCTCAAGCGCAAGCCGAGGCGGATGCCAAAGCGACCAAACTGGCTGCGGAACAGCAAGCTAAAGAGCAAGCCGCACGTGTTAAAGCCGAACAGCAGGCCAAGGCAGCCGCCGAAGCGCAGGCTCGCAAGGAAGCGATAGCGGCTCAAGTGCAAGCTGAAGCGGATGCCAAAGCGACCAAACTGGCTGCGGAACAGCAAGCTAAAGAGCACGCCGCACGTGTTAAAGCCGAACAGCAGGCCAAGGCAGCCGCCGAGGCGCAAGCTCGCAAGGAAGCGTTAGCGGCTCAGGCGCAAGTTGAAGCGGATGCCAAAGCAACCAAACTGGCTGCAGAACAGCAAGCAAAAGAACAAGCCGCACGGGTTAAAGCCGAACAGCAGGCCAAGGCAGCTGCCGAGGCGCAAGCTCGCAAGGAAGCGATAGCGGCCCAAGCCCAAGCTGAAGCAGACGTGAAAGCGGCAAAGCTTGCAGCAGAGCAGCAAGCCAAGGTTGATGCAGAACGTATCAAGACAGAGAAGATTGCCGAAGAACAAGCGCGCAAGGAGGCCGAAGAGCGTGCAAAACAGCAAGCAATTGCTGCGCAGTTAAGGGCGGATCAGGAAGCCAGACTGGAAGCGGAACGATTGAAGGCTGAGCAGGAAGCACTAGCTGCCGCACAAGAGAAAGCCCGTCAGGAAGCATTAGCACTGGAAGAGGCAAATCGTCTTAAAGCTGAAGCGGAAGCCGAAGCAATGATGCTTGCCAGAGCGGCCAAGTTTGCAACGTGGGAAGAAATTGATAAAACGCTTCAGGCCAATGGTATCAATCTGGCAATGGATCCTAAGGATTTTGAAAACCTTTTCCATAAAGACCCAAATGATAGATCCAGTTTCCCAATTACCTTTATTGATGGTGGTACCCGATTGACTGGGCGTATTTCTGTCAAAGGAAGTACAACGCGAAACTTTCTCAAGAAATCGTTGATTATCAAGCTTGATAAAGGCTCTTCTTGGCATGGTCAGAATATAATTTCACTGGATGCGATGGCAACAGATGTGACTCAAACGCATCAATGGCTTTCACGCGATTTGATGAAACGTCTGAATATGCCAGCTCCAGAAATGCTCTACACGGCTTTGAATATAAATGGTCAGAAGGTTGGTCGTTATATGATGGTTGAATGGATCAAGCCGGTAATGTTTGACCGATTCGGATTAGGTGCCGACGGCGAGCTCTACAATCCTGATGATAGTTACTATTGTGGAGATTTTTTGCCAGCAAATGACTATCGTTTAGAGAAGTGCTTTATGCGTCTGGATGGCGGTACGGATTACAGCAAGCTACGTAAGCTGGCTAGTGATCTGAATTCGGTTCCCGTTGATAAGTTTGATGCGTTCATGGATGCCAATTTTGAAGGTGATACCATCATCAATTGGATGATCGTAAACACTCTGACAGGTAGCGAGGATACCTATAACAAGAATTACTTCCTCTATTACAGCAACGTAACCAATAAATGGTCAGTGGTTCCATGGGACTATGATATGACGTTTGGTCGTGTCGCAGATGTTGGTGCGGAAATCAAATACCCACGTACTATTATCAATACTCACTTTCAATATCTACATTCTCCTGAGTCTGGTGCAGTAAATCCGATTAAAGAGAAGACATTGAAAAATTCCGTCTTGTATAAGAGGTTCAAGACCAAGATTGTCGATCTCTTCGCAGATCAGCCCTTGCAAGTTGGATCGACTACCGGTTGGTATAACCCGAGAAACTTCGGTAAGGTTTTGGAACATCTTCGCCCTGCTGCACATGAAAGCATCATGACTGAATTGTACCCTAATCATGAAAAGGCTGAATTTACATACATGTATGATGCATTGCGTTTCTTTAATGAATGGCGCTATCAGTATCTGTCGAACATCATATTGTCTACAACAGTTTGGGGTACACCACTTTGGCTGCCGTTCTCTTCCTATGATCCAGTTGTGCCAAGACCCGCTGATTATTGGGCGCACAGACGCATTGAACAATTGAACATGATCGGACCGAGAGAAATTACTGAGGCAGGTAAGCGTTACTTCTTCTCTGATCAGTTGTTAGGTACGCCGCTGATGGCAATCGATGTATTGAATTTGTCTAAGCCAAGTCGTTTTGATGTACAAGTATCGTCACAACAAACTCCGCCAGCCGTACCGGATGGTGTTGATGCTGCGTCATGTCTGGAAAGAACATGGCATATCAATAATCGTACTTATAACAGTCAGGTCAAGGCTAATCTTGAAATTGATTATCTGAATGAAGGGTCAACACGTCATGAGGTGGGTCCCGGAATTAAAACTGAGCATGGGTTGATCGTTTGGTCGCTTATTGATGGTTTATGGTTGCCGCTTGAGTCGCAAATCAATCCTCGCTCCAATAGCTTTACTGTCTGGAATGTAGTTCTCGATTCTGGAAGTTATACCTTGGTAGCCTGTGCAAGCCCACGTCTGGAAGCACTTGAGCTGGCCAGAATCAAGATGGAAGCGGGGAATGCGACGAGATTGGAGAAGCAAATCAAGGCGCTAGAGGAGAAACCCAATTCCTTAGAATCGAAAGCACCAAATGCTGATTCTATGACGGCTATTTCGGATGTTCCGCCAAGTGCTAAAGTCTCGGCTGATAGAATTAAGGCTGAGAAAAAAGCACAAGAAGAAGCAAAAATGAAAGCACGCAAAGAGGCTGAAATAAAGGCTAAGCAGGATGCGGCTGATGCTAAAGCTGCAAAGCTTAAAGCCGAGCATGATATTGCAGAGGCTGAAGTTGCAAGAATAAAGTCTGAACAGCAGGCAGCAGAAGCTGAAAAAGCCAAACTACAGATTGAACAGGAAGCAGCAAGCGAAAAGGCGCTTACACTTAAAGTTGAACAGAAGGAAGCGGAAGCAAATGCGGTTTCGCTCAAGGTTGATGAAGCGGCAGCAGACGTAAAAGCCAGTAATCTGAAAGCTGATCAGATGGAAGCAGAAAAAAGGGCTAATGAATTAAAAGCGAATGAAGCCGCAGCTGTAGATGAAGTTAATCGAATAAAGTATGAGCAGAAACTAGATGCTAATCAGTCTGCTGCAAAGGCTCAAGCTGCGGCAGCAAAAGAACAGGCTGCGGCCGAAGCTAAAGCGGTCAAGCTGAAAGCGGAAGAAGAAGCGAAAGCTAAGGCAGCAACTGAAGTACAAGCTCGTCAGGATGCGGCTGCTGCAAAGGCTCAAGCTGCGGCAGCAAAAGAACAGGCCGCGGCCGAGGCTAAAGCGGTCAAGCTGAAAGCGGAGGAAGAAGCGAACGCTAAGGCTGCGGCAGAAGCAAAAGCTAAACAGGATCAAGCTGCCGCAAAGGCTCAAGCCGATGCAGCGAAAGAACAGGCCGCGGCCGAAGCTAAAGCGGCCAAGCTGAAAGCGGAGGAAGAAGCGAAAGCCAAGGCAGCGGCCGAAACAAAAGCGCAGCAGGATCAGGCGACCGCAAAGGCTCAAGCCGCCGCAGCGAAAGAACAGGCTGCGGCCGAAGCTAAAGCGGCCAAGCTGAAAGCGGAGGAAGACGCGAAAGCCAAGGCAGCGGCCGAAACAAAAGCTAAACAGGATCAGGCTGCCGCAAAGGCTCAAGCCGCCGCAGCGAAAGAACAGGCCGCGGCCGAGGCTAAAGCGGTCAAGCTGAAAGCGGAGGAAGACGCGAAAGCCAAGGCTGCAGCCGAAACAAAAGCGCAGCAGGATCAGGCTGCTGCAAAGGCTCAAGCCGCCGCAGCGAAAGAACAAGCGGCTGCCGAAGCTAAAGCGGTCAAGCTGAAAGCGGAGGAAGACGCGAAAGCCAAGGCTGCGGCCGAAGCAAAAGCTAAACAGGATCAGGCTGCCGCAAAGGCTCAAGCCGCCACAGCGAAAGAACAGGCCGCGGCCGAGGCTAAAGCGGCCAAGCTGAAAGCGGAGGAAGAAGTGAAAGCAAATGCCGCTGCCGAAGCTAAAGCGGCCAAGCTGAAAGCAGAGGAAAATGCGAAAGCCAAGGCTGCGGCTGAAGCAAAAGTTCAACAGGATCAGGCTGCCGCAAAGGCACAAGCCGTCGCAGCGAAAGAACAAGCGGCGGCCGAAGCTAAAGCTGACGCGATACGCCAGATTCTGGATCAAAGGGCAAAATCAACAGGGGCTGCCAAATAGTAAAAATCAGCTTGTTTGTTCGGGATAGTTGAAATTTAATAAGTAAAACAGAAAACCGGGTTGATATCCCCGGTTTTTTTGTTTATGACGCCTTAAGTCAATGCGTAAACCTAAAAAACTCATTTCGTTTACGAAAGGCACGAAAGATGCGAAATAAAACAATTGGTTACATCAACTAATCGAAACGCTCGTTGTATTTTTCATGTAGCCACTACCCGGCCAGCTTAACCTTTTTCATTCCTTTAATCTAAATTTCCGCCTACGCGGTAATAGCTAGTTTTAAGTTCAATAATGATTGGGTTTAAATTATTAACATGCATAACGCGTCTGTTAGTAAATAAAGCGGTCACGCAATGAATTTAGATTTAACTCATTCAGGATATATTCCAGCCGCTGTATTACATTTTTTCTCGGAGAATTTTCTCGGCGTGCAATGATAAGTTCATTCTTCATGGAGTGTTCCCAGCCTATCAGTTCGGTTACGCTCACCTTATATCCATGAGATTCCAAAAGCAGGCAGCGAAGTACATTGGTTAGGTGGCTCCCAAATTCACGCGAATGTAGTGGATGGCGCCATATTTCTGATAATGGGGTTTTTCCAAACGACTGATTTTTGTGCTTGTTTAGTATGGAAGCAACCTCAGCTTGACAGCATGGAACAAGCACAATGAATTTTGCCTTTTTGCTTAAAGCAAATTTAATTGCATCATCTGTCGCAGTATTACACGCGTGCAGAGCAGTTACGATGTCAACGTTATCGGGTAGAAGGGGGGAATGGATGGATTCCTCTACAGATAAGTTAAGAAATGACATTCGCGAAAAATGCAACTTATTTGCCAATGCTTGCGATTTGCAAACAAGCGATTCTCTTGATTCAATCCCATAAACATGACCCGCTGATCTTGATTTCAGGAATAAATCATACAATATGAAACCTAGATAGGATTTGCCGGCACCGTGATCAACTAGTGACACATCGTCCTTAATATCCAGAATTTCATTAAGTAAGGTCTCGATGAACTGATAAAGATGATAAACCTGTTTTAATTTGCGGCGGCTATCCTGATTAAGCTTGCCTTCACGCGTTAGAATATGTAACTCTTTTAGTAGATCAAGGGATTGCTCTGGTTTGATTTCCGGAATGAGTGTCATAGTTAGTTATGAATTGCGTTTAATGAAGCATTATAAGGTGAACTTGGCATGGACATGATTTAAAGAATTGAGTTTGATTGCCGATAATATAAGCAACGTGGGAGAAAATCATGGACCTTATTAACAGTATAAAATACATTGCCAATAAGTTGGGTGAGCAAAGTGGTAGGCGCGAGAACGGCAAATTTGGGCAAAGAAATCCTCGTAAATCTGACGGCAAGAAAAATCAAACGGATGGAAATTCATTTTCATCTGAATATGACAGCCATCTCGGGCGCAAGCTGGATGTAACCGTATAGTTTGTAAAAACATGTATTTTGCTTGTCGCAGGTGCTGCCGTTGTCCAATACCTTTCCGGCCCTGATTATTGAGGTAGATACCAAGCCGGAAGTGTTGATTAATCCGATTCGCCAACATCAAGTCACGCCGAGCGCCAATTAGTGCAAGGGGCGCTGCAAGAATCAGCCACACGCTCCAATTGCGCCACAACTTGTACAGAATTCACAACCATCTTTTTTGATTAAAGTGGCATTGCCGCAATCTCGGCAGTGCTTTCCAGTTTGTTGTTTGATTGAGGTGGCTTTGATTTGGCCGTCAGGAATTTCCAGAACTCCCATTTGTTGAACTGGATAACCCTGTTCGTCAAGTACGCCAAGCATGGCGTAGCGATGGATAATCAGGTTGGCGACATAGGAGACGGTAGAAGGGTAGCTGCGGACTTTGGACTCTCCAGGTACGCGGGCCATAAAATCACCTAGCGGCTCGCCGAAGTTGATTAGCTTACGCAGTTTCATGCCTATCCAAGCAGGGTCAATTACTCGCATGTCCAGACTTAATACTTTGCATAATCCATCCAGTGCGCGCGGATAAACGCCGGATAGCCACATCGAATAGGGACGGCGTTGCCCATCGGGCAAGACCAGTTCCTTCAATCCCAGCACGAAGTCATCGCCGGAGCCGGCGTTGCTGATATCTACTGTCCAGCTCATGGTGCCGTCTGTGCCGGTCTTGGGTTCTTTCTTGGCGAAGAGCGCATCCATCATCGGGGTGGTTACGCCCTCGGAGACTTCCAATGCGCCAAGAGCCTCGATACGGTATTTCAGTAAATGTGCAAAGGCAGCAACCAAGCTGGGCATAGGCTTGACTTCGCCTTCAGGCGGCATGGGCATGTCAAAGGCATCGTCGCCAGCCGTTTTCATCAACATTTCCAGTTTCATTCGTATCCACACCGGATCAAATGTGCGCATGTCCATGGAGAGAGTTTTTGCCAGTGCTCCCAGTCCTCTGGGTTGTTCCGAGCCGTTTACCCATACTTCAAATGGATGATTACAGCCGTTTGCGGTATGCGAGACGAATACCACAAAATTTCCAAGTTGATGTTTAACTACCTGTGATACCCATCCTTCGCTACCAGATGGCAGTTTCGGGCGACCAGGCCAGCGCAATGAGGCAAGGGCCGGTTTGGGAGTGGCTTCCAGTTCGATACGTCTGTCCTGGTCGAATATGAAGTCCTGAGGCTGTATGACTTTTTCAGGTTCGGGTGTAATTGATAGGACTGCTCCTAGTACTTTATTGGGTCTGTAGGTCGCAAGCCCTTTCAATCCTGCTTTCCACGCGTCAGTGTACAGATTCTTGAAGTCTTCAAAAGGATAGTCTGCGGGTACGTTAACGGTTTTGCTAATTGATGTATCAATGTAAGGCGCGACAGCCGCAACCATTTTCATATGATTAATTGCTGAAATATCGAGTGCACTAGTAAAGGCATCGGGCAGCTTATTAGTGTCTCCTCCAAGATTCTTATAAAGTCGCCATGCATGATCCTCGACTTGATATTCCTTACTTGATCCGTCCGGCATGCGTTTTTTGCGGGTATAGAACCAGGAAAATGCCGGCTCTATTCCATTGGATGCGTTGTCTGCGAAGGCCAACGATATGGTTCCGGTTGGCGCTATGGAAAGCAGGTGGCTGTTACGTAAGCCGTGCTGACGTATATTATTCTTGATTTCGTCGGGCAAACGCGAGGCGTAGCGTGGCTCAGCCAGATATTGGTTTGCATCCAGCATCGGGAATGCGCCGCGTTCCTGCGCCAGTTCAATCGAGGCAGAATAGGCTTCGTCGCGCATGATGCGGGTAATGTCGGCAGCAAAATTTCTGGCTTGTTCCGAGTCGTATTTCAAACCCAGCATGATCAATGCATCGCCCAAGCCGGTGTAACCCAGGCCGATACGGCGCTTGTTTTGGGCTTCCAGTTGCTGTTCCGGTAACGGCCAACTACTTACGTCCAGCACATTGTCCAGCATGCGCACCGCAACCTTGATTAGCTGTTTGTAGGGTTCGTAATCAAATCCAGCGTGTACGGAAAAAGGATTTTTTATCAGGCGGGTAAGGTTGATTGAGCCCAAGCAGCAACAGCCATAGGGAGGAAGCGGTTGTTCGCCGCAGGGGTTGGTGGTTTCAATTACTTCGCAATAAGACAGATTATTGTCCTGATTTATTTTGTCCAAGAACAGTACGCCCGGTTCGGCATGGTCGTAGGTGCTTTCGATAATTTGCTTCCACAGATCGGCTGCACGTACTTTGCGATAAACCCAAATTCCATCGCTACGTTGAGTTGCTCCTGCCTGCTTGAGTGCGTCGATTGGTTCAGCAGCATGCACCAGTTCAAATTGATCTTCCTTTTCTACTGCATGCATAAGTGCATCAGTTACTCCAACAGATAAGTTGAAATTGCGCAGATCGCCCTTGTCCTTGGCACGGATGAATTTTTCTATGTCGGGATGGTCGCAACGTAGTACTCCCATTTGTGCGCCACGCCTGGCCCCGGCAGATTCGACGGTTTCACACGAACGGTCGAATACGCGCATATAGGAAATTGGCCCGCTGGCACGCGAGTGCGTGCCTTTGACATAGGCTCCTTCTGGGCGAATGGTTGAAAAATCATAGCCAACTCCGCCTCCGCGCCGCATGGTTTCGGCAGCTTGCTGCAAGGCATCATAAATACCCGGTTTCCCCGCTACCTTGCCGGTGATGGCGTCACCTACCGGTTGCACGAAACAATTGATCAAGGTTGCTTGCATATCGAGTCCGGCTGCCGAATTGATACGGCCGGCAGGGATAAACCCGTTTTCCTGCGCGAGGAAGAATACTTCTTCCCAGTGTGCACGTCGTTCAGGCTTTTCAGCTTGTGCCAGACCGCGTGCAACGCGGTGGCGTACATCTTGTACGGTAGTTTCGTCCGGTTCTGCGTATTTTTCCAAAAGTACTTCAGTGCAGATTTCCTGAGTCATGGCTATTCCTTTTTTGAAGTATCGAATACAGGCTTGTCTGTTTCGTGTGCAAGCTCGGCGCGGAATGATTCCAGTTTTTCGTGGTAATTCTCTTCGTCTCCGTATTCAAGAAAGTGTTCGTATCTCGAATGGGCGGCGCAAACCTTGCGTGCGTGCTTGATCGGACAAAAATACTGTTCGGTGCGCGCAATGATTTCACTCGCATAGGCGAGCAGGCCGACTGCATAGGAACAATACAGACAGTGCGCTTTTTCGATGATATTTAAATAGGCCAGATGCTGATGATCGTAAACGATGTAGTCGTCTCGCTTTACTCGCGCGATGCGATAAACCGGAAAGCAGATAAATTGATAGGCGCTAAGGCACACATCAAACAGCAGCAAGGGAATGGCAGCGCCGTAGATGATGGGCATCGTCAGGTAGTTTTGCGGGCGTACCGTGAGAAACCAGCGAAACAGATTCAGTTTAACTCGTCGGTGTGCATCGCGCACGACCTGTTCAAATACTATTTGTTTGCCTTTAATCTGATAACGCAGCTGCTGTTGGTGCTCCTCAATGGCTGCATTCAATTCGGCTTCTAGAGCGGCTATTTGATTTGCAAGCAGGCGTATGCGGTTATTCATGGCTTCCTCTGCGTGAACCTGCCCCGAGAGTGGAGGAGGGTGATTGTGCAGCTAGCGCTACGGCGAGGTTGATGCTAACCGTCGAGTAGCCCCAATAGTCCATCCAGTCCGACAAAATTCAATGCATAACTGGCTTGCGCCCTTACTACCGGTTTGGCGTGATAGGCGATACTGACTCCGGCCTGTGCCATCATTTTCAGGTCATTCGCCCCATCACCCATGGCAATCACTTGATCGGCTCTCAATCCCAGTTGATTGCGAATTTTTATCAGCCACTCTGCTTTTCCTTCTGCGTCGAGGATTTGTCCCAGTACGCGGCCCGTAAGCTTGCCGTCGATAATTTCCAGAGTATTGGCATGAGTATAGTCCAGTCCCAAGCGGGGTTTCAGGCGTTCGGTGAAGAATAGAAATCCACCGGAAACCAGCAAGGTTTTGATATTGTATTTTTGTAATTGCGCAAGCAGGATTTCTGCACCTGGATTGAGTTTCAGGCGTTCATCATATACACGTTGCAGTGCACCTTCCTCCAGACCTTCGAGCAAGGCGACGCGGCGGCGCAGGCTCTCGGCAAAGTCAATTTCGCCGCGCATTGCCGCTTCGGTAATCGCGGCGACCTGTGGTTTCAGTCCTTGCATATCGGCAATTTCATCTATGCATTCGATGGAAATCAGTGTGGAATCCATGTCCATCACCACCAGACCAAAGTCGGCGAGTTTTCTGTTCGATGGCACGAAGCCATAGTCGATCTGATGTTCAAAGCAATGCGCTTCGATGTCGGGATGCGACTTGGCATTGATCAATCGCCACTTGAAGCCGGACAGAGGTTCCCAATGGGTAGTATTTGCCAAAGTGGCGAGATGCTCGATTTGTTCGGCAGGGATGTTGTGAGTGGCTTGCAGGATCAGGTTCATGCTATTCGAATAAATTAATCATTAAGATATGTCTGGTTCGGAATTTTACGACTCGTTGATGCGAATGCCTAGTATCTCAGCACACTAGTATCCCAGTAATCTGGCACATTGATAAAAGGCAAAGCTGACCAGCCATGCCAGTGAGAGGGACCATGCCAGGCTGAGCAGAGTGAATCTGGTACTCTTGGATTCGTTTTTCAGTGTGGCGATTGCAGACAGGCACGGGGTATAAATTAGTGTGAACAGCATGAAGCTGTAGGCTTGTACCCAGTCGAGTTGTAGTGCGAGGGTGTTGCCAAGGGCTTCGCCGGATAGTCCGTAGATCACAGCCAGTGAGCCGATGACAATTTCCTTGGCAACGAAGCCGAAGATCAGCGCAATGGTAAGTTGTTCGTTGATTCCGATTGGTGCAAAGAAAGGATGCAACATTGAACCTATCATGCCCGAAATCGTGTCTGGACCGGCGGGTGCGGCTGATTGGGGCAGGTGAGTAAGCAGCCAGACCAGAACAACCCCGGCAACGATGAACAGGGATGCACGGCGCAGGAAATGACTAACTTCCAGCCAGCCGCGCATCAGCATCTGCCGGCCAGTGGGAAAACGGTAGGGAGGTAATTCCAGCACAAAAGGTTCGTTGCTCTTGAATTGTCCCTTGAATATAAGCGCGGTAAGAATGGCTGCACCGAAGCTGAACAGATAAAGGCTGAACAGAACCAATGGCGCGGCTTGTGCAGAAAAAAGGGCTGCAGCAATGAACACGAATACCTGTAAGCGGGCAGAGCACAGTGAAAAAGGGATCACCAACATGGTGAGCAACCGCATGGATCGGGCGCGCATGACTCGTGTACCCATCAGTGCGGGTACATTACAGCCAAAACCCATTAGCAACATCACAAACCCGCGACCATCCAGCCCCATTTTGGCCATTAGCGCGTCCATCAGGAAGGCAGCGCGCGAAAGGTAGCCGCTGTCCTCCACGATCGCCATCAGTAGAAAAAATAGCACGATGATGGGTACGAAAGCGGCGACTGTGGCAACGCCATTATAAATACCATCCAGCAGTAGTCCCTGGAATAAGTGTGGCAGGCCGGAAAGTAAAGGCTCCAGCCCTGCTTCCCGGAACCAGATAAGCAGGTCGGCGATGCCTGATTGCATGGGTTGACCAAACAGGAAAATACCTTGGAACAATAAATACATGATGCCGAAAAATATAGGTAAGCCCAGCCAGGGATGGAGTAATACCCTATCAAGTCTTTCGGTGTGATTTTCCGGCAGACAGGCAGGAATTTGTACCGCATGTCGCATGATGCGCGCCATTTCTGCCTCAATGTGTTCATCTTGTTCCAACTGGTTGCGCACGGTTTCCGCCATGCCCGGTGTCGGGTAGCGCAACGCCTTGGTTACGGCCTGTATGGCTTCCTGATAGCCGGTGCCATATTTTCCGCTTAACAGGAAGATAGGCATGTCGAGAATGGCTGACATTTTGTGGCTGTCGATGGTGATGCCGAATTTTCTGGCTTCATCGGACATATTGAGCAGCACCACGATATTCATGTTGAGATCTTTCAGTTGCAGCAACAGGCTCATCTGACGTTCGATCTGAGTGGCGTTGAGTATCACTAGCGCTAGGTCAGGTACATTGTCATGCAGAAAGTGACGTACGACCTGTTCGTCATCGGAAAAGCCGTGCAGATCGTAAATGCCGGGCAGGTCGATAATTTCGACCATGTCCGCACCCAGCAGGATTTTTCCGGAAAGAAGTTCGACGGTGATGCCCGGCCAGTTACCGACTCGTGCTGCTCCGCCAGTCAGACGGTTGAATAGCGTGGATTTTCCAGTGTTGGGCATGCCCAGTAAAGCGATGCGCTTCATGTTTTGCAAACCTGTATCTTGGCCGCTTCGATGCGTCTGAGGAGGATGTCTGTCGTGCCAATGCGCACCTGCAAGGGGCCACCAAAGCTGGCCTTGCGTATTAATTCAATCTGTCTTCCGCTACGAAAACCCAAGGCAAGCAGCCGTTGATGCAGCGCTTCTTCGGCGTGTATGGATACGATGGTGGCGGTGTCGCTTGTATTCAGTGCGGCAAGTGTGGTGGCAGGCATGATTACGAAAGATTTCAACAGTGATCACATTATTTCACAGCCTGACTGTTTTTGTCGCGTATGCTCGTAGACTATTCGCTGCTTAAACAGGTAAACAATCGAAATATAGGTATAAATCGGGGGCCAAAGTGTATGGCGACAATTTGTAGCTCCGGTCACTGTACGCCTTGGTTGCTAAGCTTTTATCTTTCGTCATCAATTAGGTTAGAATGCGGTCTTTAATTTTTCTTGCCATGAAAAAGAGAATCAAGATGATCAAGGGCAGTATTGTTGCAATCGTTACACCCATGCATGAAGACGGTAGTCTGGATTTACCATCGTTCCGTGCGTTAATAGATTTTCATGTTGAGCAGGGTACCGATGCCATTGTGGTAGTCGGTACGACGGGTGAGTCACCGACGGTCGATGTTGAAGAACATGAGATGTTGATTGCCGAAGCGGTGAATCATGCGGCCAAACGTATTCCCATCATCGCGGGTACGGGTGCCAACTCCACCAGAGAAGCTATCGAACTGGCCTCTTTTTCAAAGCGTGCTGGTGCCGATGCTTCGCTGACGGTCGTTCCTTATTACAACAAGCCTACTCAAGAAGGCTTGTATCTGCATTTCAAGGCGATAGCCGAAGCGGTGGATATGCCGCACATTCTTTACAACGTACCGGGTCGTACTGTTGCGGACATGAGCAATGATACGGCTTTGCGTCTGGCTCAGATTCCGAACATCGTCGGTATTAAGGACGCGACGGGAAATATTGAACGCGGTTCAGATTTGTTGTTGCGAGCGCCTGCTGATTTTGCTGTTTACAGTGGTGATGACGCCAGTACTCTGGCGTTGATGCTGCTTGGTGCACATGGCACCATTTCCGTTACGGCCAACGTGGCGCCCAAATTGATGCATGAAATGTGCATGGCGGCATTGAATGGCGATGTGGCGCGGGCGCGTGAAATCAACTTCCGCCTGTTGGGATTGCATCGCCATTTGTTTGTTGAGGCGAACCCGATACCGGTAAAATGGGCGGTGTCGCGTCTGGGCAAGGTTAAAAATACCTTGCGTCTGCCGCTTACACCACTGTCACAAAGCACGCATAGCGTAATTGAACAGGCCATGCTTCAGGCTGGCGTACTAACACCTCACTAGTCGGGAAATAATATGAAAGCTTTGCATGTCGGAATTGCCAGTTTCGCGCTGGTCTCGTTGGTCGGTTGTAGTTCCATGGGCTTGGGTAATAAGCGTATTGATTATCGCGGAGGTGCGGAACAGGCTACATCGCTGGAAGTTCCTCCTGATCTGACTTCGCCTGAAATTGATGATCGTTATCGCATTCCGGAAGGTAATGGCGAGTCGATCGCGACCTATTCAGCTTATACGGGTAATGAGGGCACAGCACCTTCCCGTGTTGTGACAAAAAGTCCGGTATTGCCTGTTGTTGCCGGTGTGACGCTGGAGCGAAATGGGACTCAACGCTGGTTATCAGTACAAGAAAGAGCCGAGAATGTATGGCCTGTCATCAAGGATTTTCTGCGTGAATCCGGTTTGAATATTCAAAACGAAGATCAGGCCGCCGGACTCATCGAAACGGAGTGGGCCGAAAACCGTGCAAAAATTCCTCAGGGTGGAATTCGCAGCGTGGTAGGCAAGGTGTTCGATAATTTGTACTCTTCAGGTGAGCGAGATCAATATCGTATTCGCCTGGAGCGTGCTAAGGAGGGTGCCGCTACCGAAATTTACATCACGCATCGTGGCAAGGAAGAAATGCTGGATGCAGAAAAGAATTTCAGCAAGTGGCAGTCACGTCCGAATGATCCCACTCTGGAAGCGGAAATGCTGCAACGTCTGATGGTTAAATTCGGTTCCAATCCGACTCAGGCTGCGGTGGCAGTAAGCGATGGTGCGGGCGTTGCAACGGGTGCTGCCAATTTGATGGAAATTTTTGATGGTAGCAGCGTCATAGTTATTAACGATGCCTTTGACAGAAGTTGGCGTCGGGTTGGTTTGGCTATTGAGCGTGCAGGTTTGTCTGTTGAGGATATGGATCGCACCAAAGGAATATATTTCCTCCGTAAGGTCAAGCCGGAAAAGAGCTGGATGGATAGTTTGCAGTTCTGGAAAGACGACGTAGACAGCAATGCGCAATACCGTGTCATCGTCAAGGATGGCGGTGTTTCGTGTGAAGTGTCGGTCACCGATCAGAATGGCGTAACAAGCGATGCAAGCAAACAACGACTACAGGGTATTTTCAAACATATCAATCAATAGCTTCTGTTGTATAACCGGGTGTTCGTTGCAATAACGAACACCACGGCAGGTGTAATTGCATGAGATTTGCTTCTTTGGGCAGTGGCAGCGAGGGTAATGGTTTGCTGGTCAACGTCGGGCAGACTTATGTGCTGCTGGATTGCGGCTTTGGTTTGAGAGACAGTCTTTTTCGCCTTGCTCGTCTCGGTGTGGCTCCTGAGCAGATAAATGCCATTGTGGTTACCCATGAACATGGGGATCATATCGGTGGCGTGGCTCGTCTAGCGTGTAAATTCAATCTTCCTGTCTGGCTGACGCATGGTACTTTGCGTGGTAAGCAATCGCTCATGGAACGGGTTGGCAATATTCAGAAAATAGATCCGCATCAGGCATTTGTTATTCAGGATGTTGAGATACGCCCTTATCCGGTTCCTCATGATGCTGCCGAACCCGTGCAGTTTGTCTTTGCTGACGGCGCAAAAAAACTGGGGGTGCTGACGGATGTTGGTTGCAGCACACCGCATATTGAAGCGATGCTTGATGGTTGCGATGCGCTAGTGCTGGAAAGTAATCACGACAGTGAAATGTTAAGGACGGGTGATTATCCTTACAGCTTGAAGCAACGTGTGGGAGGGCGTCTCGGACACTTGAATAATCAGGAGTCAGCAGAAGTTCTTTCGCGTCTCGATAAAACCCGACTACAGCATGTGATCGCAGCTCATATCAGTAGTAAAAATAATACTCCAGAATTAGCGGTGCAAGCTTTAGCCGGAGTGCTTGATTGTTCGCAGGGTTGGGTGGGGGTGGCGGATCAGCAGAATGGTTTTGGCTGGCGGGAAATTTTTTGATTGACTTTCGGCAAGTATGATTTATCAAATCCGGAAAAGAAAAAGCCGACTTACGTCGGCTTTTTTGTTGCTTATGCAGGCAGCTTAGTGAGCGGCTGGAGCAGCTTCAGCAGGTGCAGCTTCAGCAGGAGCAGCTTCAACAGCAGAAGCAGCATCAGCAGCCGGTGCGACAACAGCCGGTGCTTCAACAACAGCTGGTGCTTCAACAACAGCTGGTGCTTCAGGGGCTTTTTCGCCACAAGCAGACAAAGCAAGAGCCAACAGAGCAGCAACGATAGCAGATAATTTCATGGTTAATTTTCCTTGGGAGAGTTAATAAAAAAATTTTTACGACTTTGCCGTTAAGCAGATTTTAAAGTCGGCGAATTCTACCAGCAATTTTTGAAATAGCTAGAGGGGGGCAAAAATATATTTACAGGCCGAACTTTGTCGCTGAAATTCCTGTGTTTGATGCACTCCACATTTCCATGAACAACGATTCCAAGATGTGCGCTTGTTCTGGGTCATTCAGTGCGAAAAAGCCGCGAGGGTCGTTGAAATGAGGGCGACGTATATAATGAATATGATCAGCCACGCTAAAGGGCGTGGTGACCTGCCGTGACTTAATGCTGGTTTGACGTATACACATGCGGCTGTCGAATTGCCGTAGCAACATCATCATGCGCGGACATGATGCGGATAAATAACGAGTGTCATGTGCCAGAATCAGCAGACGATTCGTTGGATTAGCAAGCAAAAAATGACGTAGCGATAAATAACGCGATTCGGTGTTGTAACCCAGTCCATCAAAGTCCTTTTCAAATAATTGCAGTTGGTGATTCGCATGGCTGCACAGTGTATCAAGAGCGGTTGTATAGTCTGTGATGCCATCCAGTTGCTTGTGCTGCAACAGACCGTCTGTCATTTTTATCTCCTTGAATGCTAAAGGGGAAAAATATAACCGTCCAGATACCATTGATAAAGTAATTCAAGCAATTCTTCCGGACAGTCGTTTATAGCGGGAAGTTCGCGTTCGTCTGCCAGCGTGCGTAACAAATCATAATTGCTGGGGCTGACAGGCGTGGATTCACCGTTCATGAAGATACTTCCGGCATGACTAAGCATCTGGCTTTTGAGATTTAGCATTAATCCCTTGTCATGAATGGCCTTGCTAAATTTTTTGGAATTCAGAGGTTTTACGGGGGCATCAAAATAGATATGAGGTTTGGGCTCGCTTAGATAACAGCCCAGGAAGTTTGCAATGTCCTCCTTGTCCCATCGAACCTGTTTGATGGCATCGCTGACTTGGCGCAGCATGTCAGCGCTTATTTCTGAAGGGTGATTTTGAGTTTTCAGGTCAGGATCGGCATACATGCCTTCGACGCAGATACGATCCTGCAAATAGACCAGAAATTGCTCTGCCAACTCCTGATAGGCCGGGGTACGAAATCCGATGGAATAGGTCATGCAATCATCTTCAGCCACGCCGTTGTGAGCGCAGTGTGGCGGCAGGTATAACATGTCGCCCGGTGCCAGAATCCATTCCTGTTCCACTTTGAAGTCTTTCAATATGCGCAATGGCGCGCCTTCGATCAGGGTTTGATCGGCTTGTGTTGAAATCTGCCAGCGGCGATGTCCCATGCCTTGCAACAGGAAAACATCGTAGGAATCAAAGTGAGGTCCGACACCGCCGCCTTTGGGTGCATAACTGACCATCAGGTCATCCAGACGGGCATGCGGGATAAATGCAAATGGCTTTAACAATTCAGTCGCAGATGGCAAATTATGATTCAATCCCTGTACCAGTACAGTCCAACAGGACTTTTTGATTTTCTTGAAATCGTCTGGTTCAAACGGCGAATACTGTAGGTCAAAGTTGCCGCCGCGTTGTGTAACCAAGCGGGCTTGCACATCTTCCGTGCAGGCTAGATCAATTAGTTGTTGTGGATCAAGTAGTCCCTGAAACTGGGGCAAGGCACCGCGTATCAATAAAGGCTTTTTTTGCCAGTAGTCGCGAAGGAATTCATTGACGGTGAGACCGCCTAGTAATGTAGTTGGTATTTTCATGTTTCGCATTATAGCTGCGTCGAGTTACGGCATGCTGCAAAAAATAATTTATTAGGAAGCAAGGGATAATATGTTTAAAATGTGCCAATGATTGTATCGGTCATGTTTCGTGACAAGTAACGTTGTGTGATGCTTCTGGTGTTCATGCGTGCAGATAATTGCCGAAAGTTTAAATTTTATAAAGGAAACAAAATGAAGATTGCTAAGGATTGCGTAGTATCGTTGCGCTACGAACTGTTTGATGCGGACGGTAGCCTGATTGAGAAGGTCGAAGATCCGGTCAGTTATTTGCACGGTGGATATGATGGTATTTTCCCGCTAGTCGAAGAAGCTGTACATGGCAAGAGTGTTGGCGATCAGTGCAATGTTACGTTGCTGCCGGATGATGCTTTTGGTGAATATGAACACGAACTGGTTGAAGTTGAGGCACGTAGTTCATTTCCTGAAGATGTTGCTGTTGGCATGCAATTCGAAGGTGCGCCGGAAGAATCGGATGATGAAGATTTTATTCTGTACACGGTTGTTGAAGTCAACGACGATGAAGTTACTGTCGATGGCAATCATCCCTTGGCCGGCAAGTCGCTCACCTTTAGTTGTACCGTAACCGGTGTTCGTCCGGCTACCGCAGAAGAGTTAGAGCATGGGCATGTACATGACGAAGGTGACGGGCATTTGCACTAGCTGTAGTTCAGATGGTGATCGCTGCGTTGTGAGATCACTTGAGTTTTTCAAAAACGGGGCGTTATGCCCCGTTTTTACTTTAGTCTTTCAGCTATCCAACCCGCAACCTGCTCCGCACCGTCCGGTTTGAACGGCGCTGTTTCCGGCGAACTCAGTAACTGTTCCAGTTCGTTGATAATGTTTCCCTGTTCCAATGCGGCGGAAGAAATTTCACGACTCACGCCATTTTTATTCATCCATACGATTAAGGCGGGCGATTCGGGCCAGTCGGGACGATCAACATATAAAATCGGCACCCCGCTGCATGCCGCTTCGACAAAACTACCATAGCCCGGTTTGCAGATTAGTGCGTCGCAACTGGCCAACAAATCGCTGAAATTGACAGGCAGGCTTTCCAGAACGATGGCATCGGGGTGTGTTGTTTGCCAGCTAGCCTGAATCAGCCAGCGCACACCCTTAATTCTCGGCCAGTTATCAACCGACAGACGACTGGTGATTCCTCCCATGCTCACCAGTACCAATTTATCTTCACTGGATAATTTCAGGAACTGATTCAACTCATCACGGCGGTTTTGACCGATATCGGCGATGGGGGCGACGGGTAGGAGATTGGGCAGGTCTTGCATTTCCATGCCAGGCGTAGCACGCAGGAAGGCATCGGCATCGATATAGGGTTGCCGGATTTGCGCTTCTACTCTATCGGCTCCGCAATAATGGCGGTAAATGTCTGCCCAGTTCAGCGAACAAAGTGCCAGATTGGTAATGCCGGCCTGTTGTGCAGCTGCCAGCGGCAGATAGCCAACATTGGAAAACACCATATCTGCGCGCAGAGTGCGCAAAATTTGCGCTTCTGCGGCAACTTTCTCTTCCCAGTGGGCGTGAAATATTTGATAGGCGGAGCGACTCTTTTCAATGTCGACGGATACAGGTGTATGCATCACCATGCCGATGTCGCCATGACTTTCCATATATGTGAACGGCGCGCGGATGCGCGAACGCAGATGCGAGATGGGTACGGACGAGCGAACCGTTAGTTTTAATCGAGGCAGGTAAGCATGTAGCTGATTCAGTATCGGTGCGGTTTGGGCGACATGGCCGAAACCGTGGCCCGAGATGGAAACGACAAGATGAGGTGTTTTTTGCATGCGGAAATATTTTCTGATTTATTCGATTCAGGTGCAAACCACGCGGTTACGTCCTCCTGATTTAGCGTCATACAATTTCTGGTCTGCAAACTTGATGAAGTCGTCTATCGTTTCTCCTAGTTGATCGGAAAGTCCGATGCTTACCGTGTACGCGATAACTCCTTCGTCATAGTTTGCAGGGTTGTTTTCGACATCTTGTCGAAAGTTTTCAAAAAGCGTATATGTTTCCTTCATGGTCGAATGAGTCACAATAACGCTGAATTCTTCGCCTCCCAGACGTGCGACCAGATGTTTGGAGAAATGTTTGTTCAGCAAAGCAGCGAGTTCGATCAGTACCACGTCACCGACATCATGGCCGTAGGTGTCGTTGATTTTCTTGAAAAAATCCACGTCTATCATGGCTGCTACGGCGCCATCTCTTTTGACTGCCTGTTTGTGCAATTTGGCACCTTCTTCAAAGAAGAAACGACGATTATGCATGCCGGTCAGAAAGTCCTTGTAAGCGGCTTCGCGATTGATGCGTATCAGATCAAGTACCTCCAGATTCTGGGCGATACGGCAGACAATTTCTTCGTAGGAGAAGGGTTTGCGGACAAAGTCATTGGCACCGCTCTTGAGGAACTGTGCCGAAATTTCGCCTTCGTCTGTGGCTGAAATTCCTATGATAGCGAGTTTCTCCTTGCTGACATGCTTGCGTATTTTATGTATCAGTTCAAAACCATTCATTCCCGGCATTTCATAATCAACCAGCACTAATTGAATGTCGGATCGTTCGGCGATGATGGATAGGGCATCATCGCCATTACTGGCGGTAATGACGTTGAACTGCAAGCGTTCCAGTATATGTTTAAGCAAGGCTCTAGACGTGAGTGAATCGTCTACTACCAGCACATGGGTGTGATGATTTTTGTATATTCTGTGCACCATTTCGACGGCATATTCGATCGAGTGTACGTTCTGCTTGGGAATGTAGTCTATGGCACCTTTTTTCAGTATGGTTTCCCGCAGTTCATGACCGTAAGCGCCGGTCAGTGCGATGGCAGAAATATTGTTTTTTGTTAGCAGATCAATTATTTCACCGTAAGGTGCATCGGGCAGATTAAGGTCGGAAATGGCCAGATGTATTGAGTGTGTTTCAATGGCAAGAGCGGCTTCGCTCAGTGAGTGCGCCACAACAGTCGCATAACCATAGTTTTCCCTGATGAGTGCTTCCAGTAATTGGGCAATCGACTTCTGGTCTTCAATGATCAGAATGGGGCAGGCGCACTTGAGGCATCCGTCTACGGTAAAGTTACCGGCTACTTTGGGGGTGCGTTTGACTATCCTTGTATTTAACATCGCTTGCTTACCTTTGCAGTACAGGCGACAACTATAGCAGAAGCGGGGGAAGTCAGGCAGAAGCAGTGATGCATCGCGTATGTATTTCTACTCGGCATGCAATGCCTCTACCGGATCCAGTCTGGCTGCCCGTCGAGCGGGCATTACGCCTGCAGCAAGGCCGATACTGATTGCACTCAGTTCAGCCAGGATCGCAAATAGCCAGGGTGTGTGTACCGGCAGGGCTGGGAAAAGCCAGTGCAGTCCTTGTGCAATGCCGATTCCGAGTGCCAGTCCGGCAAGGCCGCCTAGCGCAGACAGCAGTATGGCTTCGCCCAGAAACAGGATGAGTATCTGTTTTTCCCGTGCACCTAAAGCACGCAGCAGACCGATTTCGGCAGTGCGTTCGGATACGGCCATGGTCATGATGGTGAGGATTCCGACACCGCCGACCAATAGTGAAATTCCGCCCAGTGCGCCTACCGCAAAGGTGATGACATCCAGTACCGAGCCAAGTACCTCTAGGGCGGTTTCCTGTGGAATCAGCGTGAAATCCTCACGGCCGTGGAGTGTAATCAGCATATTACGAATGCTGCGTTCCACCTGCGCAAGCTCGACGCCGGGGCGATAGGTGGCCTGTATTTCCATCAATCCAGGGCGATTAAATAGTTCCATTGCCCGCGCCACCGGGATGTAGACGGTATCGTCGAGGTCAAAACCCAATACCTGTCCCTTGGGTTCCATCACGCCGATTACCCGGTATCGTTGCCCGCCAACGCGCAGATAGCTGCCGAGCGGATTTTCTGCGCCGAATAACTCTTGCCGTACCTTGGAACCGAGTACCACAAAGGCACGCGCCTGTTCGGGATCATCAGGAGGTAGAAATTGTCCGGTGCGTACATAAATGTGCATTGCCTGCGGCATCTGGGAACCGACACCCATCACGGTGGTGCGGCGTGCTTTACCGTTGGCGCGAAGTTCTGCGTTACCCTGTACGCTGGGATTGGCATATTCAACTTGTGGCAAGCGGCGTAACGCCTCGGCATCGTCCAGCGAAAGTGGTCTGACCGAACCGAAAATGCCGACATTGGCCCCATGGGTTTGCGTCTTGCCGGGTTGGATGGCGATCAGGTTGGTGCCGAATTGGGAGAATTCCGCCAGTACAAATTGATGTAGTCCCTCGCCGATGGAGGTCAGCAGAATAACGGCGGTAATACCGATGGCGATACCCAACCCGGTCAGAAAGCTGCGCATCCGGTAAGCCAGAAAGCTGGAGGTGGTCAGACGGATCAAATCGGGGAGCAGCATGTTATGACCTCGACAGTGCTGTAACCGGATCCAGCGCGGCGGCGCGGCGGGCGGGCCAGACGCTGAACAGAATTCCGGTGCCGAGGGCGGTGCCGAAAGCCGCCAGTATGGCCCACCAGGGTGCCGTGACCGGTAGCGATGGATAAATCTTGCCTATAACCAGTACACCCGCCTGACCCAGTATCAATCCGACGATGCTGCCTATCACGGACAACAGGGTTGCCTCGGCAAAGAATAGGTTGCGGATTTGTGATGCAGGCGCGCCCAGCGCCTTGAGCAGTCCGATCTCGTGTATACGCTGCGAAACGGCGATCAGCATTACATTCATGATCAGTATTCCGGCGACAGCCAGACTGATGGCGCCTATGCCGCCCACCGCCAGTGTTAGCGCACGCAGGATGCGGTCAAAGGTTGCCAGCACCGCATCCTGCGTGACTACCGTTACATCGCGCTCGCCGTTATGACGAGTGACCAGTATTGATTCAGCCTCCTTTTTTGCCTGCATGATGGCATCGCGACTCTTGGCCTCGACCAGTATGCGGAATAGCCCTGAGGTGTTGAACAACATATGTGCGGAGGTAACGGGAATAATCACGATTTCGTCAGTATTGAATCCCATTGATTCACCCTGATCACTCAAGATGCCGATTACCCGGAAGCGACGGTCGCCCAGACGTACCCAGGCACCGATGGCATTTTGTTTGCCGAACAATTCAAGCAGAATTTTTGATCCCAGCACACATACCGATTCGCTGGAATGGATGTTGCCCGCTGGTAAAAACTGTCCTTTCTTCAGGCTCATATGGCGTACGGTCAGTAGTTCCGATGTGGAACCCAGTACGACAACTTCGCGGTTTATGGCATCGCGTGAGATTTGCGACGAGCCTATGGTAAGCGGCGCGATACGACCGATGGCACGACTGCGCAGTAGCGATTGGGCATCATCAAGCGACAGTTCGCGTGGAATCTGTCCCAGCAGCATGCCGGGGCCGAAGCCGGCAGTTTCAGTGCGACCCGGAAAAATGATGATCAGATTGGTGCCCAGCGAAGAAAATTGATTGATTACGTAGCGGCGTGCTCCTTCGCCCAAACCGGTCAGTACCACGACGGCGGCTACGCCTATCGACATGGCGAGTATCATCAGTAAGGTGCGAGCCCGGCTGCCGCGCAGACTGCCGGAGGCAAACTGCATGACATCCAGGAATTTCATGAAGACCGCTCCGTTTCGCGGATAATCTGACCGTCTACCATATGCAACTGGCGCTTTGCCCGTCCGCCCAGCACCGGGTCGTGCGTGACCAGTATCAGCGTCACGTTCTGTTCGGTTAGCTGTTCGAGCAGATTGATTACTTCCTTGCCGGTGGTTTGATCCAGATTGCCGGTCGGTTCATCAGCCAGCAGCACGGATGGATGCATGCTGGTTGCCCTTGCAATCGCCACGCGCTGGCGCTGTCCCCCCGAGAGTTGGTCGGGTCTATGATCGGCTCTATCCTTTAGGCCATAGTTTTCCAGCAATTGTTCGACGCGGCTCTGGCGTTCCGCAACCGGCATTCCTGCCAGTATCAGCGGCAATTCAATATTCATGGCTGCTGTCAGACGGGGCACCAGATGAAAGGACTGGAATACGAAACCGATCTTCTGGCTGCGTACATGAGCCTGCTGTTCATCATTCAAATCGGTCACATTACCGCCATCCAATCGATAAATGCCGGAGCTGGGGCGATCCAGCAGGCCAATCAGATTGAGTAACGTGGATTTTCCCGAGCCAGACGGTCCCATGATGGAAACATAATCGCCCGCCGCAATATTCAGGTCTACATTGCGCAGCGCCGAAACCTGTTGATCTCCGACCATGAAACTGCGGCTTATCTGATTAAATTCGATCATTCAAGCATGGCTTCCATTGGAATTCATTGAGAAACTTCGCCAGCTGCTCTAGCGTACTTCCGGCATTACCTTCACTCCCGCCTTAACCCCGGCCTGATCCAGCGAGACCACGACTTGATCGCCTTCGCTCAGTCCGGCAGTGATTTCGGTCTGCTCCCAATTGCTAAGGCCTGTGCTTACGGTACGTTCTTCGAGTACGCCATCCGGCTTGTAAAGCAACACGCGATTGCCTTCCAGCAGGGTTTGGGTGGGAATGCGCAATACGTTTTCATGACGGGTGTGGATGATTTCGACATCAGCACTGTAACCGACCAGCAGGTTTTCAGCCGTAGGCGGCTCAGTAAAGTTAACTTCTACCTCTACGGTACGCGCCTGTTTCTCCAGCTCCAGCACATAGGGGGCGACGCGTTTGACGCTGCCGCTGAATGTTTTGCCCTTGACCGCATCCAGTGTGATGCGACTTGGCTGCCCGGCCTTGATGTGGGCGGCATCTACTTCGTCTATCGGTGCGCTGATAAACAGGCATTGATCGTCGATCAGATCAATCGAGGGTGGAGTCGGGATGCCGGGAGGGGAGGGGGTGGCATATTCGCCCAGTTCGCCGCTGATCTCGGCCACGATGCCGTCAAACGGCGCTTTCAATACCATACGATCCAGCCCGGCCTGTGCGGTGGCGATGCGCGATTGAGCCTGACGGATTTGGCTTTTTGCCGCTTCGCATCCGGCACGCGCCACCTTGGCCGCCGTCAGGCGTTGTTCCAGTCCCTCATTGGAAATGAACCCGCGCGCATGAAGTTTTTCGGCACGTGCGGCTTCCTGTGTGGCAAGTTCTGCCTGTATACAAGCCTGACCGGATTGCGTTTCGGCCATGCCACGCTGCTCCTGCGCCAAGCCGGCCTGCGCCTGCAAATCATTGTTCCATAGCTCCAGCAATATTTGGCCTGATTTTACCCGCTCCCCTTTTTTTACCAGCAGGTGTGCGATTTGTCCGCCAGCCGGTGCAGACAGTTTGGCTCGATGGCAGGCTTTGACAGTTCCGGCGCGGGTGTTGCTGACGCTCGCTTCTACCGGGCCGCGCTCAACTTTAGCCAGTTGCACACGAGGTGGTTCGGGGCGGGTGAAATACCAGATGGCCGCGCCCAGCAGTAGTAGTCCGAGTAGCCAGGGAAGGTAACGGACAAATGAATTTCGATGTTCATTCCGGGTAGCAGTCATACAATCTCCGAACCAGATGAGGTTTCCGGTAATGATACCCGCCAAGCGGGAAATTTTGAACCAAGCGGATCATGGTTCTTGAGAAGTTGCAGGTCGGGTGTTTTTGAAAGGTATATGGATTATGCCGCAGCTTGCGTCTTGGATGCGAACATTTACGTTAACCGGCGGTTATTTTCCACCAGCCAGCTTTCAAAGGCATCCGGTGGAACGGGTCTTGAGAACAGATAACCCTGCGCATAGTCGCAACCCGCGCCCAGCAGCAACTGGCGTTGTTGTTCTGTCTCTACTCCTTCGGCGATAACCTTGAGCCCCAGTTTGTGCGCCATGACGATGATCGCTTCGCACAGGGCAACATTATCAGAGTCATGTTCCAGATTGTGTACAAAAGACTGATCAATCTTGAGGTAATCAATATCAAATTTCTTTAAGTATGACAGGGAGGAATAGCCGGTACCGAAGTCGTCTATGGATACTTGAATGCCTGCGTCGCGTAATTCCATCAACTTGATATTGATGCGCGGGTCAGAATTCAGCAGCAGTCCTTCGGTAATCTCGAAGACGAAATTCTGTCCACTCAAGGATAGTCCCTGTATCTCGCGGATAAAGTCGTTTACCTTATCGCTGTCGTTTTCATCCATGAATTCGACCGGTGATTTATTGATGCTGATCTGAAATCCTTTGGGATCAAGTTCATTCCAGCGTTTGCACCAGTTGATGGATTCCCCGCGCACCCACGAGCCGATATTGACGATAAGGCGTGTTTCTTCGGCCAGAGGAATAAATTCAGCCGGGCTGATCATGCCGTGCACCGGATGTATCCAGCGCAGCAACGCTTCGGCTTTGTGCACATGCCCGGTGGACAGTTCGATGATGGGCTGGAAGTAGACCTTGAGTTGCTGATCGGTCAGCGCCACGCGCAGGTCATTGGTGATGCGCAAGCGTTTCTGTGCGGCTTCCTGCAAGGAAACCGTATAGTAACTATAGCCGTTGCGCCCGTTTTTTTTGGCGGCATACATTGCCTGATCGGCATTGCGCATCAGACTTTCGATTTCGTATCCATCCAGCGGATAGAGAGTAATGCCCAGACTGGCCGATATATGTGCGGTTTCTCCTTTCAATTGAAACGGTTCGGATAATTTGTCGATGATCTTTTGTGCAATGACTTCAGCATGGCGGGTGTCGGACAGTTGAGACAAAATGACCGTGAACTCATCACCCCCTAGACGTGCGACTGTATCGGTTTCGCGTACGCAGTTTGAAATGCGTTGCGCTGCCTGTTGTAACAGCACATCGCCCGCTTCATGACCCAGCGTGTCGTTGACCTCCTTGAATAGGTCGAGGTCTATCAGCAATAGTGCAACGGGCAAGGCGCTTCGATCCGATTTCTTGAATTCCTGTGTAAGACGATCACGAAACATGTCGCGATTGGGTAGGCCGGTAAGGGTATCGAAATTGGCTTTTTCCCAGAGTAATTCTTTGGAAAGCTTGAGTGACTGGAGATAGAGTACCGATCCGCCAATTGCAAGTATCAACACGCTACCCAATGCACACAGCAACCAGGTAAATCGTCTGTGGCTGCTGTTTAACACGGGAATCGAAGCAACCTCGCTCTCAACATAAACGGTAAGCCCGTATTCCGGGAGTTCCTTATGGGCGAGTACATGCGGCTCGGTCTCGTTTTCAAAGCGCATCAGAGTAGGGAAGCGCGGGTCATTCCAGTCACTGATTTTCAATGGGGGAAGGTTGTGTTTCTGGTAGCGTGCAAAAATATCCTGTTCGGACATGGAAGAAATGGAGGCATCCGGCATGAAGTGCATCTCCAGTTCTTTTTCGGTGGCAAGGATGATGGCACCTTTATGATCAGTTACAAAGGCATCGAATTGCTTGATCAAGTAGGATAAGTTGGGTACGTCGGCTTTCGCGACCACAGCACCCAGAAATTTTCCGTCCACGATGACCGGTGAGGAAAAGTATAGTCCCGCAATATGGGTAGTCTTGCCTACCGCATATTGCATTCCCTGCTGCCCCTCACGGTTTTGCTTGAAGTAATCGCGTTCGATGAAATTGGTGCCGATAGATGTGCCTGTCGTATCCCAGTTGCTGGCGGCAACGCAGTCGCCCGCCGCATTCACGACATAAATCAGATCAGCATGCAGACTTTTTTTGGCTACGGCAAGGTAGCGGCTTAGATCATTTAATCCGGGGTCTTCGGTCCAACGCCAGCGCCGTTCTTCATAGGTGGCAGCGGATGGGGTGGTATCGCCGTTAAATTTTGTCAGTGCCCATTTGACGGGCAATAATTTTGATAGCAGATTGGGAATGCCCGTCAGGTACCCCAGATTGCGCTGCATACTGTTGGCAAGATCGTTGGCGTGTTCCTGAGAAAGCCTTGTTTGCTGTTGGATTAACTGGTTGCTGTTTTCAAGATAGCTCTGTTCCGAGAAATGCCAGACAGATAGATTCCATAGCAGAATAAGCAACAAGGTGACTGCAATGGTAAGGTTTTTTCGAGGGGCAATGAATGAGTTATTGCTTGCCAGAGGTGGAAAAAATTGTCTTTTCAAGTTTTTACTGTTTTTATTGCGATTAATTTGCAAGTTGTACTCCGTATTGACTTGGGTACAACTTTGTAACGTTTAGGAGTTATTGGTGCTGGAGAGAGGAATCGAACCTCCGACCTACGCGTTACGAGTGCGTTGCTCTACCAACTGAGCTACTCCAGCCTGCCGCAGGCTTAATTATAGTTGACGGCTAGTGGCTAAAGCCAGCGGTATTGCTCGATAGCCAAGGGTTGCGGACGGTCGGTTATTTCATTGACCAGTATTTCTGCACAGGCGGGAGACATGGTCACACCATAGCGGAAGTGGCCGCAGTTGGCGTACAGGTTGCTTAAATTCGGGTGGCGGCCTATGGTCGGGATATTGTCTTTTGAACCGGGGCGCAAGCCCGCCCAATGTTTGATCGGCGGATGCCAGTTCGGGAATAGCGCATGTACGCGTTGCAACAGACTGTCGCGGGCGGCGGTGGTTGTGGACTTGTCGAAGCCTACCTCTTCCAGCGTGCTGCCGACCAGAATATGTCCATCCCGGCGCGGTATGAAATACAGGCCGTCCTGAAACAAAATGTGCCAGAAAGGCAATCTGTCGAACTTGAATAATAGTATTTGACCGCGAACCGGACGAACATCCAGCCCCAGTGCATGGTCACCCAGCAGGGTCTTGCTCCATGCACCTGCCGCGATGACATAGTTGTCTGCCTGAAACTTGCCTTGCGAGGTTTCCAGTGCGGTGACCTGATCGACGGTTATCTCGAATTGTCTGGCTTCGTGTCCTTCCAGAATGATACCGCCCAGCATTTCCACGCGGCGGCGCAAGGCCAGCAGTAAACGCGGGTTGCGTATCTGGCAGATGTCGGGCATGAAATAACCGTTACCCTGCAAGCCTTTGGCATAGTCATTCAGTGTAACGGGACGCAATTCAACCTGATGTGTGTTACACCATGCCGTTGCCAGTTGCTCCTTAAAGGGTGGGATCAGCAACATGCCGCTATGCTGGTATTCGGGGTCGATGCCGGTCGTGGTGTGTAACATTTCCACCACATCACTGAACCGGCTCATGCTGTATTGCGTTAGCGAGGTGACGGCTTCGCTGTAGTCCCAGGAGCATAGCGGTGACATGATGCCGCCCCCCGCCCAGGAGGCTTCCTGTCCGGTTTCGCCGCGTTCAATCAGCGTGATGTGATAGCCTTCCTGCAACAAGGCCAGTGCACTGGACAGGCCGACGGCACCGCCGCCGATAATCAGGAAGTCAGTCTGCATCTTTTAATTTGAAACTCGCGTAGCGATTCGTTTGCTCCCTCTCACGTGTACGGGAGATAACCAGCGACTTGGGCATCGTTTTCTGATGCCTTAGTCGAATGGCTAGTCGTTTTCTCAGGGTTGGGGTGAGGGGAACGGGTATGGCAAGTTTCATAATCAGGGGAAGCATACTTGTCATGCCCGTTAGTTTTGCAACACCTTGGGTAGCGGGAAAACCACATTTTCGGTAATTCCCTGTAACTCGGTTATCTCACTTGCGCCAAATCGCTGCAATTTTTCGATGACGCCCTGTACCAGTACCTCGGGTGCGGAAGCGCCTGCGGTGATACCCACATGCTGTTTTCCGTCAAACCATTCTGCCTGTAAGCCCGCCGCATCATCGACCAGAAATGCCGGTACGCCGACATTGGCGGCGACTTCACGCAGTCGGTTGGAGTTGGAACTGTTCGGTGAGCCGACCACGATGACGACATCGCATTGTTTGACCAGCAGCTTGACCGCATCCTGACGGTTTTGCGTGGCATAACAGATGTCGTCCTTCTTCGGCCCTGTGATCTGCGGGAAACGTGCACGCAGTGCGTCGATAATGCTGCTGGCATCGTCCACCGATAAGGTGGTTTGCGTAACGAAGGCGAGGTTTTGTTCGTCGCGCACATTGAGTTGCGCGACCTGTTCGGGGGATTCCACCAGATACATGCCGTCGCTGGTTTGCCCCATTGTGCCCTCCACCTCGGGATGTCCCTTGTGGCCGATCATGACGATTTCATTGCCTTTTTCACGCAGGCGCGAGACTTCGATGTGTACCTTGGTGACCAGCGGACAGGTTGCATCGAAGATAGTCAGTCCGCGTTCTTCGGCCTCGCGGCGTACCGTCTGAGAGACACCGTGTGCGCTGAAGATCAGAATGCTGCCGACCGGCACGTCATCCAGTTCTTCGATGAAAATAGCGCCCTTGTCACGCAGGCCATCCACCACAAATTTGTTATGTACTACCTCGTGGCGCACATAAACAGGTGCGCCGTGCAATTCCAGTGCACGTTCGACGATGGCAATGGCGCGATCTACGCCGGCACAAAAGCCGCGCGGATTAGCTAACAGCAGGTCCATGTTTTTTCTCCATAAAACTTTCCCATATCAGCAGGCCCGCGCCGCAGGTGATGGCAGAGTCCGCGATGTTAAAGGCCGGGAAATAATGGTTGTCCCAATGGAACAACAGAAAGTCGATCACATAACCATAGGCGATACGGTCGATCAGATTGCCCAGCGCACCGCCCAGAATCAGGCTCAATGCCAATGCGTACAAGGTCTCGTTGGCATGCTTCTTCAGGAAATAGGTGATGGCTATCGAGGCAATGATGGCGATGCCGGTAAATAGCCAGCGCTGCATGCCACCCGCGTCACTCAAAAAGCTGAATGCCGCGCCAGTGTTGTGCAGCAAGGCCAGATCGAATACCTCGAGTATCTTGATGCTCTCGTAGAGCGCGAAGCTTTTAACAATCAGCAGCTTGCTGATCTGGTCGAGCACGATGACCAGTGCGCTTAATCCCAGCCAGCGACTAAGCATATTGGCGCGCCTCACCATCGCCGTACAGATTGCTGACACAGCGACTGCATAGTGTCGGATGCTCGGCATCGGCTCCTACATCTTCGCGGTAATGCCAGCATCGCTCGCATTTTTGCTGAGTGCTGGACGTTACGTCGATCTGGAAACCTTCATCGCGCTTATGCAGTGTGGCACGCGAGGTGATAAGGACGAACTTCAGGTCGTCACCCAGGCGATGGAGTGAATCGTAAACCGCTCCTGAGGCGTAGATGTCCAGCTCGGCTTGCAATGATGAACCCAGCAGGCCTTGTGCACGTTTTTCCTCGATCTGTTTATTGGCCATTTCCCGTGCATTGCGGATATTCGACCAGTCGTTGTCAAATTTTGTTTGCCCAATATTAGCCGGCCCGGTATTAGTTGGTAGCGAATACCAAGTGCCTTCAAATACGCTGGACTCTACGTTGGCAGATAACACCGTCCAGGCTTCCTCGCCGGTAAAGGTCAGAATCGGCGAGATTAAACGGGTCAGCGCATGGGTGATGTGGTAAAGCGCATTCTGCGCGGAACGGCGTGCCGCAGAATTCTCGCCTGCGGTGTATAGACGGTCTTTCAGGATGTCCAGATAGAAGCCGCCCAAATATTCAGAGCAGAATGCCATCAGTTTCTGTACCGCCAGATGGAACTCATAGCGTTGATAATCGGCGCAGACTTCATCTTGCAGCTTTTGCATCATTGCCAGCGCATAGCGGTCGATTTCCAGCCAGTTTTCAACCGGCATGGCATCACGGTTGATGTCGAAATCGGAGATGTTGGCCAGCAGGAATTTCAGCGTGTTGCGGATGCGGCGATAGCTTTCCACTACGCGTTTCAGAATTTCATCTGAGATGGTCAGTTCGCCGGAGTAGTCGGTCGAAGCCGTCCACAGGCGCAGGATGTCGGCACCCAGCGTATCGAAAATCTTTTGCGGCGCGATTACATTGCCCTTGGATTTGGACATCTTGTGACCGTTGCCATCCACGACAAAGCCATGAGTGAGCAGGGCGTTGTACGGCGCGCGGTCATTGAGTGCGCAACCGGTCAGCAGCGATGACTGGAACCAGCCACGGTGCTGATCGGAACCTTCCAGATACAGGTCGGCGGGGAAGGCCAGTTCGGGGCGGCGTTGCAACACCGCCGCATGGGTAGAGCCGGAGTCGAACCACACATCCAGTGTGTGAGTCAGCTTCTTGTAGTCTTCCGCGTCGTCGCCCAGCAAGTCCGCCGCATTCAGGCTGAACCAGGCTTCGATGCCTTGCTGTTCGACCAGCAGGGCAACCTGCTCCAGCAATTCGGGTGTGCGTGGATGCAATTCGCCGGTCTGCTTGTGTACGAAAAACGGCATCGGTACGCCCCAGTTGCGCTGGCGCGACACGCACCAGTCCGGGCGATTCTTGATCATCGCTTCCAGACGTGCCCGTCCCCAGGCCGGGAAGAATTGGGTGTCATCCACGGCCTTGTTCGCCAGAGCGCGCAGCGTAATTCCTCTGTCCTGTGATACGCCGTGCTCGCGTTTCTGCTGAACAAGGTTTTCAATTTCCTGTTCACGGTTTTCGGTCGTCTGTCCCTTGTTCCCCATGCCGATAAACCATTGCGGCGTGGAACGGAAGATGATCGGGGTCTTGTGACGCCAGCAATGCGGGTAGCTATGGCGCAGTTTTTCCTGATGCAGCAGATGACCGCTGGCTTCCAGTGCCTGTAATACGATGTCATTGGCTTTCCAGACGAATACGCCTGCCAGTGGTACATCGCCCACGGGCGGTACGGTGGCGAGGAATTTGCCATCGTCACCCACCGGATTTTCGGTAGGCAGATTGTATTTTTGTCCGACAAAGTAATCGTCCAGACCGTGTGCTGGTGCGGTGTGCACCAGACCGGTACCGGAATCCGCCGTGACATGATCGCCGCAAATCATCGGTACGATGCGTTCGAAGAACGGATGTTGCAGCGGCAGCATGTCGAGTGCCGCGCCTTTGCAACGGCCTACGGTTTCACCAGTCAATTCATGGCGTTGCAAGCAACTTTCGGTCAGTTCGGAGGCTAGCAGCAGATAGCCTTTCGCGGTTTTGCTCAGGCTGTATTCAAAGCCGGGATGTACGCTAACCGCACGGTTTGCCGGTAGCGTCCACGGTGTCGTGGTCCAGATGACCGCATAGGCCGGGGTCTCGGCAGACAATGAAACGCCGAATGCCTTTTCAAGTGCCGCCTTATCCTTGATCTCGAATGCGACATCGACGGCGGTGGAGGTCTTGTCTTCGTATTCAACCTCGGCTTCGGCCAGTGCAGACTGGCAATCCAGACACCAGTTTACCGGCTTGTAGCCTTGATACAGATAGCCGCGTTGCTGGATACCGCCCAGTGTACGAATGATGTCGGCTTCGGTCTTGAAATCCATGGTCAGATAGGGTTGATCCCAGTCGCCCATTACGCCCAGACGGATGAAATCCTTCTTCTGACGTTCGACCTGTTCCTTGGCATAGGCGCGGCACAGTTCGCGGAACTGCGCGGGAGGAATGGCCTTGCCGTGTTTCTTTTCTACCTGTAATTCGATAGGCAGGCCGTGGCAATCCCAGCCGGGTACATAGGGCGCATCAAAACCCGAGAGCGTCTTGCTCTTGATGATGATGTCCTTGAGTATCTTGTTGACCGCATGACCGATATGGATGTCGCCGTTGGCATAGGGCGGGCCATCATGCAGGATGAACTTGGGCAAGCCCAGTTTGGCGGCGCGTATCTTCTGGTAGCGCTGCTGTGCCTGCCAGTCGGCGAGCATTTTCGGCTCACGTTTTGCCATGTCACCACGCATAGGGAAGGTGGTGTCGGGTAGATTCAGTGTTTTTTTGTAATCAGTCATGTTGTTCAAACCATTTCTTTGCATTTTCGACATCGAGCGCGATTTGTTGCGTCAATGCTTCCAGATTGGGGAATTTCTGTTCTTCACGTCGTTTTTGCAGGAATACTACCCGTAGCGACTTGCCGTAAATATTTTGCTTGAATTCAAACAGATGCACTTCGAGCACCGGTTTGGCGTTATGTTTTAGTGTGGGGCGTACGCCCAGACTGGCGACGCCTTGCAGCACACCTAAGTCTTCGGAATGCACCTCGACCACGAAGATGCCGGACAAAGGCGGGCGGTTGTGGCGCAGTTGTATGTTGGCAGTCGGATAACCCAGCTTGTGGCCCACGCCATCACCATGTACTACGCGCCCGGTGATGCTGTATGGTCGCCCCAGGTAATCATGTACCCGGCGCATCTGGCCGGCAGCCAGTGCGGCACGTACCGCCGTGCTGGAGATGCGCACACCTTCATGCGCAATGGTGTGTACCGATTGCACCTCAAAGCCATGTTGCTCACCGATTTTTTCCATCAGCGCAAAATCGCCGTTGCGTCCGCTGCCGAAACGGAAATCATCGCCGATCAATACGAATTTCGCAGATAGTTTTTCATGTAGTGCATGGATGAAAGCTGCGGCGCTCATTTGTGCAAACAGGGCATTGAAGCGGCAGATATACACGCGGTCTATGCCGTGACTGGAAAATAGCTCCAGTTTTTCGCGCAGGCTGCTTAACCGTGCAGGAGCTTGATCCGGCGTGAAAAATTCGCGTGGATGAGGTTCAAAAATGACCACGGCCGTTTGCAGACCGCGCGCGCGCGCGGCAGTTTTTAGCTCATTGAGAAGAGCCTGGTGACCCAGATGCACACCATCGAAATTGCCGATAGTGATTGCAACGGATAGGGTGTCGGGGGAATGTAGTCCACGGAAAATAAGCATAGCGGACGAATTATACCGTGAGATGAGGCGTTATCGCTTGCCTGAGTGAGTTTTCCTGTAATACGTTCGGCATAGTTTACGTCAAACCCTCGCCATTTATATGGTCTATGATTTAAACTGCTCATGCGTAGATAGAGACTCGATTCTATTTCGATTCAGGTTTGATTGCGGCCCGGTAAAGACACTGATTGTGATTCACAAAATGAACAAGAAAATTTCAAGCATTGCCAAGTCTCCGCTCGGTTCGGTTATCAAGATTGCGCTCGTGATACTCGGGGGCGAATTTGTAATCATGATGGCTCTCGAAGGCATCCTGAAATTCAACATTATCAATGATGTTCCTGTTTTTTTATGGCAATTCCTCGATCCGGTATTGCTGACCCTACTTGTCGCTCCGGCCCTGCAGTTCCTGGTGTTGAATCCGATGAAGGCGCAACAGGTCAAACTCGAGCAGCAAAAAGATGAATTGGCGATAGCGGCCGTTACCTTCAATGCGCAGGAAGGGATGGTGGTGACGGATGTTAATCACCGGATACTTAAGGTTAATCGTGCCTTTTCCGAGGTGACCGGATACAGTAGTGAGGAAGCCGTCGGTAAGACGCCTGCCATTCTCCAGTCAGGCAAGCAGGATGAGGCATTCTATCGCTCCATGTTGAATATTCTGGAACGAGATAAATACTGGCAGGGAGAAATATGGAATCGCCGCAAAAATGGCAAGATATATCCCGAATGGTTAACCATTACCACGGTGAGTGGTGAAAAGGGGAATACTTATCATGTAGGAATTTTTTCCGATATTACCGAGCGCAAGGTGCTGGAAGAAAAAATCAGTTTTCTGGCTTATCACGATCAATTGACCGGCTTGCCCAGTCGCACGTTATTTTATGATCGTTTATCGAGAGGGATTTCACAGTCTAGGCGCAATAAGGTTCGTCTGGCACTGTGTTTTCTCGATCTGGACGGATTTAAGGCTATTAATGACAATCATGGGCATGAAGCCGGCGATGAGGTGTTAAAGGCGACAGCCAAACGTCTGTTGGCCTGTGTCCGTGAAGTGGATACGGTTTGTCGTCTGGGTGGGGATGAGTTTGCTATTGTCTTGGGAGATGTTGAGCTATCGACGGATGTAAGGATTGTTGCGCAGAAGATCATACAAAATCTGAATGAGCCGATAGTGCTTAAGGGTGGTCTTTTATGCAATATTGGTGTCAGTATCGGCATTGCCATTTATCCGGATGACGGTGCAGAGATAGACCGGTTGATGAGCGCGGCAGACAGTGCGATGTATACCAGCAAGGCAGCGGGAAAGAATACCTTTACTTTTGCCAGCGCAGAAGACCGGCTTGGTGATCGTCCGTGGATTGTTATCAATGAAACACATTTGCTGGGCATAGAAAAGATCGATCAGCAGCATATCGAGTTGGTCAGTAAATTGAATAACCTGAATGTGGCGGTAAGAAATAATGAACCGTGCGAAGTTATTCTTCGACTGTTCGATGACTTTGCCGTGCAAATTCGTGCCCATTTCAAGCATGAAGACGCATTAATGAAAGAAAGTGGCTATTCTGACAATGAGGCTCACCGGGCGGAACATCACCGTCTGGTAGGAGAACTGGAATATTTGAAGGGTAGATTTGACAGCGGGGGGGAATTGCTGGCCTTGCAGTCACTCAAGGAATGGTTGTTGGGTCATGTACAGGGGCTGGACAGGAAATTTGCCGATTTCCTGTATGAGCGCAATAGTCAATAAATAGGGGCGTGTGGCGGTACGCCCCTCGCTGATATTTCACTGGAGATGGCTTAAACCGTCCCGCCTACCGTCAGCCCGTCAATTTTAACGGTAGGTTGTCCGACACCGACCGGGACGCTCTGGCCTTCCTTGCCACAGGTACCTACACCCGAGTCGAGTGCCATGTCGTTGCCTATCATCGAGATGTGCTTGAGCACTTCCGGGCCGTTGCCGATTAATGTGGCACCTTTTACCGGATGGGTGATCTTGCCGTTTTCGATCATGTAGGCTTCGGCAGTCGAAAAGACAAATTTACCGCTGGTAATGTCTACCTGTCCGCCGCCGAAGTTTACTGCATACAGGCCGTGTTTGACCGAGGCGATAATTTCCTGCGGATCCTTGTTGCCGGCCAGCATGTAGGTGTTGGTCATGCGCGGCAGCGGGATGTGTGCGTAGGATTCACGACGGGCATTGCCCGTTAACGGCACGCCCATCAATCGCGCATTCAGACTGTCCTGTAAATAGCCCTTGAGTACACCGTTTTCGATCAGGGTCGTGCATTGCGTGGCATTGCCTTCATCGTCCATCTGTAGCGAGCCGCGTCTGGAAGCCAATGTACCGTCATCTACGACAGTCACGCCTTCAGCAGCGACGCGTTCGCCGATGCGCCCGGAGAATGCCGAACTGCCCTTGCGGTTGAAATCGCCTTCCAGTCCGTGACCGATGGCTTCATGCAGCAGTATGCCGGGCCAGCCGCTGCCCAGTACCACTGTCATGTTGCCTGCCGGTGCCGGAGCGGCATCCAGATTGACTGCCGCCTGATGCACCGCCTGAGCGGCATATTTGTGCAGTATTTCATCGCTAAAATAGCCGTAATCGAAACGCCCGCCGCCGCCAGCCGAGCCTTGTTCGCGCTTGCCGTTGCTCTCGATGATGACCGTTATCGACAATCTGACCAGCGGGCGTATATCGGCATTCATCAGACCGTCGTTGCGTGCGACCATCACTACTTCATATTCGCCCGCCAGTCCGGCCATTACCTGCACTACGCGCGGATCGAGTGCGCGTGCATAACCTTCAATGCGCTCCAGTAATGCAACCTTGTCTGCATCCTTGAGGCTGGCAATCGGATCGTGCGGCAGATAGATGTCACGACGCGATCCGGTATGCAGCAGTGGTACCGTCTGTATTCCACCTGCGCTTGAAATAGCTCGCGTTGCCTTGGCGGCGGATTGCAGTGCAGCCAGACTGATGTCGTCGGAATAGGCAAAGGCGGTTTTTTCGCCACTCACGGCGCGTACGCCGACACCTTGATCAATGTTGAAGCTGCCGGATTTGACGATGCCTTCCTCAAGCGACCAACTCTCGGCACGGCTATACTGAAAATACAGGTCGGCGTAATCCAGCTTGTGTGCCAGCATGCTGTTGAACACCTGTTCGATCTGAGCTGTTTCTATCAGGTTGGGGGTAAGCAGGGTTTGCCTTGCAGTGTCGAATAGCGTATCTGTGGTCATGTCGGGAGTTTAGAGTATCCAGTTTGGTGTTTAGGGTTTAATGTCTTGGAGTGTTAGCATTTATACAAGGTGCGGTGTTCCAGCGCAGGTAAGTTGGTGCGCAGGCTGGTTTGATAGGAACGGTCTACCTGGGCAATGACGATGCCGGAGCCGCGAGGCAGTCTGTCCAGTATTCGACCCCAAGGATCAACGATCATGCTGTTGCCATGTGTTTCGCGCCCGTTGACGTGATAGCCGCCTTGTGCGGAGGCAATGACATAGGCCAGATTTTCAATGGCACGGGCGCGAACCAGCGTTTCCCAGTGCATCTTGCCGGTGGTTTCGGTAAATGCGGCAGGCAGCACAATGAGGTCTACATCTTTCATTGCCCGGAATAATTCCGGGAATCGTAGATCGTAGCATATGGCCAGACCGATGCGTCCGAACGGACTGTCAATCACAACCACCTTGTCGCCCGGCTCAATGGTTCTGGCTTCGTCGTAGTGTTCGTTGCCCAGAGATAAGCTGAATAAATGAATTTTGTCGTAACGCGCTACCTGATGACCCTGCTCGTCGAAAACCAGACAGCTATTGATAACCTTGTCCGGCACGCTGGCGGCCAGCGGAATGGAGCCACCGACCAGCCAGATATTATTTTCACGTGCTGTGTCACTCAGGAATGTCTGTATCGGGCCGGTTCCAGGCTGTTCTCGAACATCGATCTTGTCCTGTTCATTCATGCCCATGATGGCGAAAAACTCTGGTAATACCACCAGCTTCGCCCCTTGTTTAGCCGCCTGTGTAATCAAACGACGTGCTTCATTCAGATTGCCTTCAACATTCGGGCCGGAAGCCATCTGTATGGCGGCAACCTTGAAGGTGGGTGACGAGGTAATCGTTTGCGAAGTATTTCCGTCTTGCATAGCTTTTCCTGAATAGTAATGTGCTTGAGGTTCGTTAATTTGACTTATCTGTTGATATGGCTGGAGAGGTGACTGGTTTTTGACCTAACTTGACTACGTTGGGATCGCTCCATGTGCCGCTGATATTGTATTCAAAGGACATCAACTTATCGAGCGGACTTCCCAGTATCTTGCTGACGATCAATGTACCGATGCCGACCATGGGTCCTGCGGCAAATGCGCTCAGCATGGAAACACTGGAACCCAGTGTAGGCATTACGACGACGCGTAGTTCCTGTGTTTCGTTAATCAGATTGACTTGTCCCTGCATGGTCACCTTGGCGGAAGAGCCGTCGATGTGCAGATCCTGCGTTTCCATCAGTCCGTGTTTGATTGTTGCGTTACCGTTGATATTGTCAAACTCAAAGCCATCGCTGAACACATCGGTGAAATCCAGCGCAATGCGTTTCGGTAATGCTTGCAGACTCAATATGCCCAGTAATTTCCCGATGCCGGGCTCCATTTTGAGAAACTGTCCCTTGCCGGTGTCCAGTTTGAGGCTGCCGGCCAGCGTGTTATAGCTGAAATCATCCGGTTGTCCGTCCCAGCTTAGATTAGCCGACAGGGTGCCGCTGCCGTTCCTGACAGTGTTGGGATAGCCCGAGCGGGTCAGGATTTTACCGGCATTGCTGATCTTAAGCAGCAGGTTGAGTTGGGTTTGTGTGCTGTCTACAGAGTCACGCCAATAGCCGTCACCGGTCAGGCTGCCATCCGGATTGGTGATGTTCAGGCGTCGCAAGTACCAGTCCATCCTGTCAGGATGGCCGACCAGTTCAACTCTGCCTACCTGCTTGTCGTTGAATTTAAAATCCTCGACGGCAAGTTCCAGAGCGGGTAATTCATGAGGGTGTGGTTTGGGAATGTCTTGTTCATCCCTTGCTGCAATGCGCGGCTCTGGCGCTGTTTCGCTATTCCAGTACAGGTTATGCATGCGTGCAGTAATTTTGTCCGAATTGGAAAATCCGTGAGGTTCCCAGATTACTTCGCCGTTGGCCTGCGGACTGGACAATTTTGCACTGTAACCATTGATGTGTTTTGCCGCGTATAACCGTAGATCATCAATGTGGATGCCATAACCGCTTAATCTGTCAATTTGCAGCTTGGCTCCCGCTATAGGAAATGCCGGGCCATCGCCCTTGTTAATTTCGCCCCAGCCTTGCATGGAAAGTTTTGCCAGCTTACCCGTCAACCAGATGCCATTCGGATCAAGCACGCTCTCGCGGGTTTGAGTTTGTCCGCCAAAATTAATCGTGCCACTCTTGATGGTGTCTTTGCCGTCCACTTTACCCCGTATTAAATTGGCGTTAAACAATTTGCCGAGTTGGACGGCAATCAGGTCTTGCTTGTCAGCCGTGATTTTTTTCTCTATGAGCAGTGGCCAGACTTCAATGGCCTTCTTGGTAAATGGTGCAGGTAGGCTGGAGCTGATGCCTTGCAATGAGGAGTTGAGTGTTAACTGTGCGGATTTGTTCGCTATGCGGATGTTGGCTTCCCAGGTTGAGCCGCCGCGTAAATAATGTAGTAAGGGGTGTGTTTCGGTCTTGCGCAACGCGTCGAAATTGATGCGGCCGCGTGCATCGGCTACGACCACGCCACCTTCCGCGGTATGCACACTTAGATTAGCCATGCCGCCGAGGATTTCTGAGGTAACGTTATGAGCTTCCATGGTTGATTCAGTAAATGATAGTTCACCCTGCGTCTTGCGCAACCACGGCGTACCAACGCCCAGATTCAGGTCGCTGTTGCTTACCCGTAACTTGCCTGCCACGCGTACCGGATTGTCGCCGCGTAGCGGAATGCGTGTGAATAATTCCAGATGTCCTTCAGCGCTTGCGCTCATGTCGTCGGTGAAGCCATTGATATAGCCGCGCACCGGGCTAAGCTGGATGTATTGTAAAAAAGTATTGTTGGCTGCCTCGGCTTCGCCTTTGATTTCCATCGGCAGATCGGCAAGGTTCATGTCCGGCAGCGTGATGGATAGATTATGGATGCGAGCATCGAGTATCGTTGCGCTCGGCGAGATCACTTCCATGCGGTTGTTATGAATGATGAACTGACCGGAAATATTCTCGATACCCGGCCAGTTTTTGTCGAACTTTACGGCGGCCTCCCGTGCGTGTGCGGATACCTCCAGTAATGCATTCGATTTTTCTTTAAGAGGGAAGTCGCTCAGGTTGCCTTTAATCCTCAGCCGAAAGTCTTCGGTATGTCCGGCCAGCAGAGAATCGTTAAGCCAGTCGTTTTCGCTTCTGTCCAGCGCAATCAGTGGCGTATAACGTGCGGCACGCTGGATGTTGCCGCGTGTCAGATTGATGGTCAAATCCAGCAGGCCCAAGGTGCCGGATTTGGTCCGATAGCTGCCATACAGGTTGCCAGCAAGATCGTCGTTGGCGACCGCCACATTATCTGCCTTGACAGCGAGTTCACCCTGTTCAAGCTCCCATTCTGCCTGTCCGGTCAGAGTATTGAAGAACAGTGCTTCGCGCATTATGCCGGGCGCGTTTACATTCAGATCGCGGGTGTTGATGTTCAGTTTCCCGCCCGATTCGTTGCCTTGTACCTCAACAGACAGGCCTGAGAAGCCAGGTATATTGCCTACCTGTTGCAAGGCCAGATTTTCAAATTTGCCCTTGATGTTGTAGTTCAGCATTTTTTTCGGGGAACCTTGCCAGCGCATGTCCAGATTGCTAACCCTGCCTCGAGGAGCGTAGGCGGAAAGGAGATTGCGCTGAGCGGATTCGAGTGGAAAAAAATTGGCTAGACTGACCAGACTCTCCAGTTGCAATTGATTGGCGCGCAACTCGCCGCCAGGAGGCTGGTTTTGGGTGGCAGGGTTTATGCGCAGATAAAAGTCGGTGGGTTGCAGTTTGAGTCCGTTATTCAGTCGCATGGTCAAATTGCGGGTAGATACTTCCCATCCTTCGTTGACTGTTTTCCATGCGGCGCGTCCATGCAGATAATGCACATTCATCGTGGGTACTTCAGCGGATAGTCGGGTCGCGACATCGCGTAAGGCCATATCCGCCGTAAATTCGTTCAACTTGCCGTCCTTGATACCCAGCCAGGCACGTAATGCGCCTCTACCGCTGCTTAGCTGGGCTGGAAGTTTTAACCAAGGACTCCAGGCCAGTATGTTGGTGTAATCAATCTGCGCAAACAATTGTCCGTGCCATTGCTTCAATTGATCAAAGTTTTTGCCATAAAAATCGCCGCGTATGTCCAGCGGAGTCGCCAGTTCGACAGGTGGCACGGCATGCAGCGCAAAGCGGTGATGGCTAAACAGGTTTTCGATGCGCAGATTGACCTGATCCAGTATCAGCGGCGGGGAGCCGCGTTGTTCGTCTACCCAGGCGATGATGGCGTTGTCGATAATTACCCGCGATTGATGCAGCAGCCAGTTCGACATGCCGTTATCTGACCCCTCGGTCGAGGCGGCGATGTTGCCGAAATATAATTTCCCCTGCGCGTCGCGGCGTATCAGTAATTCAGGTCGATCAATTTGAAGGCTGGACAGGCGTACTTCTGCGGCAATCAATGACAGCCAGGATAGCTTGGCATCGACATGCGGCAGCACCAGCGCAGGCTGATTTTGCTTGTCGAGTATGCGTACGTCGGAAAAAATCAGGTGCGGATGCAAACCATCCCAGTCGCCCTTGATGTGAGCTATGGTGACCGGGTTGCCGATGGCATCAGTCAAGGAATCGGTAATCTTGCCGTGAAATTGTTCAATGCCGGGCAGCAGCCAGTAGCGTAGCGTTATAATAATAACCGCGCCAAGCACGGCCACCACCGCTGACAGGATGAGTGTCAGTTGTGTTAACCAGTTGAAGCTGTGCCATAGCAGGCGGACCGGGCGTGAATTCAGCATGAAGTGAGTTGTACAGGTTCCCGGTTTTTTGTTTCCGGTTTACCGTTGAAGATCAGGGTTGAGTTAATGATTTGTCCTGCTAATACTAATCAGCTATTAACTAGCGATTCTTCTTTGTAAGCGTATGCCTATTCTAACGTGAAGCTCCTTATATGAATACTGAAAACTCATTGCCGGTGACCTTTGAACAAAGGTTGCAAAATACCTATCGCGGCAGCCGTTATGCACAACGTGTGCTCGATGCGGATACCTCATTGTTTGACTGGTTACAGAATAACTACACTACGCCATGCACCCGTGAAGAGATGCTGGCCTTGTTGATGCAGCATGATTTGATGGATGAAGCCAGCCTGTCCCGTGCGGTACGCAAATTGCGCAAGCAGGTGATGGTCAAGTTGATTTTTCGCGACCTGAACGGTTTGGCGGACTTGAACGAAGTGATGCAGGCCATGACGGCGCTGGCGGAAATCGTGGTGCAACAGGCGCAGCTTTGTTTGATGCAATCAATGTTTGAGCAATTTGGCGAGCCGATAGGTGAGACCAGCAAGACGCCGCAGCAATTGCTGGTGATCGGCATGGGAAAGCTGGGTGGCGGTGAATTGAATGTTTCGTCGGATATCGACCTGATTTTCGTCTATGCGGAAGACGGTGAAAGCAACGGGCCGCGTACCTTGAGTAATCATGAATTTTTCACCCGGCTCGGTAGGCGTTTGATCAATATCATCAACGAAGGAACCGGTGACGGTTACGTTTTCCGAGTCGATATGCGCTTGCGTCCCTATGGTGAAAGCGGCCCGCTGGTGATGAGTTTTGCGGCGCTCGAAGAATATCTGGTCAGTCAGGGGCGTGAGTGGGAACGTTACGCCTGGATTAAGGCGAGAGTGATCTCGCCAGCCGATAGCCCCGGCATTGCCGAATTGAGTCAGCTTTATCAGCCTTTCGTCTACCGCAAATACCTCGATTTCGGTGCGATAGATTCAATGCGCAAATTGCATGCGCAAATCCGTCAGGAAGTCCGGCGTCGCGACCGTCTGGACAATATCAAGCTCGGTCCTGGTGGCATACGTGAAATCGAATTTACTGCTCAGGTTTTTCAATTGATACGCGGCGGGCAGGATGCCCGTTTGCGCATTCTGCCTACGCAACGGGTGTTGAAACAACTGGTCGAAAACGGGCAATTAACGGCGGATGAAGCGGCTGGGCTGGATGCGGCCTACATCTTTTTGCGCAATCTGGAGCACCGTCTGCAATATCTGGAAGACCAGCAAACTCAGGAGTTGCCCGAAAAACCGGAGGATCGACAAATTATTGCCGAAGCAATGGGCTTTGCCGATTACCCATCGATGTTGAAACATCTTGATGTCCATCGTGCACTGGTTACCGGTCAGTTTGAGCATATCTTCGGTGAAACCGCGCATGAAACGGATAATGTGCAACTCTGGCGAGAAAATATTACTGCAAGTGAATTGAGCCAGGGACTGGAAGCAGAAGGTTACCGGCTGGCGAGCGAGAGTGCAGAACGCCTGTTGCAATTTCGTGGCAGCTCACGCTATCGTCAATTGTCTGTGCAAGGGCGTCAGCGTCTGGATAAGCTGGTGCCGCAATTTATCGGTTTGAGTGCGGCCTGTAACGATCCTGATGCCACCTTGTCGAGGCTGATGACGCTGCTCGAAGCGATCAGCCGTCGTTCGTCGTATATGGCTTTCCTCACCGAATATCCGCAAGCCTTGGCGCGTCTGGTTAAATTGCTTTCGGCCAGCAGCTGGGCCGCTGCTTATCTGGCGCGGCATCCGGCCCTGTTTGATGAGTTGCTGGATGCGCGCGAGTTATATCAGCCGCCGCAATGGTCAGAGATAGAGTCTGATCTGCAACAGCGACTGGATAGTTGCGATGATGACGCGGAGAAAAAGCTGGAGGTGTTGCATCACGTACAGAAGGAACAGATATTTCATCTGCTGGCGATGGATTTGCAGGAACTGTTGCCGCTGGAGAAACTCAGCGACCACTTGAGTGATCTGGCCGATTTAATGTTGCATCATGTGTTGCAGATTTCCTGGAGTATGGCGCGCAAGAAACATTGCGACGAGGCACGTTTTGCGATCATCTCCTATGGCAAATTGGGTGGGAAGGAGATGGGTTACGCTTCCGATCTTGATATTATTTTTCTGTATGACGATGATCATCCCGATGCGCAGGAAAATTATGCCCGGCTGGGCAAGAGCATCAATTCGATGTTGGGCAGCTATACCGCGTCGGGGCGTCTGTACGAAACCGATTTACGTTTGCGTCCGAATGGAGCAAGCGGTTTGCTGGTAAGCTCTATCGAGGCTTTTGCCGAGTATCAGCAAAGCCATGCCTGGGTATGGGAACATCAGGCACTGACCCGTGCGCGCTACAGTGCGGGTGACAAACAGGTAGGTGCAGCATTCGAGCGCATACGTCAGCAAGTGCTCTGCCAGTCGCGTGAGATAGCAACATTACGCAATGAAATCGTCGTCATGCGCCAGAAAATGCATGATGGTCATCCCAATCGCAGCAATCTGTTCGACATTAAGCATGACAGCGGCGGCATGGTAGACATCGAGTTTATGGTGCAGTTTCTGGTGTTGGCGCATGCGCATCAACACCCTGAACTGACTGCTAATGTCGGTAATCTGGCGTTGCTGAAAATGGCCGCCGGTTTCGGATTGATCGATGCTGATCTAGCCGAACAGAATCGCGACCTGTATCGCACTCTGCGTCAGAATCAGCACCGCTTGCGTCTTAACGACGTGGTGCATTGTCGCGTTGAGCAGGGTGAAATCGACACCCGTTGCAGCCGCCGACTTTGGGCGGAATTATTTCCTTCATAGGGTTAGTACGCCATGACGAGTCCGAATCAGAATAAAAGCAGCATGCCCGTGCTGTTCCTGTCTCATGGAGCACCCGCGCTGCCGCAAGATGCGGGAGAAACCGGTGTCGCATGGCGGAAGATAGCGGCGAGTCTGCCTAGACCAGCCGCTATTCTGGTCGTGTCAGCCCATTGGGAGACGCACATTCCGACGGTCAGTTTTGCCTCGCTACCGGCAACCATACACGACTTCAGCGGATTTCCGGCGGAGTTATACCAACTGCATTATCCGGCCCCCGGTGCACCCCAATTGGCGGAAAAACTGGCACAGGCATTGCAACAAGCGGGCATTCCGCTAGAACAGGATGCATCGCGCGGCCTTGATCATGGCGCGTGGATACCGTTGAATATCATGTATCCAGAGGCCGATATTCCGGTCACACAACTTTCGATTCAGCCCGAGCGTGATCCTGACTGGCATATTCAACTCGGGCGTGCATTGCGGCCATTGCGAGAGCAGGGCGTGCTGATCGTCTGTAGCGGTTCGATTACTCATAATTTGCCCGCGATATTCCGCCATCCGCAGGGTGAACCGGCACCCTTATGGGTTAATGAATTTTGTGACTGGATAGCGGGACGAATCAAGGCGGGTGATCTGGATGGACTCAGCTCATATCGTACTTTGGCACCCCATGCGGTGCAGAACCATCCCGCCGATGAACACCTGCTGCCGCTATTCGTCGCCCTTGGTGCGGCGGGTGACATCACCCTATCGCAACATCTGAATCGTGTTATGACCTACGGCCTGTTGGCGATGGATGCGTGGTTGTTCGGAGCGAACTAATCAGCCTTGGAGTGTGCGGGCATGACCGCACTTATTGAGTCGGCCAAGTTTAAAAATCCGTCATATCGTAGGCTGGCGGTGATAACCAGCCACTTGCCCCGCAGTTTGAGGCTTAGTAGATCGGCTAGTAGTTTCATCAGGAACGAACCCCAGCTTTTTTGATTTCGCGCCTGCTGGGGTTCGCGTTGCTCACCGCCAGCCTACAAAACCATCTGGTAGTCGACTCTATAGTAGTGACAATACAGCTAGGCGCTTTATGGTCAGAACGGTGCCTCCACCGCATCGCACAGAAATTTCATTATCGGCACGGTAGCAGCGAAACGGGCGTGGGCGAGTTTTACCATGTCGTTTCCGATAACGTCTTCGCGTGAGAGCGGCGCAAGACCGATGAAATCCTTACGTTTCAAATCGAGAATCGCCGGATGATCTGCGGCATAACCCTTGGGCGGGCGAGTGAGAGTGTCACCAACGAGGCTGAATTGCGCGGTAAATTGTTGATCGTCGCGGGCGGAAAACCAGAGTTCAGGGTAATCCGCGATACGCTGCCTGATTTTCGCTAACGCATCCGGTTCTGGATGCCAGCACCCCGCACCGATGAAGCATTCTTCCGGTGCGATGTGCAGATAAAAGCCGGGCGCATGAATATCCTTGCCCAGGGCATGACGGAATTGAATGCCGATATTGGTCTTGTAAGGTGATTTGTTATGCGAAAAACGCGTATCGCGATAAACCCGCATCAATGACCCGCCGACTTTCTTCGGTATAGCTCGAAAATTCGGCGCGAATTTAGCCAGATACGGCTCCATCTCTTCAATAAAATCCAGCGCCGGTTCCCGAACCAACGCCTCATACTCCGCTTTGTGTTCGTCAAACCACAGGCGGTTATTGTTTCGAGACAATGAATCAAGAAAATCAAAGGTAGCGGGGGTGAACATGGCGGTGTCCTTGTTGGTGTGATTTTAGTTATGTATGCTGGTTTTGATGTCCCGGTTGTTCAGTGTGTAGATTTGTACTGAACTACCATCAAAGAGGGCGATAAGTTTGTCTGATGCGGCAATTAGTATTCCGGCTGCAATAGGATTACCTGATTCAATTATTTGCGTACAGCCATCCGTCAAGTTCGCAACTGTGCATTTGTCAGGATGCCAATTCCTTTTCAATTCTTCAGCATTTTCTTTCCCGGCGCTAAAACCAATCTGTGCAGGAAGCAGAATTATTAAAAATAGATATGCTAATCCGGCTAGCATCATGATCGGTATGGTTGAAATGAGATACGCAGGCGTGGCTACGATATTTACGAAAGTCATGGTAACTTTTCCTCGGTTACGCCATTTCCAGTTAGACAGTCGCAAGTAAATTCTAGGCCATTTCTTTGTTTGACGTAGCCAGTATATAAAGGAGAAAAAAATAATAGCGGAGACGGTAATAGTTAAAAAAATAAGCAAAATCAACCCATCTGGTATGGCGTTAATTATTTTTGTAATAACTTCAATAAATACCACAAAAGCCAGCCCGAAATATTCCTGCGGTGCCCTGAAAAACATCTGATTGTTAATTGAGAAGCTTTCCAAATATCCCCAGTCATAGGCATAGCCCATAAAATAAATCCAAGGTAGCAACAGGGTCACGACAAGAGCCATGATCTGCAAGTACTTGAGAGTCCGCTCCACTTATAGCACCGTCAAACTGAAGTTGTAATACTGGGATTTGACTTATGGATAAATTCAACAAGTCGTTGTGTTTCTTTTTTCAAGTCCAGCCGTTCAAAATCTGACGCAAAGTTTTCGACGATATATTTCGCAATGCGAACTTTTTAGGCTTGTTCCTTTTTTCCTGATTTTGTTGTAATGGTCAACGTATTTGCGAACTGCCCCATAGTGTTATTACTTTGGGAGGATGGATGAACGTTGCTTATCGCGCGCTTGATATTATCTGGGTTCAAGTAGTTTTCGATCTCACGGCCTTCCGTAACCCATGCGTGACCGGGACCGGAATTGAATTCTTCGATCAAACGAGTTTTTGTCGCGTTGATGGGAGCAGATTTTTTCTGCTTGTCGCTATCAATGACGATCACGCCGCGCCGATTCAGGCGTCGAAGGGAAATGAAATTGTCGATTGATTCATCAATATCATCACCGGTCAGATGTGAGGCAAGTCGTCCACCGTAAAACATGATGGAGTAATGTATCCCCTCGATAAGTTCGGGTGAGAGAAGTTCGGGTGAGAGAGTTTTTATCCAGTGATTGAGGTAGATGCGATCAGAAGGGCCTTCGACCCATATCACGCAATTGGCTTGTAATAAGTCGGAAGGGTGGTAGCCGAGGTCTTCGCAAATTCCAGAACGTTGCTTGTCGGATGTGGCGCGTTCAGCGATGGACTGTCCGTTTTCTATTTTGATGTGGTATATCTCGGCTTCGGGTGTGTCCATCAGCGCGGCTGAATGTGTCGTGATGAAATACTGGTTACTGGTCGAGGCGAGATACCGTACAAGCTTCTTCTGAAGGAGGGGGTTCAGATGAAGTTCAGGCTCTTCCATACAGATGACTGTATTTTCGAGGATGGTCGCTGCGGCAGCCAGTATGATGACCTCATGTATGCCAGTACCCAGTGATTCGAGAGGCAGCGATTTACCGTTGATATGGACAAGAATTGTGTCGCGAAAATGAGGGATTTCTATTGTGGCTGTATCGTTGTCGATAACATTTCGCAAAAAATCAATAATCTGCTGAAATTTTTCCTTGTCTTGTTGATTATGTACGTCTGGATTTTGCAGCTTGGCCAGCCGCTCAATGATGCCTTCCCCGCTGAATTCATCCGAAGCGCTGCCATGCTTGCCTATTTGCCGGATGGCGGGAATTAATTCTACCTTGATTGATTTGAAAGTCGGCGTCAGGTGCTTTAGTGTTTCTGGATACCAATGTTGTGGCCGACTGCCCCCAATACTACCAGTGAGTTTTGTCCATATAGCTTGAATGGAGCGGTCATCCAGTTCTAAAAAAGCTTGTTCTCAATGATTATTTATTAGCTCTCGGTTCCCACTGAAATCAAACCAAACGATTTCCCCGCTACTATTTAACTCCGCATTTTTTAGGAATACGTCATGTATCAATTTCAAAAAATGCATACGATATTCGTCAGGTTTAAACTTTGAACTCATCTCGTTAAAAAATTCCCGAGCCAAGCCTGCGTCATCTTTGTGTAACGAGATAGCGCAACCTGTCACAAAATTGGCACTAACTGGCAAATGACGTTCAAGAGAGGAGAGCGTTACCCCGTTGTTGCCATTGGTAAGTTGCGGGTAAATGTCGTGTATAAATCGCAGTACATTGGATTTGCCGCTGTTGTTTTGACCGATGAACAGATTGATTCGTGACAGCGTCCCAAATCGTTGAACCTTATCCCCAAAACTTCTATAGCCACCGATGGCAAAGGACGTTAAAGGAAGGTTGTTTTCGGTCATGGCTTTACTCCATTAAAATCTTTATTTACTGGTGTTTATCAAACAATAACCGAAATCGTCCTTCTTATGCCAGTGTAAGCGGTATATGTCATTCTCAAATTAGCTACGTTTCTCCAACTCTTCCCAACGTCCCATGATCGTCAATATCTCTTCTTCAATCGCCTCTGCACGCGCTTGCAGTTGCTTGGCGCGTTTGGTGTCGGTGCGGAAGATCGTGCCGTCGGCGAGGTGGGCGGTGATGTCGATTTGTTCCTGTTCCAGTGCTTCGATACGCTTGGGCAACTCTTCCAGTTCGCGTGCTTCCTTGTAGCTCAGTTTGCTGGCCGGTTTGGGCTTTTCGACTGGCACGGGAGCCGGGCGGGGTGGAGTGGGGGCGGGTTTGGCGGACGCGACGGATTCCTGATATTTTTTGACGCGTACCCAGTCTTCGTAGCCGCCGACGTATTCGATTAACTTGCCTTCGCCTTCAAATGCGATCACCTGTGTGACCACGTTGTCGAGGAAGGTACGGTCGTGGCTGACCAGAAACAGTGTGCCGTCGTATTGCGCAAGCAATTCTTCCAGCAGTTCCAGTGTCTCTATGTCCAGATCGTTGGTCGGTTCGTCCAGCACCAGTACATTGGCGGGCTGGGTGAACAAGCGAGCCAGCAGCAGGCGGTTGCGTTCGCCACCCGAACAACTCTTGACCGGCGAGCGAGCGCGCTCTGGCGGAAACAGGAAGTCGCCCAGATAGCTGATGACATGTTTACGCTGGCCGCCGATTTCAATGAAATCCGAACCCTGGCTGATGGTGTCGGCGAGTGTTGCATCGTCGTCGAGTTGTTCGCGCAACTGGTCGAAGTAGGCGACCGAAATCTTGGTGCCGAGCTTGACGGTGCCGCTGTCGGGTTGCAAGTCGCCGAGGATGATTTTCAATAATGTGCTTTTGCCTACACCGTTCGGGCCGAGCAGGCCGATCTTGTCACCGCGCTGTATGCGGCAGGAGAAGTTATTGATTAGCGTGCGGTCGCCATAGCTTTTGCTGACATTTTCCAGTTCGGCGACCAGTTTGCCTGAGCGTTCGCCGGTCTCGACATTCATTTCGACCTTGCCTACCTTTTCGCGGCGTGCGGCGCGGTCGCGGCGTAGTTGTTCAAGTCGCAGTACGCGGCCTTCGTTACGGGTACGGCGGGCTTTTACGCCCTGACGGATCCAGACTTCTTCCTGCGCCAGCACCTTGTCGAACTTGGCGTTGACGACCGCCTCATCGCTCAACATGCGTTCTTTGATGGCTTGGTAGGCGGTAAAGTTGCCGGGGAAACCCGCCAGTTTGCCGCGATCCAGTTCGACGATGCGGGTGGCGACGTTGTCCAGAAAGCGGCGGTCATGGGTGACGAATAGCACGCTGCCGACGAAGTTGTTCAGCAGGCCTTCCAGCCATTCGATAGAGGCGAAGTCCAGATGGTTGGTGGGTTCGTCCAGTATCAACACGTCCGGTTCGGCGACCAGCGCCTGTGCCAACGCCACACGCTTGCGTTGCCCGCCGGACAGGTCACCTACGCGCTTGTCCGGGTCCAGATCCAGTTTGGCGATAGCGGTTTCGATGCGCGCTTCGACTTTCCAGCCGTCCTGCGCTTCGAGTTGGGTTTGCAGGTTCTGCATTTCTTCGAGTAGTGTGTCGTAGTCCGCATCCGGCTCGGCCAGTTGATGCGAGACATGGTGGTAATCGTGCAGCAGCTTTTGCAATTTCCCCAGCCCTTTGGAGACGGCATCGAATACGCTGTCGTCAGCATCCAGTGCTGGTTCCTGACTGACATAGCAGATACGAGCCGAAGGCTGACGCCAGACCAGGCCGTCGTCGAGGTTGTTTTGTCCGGCTAGTACGCGCATCAGGCTGGATTTACCGCCGCCGTTGCGTCCGATCAGGCCGACGCGCTCGCCTTCATCGAGTTGAAAGTCGGTGTGGTCGAGTAATGCTACGTGGCCGAAGGCGAGGCAGGCTTTGTCTAATGTGATAAATGGCATGTAGGGAGAGTGCTTGTATTAAGGATTGCAAATTCCTCCCCGCGTAATTAATAAAAGCGAGGAGGGATGGGGTAATGTTATTTTCCCGTTGATGGGTTTGCCGTCTCTTTGGTTGGCAAACCGGATTGATACAGGAACGAAAAGCCGACTATCCACAATGCCATCGTCCAGTAGCCGAATGCGTCGGTGAAACTATTCAGTATGGTACGCAGATTGTGACTTTCTATCATCACATGGGTGAAATGGAAGGCGATGAACATGACTGAAAATAAATTTGCTGCCAGTATCAATCGATGTCCGAATACATAGCCTTTTCCTTCCGGTTTGCCTTCCGGCGGCAAAGAGCCGCGTATGTGCAGAATCAGGTACACCGCGCCGAACAGTAAGATGGCACCGACCAGTCGGCCTGGAATGTCGCCTTCGTAGGTGTCAACGCCCAGCACTTCCAGCACCATGCGTCCGATAAAGGCGACCCAGCCCATGGATAGGGTCTGCGGAATCAAGAACCATGCTGCAAACAAATTTATACGTCCCATCATTTCAATGTTCCTCCGGCTTTCAGTTTAGTCAGGTCTTCAATAATTTCTTTTGAATGCTTCGAGGCTTCCACACTCAGGTATAGCTTACTGATATGGCCCTGCGGGTCAATCAAAAAGGTAAAGCGACGCGCGAGTTTCATGATGCCCAGATTCATCAACGAGCCATAAGACGCGGCGACCTTTCCGCCCTCATCAGCAAGCAGTGGAAAGGGCAAATGATACTTTTTGGCAAATTCCGCATGGCTTTTCTTGTCGTCTACACTTACACCGATCACGGCAGCGCCCATTTCGGTCAATAAATGCAAGTCATCGCGAAATGCACAGGCTTCCTGCGTACAGCCCGGCGTGTCATCCTTGGGGTAAAAATACAGCACCAGCCACTTGCCGCGATAATCCTGTAATGAATGCATCACACCATGCTGATCAGGCAGTTTGAAATCCGGCGCAGCCTTGCCGGCTTCGGGTAATTCGCCCGCACGTGCAGCACGCGCTACGAACAGTGATGCCAAAACCAGCATTGCCGCAATAATAGCCAGCCACTTCATTAATTTATCCTCAATTTTTCGACAGTCGCGCATGATACCAGTGTGAGGGTTTTGATTACAGCGCATTTCCGGTAGAATGCGCGTCGCTGTCCTCGTAGTTAAATGGATATAACCGCCCCCTCCTAAGGGGCAATTACAGGTTCGATTCCTGTCGAGGACACCAATCCACACCTTTTTTATACCTTCCCGCCTTTCGTTATCATTCTCCAGTCGAGCAATTAACTGAAAAAATCAAACAAACTATTTTTGTCGGGAATTGAACTCTTTTTCAGAACATCTCTCTGAGCTATGCCCGTGGTTATCGCTTACGCGTAATTAAACGGGTTTGTAATTCAAATTTTTGATGAGGTGTAAAATGAAAAAAGCGTATTCTGCTGTTGCCAGATTTGTTCGTTGGGTTGTAGCCGGTGTAGTTTCGTTCATCGTTGCCGTGCCTACCTTTATTTCCTTTAGCGCTTCAATGTAGTTCATTTCCCCAGTATCGCGCCGGTTCTATCTCCCTGATCGGCGCGTTTTTTTCGTCTGTCTGATTCAGGTTTTGCCCGTACAATATACGGCTACATGAATATCAAAACCTTTCCCAACAGTCCCTACCGTCTGCACCAGCCTTTTGAACCGGCGGGCGATCAGCCTACGGCTATTGCGCAGCTTGTCGAAGGCATCAACGATGGTTTGTCATTTCAAACCCTGCTTGGCGTAACCGGCTCGGGTAAGACCTTCACGATGGCGAATGTGATTGCTCGGCTGGGGCGGCCGGCGATGGTGATGGCACCGAACAAGACGCTGGCGGCACAGTTGTATTCGGAATTGCGCGATTTTTTCCCCGAGAATGCGGTGGAATATTTTGTTTCCTATTACGATTATTACCAGCCTGAGGCCTATGTGCCGTCGCGGGATGTGTTTATTGAGAAGGATTCGTCCATCAATGAGCAGATTGAGCAGATGCGGTTGTCGGCCACCAAGGCGTTGCTGGAGCGTGAGGATTGCGTGATCGTTGCGACGGTGTCGGCGATTTACGGTATCGGCGATCCGGTGGATTATCACGGCATGATTTTGCATCTGCGTCATAACGAGAAGATGCATCAACGCGATGTGATCAAGCGGCTGGTTGAGATGCAGTACGAGCGCAACGACATCGACTTTACCCGTGGTCGTTTTCGCGTGCGCGGCGATGTGATCGACGTGTTTCCGGCGGAAAGCAGCGAGTTGGCATTGCGTATCTCGTTGTTCGATGATGAGGTGGAAACGCTGTCCTTGTTCGATCCGCTCACCGGACATATCCAGCAGAAGGTGCCGCGCTACACCGTTTATCCGTCCAGCCATTACGTTACGCCGCGCAGCACAGTGCTGGAGGCGATAGAAACCATCAAACTGGAACTGGCCGAGCGTATCGCGTTTTTTGTTCAAGAGAAAAAACTGGTCGAGGCGCAACGCATCGAGCAGCGCACTCGCCATGATCTGGAGATGTTGAGCGAGATAGGCTTCACCAAGGGTATCGAAAATTATTCGCGCCATTTGTCCGGTCGCAAGGCGGGCGAAGCGCCGCCGACACTGCTGGATTATCTGCCGCCCAATGCGTTGATGTTTCTGGACGAGAGTCATGTGATGATTCCGCAGATCGGCGGCATGTTCAAGGGTGACCGGGCACGCAAGGAGAATCTGGTTAATTACGGTTTCCGGCTGCCGTCCGCATTGGATAATCGTCCGTTAAGATTTGACGAATTCGAGCACATCATGCGTCAGAGCGTGTTCATCTCCGCAACGCCTGCCGTCTATGAGTCCGAGCATGCCGGGCAGGTGGTCGAGCAGGTGGTGCGGCCTACCGGGCTGGTCGATCCGGTGATACAGGTGCGTCCGGCGACCAATCAGGTGGATGATCTGATGTCCGAAATCAATCTGCGGATCAAGGCGGGGGAGCGGGTGTTGGTTACGACGCTGACTAAGCGCATGTCGGAAGACCTGACCGATTATTTGGGTGAGCACGGCATCAAGGTGCGTTATCTGCATTCGGACATTGAAACCGTTGAGCGCGTCGAGATTATTCGTGATCTGCGTCTGGGCGAGTTTGATGTGCTGATCGGCATCAACCTGTTGCGCGAGGGGTTGGATATTCCCGAAGTCTCGCTGGTCGCGATACTGGATGCGGACAAGGAAGGCTTTCTGCGCTCGGAGCGCTCGCTGATTCAAACCATGGGGCGTGCCGCGCGTCATCTTCATGGCACCGCGATCCTGTATGCGGACAGGATCACCAACTCGATGCAGCGGGCGATGGACGAGACCGAGCGCCGTCGTGCCAAACAGGTGGCGCATAATCTCAAGCATGGCATCACGCCGCAGGGCGTGCAAAAGCGCATCAAGGACATCATCGAAGGCACCTACGAGCCGGACGAGGCACGCAGTCAGCAAAAGGCCGCGCAAACTCAGGCTAAGTACATGGCGATGAACGAGAAACAGTTATCGAAGGAGATTTCGCGGCTGGAGAAGGAAATGTTGCAGGCGGCTAAAAATCTGGAGTTCGAGAAAGCAACCGAATTTCGCGATGAGTTGAAGAAGCTGCGTGACAGTGTGTTGATGTCGCCGTTGTAATCATTAAGCCATACCAAGGCTTGTTTTTGACCTCAACTTAATCATGATCTATCTTAGCCGTATCAATTGGGGTACGGCATCGGCACTGCACCAGAGGATAGCGTTCTGATCGAATTTTCTGCCTAATTGTTTGGACGCTTCCAGCGATAAGTCCAATACGAGAAAACTGGGTTCGGCAGGCCAGTTCTGGAAAGGGTGTTTTCCAATACCTTTCATATAGGTCAATCTGCGTTGCTTCAATTCTTTTTCCAAATCGGCTTGATAGGCAATGTTGTTTTTGTCATCACGCAGCTCACCAAACGGATTGTATGCCGTGATGTAAGCGCAACAGTTTGTGTTCAACTTCCTGTATAGCGCGGAGAGTGAGTCATTGGCGACCCCCACACGCAAAGTAAACGGCAATTGGGCAAAAACGGAATAGTCGGTTTCGAGGTAGGAGGCCAGGGTTAACGGGTCGATTGTAGACATGGCTGTGAGATTTGTATGCATGCAGAATAAATCGGTCAATGAGCGGAAATCTTAAGGCTAACCTGTTTATCCTTAAAACCTCATTTAGTCCACGAAAAACACGAAAGGCACGAAATTAAACAATGGGTTACATCAAGTCACCGAAACACCTATTAGTGAAATTGGAAACTTTTGCACGCTGTTTGACATGTTTTTGAATTTGTTCGTGTTTTTTGCGAGTTTTTGCCTAAAGGCAAAATACCTGCAAAACCCGCCTCGTGCTTTTCGTGGACAATTGTTTTTTTTGGTTTATTGGCCTGTTGCCGCGGCATTGTATGATTTTCGCTACAGGTGCGCATTTTGTCGTTTGAGAAAGTTCGATCTGATGGCTGTTCATTGGGATTGAATTTGCGTTTCGAGAATGAAGTGACGGGGACGTAGAGAGATACATAGGCGGAAAATTTGCCCAGCCTTTCCGTCGAGCCGCGGACAGATTTGTCTATTGCGCAGAATCGCTGGCTTATGATGCCAGCATGGCTATCGTCGAGCACATGCGCAATGAACATTCAGTGAAGTACAGGTCATCTCAAGGTTGCCCGAAGATTTTCGCTTTGATCGGATTCAACAGTTGCGTTCTGGATAGAAGTTAAGGTTAAACAGGAATTTGGGCTTTCAAGGCTTTATCATATCCTTGAATCACAATTTTTAAACCTTCCGGAGTGTCGCTAGGACGCACTGTAATTTCAAGGCTGGAATAGCCAGAATCAGAGCCTTGATTGTTTTCAGATTTGCGTATGGTGCTTATATTCGGAAAGCTGATATCCAGGCTATTCTCTTCATTAATCTGGATTTCAAGATTTGTCTTGAATTTGATTTCGGTAATTTCTGATAGGGTGACAGGAATTAAAGTAATTAATGGTACGAGTACATCTTTCATTATCATGCCATTTTCGGACGGCATGGGATATTGTATGACGGCTGATCGGGGTCTTAAAATACGTGTCGCAGGGTCTTCATTAGGTGTTTTATCTGCAGTATTGTTTTGATGTGCTTTTTTGGCATCAATGAAGCTTTGCATCGCGGCTTTAAGCTCTTCGCTACTTGGGTTTTGCTTTCTTAGTATTTTTTCTACCGAGTTCAGCGCTTCGTCTTCATTTGATGAATTAGCACCCGATGCTGGGAATTCTGATTCAACAAAGAATTGATCTATTATTTTTAGATTTTCATCCATCAAAGCCTGATTTGCGGATAGCGCAGCTTCATGAATTACTTTTACAAGTTGATCCAGTTTTATCATGTCAGCTATCTCTTTAATCTTGATGTGGATTGTTTGAGTTGTTCATATTGGGTTAAGGCATCTTTGGTTTTATCAACACTTTCTGGAGCCAGCGCGACTTCAGACATGCAAGAAGTGCACGCAAATTTTGCACCTCTCAAAAGTGCGGATACTTCAAATGGGATTGGATTCTTGCAAACGGGGCAGGGAATCTTTTGTTCGTTTATCATGTTTTAATCCGTTTCTAGTTTTGTTCAGGCATATCAATTGGTGTAATGGCGTTGGTATACAAGTCAATAATGCTAAGTAGTCCCTTAGTTAACGGTAATGGTCCGGCAGTAATATTGAAGGAGAATGCTGCATTTTGTCTTGTGCTTTCCACGGTAACTTCACTGCTATCAGTTTTGCTGACAACTTTGTTTTTTGGTGCTATTTGGCCAAGCATTTGAATAGATGAAACATCCTTATCTGCTAGTTTGATTCGGTTTTTATTGCTTGTATTTCTATTATTTGACTGATTGGAATTATCAGCTTGGCTGGGATTGATTTGCGTGGAATATTGCGCAGTGACATCCAGTTCAAAATCGATATTTACGACCTCAACACCGAGTGAACTGAATGGAAATATTGTTATTAAGGGAAGATAGAAATCGGTAGTGACCTGAATTAGATCGGCTCTAGGGTCGGGGTGAGACCCGGGTTCCAATACGCCGCGAGTGATAGACATTTTTAAAAGTATGGGTTCGTAAACACCATCGCTATTAAGGGTGAAGCAGTTTCTCAATAGTGATTGTACTTGTACTTCAGCCATTCTCGCCTGAGCTTCGGCGGCTGCAATGAGCGGCAGAGTTATAAGCTCGTTTATGGGCAGGCCTGTGAAAAAATACTGAATGCCTATGTCGGGAGTTTTAGTCATGTTTATATTTTCAGACCACAAAAACTATCTCAATATTGGAAATTCTATTTGAAATTCGATAAGGTAAGGTGTTTCGAATCTTACCTTATCGAAAAATGTAATTTCCGGATTTTCCTTATGCTTATGCAGCGGCTGGCATTTCATAGGGTTGAATTGCATTGGTGAAGGCGCCGATAATTACGTTTACACCATTAGGCAGCGGTAACTGACCCGCATGTACATTCACCGTGTATTTAGCTGAATTGCTTTTCTCATAGTGAGAATTGAAGCTGGCGCTATCTTTGCTGTTGTAGCTGGCATTACCTGTGATTTTCGCAGAAACGGGGCCCCATCCTGCTTTAATTTCCCAACTGGCTGAAGCGGCAACTTCTTTTTCCTGTGATGTGCTGGTTTCCTCGCCGTAGCTGGATTTTACTTCCATTTCAAAATTGATGTCCACGTTGTCTACCGCTAATGAGTTCAAGGGAATGATTGTAAGAATTGGCAAATCAAATTTGGTTTCGAAGCTGGTAATTGTTGGTGGTGATGTAACTCCAGTAGCAGGATCAAGTGTGCCGGGAACTATGGCACCTCGTGTGAGGGACATTTTAATCATGATGGGTTCGTAACTAATTGCACCATCAACTTTTTTGGTTGAGAAGCAAGTATTCAACATGAATTGGGTTTGAGTCAGAGCCATAGCCGAATTGGCTTTTGCTGCTGCATTAAGTGGACCACCTATCAGGTCGTCCATGGGTAAGCCGGTAAAGGCTTGTGCCATTGAAACAAGTGCTTTTTCATCTGCCATGATTTTCTCCTTGGATAATTGTTAATTTAGACGGGAGTTACTAAACTGAAAGAATCAATTATTGAGGCCGGAAGAAATCCATTTATTCAATGAGTAGGCTTATTTGATAGTTGCTTTACTGATTAAGCTAATATGAATTTAAATCTCAGGATCATCCGACGTGACTCATATGACTCAACGTTAATATTATCGGCAGGCTGGACTTCGCGTAAGTAACATTGTGGATGTTACGGTTACATTGAGTGTGTGTTTTCGGCTGTTCGGGGATAGGCGGGTAATTCGTGCATCGGTTGTTCGCCAAATATTTCTGCGCCTTGCATTTGAGTGATCTTTGGATTGATAGAGTCTCCCTTTACTCTATCTTTTATATGAAAAAAGCCGCACGGGATTAACCGTACGGCTATTTTTTGAAACGATTAACGAACTACTAACCGCGAGACTGGCGCTTGCGTTCGTTTTCGGTCAGGAAGCGTTTACGGATACGTACTGAAATCGGGGTAACTTCGACCAGTTCGTCGTCATCAATAAATTCAACGGCGGATTCCAGTGTCAGACGGATGGGCGGTGTCAGACGCACGGCTTCGTCGGTGCCGGAAGAACGTACGTTAGTTAATTGCTTACCCTTGATCGGGTTAACCACCAGATCGTTATCGCGGCTATGGATACCAATGACCATGCCTTCATACAGTTTGTCGCCGGGCGAAACGATCATGCGACCGCGATCTTCCAGCTTCCACAAGGCATAGGCTACGGCTTCACCCTGTTCGGCAGAGATCAATACACCGTTGCGACGACCTGGCATGTCGGCCTTGACCGGTGCGTAGTCATCAAACACGTGAGCCATGATGCCGGTACCGCGTGTCAGCGTCATGAATTCGGACTGGAAGCCGATCAGGCCGCGAGCAGGAATACGGTATTCCAGACGAACGCGACCATGACCATCCGGCTGCATGTCTTGCAGGTCGCCGCGACGACGACCCAGTTCTTCCATCACCGCGCCCTGATTGACGTCTTCCACGTCTACGGTCAGCACTTCAAATGGCTCGCATTTCTCGCCATTGATCTCGCGATAAACTACGCGTGGCTTGCCGACGCCCATCTCGAAACCTTCGCGACGCATGTTTTCCAATAATATAGTCAGGTGTAATTCGCCGCGACCTGACAGCAGAAATACGTCGGTGTTGTCGGTTTCTTCGACACGCAAGGCTACATTGACCAGTAATTCCTTGTTTAAACGGTCACGAATCTGACGGCTGGTGATCAACTTTCCTTCCTGACCGCATAATGGCGACGTGTTCACCATCAGGTTCATGCTCAGCGTAGGCTCGTCTACCTTGGGTAAGGGTAACGCTTCGGGCTTGCTCACATCGGCAATGGTTACACCGATGCCGATTTCCTCAATACCGTTGATAAGAATAATGTCGCCCGCCAGCGCTTCGTCCAGCAGCACGCGCTCAATACCGCGGAAGCCCAGCACCTGATTAACGCGCGCTTTCTTCGATGATTTTTCGCCATGCATAACCATGACTTCCTGGCCTGGCTTGATACGGCCACGTGTAACGCGACCAACACCGATGCGACCAACGAAGCTGGAGTAATCCAATGCGGAAATTTGTAATTGCAAAGGTTCGTCGATACTTGCAGCGGCTGGAGCGGGCACATTTTTCAAGACCGTATCCAGCAGCGGGAACATGTTAGAACTTTCCTGGCCCAGTTCGATCATTGCATAACCGTTCAATGCGGAAGCGTATACAACCGGGAAATCGAGTTGCTCATCGCTGGCACCCAGCTTGTCAAACAAATCGAAAGTCTGGTCTACAACCCAGTCTGGACGTGCGCCCGGACGATCTACCTTGTTGATAACTACGATAGGACGCAGGCCCAGAGCCAGTGCTTTCTTGGTCACGAAACGGGTTTGCGGCATCGGACCATCTACAGCGTCAACCAGTAGTAACACGCCATCTACCATGCCCAGAACACGTTCGACTTCGCCGCCAAAGTCGGCGTGACCAGGTGTGTCGACGATGTTGATATGTACGCCTTGATATTCAACGGCACAATTCTTGGCCAGAATGGTAATGCCTCGTTCCTTCTCCAGATCATTGTTGTCCATGACGCGTTCTGCGACATGTTGATGAGCGGAAAAAGAGCCTGCTTGTGACAGCAGTTTATCGACCAGAGTTGTTTTGCCGTGATCGACGTGAGCGATAATGGCAATATTGCGAAGTTGGCGTGACATGTAAACGGCCTTGCTGAATGTATGGGGGGCGCATTCTATCACATGCGCGACAACAAGTTTTGCGAATGAACTGCATCAGCTATCGATTCGTTTGCTGAAAGGCGGGTGAAAGGGGGCGGAAATAAAACAAGGGACGGCTATGGGCCGTCCCTTATTTGTCGGATGAAGCTTATGAATTGTTACGCTGAGTCTCGATTTGAATCAACGGCTCATTCTCGACGTACACTTCCATAGGGCGGGAGCGGCGGCGATTTACGGCTGGTGCTTTATTGGCTGTTACTTCGTTAACGACTGAGAGTTTCACCACAGCCAGTTTTTCCGGAGCTGTTTCAACTTGAACCAATACTTCAGTAGGCTCTTTAATTGCTGTTTTGACTGCTGGCACAACAACAGAAGGAACTTCTACAACTGGAACTTCTACAACTGGAACTTCTACAACTGGAGCTTCTACAACTGGAGCTTCTACTACTGGAGCTTCTACTACTGGAGCTTCGATAGTAGGAGCTTCGATAGTAGGAGCTTCGACTGGAGGTGGTGCCGTTGCAACCATAACGGGACTCTCAATCGACGCTTGTGCCATAGCAACAGCAGGAGTTTCTGTTATTGATCTAACTGTTGCTGCTTCTGCCATTATGGCAGGCATGGCAACATATTCTGTCGGCTTTAGGCGCGGCGCAGGCTTGCGGGGTGCGTTTTCCCTACTTGCGCTTGATTCGGCGCTTGCATTTTCGATCTCTGTTTCGTTATTTTCAACGTCAAGTGCAGAGACCTCACGCTTCTCACGTTCACGACGGCCGCCACGGCGTCCGCGACGACGATTGCCGCTCTTTTCGGCTTTCTCGGCAGTCTCAGCGGTATTGGCTGCGACTTCCTGAGTTTCGATTGCCGGTTTGTCCTCTACTACGGGCGTATCAGCGGGTTTTTTGGGTTGGCGCTGTTTTTGTGGCTTGGCAGCGACTTCCGCATTTTTATCCACGGTTTGGGTTGCGTTGCGATCTGGTCGATCCTCTCTCTCCTGACGTTCCGAGCGCTCAGGACGTTCCGAGCGTTCGGGGCGATCCTGACGTTCAGGACGTTCCGGGCGGTCACCACGGTTACGGCGTTTGCGATTGCCGCCTTCTCCACGTTCTGCACGATCAGCGCGGTCACGACTGGAGTTCGGATTCGGTTTGGTGGCTGCAACCTCTACCTTCGGCTCTTCAGGTGCGATCAATGATTTGAACCAACCGGAAATCTGATTGAATAGCGATGGTGCGGGGGCGGGTGCTTGCTCCACTTTCATTGGTGCGGGTTGCATAGGCGTAATGCCTTTGACCACGGCCTGTGAGCGCTTGGCTTTTTGCGGTTCCTGTTCCGGTTTGTTTTCTTCGGGCTTTTCAACCAGATTGTAGCTGGCCTGCAATGTGTCACTGTTCAGGTCGTCCTGACGCAGGCGGTTGATGTGATAGTTCGGCGTTTCCAGATGTGGATTCGGGATGATGATAATCGGCACTTTAAGGCGCGACTCGATACGATGGATGTCAGCGCGCTTTTCATTAAGCAGGAAGGTTGCTACATCGACGGGCACCTGGGCGTGTATTGCCGCGCTGCTGTCTTTCATCGCTTCTTCCTGAAGAATGCGCAAAATATGTAATGCGGAAGAATCGGTGCCGCGGATATGACCGATACCGCTGCAACGTGGGCAGGTGATGTAATTGCTCTCGCCCAGTGATGGTTGCAGGCGTTGGCGTGATAGTTCGAGCAGGCCGAAACGCGAAATCTTGGCTGTCTGGACACGGGCACGATCAAAGCGCAGGGAGTCACGCAGACGATTTTCTACATCGCGCTGGTTGCGATTGTTTTCCATGTCGATAAAGTCGATCACGATCAGGCCGCCCAGATCGCGCAAGCGCATCTGGCGGGCGATTTCCTCGGCTGCTTCAAGGTTGGTATTGAACGCAGTAGCCTCAATGTCAGAACCTTTGGTCGCGCGTGCCGAGTTGATATCGATCGCGGTCAGGGCTTCGGTGTGGTCAATGACGATGGCACCGCCGGATGGCAAGCGTACTTCGCGCGCATGGGCAGATTCAATCTGGTGTTCGATCTGGAAGCGTGAGAACAACGGCACATCATCTATATAGCGCTTGATACGGTTGACGTTGTCCGGCATAACGGTGCTCATGAAAGCGTGAGCCTGCTCGTATACTTCTTCGGTGTCGATCAGAATCTCGCCGATTTCGGGATTGAAATAGTCGCGGATGGCGCGAACTACCAGACTGCTTTCAAGGTAAATCAGCGATGGGGCTTTTTCGCTCTCGGCTGCTTCGGCAATGGCTGTCCACAGTTGATTCAGGTAATTCAAATCCCACTGTAATTCTTCTTCGTTGCGTCCGATACCCGCAGTGCGGGCAATGATGCTCATGCCTTCAGGTACGTTGATGTGTGACAGAACTTCGCGTAATTCGGCGCGTTCTTCACCTTCAATGCGGCGCGATACGCCGCCACCGTTCGGGTTGTTCGGCATCAGAACGATGTAGCGACCGGCCAGGCTGATAAAGGTGGTTAATGCGGCGCCCTTGTTGCCACGTTCGTCCTTTTCAACCTGAACCAGCAATTCCTGACCTTCGCGCAACGCTTCCTTGATGGAAGGGCGGTTGCTGCAGCCGGGTTGGTAAAATTGCGAAGAGACTTCCTTGAAAGGCAGAAAACCGTGACGGTTGCCGCCGTATTCGACAAAACAGGCTTCGAGGCTGGGTTCAATGCGGGTGATGACAGCTTTGTAGATATTGCTTTTGCGTTGTTCCTTGCCGACAGTTTCAATGTCGAGGTCGATCAGTTTTTGACCATCAACAATCGCGACACGGAGTTCTTCCGGCTGTGTCGCATTAAATAACATTCGTTTCATTTATGTAGTCTCCCGCGCTCTGACACGGGCGAGTACCTTGCTACATGCAATTAGGCATGCGAGAGGAGCAAACGTAAGAATAGTGCTTATTTTACAAACGGTTGGTCAATATTATTTCTCGGTGAATAGCAGGTAAAAAATTCTTTTGTAAAGAGGCGGTGATAGCAATACGGTTGGGGAGAATTCCTGGGCTGCTGCAGGGCGGCTGATTAGCGGCTGCTGCATTTATCCGGCTCGACCACAAAGTATTGCTTACGACAGCCCCGATACGGAAATCCACAGGTGCTTTGAGCGCGTAAATCAATTACTATCACTGCTGGTTCCGGTGAGCGATATTAACCGGGCTGCGGTTGGATGGAGGCGGCGCAATGCGCCAAAACTGTGACCAACGATCTGAAAAACTCTCAAAGCAGGAATGTTTCAGAAACAATCGGTGGGAATATTTCCCGAACTTACCCAATCCAAAAACGCGCGAACGGCGAAGTATAAGCATAATGAATAGTTTAAGCAAAGAATCTGTTACTTTACTTACAATCGATGAAAGTGGGGATGCTCAGCGCATTGACAATTTCCTGTTTCGTCACTTAAAAGGCGTTCCCAAAAGCCATATTTACCGTATCTTGCGTGGCGAAGTACGGGTTAATAAAAAACGGGTAAATCAGACTTATCGACTCAAACTGGGCGATATATTGCGCATCCCGCCGGTAAGAGTGGCGCAGAAGGAAGAAATTGAACAGGTTTATATTCCTACCGTGGAGCTGCCAATAATTTATGAAGATGACGCACTGTTGGCGGTAAATAAACCCTCCGGTCTGGCGGTTCATGGCGGTAGCGGTGTCAGTTTCGGTGTGATTGAACAGATGCGTCGAGCTCGTCCTCAGGCAAAATTTCTGGAGCTGGTACATCGTCTGGATCGTGAAACATCGGGCGTGCTGTTGCTGGCGAAGAAACGTTCGGCGCTTGTTGCAATGCACGAAATCATGCGCGAGGGAAATAGCGATAAACGTTACTTGACACTGGTGCTGGGGAAATGGACCAATGTTAAACAGCATGTCAAATTGCCACTGCACAAGTTTGACACGCCGCAAGGCGAGAAACGCGTCACGGTAAAAGAGGGCGGGCAGGCGTCGTACACCATTTTTTCATTGCAAAGAAACTGGCCCGGCTTCGGTGATTCTGGCTTCGGGCAAGCGAGTTCAGGACAATCCGGTTTCAGCTTGCTTGAAGCGCATCTCAAGACGGGCCGCACTCACCAGATACGCGTTCATCTGTCACATCTGGGTTTTCCTATCGCAGGTGACGATAAATACGGTGATTTCGCACGTAACCGCGAATTGATGAAACAGGGCCTGAAACGCATGTTCCTTCATGCACATACGATCACTTTCAATCATCCGCTTACCGGTGAGCCACTGCATATCAGTGCCCCCTTGCCACCAGAACTGGCGAGTTTTATTTTGAAATTGGATGCAAGTGGAGTTAACCGTTAACGTGGGTAGCTTGAAATAAATCGCGCAGATGGGGTGGCGAAGGAACCGCATCGTTGGTTATCGATGTGGTTCGCAGGCTTACAATTTACAACCGTTAGCCTATTTAATCATCAGGGACGGCACTATTGCCACGCCCGTTAGAACGAATATTTGACGTTCATGGCCCAATTGGTTGCGTTCCAACGATTGCCTGCCGCATCGGTTGGCATTTTGCCGAAATCTTCATATTCAAAACGCAACGCGACATTTCTGTTGAAGTTGTAGCCGGCACCTATGCCCCACAGTAGTTCAGACTTGCGACCGGAGCCTGCCAGTGTTGTACGGTTTTCAGTTGCGCCGACTTTAGCGGATACATCCCAGAAAGCATCAATCGGCATAGTACCGACAACGGCGGCAGACCACGCGGTAGCTGTTGAGCCGCGATAATTACCGAAATCATTGTAGGCAACTTGCGCACCGACGTTTTCATTGAACTGGTAGCCTGCAAATACTTTTGATCCAGTGTGGTTGCCATCTGTTCTGGCAGAACCCAGTCCTGCACCTATATAGGGCGAGGCTGATGCCGGAATCGCTACAAGAGTTGCACTGATGGCTATTGCCATTAAAACTTTATTCATTATATTTCTCCAGAAAAGGATTGTTTAGGAATCTGGAGTGTAGGATGCCGTTGTAAATGAGTATGTACGGTGGCGTACATTGAGATAGTTATTGATCGCTAAACTGCACAATCATGCTTTTAAGTCGAATTGTCCATGAAAAGCACGAGGCGGGTTTGGCAGGTATTTTGCCTTTAGGCAAAAACACGCAAAAAACACGAACAAATTCAAAACATGCCAAAGTTTCCAATTTCACCTAATGGGTGTTTTGGTGACTTGACGTAACCCATTGTTTAATATCGTGTCTTTCGTGGATGGAATGATTTTTTTAGAATAAATGCTGCGCGCATCGGACAAAACCTCAATTTTGGCCCGTTGCACGGCGGCTATTCAATTAACTGGATTCCCGCTTTCGCGGGATGACGAGTTTTCGGTCTAATGGATTATTTGGGTTAAATAGCGGTTTCTGTGATGTCAATCAGTGTGATACGCAACACTATTTGTTCGTCCAATTTATGCAGGCGCTGGCAAATCAGCATGATATTGGTAGGTGTTTCGGACTCGTGCCTGAGTTTCAGTTTACAACAAAATTTCTGGTCGCTTTTGATCGCGGAATGGAAAAGATGATTCCAGTGATCCTGATCCTCTGGCGCAACGAAAGAGGCGAAGCGGCGGCCCAACAGTTTATTTCGTTCCACGCCGAGTAGTTCGGCACCGGGAAGGTTGATGTCTTGTATCAAGGAATTCTGATTAAGCGTTAAGTACCCTACCAGCGCGAATTCATACAAGTCAACATAGCGATCACGTGATTTTTCCAGTTCAATTTGCGATTGCCGTAATGACTCGTTCTGCATCTCCAGTTCGATCTTGCTGACGCGCAGTTCATGCATCAGTTCATGCAGCAGGTTCTCGCCGGGCAGGGGTTTGACTAATGACGGCACTTTACGCTCAAGTTGCGATTCGGCTTCCTGGCGTAATTTCATGGCAGATTGCTTGGATTTTTCCATAATAGTACATAGTCCTGAAATTCAATTTGTACCGGACGATTTGTTGCAGACCAGCAGAATGGTTGATGCCCGCAAGGTCCCCCAAAAAATAATCAGTCCTTTCTGCGCGTGCCGGATGTCACTGGCGGTTTTGGTATTGTGTCTGTCACATCCTTTCCAATACCGCGGTAGCCGGTATATCTGCCGGAGGAGTCGAACATTGGCTCCCCGCTCACCATCTGGTAGTAGTGCGGGCCGCCCGGGTTTGCACGGCTATAGACGAAATCCAGAAAAGGTTGTCGGGCAGCCAGTTTTTCAAACAGCGCTTTTCGTTCGCTTTCAATCCAGCTTAGTCCATGATCGTCTCTGGCGTAGCCTTGAGCATCGTCTAGCCGAATGCCGAGCATTTCCAGTACCGGGCCGTAAATTTTAGTGAAATGACTGTTTTCGTCCTGTTCCCAGTACCAATCGGATGACAGTTCCGTCAGACGGCGAAATCGCGCTTCACTGGCTCGCAGTTCCTCCGTGCGTGCGAGCACCTTCTGTTCCAGCAGTTTGTTGTATTCCTCTAGCTGTTTGTACAGTAAGCGCACTTCCAGCATGTTGCGGATACGCGTCTGCACTTCGATAAGATCGAAGGGTTTGGCGACGAAGTCTTTCGCACCACCGGCTAATGCGCGCAGTTTATGATTCGGCTGGGCCGTGATTACCAGTATAGGTAGGTAGCTATCGGTATCAGTTGCTTTGAGCTGATCCATTACTGCAAAACCGTCCATACCGGGCATTTGCAGATCCAGCAATATCAGGTCAAAGCGGTTGATGCGATGCAGTTCGTCGACAGCATAGGGGTCTGTCGTTGACGTGATCGAGGTATAGCCCGCCTCACGTAATAATTCACTCAGTAGTAATACATTGGCTGGCTGGTCGTCAACAATCAGAATGCTGGCGGCCAGGATTTCCTGGTTGGTGATCATGATAGTTTTCCTGTCGTGTTATTACGTCTCATGTTGGAAAGTTTCAGTGCATCCTCCAGCGCGCCCATTAATTCATGAATTTTTATGGGTTTAGTGAGATAGCGAAAAAATCCGTCTGCCAGCCCTTTGCTAATATCACAAGCCATGGCATTGGCACTTAAGGCGATGACGGGAATAAGCTGGGTGAGCGGTTTATCGAGCAGGATTTTCATCGCCTCGGTTCCGTTGATACCCGGCAGGTTGATGTCCATCAGGATTACATCCGGCAGGTGGGTGCGTGCCAGTGCGATGCCTTGCAGGGCATCGCATGCACTCAGCATGCGTATGTTCGGATGCTCTCCGATGATTTGCTCGACCAGTATCAGATTAGCCGGGTTGTCTTCTATATATAGCAACGTGGATTTGTCTGTAGAAACTGAAACTTCGTCGTGCACTATCTGCCTGATAATCGGTTGGTGCGTCATGCCGCGGGCCAGTTCGACCAGAAATTCACTCCCCACCCCGACGATGCTCTTGACATTGATGGTGCCCCCCATTAACTCTAACAATTGCTTGGTAACCACCAGACCTATGCCTGTGCCTTCCTCTATGCCGTTTTCCTGTCCCAGACGATTAAATGGCTCAAACAGTTGCAGCAATTTTTCAGGCGGCAGACCATTTCCCGTATCTTTTATGCTGATCTGGATGCGATTCTGGGCGGTAATCATACATGAGATCACAACATTTCCCTGCGCCCGGTTGTATTTGATGGCATTCGATAACAGATTGATCAGTGCCTGTTTGACTCTGATGCGGTCGGCATAGGCAAACCAGTTTTCGTTAAACGGGATGAAATGCATGTTTATAGCGTGTTGTTGCGCCTGAGGTTCGATCAAGGACTGGCATTCGCGCATAATTTCAGACAGTGAAATGGCTTCCTGAGAGAGCGATAGTTTGCCGGATTCGATGACCGCAAGGTCGAGTATCTCGTTAATCAATTCAAGCAGATACCAGCCCGCCTTGGTGATCTGGTGCAGCCGTGAAGTTTGGGTGTCGGTCAGGGCGGGTGTGCCGTTTTCAAGTAGCTGAGCGAAGCCTAAGATCGCATTGAGCGGAGTACGCAATTCATGGCTCATACGGGAGAGGAAAATCGATTTTGCCAGGTTGGCATTTTCCGACAGTTGACGAGCCATGTTCAATTCGTGGTTCTTTTCATGCAGCATCCCATCCAGTCGTTTGCGTTCGGTAATGTCGCGCGCAGCGGCAAATACGCCTTGCAGCATCCCTTCACGGTTGAAAAAGGGGGTGGCGTTATAGGATACATCTGTTTGACGGCCATTTTTTGCACATGTAGTGAGTTCGTAGTCGGTGATTTTCTTTTCGATCAGTACCCGTTTAATAGCCGCTTCGGCCCGTTCCGGTTCGGTAAAGTAATTCTTGAACGGCGTGCCGATCAGCTCATCGCGCTTGTACCCGGTCAGTATGGTCATTTGCCGGTTTACGTCGGATATGATGCCGAACGGATCGGTAGTTATGATCGCGTCTATGCCGGATTCGATCAGAGAGCGGGTATAGAACTGCTGGTCGCGCAATGCCTGTTGCGTTGCATATTCTCTGGTGATGTTGCGAAACACCAGCACGGCGCCGATGATCTGCCTGTCTCGATCACGTATCGGCGCGCAACTGTCGGCAATATCGCACTCACTACCATCGCGTGCGATGACCACGGTGTGGTTGGCAAGGCTGTGAGTGGTTCCATGCGTCAGCGTATTCATTATCGGAATCGTGCTGGGTAGTCGTGTTTTCTTGTGGATGAGGTGAAATACCTCGTCTACCGGTCGCCCCGTGGCCTCTGCCATAGTCCAGCCGGTTAACTTTTCGGCAAGAGGATTGAGTAGCGTCACACACCCTTGTGCATCGGTGGTGATGACCGCATCGCCGATGGAATTGAGCGTCACAGAGAGTTTTGCCTCGCTGATCTGTAAGGTGAAATTCGCCAGTTGCAGTTGTTTATTGGATTCTTGCTGAATATCGACCAAACGCTGTTTCTCGGCTTCAATTTGTTTGCGTGCAGTGTTGTCGGTACCGATCAGCAGGTAGCCGATGATGGTGTTTTGCTCATCGCGTAGCGCGGTGACCGATACGATGGCTGGGAGTCTGCTGCCATCACGGCAGATATAGGTCAACTCGTAAATGTCTTCAATGCCACGGGAGGCCTTGAACACCAGTGCTTCGAAGCCTGGCGTAATCGGGGTACCCAATTCACTGCTCAGTGATGCCGCGCGTATGAGCAGTTCCTGCTGATCGGAAATATCTGCCGGGGTGATTTTGTTGATAACGTCGGCGGCGGCATAACCCAGCATGCGCTCGGCACCGATATTAAATATCTGAATCACGCCCTTTGCATCGGTCGCGATACTGGAAAAGTTGGCACTGTTGAGGATCGCATTTTGCAATGCACCTGTTTTAAGCAATGTCTCCTGATGCCTGGATTCGATAAAAGCAGAGGCTGATTCGGTTGCCGCATTGAGAATGACAGGGTTATGGTCTATTTTTGACATGTGCTTGAAGTGAGGCGTACAAAAGAGTTGGGGTTGCGAATGTCAGCAAAAAGTGTGAGCCTGACTGGTAAACAGAATTTTTTCATTGTCAGCTTCTATTTGCTGTGTGGCTGCAGGTTTGATGTTGCATTATCCGCTTATTGGAGTTCTCCGCATTGCTAAACAGGTGGCGGAATTCTTTTCTGACGACCTGATAGCATTCACAGGCATGGGCTTCCAGGCCGGTTCGGTTCAGCACCGTGATGTGTCCCCGACGGTAGCTGATCAGGCCTTCGCGTTGAAGTTTACCGGCAATTTCGGTGATGCCTTCGCGGCGTACACCCAGCATGCTGGCAATCAATTCCTGTGTCATGGTTAGTTCATTGCCGGACAAACGGTCCAGCGTTAACAGCAGCCAGCGACACAATTGTTGTTCAACCGAATGATGCCGGTTGCACACGGCTGTCTGGGCTATCTGGGCTATCAAGGTTTGGGTGTAGCGCAGCATCAGTCGCATCATCGGGCCTGCGCGATTGAATTCATCTATGATCAGCCGCTCTTTCAGCCGGTAGCCATGACCACCGGTATAAACAGCGGCCCGGTTGGGTGTGGCATTGCTACCCACCCCCGTCCCCCCACCCCCAAGGCACAGTGAAATGCCGAGCATCCCTTCATTTCCAATGCTGGCTATTTCAGCCGAGGCTCCGTTTTCCATGATGTAGTGCATGGATACCATCGCGGTGGTTGGAAAATATACATGTTGCAGTTGTCCGCCGGATTCATGGATAACTTTGCCTAAGGGCAGTGCGACGCGTTCCAGATGGGGGAAAATACGATCAAATACTTCGGCAGGAAGTGCTGCAAGCAACTGGTTCTGTATGGGCTCTTGCCGTGATGACAGAAGAATGGCCATTTATTTGTCCCGTAAACATGGTGATTGAGGCAAGTCTGCGTAGTTCTACGCGAGCGAAAGCATCATCGTCCGGTACATACAACATAACATAAGCTGTGCGAGCGTTATGTGCGATGACGTACATAACGATTTCGAGGCTAAGCAGAGGTTCTAGGCAATATTCGACGAAGTGCGATGTGGAACTTCAAACCCTGAATATTTATGTGTGCTATCGAACAGAGTACTGATGAGCAAGATGGCATGCTGGCGACAGGTGTTTATTTTACCCCTTAAAATAAATGCCTGTAGTGCTGGCCCGGCAACGTTAATCACGTTCCGGGCCTTTTTTTGTCTGTGCTGATAAGAGATTAAGGTGTCAAGCAAAGATAATTTGAGCAAATAAACAAAAAAATCGTGGGTTGGACTGACGAAGGAAGCCCAACATTTTCGATATCCGTTGGGCTTCGCAAGCTCAGACCAACCTACGAAATGTTCATGTTATTTTTTCTTCACTCCCCAAGAATCATTTCTTCTACGAACAGCTCTTTTCAGGTTAATCAACCAGGGTGTCGCGCTTATGGCATGAAAAATATTGGGTCAGATAAGCTGTGGCAGGATACATGCACAATAATCGCCACCCTTCTTGCGCCATGAGAGTCAGGTTTCCCCGGCGTAATGCCAGTAGCACGGTCACGCTACTGGCTACCAGTGCAGGATGGTCGCGTATGAAATGTACCGCCTTGATTCCGGTATCTGCCAGTGCCAGTGGTTTTTTTAATTGCAGAGATATTTCGATGATTTCGATGCGCTGGGCATTTATTTTTTTCAGCAGTAATTGGCGGTGGCAGGCTAGGTCATGGCGTTTTTGGTTCATGGTGTCAGATGATCGCGATCATTGGATAATTCGGCAAGGCTCATGGAAAAAAGTCTGGATTTTTTTCGCACTAGATTACGCGCTGCGTTCCACGCCAGGAGTCCGGCGATGAAAAATAGCCCGGACAGCCCCCCTAATACTTGCAGACGCTGGCTGTCCCAGAAGACCACTATGATGAAAACGGTGATCAGCATGATGGACAATCCGAAGAACAGCAGGGTAATCCCGATGTAAATCAAGGTTTGTTCAAAGCGCAGGCGCTCTTCGGCCAATTCGTTGCCAAGCAATTCCAGACGTGTATGCACGATGGCGAGCAAGGTGCCCGTCAGTCGTTTGAGCGATTCTGTCAGTCTGATCGAGGTGGTCATATTCTATTGACGTTTGATCAGCATCCCGATGATCACTCCCGCGCAGGCGGAAATACCTATCGATTGCCAAGGGTTGGCGTGAACATACTGGTCGGCTGCTTTTGCGCCTTCGCGTGTATGTCTAAGGACGGAGGCTTCGGTTGCATGCAACCTGTTCTTGACCATTTTCAGGCTGGTTTGAATCCGGCTGCGTGCAAGGGTTGCGATTTCGCCGGTTTGGCTGGCCGTGGCACTTAACAGTTCCTCGACATCGCTAACCATTTGTTTTAATTCAGTGACCAGTTTTTCCTTGGGTTCAGCGAATTCGTCAGCTAAAACATCCGTTAAATTTTTGCTCATGATTTTATTCCTTGATTTTAAAAGAGAAAGATTTGAAAAGAGATAAAGTGCGGACACGGTTAAATGTCCGCAAGCTGTTTATTTCAGACGCATGTCATTCTTGACAGTTTTAACGCCTGTGATGCTACGAGTGATTTGAATCGCCTTGTCGATGTCAGCATATGAACTGACAAAGCCGCTCAATTGAACTGCTCCCTTGAATGTTTCAACATTGATTTCGGCTGATTTCAAGGAGGGTTCATTGAATATCGCGGCCTTTACCTTAGTTGTCAGGACGGCATCATCGACGTATTCGCCGGTACCTTCCTGCTTGGGCGTGGATGCACAACCTGCTGCACCCAGCAGTGAAAAAGCCATAAATATAGCGGCCAAAAATTTAAGTGATTTCATGGTAGGTCTCCTCGGGTAAATAATGTAAAACAATGGATAAGTCACAAGTAATTGATCACAATCGTCCTGTCACGACAAAGTGATCACGATCAGTAAATTCCAGACACAACTATCTAGCGTGGTTTAATGTTGCCGCTGTCATCAGACATGATGATTTCCACACGGCGATTCAGTTGACGGTTGGCTGAGGTAGTATTGCTGGCAACAGGATAATTTTCGCCATAACCACGTATGCTGATGCGATCACTGCTGATTTTCATATCGATCAGGGCGATACGCACTGCATCGGCACGTTGTTCTGAAAGAGCCTGATTGTGGCTACTGCTACCCGTGCTGTCGGTATGGCCCTCGATTAATACTTTGTTCTTGGGATATTGCTTGAGAAAATCGGCCAGCTTTTGCACGTTGTGCATACCACCCGATTCCAATTGTGACTTGTTGGTGCGGAATAATACGTCGCCCAGTGTGATAACCATGCCGCGTTCAGTTTTTTTGGCATTCAGATCTTTAAGTTGCTGCTCTTGTTGGGCGATGATTGCATGATCGCGTTGTGCATTGGCATCCGCCATTGCTAAATCGGAGGCTTGCTGGTCGGCTATATCACTGACAAATGCTACCTGTTGATTGGCCTGATCGGCTTCAGCCGTTTTGGCTACAAGACGCGCTTTGTCGCGTTTTGAGTCTTCAGTTGCAATCGCTGCCTGTTGTTTGGCCTGATCGGCCTCAGCCGTTCTTGCCACAAGACGCACTTTGTCGCGATTTGCTGCCGCATTGGCGACTGCCTGTTCAGCCGTTTTTTGTCGCGCAGTTTCCTGAGCAATCTTCACTTTTTGAATAGTGAGATAGGCCAGATGATCCACTGCGGCAAGACTTTGTCCCTTGCTTAGTGCTTTGTCTGCCTTGTCCAGCGTGTCACCGGCGTCCTTCAGTTCAAGGGCTGCCAGTTCTGTAACCTGAGGATTGTTGCGAGCCTCGTTGTAATTGTTGTGCGCTGCATTGAGCTGTGTATTTTGCGGCGGTGTAGTGGTACAGGCAGAGAGCACGGCGATAGCGATCAGCGCCAAAGGGAAGAAACTATTTTTTTGCATGATGAACTCCTTTGTGAATTATTCTTGTAGTCAGAAAATCTTTTGATGCCGTGATGTATTTGGCTTTGATTGAAGCCGCTTCACTGACCGGGCTACTGAGTTGCCCTGCCCGTTGCCGGGTAGGGGCACAGCTGCTTAGTCCAGATGCAAACGTGCTTTCAGTAAATTTCCCATCCGCTTTATGAGGGGATACAGCTTGTTGCATGATTAATCCTATTGCGGATGCTTGTTGCATGGTTAATCCTATTGAGGATGCTTGTTGTATGGTTAATCCTATTGAGGATTAACTGCATTACGGTTGAGTTCACTTTTCAGAACTTGATTGCTTTGATTTAACGCATCCGCTGCTACCCGTGCTTTGCCTGCGCGAGCGGCGGAATCTGCTAACTGTGCATCAACCTGTGCCTCTTCTGCCAATTGACGGGCCAGTCCGTAATTTTTTGCGCCCATGGCACGTTCGGCGCTATCCATCTTGTCTATTGCAGACTTGAGCTGTATTGGTGCATACACACTGCCACCGGCACTGCTGGCGGAGTTGATGGCTGCATGAGATAGCGCTATCTGTTCGTTTGGGGCGGGAGCGGTTGGTGTGCTAGCGCAAGCGGTCATAAGTACTGCCGCCGCAACGGCTATGCCGATTCGTTGATATGTTTTAAAGCTGTCAGTTTTTTTCATTTTTCCATCCCTAGATAGTTATGTTGAACAATGCAAATTTTGATTGCTCTGATTTTTACGACACCAAGCGTTGATCAATATGAAGTGTCATTGCTTGTTGAAAATACCTCTGTCGTTAATCGGTGTTGTTGGTACTTTTGAAGTGTCAATAATGAAGTTGGGAAGGGTCGTCGGTCTGTGCGGTATCGTACATAGTCCGGGATATATTGCTTAGGCAGTACTGAGGCTGCGGGTGTAAGGGGAGGAAAACAGAGATGTTTATTGCAGGCGACCGCAGTATGTGCGTGCCGTCTTTCATCTAGGAAAAGCATTTATCCACGAAAAACATGAAGTGGGTTTGGCAGGTATTTTGCCTTTAGGCAAAAAATCGCAAAAAACTCGAACAAATTCAACAGTATGCTGAGGCTTCCAATTTCACCTAGTGGGTGTTCCGGTGACTTGATGTAACCCATTATTTTATTTGCGAGTAGCCACTCTGTGGCTTTGCCTGCTTACCCCTTTTGCGAGCTTCCATCTAAAGGTGGAATGCCTGCTTAACCCATTTCGTGCCTTTCGTGTTTTTGCGAGTTGTGCTTAGAAACAGCACATCCCTGCTAAAACCAATTCGTGGACGGAATGAGTTTTTTAGGTTTAAGGTTCATGACTTACTGACTGTAATGCACAGATTTTTAATCTCTGCCGCGATTACCTTTGCCGTGATCGTTGCCGCCGCGATGATTGCCGTTATTACCGTGATCATTTCCGCCGCGATTGTTTTGATGATCATCCATACGTTGCTGATCGTCTCCTCGATGTTCATGATGCTGCTTCTGATAACGCGGTACATATTGCTGTTCGTACCAGTTGTCCTGTACAAAGTAGACGCGCTCGCCGCAGGCGTTGTATTCGCGGCAGTGGCGACGCCAATTCTTACGGTGACCCGGTGGTACGCGTAAATAGATCGGGGGACGGTTCATGTCGCTGCGGTAAATCATTTTTGGCTCACGATAGAATACTTGTGGCTGAGGATAGTTGTTGATGTCTATCTGTCCATAAAATCCGGGTTGCCCGATGCTGACAGAAACGCCAATATCAGCCGCTGTTGCCGTGTTAGCCGCAAACGTAGCGAGTATTGCAGCGGCGATAAGATATTTTTTCATGTCGATTGCTCCTGTAATTAAGCGGGTATGGCGAATTCCCGAACATTTCCGGGGAATATTTGCTGACGGTGGATCGATCGGATTGCTATGCCAATCGCCTCTTGCAGTCTTTTTTCAAAGCCTACTTCCGAACGACTTTTTCTCCGCTGAGGTCAATAACGATGCGGCGATTGGGTTGCAGGCAGGTAATCAGCGCCTTGTTTTTGTGATTGGCTTTGCCTTTGATGTTGTCGCAGGAAACAATCGGATCGGCTTCACCTTTTGCGACGGTTTCAATTCGGTCGCCATCAATTCCCTGATCGACCATGTATGTTTTTACTGCATCCGCACGACGTTGCGAGAGTTTCATGTTGTAATCCTCGCTGCCGATCTGGTCTGTGTAGCCGGTGACTACGACGATTTCATCCCTGGGTGATTCCTGCATTTTGGCAATGATCTCATCATTCATCTTCTGTTTGCCGTGTTCGCTCAGTTCAGTGCTGTTATAGGCAAAGAATGCTTCGGACTGCATCGTGTAAGGAACAAAAACGTTTTTTGCCTGAACAACGGGTGCTGGTGCCGCAATTACTGGGGCTGATTTTGGCGCTGATTTGGGCGCTGAATCTGCAATTACAGGGGCTGGTTTTTTGGTGACGGGATCGCATCCCTCTATCGCCATCGCGGGCGTCCAATCGCTGGTATGCCAGCATAGGCCGGTACCGCTCCTGACAATATCGCCACGGCTGTCGGTCATATAGCCTTGCTTGTTGATTTCATCTGCGCCAGCGATACCTGATATGGAAAGAGTGGCCAGTGCCACCGCACTGAGAAGCATAATTTGAGACGTTTTCATAATTTAATCCTTGATTTTGTTTGAAATGCGAGTCCGGCTCGCATCGGGTAATTTAATAGCGCGTAATTTAATAACGAGATACATGATTGTTTTCGATACGAACCCGGTCGCCGACTCGCAGGTCGGCGGCAGCTTGCGTTACGGTTTGATATCCGCCTCGTTCCAGCCGGATCTGTATTCGATAATTCTCTTGTTGCCTGTTTTTCTTTTCTATCTGATGGCCGATTACGGCGCCACCGACTGCACCGGCTACTGTCGCAACGTCATTGCCTGTGCCGGCGCCGACCTGATGCCCGAGAACGCCGCCAACAATTCCGCCGATAACGGTACCGGCACCGATTTCGTCGTTGTTGCTGCGTAGGATTTCGATGCTGTCAATCACGCCATAAGCGATTATGAGGGGCGCTTCATGGGTGGGTACAGGGCGGGAATCCGTACTTGCGCAACCGCTCATCAACGTTGCAGCGGCGAGAATAAACGCGATAATTATTTGTGTTGTTTTCATAAGTACTCCCAATGGATAGGATTGTTGACATCCACTTTCATCAGCCGATGATCCTGAGCAAGATAACTACAATCGCAATAACCAGCAGGACGTGGATGAAACCACCCATGGTGTATGAGCTAACCAGCCCAAGCAGCCACAAGATGATCATGACGACGGCAATGGTATATAGCATGAGAGAGTTCCTTTCTTTATAAAGGTGTTGGGAATTACAAAAGTAACCCTTGTGGAGAAGGGAGTAGAGGGAAGGGTAAAACCGCCTTCCCGAACAAGGGATGCGAGGTTTTACCCTTCACCCTTATCCCTTATTCCATCAATTGGTACATTTACAATTTCCCTTATGCATGCAGCATGCATAGTGGGTTGAGATGCTATCTTTTGATTTCATGACCAATGACACCACCGACTGCCGCACCGCCTATCGTACCGACCGCACTGCCGCCAGTCAGAATGGAGCCGCCCACCGCGCCAACGCCAGCGCCGATTGCCGTATTCTGGTCACGCGCAGACATACCGGCGCAACCTCCCAATGCAAATAGCAACGTTACTGCCAATGCATTTGCGGTTAATTTTTGTATTGTGTTCATTTTGATTACCTCCAAGTAAATATTCAGTAATAGGGAAATCCCTGTTCAGTAGTTTGACTCCCGATTTTTTCAGGTTCAATCAGTACCGCTATCTGAATCATGAGCCCAGTACTGAGGTATATATCCTCTTCTTTTATCAGATATTGCTCTGTGCGCTGGCACACATACTGTCGTGGGGTAGATGGTGTGCCCGGCAATGTCGCTACCTTTCTTCCGTTGCCGCAAGGGGCGCAGCATTGTGCGCTGCCGTACATACGCCGCCGCCTGATTGCCGTAACATGGCGCTGGCTTAATTGAGTCTGATTTGTATTTATGACATTGATTTATATTAATAAAACTACTGCTTAATTATCAATTTAATCAAATAGAGCTTTTCAAAATAACCTGTAACAGGATGGAGAATGAAATGATTTTCAACTCAAAAAACCAACAAACCAAAACTCGCCACTCAGTAATTGTCAGGACGCTGATGACGATGGCAGTAATCGGTCTGATTACTGCCTGCACACCCACGCCAACGGCTGAAGAAAATGCGGCACAAACCAAGGTGGTTGTCGATCAGGCCGTCGCTGAGGCTAAAAAGGAAATGATTGCTGAAAAAGAACAGCAGGATGCGGCAGCGGTTGCCAAGATCGAGGAAAAAAATAATCAGAATGCGGCTGTTGCGCATGCGGTCGCTAATGAACGGAAAAAGATTGCAGCAGAACAACGCGCTGCCAATGCTAAAAATGAACGACGTGTTGCCAATGCACAAAATGAACGACGCGCAAGCACCACAATATCCAATGATGATTCAAGTAATTCAACGCAACGGAGTGCCAGTGCCTGTCGTAATTGCGGGGTTGTGCAATCCGTTGACGAGGTTGAGGTGGAAGGTTCCGGCTCGGGGCTGGGTGTCATTGCCGGAGGCGTTGCGGGTGGTGTACTGGGCCATCAGGTCGGTGGCGGCACAGGGCGTGATCTGGCGACGATCGCAGGTGTAGTGGGCGGTGCCTATGCCGGAAATAAAATAGAGAAAAACGTCAAGAAGGTTAAGAGTTACAACATTGTAGTAAAAATGAATTCGGGTGAGGAGCGTACTTTCAGTCAAACCAGCGCTCCCGATATGGCCCGTGGTGACAGGGTTAAAATCGAAAATGATGTGGTTGTCAGATTTTAAGTACAAAGACAGGTAGTTTTAAACATTCCATCGTTGTTCGGGGGGCCGTTACGTAGCGGCCATCTCCAACCGTAAGCAGATAACACCCTGCATCGGTTTCCAGCAAATCCGCATCTGGCTGAGCCAGACATATATGTCGTGGGTAGTCCACCGAATTTATATCCTCGAAGGTGGTTGTTGCACCAAGCCACTAATTTTAATGATTACAGATGGTTAAGGCAGATGGATTTCATCGGCCCGGAATTCTCATAATTCCATGATTGTTGAGAATTATTTCTTTATGTACGGCAACGCACAGAGTTTCTTCTTCAAAGCTGGGATAACTGTCGCACGCGAAAAGTTTGGTTGCACGCGAAAAATTGCTTGAGCTTCAGTTGATTTCGGACTTGAACGTACGGAAGTTCGTCATGGTTGGGAAGCAAATATTGCATAGCACGCCAGCAGTTCAGTGCTACGCACAAATGTTTTTAAAAGTTAATTTAAGGGGAAAGATAATGAACAGATTAGCACGCATTACCAAGCCATTATTATGGTTTATGGCATTACTGTTGACCGCATTTGTAAGCGGTTGTGGAGGCGGAGGAGGGGGTGTTGGAGGAGGAGCCCCAATTCTGGGGTTGCCGGGCGTAGTTTCTTTTACGGTTACACCTGCAACGGCTTCAATACCGGTTACGGCCACTCAGCAGTATAAGGCGATCGTGACATTGAGCGATGGCTCATCCCGTGATGTGACGGCGACTTCCACCTGGACTTCAGGAACCCCGGCTGTCGCAACAATTGTAGCTGCCACGGGGCTTGCTACGGGTGTTTCCGCTGGTACGACGGTCATCACAGCGACCTTCGGCAGTAATATCGCAACAGCTAATTTGACTGTAAATGCGGCAACATCCGTATCACTCAAAGTGGCACCGACAACCGCCACTATTCCTGTTTCCGGTGTTCAACAATTCGCGGTGATTCAGACGTTCAGCGACGGCACAACATTTGACAGGACTGCAACATCCGTTTGGTCTACCAGCGGAGTCAGTGCTGCAAACGCTACCGTTGGCGCGGCTACCGGGCATGCTGTAGGGCTTACTGTTACGCCACCAGGTGCGCCAGTCATCGTAAATGCAACTTTTGGTGCTCTGATTGCAACACCGGCTACTCTGATTGTGAATGCGGCGACACCTGTGTCGCTTGTAGTTAAGCCTACAGCGGCCACAACATTGATAGGTGGCACGCAACAGTATGCCGTTATTCAGACATTCAGTGATGGATCGACTTTTGACAGAACATTGGCTTCAGTCTGGTCTACCAGTGGAGCCAGTGCTGCAAACGCAACAGTGGGAGCAGCCACCGGTCTTGCTACCGGCATAACCGCTACACCTTTAGGTGTACCTGTAATCATCAACGCCAGTTACACACCATTAGGTGGTGCGGCAATCGTTGCGACACCTGCCAACTTGACAGTTGGTGCGGCAACGTCCGTATCATTTGTGGTGCAGCCTGCAGTGGGTACAGTCCCGGTTTCTGGTACGCAGCAATATACGGCCATTGAGACATTCAGCGATGGTACTGTTATTAACAGAACACTTGACCCTCTGACTGTCTGGACTGCCGTTGATGTCGCTCCCGCCGTTGGTGTTGCTACATTTTCTGTGAATGGCCCGACCGGCGGACTCGCTACCGGTAAAGTTGTTGGTTCTGCGACCATTCGTGCCACGTATACTCCAGTTGGGGGCGTGCCGCTAATATCGACGCCTGCCATTCTGAACGTGACCGCAGCAACCGTGACATCCATTAATGTGACACCGGCAGTAGCTTCAATCGTGGTCGGTGGCAATCAACAATATACGGCCACTGCGGTAATGAGCGATGGGACAACTCTGGATGTGACAGCAAATCCAGGCACCGTATGGACTTCAGCCAGTCCTCTGGTTGCTCCGTTTGCCGCCCTTCCTCCAGGTCAGGCTAACGGCTTGATTGCTGGCACATCAAATATTACGGCCTCATACAGCGGCAAGACATCGCCACTCGCACCAGCCTTAGGCGGTGCCGTATTGACCGTGACAGCACGCATCACCGGACCGGCAGGTGTATTGCCAGACTTCAAGACGGCTACTCCTTACGGCATCATGGCATGGGATGCGATGACCATTGGTCTTGGTAGTCATATCTATGGAGATGTTGCGTTACCTGGTGGCGTTATGGCATCAGTGACGGATGCGGGGACTATTACCGGTGTTGCACCTAACCTTGCTACATCTTCTGTGACCAATAGTCTTGGCGTTACACCTGCGCAGATAAATACGACCAATAATGGTGTCCTACTCCCTGCGCAGTTGACGCAACTTCAAGCCGATCTGCTTGCTGCGTTTAACGATCTTAATACCCGAGCTGCACCTGTGACGGCACTGACGACCATCGCATCGGCAACTAATGTTGCTGGCGGTACGTTTGCTGCTGCAACTGATCTGAGCGGCTATATCCTCAGTCCAGGCATTTACACCAGTCCTTTGACCTATGGATTGAGTAGTGTCTCCGGTCCGTTGATACTCGATGCCGGTGGCAATCCCGATGCAGTGTTTGTGATTCGCTCAACTCAGGTAGGCCCATCAGGCCTGACTTCAACCACGGGTAGTGTTGTGCTGCAAGGTGGTGCCCAAGCTAAAAATGTCTTCTGGGTGATGGACAATGTAACCATCGGTGCCAGCACATTCTTCCAGGGAACCGTCGTGGCAGGTCATGTCATCACTCTGCTCAACGGAGCCACCGTGCAAGGTCGCATGCTGGCTGGTGCACTTGGTTTAGTAAGTGGTGCGATTACCTTGACGGGTAACAATATTGTCACCGTACCTAAATAAGTCATGAGTCAATAAAGCAAAGGTCGGTAGTGTTGTTCATACCGGCCTTTATCGCTAAATCAAGATAGAAGTCAGTTATCGCAATTTTGGAGAAAATCATGAAACTAGCAAGAGCATCTGGCACATTAGGCCTGGCAGCACTCGCTGTAATCGCTAGCCCACTAGCCGTGGCGGACGATACCGGTTGGTTTGTGGGGGGCAATATCGGTCAGTCGAGAACGAAAATCGATGATCCTCGAATTACCGCAAATCTGTTGTCGCAAGGTCTGACCACAACCTCAATCGTGGATAGGAATCGCAGTACCGGCTACAAGCTTTTTGGCGGATATCAGGTGAACAGTAGATTGGCACTTGAGGGAGGGTACTTTGATCTGGGGAAATTCGGTTTTACCTCGACTACGACACCTGCTGGAACGTTGACGGGTAATCTTAAACTCAAAGGCGTTAGTGTTGGAGTTGTTGGCATGTTGCCCGTTACGGAAAACTTTTCGGTATTTGGCCGCTTGGGATTGAATTATGCGCAAACCAGAACCTCTTTCACCGGTACGGGAGCGGGTGTAGGCGTTATTCCAATGAATGCGAATCCAACCATGAATCAAATCAACTATAAGTTCGGTGGCGGATTGCAGTACGATTTAACGAAGTCACTCGGCCTACGTGCCGAGGTGGAACGTTACCGGATTAATGATGCGGTTGGAAACAAGGGCGATATTGATTTGTATTCGCTTGGTCTGGTCTATCGATTTGGTGTGGAAGAGCACGAACCTGATCAACGTATGGTTGAGCCAGCCCCAGCCCCCGTTGTCGTCGCCCCTATTGTCGTCGCCCCAGCTCCCGTTCAGGAAGTCGTCGTTCCGCCGCCTGTTTACAGAAAAGCTGTTTTCTCAGCGGATTCTTCAGCAGATTCATTGTTTGATTTTGGCAAGGCTGATGTGAAGCCTGCCGGAAAAGTAGCGATTGACAAATTTACGACTGAACTTAAGGGTGCCGACTATGAAGTTATCACGGTAACCGGGCACACCGACCGGATTGGTTCGCATTCTTACAATCAGCAGCTATCTCAACGGCGCGCCGATATGGTCAAGATCTATATACTTGAATCTACAGGAATTCCATCTGAAAAAATCGAGGCATTAGGTGTGGATGGCTCTGAACCCGTTACCAAGCCCGATGAATGCAAGGGCAAAAAGGTAACCGCTGCACTGAAAGCCTGTCTGGCACCGGATCGTCGTGTGGAAGTGGAAGTGAAAGCAACGCGTACAGCCAGGTAATTACAAGTATTCGCAGTCAGACAGATTGCGGAAGCTACATTTCCGGTGTGTGTCTGACGCTCCAGGATTGATCCGTCAATCAATTCTGGATTTTAACTTTGATGATGTGTTTACTTTGAAAAGGGAAATGAAATGAACATTCTGGAAAATATCAAATTGATTGGTGTGTCGACGCTCTTGATTGTCGGATTGGCTGCCTGCGATAAACCGGGGCCTGCTGAGAGTGCAGGGAAGAAGCTGGATCAGGCTGTTGATGAGGCAAACAATAAAATTGCCGATACCGTCGATAAAGCGGCTGATAAGTTAGAGGAAAAAAGTGATAAAGCAAGCGTTGGTATCAATGATGCTGAAATTACTACCAAAGTCAAAGCGGCAATTTTCGCCGAGCCGGGTTTGAAGACGTTGCAAATCAGTGTGGATACCATACAAGGTGTAGTGACCTTGAGCGGGTCGGTTAATACCCAGCAAAATAGTGACACGGCTCGTGCACTAGCCAGCGCGGTGTCAGGCGTAGAAGAAGTAGAGAATCGTCTGATGATAAAACCGAATAAATAGCCTGTTGGTAAATACTTAAGGAGCAGATAATGGAACTTCAAGAAGTTTACAAACAGAAAATGGCGGCGCAAATGAAGGAATGGAATGCCCAAATTGAATTACTGGAAGCCCAGATAGACAACGCAGGGGCAGACATGGCGGTTCGCCAAACTGAGGTTATGCAGGAGTTGCGCGTAAAGCAGCGTGCTGCCGCCGAAAAAATGCAGGAGTTGGAGAAATCAACCGGTGAAGCTTGGGGGCAGGTCAAGGTAACGGCTGACAAAGTATGGGAAGAACTCAAAACTGGGGTTACCGAAGCGCATGCCAAATTCAAGTGAAGAATCGGCAGGTGGCATATCGGTAAGTATAGGTTTGGCATAAAACATGACACATTCAGAGATATATAAATTGCATGGAGTTATACCAGCCAGCAGGCGGTTCGGTAGCATCTGGGCTGCTGCGCTGGCATTATTTATGTGTTTCGGCAGTCAGTTTGCTGCTGCGACGAGTGATCCATTCACCAGCATAATTGATACACAGGGTGGGGCCGGAATAGGTTTTGCCACTCGTATGGAAAGTTCCCCATATCGTGGTGGTGGAAGCAGATACGACTTTATTCCTGTTTATCTGTATGAAGGTAAATATGCCTATTTACACGGCTATCGCGCCGGGTTGAAGCTATACGATGAGCGGGATACCCGCTTTGATGTCTTTCTTACGCACCGTTTCGAAGGGTTTCCCTATGACAATATTCCTCCCAGTATTGCAGGCATGACAGAGCGCAGTCCGGGAGCCGATTTCGGTGTGAGCTATCAACGTAGCGGACTATGGGGTGCAGTCTATATGGAGTATTTGCACGACATGACAGGCGCTTCGGCCGGGAATGAATTGCGCGCTGGCTACAATTATGAATGGATAAATGCGCGTTGGAGAGTGCGGCCGCAACTGATGTTTGCTGCGCGCGATGCAAAACTGAATGATTATTACTATGGTGTTCGGCCCGCTGAGGCTACTGCGCTACGTCCGGTCTATAAAGCCGGGAGTGGTGTCAATACGCAACTCGGATTATATGGCGCGTACAGCCTGACCGAGCGATGGCGGCTGCTGGCCGGGGTTTCAGCTACCCGCTGGGCGAAGGGTGTTCGTCTAAGCCCTATTGTTGACAGCCGTTTGCAAGTATCGACTAGCCTAGGCCTGATGTATGACGTATCGCCTGAACATGCAATCTGGCCTGACAACAAGTCGTTAATCGTGAAGGTGAAGTACGGCAAGGCGACTGATTGCAATTTGATCAATGTCATGGAGTTTAGATGCGCCTCGACCAAAACGGTTGATAATACAAGTATCAGTGGGATTGAAGTCGGTCGGACATTTATAGAACGGCTAAATGGTTGGCCACTTGACGTGGTCGGTTATGTAGGTTTGCTACGTCATAATGAACAAGGTCTGCAACCGGACTTCTTGCAATCTGATGTCTACATGAAAGCGTTCTACTATGGTTTTCCCTGGAGCGATCATGTGCGTACCCGTCTGGGTTTTGGTGTCGGTTTATCTTATGCTCAAAAAGTGCCTTTTGTGGAACAGCGTGATCAGGCTTTTCGAGGGCGAAATGCATCAAAAATTCTGAATTACCTCGATCCAAGTATTGATATTAATGTCGGTGATTTATTCGGAGTTCATGCTATGCATGAGACCTATTTCGGTTTGGGTGTCTCTCATCGCTCGGGGATTTTCGGCACGTCGCAACTAATGGGCAGCGTCAACGGTGGATCGAACTACATTTATTCCTATCTGGAATGGAAAATGTAAGGGGACGAAGTTTTGATGCATTGGTATTTGAGACAGAATAAATTATCAAGCATAACTCTCATTCACCCTACGCAATCGGCAATTGCGTTACATAAACAGAAGATCATCAATTAACGACTTGAGCGCAATGCTTTAAATAATATGCAGATATTCCTATTGAAATATCTGCACGGTTTATCCCTTGGTTTTCGTTAGAAACACCGTTACTTCTTCCCGATCGTGATAGAGTTGCTTGGCGATCATTTTGTAGTTGATGCCTTCTTCATTCAGTCGCGTGCGTATGCCGCCCAGCGCGCTGTCGAGTGCGATATTACGTTGTTTCATCGGTAGTTTTAGGTTAAAGATCGCGTGTTTGCAGAGGCCGTTTACGAACCAGTCACCGATCAGGGTGGCGACTTTTGAGGGTTTTTCTACCATGTCGCAGATCAGCCAGTCTACGGCTTTGCGTGGCGTGAATTTAAAGCCGTCCTGTTTGATGTGTTCGACCAGCGGATGTTTTTCGAGTATGCCTTTCATCGGGCCGTTGTCGATGGCCGAGACGCGGATGCCGCGTTTGACCATTTGCCAGCTCCACCCGCCGGGGGCGGCTCCTAGGTCTACGGCGGTCATGCCCTGTCGTAGCAATCTTGTTTGTTCGCTTTTGTCCAGAAAGACTTCGATAGCTTCAGCCAGTTTCAGTGTGGATCGGCTAGGCGCTTCGGCGGGCATGGATTGGCGTAGGATGCCCATCAGGGCGGATGAGCTGTTGCGGGGTTCGCTGGTGCCGATCAGTACCGAGGACTTGTCCGGGAAAAACAGGTGGAGGCGCTTTAATTTTTCCTGTCCCGCGCCTTCGGCTGGTTTGATTGGATTTGCATCGTCAATTAGCCGCCCTTGTTCGCGCAGAGCCGTTTCCAGCAAGGGTTGAAAGCGGCGGGTGAAGGCGGATGTAGTCTTGCCGTCGTTGGTGTCCGGTACTTCCAGCCATAGTGCGCTGTAGTTGCCGGGAAGCTTGGTGATGGCAGCAAGAATCGGTGTCAGTCGATCACGCTCGGGTAGCGGGCTGATTGTTTGGTGCAGGCGTATCAATTGACGGGTAAAAATCAGCTCCCGGTAATCCAGTGCCTGTTCATTGATGCTGATGGTGGCATAGCCGCTATTCGGAATGATGTCGGGTTGTTCGGCCAGCACGGGGCGTTGCAGGCGTGCTTGACGCAAGGCTTCCTGCGTGCAGTCCTGTTCAAAGCCGGGGCGGCAATACAGCAGCCAATGGCTGAGTGATGTTGAACCGGTTCCGATTTGACGCTTGGGTTCGTCGCGGCGTGCGGGAGGTGGTGTTTTTGTCGCAATGACATTCGATTCCAGCAGGCGGGTTAGTTTGGTTCCGGTGCGACGCGGCTTCACAGGCTCGGATTTTGTCACTTTAGTTGAGGCGGTGCGCGGTTTTCTAGCATCACTTTTGACCGGAAGGGCACTCTTGGGAGCAGACTTGGTTACGTGTGATTTTGTGCCTTCGCTTTTGGCGGGTTTTGCACCTTGTTTTTTATGTGAGTTTGTTTTCATGTGCGTATTGTGTCACAGGTTTGGGAGGGGAGCTTGAAGGTGGTAATATCTGCGACTCTATTTTTCGCGGTTTCGTGTGTAAATGACTAAACGTTATGACTTGATTGTGTTTGACTGGGACGGGACGGTGATGGATTCGACGGCGATTATAGCCGGATCAATACAATCTGCCTGTCGCGATTTGAACCTGTCTGTTCCTGATGATGAAACGGCACGTCATGTGATCGGTCTCGGTCTGGAGCAGGCGTTGCGTTATGCGGTGCCGGATGCGCCCGAATCAATGTACGGGCCATTGGTGGAGCGGTATAAATATTATTTTTTGTCACAGGATCAGGCAATTCCGTTGTTTGAGGGCGCGCGCGAGACAATAGCTGAGTTGCATGAGGCGGGTTATAGTCTGGGGGTGGCGACCGGTAAGAGTCGTGCCGGACTGGAGCGTGTGTTGGAATCCAGTGGTATGAAACGTTATTTTCACGCGACGCGCTCAGCAGATCAGACTTTTTCCAAGCCGAATCCGGCGATGCTACTTGAACTGATGGACGAAATGGCTGTCTGTGCCGAGCGCACCTTGATGGTGGGCGATACCACGCACGATCTTCAGATGGCAATGAATGCCGGGGTGGATGTGGTGGCGGTGGGGCACGGTGCGCATCCGCCCGCACAGTTGCTGCAATTACAACCGCTGGCAATGGTTGATGATTTCATACAATTGCGGGCTTGGTTCAGGCATTACGCCTGAGTTATTAATTTTAAGGAAACAATATGTCGGATCAAAACTGGGAACGCGGTGTGTTGGAGAAGTTGGCGATGTCGGCCATACAGGAGCAGCGTCGTGCAAGACACTGGAGTATTTTTTTTAAGACGTTGACTTTCGGTTATCTGTTCTTGATCCTGTTTATTTTAATGGGCTGGTTTGATGATGGCGAAACCGGCCTTAGTAGCGACAAGCACACTGCATTGGTAGATATGCAGGGTGTAATTTCGGCAGACAGTGCGGCGAGTGCGGATAATATGATTCCCGGTTTGCAAGACGCATTCAAGGACAAGGGAACGCAAGGGGTGATATTGCGTATCAATAGCCCCGGCGGCAGTCCGGTGCAGGCGGGTCAGATTAATGACGAGATTCGTCGTTTGCGTATTAAGTATCCGGCTATCCCGTTGTATGTGGTTGTGGAAGATGTTTGTGCATCTGGCGGCTATTACGTGGCGGCGGCCGCCGACAAGATATTTGTGGATAAGGCCAGCCTGATTGGTTCTATCGGTGTGCTTATGGATGGTTTCGGTTTTACCGGAACGATGGAAAAGCTGGGTGTAGAGCGCAGGTTGGTTACGGCAGGTGAAAACAAGGGGTTTATGGATCCTTTCTCCGCTGTGCGCCCTGATCAGCAGGAATATGCTAAACAGATGCTGGCACAGATACATCAGCAGTTTATTGATGTGGTAAGAGCCGGACGAGGCAAGCGTCTCAAGGAGACACCCGATACCTTCAGTGGCTTGATCTGGAACGGACAGGCTGGTGTTGAAATGGGCTTGGCAGATGGTTATGGTAGTGTGGAATCGGTCGCGCGTGAGGTAATCAAGGCTGAAAAAATCGTTGACTTTACGGTGAAGGAAGGTTTTGCAGATAGACTGGCGAAGCGTTTCGGCGCTGGTGTGGCAAGCGCGTTTGGTTTCTCGACTTCCAGCGGAGTCAAGTTGTATTGATCGGGTGATTTCAGCGCAGCAGCGGCTTCAGTGCTTGCAGTACATTTTGCATGATTTGCGGTTGAGCACTTGCCGCTGGATGCAGATTGTCGGGCTGAAATTGTTCCTGTGTCACGCCATCCAGCAGAAACGGTAGCAGGTTGACATGGTGCTTTGCCGTTAGCCGTTGAAATACATTTTGAAATTGCGTGATGTAAGGTTCGCCGTAATTGGGCGGGAGCTTCATGCCAACCAGCAGCGATTTTGCGTGAACCTGATTGATTTGTATCAGAATGTCTTCAAGGTTGCTTTGGATATCTGCCGTGCTGAAGCCGCGCAAGCCATCGTTTGCACCAAGCTCAACGATAACGATAGCCGGTTGGTATTGCATCAGCAGTTTTGAAATTCTCTGCCTGCCGCCAAAGGTTGTTTCGCCGCTGATACTGGCATTTATTACGGTGAATCTTGAATGGCTGCGTTCAAGTTCCTGTTGCAGTAGTTTGGGCCAGCTTTCTGCTGTATCTATGCCGTAACTGGCTGACAGGCTATCACCGAATATCAGGATGCTTTTCATATTCTTTGCGGCACTGGCAACGCCGGGCAGGCATAGCACGGTAATCATCAAAACGGTTTGTAGTACTATTGAAATCGGTGAGGGTAAATTTTTCATGACGGTAATTGTGCAGGCTTTGAACCTGAGTAAGCAAGTATTAAGTGGTGATCAGCCCTTGATAATTTTGCATGAAGCCAACTTTTCAGTGTCAGCGGGCGATAGTCTGGCAATTCTTGGGGCATCGGGATCGGGCAAATCCACATTGTTGGGTTTGCTGGCCGGGCTGGATGCGCCGAGCAGTGGCAGTGTATTTCTGAATGGGATTGACCTGTTTGAGTTGGATGAGGATGGTCGTGCCAGATTGCGCGGCGAATTGGCTGGATTTGTATTTCAATCATTTCAACTCTTGCATGCACTGACCGCGTTGGAAAATGTCATGCTGCCGCTGGAACTGCGCGGCTGTACGGATGCAAGGATACGAGCAGAGGAATCCTTGCGACAGGTTGGTTTGACTGCTCGTGCGCATCATCTCCCAAAACATCTTTCCGGTGGTGAGCAGCAACGCGTTGCGCTGGCACGTGCCTTTGTTTCTCGTCCCAAAATCCTGTTTGCTGATGAACCGACCGGAAATCTTGATTCGACGACCGGAGCGCAGATTATTGAATTGATGTTTGAGTTGAATCGGGCGCAGCAGACGACGCTGATATTGGTTACACATGATGAGAATTTGGCTCGTCGTTGCAGCAGGCAATTGCGTCTCGCGGCAGGACTGGTTGAATCGTAATGAAAATAAACAGAATTTGGGCGTTATTAAACGATGGAGAGGGTTAAATCGGCTTGCATCATGAAAGTATTTCCGCAATAATCAAAACGTTAATGTATGGGAATTATATACAAGGCTCGTTTGTGCAAAAGGCAAAGCTGTTGAAAAACAGTGACGCAAAGTTTCCGATCTAAGGGCCTGGGCCTATGATAGCGGGGCCGCCATAGCTCGTTTACGGTTGCTCCTCTGATGTTGCTTTATGTTCAATAGCAGGAGGTATGTTGTTCTTCATTCCGTATTTTGAAATTGCACACAAAGCTGGCAAGACTGTACATGATTATATTCATGGGCTTTTTTATTGCTTTCTTGACGCCTCTTTCTTTTCCTCTCCTTTGAAAAATGAGTTTCATTACTGCGTGAAACGAATTAAAACCTGCTCGTTTCATTTCACATCTGCTTTACGATTCTGGCAATTTTCGGGCTTGCCGAAAGCTCGGATTGTCTCGGCTCGTCCTGCATTATTATTTGAACGTGATTATTTGTGCGAAGGAGTTCAGGGTGAAAATGCGAATTAAATCTATACCGATCGCGCAGGTAGAGCATGGCATGAAAGCCGCAAGAGTGCTGCGTAACCCGTCAGGGCAGATATTGATTCAGGAGGGCGTAGAATTGACGGAGTCGCTTCTGCATAGTCTGGAAAGAAGGAATATTACCCGTGTATATGTGCAAGTAGAAGAGTTGCGCAGTGACGAAGAGCTTGCTGCAGAACGTGCCAGTATGGAAGCGCGTTTAAAGGTTTTGTTTCGCAATGTAGCTCATGGTTCTACGCTGGAATTACTTTACCAGACTATCTTGGAACACAGATTGAGAAAGCTCACATGAATTCAGTTCACTCTGTTGAGGAAATTCTTAAATCGGTTGAGGCGTTGCCGAGCATGCCCCGTGCAGTTGCGGAAATCATGCGTACGATTGATGATGAAAATACTACTCCCGAGATGTTGGCTAGAATAATCGAGAGTGATATCGGCTTGCTTGCAGGTGTATTGAAACTGGTTAATTCGTCTTATTATGCCGTGAGTGGCGGCGTTTCCTCACCTCATCAGGCCGTCATCATTCTGGGTTTTAATACCATACGCAACCTTGCCTGCTCGGAAGGAATTTCAAGTTTTTTTAGAAAAAATAAAAGCAGTGATTTCAATTTTGATAGGTTCATACGCCATAGTATTGCGGTCGCGTGCTGTGCCAAATTATTGGCTCGCGAATTAAAATTGAATACCGAGATTGCTTTTGTAGCAGGCCTGCTTCACGACGTGGGGCAACTGGCTGTTGTGGCTACCCTTCCCGATATGTATCGTACCGTACAGGAATACAAGAAATTACACGGTTGTCATATTTCGGAAGCTGAACAGGTGGTGATGGGAACCGATCATGCGCAGATAGGGGCACATTTGGTGAAACGCTGGAATTTCCCAATAGAAATCAGTGATGCTATACGCTGCCATCATCAGATTTTCGACCCCGACAAAGATTCACGCATGGTTGATCTGATTCATGTTTCCGAGGTGTTGAGTCACGCGCTTGATTTGGGTGTCCCAAGCCAGCTGCAGGAAGATGCTGATCAGGTTCCACCCTTGAGTGACGGTGCAATGCACCGTCTCAAGCTTTCCTTCCAGCAACTTGAACCGTTGTTCGACGAAATCGAGGACGAATATTCCGATGTTACCCAGTTGTTGGGGGTTTAAGGCAAGGTTGTGCCTGTAGTAAAAATTGTTTTAAGCTGAAAAGTTTTAAGTCCATGTTGCTTTCATTTGCAGTCAACGACTTTATCTCTGAATCTTCCGTATCTGAATTTTCTTTAATTAATTAAGCTATGAATTTAATGCGCCTCTCCTTGAATTTATTGCGCCGCGACTGGCGGGCAGGGGAGTGGCGCGTGTTGTTGCTGGCATTGGTGCTGGCGGTTGGGAGCATCGCGACAGTCGGACTTTTTGCTGATCGGGTACGGCAAGTATTAGGTCAGCAGGCGACCAGTTTGATCGGAGCTGATTTGCGAATTACGTCAACTCGTCCATTTGATGCACGCTATCGTGAAATGGCGGAGATGCGTGGTTTGCGGGTAGTTGAGAGTCGTACTTTTCCCAGTATGGTGTCGCATGCCGATCAGGTATTGCTCAGCGAAATTCAATCTGTTGAGGCAGGTTATCCGTTGCGCGGGCTGATTCTGCTTGATGACGGAAAGGGTGGAAGAAAACACTCGGGTGTCAATCTGTCACGAGGGACGGTATGGGTGGATGACGGGTTGCTACGTCGTCTTGCTTTGCAGGTTGGCGATGAAGTCGGAATAGGTGCTGCACACTTTATTGTTACGGCTCGTATTGTTAAGGATGTTGATCAGTCTGTCGGTTTTGCCAGTTTTGCGCCGCGTGTGCTGATGAGTAGCGACGACGTGATTTCTACAGGCTTGATGCAGGAAGGTAGTCGCGTTTCCTATCGTTTGATGGTGGCGGGTGAAACAGGGCAGGTTCAGGCTTTGGGCAAGGAACTCCGTGAACAGCTAACCGGAAATGAAAAGCTGGAGGACGTGAGTGATGCAAGACCGGAAATTCGCATAGCCCTTGAACGTGCCGAGAGTTTCCTAGGGTTGGCAGCACTTACAGCTGCTATATTGGCGGGGGTTGCGATGGCGTTGGCTGCAAGGCGGTATGTAGTACGTCATCTGGACGGTTGTGCCGTGATGCGTTGTATGGGGGCGCAGCAGGGACAGTTGCTACGCTTATTCCTGTATCAGTTTGCGTTGTCGGGGATGATGGCGGTACTGCTGGGTTTGTTGTTGGGTTATGCGGCGCAGGCGATACTGGTTGAGAGCATCGTTGAAATGAGTGATGCGGGTTTGCCTCAGCCGGGATGGATGCCATTGTTGAAAGCGTCCGCAAGCGGGTTTGCATTATTGCTGGGATTTACTTTTCTGCCTTTGCTGCAATTACGCAAGGTTTCGCCTTTAAGGGTGTTGCGTCGTGAGCTGGGGTCGCCTGAAGCGAGTGCATGGTTAATCTATGGTTTGGCAGGTGTAGTGTTAGTGGCGTTGTTCCTGTGGCATGCGGGATCGCTGAAATTGGGATTGATGGTGTTAGCGGGCTTGCTGATTGGGATGTCCCTGTTTGCCTGGTTGGCATGGCTAATGTTGCACGGGTTGGCGCGCTTAATGCTGCGCGCGGGTGCACACTGGCAGCAGGCGTTGAACAATCTGGTGCGGAATGATCGCAGTGTTGCGATACAGGTCATGGCACTAAGTTTGGGTGGGATGGCTCTACTGGTGTTGACTTTTGTCAGGGCGGACCTGTTGGAAGGATGGCAAAACACCTTGCCACCTGATACTCCCAATCGTTTTCTGGTAAATATTCAGCCTCATCAGCAATCGGCAGTTCAGAAATTTTTTATGGATCAAAAGTTGTCCCCACTTGACCTGATGCCGATGGTGAAAGGTCGGCTGGTGGCAATTAATAATCGCTCTATAAACGGAGCCAGTTACACTGAACCTCGGGCAAGAGGACTGGTAGAACGGGAATTCAATCTCTCTTATGCAGAAAAATTACCGGAATGGAATGAGTTGGTTTCCGGGATGTGGTGGAATGGCAATGAGGCTGATTCGCGCGGTAATAATCAGCTTTCAGTCGAAGAAGGTATTGCGACTACACTGGGGATACAATTGGGCGATGAGTTAACATACGATGTCGCAGGTAGTCGATTTGTGGCGCGGGTGACTAGTCTGCGTAAGGTGCATTGGGACTCGATGCGAGTGAATTTCTTTGTTATTGCTACGCCCTACTTGCTGCGTGAATATCCGGTCAGTTATCTCAGTAGTTTTTATTTACCGGCGGGGCAAGAGCGAGTTGCGGATGAATTGGCGCGAAAATTTCCCAATTTACTGGTAATTGATACGGGTGCGGTAATCGAACAGGTACGCGCAATGATCGGGCAGGTTTCGCAGGCTGTCAGTATGGTGTTTCTGTTTACGTTGCTTAGCGGGGTGGTTGTGCTTTATGCTGCGTTGCTGTCTACGCAGGATGAGCGTGCTCGTGAGGCGGCCATTTTAAAAACGCTGGGAGCGGATAGCGTTTATTTGTGGCGGCTTCATTTGAGTGAATTTGCTGTCATTGGATTGCTTAGCGGACTGTTGGCAGCCAGTGGTGCTGTCATGATGGGGTGGGTGTTGGCCTACTTCGTTATGGATATAGAATATCGTTCTGGCGGTATGGTGTGGTTGGTTGGTGTGCCTAGTGGAGTGGCTCTGGTAATGCTGGCGGGATGGCTTAATACCCGCAAGTTGCGCCAGATGTCGCCGTTAGGTATTTTTAGTGAAATTTAACCATTTGTTTTTGTGTGTTTTTATTGCTTTATGCGGATGTTGTTGGGAATTTCTGACAACTTTGATACAATTCGTCCGCTTTTTAACTTACAACAGGGTGGGAGTCTTAAAATGTCTATTGAAGAACGCGTAAAAAAGATCGTATCTGAACAGTTGGGCGTAGGTGAGTCCGAGGTGAAAAACGAATCTTCTTTTGTAAATGATTTGGGTGCAGATTCCCTCGATACAGTTGAGCTGGTAATGGCACTGGAAGAGGAATTCGAATGTGAAATTCCAGATGAAGATGCAGAGAAAATCACGACAGTTCAGGAAGCTATTGATTACGTCAACGCGCATCCAAAGTAATTTGTTTCAGCAAGGTAGTTTGTTTCAGTTCTCCCTTATTTTCTAGTTGGCGGAGCTAATTTGTCTAAACGTAGAGTTGTTGTTACCGGCTTGGGGATCGTCTCCCCGGTCGGTATGGGAATTCCCGAAGCCTGGCATAGCATAGTTGAGGGCAAGTCGGGGATAGTCAGGATTTCACATTTTGATGCAAGCCCGTTTGCCAGTCAGATTGCGGGCGAGGTTAAGGATTTTGATGTTACGAAATATCTTCCTGCCAAAGATGCACGGCGCATGGGTAAATTCATTCATTTCGGCTTGGTAGCCGGACTGGAAGCGTTCAAGGATTCCGGTCTGGAAGTTTCGGAACAGAATGCAGAGCGCATTGGTGTAAATATCGGCTCTGGCATCGGTGGTTTACCTATGATCGAGGATACGCATAACGATTATCTGGCTGCCGGGCCGCGCAAAATTTCTCCATTCTTCATTCCGGGAACCATTATCAATATGATTTCGGGTAACTTGTCCGTGATGTGCGGATTTAAGGGGCCTAATTTATCTATGGTTTCGGCTTGTACTACCGGTACGCATTGTATTGGTGAGTCTGCACGTATCATCGAGTATGGTGATGCGGATGTGATGATTGCGGGTGGCTCTGAGGCGACTATAGGTCCGCTGGCGGTGGGTGGATTCGCAGCTGCACGTGCCCTCAGTACGCGTAACGATGATCCGGCTACGGCGAGTCGCCCGTGGGATAAGAATAGAGACGGCTTTGTGATTGGTGAGGGTGCTGGGGTGCTGGTGCTTGAAGAGTACGAGCATGCCAAGGCCCGTGGTGCGAAGATTTATGCTGAAGTTACCGGTTATGGTATGAGTGGCGATGCTTACCATATTACCTCGCCTAACAGCGATGGCCCGAAACGCAGCATGGAATATGCTTTGCGAAATGCCGGACTGAATCCGCAAGATGTTCAGTACGTTAATGCTCATGGTACGTCTACGCCGTTGGGAGATAAGAATGAGACTGAGGCGATCAAGCTAGCTTTTGGCGATCATGCCAAAAATCTGGTGGTCAACTCGACCAAGTCTATGACTGGTCATTTACTGGGCGGTGCAGGCGGAATCGAGTCGGTGTTTTCGGTATTGGCTATTCATCATCAGGTATCGCCGCCAACGATCAATATTTTCGAGCAGGATCCGGAATGTGATCTGGATTATTGCGCCAATGTCGCGCGCGACATGAAGATTAATGTGGCGATGAATAATAACTTTGGTTTTGGTGGAACCAACGGTACGCTGGTGTTCAGCAAGGTTTAGCGAGGTTTTCATTCACGATGCTGGTCAATGGCACACCGGGCAATTTGATCGGCATTCGTGATCGTGGCTTGCTGTACGGCGATGGCGTATTTCGCACGATGCGCGTTGTTGACGGGAAGCTACAACACTGGTCATTGCATTATCAAAAGATCCGGCACGATTGTGAATCTCTGGCAATCGATTGTCCGGATTTTTCTCTTCTGACGGATGAATTGTCCGGCTTGTTGCTGGAACATCCAGATGCGGTATATAAATTGATCGTAACGCGCGGATTGTCGGTCCGTGGTTATGCCCCACCGCTGAATTCTATGCCTACCCATATTTGGGATGTAGCCCCTTTGCCAGCATATTCGTTGAGCCATGCTATGTATGGTTTAACATTGCGACTATGCGAGTTGCGTCTTGGGCATCAGCCACGATTGGCTGGCATAAAACATCTCAATCGTCTGGAAAATGTGCTGGCTGCCAGCGAGTTTGCTGCTGAGGATGGGGTAGACGAAGGGTTATTGCTGGATGTGGGTGGGCGTGTAATCGAAGGAATACGCAGCAATATATTTATTAAAGTCGGACATGGATTGCTTACTCCTGATTTATCACGCTGCGGTGTGGCTGGCGTGCAGCGTGATCGTGTAATCGCCTATGCTGAACAAATAGGCATGCCGATTGAGATTAAGGATGTGATGGTGAGTGAGTTGTTTGCGGCCAATGAAATTTTTTTATGCAATAGTGTATTCGGCGTGTTGCCAGTTGCGCGCTTTGGTCATCGTCGCTGGACGGAATTTGCTTTCACTATGCAGGTGCGTGCCGGTCTTGAATTGGAATAAAAATTAAATGCGTAAGTTGCTGGTGTTGCTATTATTTATGCTGTTGACCATGGCAGGTGCAGTTTATTATGCATATGGACCATTGAAATTGCAGAATTATCCTGTGGAGTTTACGCTGGAGCAAGGCAGTAGTCTGACCGTAGTGGCTCGTCAATTGGAGCAAAATGGTTTAATTGAGCAGCCGCGTTTGTTTGTCTTCATGGGACGTATGCTTGGCAGTGCTGAGCAAGTCAAGGCCGGAACTTACCGGCTTGATCATGTTGTTTCCCGTATGGCGTTGCTGGAGATGATAACGCGTGGTGATGTCATCAAGAGACAGTTAACAATTATTGAAGGTTGGAATTTTCGGCAGTTACGTAATGCACTTAACGATAATCCAAATCTGCGTCATGACACATATGCAATGTCTGATCGCGAAATTTTGCAGCGAATCGGCGCAATGGAGTCACATCCTGAAGGGTTATTTTTCCCGGATACCTATCATTTATCAGCGGGCAGCAGTGATGTTGATTTATTGAGGCGCGCCTATCAGGAAATGCAATACCGTTTGCAGCAAGTCTGGCAGTCTCGCAGCCCCGATCTGCCACTGTCTACGCCCTATCAGGCGCTAATTTTGGCCTCTATTATTGAGAAGGAAACGGGAGCGCCAGAGGATAGGGGAATGATTGCAGCCGTGTTTGTAAATCGTTTGCGCATTCGGATGATGTTACAAACTGATCCGACGGTTATATATGGTTTAGGTAAAGACTTTGACGGTAATCTACGTCGTCGCGATTTAGTTAGTGACACTCCATACAATACCTATACTCGGGCTGGATTGCCGCCTACGCCGATTGCGCTGCCGGGGCTGGATTCGTTGCGTGCAGCGTTAAATCCGCAACGGACCAAGGCGTTATATTTTGTGGCGCGAGGCGATGGCAGTTCTCATTTTTCCAGTAGTCTGAATGAGCATAATCGGGCAGTTAACAAATATCAAAAGTAATTTTTCTTCAGTGGCGAGAATGGTGTGTGCTCATGAGCTGCGGTTTAATGCTAGGTGCGGGTGAGCAAGAAATGGATCGTTTTGTTATGAAGATGTAAGGTTTGGATATATAATTCGCGCCCCCAAATTGAAAGGTAGTTGTCCCGATGCAAAGGACCATGCTTAATTCCAAGTTGCACCGAGTACATGTAACGCACGCAGAGTTACATTACGAGGGTTCGTGCGCGATAGATGATGATTTGCTGGAGGCGGCAGACATCAGGGAATATCAACAGATCGATATTTATAATGTCACTAATGGTGAGCGTTTTACAACTTATGCGATCAGGGCGCAACGCGGCTCTGGCATTATTTCAGTGAATGGTGCAGCGGCACATAAAGCCAATCCCGGCGATATTATAATTATTGCTAGTTACGGAATATACGGCGACATGGAATTGAATACCTACCATCCGCAGTTGGTTTATGTGGATGAGCGTAATTGCATAGTTGCAAAACGGGATGAAATTGCAGTGCAGGCGGCTTGAAATAATACTGTTCTGTCATTTTATTGATTTGCCGCATTGACCGAAAGCCGGTTCACAGGTAGGATTGCGGTACTTTAAAGCCAATTGGAATATTTACGATGCGACGGAAAATGGTAGTCGGAAATTGGAAGATGTTTGGTCGTCTTGAGCGCAATAAGGTGTTGCTTGAAGGTGTTCTGGAGGGTGTGCGTGATTTGAAAAATGCCGATTACGCAGTTTGTGTACCTTATCCCTACCTTTCACAAGCTCAATCAATGCTGCAAGGAAGTAATGTGGCATGGGGGGCGCAAAATTTAAGTCCTCAAGAAGAAGGTGCTTTTACTGGGGCGGTTGCTCCAGGTATGTTGATCGATTTTGGTTGTAGTTATGTGATTATTGGGCACTCTGAGCGCCGAGGGTTATTTCATGAAAGCAATGAGATTGCTTCGGCAAAGTTTGAGGCGGCTCAGAAGGCTGGGTTAACGCCGATTTTCTGTGTTGGTGAAACGTTGGCGGAACGTGAGTCGGGCGTCACCGAGCAGATCGTGGCGACTCAGTTGGATGCGATTCTGGTTCGTTTTGGTGCGAAGGCACTGTCAAAAGCGGTAATAGCATACGAGCCAGTATGGGCAATCGGAACCGGGAAAACGGCAAGTCCTGAGCAGGCGCAGGCGGTTCATGCTTTTATTCGTCAGCGTGTGGCTGAACAGGATGGTCAGATAGCTGAAAGCTTGTGTATACTCTATGGCGGAAGCGTGAAACCGTCCAATGCGGCAGAATTGTTTGGTATGCAGGACATTGATGGTGGATTGATAGGCGGTGCGTCGCTGGTGGCTGAGGATTTTGTGGCGATTTGCCGGGCAGCTCAATAATAAGCTGGCGCATAATAATAACTAAGTGGTTTGGAGTGGTAAGTGGAAACATTTGTTTGGGTATTGCATCTTTTGACCGCTGTAGTGTTATGTGGTTTGGTGTTGGTTCAGCATGGCAAGGGTGCAGACATGGGAGCTGCATTTGGTTCGGGTTCAGCTGGTAGTTTGTTTGGCTCCAGTGGTTCTGCAAATTTTCTCAGTCGAAGCACAGCTGTAGCAGCTGCGCTTTTTTTTGTGACCAGCTTGTCTTTGACTTACCTTTATTCGCATCCTGGAGAGCAGGCGCAGGGCGTGATGGATAAAGTGAATGCGGCAGCATCAAAATCCACTACGCCGCAGGTTGCTCCTGTGGATACGTCCAAATCGGGAGAAATTCCCAAGTAGATTTGAGGTCGTGGTATTGAAGTATTGCGGTTGTGGTGGAATTGGTAGACACGCAAGCTTGAGGTGCTTGTGCTCGTATAGAGCGTGGGAGTTCGAGTCTCCCCATCCGCACCAGTTATAAGAAGTTCCATGTACTAGAAGTGCGAGAGTCAAGAAGTATCAGAATTAGGAAGCATAAGAAAATTAAGAAGTAAAAATAATAAAAATAATAAATATATAAGCCAGAGCACGCATGCGCTGGTAACCAAAGATACGTTTACAAAGTGACTTTGATTTAACTCGTCCGAGTTAAATTGGATGTTGCATACAGAGGGGGGAAGCTCTATGTTGGAAAACTATTTTCCGGTACTGTTGTTCATTTGTGTTGGTTTGGCATTTGGTGTTGTTCCGATCATTCTCGGTAGATTCGTAGCGCCACATCGCCCTGACAGCAAAAAATTATCTCCATATGAATGTGGCTTTGAGGCCTTTGAAGATGCGCGCATGAAGTTCGATGTGCGTTATTACCTCGTCGCTATTTTGTTCATTCTTTTCGATCTCGAAATTGCGTTCCTCTTCCCTTGGGCTATCGTGCTTAAGGAAATTGGTATGTACGGTTACGTTTCCATGATGATCTTCTTGGCTATCCTCGTGGTTGGTTTTGTCTATGAATGGATGAAAGGGGCCCTGGAATGGGAATAGAAGGCGTTCTGGAAAAGAGCGTTGTTACGACAACGCTTGATACCATCATCAATTACACCCGTACCGGTTCGTTATGGCCGATGACGTTTGGTTTGGCTTGTTGCGCGGTCGAAATGATGCAGGCTGGCGCATCGCGTTACGATCTGGATCGTTTTGGTATTGTGTTTCGTCCCAGTCCGCGCCAGTCCGATGTGATGGTGGTTGCAGGGACCTTATGCAATAAGATGGCACCAGCACTGCGCAAGGTCTACGATCAGATGTCCGAGCCGCGTTGGGTAGTTTCGATGGGTTCGTGTGCGAACGGTGGTGGCTATTACCATTATTCTTATTCAGTGGTACGCGGATGTGATCGCATTGTGCCTGTTGATGTTTATGTGCCAGGATGCCCTCCGACTGCTGAGGCCTTGTTATATGGCCTTATTCAATTGCAGAACAAGATTAAACGAACCAATACGATAGCGCGCTAGGGTGAGTTATGACGAATGATAAAAAATCATTGCGTGAAGAACTGGAAGCTGTGCTGATTGACCAGTTAGTAAGCGTAAAGGAAAAGTTGGGTGAAGTTACCATAGTGATCAAAGCGGCAGAGATGATTAAGGTAATGATGCAGTTGAGAGATGCGCCGAGTTTGCGATTTGAACAAATGACTGATTTGTGCGGCATGGACTATTCGGAATATGGAGATGGGCTCTGGGAGGGGAAGCGTTTTGCGACTGTCTATCAGTTACTCTCTGTTGAGCACAATAAGCGGTTGCGTGTACGTGTGTTTGCCGAAGAAGATGATTTTCCGGTTCTGTCATCGGTGACGGAAATTTGGTCTGGCTCAAACTGGTTTGAACGTGAAGCATTTGATTTGTTTGGCATTGTATTTACCGGACACCCTGATTTACGCCGTATCTTGACTGATTATGGCTTTGTCGGGAATCCGTTTCGCAAAGACTTTCCGATCTCTGGTCATGTTGAAATGCGTTACGATCCTGAGCAGCAGCGCGTGGTTTATCAGCCGGTTACGGTTGAATCGCGTGAGGTGACTCCGCGTATCGTACGTGAAGAAAACTACGGTTGTAATTAAGGACGCGCTCATGCCTGAAATTAAAAATTACACAATGAACTTTGGCCCGCAACATCCTGCTGCGCACGGTGTATTGCGACTGGTGCTGGAGTTGGATGGTGAAGTAATTCAACGCGCAGACCCGCATATTGGCTTATTACATCGGGCGACGGAAAAGCTTGCCGAACACAAGACTTTCTTACAGTCTGTTCCTTATATGGATCGTCTCGATTATGTGTCGATGATGTGTAACGAACATGCCTATGTACAGGCGATCGAAAAGCTGGCCGGAATAGAAGTGCCTTTGCGTGCTCAATATATACGTGTGATGTTCGATGAGATCACTCGCATCCTCAACCACCTGATGTGGCTGGGTGCACATGGTCTGGACATCGGTGCGATGACCATCTTCCTGTATTGCTTCCGCGAACGTGAAGACTTGATGGATGCTTATGAGGCGGTATCGGGTGCGCGTATGCATGCGGCTTACTATCGTCCGGGCGGAGTCTATCGCGATTTGCCTGACACTATGCCGCAATATGAAGCGTCCAAGATTCATAATGCGGCGGCAGTGAAGGTGATGAATGAAAATCGTCAGGGTTCATTGCTCGATTTTCTCGAAGATTTTACTCGTCGTTTTCCAAAGCATGTCGATGAATATGAAACACTGCTGACGGATAACCGTATTTGGAAGCAGCGTACCGTTGGTATTGGTGTAGTTACACCCGAGCGCGCTTTGTCGCTGGGAATGACTGGCCCGATGTTACGCGGTTCCGGTGTGGAGTGGGATCTGCGTAAAAAACAGCCCTACGCTGCCTATGACAAGGTTGATTTTGATATTCCCGTAGGTGTGAATGGCGATTCATATGATCGTTATCTGGTACGTGTTGAGGAAATGCGCCAGAGCAATCGCATCATTAAGCAATGCATAGACTGGTTGCGTGTGAATCCGGGACCAGTGATGACAACTAATCACAAGTACGGCCCGCCTGGTCGTGAATCCATGAAGCAAAATATGGAAGAGTTGATTCACCACTTCAAGTTATTTACCGAAGGTATGCATGTTCCTGAAGGTGAGGCCTATGCGGCGGTTGAACATCCGAAGGGTGAATTCGGAATTTATCTGGTTTCTGATGGAGCCAACAAGCCTTACCGCCTTAAGATACGTGCACCGGGATTTCCGCATCTGGCTGCACTGGATGAAATGGCACGTGGTCACATGATTGCAGATGTGGTGACCATTATTGGTACACAGGACATTGTTTTTGGAGAGATAGACCGATAATGTTATCCCAATCTATACAAGATAAAATTAACCGTGAATTGAAAAAATATCCGACGGATCAGAAGCAATCCGCTGTGATGGCAGCTCTTCGTTTTGTGCAGGATGAAAAGAGCTGGATTTCGACTAACGACATGTCCGATATAGCTGCGTTTCTCGGTATGCCGCAAATGGCTGTATATGAGGTGGCTACCTTTTACCATATGTATAACCTCAAGCCGATGGGTAAAACGACTATCACCGTTTGTACCAATCTGTCTTGCACGTTGTGTGGCGTTGAAGACACACTGGCTCATTTGAAAAATAGATTGGGTATTGGTCTGGGGGAGGTAACACCAGACGGTAAATACGGTTTGCGTGAGGGTGAATGCATGGGGGCGTGCAAGGATGCGCCGCTGTTCTCCATCAATAACAAGAAACTTTGCGGTCGTCTCACCCCAGAGAAGATCGATAATATTCTGGCAGAATTGGATAAGTCATGAGAGGTCCGGTTACCCAAACCACGATGGATTTTGACCAGCCGTGGACATTAGAAAATTATTTGAAGGTTGGTGGTTATCAGGCGCTGCGCAAGGTAATTACTGAAAAAATGTCGGCAGATTCGATCATTGCCGAGGTTAAGCAGTCTGCTTTGCGTGGGCGTGGCGGTGCTGGATTCCCTACTGGTTTGAAGTGGAGTTTCATGCCACGCAATTTGCCGGGTGACAAATATATCGTTTGCAACTCTGACGAAGGCGAACCGGGTACATGCAAGGATTGGGATATCCTGTTGTACAACCCTCATCTATTGATCGAAGGTATGGCGATTGCCGCCTATACCATGAATGTAAAAACGGGATACAACTATATTCACGGTGAGATTTTCGAAGCCTATGAGCGTATGGAAGAAGCATGCGAAGTAGCTCGTAAAGCAGGTTATCTGGGTGACAATATTTTCGGTAGTGATTTCAGCTTTGATCTGCATAATCATCTGGGATATGGTGCTTATGTCTGTGGTGAAGAAACTGCCCTGCTGGAATCCATCGAAGGCAAGAAAGGTCAACCTCGCTATAAGCCGCCTTTTCCCGCTAGTTTCGGTTTGTATGGTAAGCCAACCACAATCAATAACACTGAGACGTTTGCCAGCATTCCCTACATCATCAATAACGGTGGTAAGGCATTCCTTGAATTGGGCAAGCCCAATAACGGCGGCACTAAATTATTCTCGGTTTCGGGTCATGTAAATAATCCAGGCAACTTTGAAGTGCCTATGGGAACACCCTTTGCGAAGTTGCTGGAAATGGCGGGCGGCGTACGTAATGGTAACAAGCTCAAGGCCGTTATTCCTGGTGGTTCTTCGATGCCTGTCTTAACTGGCGAAGTAATGATGGATTTGACCATGGATTATGATTCCATTCAAAAAGCCGGTTCGGGATTGGGCAGCGGTGCAGTAATTGTTATGGATGAGACAGTCTGCATGGTTCGTGCACTTGAAAGGCTTTCTTATTTCTATCATGAAGAATCCTGTGGGCAATGTACGCCCTGTCGGGAAGGTACTGGATGGCTATATCGCATTGTGCATCGTATCGAGCATGGTCAGGGGCGACCTGAGGATCTGGATTTGTTGCTGAGCGTAGGCGGAAATATTGCAGGACGTACCATCTGTGCATTGGGTGAAGCGGCTGTTTGGCCAGTGCAGGGTATGCTCAAGAGCTTCCGTGCTGAATTTGAATATCACATCGAACACAAGCGTTGTTTGGTGTAGAGCTGACAGGTTAGGTGAGCAATGATCAATATTGAAATTGATGGCAAATTAGTCACAACCGAGCGTGGTTCCACGGTAATGGATGCCGCCCACAAGGCGGGAGTTCATATTCCACATTTCTGTTACCACAAGAAGTTGTCCATCGCGGCCAGTTGCCGGATGTGCTTGGTTGAAGTGGAAAAAGCACCTAAGCCATTACCGGCTTGTGCGACTCCGGCTGCCGAAGGCATGAAAGTGCGCACACATTCCGAATTGGCGGTCAAGGCTCAACAGGGCGTAATGGAATTCCTGCTGATTAATCATCCGCTCGATTGCCCGATCTGTGATCAAGGTGGCGAATGCATGTTGCAGGACGTTGCAATGGGTTACGGTGGCGGCGAGTCGCGCTACACGGAAGAAAAACGGGTTGTTAAGCCTAAACAGATCGGTGAGTTGATTTCGACTAATGAAATGAGTCGCTGCATACAGTGCACACGTTGTGTTCGTTTCGGTCAGGAAATTGCCGGGCAGATGGAACTGGGTATGGCAAATCGTACCGAGCATGCTGAAATCATGAGCTTTGTAAATAGTTCCGTTAACTCGGAATTGTCCGGCAATATGATAGATCTGTGTCCGGTTGGCGCTTTAACCAGCAAGCCGTTCCGCTACACTGCCCGCAGTTGGGAATTATCGCGTCGTAAGTCGATCAGCCCGCATGATGGATTGGGTTCAAATTTGGCTGTGCACGTTAAGGATAACAAGGTATTACGCGTAGTGCCCGTTGAAAACGAATCGGTTAATGAATGCTGGATTTCCGATAAGGACAGGTTTAGCTACGAAGGTCTAAATTCGACTGATCGGTTGACCAAGCCGATGATTAAACAGGATGGAAAATGGCTTGAAGTTGAGTGGGCATCTGCGCTTGAATATGTGGCCAACGCATTGCGCCAGATTAAAAGCAGTGCGGGTGCAGAACAAATCGCTGCTCTAGCAACACCACATAGCACGTTGGAAGAGTTACATCTGTTGCAAAAGCTGCTTAGGTCTATGGGGAGTGGTAATGTCGATTATCGCTTGCGCCAGTCAGACTTCAGTGCAGATGGTAAACAATCCGGAGCACCGTGGTTGGGTATGCCAGTGACTGACCTTAATGGCTGTGACCGCTTTGTTATCATTGGAAGTTTTCTTCGCAAAGATCATCCATTGCTCGCGCAACGAATCCGCCAAGCTGTTAAAGCTGGGGCACAGGCTAATGTGGTTCATTCCTGTGATGAGAACTTGCTTATGGCTGTTGCTAATAAGTCTATTGTCCTACCATCGGAAATGGTTAACTCGTTGGCGCAAATACTTAAGGCGCTGGCTGCTGAAAAGCAGACGCTACTGACATCTGAAGTAGCTCAGGCTGTCGCAACGGTTACCGTTTCTGAAGCGGCCGCCGCGATTGCAAAGAGTTTGTCCGAAGGTACAAAGGTTGCTGTATTGCTGGGCAATTCAGCTCAACAACATCCGCAGGCTGTCCAACTTGCTTTATTGGCTGAACAAATCGCAGCTTTAACGGAAGGCCGTTTTGGTTATCTCGGTGAAGCGGCAAACAGTGTCGGTGGTTATCTGGCCGGTGCAGTTCCTTTTGCAGGTGACGTGCAGGGGATGAATGCGCAGCAAATGTTGATAAAGCCTCGTAAGGCTTATTTGCTATTGAATGTAGAACCAGAGCTGGATATGTACAATCCGCAACTGGCGATGGCGGCTGTAAACAAAGCTGATTTGATCGTGGCAATGACTGCATACAAGCACAATGCTACTGAATACGCCGATGTGTTATTGCCAATTGCACCCTTTACTGAAACCTCTGGTACCTTTGTGAGTACCGAAGGTCGAGTGCAAAGTTTTAAAGGTGCGGTCAAGCCACTCGGTGATGCCCGACCAGCTTGGAAGGTCTTGCGTGTATTGGGTAATCTACTTGATGCTAAAGGATTCGACTATGACACAAGCGAAGCAGTGCGGAACGAAGTGCTGGATGTTGACGCTGTAGGCGCTAACTTGAATAACCATATTTCTGATGTTTTGCTGCAAGTTGCGTCAGCTATATCTGAAACGGGTTTACAACGCGTGGCCGATGTGCCTATCTATTTTGCAGATGCCGTAGTTAGACGTGCGGGTTCGTTGCAAAAGACTGATGATGCCGCAACACCTATAGCGATTATGCATGGCAATGAATTGAATAAACTTGGCGTACAGTCTGGTGATAGCGTCAAAGTAGGGCAGGGCGGATCGAGTATTCAACTGGAAGTGCAACGGAACGACAGTCTGCCTGAAGGTCTGGTACGCATAGCAGCGAGTCATTCGGCTACAGCGACGCTTGGTGCGATGTTTGGAACTATAACCGTGGAGCGTGCATGATGGAATGGTTAGTACCCGTACAGAATCTGCTAGGGCCAGCTTGGTTGCCAATTTGGACCGCGGTCAAGATTATGTTGATCGTTGCGCCATTGATGGGTGCAGTAGCGTATTTGACACTGGCAGAACGTAAAGTTATCGGTTGGATGCAAATTCGAATTGGTCCGAACCGTGTCGGTTACTTTGGCCTTTTGCAGCCGTTAGCAGATGGTGTCAAGCTATTTATGAAGGAAATCATAGTTCCTAGCGGTTCTAATAAATTTCTGTTCATAATCGCGCCAATCATGGTTTTGATGCCCGCATTGGCAACATGGGCGGTCGTGCCATTTGATGCTGAACTGGTTTTGGCAGATGTTAATGCCGGCCTGCTTTATATCTTAGCGATGACCTCGTTGGGCGTGTATGGCGTAATCATTGCCGGTTGGGCTTCCAATTCAAAATACGCATTTCTTGGCTGCCTGCGTTCTGCAGCCCAGATTGTTTCGTATGAAATAGCGATGGGTTTCGCTCTGGTGTGCGTATTGATGGCTGCACAGAGCCTGAATCTGGGCGAGATTGTAAAAGGCCAGCATGGTAACTATGGGTTGTTGAATTGGTATTTCATTCCTTTGTTCCCAATATTTATCGTCTACCTGATCTCCGGTGTGGCAGAAACAAACCGTGCTCCGTTTGACGTAGCTGAAGGTGAGTCAGAGATCGTGGCTGGATTCCACGTTGAATATTCAGGTATGGCCTTTGCACTGTTCTTCTTGGGTGAATATGCCAATATGATATTGATTGGCTTTTTAACTTCTATCATGTTCTTGGGGGGGTGGTTATCACCGGTTCCGTTCCTGCCTGACAGTATTGTATGGTTGTTCGCAAAAGCTGCATTTGTACTGTTCTTGTTCTTGTGGTTCCGTGCAACGTTCCCGCGCTATCGTTATGATCAATTGATGCGCTTGGGCTGGAAGGTATTTATCCCGATCACACTTGTCTGGGTTGTTGTGGTTGGTGCTTGGATGCAAACTTCCTATTGGCTGTGGTAAGGGTGTGGCTTATTACACCCGCACGAGGAAATAAAATGGAAAAAATAAAAGAATTCTTTAAGACCTTCCTGTTGGTTGAGTTGCTAAAAGGGATGGCGCTTACCGGACGATATATGTTTGCACGCAAGATCACAGTGCAATTCCCGGAAGAGAAGACACCGCAGAGTTATCGTTTTCGTGGTTTGCATGCACAGCGTCGTTATGCGAATGGCGAAGAGCGTTGTATAGGCTGCAAATTGTGCGAGGCCGTTTGTCCGGCAATGGCGATCAAGATTGAAGTTGCAGAGCGCGATGACGGTACACGTCGCACCACTCAATATGATATTGATTTGACCAAGTGCATTTTCTGCGGTTTCTGCGAAGAATCCTGCCCTGTTGATGCGATTGTCGAAACTCGGGTTTTTGAGTATCACGGTGAAAATCGTGGAGATTTGTATTACACCAAGCAGATGCTGCTTGCTAATGGCGATAAGCATGAGGCGCAAATTGCCAAAGACAGGGCGGCAGACGCTAAGTACAGATAAACCTTTCTTGATTTTCTGAATGTTTTTTTAAATCATTCATTCAATCAGATATGGCCAATTGAAAAAAGTCTTTTAAGGGATGAATTCATGAGTTTTACAGATGTGGTGTTTTACATATTTGCGGCGATAACCGTAATGGCTGGAGTAGGTGTTGTTGTATCGCGCAACCCTGTTCATGCAGCGCTGTTTCTGGTGTTGTCATTCTGTAGCGCGGCAGGCATCTGGATGCTGCTGGAGGCTGAATTTCTCGCGATTGCATTAATACTTGTCTATGTTGGCGCGGTCATGGTGTTGTTCCTGTTCGTGGTGATGATGCTGGATATAAATTTACTCAAGTTGCGTGAAGGTTTCTGGCGCTGGTTTCCATTCGGTGCGGCCATAGCAGGTTTAATGGTGTTTGAAATGATTTGGGTGCTTGGTTCTCAACAGACAGCCAATGTTACTACCGCAGTAGTTCATGCCGCTGATTACAGTAATACCAAGGAGTTGGGGCGTTTGCTGTATACCCATTATGTTTATCCGTTTGAACTGGCTGCGGTGATTCTACTGGTTGCGATGGTGGCAGCGATTGCGTTGACTTTGCGGCGCCGCCCCGGTGTTAAGTCTCAGAATGTGGGAGATCAGGTCAAAGTCAAAAAAGCTGATCGTCTGCGAATCGTAAAGATGGCATCTGAAAATAAGGAATCCCAGCAGGTCTGATTACGATCTGACTGTGTAGTCCAGTAATTATACCGGGATAGAATTCGGTGAGATAAATGTGTCGGGTAAATACCCGAGCGGAAAATAAATCAGGGAGCGAAAATTAGAATATGTTAACCCTTTCTCATTATCTGGTGTTTAGCGCGGTGCTTTTTGCCATCAGCGTAGTAGGCATATTTTTGAATCGCAAGAACGTAATTGTCTTGCTAATGTGTATCGAATTGATGCTGTTGGCGGTGAATACCAACTTTGTCGCTTTTTCGCATTATCTTAACGATACCGCAGGTCAGGTTTTTGTATTTTTTATTCTTACCGTTGCTGCTGCTGAAGCGGCTATCGGTCTCGCGATTCTAGTGGTGTTGTTCCGTAATTTGCGCACCATTAACGTTGATGATCTTGGCAGTTTGAAAGGCTGATGTAATGGATATTCAAACCTATTATCTGTTGGTACCTCTGGCTCCGCTGTTCGGCGCAATCGCGGCGGGGTTGTTCGGTAAGCTGTTGGGTCGCACATGGTCTCATCGCATCACCATTGCCATGGTGGGTGTTGCACTCTTCTCTTCTATCCAGATTTTTCAGGATGTTATGGCAGGGCACACATTTAATGGTCCTGTTTATACCTGGTTGACATCGGGCGATACCAGCTTTCATGTCGGCTTCCTGATTGATCGGCTTACAGTCACGATGATGTTGGTCGTGACATCGGTTTCACTGATGGTTCATATCTATACCATTGGCTATATGTCTGAGGATCCCGGTTATCAGCGCTTCTTCAGCTACATTTCGTTGTTTACCTTCTCAATGTTGATGTTGGTTATGTCTAACAACTTCATGCAGTTGTTTTTCGGGTGGGAGGCGGTAGGTCTGGTTTCCTATCTGCTAATTGGATTCTGGTATACCCGTCCAACCGCGATTTACGCCAACTTGAAGGCATTTCTGGTTAACCGTGTAGGTGACTTTGGTTTTCTGCTCGGCATAGGTTTGGTTTTGATGGTATTTGGTACGCTTGATTATGCTGCGGTATTTGCCAATGTGGCGAGCCATGCAGAGGATATGGCTCCTATCGCGGGTATGTCTGTAAATCTGATTACGGCTATCTGTATCCTGCTGTTTATCGGTGCGATGGGTAAGTCAGCTCAGTTTCCGTTACATGTCTGGTTGCCGGACTCCATGGAAGGCCCGACACCGATTTCAGCGTTGATTCATGCTGCTACCATGGTTACAGCAGGTATCTTCATGGTGGCACGCATGTCGCCGATGTTTGAACTTTCCGATACGGCACTTTCCTTTGTGATGGTGATCGGTGCAATCACCGCATTGTTCATGGGCTTCCTCGGTATTATCCAGAACGACATCAAACGCGTGATTGCTTATTCAACCTTGTCTCAATTGGGTTATATGACCGTCGCACTGGGTGCATCTGCCTATCCGGTAGCTATTTTCCATCTGATGACGCATGCTTTCTTCAAGGCGTTGCTGTTCCTTGGTGCTGGTAGTGTCATTATCGGAATGCATCACGATCAGGATATCCGCAATATGGGCGGTTTGCGCAAGTACATGCCCATCACATGGATTACCTCGTTGATTGGATCATTGGCCCTGATTGGTACGCCGTTTTTTGCAGGTTTCTACTCCAAGGACAGCATTATTGAAGCAGTCGGCATGTCACATTTAGCTGGTTCCGGTTTCGCTTACTTTGCGGTTGTAGCGGGTGTATTCGTAACTGCGTTCTATTCCTTCCGTATGTACTTCCTGGTGTTCCACGGGGAAGAGCGTTTCGGTAAGGCTCATCATGATGACCATCACGCCAAGGACGGTCATGCTAGCGTAGGTCATGATGCACATGACGGTGACCACGATGACGAAGAAGTGTCTGTAGATCATCATCATGGACTGGCACCGGGCCAGAAGCCCCATGAGACTCCATGGGTTGTTTGGTTGCCTTTGGTGTTTTTGGCGATACCATCTGTGATCATTGGTTATATCGCGATTGAGCCGATGTTGTTTGGTGGCTATTTCAAGGATGCGATCTATATTTCCGAACATCATCACGTAATGCAAGAGTTGCATGAAGAGTTTCATGGTGCGTTTGCAATGGCGTTACATTCATTGACTTCGTTGCCGCTGTGGCTTGCCATTGCGGGTGTGGCGAGTTCTGGTTTCTTCTACCTGAAGCGTCCAGATATACCTGCTGGAATACAGAAGCGTTTCCAGTGGATATATACCGTACTCGATAATAAATACTACTTTGATCGTTTCAATGACTGGTTCTTTGCCGGAGGTGCACGCGGTGCAAGTAGCTTCCTGTCGAAGTTCGGTGACCGCTTACTGATTGACGGATTAATGGTTAACGGGTCGGCCAATCTGGTGGGTAGGATTTCCGGTGTAGTACGTAAATTGCAATCCGGTTACATCTATCACTACGCATTTACCATGATCGTTGGCGTGTTTATCTTGTTGACGATACGTAACTGGTTTGTATAACTCTCAGCGTTTCGGTGTTAGTGCCGGGAGCAAGCAGAGTTTGATAGGATATTTAAGCGAAGGAATGACAGCATGATTTTTGGACTACCTGTAATTAGCGTTACGATCTGGGTACCGATTATTTTCGGGATTCTGGTTCTGGCAACTGGCGATGATAAAAATGCGCCTTTGGCTCGCATACTGGCTTTGCTCGGTAGCATATTGGGTTTTCTCGTCGCCTTGCCGTTATATACCGGCTTCGATATCACCACCAGCAACATGCAGTTTGTCGAGTTTCATGGCTGGATTCAGCGATTTAATATCAACTATCACTTGGGCGTCGATGGCATCTCGGTGCTATTTATACTGCTTAACAGTTTCTTTACCGTTATCGTTGTCATGGCTGGCTGGAAAGTTATTGAGAAGCGTGTAGCTCAATACATGGCCGCTTTTCTGGTGATGTCTGGTATTGTGAATGGTGTATTTGCTGCACTTGATTCCATATTGTTCTATGTGTTCTGGGAAGCGATGCTGATACCGATGTTCCTTATCATCGGTATGTGGGGTGGCCCAAACCGTATCTATGCAACTATCAAGTTTTTTCTGTACACGTTACTCGGATCATTGCTGATGTTAGTTGCATTGATTTATTTGTATAACCTAACTAATGGCAGTTTTGCGATTCAGGATTTCCACAATGTGGCGATTCCAATGTCAGCGCAGATATTCATATTTGTTGCATTCTTTTTGGCTTTCGCAGTCAAGGTGCCGATGTTCCCGGTTCATACATGGTTACCAGATGCGCACGTTGAAGCACCTACCGGTGGTTCAGTCGTACTTGCTGCGATCATGTTGAAAGTCGGTGCGTATGGTTTCCTGCGTTTTTCCATGCCGATCGCGCCCGATGCAAGTCATAAGCTGGCAGGTGTAATGATTGCATTGTCATTGATAGCCATCATTTACATCGGTTTGGTTGCGTTGATGCAATCTGACATGAAGAAACTGGTCGCCTATTCGTCCATTTCGCATATGGGCTTTGTTACCCTCGGATTCTTTATCTTCAATGCCTACGGTATGGAAGGTGCGCTGTTGCAAATGATTTCTCACGGTTTCGTAGCGGGAGCATTGTTTCTTTGTATAGGCGTGTTGTACGATCGTGTCCATTCTCGACAAATTGCTGATTACGGTGGTGTTGCAGCAAAAATGCCTGTTTTCGCAGCCTTCTTCATGTTGTTTGCGATGGCTAATAGTGGCTTGCCTGGTACCAGTGCCTTCGTAGGTGAATTCATGGTTATCATGGGTACGATCAAGACTAATTTCTGGTACGCCTTTGGTGCAGCTACCACACTGATCTTCGGCGCGGCTTACACACTCTGGATGTACAAACGCGTAATTTTTGGCGCTATTACTAACCATCATGTCGAAGAGTTGAGTGATATAAATGGTCGTGAAATACTGATCATGACGATACTGGCAATTTTTGTATTGGGTATGGGTCTTTATCCATTACCATTCAGCGAAATTTTGCATGCGTCTGTGAATGACTTGTTGGTGCATGTTGCACATTCCAAGTTGCCGTTGTAGTAAGAGCGCGTAGTGGTTAGCAGTACTAACAGCAAGTAACTAAGATTGATTTTGAGGTGAATATGAATTTAATGGCTAATCTGATACCTGCCGGCGCAGAAATTTTCCTGCTGGTGATGATCTGTTTCATTTTGATTGTGGATTTGATGCTGACTAAAAGCAGCAAGATTTTCACTTATTTCCTCGTCCAGCTTACGCTGTTAAGTTGTTCGGTAATCACGGTTGGTACCCATGAGAACGGCGTCTTTTATGCATTTAACAATATGTATGTGGACGATTTGATGTCTGACGTACTGAAGATGCTTAGTTATCTGGGTACCTCAATGATGCTGGTTTATTCTCGTCAATATCTGATGGCGCGTGGATTGTTTACCGGTGAATTTATGGTGTTGACCCTGTTCGCATTGCTTGGTATGAATGTGATGATTTCTGCGAATCATTTCCTTACCTTGTATTTGGGTTTGGAGCTGCTTTCCCTTAGCATGTATGCGCTGGTTGCATTGCAGCGTGATTCGGCCGTTGCAACTGAAGCGGCGATGAAATATTTCGTATTGGGTGCACTCGCATCCGGCTTGCTGTTGTATGGTATGTCCATGTTCTACGGCGCGACGGGTTCACTTGAGTTGGGTGCAATTTCTGATGCGATTGCCAATGGAGTACAGAACAAGTCCTTGCTGGCTTTTGGTCTTGTGTTTATCGTTTCTGGACTCGCATTCAAACTAGGCGTTGTACCTTTCCATATGTGGGTACCTGATGTTTATCATGGCGCACCAACAGCAATGACTATGCTGATCGGGTCGGTTCCTAAATTGGCTGCATTTGCCTTTGTTGCGCGTATATTGGTTGAAGGTCTTCAAGGTCTGCAACATGATTGGTCTGGAATGTTGATCATTCTTGCTATCGCTTCGATGGCTATCGGTAATCTTGCCGCGATTGCACAGACCAATCTCAAACGTATGTTTGCGTATTCAACCATAACGCATATGGGTTTTATGGTTCTAGGTTTGATTAGTGGTGGTGTTGAAGGTTACGGTTCATCCATGTTCTATGCCGTGGTCTATGTGATGATGTCACTGGGTGCATTCGGTATGATCATGATTTTGTCTCGCGCCGGATTTGAAGCCGATACTTTGGATGACTTTAAGGGTTTGAATCAGCGCAGTCCTTGGCTCGCGTTCATGATGATGTTGTTGATGGTGTCCATGGCTGGTATACCCCCTACGGTTGGTTTTTACGCCAAGTTTTCTGTTTTGAATGCGATTGTTCAAACGGGACATGTATGGCTGGCAGTTGTAGCGGTATTGTTCTCGCTAATTGGAGCGTTCTACTACCTGCGAGTAATCAAGGTAATGTATTTTGATGCACCTGAAAGTCATGAGCCGATTACAGTTGGTTCCGATACGGGTTTACTGATTTCTTTGAATGGCCTCGGTGTGTTGTTTCTTGGCTTGATGCCTGGCACGCTGATGACGATATGTGCTCAGTCGATCAAACTGTCCTTGTTGCAATGACGCGTATTTTTTAGTTTATCAATACTCCCGCCCGGTGCGGGAGTTTTCGTTTGTGGGATATGGAAATGGATTTAAGAGAAACCTGTATAGAGTCGAAGGCTGTCTATGATGGCAGTTTGCTGCATGTTAGGCGTGACTTGGTTCGGTTGTCAGATGGCTGCGAGAGTGTGCGAGAATTTATCACCCATCCGGGCGCTGTTGCTGTGTTAGCTTTGTTGGAAAACGGTAATTTGGTTATGGAGCGACAGTTTCGATATGGTCCTCAGCGTGAATTTATAGAAATCCCAGCGGGTAAGATTGATTCCGATGAAGATATTCTGGTTACCGGTCAACGCGAGTTGCTAGAAGAAACGGGTTATGTGGCTAAGGAATGGATACATCTAACGACCACGTTCCCATGCATAGGTTACGGGGATGAGCAAATACATTACTTTTTGGCACGAGGTCTTCAAAAACAAGCACGAAGTCTTGATGAGGGTGAAATGCTCGAAGTTTTCGAGTTGTCACTGGCGGAAGCTATTGATTGGATACGTCAGGGAAAAATTAACGATAGCAAAACGATAATTGGTCTTTTTTGGCTAGAAAAGTTTCTTGTTGATTGGCAATCGTAGATGGCTGCACCGTAGTGGTGCATTAATATATTCTCTTTTAATTTTATGCACCAAGATGGTTTGGGTAAATTGTTTTGCATATGGCTAAATTGTATTAGTTACATATAATCAATTGATTACAATTTTGGCATGATATTTGCACATAAATTCGAATTGTAATGAACTGGAAGTTGGGAGAAATTATGGAAGATTTAAATACTCATAATGATGTATTGTTCATATTGCTTGGTGCAATCATGGTGCTGGCGATGCACGCCGGTTTCGCATTTTTGGAATTGGGGACAGTGCGCAAAAAAAATCAGGTAAATGCACTCGTAAAGATACTGGCAGACTTTGCTGTTTCCACATTAGCCTATTTTTTTATTGGTTATATCATCGCCTACGGCGTTACATTTTTTCATGGCGCGGAAGATCTTGCACAGAAAAGTGGTTATGAACTGGTCAAATTTTTCTTTCTGCTGACGTTTGCTGCTGCGATTCCTGCAATTGTTTCAGGCGGTATCGCTGAACGAGCCAAGTTTCATCCACAAATGGCCGCAACTTTTGTTCTTGTCGGATTTGTTTACCCTTTTTTTGAGGGCATAGCTTGGAATCACCGTTTGGGTATTCAGGAGTGGTTGCTTGCCAGTTTTGGTGCCGAGTTTCATGATTTCGCAGGCTCAGTTGTGGTGCATGCAGTTGGTGGCTGGATAGGATTGGCAGCGGTTTTGTTGTTAGGTGCGCGTCGTGGTCGTTATACCAAGGAAGGTCGTATCTCCGCACACCCACCTTCAAGCATTCCCTTTCTTGCTTTGGGAGCTTGGATACTTACAGTAGGCTGGTTCGGTTTTAATGTTATGTCGGCACAAACGATTAGTAATATCAGTGGTTTGGTTGCAGTCAATTCATTGATGGCAATGGTGGGTGGGACACTAGCTGCATTGTGGATGGGTAAGAACGATCCAGGTTTTGCCTATAACGGCCCTTTAGCCGGGCTGGTTGCAGTCTGTGCAGGCTCGGATTTGATGCATCCTATTGGTGCATTGTTTGTCGGCGGCGTGGCAGGCGTGCTGTTCGTGTCGATGTTCATGCTCACGCAAAATCGCTGGAAGATCGACGACGTGCTGGGGGTGTGGCCATTGCACGGCTTGTGCGGCGCATGGGGCGGCATCGCTGCCGGCATCTTCGGTTTGAAGTCGCTGGGAGGGCTGGAAGGGGCTACTGTCAATGGAGTTGTCGTCAAGGTTAGCTTTATGTCGCAGTTAGTAGGCACCCTGATGGGGGTCACTATTGCTTTCGTTGGTGGATACCTTGTGTACGGCCTGTTGAAGAAATTCATCGGCATAAGGCTGGACGCGGAAGAGGAGTTTAACGGTGCTGATTTGAGTATCCATAATATTACGGCAACGCCAGAGCGTGAATCGGGTTGGTAACAATATTTGTGTTTCGTGACAATAAAGTCTTGAACTGAACAATATAGTCTTGAATAGCTGTAATGGTCAAAACAATAAAGTCTTGAATGGCTCTATTTTTTACAGAACTATGGACATTCTTCCCCATCTCAGCTATGAACCGCTGCCGCACTTGAGTGAGGGAAGGAAGGATGGGACTTCCACAAGTCTCCAACTATTTCTTCTTGGACATCGAACCCAGCCAGAAATGCACCACTTCATCACCCTCGTGAACTGATTGGTATCGCAAGCGTGGCATTTGATAAAATAAAACGGCGACTGTTTTTTGAGGCTAGTCGCCGTTTTCTATCTCCGAACGCTTTTTTAGCTTCTGGTTTTCGACTAAACCGGATGGTCAATTGGCAGAACTGATCGACAGCATGCTAATAGACAGCGGTCGTTGGATGATTCAGCATCAGACTGGCGGCAAGGTGGGCAGTCCGGCCATTGCGGTTTCTAAAATTTCCATCGTCACGACTAATCACAAACGACCCGTTGCCGACACTCAGCCGATATTATCTTTCCGCTTCTTGAGTCGGGCAAGCAGCTTGGTCATATTAACGGGCTTGTGTATAACAGGCCAGTCGTACATTTCTGCTCCGCGAATAAAATCAGTGGATGTGTTGCCAGAAATCAAAACCCCACAGACGGGTCTGTCGGATTGACTTTGGAGTTGCTGAAGGAAACTAAGCCCGCTCATGTTGCCCGGCAGCATGTAATCCACTATGTAGTAATCAGCCTTACCTATGTCAGGATGTCTTAAGGCATCTTCTGCTATATGGAAGCATTTCACTTCCCCGCCCATTAGCGTTAAGGCCCTGCACATAGCCTCTGAAACCATGGCGTCATCTTCTACCACAACAAAACGCTTCCCTTTTACAAAAGCACTATTGTCTTCAGACTCTACCGATTCAGGGATGCTCAACGCGGACTGAGTCGTATCGCCAGACATTCTAGTCTCCATCGGAAGCTTGAATTCAAAAACAGAACCTCGACCTACCTTTGAGCGGCAGCTTATTCCATCATCGATAAGCGCTAAAGCTCGTTTGACAATGGATAAGCCCAGCCCCAATCCTTGTTCCCGGTCTCGCTGTTGGTTATCAACTTGATAAAAGTCATCAAATATCTTTTCGATGTTCTCATCCTGGATGCCTATACCCGTGTCCCAAACCTGGAACAGCACATGCTCACCCCGTTGTCGCGCACTGACAAGAACCTCTCCCTTTTCTGTATATTTGATTGCATTCACTACAAGGTTCGAAAGTACGGACTTGAGCAAGTTTATGTCACTACGAACAACAAGCGCCTTCCCTGCCGGGAAATACATGTCGAATCGGAGTCCTTTTTCGGTGGCAATCGGAGAATATATATCTTCAAGCCAGCCCAAAATACTAGCCACATCGATAGGCATGAACTCTGGCTTGACTGTCCCGGATTCCAGTTTTGATACATTAAGCAGCGCATCGAGCAGTTGGCTGAAATTACTCATCGACATATCGAGCCGCGCAATGATTTGACCTTGTTCGGGCGATGGTGTGGTGTATTTAAGGGCATCAATGAACAGGTTGGCTGCCGCCAGCGGCTGTCTTAAGTCATGTCCTGCCGCAGCAAGGAAGCGGCTTTTTGCTTGCTCTTTACCTTCTAAATTGCGTATTGATGCTTTAAGTGCCTGATCAACCTGTTTGCGTTCGCTGATGTCGCGTACAAATGCGCAGTGATATTCTCTTCCAGCATATTCAATATGACTGACTAAAATTTCGACAGGGATAATGCGACCATCTTTCGTCTTGTGTTCTGATTCCACGATGGCAGTTTTGGCATCTTTTGTAGCCCGAGCCATCTCCGGTGAAACTCCGAATGGCAGGTTGGGATCAATGTCCGCTACGCTCATATTGAGTAGCTCTTCAGCTGAATATCCGAGTGTATGGCATGCCATCCTATTCACATAGAGAAACCGACCATCCGGTGTCATTCTGTAGACGGCATCGGGGGAGTTATCAATAGAAAATTGCATGAGTCGCAACTCTTCTTCTGCCTTCTTGCGCTCGGTGATGTCATGCGCTACGCCAATCAATTGCAATCGCTGCTCACCTTTGACAAAGGCCGGGGTGACGACCATGTCGGCAATTTTTTCACCCGTTGGATATATAGATACTTCTTCCCAATGAACAGGTTTCATATATCGAATAGCTTCCCGGTATTTCTCTAGGACAAGAGTGTGCGACGATTCTGGAATGACCTCCTGAACCAACTTTCCAATTACCTGCGCCATCTGCAAGCCAGTGGCTCTTTCGAAGCCATAATTGACTGAGGCGAAACGAAACTGGCCATTTGGTTCAACATCAACAACAAAAACAATATCGTGGATGTTGGCGTAGATAAAACTCAGCTGCTCTTCATTGGCTTTGGATGCCTCACGGGCTTGAACATACTTTGTTGTCTCCCTCAAGCTGAAGACCAAACCAGTCACTTGGCCACTTTGGTTTTTATCTGCCGCAAGACTCCAGTCCCAGTATGTAATTCCGCGTTCGGGTTGATCATAAAACTCAAAAGGTTTGTCTTTATAAAAAACCGACTGCCCCGTGCTGCGAACTTTGCAAAAAATCGATTCATTCGCCGCATTCGGATACAAAACAAAGTGATTCTTGCCAATCATATCTTCTGGTGCCATACGACAGGTATCCGCATAGGCTTGATTGACCCACACAAAATTGAAATCTGGATCAAGATAAACCAGCATGACATCTGTGATGTTCATTACGCTCTCAAGGAGAGCTTGCTGCTGGCTATTTAGTAGAGATTTCATTCTAAAAAACTACAACTACGTTACTCATGAAGATGGGAGTTAGGCTACTCTTTGCGCTCTAGCGTGACAAGTCGAATGGCAGCTTCTGTTGGCACGTCAGAGTCACTCAGGCTGGCAAAATTATACATGCTTCCATCGACTGCAAAATCTCGCTTGTGATAGTTAGTACTCATCCAGAAACGTAACAATTTGATTTTGTTAGATAAAACGAAATTTGGTAATGGAAAAGCCCGGTAGAAATGTGTATGATTGCTTTCAAGTCATTGATTGTAAACAAAAAACAAAACCACTGTGGATTCCAAAATGCGTGCCAAACGCACACACCAGATGAGTATATACGAAGCCTTTTCAAAACACGAAATTGGCCAGGAGTTGAAAGCGGTATCCGATTGGTTGGACGTTCATTCAGATGTGCTGGATTGGGTATTGGCGGACGTGCAACGCACGCAACTCAAGCCGACCGGACGTAGTGGAATGAGCATCGAGTCGATTTTGCGCTGCGGCATTTTGAAGTAGCATCGGCAATGGACTTACGAGGAATTGTCCTTTCACGTATTGGATTCAGTGACGGCAGCGGCGTTTGTTCGTTTGCCGAACGGGTTGAGGCCGACGGATTCCGCTTTGCAAGGCGTGATTAGCCTGATTCGCGGTGAAACATGGGAGCGTATCAGGCAGTTGCTGGTGAAGGATGCACTGTCCCGGCGTTTTGAAACGTTCAAGCAGGCGCGGATTGACAGCACGGTGACGGAAACGCTGATCCACAAACCGTGGGACAGCCAGTTGCTGGGAGATGTTGAACGGGTGTTGAACAGGTTGATGGTTGAAGTTCGCGAACGGAATTTGCAGGTGAAATATACCTGCCATCAACGGGTAGTAAAGAAGCACATTATGGCAATTCGCAACTGCAAAGGTGAACAGAAACGCCGCGTGCATTACCGCAAACTGGTTCGTAGCGTGCAGCACACTTTGGGTGCTGTGCAAGCTCAAATCATAGCGCAGCAACAAAGCGAGAACTGGCTGAAACGGGCCGAACACTATGCTGGATTGGCTGTACGCGTGATTGATCAGGCCGTACGGCGCGTCATCAAGGGTGAAAAGGTTGCGGCGAGCGAGAAGGTGGTTAGCGTGTTTGAACCGCACACCGACATCATCGTCAAGGACAGGCGCGATACGCAGTACGGACACAAGCTGAACTCACTACCGGTATGCGCGGCATGGTGTTGGATGTGGTCGTTGAGGAAGGTAATCCGGCAGACAGCAGCCGATTGCTGCCGATGATCAAGCGCATCGAGGCGTGCTACGGCAAGTTGCCGCGTTAAGAGGCGGCGGATGCGGGCTACGCCAGCACCGACAATATCAGCGAGGCAAAAGCGCTGGGCATCAAGGTGGTGGGATTGCCGAAGAAGCGCGGCATGAAGATTGAAGAGATGACCGGCAGCGACTGGATTTACAAGAAACTCAAACGTTTCCGCGCCGGGATTGAGGGAAATATCTCAATGCTCAAGCGGGTGTTTGGTTTGGATCGCTGCACATGGCGCGGGTTGGAACACTTCAAGGCTTACGTGATGTCGGCGGTATTGGCGTACAACTTCAAAGTCTTCGCACGGTTGTCGCGACAGGCGTTATAGCAAGTTGACGTGGATTTGTAACAGAGAATGGCCATTAAGGCGGAATGAGTACGCCTGCAAACTGGTAAAAAACGTGACGGATGAGGCTCTTGAGCTGAATCCGGCTTTTTAAAATGGGAAACCACCTGAATTCCCAGCGGCGAAAAAGTTGGCCAATAGTAATCCCCTCATTTTTTGTTGGGGTCAGAAGTAGAGTTTGTTAAAAAAGCCAACTTCTGTTTCTGGGTGATGCCGCCTAACGCCATGTGCGGGCACTCGTGATTTTAGGTCCACATCCACTTTGTTGCATAGTCCTGCACTTCGCCAATCGACTCAAGCAGGTAGTGGCTCAGCCAGTCGTACCGCACAGTGCGGTTATATCGTTCAATATAGGCGTTCTGCTGCGGATTGCCGGGCTGAATATAATCCAGCCGGATTGAATTACGCTCCGCCCAGTTTTTCAGTGTTGCGCTGATGTACTCGGGCCCATTGTCACTGCGAATGGACGCCGGCTTGCCGCGCCATTCGATGACCTAGTCCAGCGAGCGCACCACCCGATCTGCCGGCAGCGAAAAATCAACATCAATCGCCAGTGCTTCCCGGTTGAAATCGTCGATCAGATTGAACAGGCGGATACTGCGCCCGTCGGATAGCTGGTCATGCATGAAATCCATCGACCAGCATTGATTGATGGCTTCCGGCACCGCCAACGCCTCAGGCTTCTCGCGAACGATCCGCTTCCTGGGCTTGATCCGAAGGTTCAACTCCAGTTCGCGATAAATCCGATAGACCCGTTTGTGGTTCCATGGGTAGTCCTTCACATTGCGCAGATACAAAAAAACACAGCCCGAATCCCCAGTGAGGCATCCATCCCGCCGAATTTGCTGCGCCATTTGTAAAACGTAGCTGAACTCATGCCATGTTCCTGGCAGAGTTCCGGAACCGGGGTTCCGCCCCCAGCCTGCTTGAGTACGGCAATGAACTGACTGTCTGAAAAGCGCGAGTTCTTCATGTAAAACTTCCTCCATTTCCAAGTGAGAAAATTCTACTTCTAACTGCAACTAATTTCAGGGGGATTACCAAATAACTGGCATGCACGAGAAAAAAGCAAATTAGGTGTTGACCGTCTTGACCTTAATCTATATTATGCGCACCTCTTCATTCCCTGATAGCTCAGTCGGTAGAGCGACGGACTGTTAATCCGCAGGTCCCTGGTTCGAGTCCAGGTCGGGGAGCCAGATAGATAAAGGGTTAGTGCTTAGGTACTGACCCTTTTTTCTTGCCTAAAATTTGGTTCGGTGGAGTAGGTATAAGTTTCGCCACAAGGCAGCAGATGTCGGCTAACTACCTATCTTGAAAATTGAACATGGTCGGCATCTAAAGAATATTCTGGAGAATATTGACTATGGATGCAGAGCAGAAGTTTAAAATTCTATATACCAGTCTTTCGATGGCTATAAAGAATACGAGGCATTTATTTTTAAAGTTATTTTTGTGCAACTGATGACTATAGTGTTTATTATCGTTTTGGTATTAATTTACCTAAAATTTAGAGTTGCGTGACAATAAAATTGCATGACCTATTTTTTTGCGGATACCGCTGCTTATAGAATTCTAACTTTGATAATTCATTCTCATTCCCATGAACTACCTCTTACAATTTACGCAGCTAGTTAGAACTGCTTCATTGTATGGTCTCGAAATTATTGAGCGCAATATTTCCATTTTCTCGATACCCAATGAAATGTACAACCGCGACGTTGAATGTACCTTTATGCAATCTTTTGCCTATCTCAAGCTGTATCGTCTGGCATTTGCTAATCACGGATCTTCATTGCCAGCGGATATTTTGGGTAGCTAATCATGAATCCCCTCATTTTCCGCTTATTGAATTGGTATAAACCTTCTGATGACACTCCGACAGACATTCAACGAGCCAAGCAATTGATTGCGGCCATTGACGCAGGAGGAATACCTTTGGACCCAGCCAGAATTACCAGAATCGCCGAAGGACTTGGACTTGAGGTGTCGAGAAAGGCACGAACTGCGGATACCATTGAGCGCATTCGGATGGCGATTGAACGCTATTAACAGAAAATTGCCAGTGCGGATACTGTAAAATCTAATCTGCTCTGATATCTGAAATTTTATTCATAATGATTTGTGCTGAACTTATCGAAAAACTTGCATCGTCACAGTCAAAATATTCCCAGCTAGACGCCGGACTTTCTGTCCATAAAATTTTGGAAGGTATGTCTGAAACACGATTAAATGGGCCGCAGGATGAGGTTAAAGGCTTCGGAAGTTTGGGGCTGAACTTCAATCCTTCTCGTATAGGCTGCCATTCCAAGTCGGAAACAAAGGGTGATGTGACAGTCAAGCATGCTCCATTTATTGGTGCAGCTAAGGAATTGAGAGTGTGGCTCGATGCAAGTCGAAAATAAACTTCGAGCTGCTCAACGCTATTTCCTGATGGGTGCTGATTGTATCGTTGAAACTAAATCAGAGAAACATTTTGGAGCTCGAATAGTTGACCTAAGTATTAATGGTGCTCAAGTTTATTCAAAGAATCAGCTTGGAAGTAGTGGTGATATTATTGAGGTGTACCTGCGACTGAATCTGGGAGAGGAAGATCATGTATTTTCTTTGAAATCAGTAATTACCAATGTAAGGATGGACAAGGGATTTAAATTGTTTAAGCATGGGATTAAATTTATTGAGGTTGATCATAAAGCTGAAATCTTGTTAAAGAACTACATTTATAAATCAATGACTGAATAAGTATTTTTTTTGAGTTGCATTCGCCAGATTCAAGCTGAATTGTCAGATATTTTCCAATCATGAATTTTCTTTACTCGTAGATAAATAGGGTGGGTGGGAGAGGCTTGGAGGGTGTGGAAGTTATTACAGGCTGCTCAGAGGAAAAGAAAAAACTATCCCTGTATTGAGTAAGTTGCATAAGTCAACCCGTCAGCGATATTAGCGTTACTGCTTAGGGTAATTTCAGTCCCAATTTATTTCAAAGGATATATATGAAAAAATTTTTTGTTGTAGTCGCATCCACTTTATTGCTTACCCAATTTGCATGGGCGGAAGGTTCGGCTTGTGATACGAGGGCCGCCGAGAAAAAATTGGCGGGTGCCGCAAAGAACAGTTTTATGAAAAAATGTGAACGCGATGCAAAATTTGAGTCTGCAAAATCGGATTGCGATGCCAAGTCAGCAGAGAAAAAGCTCAAGGGAGCGGCGAAAAATAGTTTTACTAAAAAGTGTGTGGCCGATGCATCCAAATAATTTCTGGTTTTAACTCATCAATGAAGGGGCTTCGATAGCCCCTTTTTGTTGCGTGCTGTAAATCACAGAGATTCAAATTTGAAATGCAAAGTTATGCAGGTCAAGGCTATCGAACTAGATTCATCATTCTGAAAAACCGTGCGTTTATCAGCTTGGCGATACATACAGCATATTTTTTGCACATGTTTTTAAAAGTGGGTATTATTTCGCCTGCTTGCATTTCCGCATCACGTACATTACACCGCACGAACGGTGTTAGGCTTAAAGCGGATTCTCCAGACGAGGAACTGGCGCAGGTTGTTATAAAGTAAAAATGGTGTGGATTTTCTGTGCCGTTTTTTCTTTTTGTCAGCCGGCCTACTGTGCCTATATTCGTTTAATGGGGAAGTCATGCTTGTAAATAAAATTGTTTTTCTTTCGTTAAAAGCCGTCTCAGGCCTTTTCAAACATACCGACAACGAATGTCTGTATTTCCGTCCGAGTTAAATCCTGTTTGATCGAAATTTTTCGATGTGTTGTCAGTGTTGAATTTCTGCTGATGATCGTGAATAAATCGGTTTTAAAGGTTCACTTTTGAATATGCGTTGGTCGGGCAGAGGAGTAGTTTATGCAAATAAAAATTAGCAGTACCGTCATTTTGTTGTCTTTGTTATTGGCCGCATGTGGAGGTGGAGGTGGCGGTAGCGGAAGCACCCCATCAATAGTTAAACCGACAGTAATCTCAGGAATAGTATCGCCGCCGTTAGCTGTGACCAATGGCACTGTCACTCCTTCTGCAACTATATTCACACCACCTAATTCGACCGGGACATGGAGTGCAGTTGTGCAGAGTATGGATTACACCTTCGATCCGGCGGCAGCTGCCACGAACCAGATGAGAGCAACTACGGTGAGCGTAAAGCCGGTCGACACGGCAACGGGTTCTTTCAGCGTAACAACGGGGGTGGCGAGCTTGGCTGATCCGGCAACAGGGCAAACTACCAGCATAACGAATATTGTTGGTGGCATTGCGTCTCTTCTTTCCACAGGAACTGGATCGGTTTTGTCCCAATCCACGTTTGCCGGTTTGCCTGCGGCATTGTTAGTCAATAATGCAACGGCTTCGGCATCGGGTTATGTGCTGCCGTATTCGGCCGTATTGAATACGGCTGGTTATGCTTACCAGACTTTCGGAGCATGGATAACAGTCAATCCAGCTACGGCGGTATTTTCCGAGAATTATTTTTCGGCTGGGGCGGTATCTGTACCGGGGGTGTTGCCGGTTGCCGGAACGGCAAGTTACACGGGAAAGGCGGCGGGCAGCTTGGTGGTTGCGTCCACGCGTGATATTTCCGATACCGTTGCGTCGATGATCGCAACAGCCGACTTTGCTGCCCGCACAGTGTCATTTGCCACGACAGGAACGACCAGTTTGTCGAATAACGCGCCGCTGGGTACATTGCCGAGTGCCAATTCCGGTCTGGATTTGAGCGGTACGCTGAGTTATCTGGCTGGCAGCAATACCTTTACCGGCGCAGTTTCCACGGTTAATGGTATGAACGGGAATGCCACTGGCCATTTCTACGGGCCCGGAATTATTGCGCCGACGGCTAATCAGGTGCTCGGTTCTCCGCCTGAAATTGGCGGCACCTTTGCGGTGATGACGCCCGGCGTATCTGCGATGCAAGGTGCGTTTGGCGGTAGTGGCAGCCATCCGCCGACGGTTGTGCCAGTGCCGACTACGATGATTGGGATAGTGACTCCACCTGTGAATGCGCTTGCAGACGTTATATTTTCTCCCTTTCCAACTATTGTGACGCCGCCCAATAACACATCAATCTGGGGATCTATTGAACAGGGAATGGATTACACATTTGATCCAGTTGCTGCCGCTGCCCCGCTCTCGACTCAGGTGGTAACAACAATCAACGTAAGGTCTGTTTCCACGATCGAAAGACAACTGGTTACTACGGGTGTGGCATATCCAGCGGACCCTACTTTGGGGCAAGCAATATCCATAACAAATGGAATGATGGCGCCGATGATCATTTCGACCCTGACTGGTGCCGTTTCATCGCAAACTGTGATAGCAGGACTACCTGCTGTAACGCTTACCAATAATTTGACAAAAGCATCTTCGAGTTATGTAATGCCCCTTTCTGCCACACTTAATCCGACTGGTTATACCTACCAGACCTTCGGTTCATGGCAAACCACTAATTTCGCTGGCGCGCTTTCAGAAGTATATTTTTCCAGTGGGATTTCCACAGCACAGTTAACACTCCCTGTTGTCGGGACTGCCAGTTATACCGGTCAGGCAGCAGGCAGTTATGTGAACGCCATCACCAACGATCCTTCAAAAACCGTAGCAACAATGAATGCAACAGCTGACTTCGCTGCCCGTACGGTCGCCTTTTCCACCACCGCAACAACCAGCCTTTCAAATAATGCTGCTGTTGGCACGTTACCCACGGCCAATGCCGGATTGAATATGAATGGTACGTTGAGCTATGCGGCAGGTAGCAATACCTTTACGGGTGCGGTAACGACAACCAATGGCATGAGCGGTAATGCGACCGGGCGTTTTTATGGGCCGGGGATTGCGGTGGCGACACCGACGAAGGTTGTTGGTGCGCCGCCTGAAATTGGCGGTACCTTTGCGGTCATGGCAACGGGTGTGGGGGCGATGCAAGGTGCGTTTGGTGGTAAGTAATTAGTTTGTTTTTATAGCCCACGGTGTGAACCGTGGGTTTTTTATGTCCATGAAAAATAATTTTCTTCTGATTGCTGTAATTCTTTTGATGCCCGGCGTTGCGATGGCTCAAGCCGTTGTCGCTGATGGTTTACTGCCCGTTAATGATGTAACGCAACGTTTTGCTGATCCCAATCCTGAATTACTGTATCGGGTTGCGGGGCTTGTGGAGACAGGGCAGTTTGAACAGGCACGTAAACTATTAACTTCATTGCGGATGCATTCCGTACCGCATCTGGAGGTTCTGTTTCTCTCGGGGCGAATTTACGCAGGGAACGGAGATTTTCATTCGGCTGAAAATGAGTTTCGTTTGATGTTGGCGCGTGATGCTACTTTGATACGTCCGCGTCTGGAATTGGCCTATGCCTTGTTTATGGATCAGGACTATGACGGGGCTAGCTACCACTTCCAGCAGGTAACGGCAGGGGAGCTACCAGATGAGGTGCGTGCTAAGGTGCAGGGTTTTCTTTCTGCGATACGTGAGCAATTGCCCCGTGTTGGTTTTGCTATGGATATAGTGAATGACAGTAACCCCAAGCAGTCAACCAATAGCAAGACGGTGACGATAGGCGGGCGTAGCTATTTGCTCAGTACGACGGCACCGGATAAAAAAATCTGGGGCGTATTGTTGAATGCCAATGCAAACATACCGTTGCAAGGAAATCCATCGTGGTTTGCCAGTGTAAATGCCAGCCTGACCGATTATCCGAATCAAGATAGTGACCAGCTTTACTTGCAGACCACGGCAGGTAAACGATTTGCATTCGATAACCATACTCTGTCACTGGAGGCGGGAGGGCACTTCTTTGATTTTCAGGGACGCAGGCTGTATGACGGTAGTGTGTGGCGTGTCAGTGAATTCTGGCGGCAAGGTAACCGTTCGAGTTGGCAAGGGTTTTTGCAGGGGGCGCAGCAAAACTATGTCAATTACACCTATCAGAACGGCTGGCAATATATGTTGTCGCTGGAAAATCAGTTCGCGCAAACGGCTAATAGTCGCTGGCAAACCGGCGCAAGTTACAGCCGCAATCAGACCCGTGAATTACCCTATGCCTTTTCCAGCCCCTCGGTATATGTGCGCTATGTTCATGAATGGCAGGGCGGAATCATTTCCGGCATCCGTCTGCAAAAGATGACGTCCGACTATTGGGGGGATGATCCATTTTTCGGGCTGAAACGGCGAGACAGTGAACAGCGCATCGAGCTTGATTTACTTAACCGTAACTGGCAGATAAATGAATTTGCGCCGCGCTTGTTAATCGGATTGATAGAGCATTCTTCAAACATGCCGCTTTATGCATTCCGGCGTAACTATGTCAGGGTTGGCGTCAGTCGAGAGTTTTGAGTATCACGTCAGTCTTTCAAATATTTTGCTGCCTCACCGGATGATCTGTTGTAGCATCGGCTGATTAATTCGTCGGGTTTTAAAATGGCAAAGCCAAAAACAATTTATTCCTGCACCGAGTGCGGCGGACAGGTGCCGAAATGGCAGGGCCAGTGTCCGCATTGTATGGAGTGGAACACGCTGGTTGAATCGGTCTCGGAGTCTGTGGTAAAGAGTGCTAACCGTTTTAGTGCGCTGGCAGCGGTAGGGAAGGTGCAGATGTTGTCTGAGGTGGCGGCGGAGGAAGTGCCGCGCACGCCCACGGGCATCGAGGAATTTGATCGTGTGCTGGGTGGTGGTCTGGTGGCCGGTGCGGTGGTGCTGATTGGCGGCGATCCCGGTATAGGCAAGTCTACGCTACTGCTGCAAGTGTTGGCGCATCTGTCCAAACATCAAAATACGCTCTATGTCAGCGGCGAAGAATCTGCTCAGCAGATTGCGTTACGCGCTAAACGCTTGTCGCTGGATGCGCGTGATCTGCGGCTTCTACCCGAAATTCAACTGGAAAAGATTCAGGCGACAATTAGCGATAACAAGCCCGATGTGGTGGTGATCGACTCGATTCAGACGGTGTATTCCGAACAGCTTACGTCAGCCCCCGGTTCGGTTGCACAGGTGCGCGAATGCGCCGCACAACTGACCCGCATCGCCAAGAGTCAGAACATCACCATCATACTGGTCGGACATGTCACCAAGGAAGGCGCGCTGGCCGGGCCGCGCGTGCTGGAGCATATTGTCGATACGGTGTTGTATTTCGAGGGTGATACTCATTCCAGCTTCCGTTTGATACGCGCGTTCAAGAATCGCTTCGGTGCAGTCAATGAACTCGGCGTGTTTGCGATGACCGAGCGGGGTTTGCGTGAAGTCAGCAATCCGTCCGCATTGTTTTTGTCGCAACATGGTCAGCAGGTCGCCGGTTCCTGCGTGATGGTGACGCAGGAAGGTACACGTCCTTTGCTGGTGGAAATTCAGGCCTTGCTGGATGAAGCGCATTCTCCCAATGTGAAGCGCTTGTCACTGGGGTTGGAGCAGAACCGTTTGGCGATGCTGCTTGCGGTATTGCATCGTCATGCGGGTATCGCCTGTTTCGATCAGGATGTGTTCATCAATGCGGTGGGTGGCGTCAAGATTACCGAGCCGGGTGCAGACTTGGCGGTGATACTGGCGATGGTCTCTTCGTTACGCAATAAGCCGTTACCTGAGAAACTGGTGGTGTTCGGCGAGGTTGGATTGGCGGGCGAGGTGCGTCCTGTGCAACGCGGACAGGAGCGATTGAAAGAGGCGGCCAAGTTAGGCTTTACTCAGGCCATCATTCCCAAGGCCAATGCGCCCAAGCATCCGATTGCCGGGATGGAAATATTCGCGGTGGAACGGGTGGAGCAGGCGGTCGAGAGGTTCCGGTAGTAAACCTTAAAGCCATTTCGTATTGCGTGCAGGAAATTTAATATACGGTTTTGGGGTATTCCCTTATGTTCGTTGTTGTGCAGTTCGCCTTCTCGCGTTAGAGTGCGTTATAGATAAAAATGCACGGGAAAACCGGGCGAAATTGCTGGCACATAAGTGCTGGCGGAAAGTTTGAGGGGGAGCCGTAATGCTGTTGTTAACCATTCTGGTCGCACTGACCATATTTATATTACTCGCGTTTTTTCGCGCCAAGGTGGTCAGTTGGTTGTTGGCGTTTATGGTGGTGGTTCCAGTCGTGGCAATTCAGGCGCGGCTATCTGTTCCGATCACAAATGTAATCTATATTCTGTTATTCCTGATCGTGGTATTTTTTGGCATCCCTTTTTTGCGTCGCTATGTAGTTAGCGGTGCCGTTCTGAATTTTTTCCGTAACATTCTGCCTCCCATTTCTGCTACCGAACAAGAAGCGATTGATGCCGGTACCGTCTGGTGGGATGGTGAATTGTTCAGTGGGCATCCCGATTGGGACAAGATGCTGGCTTATCCCAAGTGTGGATTGAGCGAGGTCGAGCAGGCGTTTGTTGATAACGAGGTCGAACAACTGTGCTCGATGCTGAATGACTGGGATATCACGCATAATCGTGCCGATCTGCCGCCGGAAGTCTGGCAATACATCAAGGATAACGGTTTCTTCGGGATGATTATCCCGAAGGAATATGGCGGCCTGGGTTTTTCTGCTCAAGCGCATTCGGCAGTGGTGAGTAAGGTTGCTTCGCGTAGCGGTACGGCGGCGGTGACAGTAATGGTGCCCAATTCGCTGGGGCCAGCCGAATTGTTGCTGCATTACGGTACGGACGAGCAAAAGGAGAAATATCTGCATCGTCTGGCTAAGGGGTTGGAAGTTCCCTGTTTTGCGTTGACCGGGCCATTTGCCGGTTCGGACGCAGGCGCGATTCCCGATTACGGTGTGGTGTGTAAGAGCGAATTCGGTGGTGAACAGGATGTGTTAGGTATCCGTTTGACCTGGGAGAAGCGTTACATCACGTTGGCTCCGCAAGCTACCTTGCTGGGTCTGGCTTTTAAATTGCATGATCCATTGCACTTGCTGGGCGGTGAGGTGGAGCGCGGCATTACACTCGCGTTGATTCCTACCGATACACCCGGCGTTCAAATCGGTCGTCGCCATTTTCCATTGAATTCTGCTTTTCTAAACGGCCCGACACAGGGACGCGATGTCTTCATCCCGATGGATTACATCATCGGTGGTTTGAAGCAGATAGGCCAGGGCTGGCGGATGTTGATGGAATGTCTGGCATCCGGTCGTTCGATTTCGTTACCCGCCAGCAGCATCGGTGCCATGAAGCTGTGTGCGCGTACCAGCGGAGCCTATTGCCGGGTACGTAAGCAATTTAATTTGCCTATCGGTAAGTTTGAAGGGGTGGAAGAAGCGCTTGCCCGTATCGGTGCACATACCTATATGGTGGATTCGGCGCGTCAATTTACTGCTCTGGCACTGGATATGGGCGAGAAACCCTCGGTGATTTCCGCGATCATCAAATATCATGCCACTGAACGCGGACGGGAGGTAATCAACGATGCGATGGATGTGCATGGTGGCAAGGGCATCTGTCTCGGGCCGGATAACTACCTCGGTCGTTTTTATCAGCAAACACCTATCGGCATTACCGTTGAGGGCGCAAACATTCTGACTCGTACTTTGATGATCTTCGGTCAGGGGGCAATACGTTCCCATCCTTATGTTCTCAAGGAAGTGGCAGCGACGCGCGAAAAGAATTACGCGTTAGCCTTGCAAATGTTTGATGATGCCTTGTTTGGACATGTCGGTTTTGCTGTCAGCAATACCGCACGCAGCCTGGTTTTTGGATTGACGGGAGGTCATTTGATTCCGGTTCCGCCGGGTGTGGTTTGTCGTCGTTATTACCAGCAATTGACACGCTTTTCCTCAGCGTTTGCGTTGAGTGCGGATGTGGCAATGGCGGTAATGGGTGGTTCCTTGAAGCGTCACGAAAAGATTTCGGCGCGTCTGGGTGATGTGCTGAGTCAACTTTATCTTTGTTCAGCAACGCTGAAACGCTTTGCGGATGATGGGCGTCCCAATGAGGATTTGCCGCTGGTACATTGGGCAATGCAGGATGCGTTATACAACATTCAACAGGCTTTTGCAGGTGTAATACAAAATTTCCCCAATGTGTTGGTGCGCGGATTGTTGAATATTCTGATCTTCCCGCTTGGGAAAAATTTCCGGCCACCATCAGATCAACTTGGACATGAAGTCGCTACATTGCTGATGCAACCGGGTGTAGTGCGTGATCGTCTGACGACGGGAATCTATGTGCCGACCCTCACCCCAACCCTCTCCCGCGTCGCGGGAGAGGGGGCAAACGAATCGCTACGCGATGCCCCTGTCTACGATGAACAGGACGCAGTCGGTGCGCTGGAATCCGCACTGGTCAGCACCTTGCAGTGTGAATCATTGCAATCCAAATTGAGAGAAGCACGCAAGGCTGGCAGACTGCATGCGCGGGAGGAGTTGCTGCAAATTTCCGAAGCGCGCGAAATAGGCATCATCACGGCGGAGCAGGCACTGCAACTGGAGCGCGATTACGCATTGCGCCGCAAGGTCATCATGGTGGACGATTTTGAATCGGAACAATTGCGTGTAAAACAGTAGTCGTATCCAGAAAAAATGAACAGTATGCAAGGCAAAACAATATTCATTACCGGCTCCACGCGTGGCATCGGGCGGGATATTGCGTTGCGTTGCGCGCGGGATGGTGCCAATCTGATCATTACCGGCAAGACAGTTGAGCCACATGCTAAATTGCCCGGTACGATATATAGCGTTGCTGATGAGGTGGTTCAGGCGGGCGGACAGGCGTTGGCGATACAGTTGGATGTACGTGACGAACAGATGATACAAGCCGCCGTTACGCAGGCCGTGGCGCATTTCGGCGGTATAGATGTACTGATCAATAATGCCAGTGCGATCAGCTTGAGAGGTACTCTGGAAACCTCGGCAAAGCGGCTGGATTTGATGTGGGATGTGAATATGCGCGCCACTTTTTTAATGTCGCAAGCCTGCATACCTCATCTGCGTCGTGCGACAAATCCACACATTCTCACGTTGTCTCCCCCGTTGGATATGGATGAAAAATGGTTTGCACCTCATTTGGCCTATACACTTTCCAAATACGGCATGAGCATGTGTACGTTGGGTATGGCGCGAGAATTTGCGTCTGAGGGGATCGCGGTTAATTGCCTGTGGCCGCGCACCACGATAGCCACGGCAGCAATTGAGTTCAATTTTCCTGCTGAAATATTGAATGCGTCACGCAAACCGACCATCGTGGCTGATGCGGCGTATCAAGTTTTGACCCGAGACAGTCGTGCTTGCAGCGGCAATTTTTTTATCGACGAAGCTGTATTGCGCGAGGCCGGTGTAAGCGATTTCGAACAATATGCGGTGTCGCACGGAAGTGCGTTATTGGGTGATCTGTTTCTGGAACCGTTGTTGTAGTGATTTAATCAATAATAATTTTACAAGATTCGTTGGGGGAGAACGACGATGGATGAGCAGGTAAATGATGTGATTTCACCCGAGCAGGCGGTAACACTGCATGGCTTGTTTCTTGAGCGAGTGCGTCGGACTCCTGACAAAATTGCTTACCGTCACTTCAGGCAGAATGCCTGGCAGGATATCAGCTGGCAACAGATGAAAAAAGAGGTCGCCTGCTGGCAGGCGGCGCTGGCGGGCTTAGGTTTACAGCCCGGTGACCGGGTTGCCCTCATGCTACGTAATTGTCCGGCCTGGATTATGTTTGATCAGGCGGCGATGTCGCTGGGTTTAGTTACTGTTCCGCTTTATACCGTCGATCGTCCCGATAATGTCGCCTATATCGTGAACGATTCGGATACGAAAGTATTGTTGTTTGAGTCGGCTGAGCAGTGGCAGGCATTGAGCACGGTGCGCGACAAGATGGGCGGAGTGCAGCGATTCGTAAGTATTACCCGCCTACCCAATAGTAAGGAACCGCGTCTTGTTTCAAGTGAGGATTTTCTACCTGACGAGGCAACTTTGCAACCCGCTGTTCCGGCAATAGGCAATGATCTGGCCAGCATTATCTACACTTCCGGTACCACAGGTAAGCCAAAGGGCGTGATGTTGAGTCATGCCAATATGCTCAGCAATGCGCGTGCCTGTCTGGATACCTTCGTCGTGAGAAGTGACGATTTGTTTTTGTCGTTCTTGCCGTTGTCGCATACCTTCGAACGCACGCTCGGTTATTATTTGACCGTAATGACGGGAGCTACGGTGGCATTCGCGCGCTCCATTCCCCAGTTGTCGGAAGACTTGCAGACCATACGCCCCACGTTGCTGATAGCCGTGCCGCGTATTTTTGAGCGCATTTACGGCGCGATTCGTGCCAAGCTGGAAGATGGTTCGCCAATAAAACGCAAGCTGTTCCATCTGGCTGTGGAAACCGGCTGGGCGCGTTTTGAGCATGAGCAGGGTAGGGGGGGCTGGAAGCCTTCTTTCCTGTTGTGGCCGCTGTTGCAAAAGCTGGTTGCGCAAAAAATACTCGACAAGCTGGGCGGTAACCTGCGTGTTGCTATTAGCGGTGGTGCGGCGCTGTCCGCGGAAGTGTCCCGCGTTTTTGTCGGTCTCGGTTTACCTATCGTGCAGGGTTACGGATTGACCGAAACCAGTCCGGTGATCTCGGGAAATCATCTGGAAAACAACTTCCCGGATAGCGTAGGTCAAGCGATTAGCGGCGTACAGGTTCGTCTTGGCGAGCAAAGTGAACTTCAGATCAAGGGGCCGAACGTGATGCTGGGTTATTGGAATAATCCCGAAGCAAGTCGTGAGATTATGGATTCAGACGGTTGGCTCCATACCGGCGATGTGGCGCATATTTCGGAAACGGGCCACATTTATATCACCGGACGCATCAAGGAAATCATCGTCATGTCGAATGGCGAAAAAATACCGCCTACGGACATGGAATTGGCGCTTCTGCATGATCCGTTGTTCGATCAGGTCATGGTATTTGGTGAGGCACATCCTTATCTGGTGACAATCGCGGTTTTGAATCCTGAGGTCTGGCAGCATTTTGCCAAGGAAATCGGCATTCTTCCCGATATGCCCGAGGCGTTGACGGATAGTCGTGTCGAAGCGAAAGTGCTAAGACGCATCGCCCGCAATTTGCGCGGTTTCCCCGGTTATGCAAAGGTTAACCGCGTGTTGTTATTGCAGGAGCCATGGAGCATAGATAACGGCCTGTTAACCCCGACATTGAAAATCAAGCGCAATGATGTCGCCCAGCGTTATGCAGCGCAGATCAAGATGCTGTATGAGGGACATTGATCGTGGATGAATCAACGGCTACAGTGAGTTTGCCCGCACGTCAGCCTACCCTGCGAGTGGTGGCGATGCCTTCTGATTGCAGTTATACCGGCGATGTGTTTGGAGGCTGGGTCATGGCACAGGTAGATATTGCGGGCAGCATTCCCGCCTTGCATCGTGCTCGTGGTCGTGTTGCAACGGTGGCGGTGAATTCTTTTTTCTTCAAACAGCCGTTGTTCATGGGCGACATCGTTAGTTTTTATTCACATATAGTAAAAGTGGGACGCACCTCGATTACCGTGGATGTCGAGGTGTATGCCCAGCGCGATCCGGAAAAACCGGTTTGCGTAAGGGTGACAGAGGCCAGACTGACCTACGTTGCCGTTGATGAAAATCGCAAACCACGGGTAGTGCCGCCAGAAGAATGAGTAGTTTGGTTTCCAAAGGGGTCGTTATTAATTACGGTGAGGGGGTAATCATGATGTTCGGGAAAACAGTAATCAGTGTGAGTGTGGCAGGTGCGTTATTCGCAGTGGCCGGGAGTGCGGCGGCTTCCGGCTTCGCGCTGATAGAACAAAGCGGTAGTGGTTTAGGGAATGCTTTTGCCGGTGGGGCGGCGAGCGCGGAAGATGCCAGCACCATTTTTTTCAACCCGGCAGGAATGTCTCGGCTTGAGGGTAAACAGATTGTGGTGGCCGGTAATATGATCAAACCTTCGGCTCAATTTAGTGATACCGGCTCTGCTTCCGCGTTAGGCCGTCCTCTTGGTACAGTGCCGGGAGATGCGGGAAGTTGGGCCTTAGTTCCGAATGCGTACTTTACTATGGAGATAAGCCCGAAGACGCGAGTTGGTTTGGGCATTAATGCTCCTTTTGGTTTGAAAACCGAATATCAGGCGGGATGGATAGGGAGGTTTCAGGCGCTTAAATCCAGTGTTGAAACGATTAATATTAATCCTTCAGTTTCTTATCAGGTAAGTGATTCCCTGACTTTGGGAGCCGGCATCAATTATCAGCAGGTGCGGGCTGGGTTGACATCAGCGCAGAATTTTGTGGCCGGTGAGGGGATGTCAGATATGTCCGGTAGCGATGCCGCGTGGGGAATGAACTTTGGGGCGTTGCTGGATATGGGCGATGGCGGTAGGTTGGGATTTGCTTATCGTTCAGCTATCAACTATCAACTTTCCGGAACATTGCGGGTCACGAATCCACTGGGCGTGGCAGTTGTAAATAGGCCGGTCATTGCGAACATGAAGATGCCAGATACCTGGTCCTTCAGCTATTTTCGAGCATTGGGCAATCAATGGGATGTCATGGCTGACCTGACTAGAACGGGATGGAGCAATTTTACTGAATTGCGCATTCTGGATGCGGTGACGGGAGCCAGACTCTCTCTGACACCGGAAAATTGGGGCAGTACTTGGCGCGCAGGAATTGGCAGCAATTATCATTACAACGAGCAATGGACGGCTCGCATCGGTGTTGCTTATGACCAAGCGGGAGTATCTGATGTGTATCGTACGGCGCGGATACCTGATGCGAACCGTACTTGGTTGGCGCTGGGCGGACAATATAAACCGTCGAAAACTAGTGCAATTGATTTTGGTTATGCTCACCTGTTCGTAAGTAACGCGACAATCAGGAATAATACCGGTTCAGCGGGTACGCCATCCACTGCTACTGTCGGCAATCTGATTGGTACTTACAAAAACAGCGTTGATATTCTCAGTGCTCAATACACGTACAGTTTTTAACTAAGCTAACAAGAGGGACGGCGAAAACCTTCCCTTTTATTTCGGTCTGAATAATTCGGAGTCTAGCCATGACGATGCAAATTCGTAGGGTCGCTGTTCTGGGTGCGGGGGTGATGGGTACGCAGATCGCGGCTCATCTGATTAATGCCAATGTCGAGACATTGCTGTTTGAACTTCCTGCAAATGACGGTGACCCGAACGGGAATGTTAATCATGCATTGAATGGTTTGAAAAAACTCGATCCCGCACCGATTTCCACGCCAGCGAAGATCAGCTTTATTCAGCCCGCCAATTATGAACAGCATCTGGAAAAGTTGCGTGACTGTGATCTGGTGATCGAAGCCATCGCCGAACGTATGGATTGGAAATCCGACTTGTATCGCAAGGTCGCGCCATACATTCGCAAAGATGCGATTTTCGCCAGCAATACTTCGGGGTTGTCAATCAATCAATTGGCTCGGGCATTTCCAGAACATTTACGCCACCGCTTTTGTGGCGTTCATTTTTTTAATCCGCCGCGCTACATGCATCTGGTCGAACTGATTGCCTGTGATGGAACCGAAGCGCCGTTGCTGGATGAATTGGAAACCTTCCTCGTTTCCACCTTGGGTAAGGGTGTGGTGCGCGCCAGAGATACGCCCAACTTTGTCGCCAACCGCATCGGCGTGTTCTCGATGCTGGCCACCAAGTTTCATGCGCAAGCCTTTAACCTCGGTTTCGATACCGTGGATGCGTTGACCGGACGTTATCTCGGGCGGCCCAAGAGTGCGACGTTTCGCACATTGGATATTGTCGGTCTGGACGTGTTCGCGCATGTAGTCAATACCATGCGTGAGAATCTGACCGACGATCCCTGGCATCAGCATTTTGAATTACCCAGTTGGTTTGGCTATCTGGTCGATCAAGGCTCGTTGGGACAAAAGAGCAAGCGCGGCATCTATCAGAAGATCGGAAATGAAATTCATGTGCTTGACCTGCATACTAATGAATATCGTTTGTCCGATGCAAAGGTAGATGATGATGTAAAAGCTATTCTGCGTGAGCGAGACTGGTCAAAAAAACTGGCCGGTTTGCGTGTTCATCCCCATTCACAGGCGCAATTCCTGTGGGCGGTATTTCGCGATGTGTTTCATTATTGCGCGCTGAATCTGGGTGAAATTGCCAACAATGCCAGGGACTTTGACTTTGCGGTGCGCTGGGGGTTTGGTTGGGATAGTGGCCCGTTCGAAATATGGCAGGCAGCAGGCTGGCAGCAGGTTGTAGGATGGATCGCAGAAGATATTGCTGCCGGTCGTGCGATGGCCGATACGCCGCTGCCTGTATGGGCGACCGATCCGTCGCGTACCGGCGTACATACGCCACAGGGTTCCTATGCTCCGTGGGGGGGCGGCTATCAACTCCGCTCACAACTCCCCGTCTATCGTCGTCAACTCTTCCCCGATCATCTGTTGGGTGAAGAGCGTGTCTATGGTGAAACCGTGTTTGAGACAGATGATGTGCGGATGTGGCACATGAATGACGGCATCGCCATCTTGAGTTTCAAAACCAAGATGCATACCGTCAGCAACGTGGTTCTGGATGGCATCCTGCGAGCCGTGGATGAGGCCGAAGCCCATTTTACAGCACTGATACTGTGGCAATCTGAACCGCCGTTTTCGGCAGGAGCGAATTTGCTGCAATTGATGCAGGGTGTACAGGAACCAGCAGCGGATGCAGGCCTGTTTGGTAAACTGAAACAGGCCGCGAACCGTGTTAAATATACTGTCGCGGGTGGCGGCGGCTTGAGTGAAGTTTTTAATGCTGCGACAGGTAATGTGCCGCATGTTGAAGTCGTGGTAGCCAAGTTTCAGCAAGTCTCTCAACGACTCAAATACGCGCTCGTGCCTACTATTGCCGCTGTGGATGGATTGGCACTGGGTGGCGGCTGTGAATTTTCGATACATTGCACCCGCATCGTCGCCACATTGGAAAGTTATATCGGTCTGGTTGAAGTCGGCGTTGGCGTATTGCCTGCTGGTGGCGGTTGCAAGGAAATGGCGCAGCGCGCCGCCAGTGAAGCACAGCGCTTTGCCAATGAAAACCGTATTGATGTCTTTCCCTACTTGCGTCGTTATTTTCAAAACATCGCAATGGGTGAAGTTGCCAAGAGCGCCGAACTGGCCCGCGAGATGGGCTATCTGCGTCCCTCGGATCGCATCGTGCTAAATCGCTTCGAGTTGTTGCATATCGCCAAGGAAGAAGCTAAAGCAATCACCGCAACGGCCTATCGTCCCCCGCTGCATCAACAACAAATTCCTGTCGCCGGTCGTACCGGCATCGCCACCCTCAAGGCTGCGATGATCAACATGTTGGAAGGTGGCTTCATTTCCGAACATGACTACAACATCGGCTGCCGCGTCGCCGAAACGATGTGCGGCGGTGATGTCGAGGCGGGCAGTCTGGTGGATGAACAATGGCTGCTTGATCTGGAACGCAAAAACTTCATGGAATTACTGGCTACCGACAAGACTCAGGCTAGGGTGGACCATATGTTGAAGAACGGTAAACCGCTGAGAAATTAACCGTAGATGCATATAGCAATTCGCCTTTTCGTGAAGTATATGCTTTTGTATTGCAATACTATTGATGGCACTTTGTACTTTTTGCAGCTAGATTACTTGGATTCAGGCACTATCAAAAGAAAGATTATTGTGGCGGTGAGTAAGGGATCGAAATTAGTTACCGCACTGCTGACACAATTTTCGGTTAAATCGCTTGCCTGTGGGTATGAAAAGCTAATATGCTTTAACCCTTAATACCTCATTTAGTCCACGAACAACCCGAAAGGCACGAAATTAAACAATGGGTTACGTCGAGTCACCGAAACACCCATTAGGTGAAATTAGAAACTTTTTCATGTTTTTGAATTTGTTCATGTTTTTTGCGAGTTTTTGCCTAAAGGCAAAATACCTGCCAAACCCGCCTCGTGCTTTTCGTGGATAATTGCTTTTTCTAGGTTAATGCTGGATCGGATTGAAGTGACTATTTCTGACCGGATGAACTGGAGGTAATGCAGATTCGATTTCATCAATTGAATTTATTGCGTATGAACATGTTTTTGGAATCGATGGGTGCCGTCAGTCAATGTAAAATCCTGACTGTTATGATGCAAAACGAAATTGTCACAGAATATAGCGAAATAGCCGAATGAAAGTATGCCCTCAATGTACCTCCGCTAACATTCATGTTAGTCATGCGCGTACTTGTACGGAAGCCATGTTGTCACGAATACCGGGCTTTCGTCTTTATCGATGTAATCATTGTAACTGGCGTGGCAGGTTGCGCCGTTCAAATAAGTCCAGCAAGACATCATCGACAGGGAATGCCTGGATGGTTATCTGGATTTATGTTGTTGCCATCGCAGTTGTGGTACTGGCGGCCTTTTTAGCAGCAAGTTTCTAATTCTCATCTCCCGTTGGGGGAACAGGAGATAAACCATGAGCAAGCAAGTCCAGGAAGCCTATATCGTCGCTGCTACACGTACGCCGGTTGGCAAGGCACCGCGTGGGATGTTTCGCAATACGCGTTCTGATGATTTGCTGGCGTAAGATAAAGAACGTCTGGTTTTCGGACTTGATCTGGTAGCGATAGAGGATGTCATGATCGTGTCAGGGAGGGGGAAATGCTGATGATTGGTAACGGGTGGGTATTCAATCCGTTGATTTTTGTATCTCAAGTGCATTGCGTCATTGCTTATGGTATGGGTTTAACTGCAGAGAATGTTGCGAAAAAATGGAATGTGTTAAACAAGGATAGGCTGATTCTGCCTTGCAAGGCTATTTTTGCGCATTTTTCGGGACGTTCTAAGATGGGTTACACCGTACCGGATAACTGAGTGTTTCCCGGATATCGATAGCCGTGAGCAATGTTTATTGAGGAAAATTATTTCGCAAAACGAAATGCCACACAGTGTTTGTCAGATATGGCGGACACATAAATATTTAACTACCAAGAAAATCGTATGAAAATTTGTCCCGAATGTAAATCTAATCGCCTGCGCTATAGTAAGGCGCGTACAAAGTTCGAAATGTTATGGCGTAATCTGAGTAATCGTCATATTTACCGATGTCAGCAATGTAACTGGCGCGGGATTAGCGCTCGGGTAAAAAAGAGTGCGACTAATACCTCAGCAGTGAGTAAAAAAACGGAGTTGATTTTGTATGGCGTAGCTGCGGTGCTAGTGCTGCTGTTAATTATATATATTATGTCTACGGGCGATGCTCCGCCACCTGCGACTTGATGAATAGATAATTATTTATGAGTTGCAGTGGGATTACCCCTGCTTTTAAATGTTTTGCCTAAGGAGGTGTCATGAGCAAGCAAGTCCAGGAAGCCTATATCGTCGCTGCTACACGTACGCCGGTTGGCAAGGCACCGCGTGGGATGTTTCGCAATACGCGTCCCGATGATCTGCTGGCCCATGTGTTGAAGTCCGTGCTGGAACAGACACCGGGTGTTGATCCGGCAGCGATAGGCGATGTCATCGTTGGTTGTGCGATGCCGGAAGCGGAACAGGGGATGAATGTGGCGCGGATTGCGTTGCTGCTGGCGGGATTGCCGGTTGCGGTACCGGGAGTGACCGTGAATCGTTTTTGCTCTTCGGGGTTGCAGGCGGTGGCATTGGCGGCGGATCGCATTCGTCTGGGTGAGGCGGAGGTAATGATTGCGGCGGGTGTTGAGAGCATGAGCATGGTGCCGATGATGGGTAACAAGGTGGCTTTCAATCCGGCGATCTTTGAGGATGAGCATTACAGTATTGCCTATGGTATGGGGCTGACGGCGGAGAAAGTGGCGCAACAATGGGCTGTGTCGCGCGAGGCGCAGGATGAATTTGCGTTGCATAGTCATTTGCGTGCTCTGGCCGGGATTAATAACGGTCATTTTGAGGATGAGATAACGCCGTATCTGATCAGCGAATCTGAACTCGATATGCGTACCCGTCAGGTAGAGAAACGGATGAATAGCGTTTCGCAGGACGAAGGGCCGCGCCCGGATACCTCGCTGGAGGCGTTGAGTAAACTCCGTACCGTGTTTGCAAAAAAAAGTACAGTGACAGCGGGTAACAGCTCGCAGATGTCGGATGGGGCGGGGGCGGTGTTGCTATGTTCAGAGTCGGCACTGAAGCGTTACAACCTCACGCCTATCGGTAAATTTCTGGGTTATTCTGTGGCCGGTGTTCCGCCCGAGATTATGGGTATCGGGCCGAAGGAAGCGATACCGCGTGTATTGAAACAAGTGGGTCTGAGTCTGGATGACATGGGTTGGATTGAACTCAATGAGGCTTTTGCGGCACAGACATTGGCGGTGATACGGGATGTCGGGCTTGATCCAGCCAAGGTGAATCCGCTGGGTGGGGCGATTGCGCTGGGGCATCCGCTGGGGGCGACGGGGGCGATACGAACTGCCACCCTGTTGCATGGGCTGCGCAGGCAAAAACAGAAATATGGCATGGTGACGATGTGTATCGGCACCGGTATGGGAGCAGCGGGTGTGTTTGAAGCGATGTGACAGGTTGGTTGCATTTTTTGCGTTGAAGAGGGTAATCAGGAATTTTGTATGAAAAGATGGTTGTTGTTTGTGTTGTTGTGTATGAGTTTTTCAGTACACGCAGTTGAAGTAGGCGGTGTGCGATTGGAGGAAGATGCACATGTAGGTCATAAAAATCTGGTGCTTAACGGTGCCGGGGTGCGCTGTAAGTTTTTTTGTTTTTTTGATTCGTATGTAATCGGACTGTATCTGGCTGCCAGGCAGGATAATGCCGTGGCGGTGTTGGCTGGCAAGGATGAAAAACGAATTGCGATGTATCTGCTTCGCGATACAGATTCAAAAAGCCTGTTTTTTGCATTTAAAAAAGCATTTAACGAAAATTTGAGCAAGGCAGAGACTAGAACGGTTCAGCCGCAGCTCTATCAATTTGAATCCATTTTTATCAATATTAACGAGTTGAAGAAGGGAGATTCCATTCTTATGGATTATCTGCCAGAGCAAGGCACGCAAATAATTGTCAACGGTAGCGTTCGCGGCGTGATTGAAGGCACTGCATTTTATACATCGCTACTTAAAGTCTGGCTGGGTGATAAACCCACGCAGAAGAATCTGAAATTGACTTTGCTGGGCGGTGCATAGGTGACCGCAGCACCGCATCAAGTGCCACTGGATAGTAATGCGTTGCGACAAGCGTTGCAGGCACAGGGGGAATCTTGGTATCAACGGGTCAGACTGCAGTGTCCGCATTTGTTTGCTGGAGTGGAGGTGGTGATCAGCACGGATCGGTTGCAGCAGATGCATGATGTTATTGGCGCTATCGAACGTGTGGTGCGTAGCAATAATAACAAAGGGGGAACGGCTCATTTCACGAGGGGTGTTTTTTACGGTTACGACTTCCATTTGAACGATGACGGTGTGCATCTGATTGAAATCAATACCAATGCGGGCGGGGCATTTTTGAATGCATTGCTGATTGAGAGTCAGCAGGCATCGCAGATAGATATAAATTTTGAGCAGGTTTTTATCGCCATGTTTCGCAATGAATGGCGATTAGCAGGCTGTGTAGAGCCGCTGCGCTGTATTGCCATCGTGGATGAGCAGCCCGAGCAACAGTATCTTTATCCTGAATTTTTGCTGGCACAAGGGATGTTCGAGCGTGCCGGAATACAGGTTCTCATAGCCGATCCCACCAATATTCAGGCTCATGACGGGCATTTGTATATTGGTGAATCCAGAGTCGATCTGGTTTACAACCGTCTGACAGACTTTTCTCTGCAACGTTATCCCGTGTTGTCGCATGCATGGCAGCGGGGCGAGGCCGTATTTACGCCAGCGCCGGATCACTATGCGATGTACGCCGATAAACGTAATCTGGCTAGGTTGACTGATGCGGAGGAGCTGCGGAAATCGGGAGTCGATGAGGCTGATATTGCCATCCTGCAGGCTGGAATTCCGGCGACATTTGTGGTGCGTCCTGATAGTGCGGAAAGTCTATGGTCAGAGCGCAAGGGCCTGTTTTTCAAACCTTGCGCGGGTTATGGCAGTAAAGGTGCCTATCGCGGTGATAAGCTAACGCGCCGGGTATTCGGTGAAATCCTGCAATCGGATTATGTCGCGCAAAAACTGGCCGTGCCCGGTGAGTGCCGTGTGGATGATGATACTGTGCTTAAATACGATCTGCGCTGTTATGTGTACGACGGCGAAATCCAGTTGCTGGCTGCACGTTTATATCAGGGACAAACCACCAATTTTCGTACACCGGGAGGCGGCTTCGCGCTGGTACGAGTCGTCGGGTAGAATGCGGACATGATGATTTATTCCTTCATGGCAATTGGTATCGGTGCGGCTTGTGGTGCGTGGATACGTTGGGGACTGGGGCTTTGGCTTAATCCGGTATTACCCGAATTTCCGTTCGGTACGCTTGCTGCCAATCTGCTGGGTGGTTATTTGATCGGCATCGGGATAGCTTTTTTCATGCAACATCCCGGATTGTCGCCGGAGTGGCGTTTACTGGTGATTACCGGATTTTTGGGCGGACTGACGACCTTTTCCACCTTTTCGGCTGAAACCGTTACGCTGTTGTTGCGCGGGGAATATATCTGGGGAACGGGCGTTATCGCTGCTCATTTGGGTGGATCATTGCTGATGACCGTGCTGGGTATCCAGACAATGAAGTGGCTGCACACTTGAGGTGATTGCCGTTTTTGGGGCTTGGGTTGTGCTGTAAGTTGGACTTTAGTCCAATAGTTTATCGTGCAGCTTGAAAGTAACAACGGGGCGAATAGCGGGACTGTTCGTTTCTGACTTCTACCTGCGAGGAGAATATGATGAATAAGCTTGAATTTTACGTTACCGAAAAACAACATCATAACGGCAAGCCATTATACGAATGGCTGTTGGAAGAGGCACGAGCGCTTGGTGTACATGGTGGTTCTGCATTTCGTGCTATTGCCGGTTTCGGGCGGCACGGCAGGTTGAATGAGGATACCTTTTTTGAGCTTGCCGGCGAACTGGCCGTGAAGGTTGAATTCATCCTGGATGAGCTGCTGACCGAACAATTAATACAACGTGTCAAGGCGCAATACAAGGAAGTGTTTTATGTACGTTATCCTGTGCAGGCAGGGATTCTTTAGAGAGTTGTTGGAATCCCACGCATGAAACCAGTCATCGAATGGAATAAAGACGCATTGTTGCAATCTCCGTTGTTTTCCCCGTTGCATCCGGTTATTTCCCGCATGAATGCGGGCAGCTTTCCTACGCGTGATGAATGCAATGCGCTGCTTTCCGACAATCAGCCCGTGATTACCGTACAGCGCGGTCATGCGGTGCGTTTTGTGGAGCAGGAATATGGCAAGTTGCCGTTTGAATCTCAATATGAACCACGCTGCTATCTGACGGGTGAAGTGCCGACCCGTGGTGATAACTGGCATGACTTGCTTAATGCGCTGGTGTGGTTGACCTTCCCCAAATCCAAGGCCGCGATTAATACGCGGCATTTCCAAGCGCAGACTTTGCAGGCGCAGGCTATACCGCCGCATGACGCGCAAACCCGCAGTGAACGCGGCGCGGTGCGCGATACCAATACGCTGCTGGACGAGTCGGGGGTAATCGTAGTCTATGCGGATGAGGAGCTGGCCGGATTGCTGAAAAATTTTCAGTGGAAGCCGTTGTTCTGGGAGCAGCGGGCACGGGTTGAAAAATCAATGGGATTTTATCTGTTCGGTCACGGTTTGTACGAGAAGGCGCTGCAACCCTATATTGGCATGACAGGGCAGGGGTTGTTGCTGGCCGTGGAGCAAGCGTTCTTTGACTGGCCGCAACAACGGCAATTGGCGTATCTGGATGAATTGTTGGCTGATTATCTGGCCGATCCCGCACATTGCAACAGTACTCGTGAGTTGTCGCCAGTGCCGTTGTTGGGTGTGCCGGGCTGGGCGGAACAAACAGCCGGATTTTACGATAACACCGCCTATTTCCGTTCAGGCAGGCGTGAAATACAAGACTTATGATTGCCTACCTGCTCCGCCGCATACTCTACGCGATGCCGATTTTGATCGGGGTGAATCTGCTTACCTTTACCTTATTCTTCATCGTCAATACGCCGGATGATATGGCGCGCATGCAACTGGGCATCAAGCGCGTCACGCCGGAGGCCATCGAAAAATGGAAGCATCAGCATGGTTACGACAAGCCGATGTTGATTAACCATACGGCAGACGGCACGGGCAAGTTCACCGAGACGATATTCTGGGAAAAGTCCGCCAGCATGTTTATGCTGGAGTTCGGCTATTCCGATGACGGTCGCAACATCTCGCGCGAGATTGCCACCCGCATGGGGCCGAGTCTGGCGATTGCATTGCCTTCCTTTCTGGTCGGTTTGCTCGTGTATGTCAGTTTTGCGCTGATCATGACGCTGTTCCGTGGAACGGCGCTCGACTTTGTCGGAGTTGCGCTGTGCGTGATGCTGATGTCTATCTCCAGTCTTTTCTATATCATCGGCGGGCAGTTCGTGGTGAGTAAATTGTGGCATCTGGTGCCGATTTCAGGTTATGACGGCGGCATCAAGTTTGTGATCCTGCCGGTGTTGATCGGGATAGTGAGCGGTATTGGTTCCAGCAGTCGCTGGTATCGCACCATCTTTTTGGATGAAATCGGTCGCGACTATGTGCGTACCGCGCGTGCCAAGGGTTTGTCCGAATTGACCGTGTTGTTTCGGCATGTACTGAAGAATGCAATGATTCCGATTTTAACCGGGGTCGTGGTGGTGATTCCGTTGCTGTTCATGGGCAGCCTGCTAACCGAGTCGTTCTTTGGCATTCCGGGACTGGGCAGTTATACGATAGATGCGATTAACGCACAGGACTTTTCCGTAGTACGGGCGATGGTGTTTCTGGGATCGTTGCTGTATATCGCCGGCCTTACGCTCACCGACGTGTCCTACACGATGGTCGATCCTCGAGTGAGGTTGCAATGAGTTTCATGCCGGTTATTCTGTGGAGCGATGCGCTAGTGTTTCTGCTGTTTGCCGCCGCCGCTGGGATGTTCTGGTTTGTGCGTCAACATGAATATCTGTTACTGCCCTGGCGGCGTGTAGGTCGCAGTCCGGTGGCGATGGCATCACTGCTGGTTTTGTCGTTGTTTGTACTGGTGGGTCTGCTTGATACACTGCATTATCGGGTCGCATTAAAGGATAGCGAGGTGTATTCGCCGGAAGTGTTGAGCGTATTTGACAAGTTGGTCGAACCATTGCGCGTAAATACTGAAAAGACCTATTCCGCACCGCTGGCCGTCACGCTGTATGCTAAGGAAAGTATCACGGATGCGCAGGGCAATGTGATGCGAGATTACCCCCGATTGCGCTACGGTGGCGCGCATCTGGATAACGCAGCGCTGCGGAATAGTGACATATCGAAACGCGCCCTGGTTGGTGGAATTTCGGCGGTGATGCTGGGTGGGTTATTGCTTGCCGGCTTTCGACGTGTTGCCGGAATAAAGGTGGCCGGGCCGGTCGTTGTTACCTTGTTCATCATTACTGCACTGATAGGCGTAACGTTCAATCTGGCTACGGCCTATCATGTGCTGGGCACGGACAAGGTCGGGCAGGATGTATTGTATCTGTCACTAAAGAGTATCCGAACCGGGCTTATCATCGGCACCTTGACCACGCTGGTGACCTTGCCACTGGCGTTGTTTCTGGGCGTGGCGGCGGGATATTTTCGTGGTTGGGTGGATGATGTGATCCAGTATATTTACACTGTGCTGAGCTCGATTCCCAGTGTATTGCTGATCGCGGCAGCGGTATTGATCATGCAGGTGACCATAGACACGCATCCCGACTGGTTCGAGACCTCGGCTTCCCGTGCCGACCTGCGCCTGGTGTTTCTGTGTTTGATCCTGGGAGTAACCAGTTGGACGGGACTGTGCCGTTTGTTGCGCGGCGAAACGCTCAAATTACGCGAGATGGAATACATTCAGGCCGCACAGGCATTCGGTGTATCCGGTCTGCGTATCCTGTCGCGCCACATCATTCCCAACGTGATGCACATCATCCTGATTTCACTGGTAATGGATTTTTCCGGCTTGGTACTGGCCGAAGCGGTGCTGTCCTATGTCGGTGTAGGCGTAGACCCGTCAATGATAAGCTTCGGCACAATGATTAATGCCGCACGTATGGAAATGGCGCGTGAGCCGATGGTGTGGTGGGCGCTGGCGGCAGCTTTCGGTTTTATGCTGGTATTGGTGTTAGCGGCAAACCTGTTTGCAGATGCGGTGCGCGATGCGTTCGATCCAAGGTTGAACCGGACCGAAGCAAGCGCATAAACATCTTTGAAAGCGAATTTTTCCATGAAATTCCCGAATCGGTTTTTGCATGATAGTAATCAGATATTGGGAGACAGCGTCGTCAAATGTCCGTTTGGGACGAATCCCGAATAGTTGAATCTGACGAAAGGTTTCAAACTGAAATATTAACCAGCTTTCTACTTTTTCAAACGACTAAAACGGTTGCGAAGTCGCGTACTTTGGTATATCCGATCGACACACCAGATGTTATGCTTGTCTTGGCAGAGGCCGTTTGAGATCAGCTTAAAATTAATGGTATTTGCCCAGAGCAAAACTTCTCAAACAAATTCTCGACTATGTTTTAATACGAACAAAGATTGAGATGACATCGAAAAATTCAATTCACATATTATGAGCCTCACAGACGATAAATCCATTTTCACGGCGATGAAGCAGAACGGCCCTTTTGCCGTTACCGATGACTTTACCTTAGGGCGGCCTTTTTCAAGACAAACACGAGAGTGGGCCAGGCAGTTTGGTGGCGACAGATTGTTGGTTACCAAGTATAGGGTCGTCCGGGCTCAGATATTCGATTTTCTTCAAATTGAAGATTTTGCAGCGATTCCAGAGCTACTGGCGAATCCAGATGCACGCGCTCAGCGTAGCGAGCGTGCCTGTCTGTTACTGGGTAATCAGTTTGGCATCACCGGCAGCACATCTGAGATTCGCAGCAAGATTAAGGAGTATGCGCAAACCGCCGATGCCGTCATTGACCTGCTGCGAGGTAAGCTGTTGGCTCCGTATGCTTCGCATCTTGAAACCAGTAACGAAATTGAGACCACGCATGACCCGGTGGAACTGTTATTGCGGGTGTTTGATGAGCGTTTCCATGCGAAGGCACGATTCGAGGCCAAGCGTAAGCTGGTGCTGATGAATCTGGCGGGTTCGATCGATCAGCGCGAGCGCGAGACCGATATCGAGAACAAGTTTTATGCATTTCTTGAGTTTCTTAACCAATATGTCTGGAGTTCGAAGTTCAAAATTGGTCAACTGGAGAAGGTCTACCTTTTAAGTCAACATGATCCTGATAGTTTTTGCTGTCTGGATGTGAATGTGATCGATGAGGCTGATTGCGCTTCGTTGAAGGAGCTTGGAGAGGGCGAAAAACTGACACTGCTGAAACGGCGAATGTTTGAAGATGGTGGCCGTATTTGCCCTGTCTATGTCAGTGTGCGCAAGAAGGACTCCGCCGCTAAAGTGCTGAAGTTACTCCGTAAGAATGAGAAAAATCCGGCGGTTGCAGTGGATGATGAACTGGGACTAATGGCTGTGCTGGACAGTATCAGCGATGTGAAACGCTTCGTTCGACATATGACCCGCTCCGCCATCAAGAGCGGTTCGCTGATGACACTTGAGGATATCTCAGATACGCTGACTGGCGGACATTATCATTCTGCTAATGTTGGCAGCAACAGTAAAACGCAGATGCTCAAGTTTTTTGCACGTATGGGAGGGATGCGTGTGGAATTGATTATTCACACCAACCAGTCTTATCTCAATTATCGTTTTCAACATGACATTGCCCACGATGAATATGAAGTGAAGCGCATCTTTGATTCGGGCGTGGCCGAGTTTCTCTTTCCAAATGAAATTTACAATCTGGATATGCAGCAGATTCGCCAGACTATGCTGAACCGGTTTCGCAGGAACATTGAAGATTCCGGGCGATTACAACCGTAGCCTAAATGCCTTTCCGGATTGGGCGTGCCACAGTCAAAACTGAATGGGATTATGGTTGCAGAATCTCAAGGCTCTTGTAAGCATCCAGAAAATAAATCATGCGGGAGGCATGTGGTCTTGGAGTGAGCGTTTAACCGAAAAAACTCATTCCGTCCACGAAAGACACGAAATATAACAATGGGTTACATCAACTCACCGAAAGATCCATTGGGTGAAATTGAAAATCTAGGCATATTGTTGAATTTGTTAGTGTTTTTTTTGAAAATTTTTGCCTGAAGGCAAAATGCCTGTCAAACCCGCCTCGTGCTTTTCATGGACAATTTTTTCTAGGTTTAAAGATTTGAATCTCGGCAGAACGCGAATGGCTATCTTTGGCAATTTCGACGCTCATGCCAGCAGAATGATCTGCACTTACTCGCATCATTGCCGCTCAGAGAGCGTTGCCGGAAACCGGTGGCACGGCTTCAGAGATGCGCCCAACGGCCACGATGATATGCCGGTTTTTTGCATTAGCCCGAGCTGGAATTAATAAACTTGTGCCGTAGACGTTCCGCAGAAAGTACGACTATCATCTCGCGCGAGCTTTTGCCATTCATGGGTTTAACCAGACTTTCCGCCAGCAAGTTCCCATTGCTTATCATCGGAGATATTTTTTCTATTCTTTCGACAGGAATCTCGGGAATTTCACCCAGTTCATCAACCATCACGCCTATCAAGGTGTCTCGCTCATCCCCCAGCCGTAAAACAATGATTTGTGGTTCTTGTCCTGTATGACGCCTATCTTCCTTGCCCAGCATTCCCCATAAACCGACGACCGAAATCAATTTGTCGTGAAACATGATGTAGCCGAGTAGACTTTCCCCGGTGCCGGGAACGCTGGTTAGTCCTTTTGTATCAATTGATTCAACCACATGTTCAGTCTTGATGCCTAGCCAATGAGTATCCACGTAGAACGTGGCAATTTCTACCCGTTCACCTTCCCCCTTAATTTGCATGTTGGCATTTTGCAAGCGACTGCGAGGTCTCGAATTTGCTCTGTGACTGTCACGGTTGATATCGCCTAAAGGCGCGAATATCAGCGCTACAACATCGTTGTGATAGGCATCCGACGCTCCCTTGTATTCACGATATCCCTTGGACATACACGCACCTACCGCATAGTAAAGTCCATGAAATATTGCGATTGCTGATTTTCTTTCCCCATTTGTAATTTTGAAAAAAGAATCGTCCAGATGTAATTCCATACCTGGAGACAGGGAGTCAATGGTTGATGCAATGATGCGATGTTTGGTGTCAGTGAAAACGCCAAAACATCCTGCTGGAACTGAACCCGTTTCATCATGCGGTAATGCATCATTCAGCATGGCAAAAAACTGGGGTTCCGAGTCAAATACGATTCCGATGCCACCAATGACATTCTGTGATGATGTTTGATCACGAATGGCTGCACTATAGATATACGAATGTTTGTCCTCATATAACGAGGTGCTGACAAAGTCGGAAACGGTATAGCTTTGACTGTCGCTTAATGACAGGGTTTGGCGTACCCACTTTTCATTCAGCACCGCTCCGCACAGGTCAGTATATTTGGGATTGGATACGGCAAGTACGCATCCATTGCGGTCAAATACGAATAAATTGTCATAGACGGTATACAGCGCGTTTATATGCTCCAGCGTATTTGTGATCTCATTTACAGTTGCTTCATCCGGGGTCAAATTTGTCAGTGCACGGCGAAAGACAGATGATAGCGCCCACCACCGGCAATCATTGGCGCGTTCGTACAGGTTGCGATCCATAATGTCGATGGCCAATGCGGCCTGAAATTGACTATCTTGCAAGATGCTGGAAACAACGGTCTGGTGCAAATTACTGATCGACTGATCGAATACCTCTTGGGTTTTTAAACCGGTGTTGCTTATTTCCCATAGCAATATTTTGGAGAAGGAGGGATTTAATGCTTTGTTATCGCTATTTTGACTAACATTGCCATTCCATACCGAGCGATTCAAGGCACGCTGAATCTTGGCGGCATGGCAAGGAATCTCGCGTAACGCATGGCTAAACAAGCGCGGATTACTCATCACGGCTGCTAACGCATCTTCTGGAATATCCGCCGCGAGCATATGTCCATTTTCATGATCAAATGCATGATCCAATGGAAGCATGACATGACCATACCAACCCGGCCCCATATAGCCTTGATAGCCTTGAGTGGCACGCGTGACGGCCAAATATTGCCGACCGGCAAAGCGGGTTAGGCACCATTTGCGGTTTAAATCATATTGGAGTTTTGCGCCGACCGGTACATGAAATTCATCGCTAGTAGCGATGACAACACCGCTTTTATCCAGCAGGCTGACAACGCTCCAGTCTGTCGCCTCAACCAGGTTTTCAAAAATTCTGTTGGCTTCGTTACTCAGGCGGAAACACAGGCACAGCACACCGAGTTTTTTTACTCCATCAGCACTGGTAACGCGGTAGGAATATATCAGGCTGTTTTCTTGTTCCGGCTGCAAATCACAGTGACCGAATGTTTCTATATAAGCTTTATCAGTGGTAAGTGATTTTGCAATCAATGCATCGCTGGAAAAGCGTACCGGGTTTTTTTCGTCCCATTGCAGTAAAATATTGCCTTCGGTATCCAATAAGATGATATTCGAATAGACCGAATATTTTTTTACGTACTCGCCAAATTGAGCGCGCAAATTTGCGTCATATTTCTCTGATTCTAAACGATTATCTTCGTCGACCAGACGAGAACGTAGGGGGGCGAATTTACCAAGATATTCACGTATGTCATCGTCCATCGCCAGGAATCCGATATCTGCAGTACGCTCAAACAGGTTTCTGACGATAATATCAACAGTGACTTGCGATTTGGATTTCATCGCCAGAGTGATTTTTTTCAGGGTTTCACGCCCGAGTTGATTAAGCAGACTTGCACTTAACTCTTGAAAAGCGGTACGCGTATCGGACATGTCGGTAGAAGTGCCGGAAAGGTGCCCAAGCAATGTCAGGCTATCCCAAACCGATTGCAAAGACTGAAAGCGTTCGCGATATTCCTCTGCTTTGCCCATGGTACGAATTAGATCATTAATATTCTGCTCAACCTCTAGCTCCTCATGTTCCCTCATGCTTTTCCTCTTGACTAGACTGGTTTTGCCGAAAGTAAATCGTATCAATCTATCTGATGATGCAAATATCATGCCTTTCTTAATGAGGGACAAATTCTTTAAGAAATAGTATGTAACCTGCTTCATATATGAAGACATGTGGCATGAATGCATGCGGGAGATATACAAAAATAATGCTGCATAGTCGACAATCTTCAATAGCTTGTCGGATAGGCAACAAAGCCGGCAGGTTGTTGAAATTTGCGATTTATTTTTCTTGATCTAGTCAGGCGTGAAGATTTTTCATGAAATCTTCAGTGTTTTGCTTAGGAAACGTTACTTTATTCGTGATTTCCAGGCGTAAAGCCTAAAAAACTCATTCCGTCCACGCAAGACATGAAAGGCACTAAATAAAACAATGTTTTCTAGGTTAAGCGGTCTTTTTTATCTGGAAGAAAGCCGGTATACCTTGTACTCAGCACGTATGTCGGGGAGTGAGGGCGATTCTGGATCGGGTTCGAATACGCTTTCGACATAGGTCAGTTCAATCTCGAATTGAGCTGTGTACAGGGCCTTGATTTCTTCATCCACGCCGTTGGCTTGTGTGATCGTCGCATTTTCTGCGGCATCCTCGATAGTCAGCAGGAACACTTCTGCACGGGTGGAGATCAGTCGTTTTAGCTGGGCAACATAAAGTCCGCGTATGCTTTCCGGCAAGGCAGTGAGTGCAGAGCGATCATAGACTATATTCAGCTCGCCGAGATCGGCCTGAGTCAAGGCGAAATAATCTCCGCACAGGATGCTGAGTTTTCCGTCATGCCATAAAGTGAATTCACCGATCTGCTGTCGCATTGGCTTCAAGCCGTTCTCACGAAAGAAATCTTCAACGGCAACACTGCTCAACTCAACGCCAATCACTTCATGGCCTTGTTGCGCCAGCCAAAGCATATCCAGACTCTTGCCGCACAGTGGCACGAACACGCGACTGCCGCGAGCCAGAGCGAGGGTGGGCCAGAATCTGCTCAGTAGCGGATTGACTGCGGATTGGTGAAAGTCGGTGCGCTGGTCACACCAGAATTTCAGCCAAAGGTGATTGTCCTGATCGGTGCGTGGAATTTCGGCGGCAGCGATGATTTGCGGGTGGGATTGGAATGGCAAAGTGGTAGGCAAATGCTCCATGTGTTTCAGATAACCGACTGGGATCAAGCGGCGATACTAGACTATTTTCATCACCTTGTCTGAGGTATGGCGGAGAAATAGCTTGGTTAATAGGAAGGCATAAATATTGCTTAGTATTATTCAACGGAGTGTAGATGTGCATTGCTTGACTGTGACCAATGTCATGTCGTTTTTCAAAATCCATCCTCATTGCAGCTCAATACATACTCCGGATTTCGGTGAGACTCCGCCCGTTTTTGAATACGCAGATGGAGTTAAGTATCTAAATGGAAAAACCTATTTTAGACATCCTTTGGGTCTTGTTATGCGCCGGTCTGGTTTTTTTGATGCAGGCCGGGTTTCTTTGCCTGGAAACAGGACTGACGCGCAGCAAAAATAATATCAATGTGGCCATTAAAAATTTGACCGATTTCGGTATTACCACGGTCATTTTTTGGGCATTTGGTTATGCACTTATGTTTGGGCTGTCACCGAATGGCTGGATTGGGGAGTCCGGTTTTATGTTGGACTTTGGACAGGAAAGTATGTGGGAGGCTACATTTTTCTTGTTTCAGGTGATGTTTTGTGGCACGGCGGTGACAATTCTTTCCGGGGCAATTGCCGAGCGCATACGATTTGGAGGCTACCTGATGGTAACTGCGCTGGTTGCTGGCCTGATTTATCCGATGTTTGGTCATTGGGTTTGGAATGGTAGTGTCGCAGGCGAAGTATCGGGTTGGCTGGGGAAAATGGGATTTGTCGATTTCGCCGGTTCGTCGGTGGTTCACAGTGTAGGTGGGTGGGCTGCGCTGGCAATACTGCTGATACTGGGTCCGAGAACGGGGCGTTTTCCCGAGAACGGGCCACCCAAAAACATTCCGGGTGCCAACATTCCCCTTGCAACGTTAGGCGTGCTTCTTATTTGGTTTGGTTGGTTCGGATTTAATGGCGGCAGTACGCTTGCGTTGAACGCACGGGCCGCCGTTGTCATTGCCAATACTTTTCTTGCGGCCTCGGCTGGATTGGTGGCTACACTGGCTGTGGGATGGATAATCAAGCAGCGTGCCGATGCCAGCTTTGCGCTCAATGGTACCCTGGCCGGTCTGGTCGCGATCACCGCTAACGCCCATGTTGTGACGGCGTTATCTGCTGTAATTATCGGTGCGGTTGGCGGGATAGTCATGCTGGGAACCAGCGCACTATTACTGCGGTATCGAATTGATGATGCGGTTGATGCCATTCCTGTGCACCTAGGGGCTGGAATTTGGGGCACGCTTGCCGTTGCTTTATTGGGTGATCCCGAAATTCTGGCAACCGGGTTAAGCCGTTGGGAGCAACTTGAGGTGCAGATTTTGGGTGTCTTCATTTGTTTCGTCTGGTCATTTGGTGTGATGTACCTCATATTAAGAGGCATTAATCGTTTGTTTCCGCTCCGTATTACGCCTGAAGATGAGCATATCGGTCTCAATGTTTCGGAGCACGGAGCGAGCACGGAGTTGCATGAACTATTCGATGCGATGGATAAACAGTCCAGGGCACAGGATTTAAGCCTTCGAGTACCGGTAGAACCTTTTACAGAAGTAGGCCAGATTGCTCAACGATATAATCAGGTCATGGAGGCGCTTGAACGTACTACCGCCATGAGCAAGTCGATAGTTAAGGTGGCGATGGATGGCATCGTTACCTTTAGCAAAGACGGGTTTGCCATTACGTCTTTGAATCCGGCGGCAGAAGCAATTTTCGGTTATCGGGAATCCCAGATACTTAGCCGTCCGGTTATGTTGCTTATGCCCGCGCCACAATACGGCCAGCAAGGATCTGACGCCGGTCAAATTGATGCTAGATTGTCCGAAACGGTGACTACGGGTACACACTGCGAAATCGTCGGGCAACGGGCAGATGGCTCGATGTTTCCGATGGAAGGCATCATTACCGAGGCGATGACCAGTCAAGGTGCATTTTACTCCGCCACATTTCGAGACATCACCGCACGCAAGCAGGCGGAGGCGGAGTTAAAGATAGCCATGGAATCGGCAGAGGCCTCAACACGCGCAAAATCCGATTTTCTTTCCACGATGAGCCACGAAATTCGTACCCCGATGAACGCCATTATCGGCATGACGCATCTGGCTATGCGTACCGCGCTGGCTCCCAAGCAGCGGGGATACCTGACTAAAATTGACAATGCATCCAAGTCCCTTCTCGCTATCATCAATGACATCCTTGATTTTTCCAAGATTGAAGCGCGCATGCTGGTACTGGAGCACGCAACTTTTTCATTGAATAAGTTGCTGGATAATCTGGCTGACATTGTTGGAATGAAAGCCGAAGAGAAAAGGATAGAGCTGGTATTTTCGGTTCATCCTGATACACCACAATATTTGATCGGTGATTCATTGCGGCTGGGTCAAACCTTGATTAACTTGGTCAACAACGCGGTAAAGTTTACCGAGCAGGGGGAGATTGTAGTATCCGTTACATCAGAGTCTGTGGGAGCTGATTCTGTACAACTCTGTTTTTCGGTTAGGGATTCAGGCATAGGCATGACGCCGGAGCAAATTACCCGCCTGTTCCAATCCTTCTCGCAAGCCGATACCTCCACGACTCGAAAGTACGGCGGAACGGGTCTGGGGCTGGTTATTTGCAAGCAGTTGGCAGAGTTGATGGGCGGGCGTATCTGGGTAGAGAGTGAACCGGGCAAAGGCAGTACCTTTTCCTTTACAGCCACGCTGGAAATTTCCAACGAAATTTTGCCGGAGCCTGTGCGCAGCCGACCACTCGATCTGGTAGGCAAGCGCATCCTGATTGTCGATGACGGAGAGAGTGCCCGTGAAGTGATGTCTGTCATGCTGAACGCGAATGGCTTCGTGGTTACGACCGCGTCTTCCGGCGCAGAGGCCATATCGTTAATTTCACAGGCATCACAAAACGGTGTTGCTTTTGATCTGGTTTTAATGGATTGGCGTATGCCGGGAATGGACGGAATAGAAACTTCTCGTTGTATCAAAGCCGATAAATCGGTTTCTAATACGCCTTCTATTCTGATGGTCACAGCATTTGGCCGGGAGGAGGTTATGCACCTCGCCCATGATGCCGGGCTGGATGGTTTTCTCATCAAGCCCGTCAATGAATCGACACTGATGGACGCGATTGCAGACATCTTCGGAGGAGCAACTGATGTGGCGCATTCTGAACACCAGCGTAGAGCAGGAGATATTCCCGCTCATCTGGCGGGACGGCGAGTGCTGTTGGTTGAGGATAACGAGATCAACCGCGAACTGGCGATAGAACTGTTAGCTGATCTCGGTATTTCTGTCGAAATTGCGGTAAATGGACGCGAGGGCGTAGAGCGAGCCACAGGTGAGAACTTTGACTTAGTCCTGATGGATATCCAGATGCCGGAAATGGATGGCTTGACGGCAACCCGTCAAATCCGTGCAATAGAACGTCTGAGAGACCTTCCTATTCTTGCCATGACAGCCAATGCCATGAGCGGAGATCGGGAAAAGAGCATTTCGGCAGGGATGAATGACCATCTCACCAAGCCGATAGACCCCAAAAAATTGACGGCAGCACTGAGCCAATGGATTACGGGGAAACACTCGTATCGAACAGAAGGAGGACTAAAGGCCCCGGTTACCATTGTTCATTCAGAAGGCCTTCTTCCCGAGCAGCTTCCGCCCTTTAATATTCCAGCCGCGCTGGTGTGTACAAACGGCAAGCCTCAACTTTTGCGTAAACTTATCCTCAGATTTTATGAAACCTATAAAAATGTGGTATCTGAGTTGCGTGATTTGCTTGCTGCCGAGCGTATAAATGATGCCGAAAGGTTAGCGCACTCGCTCAAGGGGGTTGCTGGAACGTTGAGCATACATAAGTTGAGCGAGGCGGCGTATGCAATGGAACATGCCTTGCATGTTGGTGATCAGTCGGAAGTGGCGGCTTTATTTGAGGAACTTGAATTGGCATTAGTGCCAGCCTTAGCGGCGGCCGCTTCGCTGAAAATAGTTCCCGCTCCCGCCGTGGCTACAATAACTCAGTCCAGCCTTGAGCTACGCGAACTGATGCCCTTGCTGGCAGAGTTGCACAGCCAGCTTGTTGGAAATAATCTGAAAGCACGCAAGCTGTATTCGCAATTAAGCACCCAAATCGCCGGGCATGGTGTTGATGCGGAAAACAGTGAACTTGCTGAAAGTCTGGATAAACTTGATTTTAAGAGTGCGTTGGTTGCATTGAATTTCCTGATCTCAAAACTTGAACGAATGGAAAATACGTGATGAATATAGTGACCCAGCCTCGAATTCTGGTAGTAGACGATGAGTTAACCAATATTGAGGTGATTGCAGATATTTTTGGCGATGACCACGAGATATTATTTGCCACTGAAGGCAAACGAGCGATGGAGATTGCAGAGGCGGCCCTGCCGGATGTGATTTTGCTCGATGTGATGATGCCAGGCATCGATGGGTATGAAGTCTGTAGAAGGTTAAAGGCGCAGCGCCAGACCTGTGCTATTCCGGTCATCTTTCTGACCTCGCTGGGCGATGCCACAGCCGAAGCACAGGGGCTGGAGCTGGGTGCGGTGGATTACGTTACCAAGCCTTTTCATCCCCCCATAGTCAAGGTACGCGTAAAAAATCAGATTGAGCTTAAGTCTGCGCGGGAGCAGTTGACGAGACTGGCTACGACCGATGGACTGACGGGACTGGCGAACCGTCGCCGCTTTGACGATATGTTGGAGTTGGAATATGCCAGACATGCCCGTTCGGGTGCAAAGCTGTCATTAATCATGATGGATATCGATTGCTTCAAGGCATACAACGATACCTATGGACATGTTAACGGTGACGATTGTCTGCGTCAGGTTGCGCGTGCACTTGATAGTGTTATTGTTAGATCGACCGACCTTGTGGCGCGATATGGCGGGGAAGAATTCGTCTGCATTTTGCCGGAAACAAATCAAGTTCCGGCACTCGCCATCGCCGAGAAAATTTGCCAGCGTATCATGTCACTCGCCATTCCACATGGCGCTTCCAATGTGGCTGAATGTGTCACCGCCAGTGTTGGTGTATTTACCGCTTTATGTCAGCCCGGAAAATCAGTATTACATCTTCTCGCAGAAGTTGATGAGCAACTTTATGCGGCGAAGTCAGCGGGACGAAATCGGGTATGCGCTGCTTCCAGAGTGTGAAGCAGCATTCGCATGGAGTGATTTTGCTCTTGAGTCGGGTGTGACAGTTGATTTTGAAAAAAGCATTTGTCCACAAATTTGTTTCAGCAGGGATGTGATTCTGCACATCCTCACGGAATCGTGATTTTTGTGAGCAAATGCTTTTGCGAGGATTGTTTCGAGACCTCCTTATTTAATTGTTGAATTAGTCGTATTAAGACCATCGAATTCCAGTGTCGTGACTTCACCATCGATATCGGTGATTTCGGCCTGTTTTAATTGACCGTTTTCATGATATTGATAGCGATGCTTTATTTCGACTTCGCCATAAGCAAGTTTATCAATGCCAACGAGACGTTCATTTTCGTCATAAATACCCAGAAAATAGGTATTTCTGTTTTCCACTTCTTCTGCTTTTAGCTCGTTGACTAAATGGAACGGTAGTTTTACGCCGCTATAGGTGACGAAATACCGGCTTGTGTATTTATCCGGAGTGGTCATGTCGCTCAGGCACGCAACAGTGCTTTTACCAGTCGTTCGGAAAGTTGATCGGCTGTAAATTGCGGTTCATTGGGTGGATACAATTCATCTTCGATGAAGTTGAATCCGCTTTCCTTTGCAAGGGTAAGCAATTCGCGGACTTTCTGACATGCTACAAGTTTTTCCTTCAATGTTTCGTCGGTTTTTGCCAGATCGGCGAATGCCCTGATTTCTTTGATAGCCATATATCTCTTTCAATATAAATATTATTTAACAATATCGGGGTTATTTTTTCACGATGTGAAACAGGTTGAAATTTCAATCTGTGGGAAGGATTGAGCAAATTTCGTGCCTGTGTGAGTATTTGCTTATTCGGTTAAGGAGGATTCGAAAAGTCTGTCAAATTCATCCGCTGGAATAGGTTTCCCGAATAGATAACCTTGATAGAGGTTGCATCCGTATTGACGCAAAAAGGCCAGTTGTTCATCCGACTCAACGCCCTCGGCGACGACTTTCAGGCCAAAATTGTTGGCGATGTTGATTATGGTGCGTGCCATCATGCGATTTTTCTGGTTGTCGGCAATGTCATTGATGAAAGACCGGTCGATTTTGAGTTGTTCCAGAGGCAGGCGATTGAGATAAGCCAGTGAGGAATAACCGGTGCCGAAATCATCCAGCGCAAAGCGAATGCCCAGCCAGCGTAATTCATGCATTTTTTCGATGGCTTCATCGACATCCTTCAGAATAAAGCTTTCGGTGAGTTCCAGTTTGAGTTGCGAGGCGCGTATGCCGGAGTTCGTGATAGCTTCTGTTATCTGTTCGACAAAATAGGGTTGGCTCAACTGCCTCGGACTGACATTGACTGAAAGTTGGAGTTTGCGCATGGCCGGATTCATCTCCCATGCTTTAAGTTGGGCGCAGGCCTGTTCGATTACCCAGTCACCGATAGGCAGGATCATGCCGATTTCCTCTGCCAGCGGAATGAATTCGACAGGGGATACCAGTCCGCGCTTTGGGTGCAGCCAGCGTATCAGGGCTTCTGCTCCGACGATACGGCCCGATTCATCCACCTGCATCTGGTAATACAGTTTGAGTTGATTTAAACGCAGCGAGGAGCGCAGGTCTTTTTCCAGTTCGGCGCGATATTCCATTTTCTGCTGCATCACCGGATCAAAGAAGCATACTGTGTTGCGCCCGGATGATTTGGCCTGATACATGGCGAGATCGGCCTGCTTCAGTATTTCATCGAGACTATTCTGATGTCCGCGAAACAGACAGACGCCGATGCTGGGTGAGCTGTGATGTTCGATACCATTGAGCCGGTAAGGCAGGTTGAGTTCGGCACGGATTTTTTCGGCGACGCTTTCCGACCGGTTGGCCGCTTCAAGACTGGAGGTACTCAGCGATTCAAGTGCGATCACGAATTCATCGCCGCCCAGTCGGGCGACCGTATCACCTTCACGCACATTATGGCTTAAGCGACTGGCGACTACTTTTAACAGTAGATCGCCCACATCATGACCCTGGGTATCGTTTATCGTCTTGAAGTTGTCCATGTCGATAAACATCAATGCACCATACTTGCCGCTGCGAGCGCTGATGGACATGCTTTGCATCAGGCGCTCCTGTAATAAACGACGATTCGGTAATTGGGTAAGCGGATCGTAGAAAGCGAGGCGGTGTACTTCGTCCTCGGACTGTTTGCGTAGCGTGATGTCCTGCACCATAAACAGGATGACCTGATCATCGCCACTGTGCGCCGCTGAAATATCGGCCAGAAATGCTCGTTTTTTTCCGTTTATGTAGTGTTCGAAATCGAAGTCTATGCAATGCTTGCCGCTATTTATGATCTGGTTGATCTTGATGTCCAGCATTGCAAGGTTCAGGTATTCGCCCAGCGATTGATTGCGCCACGACTCATCGTTGTTCAAGCCGAACATGTTTAGAACGGCATTATTTACCAGTTTTATCTGCCCATGCACATTCAGCACGATAAAGCCGATCGGCATGTTGTTGACGATCTGTTCGGTATAGCTGCGAGCCTGAAGCAACTCCTTGCGTTCAGTGTGAAAGTAGGTGTCCAGCGCCAGTCCCATGTCGAAAAAGATGACCTTGGTTAATGCCTGACAAACATTGACTCCGCGATCCGGTTCGTTGGCATAATGGGCCATTATCAGTGGCGTGACCTCGTTAAGGTACTTACAGTAGGCGCTCATGTACCACTTCGGGGTTAGTCCGATACGCTGGTGTATCACGCCAATATGCAGCCTGTTTTCGACATAGGACTGTTCGTAACAGCCTTCGCTCAATTGACTGAAGTAGTTCATCTGGGCATTTTTCAGTCGCGCCAGTTTACTTTCATCTCCCAGCAAGGGGCGAATTTCCGGGAATCTCAGCAGATGATCGTAGAAAACTTCTGTCAGCTTCTCGCGTTGAGCTTCCAGCATGCCATGCATGGATTTGAGTAATGCCTGATCTTGCTCATTAAGAGACAGGAATGCCTTGCGTTGCGCAATCTCAGTGTCATCAATGCCGATTTCAGCCAACAGGGTTGCCGGGATATGCATAATTAAATTTGCTTCATCTTGATGTTCAGTGTTGTGATGCGGTAAGCAATCTGACGCGGGGTCATATCCAGCAGTCGTGCAGCCTTGGCTTGTACCCAACCGGCCTGTTCCAGTGCGGCGATGACTTTTTCACGCTCGTCGAGGTTGGGGTCTTCGAGGTCGAGGTTCTGGACGATGCTCCGGTTAGACGAAATTTTTTCATCTATGCCGGTGAGCAGAATGGAATCGCGGTTGATGACATTGCTTTCCGTCATCACCGCCGCACGCTCCAGACAGTTTTCCAGTTCGCGTACATTACCCGGCCAGTCGTGATGCATCAGGATGCGTAGCGCGGTATCGGTCAGTGTCAATTCGCGTCCTTGACGAGTGGCGACTTTCTCGACCAGAAAACGTGCAATATCCGGGATGTCTTCCATTCGTTCGCGTAACGGCGGCAGATAGAGCGGCATCACGTTGAGCCGGTAATACAGGTCTTCCCGGAAGCGGCCTTTTTCCACTTCGACTTCCAGATCGCGGTGTGTGGCCGCAACCACCCGTACATCGACATGAATAGTGCGCGCGCCGCCAACGCGTTCCAGTTCGCCTTCCTGCAATACACGCAGCAGTTTGGCCTGAAACGACGGTGATATTTCGCCGATCTCATCCAGAAATACCGTGCCGCCTTCGGCCTGTTCAAAGCGTCCCTTGCGTTGAGCAATTGCGCCGGTAAACGCGCCTTTTTCATGGCCGAACAATTCGGATTCCAGCAAGGTCTCCGGCAATGCGGCGCAATTGAGTTTGACGAAACTACCACGCGCACGCGGCGAGTTGTAGTGAATGGCGTTGGCGATCAATTCCTTACCGGTGCCGGTTTCGCCGCGTATCAGCACGGTGGTATTCCATTTCGCGACCAGTCGCACCTGTTCGAACAGGCGGCGCATGGATTGAGTATGACCGATGATGTTGTCGAAGCCGTATTGTCCTCGAACGGTGCGACGTAAGACATCCCGTTCCTCGGTAATAGCCATTTTCTCCTGCGCGACTTCCTGCGACAGGCGTACGCTCTGACCGATCAGGTTGGCGACCATCTCCAGAAAACGCTGGTATTCGCTGAGTTGCTTGGACACGCTGGGTGCAGGTTGCGCGGCCAGTACGCCGACAACTTTTTTGCCGATGCGTATCGGCACACCGACGAATGAACCGCGCGGGTCATAGATGCCCAGCCGGGACAGGAAGCGCGGCTCCTTCATGATGCATTCGACAGCGACACTGTTGCCGCTCATCAGAATTCCGCCCAGCACACCTTCGCCCGGCAGATAACTGACTTCCTCGGTCACGCTGTCAGAGATACCATAGACCAGCGATACCTGTAATTCGCCGCTGACCGCGTCTATCAGGCTGACCATGCCGCGATCCAATGCCATGCCTTCATGCAGTGCATTCAACACGCCATCCAGTGTTTGCTTGAAGTTGAGTGAATGGGACAGCACCTTGCTGACCTGATACAGAGTTTTCAGCTCGGAGCGGAGCAGCTCGTTTTCCTGTTCCGTTGTGATTTCCATCATATTAGACATGTGCGACTCCTGTAGTGCAAGGCAGTTGCACGCGCATGCGGCAACCCTGATGAAAATCCGGATCAATATCGAGCACACCGCCGTGACGGATGACGGCTTCTTGTGCCATCGCCAGTCCCAGGCCCAGATGTTGACGTGGTTTTTTGGTGGTAAAGAACGGTTGGAAAACTTTGTAGCGCAGTTCATCGGCAATTGCCTGCCCGCTGTTTTCGACGAACACCTCGATGTGGTCGTGGTGATGGGTGCAGATGATATGCAGTTCCCGCCGACCGCCACGACGTTCATTGATGGCTTCGATGGCATTGGCGATCAACTGTTTGAACAGATTGGACAGTTGAGCCTGATGACCCATTATGGTCGGTGGCGTATCCGAAGGTAGCCATTCCACCACAATGCCGGAACTCAGTAAGTTGGCGGTCATCAGCTTAAGCATATCGGACACGATCTCGTTGATGTCGACCGGTTTTAATGTTTCGTTGCCTTGATCCGGGATGCAGGCACGCAGGGTTTCCAGTGCTTCACGGCTTTTCTGTATCGCTTCTTCGAGGGCGACGGCTGAAACGGCATCGGCTCCAGACTGGCTGGAATTGGCACAGGAAGACAGCCGACGTTCCAGCATGTGTGCTGTTGCGCTGAGCATGTTGAGCGGACCTTCCAGTTGATATACGGCACCCGCCAGTGTTTCGCTCAAGCCCTGTATCCGTTCCTGTTCTGCTAGTAGCGCGCGCAAGCCGTTGATGCGTAAGGCTTCCTGTTGTTGCTTGAGCTCGTTGATGTCCTGAACAGTGAGCAGCAAATAATGACGGCGTACAGGTTCATAAAAGGCATCCGCTCCGGCATCGTGCTCCTCGAACCATGAGATTGCACAGGAGAACCAGCGTTTGTTGCGCTTGGACGTTTCGATGCAGACTTCGCGTGCGGCGATATTGCGGTGCATTTTTTGCGCGTCGGTAAAGGTGGTACCCAGTTGCTCGCGTAAAGTCGTGAGTAATTTTATCGCGGGTTCCCTGCCCAGATCGCCGATCAATTTCTTGTATTCCAGATTATCCAGTAGTACGCGTTCCTGCTCGTCCAGCAACACGATAGCTACCTGTGCCGCATCAACCACCGATTCGATCAGTGATTTCTGGTTTTGTACCTGCCGTTCCAGCCGGTGTACCTCGGTTACATCGCGTTGCATGCCCAGATAGTGGGTGGTCAGGCCTGCATTATTTACGACCGGAGTGATCGTGACATCAGCCAGATAACGGCTGCCGTCACGACGCTTGTTGACCAGCAAACCGTTCCACGGACGCTGCCGTTGTATTTGCGCCCATAACGATTCATAAACCAGTTTGGGTGTGACGCGGTAGGACAGGATGGATTCGTTGTGTCCCACGATTTCGTTATGTTCATAGCCGGTGGTGCGCTGGAAGGCGGCATTGGCATACAGGATGTTGGCGCGCGCATCGGTGATTGAGATAGCTAGCGCGGCTTGTTCTACGGCCTGACGGAATATATGGGGCGGCACGGGACTATCGCTATCCGTGACGGGCTGCTCGTGTGGTTCGTGATGATTGGTCATGTTGGTCTCAAATACGTGAGTTACGTCGGATGTGTTACGTCACGCAATAACTGTGCCTGTATTGGTTTGTGTAGCCCTAACTGTTGCAACGACAAGTATTTTGTCGTGTTTGCTACATCCGCTGTGTCGTAACGGATCGCGCTGATGGTGCGTTTTCTGTTCTTTTTTGGTGCATTTACCCGTCTACAGTCTGATTTGGTATGTATGCGTCAATTACGCGCTGCTTGGCACGAGGTTTGCATGGTAGGGCGCAGGAGAGCAAACATATGAGCGAATATCTGTTGTTGTTATTGGGCACGGCACTGGTGAATAACGTGGTGCTGGTGAAGTTTCTGGGTTTATGCGCGTTTATGGGCGTATCAAAGAAAATGGATGGAGCGCTAGGCATGGGGATGGCGACCACCTTTGTGCTGACCCTGACCACCGCCGCGAGCTGGATGCTGGAACATTGGTTGTTGCAGCCGCTCGGCATCCAGTATTTGCGCCTACTGGCTTTCATCTTGACTATTGCCGCCGTGGTGCAGTTTACCGAGATGGTGATCCGCAAAATGAGTCCTGGCTTGTATCAGGTGCTGGGTATTTATCTGCCGCTGATTACCACCAACTGTGCGGTATTGGGTATTGCGCTGCTGAATGTGCAGGAGGGGAGCGGTTTCTTGCATAGTCTGCTGTACGGTTTCGGCTCAGCAGTTGGCTTTACGCTGGTGATGTTGTTATTTACCGGATTACGGGTGCGTCTTGCACTGGCGCAAGTGCCGCAGGCGTTCAGCGGGGCACCGATCGGTTTTGTTGTGGCGGGATTGTTATCGTTGGCATTCATGGGGTTTGCCGGTCTGGCCGGACATTAAGGAGAAGTCGAAATGTTGTGGGCGGCTATAGTCAGTTTAACCATGTTGGGCACCATACTGGGATTATTGCTCGGAGTAGCGGCTCGTTACCTAAAAGTTGAGGGTAATCCGCTGGTCGCTGAGATCGAGCAGATTCTTCCGGGATCACAATGCGGGCAGTGCGGCTATCCGGGCTGTACCGGAGCCGCGCAGGCATTGGCCGATGGCACGGCTCCCGTTACGCTGTGTCCGCCGGGAGGGCGTGCCGTGGTGATGGCGCTGGCAGCAAAGCTGGGGGTGGAAGCGGATCTTTCCGGGGTGACTGACAGTGTGCCGATGATCGCTGAGGTGAAGGAAGAGCTGTGTATCGGCTGCACACGCTGTTTCAAGGTCTGCCCGACGGATGCCATCATGGGCGCGGCGCAGCAGATCCATTCGGTATTTCGCGAGGCCTGTACCGCATGTGGCAAGTGCGAGGAAGTTTGCCCTACCGAATCGGTAAAGTTGCAGCCGATACCGGTCACGCTGCAATCCTGGTACTGGCATAAACCAAAGCTGGGAGAAACTGCATGAAACTGTTTGATTTTAAACGCCGCTTGCGTGGTGGCGTGCATCCTCTGGGGCGCAAGGAACTGGCGGCAGATTGTCCGGTGCGCGTTGCCCCGTTGTCTGCACGTTTATATCTGCCATTGCAGCAGCATATCGGTGCGCCAGCCAAACCGCTGGTGAATATCGGTGATCAGGTGCTGAAAGGTCAGCTCATTGCCGCTGCACAGGGGGTTGTATCTTCGGCTTTGCATGCGCCCACTTCCGGGACCATCGTTGCGCTGGGTGATAATCCTGCTCCGCATCCTTCCGGTTTGCCGGTGGCGGGTTTTACATTGGAGAGTGATGGCGAGGATCGCTGGATAGAGACAGAAACACTGGATGATCCGTTTGCGCTGGGCGAGGAGGAAATCTCGGCGCGGGTTGCTGCCGCAGGCATCGTCGGTCTGGGCGGTGCGACCTTTCCGGCGGCACTCAAGCTTAATCTCAGCCGCAATGGCGGGGTGCAAACGCTGATTATCAATGGTGGCGAATGCGAGCCCTATCTGACCTGCGATGATCGCATCATGCGTGAACGTGCTGCCGGAATCGTCGAGGGTATCCGTTTGATCGGCTACGCAGTCGGTGCCAGGGAAGTGCTGGTGGGCATTGAAGACAATAAACCTGAAGCCATTCAGGCGATGAGCCATGCGGCTCGCGATACGTCAGTCAAGGTCGTAAAAATGCCGAGCATGTATCCGATGGGTTCGGAAAAACAGATTATTCAGGTGCTCACAGGCAAAGAGATTCCGGCGGGCGGGCGTCCTGCCGATATAGGTGTGCTGGTTCATAACGTCGCGACGGCCTATGCCGTGCATCAGGCGGTGCGCTTCGGCAGGCCGCTGATTTCACGCATCGTTACCATCAGCGGCGGTGCTATCAAGGTGCCGTGTAATATCGAGGCGCTTATCGGTACGCCGGTTGCTGAATTGATCGAACTGGCGGGTGGCTATGCGCAGCCTGCGGCTAGATTAGTGCTGGGCGGACCGATGATGGGGCAACAGTTTGTCGATACCGCTGTGCCGGTTATCAAGGGAACCAGCGGTGTGCTGGCGCTGACAGCGGCGGAAGTCGGACAGGAAACCGCTTCGCCCTGCATACGCTGCTCGACCTGTGTGCGTGCCTGTCCGGTCGGCTTGTTGCCGCTGGAAATGGCAGCTCATATCCGTGTGGGCGATCTGTCCGGCGCGGTCGATCTCGGGTTGAAGGATTGCATCGCTTGCGGTTCCTGCTCCTATGTCTGTCCGGCGCATATTCCGCTGGTGCATTTTTTCAACTACGCCAAGGGTGATCTCGCCGCGCAGGAGCGCGCCAAGTTGAAGCAGGAATCCACGAAAAAACTGGCGCAGTCGCGTACTGAACGTATCGCACGTATCGAACGTGAGCGGGCGGAAGCCATGGCGAAGCGCAAGGCGGCGCGTGCCGCTAAGGAGCGTGCCGCCGCCGAACTTGCCGCCAAGGAGAATTCAGCGGCAGAAAAAACAGAAACGGAGACAGTATGAATTCCATAGCTCATTCCCCGCACGCGCATGCACCTGTCACCATCAGCAAGGTGATGGGCACGGTGTTGATTGCTCTGACTCCTGCCACGTTGTTCGGCTTTTGGTTGTATGGCTGGCCGGCCGTCAACCTGTGGGCGGTGTCGCTTATCGCCGCGATTTCGGGTGAGGCGCTGGTTTTGCGTTTGCAGCAACGGGCGGTTCGTCCGGCATTGATGGATGGTTCCGGGATACTTACAGCTTGGTTGCTGGCTCTCTCCTTGCCGCCATTTGCACCTTGGTGGATTGCGGTGCTGGGCAGTTTGTTCGCGGTGATTATCGGTAAGCAGTTATTCGGCGGACTGGGACAGAACGTGTTTAATCCGGCGATGGCAGCACGGGTGATGTTGCTGATTTCCTTCCCGTTGGAGATGACTTCATGGATTGCGCCGACACCGATGGGAGCTAGCGGTTCGCCCGGTTTACTGGATAGTTTGCGCGTGACTTTCTTCAGTCAGCCGGTGGATGGCATTGCCAGCGCCTCCTTGCTGGGCCATGTCAAAACCGAATTTACCCGTGGCATTCCGCTGGATCAGGCCTTGTCCGGTTACTACGCGCCGTTGGATGCGTTGCTGGGCAGTCGCGCGGGTAGTATGGGCGAGACGGCGGCATTGCTGTTGCTGGCAGGCGGGGTGTTCCTGATTGCACGGCGCATTATTACCTGGCATGCGCCGGTTGCGATGCTGCTGGGTGTTGCGGTTCCGGCGTTGTTGTTTAGCGGTCTGGACGGCAATCATTATGCCGGGCCGATGGTACATCTGCTGTCGGGCGGGCTGATGCTGGGCGCATTTTTTATCGTCACCGATCCGGTAACCTCTCCCAATACCGCAAGGGGACAATTCATCTTCGGCTTGGGGTGCGGCCTGCTGACCTGGATTATTCGCACCTGGGGCAATTATCCTGAAGGCGTGGCGTTTGCGGTGATGTTGATGAATGCGGCGACACCGTTGATCGATCAGTTCATCAAGCCGCGTATCTATGGACACGGTATCCAGGATAAAAAGGCCGCTTTGCCGGTGAAAAAGGAGTCATGAGATGAATCTGGAACAGTTAAGAGGCAAATTGGTTTATCAGGGATTGTTGCTGGGAGGAGCCGCATTACTCACCAGTGCGGCGCTGGCTTTCGCCTCCCGGGCGACCGTACCGGAGATTCGGGCCGCCGAAGCGGCCGATCTTAAACAGTCGCTGACACAGGTTTTATCGGGTGAGTACGACAACGACCTGCTCAAGGATACGCTGGAGTTGCCAGATGTGAACGAGTCTGGCGCAAACGAAAAGGTGACAGTTTACCGTGCGCGCCGTGCCGGTAAGGTGGAAGCCGTGGTGTATCGCGTGGTGGGCAAGGGCTATGCCGGCTCTATCGTGTGTGTGATGGGGGTGTCACGCGAGGGAAAGATTCTTGGTGTGCGTGTCATCAAACACGCAGAAACTCCCGGATTGGGTGACAAGATCGAACCCGCCAAGAGCGACTGGATTCATTCCTTTGAAGGAAGGTGGCTGGGTGATCCGGTCGCGGATAAATGGGCTGTCAAGAAAGATGGCGGCGTTTATGATCAATTTGCCGGAGCGACTATCACTCCGCGCGGCGTAGTCAAGGCGGTGAAGGGCGGGCTGGAGTTTTTTGAGGCAAACAAGGCGCAGTTACTGGATGACGTGTCTGCAAGAGGAGTGCAACCATGAACGAAAAATATGCACATATAACCCGCGAAGGTTTGTGGAACAACAATGTGGTGTTTGCGCAGATGCTGGCGCTTTGCCCTACGCTGGCCGTAACCAGCAGCGCGACTAATGGTCTGGGGATGGGGCTGGCGACGACGGCGGTATTGCTGTTGTCGAATGTCATCGTATCCAGTGTGCGCCATCTGGTCAGTCCCGAGGTGCGTATTCCAGTGTATATCGTGCTGATTGCCACTCTTGTGACGCTGGTCGATATGAGTCTGAACGCGTGGGCGCATGAATTGTACAAGGTGCTGGGTTTGTTCATCGCTCTGATCGTGGTGAATTGCGCCATTCTGGGACGCGCCGAGGCCTTTGCTTCTAAGAATAATATGCTGGATTCGGCACTGGACGGCTTGATGATGGGGCTGGGATTCACGGCGTCGCTGGTTGTCATCGGCGGGGTGCGTGAAGTGTTGGGCAGCGGTACTTTGTTCGCCAATGCCCACCTGTTGCTGGGCCCGGCCTTTGCTTTTCTGGAAATTACCATCGTGCCCGATTACAAGGGATTTCTGTTGATGATCCTGCCGCCGGGGGGATTCCTGGTGGTCGGACTGTTGCTGGCGGCTAAGCGAGTGCTGGATCAACGTCGTGCAGAGCGTGCAGAAATAGCCGCTGTGACAGCAAGCTAGGAGGAATCATGCAAGTCGGTATTGCCTATTCAGAACCCGCGCAACAACTATGGTTGCGCATTGAAGTGCCTGATTCATCCACGGTGCAGCAGGCCATAGACCTGTCCGGCATCCTGGTGAAATTTCCCGGCATTGATCTGGAAAGTTTCAAGGTCGGGATTTTCGGTAAAATGGTCGAGCTTGATGATGCGCTCAAGCCGGGAGACCGGGTAGAGATATACCGCGCCATCACCGCTGATCCGACTACCGTACCGCGCCGGCGTATTGCAGGGGACGAAGATGATTAATAACAGGGAAAAATCATGAGCATCCGTGAGTTGATAAATGAAAATAGCATAGTGCTGAAAGCCGACATCAACATCGTTAATGCCGCCCGGCAATTGCTGGAAAGCAGGCTTTCCGCGCTGCCGGTTGTGAATGATGAGGGGGGCTATCTGGGGATGTTTTGCATGAAGCGTTTGCTTTCCATGCTGTTACCCAGGGCGGTGTTGATTGAAGGCGGGGTCAGTGATCTGGGCTTTGTCACTGATCCGATGGAAACCCTGTGCGAGCGTATGCACGAACAGGGTTCCCATCCGATTGATGCCGCACTGGATAAATCTGCACCTGTTGCGTATCCCGATACGCCGTTACTGGAGGTCGTGCTGCATCTGTATCGCGGCGCGAATGACATCCCGGTGGTGGATAAACAGACAGGCCGTTTGCTGGGAGTGGTAGCGGGTTCCGATTTGCTGGCTCAAGTTTGTAAGGTTAATCATGCACAATGAAACTATCCATGCCATTTTTGGCATGAATCCGCTGTGGTTGGCGACATTTATCTTTATTGCGACCTATGCAATTATTATTTCCGAACGCATCAATCGCGCCATCGTTGCGCTATTGGGCGGAGGGCTGATGATATTGTGCGGCATCCTGACCCAGGAAGCGGCGATACGCGGGATAGACTTTAATACGCTGGGTTTGCTGATCGGCATGATGGTGATCGTTTCGATTACCAAGAAAAGCGGCGTGTTTCAATTTGTCGCAATCTGGATAGCCAAGAAGGTCAAGGCTCATCCTATTGGCATCATGCTGATGATGTCGTTGGTCACGGCACTTTTCTCGGCGCTGCTCGACAACGTCACCACGGTATTACTGGTCACGCCGGTAATCCTGCTGATTACCGAAGAATTGAAGATTAAACCCTATCCCTATCTTTTTGCCACCATCTTCATGTCCAACATCGGCGGAACCGCAACCTTGATCGGTGATCCGCCCAATATCATGATCGGCTCGGCGGCAAATCTCAGCTTTAATGATTTTCTGTTTCATCTGACTCCGATAATCCCGTTGATTGCCATGGCGACATTGCTGCCGATTTGGTGGTTTTGGCGTAAGGATATGGTCGCTACGTCACAGGATAGGGCGCGGGTGATGCGCTTTAACGAGATCGAGGCGATTACCGACTGGAAATTGTTGAAGCAGGCGTTGCTGGTGTTCGTGCTGGTCATCGTCGGGTTCATGCTGCATAGCGTGTTACATCTGCAACCGGCGACCATCGCCATGTTCGGTGCGGCGATGCTGCTGCTGCTGGAGAATTTTGCTTGTGATGCGGAAGAGCAGGGCAAACGGGTTCATCATGCACTGTCTGAAGTTGAATGGGTTACCTTGTTTTTCTTCATCGGTTTGTTCATCGCCGTCTACGGTATCGAACAGGCCGGACTGATTTCCGCAATGGCCACCGGCATGTTGAGTTTTACCGGCGGTGATCTGACGACCACTGCATTGACGATACTGTGGGGATCGGCCCTAGCGTCGGCCTTCGTCGATAACATTCCGTTTGTAGCTACCATGATCCCGTTGATTAAATCGATGGCACCGGCAATGGGCGGTGAACAGGCCATCATGCCGTTGTGGTGGGCTTTGGCGTTGGGTGCCTGTCTGGGTGGCAACGGTACGCTGGTTGGCGCGTCTGCCAATCTGGTGGTGGCGGGTATTGCAGAACGTGCCGGAACCCCGATACGTTTCGCTACTTTCCTGAAGATTGCCTTTCCGTTGATGTTGATCTCCATCGCTATATCACATGTTTATCTATATCTGCGGTATCTGGCGTAGCGCAGGGATGATCCGAGAATGAGAAAGCCTACACGTCAGCAAAGCATCAGAGCAAAAAAACGGAGCCAGTCGCTTATCGTCGGCCTAACCTGGTACAACGAAGAAACCTGGGCTGAAGTGAAATCCACCGCAACGGATCCCGAGTGTTTTGAAGATAGCTTTCTTAAATGGAAAGCCATTGCTGTCAAGACGCAGAGGGAGTTTCAACGCTCGGGAGTGCGCGCCATCGAATATCAAATAGTCCCGCCTGATTTTTTTGCATGGTGCGCGCAGAACAACCAGGAAAATAATTCCGCATCACGAGCCGAGTTTGTATCGGAAAAGTTATCTGCCCAGCATCAGACCTAAGTTTGAATTTTAGGCTATGTGCAAACTGAGGTTGGGAGCTTGTTGATTGATGCGGTTCGCAGGTTCACCATAGTCGCGTTGTTCAAGGAATCATCACTGACACCGCGTTTCTGAGGGTGGGTGTCATTTTGTGAACTGAAAACGGAATAACCGTTCATGGTCTGATAACGGCCGCCTTCATTTGGTTATGCCTCGGGATTGCCTGCGGTGCAGGCGCATGGGTAATCGCAGTGAGTGCTTTCATTCTGGTGATGTTAATTCTTATCATTGGCGGTTTGATCGAATCCTGGATGCTCAAAAAACTTGGCAATAGTCCTGATAACAAAGAAATATAGGCTTGCGGGAACCTCTAAAAATCCATGTACGAGGAAAAGTCTGTCCTCCATTCGCTATACAAACTTCTGTCTATGGAGGTCACTCAATGTTCGCAGCGGGCATGGAACCGGGACGCGGTTGTACGCCATAGTTTTCCCTGAGTATGTCCTCGGCGGGTTTGTTACACGCGGTAAAGTCATTGTTAAGTGCGCCGCATTGGGATGAGTTGGGTATCCATACCCACCAGAAAACGCCTTTTAACCACTTTTGCCCCGCGAACGCCTCAAAAGCCGCCTGGTAGCTATCGGCCTGCTCTTCGAGTTTGACTATTTCCCCGGCGACTTTCCAGGGCGTCCGGTTCGTGCCTTCAAGACTTTCGTAGCCGATCTCAGTCAAAATGATCGGACGATCCCATTTTTTTGATAAATTGCCGAGCCGCTTTACGATAGGAACCCATCTTGCTTTTATCTGTGCAACGCTGGGATGAGCGTTTTGTGCGAGCGAGTAATAGGCATCAACACCGATAGCGTCCAACGCATCCCACCAATCGATGTTGTATTCCCCGGCACCGTGCTGCGATGCATAAGTCAACGGGCCGCTATAAATATTACGCACCGCCTTGATCACGTTGCGCCATTCGTCGGAGTGGCTGTCCGTCTTTACTAGTTCGGTTCCGACAACGAAATAGTCTGCGTCCGTACTCTGCGCGAGTGCAGCGTAATGAGTGATGAAATCGGTATAACTCGCAAACCACGCTTTCCAGTTCGCTTCGTTATGACCAGATCCGATCTCGCCCCGCCAATGACGGGCATCGTCATCAAGGTCAATATGAGGTTTGAGCATGACGCGCAACCCCAGATGATGGGCATGATTAATCACATGAATCAAATCTTCATCGCTAGGTGTGGAAGAATACGGGCGACATTTGATTTGTGTGGAAGTCACCGTATTTTGATAACAGGTGACGACTATCGCAATCCAGTTGATTCCCATCGGGTTGATGGATAAGGAAAGAGTCCTGTCCGACTCACGGCTGGAATATTCGCCATTCCACCACGAGGCGTAGACTATCCCTTTCTGAAATTCGGACATAGATACAGGCGCGTGAACGGGGCGTGGAACCGGAGCAAAGACTTCCGAGAGTTTGGACTTCTCGGCACTATCTTTTTTCCCGCGCAATGTCAGATCACATCCGCTCGCCAACAATACAACGATAAGACAGACCAACGCGATGCGCAACGTCACAAAAAAATTCATGCATTTTTCCAAAGTGGCTGGTAATCAACATGATGGTTGCCGACGCTGCCAGACATGTACTTCGTCATCGCGTCAGTGCTACATGTTCAATTTCCAAGGGGATGCTCCGATAGTTGAATCATCACTCAATACTGGAAACTTCTCTGTACGCTAGGGCACGCAACAACATAGGCTTGTTCATCAAAAAGCAGCCACTGCCTATGTTCGGTAACGCACGGAGAGCGGCAGGTTTGATCCGCACAATGTAACGAGGCTAACGCCAAAGCTGGCATATCTATGGGTCGCAGTAGTTTAATTTCGCCAGATCGATTGCTAATTACTGTTTTTATTAAGATCAATGTTGATCAAGATTGATGTTGGCACGATGGAATTACCCTGTGAAAATTGCGCATAAAATTATTGCTTCGCTGATCGCAGCGCTGCTGCTTCTCGCTCTGGGGGCAGGGGCATCGTTCTGGGCTTTTAATCAGATGGAACAAGCCAGCGATGCGCGCCGTCATATCTATGTGGTAATCATCAGGGCAAATAATTTACTGGCATCATTGACCAATGCCGAAATTGGCCAGCGGGGCTATTTGTTGACCGGTGATGAACGTTTTCTGGAACCCTATCTGGATGCGCGCGATAGTGTGTTGGGCCAGTTGGACGCGTTGCGAAAACTTACCTCTGTGGCCTCGGCTCAAAAACATTTTGATGCCGTATCGCTGCTGATAGATGTCAAGCTGGAATACCTGTCGCTCAATATCAAGTTACGCCGCAACCAGGAGATTGCGACCGCGCTGAAGAATTTGCGCAGCAGCCAGGGTAAACCATTGATGGATTCCATTCGTGGCGAGATGCATAAATACATCCAGATGGAAGAGGAAGAACTGGCAAATCGCGAAGCTGCTTACCACTCAAACGTGCGCTACCTTTTTGCATTCATGGTGATCTCCAGCCTGTTGGTGCTGCTGTTAGCCCTTGCTTTTGCCTTCATGATCTATCGGGAAACACGCCAGAGGATCAAATATCAGCAAGCACAATATGCCCGCGCACTCATCGAAGCCTCGCCCGATCCGCTTGTCACCATCAGCCCGGAAGGGAAAATCACCGACGTAAACGAAGCTTCAATACTGGCGACCGGTGTGTCGCGTGTGCAGCTTATCGGCACGGATTTTTGCGATTATTTCACCGAGCCGGAAGAGGCGCGCGCCATTTATCAGAAGGTGTTTTCTGATGGCACCGTACGCAATTATCCGCTTGCCCTTCGCCACACAACGGGACGTCTGATGGATGTGCTCTATAACGCCGCCTTGTACAAGGACGAGCAAGGCAAGGTTCACGGTGTGTTCGCCGCTGCGCGCGATGACACCGAGCGCAAACGTCTGGATCTGGCGTTGCAGGAAAATTATGCTGCGCTGAAGATTGCCAAATCCGTGGCGGATAAAGCCAATCTCGCCAAATCGGAATTTCTTTCCTGCATGAGCCGCGAACTGCGCAGTCCGCTTAATGCCATACTCGGTTTCGCTCAATTGATGGAATCCGATAGCCCGCCGCCAACGCCCTTGCAAAAAGAAAATCTGGAACAGATTCTTCAGTCTGGATGGCATCTACTCAAACTGATGAACGACACGATAGACCTTGCGAAATTTGAGTCCGGGCTGGTGCCTATGTTGCGGGAACCGGTGTCGCTGTCCAAAATTCTGCACGAATGTAAAGATATGATCGAACCGATAGCGCAACAGCGCGGTATCCGCATGGATTTTTCCGAGCTTGATATGCCCTGCCTTGTCATGGCCGACCCGAGCCGCATAAAGCAGGTTCTGAGCAACCTGCTTACAAATGCAGTCATATACAACCGCGAGCATGGAACGATCGAGGTGAAATGCACTGCGAGTCAATTGGGACGAATACGCGTGAGCATCGCGGATACCGGGGCCGGACTTACTCTCGAACAGATGGCGCAATTATTCCAGCCGTTCAATCGCCTGGGCCAGCAGATAGGCGGCGAAGAAGGCACAGGAATCGGCCTCGTGGTATCCAAACGGCTGCTTGAACTGATGGATGGCATCATTGGCGTGGAAAGCACCGTCGGTGTCGGCAGCGTGTTCTGGTTTGAACTCTACATGGCCGGGGAGGCTCCTTCGGTCACGGAAGAGAGTTCAATAGTGACAGCAGCTGAACCGCATTTACCGCGCGGAAACAGGCCGTATACGCTGCTTTATGTAGAAGATAATCCGGCAAACCTGAAACTGGTCGAACGGATCATCGCGCGCCAACCCAATATGCGTCTGCTGACAGCGGTGAACGGGCTGAGCGGTATCGAGATTGCGCACGAGATACAGCCGGATTTGATCCTGATGGACATCAATATGCCCGGCATTAGCGGCATTGAAGCCATGAAAATACTACGCTCAGACCCGGTCACGAGACACATACCCATCATTGCCGTCAGCGCCAATGCGAAGCCGTTGGACATCGAAAGAGGACAAGAAGCGGGATTCTTCAGCTATCTCACCAAGCCGATCAAAGTTGACGAATTCATGGAGGCGATGAATAGGGCGCTAAAGTTTGCGGAAACAGGATCGGACATAAATAACTGACTTAAAAATAAAAAACTGCGGTTGAGCAGGCGTAACTGGCCCGGGCTATTGTGCGCCAGCGCACGGTAACAGGTCGGCATAACCGTCATACTGCAATGCGGCAGATCAAGTTGAATTCACAGCCAGTCCTTGCTTGTGACACCTCGCCGGTATTAACGGATTACCCACTCTACGACATTATTTAACTGAGATTATCCATGCCACAGAATCCTCTTGAGCCCGTCCGCAAAACTGCTGCCAACACAGTAGGAGAAAACACCGAGATTCGCCATCAGCAATCGCTGCTTAAAACCGGGGCGTTACAGAATGCGATTCTCAATAGCGCAAACTTTTCCAGCATTGCCACCGACGAAAATGGCGTGATCCAGATATTCAATGTCGGTGCAGAGCGCATGCTGGGCTATGCGGCTACCGATGTGGTGAACAAAATCAGCCCGGCCAACATTTCCGACCCGCAGGAAATGATCGCGCGCGCCGAAGCGCTCAGTATCGAACTCGGCACGACGATCATGCCGGGCTTCGAGGCGCTGGTGTTCAAGGCGGCGCGTGGCATAGAAGACATCTATGAGTTGACCTACATTCGCAAGGATGGCAGCCGATTTCCGGCAGTGGTGTCGGTCACCGCGCTGCGTGATGCCCAAAATAAAATCATCGGCTATTTGCTGATCGGCACCGATAACACCGCGCGTAAGCAGGCCGATGAGAAGGTACGGTCAGCAGCACAGTACTCGCGCAGCCTCATCGAAGCCAGCCTGGACCCGCTGGTCACCATCAGTCCCGAGGGCAAGATCACCGACGTCAATGCGGGCTCGGTCAAGGTGACGGGTGTGTCGCGAGAGAGGCTCATCGGCACTGACTTCTCCAACTACTTCACCGAGCCCGACAAGGCCCGCGAGGGCTACCAGCAGGTATTCGCCAAAGGCTTCGTCACCGACTACCCGCTCACCATCCGGCATGTGGACGGTCGTCTCACCGACGTGCTCTACAATGCATCGGTCTACAAGGATGTGCAGGGCAATGTGCTCGGCGTGTTCGCCGCTGCGCGTGACGTGACAGATCAGAAGCAGGCATCGCAGTACGCGCGCAGCCTCATCGAAGCCAGCCTGGACCCGCTGGTCACCATTAGTCCTGAGGGAAAAATCACCGACGTCAATGAGGGTTCCATTAAGGTAACGGGTGTGCCACGAGAGAGGCTCATCGGAACTGACTTCTCCAACTACTTCACCGAGCCCGACAAGGCCCGCGAGGGCTACCAGCAGGTATTCGCCAAAGGCTCAGTCACCGACTATTCGCTCACCATCCAGCATGTGGACGGTCATCTCACCGATGTTCTCTACAACGCTTCGATTTACAAAGATGTAAAGGGAAACGTACTTGGCGTGTTTGCCGCTGCGCGTGATGTTACCAAGAGCAAGAAAGTCGACGAAGAACGGAAATTAATCGATCAGCAATTGCGCGAAAATGAGGAGCGCTTCCGCACCCTCGCCGACAATATCTCGCAACTGGCATGGATGACCGACGAGAAAGGTTCGATCTTCTGGTACAACAAGCGGTGGTACGATTTTACCGGCACGACGCTGGAAGAAATGTACGGATGGGGCTGGCAGAAAGTCCACCATCCCGACCATGAGCAACGTGTGGTAAAAAAGTTTAAACACTGCTTAGATACGGGTGAGATATGGGAAGACACCTTCCCCTTGCGCCGCGCGGATGGGCAATACCGCTGGTTTCTCTCACGAGCTCTGCCTATCCGCGACGAGCAAGGCGTGTTGCTTAGCTGGTTCGGTACAAACACCGACATTACCGAGCAAAGACAGATGGGGGCTCTGCAAAAAGCCATTTTCGACAGTGAGAACTTTTCCAGTATCGCCACCGACGCGAAGGGGGTGATCCAGATTTTCAACGTCGGCGCGGAACGCATGCTGGGTTACTCAGCTGCAGAAGTGATGAACAAGATTACCCCGGCTGATATTTCCGATCCGCAGGAGTTGATCGTGCGCGCAGCGGCATTGAGCACCGAGCTCGGTACTCCGATTGCGCCGGGCTTCGAGGCCTTGGTGTTCAAGGCCGCACGCGGCATTGAGGACATCTACGAGCTGACCTCTATTTGCAAGGATGGCAGGCGGCTTCCGGTAGTGCTGTCAGTCACCGCGCTGCGCGATGCTGACAACGAAATTATCGGCTACCTGCTGATCGGTACAGATAACACCGCACGTAAGCAGATTGAGGCTGATCAGAAACAGCTCGACCAGCGGCTGCGCGACCAGCAGTTCTACACGCGCTCGCTGATCGAATCCAGCATCGACGCGATCGTGACCACAGACCCGTCCGGCATCATCACCGATGTCAACAAACAGATGGAAGCGCTCACCGGGTGTACGCGTGATGAATTGATCGGTGCGCCGTTAAAGAATTACTTCACCGATCCAAAGCGGGTCGATGAGGGCATCAAGCTGGTGCTGGGCGAAAAGAAGGTCAGCAACTATGAGCTGACCGCGCGCGCCAGGGACGGCAAGGAAACCGTGGTGTCCTTCAATGCGGCCACCTTCTATGACCGTGACAGAAAGCTGCAGGGCGTGTTCGCCGCTGCGCGTGATGTCACCGAGCGCAAACTTATGGATATTGAACTGGAGCGCGCCAGGTCTGTGGCGGAAAAAGCCAGCCTTGCCAAATCGGATTTCCTCTCCAACATGAGCCACGAGATACGTACACCGATGAATGCCATCATCGGCATGGCCTATCTGGTGCTGAAGACCGAGATGACGCCGCGTCAGCGTGACCACATCAAGAAGATTCAGGGTTCCGGCCGGCATCTGCTCGGTATTATCAACGATATTCTCGACTTCTCGAAAATCGAGGCGGGCAAGCTTGCGGTCGAGCACGCCGAGTTCGAACTGGGAAAGGTGCTCGACAATGTGGCCGATCTGATCGCCGAGAAGGCCGCAGCCAAGGGGCTGGAACTGGTCTTCGACGTGGACAAAAACGTGCCGCCCTACCTGATCGGTGATCCGTTGCGGCTGGGGCAGATTCTTATCAACTATTGCAACAATGCTGTCAAGTTTACCGAGCAGGGCGAGATTGATATTGTCATCCGTATCCAGGAGCAGACCGACAAGGAGGTGCTGCTCTACTGCGTCGTGCGCGATACGGGAATCGGCCTGACGCAGCAGCAGATGGGGCGGTTGTTCCAGAGTTTTTCCCAGGCTGACACCTCGACCACCCGCAAATTTGGCGGCACCGGCCTCGGTCTGGTTATTGCCAAGAAGCTGGCCGAATTAATGGGCGGAGAGGTGGGCGTGGAGAGCGAACCCGGCAAGGGCAGTACCTTCTGGTTTACGGCGCGCCTCGGCAAAGGTATCGACCAGCAGCGCGGGCTGGCGCTGCCGGACGGCCTGCAGGACAAGCGCGTGCTGGTGGTGGATGACAACGAGAACGCCCGCCTGGTGCTGGGCGATCTGCTTGGCGGCATGCGCTTCAAGGTTGATCAGGCCGAATCGGGTAGGGCAGCCATCAGCGCCGTGAGCCGGGCCGAGGCGCAGGGCATGCCATACGAGATCATTTTCCTCGACTGGCAAATGCCGGGGATGGATGGCAACGAGACAGCCAGACAGCTAAAAGAGCTTCCGCTCAGCCGCATGCCGCACATAATGATGGTGACCGCTTATGGTCGCGAGGAGGTCATCAAGTATGCAGAGGAAGTGGGCATTGAGGATGTGTTGATCAAACCGGTTACAGCCTCGGTACTTTTCGACGCCGTGGTGCGCCTTCTGGGTGTCGTCGTTGATGGCCCCAGCACCGCCGGTGAGACGCCGACCGACACCTTCGGGCAACTCGCCACCATCAAAGGCACCCGTATCCTGCTGGTGGAGGACAACGATCTTAATCAGGAAGTAGCCACCGAACTGCTGACGGATGCCGGCTTCGTCGTCGATCTGGCCGACAACGGACAGATCGCGCTGGACAAGGTCAGGGCTGCCGATTACGACCTCGTGCTGATGGACATGCAGATGCCGGTGATGGATGGGGTGACAGCGACCCGGGAGATTCGCAAGGAGAAGCGCTTTAAGGATCTGCCGGTAGTGGCGATGACCGCCAATGCCATGCAGGGCGACCGCGACCGCTGTCTGGCGGCGGGCATGAACGATCATGTCGCCAAGCCGATCGAGCCGGAAAATTTGTGGAAGGCGCTACTGAAGTGGATCAAGCCGCGTCACCCGGCGGCAGCGATTGAGGTAAAGCAGCCAGTGGCGCTAGATGTCGAGCTGCCCTCCGGCATTGATGGGTTGGACATCGCCAATGGCCTGCGCCGCGTGCTCGGCAAGAAATCACTCTATTTATCGATGCTGCGCAAGTTCATCGTCGGGCAAAAATCCGCAACGGCGGAAATCCTCAAGGCGCTGGAGGGTAACGACTGGGACTCCGCGGAGCGGCTCGCTCATACGTTAAAAGGGGTTTCCGGCAATATCGGCGCCACCTACTTGCAACAACTGGCGGAAAAACTCGAGACCGCGATCAAGGAACGCCATTCGCATGAGGAGATTGAGGCAGGGATCGACGAGTTGAAAAAGCCGCTTGAACATCTCATCGCGCAACTGGAACGGAAGCTGCCGGAGGAGTCAGGCAGGATGTCGATTTCGGTCGACCGGGAAAAGCTCAAGGCGGTCTGCGGCAAGCTGGATGCTCTGCTGGCCGACGACGACGCGGAGGCGGGCGACGTGCTGGAGGAAAATGCGGATCTGCTTAACGCGGCCTTTCCCGTGCACTATCGTCAGATAAACGACAGCATCCGATCATTCGATTTCGAGGCGGCGCTAGCAGCACTGAGAACTGCCATTTCAACATCTGCCTGAAAGGAATCACCATGGACGAACCTCATATCATCGAAAAAGCCACGATACTGGTGGTCGACGACGCGTCGGATAACCTGGCGCTGATGAGCGATCTGCTCAAGGGTGACTACCATGTGAAAATTGCCAACAGTGGCGAGAAGGCACTGAAAATTGCAGCGTCAAAATCGCCACCAGACCTGATCCTGCTCGACATCATGATGGCCCGCATGGACGGCTACGAGGTGTGCCGGCGACTCAAGCGCGACCCTGTGACGATGAATATCCCGGTGATCTTCATCACTGCCAAAGTCGAAGAGGAGGACGAAAAGAAAGGGCTGGAGCTTGGCGCGATCGACTACATCACCAAGCCGATCAGCTCGCCCATCGTTATGGCACGCGTGAAGAACCACCTGGCGCTCAAGGCCATGGCCGATTTTCTGCGCGATCAGAATGACTGGGACAGCGCGGAGCGGCTCGCCTATACGCTCAAGGGCGATTCAGGCAACGTCAGCGTCAGCGGCTTGCAGCAGTTTGCGGAAAAACTCGAGGTTGCGATTAAGGAGCGTCGTTCACGCGAGGGAATCGATGCCAGGCACGATGCGCCGACAACATCACTCGACAATCTCATCGCGCAATTGGATCAAAAGCCGCCGGAGGAGCCAGGCAGGACGTCGATCCCGGTCGACCGGGAAAATCTCAAGGCGGTCTGTGACAAACTGGAGGCTCTGCTGGTCAATGACGACGCGAAGGCGGTCGATGTGATGGATGCGAATGCGGAACTGCTTAACGAAGCCTTACCTAATAGCTCTCGCGAGATTGACAACTACATCCGATCATTCGATTTCGAGGCAGCGCTCTTGGCGTTGAGAGCTGCAACTGGCACATCTACATCAAATATATCCAGATGACTCCCCCCGATTTCACAGGAAAAGCCACGATACTGGTGGTTGACGATACACCGGACAACCTGACGCTGATGAATAACCTGCTCAAGGACGATTACCATGTGAAAATTGCCAGTAGTGGCGAGAAGGCACTCAAAATTGCGGCATCAGACTCGCCACCAGATCTGATCCTGCTCGACATCATGATGCCCGGCATGGACGGCTTCGAGGTGTGCCGGCGACTTAAACACGACCCCAATTCAATAAACATTCCGGTTATTTTTCTCACAGCTAAGGCTGAAGAGGAAGACGAGACGAAAGGGCTGGAACTCGGAGCGGTCGATTACATCACCAAGCCGATCAGCCCGCCCATCGTCATGGCGCGCGTGAAGAACCATCTGGCCCTCAAGGCCATGGCCGACTTCCTGTACGATCAGAACGAATTTCTCGAACTCGAGGTGGCCAAGCGCACGCTCGAAGTGATGGCGATCCAGGATGTGACGATACTCGCCATGACCTCGCTGGCCGAGACGCGCGACTCGGACACCGGCAACCACATCCGCCGCACACAGTTCTATGTCAAGGCGCTGGCCGAGCGGCTGCGCAACCACCCGCGCTTTGCCTGGTTCCTGACGGAGGCCAATATCAACATGCTGTTCAAGTCGGCGCCGCTGCACGACATCGGCAAGGTGGGCATTCCTGACCGCATCCTGTTGAAGCCGGGCCGCTTCGAGCCGCATGAGTTCGAGATCATGAAGACGCACACTACTCTGGGGCGCGATGCCATTGTGCATGCCGAGACTACGCTGGGCACCAATGTCGATTTTCTCTCCTTCGCCAAGGACATCGCCCTCTCGCACCAGGAAAAATGGGATGGCAGCGGCTATCCGCAAGGACTTTCCGGCGACGATATTCCGATTGCGGCGCGCCTGATGGCGGTGGCCGATGTTTACGACGCGCTGATCAGCCGCCGCGTATACAAAGAAGGCATGCCGCACGAAAAGGCGGTGCAGATCATGGTTGATGGGCGTGGCACGCATTTCGATGCCGACATGTTCGATGCCTTCATCGAGATACAGGAAGAGTTTCGCGCCATCGCTCAGCGCTTTGTCGATTCCGATGCGGACATGGGCAAGAAAAAGGACTATCTGGTGCAGAGCGAAGTTTTAGATGCTTTATAACAGGCGAAAAGCAGGACATGATCAATAAGCAGACTGTATTTCTTATCGTCGATGACTTTGAACCCATGCGCGAAGTCACCTCGGGTCAACTGCGCTCAATGGGCGCCAAAATCATCGTGACAGCAAATAATGGCGCCGAGGCCCTGCGCATACTGCAAAACAAGCGGGTGGACATTGTGCTTTCCGACTGGAATATGCCGGTCCTGACAGGACTCGAACTGCTCAAGGCAGTGCGTGCCAACAAGAGGCTGTCGCATCTGCCATTTATCATGATTACCGCCGAAGCAGAGCGCCACCGTATAGATGAGGCCATCGCCAGCGGCATCAGTGACCTGCTGGTAAAACCCTATACCGCTGAGCGTTTTGCCACGCGCGTTAAAAAGGTGCTAACGTCGCGGCTTAGAACTGGTTTACCTGCCGGTGCGGCGCACGCGGCAAGGTGCAAGGAGCCGCAGCCCGTTCCCGCACCGATGGCTGTCGCCACCGGGCAGGTGCGACCGACGATCCTCGTCGTCGACGATACGGCGGACAATTTGCTGCTGCTCTCGCACCTGTTCAAGGACGAATATCGTGTGCGTATCGCAGATACCGGCGAGAAAGCCCTGAATATCTGTCAATCGAACAACCCGCCTGACCTGGTGCTGCTCGACATCATGATGCCCGGCATGGATGGTTTCGAGGTGGCCAAGCGCATGCGCGAGCATCCGACGTCGGTATACATTCCCGTGATCTTCGTCACCGCCATGATCGAAGAGGCCGCGCGTCTGAGGGGCATGGAACTCGGCGCAGTGGACTTCGTCGCCAAACCCATCGATCCCGATGCGCTCAAACTGCGGGTGTGCAACTTCATGCGCTATGTCAAACTGCACAAGCAGTTGCAGGCCGATTACGATGGCATGCTGGAGTTGGCGCGCCTGCGCGAGGATGTCGAGCAAATCACCCGCCACGACATGAAAGGACCGCTGGCCGGCGTTATCGGCCTGGTGCAGGCGCTGGAGGACGACGATTCGATGAACCGGGCGCAAGTCGGGCAATTGCGCATGATCGAAGAAACCGCGTTGCAGGTGCTCGACATGATCAACCTGTCCGCGGAACTCTTCAAGATCGAGACCGGCCGCTTCATTCTCGACGCCAAGCCGGTCAGGATAGGCGATATCCTGAACCGCATCGTCGAAATTGCGCGCACGACCTTCGCCGAGAAGCACATCATCATCGCCATCGTTCCAAACAAATCGGCCGGCGACGAAATGCCGCAGGCGCTGGGCGATGCCATGCTCTGCTATTCCCTGTTTCAGAATCTGCTCAGGAATGCCTGCGAGGCAGCTCCCGAAAAGAGTCGGGTGGTCGTAACCCTGAAGGATGAAACTCCGCTACGCATCTTGATCCAGAACAAGGGAGCGGTTCCTGCCGAGATTCGCGAGCAATTTTTCGACAAATTCGTCACATACGGCAAGCATGGCGGAACCGGCCTCGGAACCTATTCGGCAAAAGTGCTCGCAGAGGCGCAAAACGGGGCAATTTCGCTGGAGGTTTCCGACCAGGAAAACCAGACCGCAATCACTGTGACGCTGCCACGCTACTCTGAGGCAACAGCATGAAATCTCCATCACCGCAACATCTGGCTGAAAGGCTGCCCATGAGCGGACTCGATCTCACCGAAAAGGCCACGATACTGGTGGTCGACGACACGCCGGATAATCTGGTACTGATGAGCAATCTGCTCAAGGTCAGCTACAAGGTGAAAATTGCCAACTGTGGCGAGAAGGCACTGAAGATTGCGGTGTCCGACTCGCCCCCCGACCTTATCCTGCTCGATATCATGATGCCCGGCATGGATGGCTACGAGGTGTGTCGGCGGCTCAAACGCGATCCAAAGACGATGGACATCCCGGTAATCTTCATCACCGCCAAGGCTGAAGTTGAGAACGAAAAGCTAGGGCTGGAACTCGGTGCGGTCGACTACATCACGAAGCCTATCAGCCCGCCCATTGTCATGGTGCGCGTGAAGAACCATCTGGCGCTGCAGGCAAAGAACATCGAGCTGGAGAGCGCCAGGTCTGTGGCCGAAAAAGCCAACCTCGCCAAATCGGAATTTCTTTCCAGCATGAGTCATGAGTTGCGCAGCCCGCTCAACGCCATCCTCGGCTTCGCTCAGTTGATGGAGTCCGACTCTCCGCCGCCATCAACGATCCAGCAGGAAAGCATTACTCAGATTCTGCTGGCGGGATGGCATCTGCTGACATTGATCAACGAGATACTCGATCTTGCCAAGGTTGAATCCGGGCAGGTGCCGATGTTGCGGGAGCCGGTGCCGTTGGCCGATGTCCTGCTCGAATGCCAGAGCATGATAGAACCGCAGGCGAAACAGCGTGGCATCAAACCGACCTTTCCCCAGCCCGGCATTCACTATATTGTCCATGCCGACCGAACCCGGTTGAAGCAGGTTCTGCTCAACCTTCTTTCCAACGCGATTAAATACAACTGCGAGCAGGGAACGGTCGAAGTGAATTGCGCCGAGAGCACGCCGGGACGCATACGCATCAGTGTCAGTGACAGCGGAGCGGGACTGTCTCCGGAACAGTTGGCCCAGCTATTCCAGCCGTTCAATCGTCTCGGACAGGAGGCCGGTGGCGAGGAAGGCACAGGCATAGGCCTGGTGGTGGCCAAGCGGCTGGTCGAACTGATGGGGGGCACCATCGGCGTAGAAAGCTCCGTCGGGGCGGGCAGCGTGTTCTGGTTCGAACTCATCTCGGTGGCCGAGTCACAGCTTGCGATGGAAGATAGTGTCCCTGCGGCAGTGGCCCAAACGCATATGCCTCGCGCAGCGCGGCGACACACCCTGCTCTATGTAGAGGACAACCCGGCAAACATGAAGCTGGTCGAAAAAATCATCGCGCGCTATTCGAATCTGCATCTGCTAACCGCAACAACCGGAAATAGCGGCATCGAACTAGCGCGCACTTCCAAACCGGAAGTGATATTGATGGACATCAACCTGCCGGATATCAACGGCTTTGAAGCCATAAGGATACTGCGCGCAGACCCGGCTACGGCGCACATACCCGTCATTGCCGTTAGTGCCAACGCGATGCCGTTCGATATTGAGCGGGGGAAGAAAGCTGGATTCATCAGCTACATTACCAAGCCGATCAAGGTTGATGCATTCATGGAAGCACTGGATAGAGTGTTGGAGTCTGCGGGTGAAAATATCGCTTAGTTTCTTACCAGTTAAGTGATGTCCAAATGTGACAGGAATTTTTGGTTCCGACTTGTCCGGCTTAGGAATTTGGAAATTATGAATATTCCAATTGATGGGATAAACCTTAAAACCTCATTTAGTCCACGAAAAACACGAAAGGCACGAAATTAAACAATGGGTTACGTCAAGTCACCGAAACACCTATTAGGTGAAATTGGAAACTTTTGCATGCATTTGAATTTGTTGGTGTTTTTTGTGAGTTTTTGCCTAAAGGCAAAATACCTGCCAAACCCGCCTCGTGCTTTTCGTGGACAATTGATTTTTCTGGGATAAAGGCTATTTTAGTAATTCCTCCGCCATACATGATTGGACGTATATCGTCCAGCCGGAGTCAGATGAGCCAACAGCCGCTAGTCAATTGTCAAAAACGAGGCTTGTTAACGTACAGCGGGCGTTAGCTGATTCAGGATTGGGTGGGCCGTCGTGGGCAAGTCGTCGAATAATCATCTCAATTTGCGGATGGCGGCAGGACTCCTGCACGAATTACCGCCTCATCCAGTTTGGGTGAACACAGTTCAATAAATCGATAGGCAAAGCTGCGCAGGTAATGACCGCGACGCAGGGCGATGTAGGTGGTGTTTGCGCCGAACAGATGCTCACATTGCAACAGGCGCAGGTCGGAATCCTTGGCAGGATTGAACGCCATTGAGGCGATGATGCCTATGCCTAAACCGAGTTCTACATAGGTTTTAATGACATCCGAATCCAATGCTGACATGGAAATATCCGGCAAGACCCCCGCATCCAGAAAAGCTTGATTAATCTTGGCGCGCCCGGTTAGTCCTTCGTGATAGGTGACTATGGGATATTCGGCCAACGCCTGTAATGTCAGCGGTTTGACCTGCTCAAGCGGATGTCCCGCAGGCACGATGACCGCGTGATGCCAGGTGTAAAAAGGAAAGGAATCCAGCTTGGTGACATCGGCCAGCGCTTCGGTCGCCATGCCGATATCCGCCTCGCCGCTGAGCAGTTGGCTGACGATCTCATTTGGACTGGCCTGATGCAGTTTGAGATGCACTTTAGGGAACGACTTCTTGAATTCAGTAATGACCTGCGGCAAGGAATAGCGCGCCTGGGTGTGCGTAGCCACCACGGTGAGCTGGCCTTCATCACATTTACTGTATTGCGCAACCAGATTCTTGATGTTGTTGGTATCCAGCAGTATGCGTTCGACGATCTGTAGCAATTCACGCCCAGGTTCCGTCAAATCCAGCAGGCGTTTGCCTTTGCGTACGAACAGTTCCACGCCCAGTTCATCTTCTAGGTCCTTGATGTGCTTGGATACGCCGGACTGCGAGGTAAACAGCGCATTGCCAACCTCCGTGAGATTGTAGTTGCAACGCACCGCCTCGCGGATAATCCTAAGCTGCTGAAAGTTCATTCGTTTCTCCTGTATCAAACACGCGGAACTGGCGCGGACGGATAAATGCTTTATCACCGTGTGCCAGCGGTGCAGCATCAAAGCGTTCGCGACTCAGTTCGATTTCGATCAATTCACTGCTGGCGCTGGCGGCAACTTCGACACGCACAATCGAACCGATGGCGCGTACCAGTTTAACCTCAACCGGCAAGGCCGTGTCGTCCTGCGCCGTGGTGCTGATGTCTATGTCGTGCGGTCGCACATAAGCCACCGCATCGCCGTGTTTCTCCGCCCAGGGCGCATGGTCGCGACTATGAAACAGATTCACATTGCCGATGAACTGGTAGACGAACGGTGTGGCAGGTGCGGCATATACTTCATCCGGTGTGCCGATTTGTTCGATTTTGCCTTTGTTCATCACCACCACGCGGTCGGCCACTTCCAGCGCCTCTTCCTGATCGTGGGTGACAAAAATGCTGGTGATGTGCAATTCGTCGTGCAAGCGGCGCAACCAGCGACGCAGCTCTTTTCTCACCTGCGCATCGAGCGCACCAAACGGCTCATCAAGCAACAGGATTTTCGGCTCAACCGCCAGGGCACGCGCCAGTGCGATGCGTTGTCGCTGCCCGCCGGATAACTGAGACGGATAACGATCCGAGAGCCAGTCGAGTTGTACCAGATTCAGCAATTCATGCACGCGGCGTTTGATTTCGGCTTCGTTATGGCGTTCCTTTTTGGGTTTGACGCGCAGGCCAAAGGCGACGTTTTCAAACACGGTCATGTGGCGAAACAAGGCGTAATGCTGGAATACGAAACCGACATTGCGCTCGCGCGCATCGCGCTGTTCTACATCTTCACCGTGGAACAACAGCTTGCCCGAATCGGCCAGCTCCAACCCGCCGATGATGCGCAGCAAGGAGGTCTTGCCGCAACCGGATGGTCCCAACAACGCGATCAATTCACCGCTGTTGACTTCCAGATTGATATTGTCCAGCGCCTTGTAAGCGCCGAAGTTTTTGTTGATATTTTCAATTGTGATGCTCATTGTGTCACTCCGCTTTTCGTAGGTTGGGTTAGCGGTTTCATCGCGTAACCCAACAGCATTTTCAAATCATGTCGGGTTACGCTGCACTAACCCGACCTACACATGCACTTAATGCAAAATATCGCCGCTTCTTTTCGCCTGCCACTCGACCAGCGACTTGACGGCCAGTGTGACGACCGCCAGCAACGCCAGCAGTGAGGCCACCGCGAAAGCGGCGACAAAGTTGTATTCGTTGTAGAGGATTTCGACGTGCAAGGGCATGGTGTTGGTCATGCCACGGATATGACCGGACACCACCGACACCGCGCCGAATTCGCCCATCGCCCGTGCATTACACAAAATCACACCGTAGATCAGTCCCCACTTGATATTCGGCAGGGTCACGCGCCAGAAGGTTTGCCAGCCGGATGCACCCAGCGATACCGCCGCCTCTTCTTCTTCCTTTCCTTGCGCCTGCATCAGTGGAATCAGTTCGCGGGCGATAAACGGAAAGGTCACAAAGATGGTTGCCAGCACGATGCCCGGCACGGCAAAGATCAGCTTGATGTCGTGCGCCTGTAACCATTCGCCGAACCAGCCCTGTGCGCCGAACAGCAGCACATACACCAGACCGGATACCACGGGACTCACCGCAAAGGGCAGGTCTATCAGCGTAATCAACAGACTCTTGCCTTTGAATTCAAACTTGGCTATTGCCCAGGCGGCGGCAATGCCGAAAACCAGATTGCATGGCACGGCAATCCCGGCGGCGATAAATGTTAACTGAATCGCCGACCAGGCATCCGGTTCCTGTAACGCGGCCCAGTACAATTCCCAGCCTTTGCTAAATGCCTGATAAAACACCGCAAACAGCGGCAAGCCCAGAAACAGCAGCAAATATACGAGTGCCACCCCGATGAATAACAGCGTCACACCTTTGGATTCACGTGTGGAAATTTTTGCAGCATGACCCGACATTATCGTACTCCCCGGCGGCTGGTCCACCATTGCAAGGCATTAATGACAAGCAATAAAGTGAATGAGATTAATAACATGATTACAGCAATCGCGGTCGCCCCCGCGTAATCGTATTGCTCCAGTTTGGAGACGATCAGCAGCGGCGAAATCTCGGAGATATAAGGCATGTTGCCAGCGATGAAAATCACCGAACCGTATTCGCCGATGGCACGGGCAAACGCCAGTGAAAAACCCGTCAGCAAAGCCGGATAAATTGCCGGAAAAATCACGCGACGGAACACATCCCAACGTCCTGCGCCCAGACTGGCAGCCGCTTCTTCTACGCCCGCCTCCACGTCTTCCAGCACCGGCTGCACGGTGCGCACCACAAAGGGCAGACCGATAAAAGTCAGTGCGACCACGATACCCAGCGGGGTGTAGGCGATTTTGATACCTTGCGCGGCAAAATATTGTCCGATCCAGCCATGCGGCGCATACAGCGTCGCCAGCGTAATTCCCGCCACCGCCGTCGGCAGCGCAAACGGCAAATCCACCAGTGCATCCACGATGCGCTTACCCGGAAAGCTGTATCGCACCAGCACCCAGGCGACAATCAAACCAAAAAAAGCGTTAATCACCGCCGCCGCCAGCGAGGTGAGAAAAGTCACGCGCAAGGAAGCGACCACGCGATCATTGGTTAACACCTCGAAAAAACCGCCCCAGCCCAGTGTCGCCGTCTTGAAAAACAGCGCAGACAACGGCACCAGCACGATCAGCGAAAGGTATAACAGCGTAAAGCCCAAGGCCAGATTGAATCCTGGCAACACGCTATGGGCACGAAAACGAGCCATCAAAAACTCCTAAATTCAGAACAGGCGTGCAGTCTATAGTCTCCACAAACGCAACAAAAATCATAATTTCTGCTTTCCTTAGCAGAAATTTGAATAAGCCGAATTTGGAGAAATTAGACGGGCGGGCAGTTAGGCGGCTACGTGCTCTCCGAAAAGAATTAAACGGTGCAACATGTGTAGAGCGCACCTTAACGAAATTGGCTTGTGCTGAAAAAGAATATTAGATGATATGTTTATCGCAATTACTTATATGGAGGCGTGCGACGACGCAGTAAGGGGGAGGCACTTGGAATATTTACCAGTTGATTAATCGCACTATTAGAAATACTATCTGTCGCACTTAAGCAAGCAGACAAGGAGTGCACATGTCCAACCTGACCGCCAACGACCTCAAAACCAAAGGCATCGCCGCCATCGAAGCCGTGCTAGCGGATCGCTCTGAAGCCATCGTCTCGGTGCGTGGCAAAGATCGCTTTGTGGTGATGGACATCGCGCAATACCACTACCTGCGCGAATGCGAGCTGGAAGCGGCGCTAGCCGAAACGCGCGCCGATGTTGAAGCTGGACGCTACGTGAAGGAATCGGCGGCAGAACACGTTAAACGCGTGAAGAAATCTGCCGCATGAGCTCAGATAACCGTTCGTCCTGAGCCCGTCGAAGGACTACCTTAACCATGACCTTCCAGCTCATCTTCACCGCGCAATATGAAAAACGCGCCGCGCGTTTTCTCAAGCGCCATCCCGAGCTGGAAAAGCAATACCTCAAAACACTGCAACTGCTGGAACTGAACCCGCATCATCCCTCACTACGCCTGCACGCCCTGAGCGGCAGACTGCAAGGGCTGCACTCGGTTTCCATCAATCTTTCTTACCGCATCACGTTGGAGTTGCTGATACACGATGAAGAAATCATCCCGGTGAATGTGGGGGATCATGATGGGGGGTATTAGCCATGATTAGTAAAAGCAAACCGACTCAGGTATATCGTTCCGGCAATATATATGCCCATGTTCGCGCATAATTATCATTGAACATCCAAATCAACTAAGCCAATGGAAAATTGTCCTGATTATCTCCGCACCCCAGAAACGGTATGTAAACCCGACAGACGCAGTCCAACGACTAATATTCTGACGGATCAACCTTTAACGGTTGCATATCAACATGAGGTCATCGCAGATATAAGCCTACATGAAAGAGTGCCAGACGACATTCGGATTCAATTTGAAACAACCAAGAACCTCTATTTGTATGCGTGGTTTGTTTATCGTTTTTACCCAGTAGCAAAACATCATGCATACACATGTCTTGAGCTTGCATTGCGTGAACGATTTGAAGCCGAATTGCTTGCCGGCGGAGAGAGAAAGCGCCAGTTCGGACCAGGACTCAAGCGGCTTGTTGAATATGCCGTTAAGAATGGCTATGTGAAAAATGAAGGCTTTGAGTTGTGGCGCCGCCAAACGGAACAGCGTGCAAAGCACAGAACGGAGTCCGAAATGTGGGAGGAAGCACAGCGGAATGGATTAAATGAAATAACATTCAACGAAACTCAATATGAGATCAAAGACGAGGATCGAGATCACAACTATGTGGAGGTACTTATTAAATCGTTGCCTTGGTTGCGTAACCACTACGCCCACGGTTCCACGTCATTGGACAATCAAGCTTTAGGTACGATTCGTCTAGTTGCTGAAATTATTAACCAAATATACTAAAAATCGTAACAATGGATCCCACCCGTTCTCATAGACATTGTTAATGTAGTTGCATGAAAAGGCGAAGTTCTAATAGGAACGGGCACTCCTTTATCCCAATGCCTTATGCCGCATCACGATGAAACACCCTGATGCGCGGCGCAATTTTGTCTGCCAAGTCGCGCATGGTGATGCGCATGTCGTATTCGCTTTGCAGGTTCAGCCAGAAACGCGGATCCATTTCAAAGAACAGGCCGAGGCGCAACGCGGTGTCGGCGGTGATGGGGCGCGTGCCGTTTACCAATTCGCTGATGCGGCTGGGCGATACGTCGATGTCGGCGGCCAGTTGGCGGGCGGTGATGCCCATCGGCTTCATGAAGTCCTCAAGGAGGATTTCGCCGGGGTGAATTTCTTCGAGTAGTTTTGCCATTTTGATATTCCTTTAGTTATCCGCTCAGTGGTAATCGACTATTTCCACTTGGTGCGCACCATCTGCCTGCCACACAAAACATATGCGCCACTGATCGTTGATGCGGATGCTGTGCTGTCCTTTGCGGTTGCCTTTCAATGCTTCCAAGCCGTTTCCGGGCGGCACTTTCAAGTTATCCAATATTGTGGCGGCGTGCAGTTGCAGCAGCTTGCGGCGCGCAACGCGTTCGATATTCTTGAAGCGTGGCACGTTCTGGCTGAGGAACAACGCTTCGGTGTTGGCGCATGCAAATGAATGAATCATGGTTAAGAATATTCCGTGATGCGGAATCTGTCAAATAGGATGGTGCGGCGCGAACTATTTTTTTGGGGGGAGGGCACGTTTTTGGGTGCCTACGCAGTAGAGGGTTGAATTTCCGCGTAGAAAGAGCGAACGGGTCCAGATAGGAGCGATTAAGATTGGCGCATTCTGCCAGTTGCTCCTGTGACCAGCCGCGCTCTTCGCGACTGCCGCAACACGCTGGAAAACCTCTGGATCGAGTCGCTCATACGCTTTGTGGAGCTTCATGTAACAGCCTGGCCTGGGTAATAACGCTGCCCGGCGGCACGCAACGCGTCAGCCATACATTGCCACCAATGCTGGAGCCACGACCTATGGTGATGCGCCCTAAAATAGTTGCACCCGCATACACCACCACCTCGTCTTCCAGTATCGGGTGGCACGGCTGGCCTTTTTCCAACATGCCATCCTCACCGACATTGAAGCGTTTCGCGCCCAATGTAACCGCCTGATACAGCCGCACCCATTCGCCGATAATCGCCGTCTCGCCGAGCACCAGACCGGTGCCGTGATCCACAAAAAAACTCAAACCGATTCTGAAAATCTGTCCGCATTCAACAAGTGCAAGGTGCGCACCAGACGGTCAAACAACACCAGCTTGTCATCCTCAATTGCCAGATCAAACGCTGTGTTCGGGGTCAGTGCACCGTGTTCAAACAGGGATGCGCGCAGCAAGGCTTCACGTCCGATCACTTCGCCATTGTTGCGAAAAATAGGTTGAAAGGCACTCGCCAGGCGCATCCCCAGAAAATTGCACACCAATCCCTCCGGCTTTGTGTTCAGCTTCCTATTTCCGGGTGTAAATCTGATCAAATACACCACCATCGGCAAAGTGCGTCTTTTGCGTCTTGCTCCAGCCACCGAAGGTTTTATCAATGGTGATCAGGTTCAGCTTGGGAAAGCGCTTGGCGTATTTGGCCGCCACCTTGGCATCGGTCGGACGATAGAAATTCTTCGCCGCTATTTCCTGGCCTTCTGGTGAATACAGGTATTGCAGATACGCTTCGGCGACTTTGCGGGTGCCGTGCTTGTCGGCGTACTTGTCCACCACGGTGACCGGCGGTTCAGCCAGTATGCTCAACGACGGGAAGACCACTTCAAACTTGTCTTCGCCGAATTCCTTCTTCACCAGATAGGCTTCATTTTCCCAGGTAATCAACACGTCGCCGATTTCACGTTCGGAGAATGTCACGGTCGAACCGCGCGCGCCGGAATCCAGCACCGGCACGTTGCCAAACAGCTTGGCTACGAACGCTTGCGCTTTGGCTTGATCGTTGTTGTTATGTTTCAAGCCGTAACCCAATGCGGCCAGATAATTCCAGCGCGCACCGCCCGATGTTTTGGGGTTTGGTGTAATCACCGCGACACCGGGTTTGACCAGATCACTCCAGTCTATAATGTTCTTCGGGTTACCTTTGCGCACCAGCAATACGATGGTCGAGGTGTAAGGCGAGCTGTTGAATTTCAGACGTTTTTGCCAGTCGGCGGGCACCAAATCCGCTTTGTCGTGCAGCGCGTCTATGTCGGCAGCCAATGCCAGTGTCGCGACATCCGCTTCCAGTCCGTCGATGATGGAACGCGCCTGTTTTCCTGAACCGCCGTGTGAGGCTTTGACCGTAACGTTGTCGCCGGTCTTGGCTTTCCAGTATTTGGCAAATGCAGTGTTATATTCCTGATACAGCTCGCGGGTCGGGTCGTAAGATACGTTAAGCAGGCTGATGTCAGCGGCAAATGCGCTTGCCGACAATGCCAGAACGAATGAACCTGCAAACAGCGCAGTGGTGATTTTTGATAATTTCATGCTATCTCCCTGGTTTAAAAATTAATGATGTGATGGTAAAAAACGGTAGCCACGGCTCGGTGCGGTTTGTATCCAGCGATCCATTCCATAAGGTTCCAACGATTTGCGCAGGTGGCGGATATGTACGTCTATGGTGCGTTCGCCTATGTAGCCCGCCCCCAGTTTCGCCAATAACTCAGTCCGTGTTTGCACACGTCCGGTATGTCTCATCAGCTGTCCTAACAAGCGGAATTCAAAGGGGCGTAACAAAACCGGAACGCCCGCTGCCGTTACCCGAAACGAGTCGTCAGACCAATGCAATTCGCCTGCGATGATATTGCCGGGTCTACTCGGTACAGTAGGACTAACAAGGGATTTTCGTGGTGTATTCAAGGCTGTTCTCCTGTTTGCGTATTGCTGATGGAACGCATTTTGCAGAGCCTGCCTTGCCGTGTGAACCAATTAAAATTGGATTACTTAGCTGATTTTTGAATATGTTGTTGAAAGTAGCTTGTGCGGAGATTGTTTCAGGAGCGTATTTTTAATGCCTGCTTTGGAAGTGCTTCGCTAAAAATCTGCAAAAAATTCAACCTTGCAGGAATGAGGCGGATTGTTTTCTGTTGCCGTTGCTAATTGAATTTGCTGTGTATGGATTTTTGTTTTTTTGCGAGCATTCCATCTGGCGGTGGAATGCCTGCTTAACCCCTTTCGTGTTTTTTGTGGATGAAATGAGGTTTTAAGCCTTAACTATTCAGTGTTGGCATCAATTTTTGTTACATGCATACTCAAGGCGCTATCCATCATAGCCAGATGTGATTCAAACCATTCCGGTAAACCTTCCCGCACGTAGGCACGTACCAGTTGCAAACGACCGCGTTTCAGGCTGCGGTTGAGTTGTAGCAGTTCACCCAGTACCCGATGATGCTCGCTCTCGTGTTCCGGCAAACCCTTATATTTTGATTCGCGCATCAACTGGCCTTCTTCGGTGAAGTGACGGCGGGTATGATTGATCAGTTCCTGAAACAGGGCAGGGAATTCCGCATCGCTGGCGGCGATCAGGGCGGCCAGTTGCAGCAGGAATTCCTGATGGGTCTGATCCATTTGCGCCACGTTCAGGACGTGGCGCGATTCATCCCAAAGCGGCTTTATCATGCTGCGGCGAGACAGTCGTTCTGTGCTTCGGCGGCGGATAGAAATTCCTCCACATCGGCATTTACAATTTCGATATTGAGTTTTTCCATATAGCGTTTTTCCTTGTCAGTCGGGTGAGGAATCAGTGCCCAACCGGCTGATTTGGCCGCACCGAAAATGATGTCGGAAAACACCATGCGGTCGGTGTCGCGATTCAGACGCTGACCGAGCAACAGGTAACGTTTGTTCTGGCGCATGCGTTTGACGAAGGAGGGAATCGCAAAACCGCCCATTAATTCGGTGATGTAATCGACAAAGTCGGCATCCGAGGCGATGTAGTTGGATTCCGGCAGTGGCGTACCTAGCGGTTTAAACAGCACCGGCAAACGGGTATCGACGGCTTCCTGCTCAATGGGGCTGTAGCGTGTGCCGTCGTGACTGAACAGGCGGAAACGGAATTCATTGCCGGAAATACGCGCGACGCCGATGATCAGGGTATGTGGTAAGGTGGAATAGTGCTGTTGCAACAGGGTGTCGCGGTTGGTGTCGATCAGGTAAGGCAGCTTTTGTTGTGCCAGCCAGTCATGCAATGCCGAGCGGCTCCATAGTGTATCGCGATAGGTAGTATCCAGGAATTTGTTGACGGATGAACGACCCCGTTTTAATTCCACATTCATTGCCGCACGCGGGAATTCATACATCAACTTCGGTGCCATCGGCTGACCGTTATTCATCGCCAGAATCAGGCTGTCGCTATCCGCCGGAATCGCCGCCCCGGTTGCCGGATTAACTACGCCCCTCAGGGCGCCTGGGCCGAGATAGGGAATGACGCTGCCATCAGACAGGCCGCTCAGAATGGTATTGAATGTGCTGGTGCTCATCGGGATTGACTCCTGTAGATATGGATATCAAAACCAATGCAATAATCGCGCCAGCATGCTCAACACCATAAGATAAGGCATGCAGCAGATATGGTTTGGAGGAAAGACGACAAAAGTAGGGGAGTTGTCGTAAATGGGGTAGGGATGATGTAGCCAAACTCGAAGGAGACTGAAGTTCCGTTACAGTAAGTTAGCGTACTTGGATTGGTTTACTGGAACAACACAGGGTCGGATTTTCCTTGGATGATGTTTTTAGTGTGTATATAACTGGCCATCAAGAAGCTGCTGTTGCGCAACGATCTGCTGATCACCATCAGCTATGACCGCTACATTGCAATCTGGCGAACAACAAACCGCACCGAGCTAACCGAGTTATCGCGTTCCGAACTGCCTGCGCTGATCCGGGCTCGTGTCGCTGATTTTCTTGACGAAACACGCATCGTTCTGGGCACCTTCGGTTCGCGCTATGCGACGTTTGACGGGCGATCCGGTCATTGGAACCTGTCGAACATTGAAGTAAGCCGTAGCCTTAACGCCATGGCGGTATCGGGTAGCGACATTTATTCGACGGGAGATGCAGGCGCCATCTTCAAAAATGGCCAACCTCAAACCGAAATCGGCAGCCTGTGCAATTTTCTGCTGACCGCAGGTGAGCGGATGTTCGCTGGCGGACAACAGGGTGAACTCTATGATCCTAAAAAACTCATTCCGTCCACGAATTGGTTTTAGCAGGGATGTGCTGTTTTTTAGCACAACTCGCAAAAACACAAAAGGCACGAAATGGGTTAAGCAGGCATTCAACCTTTAGGTGGAAGCTCGCAAAAGGGGTAAGCAGGCAAAGCCACAGAGTGGCTGCTCGCAAATAAAGCAATGGGTTACATCAATTCATCGAAACATCCATTGGGTAAAATTGGAAATCTTGGCATGATGTTGAATTTGTTCGTGTTTTTTGCGAGTTTTTGCCTAAAGGCAAAATACCTGCCAAACCCGCCTCGTGATTTTCGTGGACAATTGCTTTTTCTAGGATTAACGCTGGTTGACAGCCAAAAGTTTTACGAGAACGCGGGCTAGGGGCTGGCTGCGAACGAAAACTCGCTGTTCTTCGTATGCGCAAACACGAATGTGGCCTGGCAGGACATTGCCACGTTGCGCATGACTCATATGGTCGAAAAGGTACACGAACGTATTGCCAATGGATGCTGTCGAGTAGGTCATTCCGGTTTTGCGAGCATAGGGCGGGACCTTATGCTGCTTGTTTGGGAGGAGTGACGCTGTGATGCCTACCTGACACCACACAAAAATTCAGTCAAGTGCATTGCCGCCAGCGCCGATGAGCGGCGCATCATGGCCGGCAGTTACGGTGGAACTCTGGCTGAATATATTTAAGGTAATCTCTAAGATTGATTAGTTCGGTTAAACTTTAGCCATGTTTACTTTTCCGTTTCAGTACCTGATCGAACTGACAAGGCCGTGGAAACTTACCACCTTAGCCATTGGAGTTGGCCTATTGATCTGGGGGTCTTTTTACTATTCCGCTCCGGATTGGGATATTCCAATCAGTTTGATTATGGCGTTTTTTGCTTATTCGACGGCCGGATGGTCTATGCACGTCATGATCGAGAGAAGGTGGCGAGACTTTCCTTTAATGATTCTGGCAAGCTGGTGGACGGTTGACGGCTGTTATTCACTTTACTGGTTTATTGTTAACCCTGTGGCTCTGGATTTGATGAGGACAGCCAATGCGCCAGCCTCATTAAGCCTTTACTGGATGTGCGGTTTGGTGTGGTTCTGGAATGGTTCCTTAAGTGAGCTTGTTACTCGCCTTAAGCGAGGCTAGATTGATGAAATCAGCCGCTCTTGTTGTTCAATTGGATTCCTGTGCCATTTCTTGATTTACCTTGCTAATTACCGCGGGGTGGCTCAGATCATCCCGAGATGACATTACGACGGGCACACAGGTAACAAAATTAGCCTCAAATGGCAGAAAATCATGGAATCAATTCACGGTGACAAGATATGCTGGGCGAGGAGCATGTTTTAATGTTATTAAAGCCGGTAAATTAATGTTTCTGTGAGGCGGTACATTATTCAGTGAAAACGATTTTGAATCGTCTGCAGGCATGAATTTAATCGGTATCAACTTCAACTTCAGCATGGAACTATAAGGAAACGATAACTATGGCAGCGCAATTCAGTTGGTGGCGTAAGGGGGATATGGACGGCTTTTTCGGGTTGTTTGTGGACAATCTTATTCAGCTTATTCTGATAGTTGTGTTGTGCGGTGTCATATTGAAAATGCCGCCGGAAATGGTGTTCGGGCGTATTCTGCCCGGGGTTGCGGTAAGTTTGCTGGTCGGTAATATATTCTATGCCTTTCAGGCGCGGGAATTGGCATGCAGGACGGGACGATCCGATGTGACGGCGTTGCCATACGGGGTTAATACGGTTTCGCTGTTTGCTTACATTCTGTTTGTGATGAAGCCGGTGCTGGATCAGAGCGGCGATGTGGAGCTGGCCTGGAAGGTGGGCTTGGCGGCATGTCTGGGTTCCGGGCTTATCGAACTGGCGGGTGCTTTTGTTGCGGGTTGGGTAAAGAAAGTAACGCCGCGAGCCGCGATGCTGGCGACGCTGGCCGGTATCGCGATTACCTTTATCTCGATGGATTTCTGTTTCCGTATCTTCGCCGACCCGCTGGTCGGTTTTATTCCGCTGGCCTTCATCTTGATTCAATACATCGGTCGGATTTATCTGCCTGCGGGCATTCCAGCCGGTCTGCTGGCGGTTTTTACCGGCACGGCGCTGGCGTGGGGGATGGGGCGCATGGATGGAACGGCGCTGGCGAATGCGATGCAGATGCAGTTGCAACTGCCGCAGTTGTATATCACCGAACTGATGGGCGCAACGTTTTCCGCCTATATGATTACCTTTTTGCCGGTGATCGTGCCGATGGGGCTGTTTAACCTGCTTGGCTCCATGCAGAACCTGGAAAGTGCGGAAGCGGCGGGAGATGTCTATCCGGTGAAGAGTTCGCTGGCGGTTAACGGTGTGGGTACGATGGTGGCGGCCTGTTTCGGCAGCGTTTTCCCGACTACGATCTATATCGGGCATCCCGGTTGGAAAAAGATGGGCGCGGGGGCGGGTTACTCGGTTGCCAACGGCATCGCGATTACGCTGTTATGTCTGCTCGGACTGGTCGGCTTCGTTTCGGCGTTGATACCGGTCGAGGCCGGTGCGGCGATACTGCTGTGGATAGGCATCACCATCGCGTCGCAGGCGTTCCAGGTCACGCCGCGAGAACATGCCCCGGCGGTGGTGGTGGGCTTCTTCCCGGCACTGGCGGCCTGGGGGTTGATGTTGATCGAAAATGCGTTGCGTGCTGCCGGAACCAATGTCGAAACCGTGGGCATGCATGCGTTGACGATACAAATGCCGATTGCCGGATTGATCTCGCTTGAACGTGGCTTCATCTTCACCTCGATGATCCTCGCCGCCATGACGGTCTGTCTGATCGAAAAACATTATCGTGCGGCGGCAGGCTGGGCCATTGTTGCCGCCGCGGTCAGCGCTACGGGGTTGATGCACGGTTACACATTGAGCAACGGCGCTATCGTCAATGCCTACGGCCCATCATATACCTGGCCGTTTGTGCTGGGTTACATCGGAATTGCGACGGTGTTTTTTGTGCTGGGTGTAAGGGAAAACAGGGTTGCAGCGCGTTAACCTTCCGCAAGCCCGATTATTCTGTTGTTTAATGGTTTGATGTATAAACAATGTATTGAAATTACTGCCGTAAAATTTTCTTATTTCATAAGTTATTCTATTTATTCATGGTTTTGCTTCTTGCGTTAAAAGTGATCTCGCCACTTACGTAAGGCAGTGAATACACTGAGTTCGTTGGTGTCATGCAGGCCTTGATGTTGCAAAAGACGGACGATTTCTGTTTCGGTGCAGCGCAGGAAAGGATTAGTAGCTTTTTCCAATGCGAGAGTGGAGGGGACGGTGGGCAGGTTATGAGCACGGCGTAATGCGGTGTCGGTGATGCGTTGTTGTACAGCGGGATTGTCCGGTTCGCAGGCGAAGGCAAAGCGCAGGTTGGAGGCGGTGTATTCGTGCGCGCAATATGCCAGTGTGGTGTCGGGAAGCTGGCTTAGTCGCTGTAAGGAGTGGAATAGTTGGGCTGGCGTGCCTTCAAAGTTTCGGCCACAACCAGCACCGAACATGACATCGCCGCAAAACAGGATGCTTGCAGTGTCATCGGGCGATGCGGAGTAGTAAGCAATGTGGTCGTCAAGATGGCCGGGAGTTTCAAAAATATCGAATGTCAGATTGAACGCGTCCAGATGTAGTTGGGATCCTTCTAGCAAGTCATTGCTGATGAACGGATTTTTTTCATGGCGCCGTCCGTGCACCGGCACGTTGTATACTGCGCGCAGTTTTTCGATGCCACCGATATGGTCGTGATGGCGGTGGGTGCATAAGATGTCTGTCAGGGTCAGTTTTTTTTCGGTTAGAAAGTCTATAACGGGTGCAGCTTCACCGGGGTCAACGATTGCGGCCTGATGTTGGTTATGGATGGCCCAGATGTAGTTGTCTTGCAGGGCCGGGATGGGTGTGATTTTGAACATATGCATACGAAAGTGGAGTGATGCCTGATTGTAAATCAACAGCGCAAAGTCTGAGTGACTGGTTTGCGACCGAACAGGGTGCTTATGTGTTGACGCGTGAGCAGGACTGGTTTGATCGTACCGTGAACGATATTTTCGGGTATAACGCGATGCAATTGGGATTGCCTGAGTATTCTTTTCTGCGCAACAGTCGGATACCTTTGCGATTTACCGGCTCCGATCAGTCTAAGGCGGCGGTGCGGATGTGTGGCGTGGAATTGCCGATAGCATCATCCAGTCTGGATTTGGTGGCTTTGCCGCATATACTGGAATTTGCCGAACATCCGCATCAGGTTTTGCGTGAAGTTGAGCGTGTGATGATGCCCGAAGGCAGTCTACTGATTAGTGGTTTTAATCCGCATAGCCTATGGGGTTTGCATCGGGTATTGGGAAGGCGGCAGGGATTTCCGTGGAAGGGACATTTTATTGCCCTGTCGCGGTTGAAGGATTGGTTAGCCTTGTTGGGCTATGAAGTGGCGGGTGGGCAGTTTTCCGCTTATGCACCGCCATTCCAGCAGACAAAATGGCTGGATCGTTGTGGTTTTATGGAGGCGGCAGGGGATCGCTGGTGGGCGGTGAGTGGCGGTATTTATTTTTTGCATGCGGTAAAGCGTGTGCCGGGAATGCGGCTGATTAAGCCGAGGTGGAATGAAAGTCTGGTGACCAAGTTGTTGCCGGTAGCGCCGACATTAAACAACAAGATTAAGCGCCACGCTGAATTATCGAATGATGAATAAAGTATGAGTGAAAACATAGTAGAAATTTTTACCGACGGGGCCTGCAAGGGCAATCCCGGCGTAGGCGGATGGGGTGTGTTGATGCGTAACAAGGGTCGTGAACGTGAATTGTTCGGCGGCGAAGCGCATACCACCAATAATCGCATGGAGTTAATGGCAGCGATTGTCTCTTTGGAAACGTTGAAGCGGCCTTGTCAGGTGAGGTTGCATACGGATTCCAAGTATGTGTTGCAGGGTATGACTACCTGGTTGGCTGGCTGGAAATTGCGTGGCTGGAAGACGGCGGATAAAAAGCCGGTAAAGAACGAGGATTTGTGGCGCAGGCTGGATGCGCTTGCGGTACAGCATGAAATTGAATGGGTGTGGGTAAAGGGACATTCCGGGCATGATGGTAATGAGCAGGCCGACAGGCTGGCGAATCGCGGCGTGGAAATGATACAGGAGCAGGCCCATGCGTAAAATCGTACTGGATACTGAAACTACCGGACTTGATCCTCGAAACGGTCATCGTATTATTGAAATTGCGGCGATAGAACTGGATGGTCGCAAGGTGTCCAAGCGGCATTTTCATCATTATCTGGACCCGGAACGAGAAGTTGATGAAGCTGCCGCCAAGGTGCATGGTTTTACCTGGGATATGCTCAAAGGTAATGCACGCTTTGCCGATATTGCGAAAAGTTTTCTCGAGTTTGTCGAGGGGGCGGAGCTGTTGGCACATAACGCCCCGTTCGATATGAGCTTTATCAATAATGAACTGCGTTTGCTGAAGCTGCCGCCTTTGCAAAATCCGGTGGTGGACACGCTGAAGATTGCACGCGATATGCATCCGGGCAAGAAGAACGGGCTGGATGCCTTGTGCAGCCGTTATGAAATAGACAATACACATCGTACTTTGCACGGCGCGTTGCTCGATACGGAGTTGTTGGCTGAAGTGTATCTAGCCATGACGCGCGGGCAGGAAAGCCTGCTGGATGAGTCTGAACCGATTCAGGAACGTCAACCGGCTGTGCTAAGTACCGATGGTTCGCGCCCTGGCGTTCGCGTATTGCTGGCCGATGCAGATGAGCGGGCTTTACATGCGCAACAATTGATAGCCATCGACAAGGCCAGCAAGGGCGCTTGTTTGTGGGCGAAACTGGAAAAGAATGAACACGCGGCGGGGTAATTGCTGTGTTGCGTTGATCAAAGACTTTAAATAAATTATTAACGCCCATTCGGGCAGTATGGAACAACTATGAAATCAGATGTCATTATTATCGGTTCGGGCGCGGCAGGCCTGATGTGTGCATTGCAGGCCGGAGGGCGCGGGCGCTCTGTGGTATTGCTTGATCATTCCAAAAAACTTGCAGAGAAAATCCGTATTTCGGGTGGCGGGAATTGCAATTTCACCAATCTGGATGTGAAGCCTGAAAACTATATTTCCAGTAATCCGCATTTTTGCCGCTCGGCCTTGTCACGTTATACGCCGCAGGATTTCATCGCGCTGCTGTACAAACATAACATCAGCTTCCATGAGAAGACGCTAGGCCAATTGTTTTGTGATGAAGGTTCCGAGACCATCATCAATATGCTCAGGACGGAATGCGATGCCGCAGGTGTGAAGCGCTACATGAGTTGCGAAGTCGAAGAGATCAAGCATACGCCCTATGCGCCGAATGTCGGTGGTGGCAAGAAGGCCAAGTTTTATGTCAGCACTTCGCGTGGTGAGTTTGAAGCAGTTTCGTTAGTGATTGCCACAGGCGGCTTGTCGATTCCCAAGACCGGTGCAACGCCTTATGGTTACCATGTGGCTGAGCAGTTCGGTATTCCGATCACCAAACTAAAGGCCGGTCTGGTGCCGTTGACCTTCGCACCGGACGACTGGAAGCCCTATGCTGATTTGACCGGTGTTTCGTTTCCGGTCATCGTGACCGTCGGCAAACAGTCTTTCCGCGAAGACATGCTGGTTACTCATCGCGGCTTAAGCGGCCCGGCCATCCTGCAAGCCTCATCCTACTGGCAGCATGGCGAGGCACTGCATATCAACCTACTGCCCGATTGTGATATGGAAACCTTGTTGACTGAACAGAAAGCCAGCAAAAAACTGTTGTCCAATTATTTGACGCAATGGTTTCCGAAGAGTTTTGCCGATGTCTGGTGTGAAGAAAACAAAACTTTCGAAAACAAGCCGTTGAATCAATATAATGATAAACAGCGTAAGGTGATAGCCGGGCAGTTGCACGACTGGCAGGTCACCCCTTCCGGCACGATGGGTTACGCCAAGGCAGAAGTGACCTGTGGCGGAATAGATACCCATGCGCTGTCATCCAAGACCATGGAATGTAACGATGTACCGGGACTATATTTTATCGGCGAAGTGGTCGATGTGACCGGTCAACTGGGTGGTTACAACTTCCAGTGGGCCTGGGCTTCAGGATATGCGGCGGGGCAGGCGGTTTAGGATGATTTCCGGTTTGGGGTTGTGAGGCGGGCTTGGCCCGTCAGCGAATTCTTACAACTCTAACAAGCTTTGATAGGAGGCGTAATAATTATCTGCCATGCTTGAAGTTTCTGTTGAAAAGACAGGGCTGCATGGGCCGGGCTGGTTGAGGGTAGGCGTTGATATTGCCGTGAACCGGGTTCAAGTAGCGGAGCGACTTGTTGGATAAAGCACTTTTCGGCCATTGCACCGTTGAAATAAACATGACGGATCAAGGGATGTGATGAGAAAAATTCCTTGAAGTCATTTGGAACAAGCGAAGCGGTCTCAATGTTGGCATCCAAACTGCCTGGTCGGTGGCAGGATGCGAGTACATCCCATAGTGCGATGCCAGCGGATTTAAGAATCTGGATACGTTCGGCATAGGGCAGAACAGGGTAAGCACCAACCAATTCACCCATCACCGGCCAGAATGCGTTGCGTGGATGGGCGTAATACTGTCCGACACGCAACGATTCCACGCCCGGCATGCTGCCTAGTATCAGCGTGTGTGCATTCGGATTTTCGATGGGCGGGAAACCGCTGATGTGGGACATGGGCAAATTGAAATAGCTAGTTGAATGATTATAAATGCAGTTTAAGTTTTTTGGTCGTAAACCAGCCTGTCTGATATAGTCGGTTTTTTCATGCTATGTCCGAGGTTAACATGACCGTCGAAACCGAGCTAAAACTACGTATCGCCCCAGATCAATTCGAACGACTCAAACGTCATCGGCTATTCAAACAGTTTCAGATTACGCCGCCTGTTACCCAGCGTCTCCACAATATTTATTTTGATACTCCTGATCTCGCGTTGCATGTCAATCGAACCGCATTGCGTTTGCGCCGTGTCGGCGGTGAGTGGCTACAAACCCTGAAGGGTGGCGGTTCGATCAAGGCGGGTTTGCATCAGCGTAACGAGTGGGAACTGCCTTCGCTGTCCGGTAAGCTGGATTATTCGTTGTTGGAAGAGACGGTACAGCAAACATTTCTTCCCCCGTCCTTATTTGAGAAGCTGGAGCCGGTGTTTGTCACCGACTTTTATCGCACCAGTCGTCTGTTGGACTGGCAGGGAACGAAGATTGAAGTATGTATGGATCGCGGTACGGTAAAAACCAAACATCTTAGTCAGCCTATTTGTGAACTGGAATTGGAACTGAAATCCGGTGACCCGTTGCATTTGTTCGAATTTGCTCTGGAAATACTGGAAATTGTGCCATTCGAACTGGAAGCGGTCAGCAAGGCGGAGCAGGGTTTTCGATTGATGTCCGGGCATGTCGACCTGCCGGCCAAAGCCATTGAACCGGTAATTGATGAAAATGAAAAGTTGACCGATGTTCTGCAAGCATTGCTTTGGTCCTGTATGCAGCATTTGCAGCAAAACCTGCGCGGTGCATCGGAAAGTCAGGATGCCGAGTTTTTGCACCAGATGCGGGTTGCTCTCAGACGTATGCGAGTGGTGTTGCGTATGGCCGAGAATATTCTATCGGATGATACGTTGTCTTTACTGCGGCAAGATATAGCCATATTGGGAAGCAAGCTGGGGGAAATGCGCGAATGGGATGTATTTATTGACGGGGTGGCGCAGCCCTTATGTTCAGCCTATCCCTCGGAAGACGGTTTGGCAGCATTGCTTGCCATTGCTGAGCAGCAGCGAGCCGGATGCGGTGCGGCCCTGCGCGCCGAGCTGCATACCCGTGATTTGCAACGTGTCATGTTGCGTTTTTCCATCTGGATGAATGGCAACTATTGGGCGGAGGCAGAGCAGGTAAAGGATATTGCTGTGCGTAAATTTTCCGGTAAATTGTTGCGACGTCTGCACAAACGATTTCAGCGAGCAGCGAGTTTGCTCGAATCGCTGGATTCAGCGCGGTTGCATCAGTTGCGGATTATTGCCAAGAAGTTGCGTTACAGCACGGAATTCTTTGCTTCCTTGTATCCCGGAAAAAAAACGGCTTTGTACTCGAACGCCTTGTCCGAACTTCAGGACTTGCTGGGACAAAACAATGATTTTGTCATTGCCCATCATTTACTTGCACATCTGGCAAGTTTGCCGGCGTTGTCATGTCATCCTGAATCAATCAAGCTTGCCGGAAAGTGGTTGGATAAGCATTGCTCCATTAAATTCGGCAAGCTGGAGAAAGCCGTTGCATACATAAATGATAAGTCGATATTCTGGGAGGAATAACTGAGTTTCAAATCCGGTTTTTCTGCTTCTTTGCGGTATTTTTCAGTGATCAAGATTGGATAGAAAGTAAATAAGGCATAATCGATAACGCATTCTTTAACATCGCTTGATTGAGGCATCCTAATGAGTTCGTTGAGAAGTATTTTGCATTCCTGCTACAAGCAACCTCTCCCTATACTGGTGTTTTTAGCTGCGCTGAGTGTTACCTACCTGTTATGGTCAGCCGAACGCCATAACATCGAACAAGATCAACAAAATAAATTCAATCTGCAAGTGCAACTGGCGACGGAACGCATTATTCAGCGCATGCATGCCTATGAACATATGCTGCACTCTGTCAGGGCGCAGTTTGCGGCTTCGGCCCGGGTAGATCGGGCCAGCTTCCGTGACTTTGCTGAATCATTATCTCTCAACGAACACTTTCCCGGTGTACAAGCTATTGGGTATGAGCCACTGATCACAAGGGCGAAAAAAGATCAATTTATTGCGTCCGTTCGTAGCGAAGGTTTTCCGAACTACCGTATTACTCCAGAAGGTGAGCGTGATGTTTATGCCCCCGTCGAATACATCGAGCCACTTTCCGGGCGCAATCTGCGCGCATTCGGGTATGACCGTCTTTTTGAGCAAACGCGTCGTACTGCAATGGAGAAGTCGCGTGATGTTGACGATACTTTCTTATCCGGTAAGGTCAAACTGGTCATTGAAGATGAAATCAAACCGCAAGCTGGCTTGTTGATGAATCTTCCCGTCTATAAACACGGGTTACCTCATTCGACGCTGGAGCAGCGTCGTGCTCATGTTATCGGTTGGGTTACGGCGACATTCCGTGTCGATGATCTGATGAATGGTATTCTGGGTGAGCAGAGGGGAAAGATCGACATTGAGGTATTTGACGGAGACAAGGTAAGCACGGATGCGTTGATGCACGATAGTGATGATGTGTATGCAATGGATCAAAATCCATCTGTTTTTCAACAGACAATAAGGGTTGAAACCAGCGGCCGTACATGGACATTGTTGTTTCGTTCACTCACTGAATTTAATGGCTATGCTGATCATTATCGCTCCCTGTTCGTATTGCTGTTCGGTATACCGCTTAGCCTGTTGCTGGCATTTCTGACGCGGATGATTTTGAACAGTCGCTCTGAGGCGTTATCAGCCAATAACGAACTGGAGATCAGCCGTGCGAGCTTGCAGGCTACGCTGGATAATTCGCCGTTTATGATCTGGCAAAAGGATGTAGACGGTCGCTATATGATATTCAATCAGGCATTTTTGAGAGCAACAGGAAAACAACGAGCTGAAGAGGTTTTGGGAAAAACGGATTACGATATTTGGCCTCATGATCTGGCCGAAAAATACCGTGCCGATGATTTTGCTGTTATGCAGTCGCTTAGGCAGCAGGTGATGGAAGAGCTGAATGGCGTGGATGAAAACCGCTATTGGGTGGAAACATATAAGACACCCATTATGGATAACCGTTGGAGTTTATTGGGTATCACCGGTTTTGCTCAGGATATTACCGAGCGCAAGAGTGCCGCAGAGGCTATTCGACAAAGTGAGGCACGATTCAGGCAGCTTTTCAATGGCGGATATGACGCGATTTATGTGGTAGACCCTAATCAAAATTGTTTTATTGAGGCAAATGAAGTTGCATGTAGCCGTCTGGGCTATACGCATGAAGAAATGATGAATCTAGAGCTGTCTGCTATCAATGAGCCTGAGAGTTTCAAGGATATGCCCAGAGTGATGAAGCAACTTCATGACTCTGGGCACGCACTATTTGAGCGTATACATATTGCCAAGGATGGACGACGGATCCCTGTTGAAATCAGCGCACATATAATGGAGTTTGATGGTAAACCAACTATCCTGTCCGTCGCTCGCGACATCAGCGAGCGTAAGCAGGCGGAGATCGAGTTTAAAACCATTCTGCAAACTTCGGCGGACGGCTTTTGGATCACCTCACTGGAAAATGCCCGTTTGCTTGAAGTTAATCCCGCCTATTGCGAGATGTCGGGATATAGCCGTGAAGAGTTGTTGCAGATGAAGGTTACTGATCTTGAAGCGAATGAGCATCCAGAAGAAACCAGGCAGCATGTGCTGAATGTTATTGAAGGGCGGGAAACGCATTTTGAGACGCGCCATCGTCACAAGGACGGGCATCTGATTGATGTGGAAATCAGCGCCAAATATATGCAGGCGCGTGGCGGCTGTCTGGTGGTATTTATTCGCGATATTACCGAACGTAAGCGCATTGAGGCACAGGTGCTCGATCAATATCGGCATGTTGCCGGCATTAACGATAAATTGCAGCAAGCCAATCTTCAACTGGAGCTGAGTGAAGAACGTCTTGCGTTGGCAACTGGTTCCGGTCATATCGGTATTTGGGATTGGGATGTCGTCAATAACCATCTGGTTTGGGACGATTCCATGTTTATGCTGTACGGCATTTCTCGTGAGAATTTTTCCGGTGCCTATGAAGCCTGGCAAAACGGCTTGCACCCCGATGACAAGGCGCGTAGCGAGAAGGCAATTCAGGATGCCTTGAATGATATTCATCCTTTCGATATTGAGTTTCGTGTCATTCATCCCGATGGCAGCGTTCATCATATCAAGGCATTTGCGCAGGTATTTCGTGATGAGCAGGGTAAGCCGCTACGTATGGTGGGTACCAATTGGGACATCAGCGAGCAGAAAAAGACGTTGCAAATTATTGATGAATTGCTCGAATTTAACAGCAAGATTATTTCCGAATCGACGCTGGGGATTGTGGTTTACAACGGGCGTGGCGATTGTGTGTTGGCGAATCTGGCAGCTGCTCAAATTATTGGCGCGACGCAGGAGCAGGTGTTGTCGCAGAATTTTCACAAAATACCTTCCTGGCAGAATAGCGGATTGCTTGATGTCGCCTTGCGTGCGCTGGAGACAGGCGAAAATCAGCGTATTGAGGCACATTTTGTTACCAGCTACGGCAAGGAAATTTGGATAGTCAGTGATTTCATTAAATTAGTACGTGGCGGTGAACCTAATTTGCTGCTTATTCTTGCGGATGTCAGCGAATTCAAACTGGCCGAACAGGCGCTCTTCGTTGCCAAGGGGGAAGCTGAGCAGGCTAATCGTGCCAAGAGTGAGTTTCTTGCCAATATGAGTCATGAAATACGCACACCGATGAATGCGATTATCGGACTGTCAGATCTGGCGCTGGGTATAGATGATCTGGCTCCCAAGGTGCGCAATTATCTGAGCAAGATACATACCTCGTCGCGTGCCTTGCTTTCCATCATCAACGACATTCTTGATTACTCCAAGGTCGAAGCGGGCAGACTGGAGTTGGATCAGACTGAGTTGCGTCTGGATAATCTGCTGGAAAATGTCTGTGATCTGTTCAATGTCCGGGCTGAGGAAAAGGGCATAGAACTGGTGCTGGATATTGCTCCCGATGTGCCTGAGTACCTGATAGGCGACCCCTTGCGTCTCGGTCAGGTGATGAATAATCTGGTAGGTAATGCGGTGAAGTTTACCGAACATGGCGAAATCGTCATCAAGGTGGAACGGCTTGCGGTAGCGCAGCCAGTCAGCGTGGAAGATGTTTGTGTGTTGCGCTTTTCCGTACGCGATACCGGTATCGGCATGAGCGAAGAGCAACGTTCACGGTTATTCAAGGCCTTTACTCAGGCAGACAGTTCCATTACCCGGCGTTTCGGCGGTACCGGGCTGGGACTGACGATTAGTCAGAAACTGGTCGAAAAAATGGGTGGGGAAATTACGGTTTCCAGCGAACCGGGGCAGGGCAGTGTCTTCAGCTTTGCCGTGCGTATGCCGGTATCGTTCCAGGCGCATATCGAGCGTTTGCCTTCCGCACTCAGAGGGATGCGAGTGCTGGTTGTGGATGATCTCGAAATATCGCGTCATGCCTTGAGCGAATTGTTGCGTGCCTGGCAATTCGAGGTGACCGAAGCTTCTTCGGGATATGAAGCATTGTCGTTGATAAAAGCGCATGCAAGTCCTGAACAGGCGTTTGAACTGGTGTTGTTGGACTGGCAAATGCCGGGCATGAGCGGAGTCGATGTGACCCGCACTATCCGTGATTCGGTGAAAAGCAGGGAAATCAGTAAATTGCCGGTGGTCATCATGGTGACTGCTCATAGCCGGGATGAACTCTTGCACGAAGCGGCAGATGTCCATCTGGATGCCTTGTTGACCAAACCGGTAACGGCTTCCGGGCTTTTTGATACCATCATGAAGTTTCAGGGCGGCTATACCCATCATCAGGATCGCTTGGGTTCCAGTGAACTAATCGAAGATGCGACCACGATACGCGGTGCACATATTTTGCTGGTGGAAGATAACGAGACCAACCAGTTGGTTGCCGCCGATATTCTGGAACGGTTTGGTGTGTCGGTCAGTCTTGCCAATAATGGGCAGGAAGCATTGGATAAACTGGAACAACAGACCTTTGATGCTGTGTTGATGGATATGCAAATGCCGGTCATGGATGGCTTGGAGGCGACCCGGCGGATACGTAGCCAATCCCGCTGGGATGCCTTGCCGGTGATCGCAATGACGGCGGCGGTGATGGCTGAAGACCGTGCCGCCTGTGCCAATGCGGGGATGAACGATCATGTCTCCAAGCCGATTTTGCCTCGTGAATTGCTGCTTTCCCTGGTTAAGTGGATCAAACCGAAGCAGGCCGGCAAACAGTTTGGCTGCAAGTTGAAACAGTCGCGAGCAGCGACCTTGCCGGATGAATTGCCGGGCTTTGATTTGCCTGCGGCACTGGATCGTCTTGGGGGTAACGGCGAACTATTAATCAATTTGCTGAAGAAGTTCGCCACTCAATTCAGCGAGCCTGTTGAGACATTATCGCGGCAGATCGAGAACGGCGACCTGCAGGCTGTGGCAACGTGGTTGCATCGTATCAAGGGTGCCGCCTCCAATCTGGGCGCGGTTCGTATTCTTGAAACTGCTGCCGCGCTTGAGCTGGCCATCAAGGCAGGGGAAACGACGCTTGATACCGGCAATTTTGATGAGGCTTTTGCACAGGCAATCAACAGTATTGCCTGCCTGGAACGGCAATCTCAGGCTTCCTTGTTAGAGAATTCGGATGATGACGATTGTGGAAAGTGCAACTGGCAACAGGCCGCTATACTGGTTAAACAAATACGGGGATTGATTGAAAACTACGAATTTGTACCGTTCGAACTGCTTGAGGAATTGAAGTCCTGTGTTGCGTGTCATGCCGTCCAGCAACACTTCAGAAAACTGGAGCAGGCACTGGAGCATACCGATTACGATGAGGCTGTCATTGCGCTGAATACTATTCCGTGCATAGAAGAACATAATTTTTAGAGATTGGTTTATAAAATGCAAAACGAAGATGAACGACCACTGATCCTGATTGTTGACGATACGCCGACCAACATTCAGGTACTGGCCGAAGCATTACGTGTCAATTATCGCGTCAGAGTGGCGGGGAGCGGCAAGGCCGTTTTTGAAATCATCTCCAAACTCGGCGCACCTGATCTGATCCTGCTGGATGTGATGATGCCCGAGATGGATGGCTATGAAGTTTGTCGCCGCCTCAAGGCCAAGCCTGAAACCAAGCATATTCCGGTGATATTTGTTACCGCGAAGAGTGATGCAGAAGACGAGGAGCATGGGTTGAACATGGGCGCAGTGGATTACATCGCAAAACCGTTTCACCTGCCTATCATTGCGGCGAGGGTTCGTAATCACATCAATCTCAAGATCAAGTCCGACCTGTTGGAGTCGCAGGCGTTGTTGGATGGTTTGACCAATATTCCCAACCGGCGACGTTTTGATCAGGTATTTGAAAGCGAATGGTTGCGTGCACAACGTTCCCGTTTGCCGCTCTCGCTGATTATGGCGGACATCGACTTCTTCAAACGTTTCAATGATCGTTACGGACACGGTGTCGGCGATGAGTGTCTGAAAAAAGTGGCTGAATCACTGTCAGCGTCTCTGGCGCGCCCTTCCGATCTCGCAGCACGTTATGGTGGAGAAGAGTTTGTGGCGATCCTGCCGGAAACCGATGCGGCAGGCGCTCATATTATTGCGGAACGTTTCCGCAGTATGGTTGAGAGTCGCCGGATACCCCATCAAGATTCTGATGTTTCAAATGTTGTCACCGTGAGTGTTGGTCTGTCCAGTGTGATACCGTATGTGGGTATGGAAGCGGCTGATTTACTCAAACAGGCCGATGAAATGTTGTATCAGGCCAAGAACAGTGGCCGTAATCGGGTTTGTCAGTAAGAACGTTATCTAATCTCAGTTGTGGCTGTTTGCATGGCATTACTTGCTACACTCTAACGGGCATGGCAAGTGTGCCGCCCCTGATAATGAAACTTGCCATGCCTGTTTCCCTCACCCCTTCCCTCTCCCGGAGGGCGAGGGGGACAAGGTCTCGCTACGCGAGTTTCACGTTAATCAGGGCACGGCTTAATTCTGCTTGAACGCGTAGAAATAATTGATAGCGGATGTGTTGTAGACTGACTTTTAAACGTGCTCTTCGAAGGATATATGATGTCTTCATCCGGCCGGTTTCGCACCATCCTGTTGTCCAAAGTGCTTACGCCTGCTGGCGTGGCGATGATTTATGCGCTATTTGGCGAGCTTTGGATTATTTCCTCCAGTTATTTTCTGAGCATTAGCGTCGATGATCCGGCTCTTCAGAGTCAGATTGAAATCGCCAAAGGTTTGTTGTTTGTAGCGATTACCGCAGTATTGATTTTCCTGCTGCTCAAGGGATCGTGTATGTCTATGGGACATACGCAAAATACACAGGTACTCCCTCGCACTGAAATAAAACGGTTGATAATACTGTTTTTCGTCTGTGTACTGCTCGTACCCCTGTGTGGACTTGCAATTATAAAGTTTTATGGTGCGCATACCGAACAGCAAGAGTCCGACAACTTGCAAGCTATCGCCGACCTCAAGGTTATCCAGATCGAAAACTGGCTGGATGAACGGAACGGGGTAGCAAGGATGTTGGTTGGCGACAAGCCATTTGCTACACAGATTGAACGTTTTGTGCAGCGGCCACATGATGCTTCCCTGTCAAAAACAATTCTGAATCGGTTCACCAATTTTCAGGCGATATACAACTACAAAAGTATTTTGCTGTTTGATAGCAAGGGCAAGCTATTGCTAAGTCAAGGCAATGATGGGGACAATACCCCGACTCTGCAACAGCAGTTGCGACAGGCTATCAGCACAAAACATATTCAACAAGGCGATCTATACCTCGATGAAATCGGGAACGTTCACATGGATTGGGTTGTGCCAATTTCGGTATCAGATCGTCAGGAAGTGCGTTCGCTAGCAAGTGTCGTGTTGCGCGTTACGGCGCAACAATTTCTTTTTCCGTTGATTGAGCGATGGCCGACAGCGAGTAAAAGTGCTGAAACCTTATTGGTGCAGCGTGAGGGTGATTCTGTGCTTTTCCTGAACAAATTGCGCCACAGCCAAAATATGCCCTTGATGTTTAAGTTGCCTTTGGCCAAACATGATTTACCCGCCTCTATTGCCATCGCAACGAATAAGAATGGCGTAGTGAGAGGCAATGATTACCGTGGTGTGGACGTACTGGCAGCTTATCGACCGATAGCGAGCACCACTTGGTTTGTTGTATCCAAAATTGATCGTAGCGAAGCACTTGCAGCATTGCGGCTCATGGTGTTCTGGGTCAGTTTGCTTGCCTCTTTTAGCGTGGTTGTAGTGAGTGCGATAGTGTTGCTGCTGTGGCGGCAGCAGCAACGTAGCCACGGATTGGAATTGCAGGCACGTTCGATGGCGGTAAGCGAAGAGAGCAACCGTCGTTTACGAGCGATCACACAATCAACTAATGACGCCATTGTCAGTACCGACAGTCAGGGAACTATCGTGGGCTGGAATATGGGGGCGGAAAGGATGTTCGGCTATTCCGAAGAGGAGATTGTCGGGCAGCCGGTGACAAGATTGCTGCCGGAACAATTCCGCGAGCAACATCCTGTGAGTATGCGACAGGTGGTAAATGGCGGGGAACCGCACGTTATTGGAAAAACGGTCGAGCTAGTCGGGCTGCGCAAGGGCGGCGATGAATTTCCACTCGAGTTGTCGTTGGCAAAATGGCAAACCGCCGATGGTGTGTTTTTTACCGCCATCATTCGCGATATTGCCGAGCGCAAGCTGTCAGAAGAATCCGTCAGGAAAAATCTGGCTCGTTTTAACACGATTTTTAATCAAGCCCCTTTGGGGATTGCGCTAATTGACTCCGTTACCGGGCATATTTATGAGGTTAACCCACGATTTGCCGAAATTGCTGGCCGCACTGTTGAAGAAATGGAAACCATAGACTGGATGAGTATTACTCATCCAGATGATGTGCAGGAGGATATGGACAATATGACCCGATTGAATGCCGGGGAGATTTCCGGTTTCAAAATGGAAAAACGATACCTACGCCCAGATGGTTCCGTTGTTTGGATCAATATGACGGTTGCACCATTAAAGGGGGAACGCAATATCTCAGCACGTCATCTATGCATGATAGATGACATCACAGGAAGTAAAGTAAATGAGGCAAGGATCCAACGCCTGAGCCAATCTTATGCGGCATTGAGCCAATGCAATCAGGCTATCGTACGCTGTCACAGTGATATGGAATTGTTCCGCGAAATTTGTAGCAGTGCCGTGGAATATGGCGGTATGCAAATGGCGTGGGTCGGACTGCTTGATGAGTCCGGGCAAAAGGTAATAGTTGCCACTTCCTACGGTGACGAGAAGAACTATCTGGATAATATCCGGATTTCAGTTGACCCGAATGATGCCAGCGGATGCGGCCCAACTGGCACCGCTATCCGTGAAAATCGGCCCTACTGGTGCCAGGACTACCAGCACGATCCATGCACCGCCCCTTGGCAAAAACATGGTGCCCGTTCCGGTTGGGGGGCTTCGGCGGCATTGCCGCTATGCAGGGAGGGAGTCGTCATCGGCGCGCTCAACCTGTACACAAGCTCGATCAATGCCTTCGACGAGGGTGTGCAAAAGTTGCTGGAAGAGATGATGGTGGACATGAATTTTGCGCTGGATAATTTTGTTCATGAAGCACAACGCAAAGCCGCCGAAAGTGAAGCTCGGCTGTTGACGCAACGTCTTAGTCTGGCCACTGATGCCGCAGCGATTGGTGTCTGGGACTGGGATATAAAGTCCGATCAATGGTATGCCTCTCCGACTTATTTCACCATGCTTGGATATGAGCCTGATGTCGGTATGCTTGATCGAAGAGTCTGGTTGGAGCGCACCCACCCGGAGGATCGTGCAATGGTTGCGGAAAAAATACGCGCGGTGCTGGACAGAAACGATACACCCTATCAGTATGAAGCGCGCATACGCCATGCAGATGGCAGTTATCGCTGGATTAAAGTGATTGGGCGTGTAGCTGAAAATGATCTGAACGGCAAACCGACACGTATGCTAGGTGTACGCACCGATATTACCGAAATCAAGCAGTTGACCTTATCTCTGGCGGAAAATGAATTCAGGATGCGTACGCTGGTGAGATCCATACCCGACCTGATTTGGTTAAAAGATATTAATGGTGTTTATCTGAGTTGCAATCCGATGTTTGAGCGTTTCTTTGGTGCTCAGGAAGCAGAGATAGACGGCAAGACCGACTACGATTTTGTGGACAAGGAACTGGCGGACTTTTTCCGTGAGCATGATCGCATTGCCATGGCGGCAGGGGAGCCTAGCATCAACGAAGAATGGGTTACTTTCGCCGATGACGGACATCACGCTCTTTTGGAAACCATCAAGACGCCGATGCGTGATAATGAAGGAAAACTAATCGGTGTGCTTGGTATTGCGCGCGACATCACAGAACGCAGGCAGGCAGATGAGGCGCTAAAAGACATGGCGACGAAATTCCGTACTGTGTTCGAATCGTCCTCAGATGCGCTGCTGTTATTCGACGGAACTATCTTTGTGGATTGCAACTCGGCAAGTCTGCAGATGTTTGGCTGCGTATCACGGGACGATATTATCGGTAAAAAACCGGATGTTTTTTCTCCCCCTAGTCAGCCCGACGGTAAAGATTCGGCTAGTTTGATTGCGGAGCATGTCGCCAGAGCATTCGGCAATAAAAGTACGATGTTTGAATGGATGCATCGTCGTCTCGATGGAAGTGAATTTCCTGCCGAGGTGTTACTGACGGCGATGAATCTGGATGGTAAAGCGATGCTGCAAGCTGCGGTGCGCGACATTACCAAAAGGAAGGAGTCCGAGAATTCCTTGCGCAAACTTTCGCTGGCGGTGGAGCAGAGCCCTAGTTCCATTGTGATTACCAATCTGCAAGCTGAAATCGAATATGTTAACGCGGCCTTTCTCGACGTTACCGGATACACTCGTTCTGAGGTCATTGGGCAAAATCCACGCATTCTGCATTCGGGCAAGACACACAAAGAAAATTACGAGGCCATGTGGGATGCGTTAAACAAAGGAGATTCCTGGAAGGGCGAGTTTTATAACAAACGCAAGGATGGCAGCGAGTATATCGAATTTGCCATTATTGCCCCGTTGCGCCAAGCGGATGGCCGTGTCAGCCACTATGTTGCGATTAAGGAAAATATTACCGAGAAGAAACGCATGGGCGCGGAGTTGGATGAGTATCGTAATCATTTGGAAAAAATGATTACGATACGTACAGAGGAGTTGGTCGCCGCCAAGGCGCAGGCTGATGCCGCCAACAAGGCAAAGTCGGATTTTCTTGCTGCCATGAGTCACGAAATTCGTACGCCGATGAACGGCGTGATTGGCATGATTGATGTGCTGCAACAGAGCAGTCTCACGCCGCAGCAGCATAAAATCAGTGAGGTTATTCACGATTCGGCATTTTCTCTGCTGGCGGTTATCGAGGATATTCTCGATTTTTCCAAGATTGAAGCGGGTAAATTGACCATTGAAAATATTCCCATGAATATCGACGCAATTATGGGGAATGTATGCAATACCTTGGACTATTTGGCTCTGGATAAGGGCGTAGAACTGACTCAGTTTATTGATCCGGCGCTGCCAGAGGCATTGATGGGGGATCCAACGCGGCTACGTCAAATACTGGTTAATCTGGCTAATAACGCCATCAAGTTCAGCAGCGGACAAGGACGCCAGGCTAAGGTGTCAATCCGGGCGCAGCTAAATCCGAATGAGATAGACGGAAAGATGCAGGTGACATTTCTGGTAAAGGACAATGGCATAGGTATTGATGCAGAAACTCAGGCACGACTATTCGTTCCGTTTACGCAGGCTGACACATCCACAACACGGAGTTTCGGGGGGACAGGGCTGGGACTGGTTATCTGTCGTCGACTGGCAAACATGATGGGAGGGGAGGTTTCGGTATTGAGCGAGCCGGGTCAGGGCTCGTTGTTCAGCGTGCGTTTACCGTTGGCGAAATTGTCGGAAGAGTCTGAAACTGACGAGCATACTGTACAGATAAACGGGCTGCCTTGCCTGCTGGTAGGTGGAACCGATACGCTGGCAGATGACTTGGCATTTTATCTTAACTATCATGGTGCAATAGTTGAACGTTCATCCGGGCTGGATGATGCACGGCAATGTCTAAGCAGATGGACAAAAGGGCTGATTGTCGTGGTTGTTGAAACCGCAAAACGTGGCCCGTGGCAACTGGATGAATTGTATGCGGCGGTTCGTGCTGAAAATAACACGGATGTCCGTTTTCTTATCATTGGTCGCGGCAAGCGGCGTCGTTGCAGGCGAGAGCTCAGTGGGGCTATTTCCGTGGATGCTGACTCCATGGGGCGCAACACATTTCTCCGAGCCGTGGGCGTTGCCGCCGGAAGGATCGTGGATCATAGTCTGGATAAGCCTACGGATAGGACTGCAATATCTGCGACACCCACTATATTATCGCGCGAGGAAGCACGCATGCAGGGGCGGCTGATTCTGGTTGCAGAAGATAATGAGATTAACCAGAAAGTCATTTTGCAGCAGCTTATGTTACTCGGGCAGGCGGCTGATATCGCAAAAAATGGACGCGAAGCGTTAATGCAATGGCAGAGAGGCGATTACAGCATCCTGATTACCGATCTGCATATGCCGGAGATGGACGGCTACGAGCTGACCAAGGCGATACGTGCAGCCGAAAATGGCAAGAGTCATATCCCGATTATTGCCTTCACCGCTAATGCACTCAAGGGAGAAGCGGATCACTGTCTTAAAGTTGGCATGGATGATTATTTGAGCAAGCCGGTGCAGTTGTTGAGTCTGAAAGCGATGTTGCAAAAATGGATGCCTGATACTACCGTCGAGCCCAGATGCACTGTGGATGGCAAAGGGGGGCTTCTTGCCGAAGGTGCCGTTCCGGTTGACGTGAGCGTGCTCAAGGCACTTGTGGGCGATGATGCGGAAACCATAACAGAGTTTTTGCATGACTTCCGCATTAGCGCGGACAAGATTGCGTCGGAATTGCACGAAGCTCATGAACGTGGCGATGCACAGTTGGTCAGTGCCTTGGCGCACAAACTCAAGTCCTCGGCACGTTCAGTGGGTGCATTGGCACTAGGAGAGTTGTGCGCGGCAATAGAACAGGCCGGTAAGGCGAGTGACACTGCTGCATTAGCAGCATTGTTACCCAAATTTGATGCGGAAGAAGTTGCAGTCGGTAGATATCTGGATTCGTTATAGCCTCATTGTTTGAGGTAATCCGGCAAATCAACGCTGTGAGATTAGGAAATAGTTGGGTGAGTCATTATTTGGGGCTGTAATTACACCGGAATGAATGGGCATTAATATGAAAAATCTGAAATCAATGGGCAAGGTTGTCTCATTATCGGCGATCATTATCGCCGTGGCGACAGTCGTGCTTGTTTCTGAGTTGGTGTTCATGGCATTGCTTCATGAGCATATGATGAGTTGGGTAATGTTTTCCAATACAACCTGGGACTTGATTGATGCGATTTTTGTGTCAGGAATTGTATCTTCGCTGCTCTATTTTCTGATTTTTCAACAAATGCGAACCAGGGAAAACTTCCTGCATTTGATTAATGAAAGCGCTACGGATGCGATTATTGTCATTGATGAACAGGCACGGTTAGCCGAGTGGAATAAGGCCGCTCAAACGATGTTCGGTTTCAGTCGCAAAGAGGCGTTGGGTAAATCGCTGCATCAATTGATTACTCCGCTACGTTTTCGTGTAGAGGCAGATCGTGGTTTTAAGCGTTTTCAATCTGACGGTGAAGGCCCGTTGATCGGCAAGACGATAGAAAGTTTTGCATTGCGCAACGATGGCAGCGAATTTCCCGTTGAGTTATCCATTTCGAGTTTTAAGCATAAAAAATCCCGCTATGCAATCGGTATCGTGCGAGACATCAGTGTGCAAAGGTTAATGAAAGAACGCATGGCTATTTTGCTGAGTCTGGCAAAATCATCGCAGGTGCAGAGTCTGGAAACCCTGTTGCAACAGGGGCTGGATGAATTGCAGCGCATGACCGCTAGTCGTATCGGTTTCTTGCATTTTATCAATGAAGACCAAAACGAGATAGAGTTGGTTGCCTGGAGCAGCGATACGCTGGAGAATTATTGCAAGGCCGCTTTTGATAAGCATTATCCGATTTCGGAGGCAGGAATATGGGTGGATAGCGTTAATTTGAAACGCCCGGTAATTGTTAATGATTATGCTTCTGCACAAGGTAAAAAAGGTCTTCCGGAAGGACATTCAGAGGTGCGTCGTATGTTGAGCGTACCGATACTGGAAAATGACAAGGTACGCATGATTATCGGTGTGGGCAACGCCGAGCGGGCATATGACGAACGTGACATTGAAACCATCCATTTGGTCGGAAGTGATCTCTATCATCTTGCACAGAGCAAACGGGCGGCAATAGCACACAAAGAGAGTTTGCAACATTTGCAAGCGATAACTCAGTCGGCGGGCGATGCGATTATTTCAGCCGATGAAGCGGGCAATGTCATCGGCTGGAATTTGGCAGCGGAGCGAGTGTTTGGTTATGGCGAAGATGAAATTATGGGGCAGTCGCTGACGTTATTGATACCCGAGAAATTTCGCAAGCAGCATATTGAAGGGCTGCGCAGAGTAGTGAATGGCGGTGAGCCCCATGTAATCGGTCATGTCGTGGAACTTGCCGGTTTGCACAAGGATGGACATGAGTTTCCAGTGGAGCTTTCGTTGGGGAAATGGGGAGAGGTAGACCGAATATTTTTTACCGCCATTCTTCGTGATATTTCTGATCGCAAGCGGGATGAAGAAACGCTAAATCAACAGCAGTTAGAACTGCAAATGCAGAATGATGCGTTGAGGCGAACAGAGCGAGTTCTTAGGGAGTCCAGGGAGCAATACGTCGATATTTATGATAATGCGCCCGTCGGTTATTTGACCATTGAGATTGAAACGAATTTGATCTTACTGGCGAATTTGACTGTGTTCGCAATGTTGGGAGTAGGCAAGGACAATTTTGTAAAACAGAAAATTACTTCGTTTATTCTTCCTGAAGATCAGGATATTTATTATTTGCTATGTAGAGAATTCATCAATTACGCCAAGCCACGGGATTGTGAATTAAGGATGTTAAGACTGGACGAAACCCAGTTCTGGGTAAACTTGTCAAGCAGTGCCATGGTAGATGACAGTGGCAGGCAGATCGCGCTAGTCACGTTGAGTGATATAACTGAACGCAAGCAGGCGGAAGCATTGATTGCTATTCAGCTAAACGAAATCAATCGTGCGCGTCAGGAGTGGCAGGCGGTATTTGACAGTGTTACCCAGCCGATCTTTTTGCATGACGATCAGTATCGTGTAATTCGTGCAAATCAATCTTATCTCGAATACGCAGGCATGTCTCTGGAGCAGGTCATCGGTCAACCCTATTACGAGATATTTCCTAAAACGCATCATCCACTGCCGGGCTGCTTACAGGCATCGCAAGAAAACGACTGCGGCATTGATGTCGAAGTTGTTGTCGGTGCTGTAACGTATCGATCGCGCAGCTTCCGTGTCAATGATGAGCAGGGGGCTTATCTTTATTCCACCCATACTCTCGAAGATATTACCGAACGTAAGCGTTCAACCCAGCAGTTGCAGGCACTGTTAGAACATAGGCGCTTGTCCGATTTGGCCTTGCGTATGCTTAACGAGGAACTGGAAGGTAAGGTATTGAAACGCACAGAGGCTCTGGAGCAGGCCAGACACGAGGCTGAACAGGCCAATCAGGCCAAATCGATATTTCTGGCAGCGATGAGTCATGAAATACGTACACCGATGAACGGTGTCATTGGTATGGTAGATGTGTTGCAGCAGAGTAGCCTGACTAGTCGGCAAATGGAGATGGCCAACATTATTCATGATTCAGCCTATTCCTTGCTGGGTATTATTAACGACATACTGGATTTCTCCAGAATAGAGGCTGGCAAGCTCCAAATAGATGCCGCTCCGATGTCGATTGTTGAGATTGTAGAGAGCGTTTGCTCAACGATGGATCATCTTTCGGTTAAAAAGAAAGTTGAGTTAATGGAATTTACTGATCCGGTGATTCCATCTGAGGTCATTGGCGACGCCAGTCGCTTGCGCCAAATATTGATCAACTTGATCAATAATGCCATCAAGTTTTCGAGTGGGATGAAGAAGCTGGGGAAAGTGTCTTTACGCGCCCTGTTGCTTGAGCGAACGGTAGAGCAGGTAACGCTGGAATTTCGCATCTCTGATAACGGTATCGGTATGGATGAAGCGACTCAGGCCAAGTTGTTCAGCCCCTTTATTCAGGCGGATAGTTCTACTACCCGAACTTATGGCGGTACCGGATTAGGGCTTGCGATCTCGCGTCAGTTGCTTGATCTAATGGGCGGCCAGATATCGGTGCAAAGTGAACCGGATAAGGGTTCTGTTTTTATTGTGCATATAGCTTTCAAATTGCCTGAGGCACAACCTGCCGCAACGCCTTCACCTGTTGCAGGCTTGATTTGCTTGATAATTGGCGATACGGAAATGGCCGACGATTTTGCCGCCTATCTCAATTATGATGGTGCTTTGGTTGAACGGGCGTCCAATATGAATGATGCTCGTCTATGGATAAAAAATAGCACACGGGAAATGAATGTTGTCGTCATTGATGCTTTGGAAAGTCAATCGGAATTTCTGAATGAGTTGCGTCAGGCTAATCAGGGTCATCCGGAACAGGGACTTAATTTTGTTACGGTCGAACATAATGCTGGATATGTTTCGATCGAGCGAGGGCAGCGCAGGGAGCCGCGCCTGATGGATAACGACTGGGTGACGGTGGATAGGAATGGACTGACCCATGGAATGTTGTTAAAGGCGGTGGCGATTGCAGCCGGACGCTTGGCTCCGGTTGATACGAGCGAGCAGCCCGCTGCCGCTCAACAGAAAATTCAGCCGTTGTCACGCGAGGAAGCGCGTCGCAGAGGACGGCTGATTCTGGTGGCAGAAGATAACGAGATCAACCAGAAAGTGGTACTGCAACAACTCTCATTGCTAGGAGAAACTGCCGATGTTGTCAATGATGGTCAGCAGGCCTTGATATGTTGGAAAAGTGGCGATTATGCCTTGCTACTCACGGATCTACATATGCCAGTTATGGATGGTTATCAGTTGACCACGGCAATTCGTACTGCCGAACAGGGCAATTCGCATATTCCCATTGTCGCTTTTACCGCCAATGCGCTCAAGGGCGAAGCTGAACATTGCTTTGCGACCGGTATGGACGATTATTTGAGTAAGCCGGTGCAATTGCTTAACCTTAAAGCGATGCTGAATAAGTGGTTGTCGGAGAATGTTGATCAAAATTTATCACGAGATGTCATCAGTGACCCTGTGGTTGAAACTGCTTGCTTGGAATTGCTGCCAAGTGCGGCAGAATCTTTGCCGGTTGAAGTAGATATGCTCAGGAAGTTGGTGGGTGATGACGAGGAGATTATCCGTGAGTTCCTGCATGATTTTCGTCTCAGTGCGGCGAAAATTGCCGAGGAACTACGTGCTGCATTCAAGAACGGAAATGCGATAGAGGCAGGTGCATTGGCACATAAACTTAAATCCTCGTCACGATCAGTGGGTGCGTTGGCATTGGGAGAATTTTGTTTTGCAATGGAAAAAACCGGCAAGGTGAGGGATTTGGATGCCTTGATGAAGTTGTTGCCCGAGTTTGAACAGGAGTTGGCGCGTGTCGAAAGTTACCTTCAACAATATTAAGCGTGCTGTTAATGACTATAGGCTGTGGTAAGGTATGTTGAGAAAGTGGTATTTATTGAGTTCTAATCGTTCTTGGATTCAGCTTTGAATGTGCGGCGTTAATGGATTAACGGATTTGATAGAATTATTCAAGCAAATAGTTGAAAGGCTGTCATGATTTTACTTCTTGCATTACCCGTCCAAAAATATTTACTGATATTGAATGTCCTGTCGGAAAATAGCGCTGTGCAGATAGTGTTGACGCAAATAGAAACTGGTTTGTTACGGTATTCGCCATGAAAAATTCCTCAATAAAGATACTGGTATTGGATGATGAGCCCTTCATGCTGAAGATGCTTACTCGCATGTTGAAAAATCTTGGTTGTACTGATATTGCCAGTTGTGAAAGTGGTCATGTCGCACTGGAAATGCTGGAAAGGGAACATGATTATCCCGATTTGATTCTGCTTGATCTCAATATGCCCGATATGGATGGAATTGAGTTTATTCGCCATCTGGTAGAGCATAGGTATAAGGGTAGTCTGATACTGGTAAGTGGCGAAGATGAGCGCATGCAACAAGCCGCTGAAAAGTTGGCTATTACAAGTAAAGTCGTAGTCTTGGGCCATCTACATAAGCCGGCAAAACCTGAAGGCTTGGCTGAATTAATTGAAAAGTGGGTACCCGCAATACAGGAAAAACCACGCATTGAGAAAAAGATATATAGCGTTGACGCGTTGCGTGCGGCCATTTCCAATGGTGAACTAGTTAACTATTACCAGCCCAAGGTAGCGACAAAGTCAGGGCAGGTGGTCGGTGTGGAAACGCTGGTACGGTGGATGCATCCGCAGGATGGAATCGTATACCCGGATCAATTTATCAGATTGGCAGAAGAGCATAATTTGATTGATGATTTGACATTGGCCGTGTTAACTGCTGCGTTGGCGGATACCCGGATATGGATGGATGCAGGGTTGAACTTAATCGTGGCGGTTAACTTATCCATGGATAATCTCTCATCATCAGGCTATACGGATGTGGTTGCCGGTTTGGCGCTCAAGGCTGGAGTTCCCCCGCAGGCAATGAAGTTGGAAGTGACCGAATCCCGCTTGATGTCCAATTTGAGCATGCCGTTGGAGATATTGACTCGACTGCGGATGAAGCGTTTTCTACTTTCGATAGACGATTTTGGTACCGGAAATTCCTCGTTGGCACAATTGCGCGATTTTCCATTTGATGAGCTCAAGATAGATCAGAGTTTTGTACATGGCGCCTGGAATAATGAGAAATTGCAGGTGATGTTTGATCACAGTCTTGAACTGGCAAAAAAACTGAAGATGCTTTCTGTCGCCGAAGGCGTGGAAGACAAGGAGGACTGGGATTTTGTATGTAGCAGAGGTTGTGATGTTGTTCAGGGCTATTACGTAGCCAAAGCCATGCCTGCCGCAGAATTGCCAGCCTGGATTGTCAGTTGGGATGCAAGATTCAAACATCTTAATGTAGATGTTTAATGCGGGTAACTATCCCGTGCCGCACCTTTTTGAATGCCATGGATAATCCGTATTGAAAATTTGTAAGGCGTTTGCATCTTGCTGACTGGTATTTCGTGTTGGTTCACCGCGGAATACAGTCCTTTAAACTGTACGGAATATCCTGCCGGAGCAAATAATCGTGCAATATGAAACAGTCAGTTGGCGCGATGGCTTGCACAGAGGAAGGATTAGTTGATGATTCGGCAAGTCGGAAATAACAGGCAAGTCATTCTTTAGAGGAAGTCATCCAGTATGGGAAATCCAGCAAAAATTGCTATTACGATTTTAATTGCTGCCGAGAGTCTTTCAGATGCTACGGTTGTAAGGAATCTACTGCTTCCTGAATTTGAGCATGTCGTTCTTTCCACTAACATGCTGCATGGCGTGAGCGATTTCGATCAGCATAATCCGGATGTATTGGTGCTGGCATTCAAGGAGTTGGAAAGTGCAGAGCGTTATTTCTTGAGCGTACACAGGTTGAGTAATGGGTTGCGACTGCAGCCGCGCCGCACCGTTATTCTTTGCGGTAAGGATGAGGTCAAACGTGCGTATGAGCTTTGCATGAAGGATTTCTTTGATGATTACGTGTTGTTCTGGCCGATGACGTTTGATGCGTCGCGTTTGCTTATCTCGGTGCATAAGCAGGTACGAGAGTTGCTTCATGTCAGGAACGAAGCAATTTCCGCAGAGGAACTTGCTTCTCAGGCGCATCGGCTTGCCGATTTGGTCGAGAAGCTGGATCAGAAAGTAGGGCATCATGATTCATCTGAAAATATAAGCCATGTTAATCCACCACCGCAGGAAGTACCCCATCTAAAACCGGACACTGTTGTGGTTAAAGAAGTTGTCAGCCCTGTGGTGCTGGTGGTGGATGATGACGATTTCCAGCATAAGATCATAGGCAGAATACTGGCTGGGGAGAATTATCATCTCGAATTTGCATTCAGTGGTGAGCAGGCGCTGGAAATACTGCACAAATTAAATCCGGACATCATTCTGATGGATGTGATGATGCCCCATATGGATGGCATAGAAGCAACACGGCGTCTCAGGAAAGTAGTGCGGCTAGCCAAGACGCCGGTGATTATGTTTACGGGTAATAGTGAAAAGAAAACGGTGATTGATTGTTTCAAGGCGGGAGCGTCAGACTTTCTGGTGAAGCCGGTGGAACACGATACCCTGATTGCGAAGGTTGCCCATGCTTTGGGCAATGTGCCTAAGCCAGCGACTTGAATTTACGATGCTTGTCAGATTTTGGCATATTGGTAAAACCGGCCTGGAGTGTAACTTATGAGTAATGTAACGGTTGAGAACAGAGGTATTCTTTATGTAACTGACCAGCCGGAAGCCGGTTATGGAATACAGAAGTTGCAGTCGATGGACTTGGGGGAGTGCTGGTATGCCAATACGGATGATGACGGCGTGCTGCTTTTCACGAAACATCAACCTTCGCTATTGATACTCGATTTCGAGAAAATCGGTGATGCGGTACATTTTTATCTGGCGTTGCACTGTCTATGCTCGCATATCAGATCAATTTCTCATCAATGCATATTGCTCTGCGCCGATATTGAATCGGAATCAGCATACAAGTTGTGCAGAATCGGCGACGTGGATGATTACGTGGTTGTTCGTCCGTCTTTTGATACGTTTCACTTTCTTCAGGCCATTCATCAGGCTATGGATTTGTCAGCCTATAAACGGCAGTCTGAAAAACTTCGTCAAAACCTTGCCGATGTCGGTGGAGATTTGCGTCAACTCGATGATAATCTGACCGAAACGTTAGCTACAGGTAGTGAGTTACAACAGGAAGCACTGTCGGCTTTTAAGGACTTCACAACCCGGATGTCGCATGATCTGGCTGCGTTTGAAACGCATTTACTTGATTCCGGGATGGATAATGCCATCACTATCAATGATCGCAATGCGTTGCAGCAACACCTTAAACAGTTGCCACATAAACAGTTGGAAGTGGAAAGACAGCATATCGAGAGAAAGCTGCAAAAATCGGAATCCTGGATAAAGACAGCCAATCAACATTGTCATCACCATGTCAAAGCGATGTGTACGATGGAGTTTCCACCAGTCAGGCCGGAAATAATGGTGGTGGATGATAATGAGGTTTACCGCAAGCTGATTGTGGATGTGCTTTGTGAATCTGATTTCCGTGCTGTCGGGGCGGAAAGCGGGCAGGTTGCTCTGACGCAGATGATAGACCGGCGGCCCAATGTAATTTTGCTGGATAGCAACATGCCCGTTATTGACGGAATTGAAACATTGCGTCGCATCAAGATCAATTCCAGTCTGAAAACGGTGCCGGTTATTATGCTGATGGAAGAAAGCGATAAATATCGGGAGCGTGAATGTGTTCAGGCGGGTGCGGCTGGCACTATAGTAAAACCCGCCAACCGCGCGGCTATTATTACAAAAATAAACGAGAATTTACAACCGCATTTACGCAAGTGAATTACGTTTATTCATTTGGTCTGCTTAATCACCGCTTCTATCTTTAACAGCAGAACACCAAGTTGCGGTGTGATTTCACATGCTTTTTCCAAATCATTGTTTTGGCCAGCCAACTCCATCTTCAGGCAAAGATTGGCGAATCCGCGTCTGTCAAAGATGTTGATCCAAATTTGGATATGCTTGATTCCATGATTTCAGCCATGCAGGAAATTCAGTGGCAGGCATCGGTTTGGCGATATAAAATCCCTGTGCAACCTGACAGCCACGTTGGCAAACAAAATCCCAATCAGCTCGATCCTCAACGCCCTCAGCCACAACCGACATATTGAGTTGATTCGCCAGATTGAGGCAAGAGTCAAACATCGCGCGTAACTTCTGGTCATGACAGGCGCCATGTACGAAACCTTTATCAATCTTGAGTTCGTCAAAGGGAAGGTCGCGTAACTGGGCTAGAGAAGTTTTGCCGGTGCCAAAATCATCAATTGAAATGAGAAAGCGTTTTAGACGTAGTTTGGAAAAAATTTCAAGGGGTGTGCGCATATCTTCAGTAAAAGGAGTTTCCTTCACTTCAAGGTGTACCGTTTTTTCAGTAAGACATTCCTTGGTCGCAAGTTGAGTGAGCATATCCACAAAATTTAATGAGGCCAGATTGTGCATGGAGAGATTTACGGACATATGCAACCCTGATCGTTGCCACACTCTGGCTTGTGCAAACGCATTGCGTATGACGACTTGTGCCAGTTCATCTATCAGTCCTGATTTTTCTGCAAGCCCGATGAACTGTTCGGGTAGCACTATGCCATCCTGAGGATGTATCCAACGAACCAGTGCTTCGACACCTATTACGTGACCGGTAGCTGTCAATACCTTAGGCTGATAATAATTGACCAGCTCTCCCTTCTCAATGGCTGAACGTAAGGTATTTGCCCCGTATTTTTTTTTGGAACTGTCGGAGTAACCTTGGGTTTGCGGGGGTAATGTTTTAATCAATGACAGCAAGCTTTCGGGGGTTGGTGGCTTTTGTAATTGCCCTAATACGGAAATTTTATGTGATTTGGCCAGCTTCTCTGCGGATAAGCGCATTAACTCATCTTCGCCGCTAATCAGAATAAGACTGCCGGTATATTGACGTTCAACCAGATGCCGGATGAATTCGAGACCGTCCATCTCCGGCATATTAATATCAAGCAAAATCAAATCAGTGGGCTGATCAGGGGTGGAAATAAATTGTAGTGCTTTATATCCGTTATCATGAGCGGAAACCGTGTTATATCCCAGATTGTTCAACATGCGCATCAGCACCTTAAGCATGAAAGGTTCATCATCAAGTATTAGAATTTTGATCGAGTGATTATCCATGATCGGTCTCCGTGGAATTTGTAGGCATATTTTTATGAGGAATTTATTGTATACCCGTTGTTAATGCTGGCTATAGCATAAATGTAGCTGTGTCATAGCTGCTTGGGGGTTCCCAGCTAGTAACGCTGGCTGAAAGAATTTCATTAATGAAATGAAAGTGGGTATATATGAATGGTTAATTTCGTAGTTGTGGCCTTGAAATTCCAAACGCATGAGGGTGCGCAAAATCAACGCCTACGTCACGCAGTCTGGCAATGGTTTCGTTGTCTTCAACCATTTTTAGAAATAATTTACACCCCAATCTTTTTGCAATATCGGTATTTGTATTGCAGCATTTTGCCCGAGAAGAATATTGTGTGCGACCATGATGGCAAAGTCACCTTCCGCTAGCAAAACAGCTTAACCCGCAAGATGGAAACCCGCACCTTGAGCGGTGTGGCTTTCCTGCGTCTACAGACTGGCGCTGATTTGGGATGCTGTCATGATGAGGCAAGCTATTGCCAGCCGATATATTATATTGCCAGCCTGCGGTATGCCTGCTCCAGCCTGTCGGCAAAGGATTCGCTCTGCAACTGACTGCAATGCACCATGGTTACCGTCCAGTTGCGTCGGTCAAAATCAATCAGTTCGTTGAACAGGATTTCTTTTCCCGTTTTGGATTGGCTGTTTTCATATCGGATTCCCATGCTGTCCAGTACGATAGATTTTTGTTCTATCCTTAGATGCTGTTCGGGATTCAACAGTATCGCCTCAAAGTCTTCCATGTAATTACTCAAGTCCTGTGAGCTTGCGGTTGTCTGCATTTCGGAAATAAGTCTGGAAAATTCCTGCTCCAGCGCGGGACGTGTATAAATGTTAGCCGAGCGCAAACGGGAGGTCAGCATATCCTTTTCCTGTTGTTGCGCATGCATTTCCTGTTTACGGGCTTCAACTCGTTTTTTTACCTTGCCTACTAGATTGTCGAAAAAACTCAGTGCGACCTGTTCACGCGCCTCCTGTTCGGTAGCTGCCGGATTTTCGAGGGTATGGCTGGTGAAATAGACAATTTTCTGAACTACATCGCGCTGAATGACTTCGCCTGAGAGTTGCATCCCCATGACTGACTTTTCAAAGCGGCGCATTCCCATCAGCGCGTAGAGTTGGTCAGTATCGGGATGATTGTGATAATAATCTCGCATGGACTGGCTGGTGCAAAATGCGTCTACGACAAAATCGACCGAGGGGAATAGCGCGTGAACAAAGCTGTCGCTGGCATAAGACTCGCGGTTGAGTGTCACCGGACCCGGTACAGAGTTCGCCAGGCTGTGGGCATAATCCAGTGCGGTTGATACAGGTTTGTAGTAGTCATTATGGTAGCCACTGGTGTGTTTTAACAAAGGTTCCACCTGATTGACCGCCCGTTCGATGGCGGGTAATAACGCGGGCATATCCTTGTGCGTATGCCCGAAAAGCTGTTCAAATAAACCCATGATGCCTATTCCTGCTGTGTGTTTGCTTGCTGCCCAAACATTAAATGGTGCATGTTGGTCTTGCTTGCAGACAGTTTACATCAAGTATGGGGTAATTGACCTGGAAAGGATGCATTCCGGTTTGACATGGTTCAATGCTGATATGGACGTAAGAATTAGAACCGATTTATGTTAGTCTCTATTCAATCAGGGTAACGAGTGATAAGCAAAGGAGTTTTACCATGAAGGATTCTATTTCGCCGTTAGGCACGCAGGTGTTTGATGTGTTAACCAATTCGGCAGAACACAGCAAAAACGATAATGTTTGGTCAACCCTGTTTTCGGCTCTGGTCTCTACACCGAGTAGGAACCCCTTGTATCAGGTAAATTCTGTTTCTTCAGCCGTTAATATCCCCGTTGTAAATATAAAGGGCCTCTCTCCGACTGGGCGTAACATGGCTTTGTCCGATCCCGAATCGGCTTACAAGATGATGTCCCTGATTAATCATCTGGATGTTTATTACAAGGCGCAATTTTCAGAGCTCGATCAGATGAAGACGGCTGTATCGCAGATGCGCGACGCAGGGGAGAGTCTGGGAAGCATGAACGCGTCTACCGGTAATGACAGCATCAAGTTGCGGTTGATGGGATTTGTCGGTCAATACAATAGCTGGATACGACGTTTTAATTCTTCCCTGCAGCAAGGTGGTTTACTGGCTGGAACGCAGGCGGCACAGGTTTCCCGTTACGAGTTGGAGCAGAATCTCAAGAGCACTTTTTTTGGTGCCAATGACGGCGTGCGGGGAATGGACGATCTGGGTATAACAATAGACCCGTTTACTCATCTGGCTACGTTGGATAAAGCCAAATTGGATACTATGCTGGCAAATAATCGGCTAGGTGTAGTGAATACGGTTCAGGAATTCAGTAACCACTTCGCCAGATCGGCAGGTTTGCTGGTTTCCAAAGGCAATTTTATCGAGAGACAACAGGATAATTTGAATCGTGCGATTCATTACATAGCCGATAATAAGGATGCGTTGCAACTGGAGTTCGGTACTGGCGATGCAGCAAAACCGGACGGGCAGCTTGTGCAGGCGCTACAGGCTTATCGTACGGTAGCTAATTGAATTTTTTGAAGCGTAAAAAGTGGGACTGAGTAGGTCGGTTTTAAACTCGAAGGTGTTATTCGTGCGTTTTGAGCAAGGGCCTGAATCCTGACTTTTCCTTTATTTTTGCGGCGATCCGACGCGCTTCGACCTTGTTGGTATAAGGGCCGAGATGAACTCGAGTAAATTCCTTATAAGTATACAGGCTGTATGGTTTGCCAAGGTTCCCCAACTCTTTCTTCATTTTCTGCATGTGACTTTCAGCTTCAGCTTCTGTTTTGAATGCGCCGAGTTGCAGGAATATTTCGTTTGATTTGCTTCCCGGCATCGATTCTTTGATCAGTGATTCCGTTACTATTTGGGCTGGTTCGGCAGAATTGTTAGCCAGTGCAAGCTGTTGCGGTGTCATTGCTTCTTTCAGATTTTCAAGCAAGTGGCCGGCGGTTTCATGCCCCTGTGCGGCGGCGAGTTTTGCCCAGCGGTAGGATTCAACCAAGTCCTGGTCTACGCCTTGTCCATTGGCGTACATGACTCCCAGATTGAATTGCGCTTGCGCTTCATTTTGATCGGCTGCCAGGTGCAGCCAGTTGAGCGCTTCCTTTTCATCAATTACAACGCCCTGCCCGGTTACATAGGCTACGCCGAGATTGAGTTGAGCGATGGACAGTCCTTGTTTGGCTGCCAGTCGATACCATTTCACCGCTTCGGTTTGATTCTTCTCTACACCCTGACCTAGATTGTAGAGCATGCCCAGATTAAACTGAGCTTGTGGATTGTCCTGATCCGCAGCAAGGCGAAACCATTTGACCGCCTCGATGTTGTCTTGTGCAACAACTTGTCCGGCAGCATACAGAATACCCAGATTGAGTTGTGCGTCGGGATGTCCCTGTTCGGCAGCAAGGCGAAACCATTTTATGGCTTCATTAAAATCCTGAGTGACTTCGACACCCTTGTAAAACAAATTGCCCAGACTGAGTTGATAATCCGCGTCGCCGGCTTCCGCTCGTTTGTAAAGTTCACGCAAGGCCGGGAGGCTTTGAGAATTCGCCGTATTGGTCATGTCTTCTTCCAACGTTGCACTGGCGGGGGCGGTTGTTATCGACATCAGGAATAAAAACTGGAGCAAGAGTTTGATCATGGAAAGTGGTCTGCCGGGTCGGTAAAGAAAAGTTCCTGAGGTACAGATTTCAAGAATCTCTGTAAAAGATGAGAAGGTTTGATTAAGTGTACCAATAAATTCCGACTTGAAGAACTCCAATGCCAGTGTTATTCGTTACAATCGGATTACCTTTCCTGTACTGAAGAATTAATAATGCCGATCCTGATCTTGAAGCCTGCTGAACTGCGTTTGACGATAGAACCTGAAGCGTTGAATTTCTCAAATACCACAGAATTAGTACAACACACCTTGCCGTGGATAGGTCAGGAGCGAGCGGAAATGGCCGCCCGCTTTGGCTTGTCGATGGATCAGGCAGACTATAATCTGTTCGTATTGGGTGAAGTTGGTAGCGGACGTGCCTCGTTGCTTAAGCAAGCCATGTTTGAGGTGGCAGCGACCAGAGCGGTTCCTCCTGATTTGTGCTATCTGCATAATTTTGAAACTCCCGAAAAACCATGTGCGTTGCGTCTGCCTGCCGGGCAGGGGCGCGAGTTGCGTCAACGCATGGCTCAACTGAGCAAATCACTGGAGACGGAAATTCCGCTGCTTCTCGACGGGCAGGATTTCAAGGAGGAAAGTGAACGTATCGAAAAAGATTACAAAATCGAAGAAGCCAAGGCCTATGCCGAATTGGATAGCTATGCAGAGAAGCGCAATTTTGCGCTGCATCGCGAAGCAGGGCATTTAGTGTTCACGTTGATTGGTGAACAGAATCATGCACTCACCGAGAATGAAATGCTGGCTCTGCCCAAGGAACGTCGGGCTGAAATCGATCAGGCCGAGCAGGAATTACGTGCTGAAATTGCGCGTTTTATGGATAAGACCAGACCGATGGAACGCACCATGAACGAAGCGCTGTCTGCCTTGCGCCGTCAGGTGGTAAAACCGTTTTTGGATCGCGAATTGCAGGAAATTCGTAATCTGATGAGGAAGCAGATCAAGGATACGATCAAACTCGGACGTTATTTGGAGCAGGTCACGCAGGATGTGCTCGATAATATCGAGTTATTCGAGTTGTCTGCTGCCGATGATGAGGGTAGTCAGGCCGAATTAGGGCGAGTAATGTCGCGCTATCGGGTCAATCTGGTCGTAGATAACGATGGGCTGAAAGGTGCGCCGGTCATACTGGAGGACAATCCGTTGTTTCGTTCGTTGTTCGGCAGCATCGAATATAAAACTGAAAACGATGTGCTGGTTACTGATTTTTCCCGTATACGTGCCGGCAGCTTACTCAGGGCACACGGCGGATTTTTGATGTTACATCTGCGCGACCTGTTAGCCGATGGTCTGGTATGGGAGAAGTTGCGGCGCTTCCTGCGTAGCGGTAAGTTGCAGATCGAAGAGCCCGGCACTGCCTTTGCCGCCATCGCGGCCGTTTCGCTTGAGCCGGAGGCCGTCGCGTTGGATGTTAAAGTTATCCTGATTGGTTCGCGCGAGCAATATTACGAATTGCAGGAAGAAGACCCCGAGTTTGCACGCCGTTTTCGGGTCAAGGTAGACTTCGCCGATAGTTTTTTGGCAAGTGACGAAACCCGTCAGGCGTTCGCTGTTTTCGTGGCGCATAGCTGCCGGAATCTGGGTTTGCCGCATTTCTCAGCGGCCGCCGTCGCCTGTTTACTGGAAGATGCACATCGGGAAGTGGACGATCAGTCGCGTCAGAGTGCTAAATTCGCTTATGCCGAGGCACTGGTGATGGAAAGTGCTGCGCTATGTCTGGCTCGTGCGGCAAAGCAGGTCGAAGTGCAGGATATTGAAGCCGCATTGCGCGCACGCACCCTGCGTCACGATTATCCCGATCAGCGTATGCGTGAAGCCATTGTCGACGGCGAGATATTGATTAGCCTGGAGGGCGAGAAAGTCGGACAGCTTAACGGTTTGACGGTGGTTGATCTGGGCGACCATCGCTTTGGATTTCCGGTGCGTGTCACGGCGCGCACCTTTGCCGGAAATGACGGTTTGCTTAACATCGAGCGCGAGGTCGAAATGTCGGGGCCGATACATGACAAGGGCGTGCTGATCTTGCAGAATTACCTCTCTGCTTTGTTCGCCCATATCGCGCCGCTGGCGCTCAATGCTTCCATCGTGTTCGAGCAGGAATACCACGGTGTAGAAGGTGATTCGGCCTCCTGTGCGGAATTTTATGCGCTACTTTCTTCATTGTCCGGCTTGCCGCTCAAGCAGGGTATCGCCGTGACCGGTGCGGTCAATCAGCACGGAGACGTTCTGCCGGTGGGCGGTATTAACGAAAAGATCGAAGGCTATTTTCACATCTGCGAATCAGCGGGGCTTACCGGGCATCAGGGAGTGTTGATACCCTCGCGCAACCGCCGTCATTTGATGCTGGAGCACAAGGTTATCAACGCCGTTGAGCAGGGCTTGTTCCATATTTATGCAGTGGAACATGTCAGCGCAGGCATCGATCTGCTTACCGGTCAGCCATCAGGGATAGTGGACGGGCAAGAGGAATATCCCAGAGGCACCGTGCTTTACCGCGCACAGAAAACCTTGCAGGCATACCGTCGTGCTTGCCAGGAATCTGAACATCCGAAGTCCGGACGTAAGCATTAAGGGGGTATAGCTATCCCCCTGCGGTCTCGTTTTAGTTCGACTCAGGTTGCAATACGCCGTCTATCAGCCGCAGGCGGCGTTGCATGCGTCCGGCCAGTTGGTAGTCGTGGGTGACGATGATGAAGCTGGTGCCCAGTTGGTCGTTGAGTTGTTGCATCAGGTCGAACAGGGATTCGGCGCTGTTGCGATCCAGATTGCCGGTCGGTTCATCGGCCAAAACGCAGGCGGGTTCAGTGACCAGTGCGCGGGCGACGGCGGTACGCTGGCGTTCGCCGCCGGATAATTCGGCGGGCATATGCTCAAGCCGGTGTGATAATCCCACTTTTTCCAGCATCGCCGCCGCGATCGGTTCGGCTTCCATCGCTTTCATGCCGCGTATCCGCAAGGGCATCGCGACATTTTCCAGTGCGGTGAATTCCGGCAGCAGATGATGGAACTGGTAGACAAAACCCAGCGAACGGTTACGGATTTCGCCACGTTGCCGCTCGTTCATTTGTTGTATTTCCTGACCGAGAATTTGTACCTGACCGCTGCTGGCATTGTCCAGTCCTCCCAGCAGATGCAGCAGCGTGCTCTTGCCGGAACCGGAGGCACCGACGATGGCGATGCGCTCGCCGCGTTCGATTTTCAGGCTGATTCCCTTGAGCACGGGTACGTCCACCTTGCCCATCTTGTATGTCTTGCTCAAATCCTGACAGGAAAGAACGTGGGTTGAATCCTGTTTACTCATAGCGCAATGCCTCCGCCGGTTGTGTCTTCGAGGCCCGGTAGCTCGGGTAGAGCGTTGCCAGCAGGCTGGTCAGGAATGACATGCCCGCTACCAGCATGACTTCGTGCGCACGCAGGTCGGAGGGCAGTTCGGTGATGTAATAAACATCCTTGGCCAGGAACTGTACGCCGAACAGGTGTTCGATGAACGGGATCACGACATCCAGATTAAGCGCCAGCAAGACACCGCTTACGGTTCCCAGCAAGGTGCCGATCAAACCGATGACCACGCCCTGTACCATGAATATTTTCATGATGCTGCGCGGTGATGCACCCAGTGTGCGCAGGATGGCGATGTCGGCCTGTTTGTCGGTGACGGCCATCACCAGCGTGGAGACGATGTTGAACGCCGCCACGGCCACGATTAGCGACAGGATGATGAACATCATCTTCTTTTCCATCTGTACTGCGCGGAAATAGTTGCTGTTCTGATGAGTCCAGTCGTTGGCATACAAACCATGCGGTAACTGGCTTTGCAGTTCGCTGGCGATCTCGGGAGCGCGGTCGATGTCGCGTAATTTGCTGCTGATGCCGGTTACCGCATCGCCGAGTTGAAACAGTTTTTGAGCATCGTTGATATTGATCAGCGCCAGACTGTTGTCGTAGGGTGCCATGCCGATTTCAAACAGGCCGACTACGCGAAACTGTTTTAGTCTGGGCATCATCCCGGCGGGGGTGATGCTGCCCTGCGGCGCGATCAGCATGACCTTCTCACCCAACTGCACACCGAGCGCACGCGCCAAATCCGTACCCAGCACGATGCCGAATTCGGTACTGCGCAATGCGCTTAATTCTCCAAGCTTGATCTTGTTGGACAGGTCGGTAATGGCTGTTTCGCGCAACGGGTCAATGCCGCGCACCATTACGCCCTGTACGCTTTGACCGAAAGACAGCATGCCCTGACCTGACACATAGGGTGCGGCCGCAGCGACACTGGGATGTTGCGCGACCAGGTTTAGTACTGGTTGCCAGTCGTACATGCGACCGCCATCGGCGACGACTTCAAGGTGGGGCGATGCGCCTAGCATGCGTTCGCGAATTTCTTTCTGGAAGCCGTTCATCACCGATAGCACGACGATAAGCGCCATCACACCCAGCGCCATGCCGAGCATGGAGATCAGTGAAATGAAGGAAATGAAATGATTGCGACGTTTCGCGCGGGTATAGCGCAGGCCGATAAACAGTTCGTAGGGTTGCAAGATTAAATTGCCGGTTTGTTTGAACGGGCGCTAGTTTGCCACAAGCAGGCAAACGATAATAGCGCCGTAGATGATTATGGAGATGATAAACTTGCCACCATGAAAAGTGTCCATCTGCTTATTACCGATTTATTCCTCCCTGAAGACTTTGCCGCCGAGGTATGTGAAGGTTTGCAATTGCCTGCATTGGAGAAGATTTTGTCGCGCGGGGTGACTATCCACAATCAGGATTCATCGCCCTTGCATCCGTCATTGGTGCATCAATCAATTGAGTCCACGTTATGCGGCCTGTTTGGTGTTTCGTGCCAGACGGGTGCGCCGGTTGCGCCCATATCGGCGGCATTTGATGGTTTGGGGGAGGGGGCTTGGTTGCGCGCCGACCCGGTTCATTTGCGTTTGCAGCGTGAGCAGGTGGTGTTGCTGCCGAATGTCATCGTCAGCATCGAAGAGGCTCTGGAATTATGTGCCAGTCTGAATGCTCATTTTTCCGGCGAGGGACTGGAGTTTTTTGCGCCGCATCCCGAACGCTGGTATGTACGACTGGATGTGCAGCCCGAGTTGGAAACAGTGCCGCTGTCTGTGGCTGCCGGGCGCAATATTCATGGTAATTTGCCAACGGGTGCGGCGGCACAGCGCTGGAATCAGTTGTTCAATGAAGTGCAGATGTTGTTGCATGCCCATCCGCTCAATGTGGCACGCGAGTCGCGTGGGGAGTTGGCGGTAAACAGCCTGTGGTTCTGGGGTGGCGGCTGTGACGGCCCGCTGCATTTTGATCGTCCTTATGTCAGCACCAGTTCGGACGATGTGCTGGTTGAAATGCTGGCAGATACAGCTGGGGTACTGTTCTATCAGTGGTCGCCAACGTGGTTCAATAGTTTTGTACCGGATAATAATCAGCAGACACCGTTCACAGAAGGTAAGCAGCTTCTGGTCTGGACCGGACTGCGCAAAGCCTTGCAGCGCGGTGATCTGGCGGCGTGGCGCAGTGCACTGGAAAATTTTGAGAACGGTTATGCCATGCCCTTATGGCAGGCGTTGCGTAGCGGTAAAATTGATCAGTTGCAGCTTGATGTGATGGGTGGCGATACGTTACGGAAGATCGGCTTGTCGCGAGCGGGGGCATGGGCGTTCTGGCGGTGTAATAAAGTGCTCGCAGATTATTCTTCTGCAAACGCCTAGGCAGGTGTGTATAAGCTAGTTTACGCATCAATGAACTGCCGATGAAGATAAAATGCTTGCTTGGTTTGTAGTATCATCTCGCAAAAATCAGCAGGCTGGATGAATTAACATATGGCGGTAGCCTATCTTTTGAGTTGCTAACGCCTATAGTCAGGATTAAATATGAAAGTTACATTTTTGGATTTTGAAGGCCCGATTGCCGATCTGGAAGGGAAAATCGAGCAATTGCGCAATGTGCATGAAGATGCTGAACTCGATATAACCGATGAGATAGACCAACTGTCGAAGAAAAGCGATGCATTACTCAAGGATATTTACGCCAAGTTGACGCCCTGGCAGATTTCCAAGGTGTCGCGTCATCCGCAGCGTCCCTATACGCTGGATTACATCGAACATCTGTTTACCGATTTTGAGGAATTGCACGGTGATCGCTGCTTTGCCGATGACAAGGCTATCGTAGGCGGTCTGGCGCGATTTAATGGTCAGAGCGTGATGGTCATCGGTCACCAGAAGGGTCGAGATACCAAGGAAAAAATTGTCCGTAACTTCGGTATGCCGCGTCCAGAAGGCTATCGCAAGGCGATGCGTTTAATGCGTCTGGCAGAAAAATTCGGTATTCCGATCATGACCTTTGTTGATACCCCCGGTGCCTATCCGGGTGTGGGCGCGGAAGAGCGCGGTCAGTCCGAAGCTATCGGGCGCAATCTGTACGAGATGAGTGAATTGCGTGTGCCGGTGATTTGTACCATTATTGGTGAAGGCGGTTCAGGCGGTGCGCTGGCGATTGCGGTGGGCGATGCGATGCTGATGCTGCAATACAGTACCTATTCGGTGATTTCGCCTGAAGGCTGCGCTTCTATCCTGTGGAAGAGTGCGGATAAGGCGGCGGATGCGGCGGAAACACTGGGCATTACCGCTACCCGGCTTAAAGCACTGGGCATCATTGACAAGATTATCAACGAGCCATTGGGCGGCGCACATCGTGATTACGATGCCACCATGCAGAATGTTAAAAAAGCGTTGCAGGATGCGTTGAAGACGGCACAGGCTAAACCAGTCAATGACTTGATGCGTGATCGTTTCAGCCGCCTGATGAGCTATGGCAAATTCAAGGAAGTCGAACTCGAATAATCTGCCTGACAGAGTTGCGGCGCGCATCGCGCCGTTACTTAACCACAACAGCACCATCCTGATCGGCCTGAGCGGTGGGCTGGACTCGGTGGTGCTGCTGCATTTGCTGCATCGTTTATCGCCCCATTACGGTTGGAAATTGACCGCTTTGCATGTCCATCATGGCATTAGCCCGAATGCCGGTGACTGGGCGCAATTCTGTGCCCGATTATGTGCCTGTCTCGCTATTCCTCTGCATATCGAGCAGGTCGATATTGCTCCGCTACGTGTGCAGGGCATCGAAGCGGCTGCCCGCAAATTGCGCCACGATGCATTTTCCCGGCAAGACTGTGACTTTGTTGCCCTTGCCCATCATGCCGACGATCAGGCTGAAACGCTGTTGTTGCAACTGCTCAGGGGCGCGGGTGTGAAAGGTGCGAGTGCGATGCCATTGCTGAGAAGAGCCGGAAGTTCGGTTGAGATACTACGCCCCCTGTTGCATATTTCGCGTAGCGAAATTCTGTCCTATGCCAATGAATATGGTCTGGAATGGATCGAAGACGAGAGCAACGGGGATGATTATTATCCGCGCAATTTTTTGCGCCATCGTCTGCTGCCCGTGATGGAGGAAAAATTTCCGGCTTATAGGCAAACTCTGGCGCGAAGCGCACAGTATTTTGCTGAGGCGAGCGAGTTGCTGGATGATCTGGCGCGAATGGATGCGGGTGTTGTGCCAGATGGCGGTGAAATGCAATTGAACATATCTCGTTTGCAGATACTTGCATTGCCACGAGCCAAAAATCTGTTGCGCTATTTCCTGCATCAGCAGGGGGCACTGATGCCGCAAAGCCAGCGACTCGACGATATGTTGCATCAGCTATGTAATGCGCGCGAAGATGCGGCTGTTTGTATCCGTTATGGCGAATGGCAGGTGCGACGTTATCGCGGACGGGTTTATGCGTTAGCTGTGCAGAATGAATTTGACCGTGATTTGGTGCTGCACTGGAATGGCGAAGAAGAATTGTTTTGGCCTGCACTCAATGCGCGACTGACTTTTACAACTGTTCAGAATAATGGAATCAGTCTCAAAATGTTGCAGCGTGGATCGCTAACATTGCGATTGCGTCGAGGTGGCGAGACCGTGCGGCCCAATTCAAAATCCTCCGTGCGTACATTGAAAAATTTATTGCAGGAACACGCCGTTCCACCATGGCAACGAGAACGCTTACCCTTGCTGTACTGTGGTGAGGAACTGGTTTGCATACCCGATGTGGCTATTGCGGCGGAATATCAGGCAGTAGATGAGCCGGGAATTAGGGTGGAAATATTGCCGGGAAACTATTGATTGCGTGAGTATTAATCAGGTGATTATAGATCGAGTGTTAGATCACCCCTTTTTCCTTGAAGAAGGGTTTATACCTGAAGTCTTCCTGTTTGATATGTGTCATTAACCAGTCTTGAAGAAATTGTGATACTTCCACGGCACTGACATTGCTGCTTTTAGCTGCATATCTGACCATGAACTTATCAAGCTGGTTGATCATTTCCTCGTGATGTAGCTTGTGTCCGGGGTAATCCGCATAGCCATACGATTTCATCAGGAACTCTTCCTTCCAGAAATGCGTATAGGTATATTCCTTTAGACGGGAGAAAATACTTTCCAGCAATTCGTCGCCATGGCCTTCGCGCATTGCGTCGTATAGCTCATTAATAATGCCAAATAACATCTGGTGATCACTATCCAGTTGGCCAACACCGACACTGAGTTCGTTTGTCCAGCTTATTAATGGCATTTTTAGTCCTTTCTGGCGCGACTTTATTAACGATCTACAAGCTTAACGTTATGAGGCAGGGACGCCGATTGTTGTCAATAAAGGCTTATGAGGTTATCCACAGTGTAATGCAGTGAATCGTATCACTTTTTTAAAGTAAGGGGAAAGAGGCGGCTCAAATCTGAGGGGTAAACTTGAAGGCGTCTTTACTTCAATTCCCCGAAGAAATTTTTGATCGCCAGTACACGCTGTTTTAAATCACCATATTTAAGTTCAATACGAAGCTTGTCCTGTCCGACCATTTTGATGTGGCGCTTACTTTGTATCAGTGTGATGATTTTCATCGGGTCTATCGGCGGATTGGGTACGAATTGTATTTGTATGGCTTCGCTGGAAGCATCGACTTTGCTGATGCCCAGTGGCTTGGCGAGGATGCGCAGGCGGTGGCTGTCAAGCAGGGTTTGCGCCGGGTCGGGTAGCAGGCCGAAGCGGTCGATTAACTCCTGATGCATGTTGTCTAATTCAATTTGGCTGGTGCAATTCGCCAGTCGTTTGTAGATAACAAGTCGCTGGTGTATATCGCCGCAATAATCATCAGGCAGCAGTGCCGGAGTATGCAGATTGATTTCGGTGGTTACGCCCAGCGGATGCGCCATGTCCGGTTCGCGGCCCTGACGCAGCGAGGCCACGGCGGCGTTGAGCATATCGGTATAGAGACTGAAACCGATTTCCTGCATCTCGCCGCTTTGCGATTCGCCCAGCACTTCGCCCGCACCGCGTATCTCCAGATCGTGCATCGCCAGATAGAAGCCGCTGCCCAGTTGTTCCATGGCCTGTATCGCTTCCAGACGTTTCTTGGCCTGCACCGTCAGCCCATCCATGCTGTCTACCAGCAAATAGGCATAGGCCTGATGGTGCGAACGTCCGACGCGACCGCGCAGTTGATGCAGTTGCGCGAGGCCAAAACGGTCGGCACGGTTCATGATGATGGTATTGGCGGTAGGTACGTCGATACCGGTCTCGATAATGGTGGTGCACAGCAATATATTGAAACGCTGCTGATAGAAGTCGCGCATCACGGACTCCAGTTCGCGTTCACCCATCTGCCCGTGCGCAATGCGGATGCGCGCTTCGGGTAGCAGTGCGGTCAGCTTCTCCGCCATGTTGTTGATGGTGTCCACCTCGTTATGCAGGAAATACACCTGACCGCCACGCTTCAGTTCGCGCAATACGGCTTCGCGGATCACGCCCTGACTGTGTGAACTGACGAAGGTCTTGATCGACAAGCGACGTTGCGGGGCGGTGGCGATGATGGAAAAATCGCGCAAACCTTCCAGCGACATCGCCAGTGTGCGCGGAATCGGCGTCGCGGTCAGCGTCAAAATGTCTACCTCGGCGCGCAAGGCCTTCAACTTCTCCTTCTGCTGCACGCCGAAACGATGTTCCTCGTCGATGATGAGCAGGCCGAGGTTGTCGAATACGATGCCCTTCTGGATTAACTTGTGGGTGCCGATGATGATGTCGAGTTTGCCTTCGGCCATTTCCTTGAGTGCCTGAGTCTGTTCCTTGGCGGAACGAAAACGTGACAGCTCGGCGATGCGTATTGGCCAGTCGGCAAAGCGGTTGGAGAAATTCTGGAAATGTTGCTCTGCCAGCAAGGTGGTCGGTACTAATACCGCGACCTGTTTGCCGTCCATTACCGCAACGAAAGCAGCGCGCAATGCGACTTCAGTCTTGCCGAAGCCGACATCGCCGCAGATTAGTCTGTCCATCGGCTTACCCGATTGCAGATCGTCGAGTACCGAGCTGATTGCCGTGGCCTGATCGGGTGTCTCTTCAAAACCGAACCCGGCAGCGAATTCCTCGTAGTCGCGCGGTGTCATCTTGAAAGCGTGTCCCTTGCGGGTAGCACGTTGTGCATAGATATTCAGCAGTTCGGCGGCGGTGTCGCGCACCTGTTGCATGGCGCGACGCTTGGCTTTGTCCCATGCGCCTGAACCCAGTTTGTGCAATGGCGCGGTATCCGCTGCGCCGCCGCTGTAACGGCTGATGACATGCAGTTGTGAAACCGGCACGTAAAGCTTGTCTGAACCCGCGTATTCCAGCAGCAGGAATTCACCTTCGCCCTCGCCCAGATCGAGATTCACCAGTCCCTGATAGCGTGCGATACCGTGTTGCTCATGCACGACCGGGTCGCCGACCTTGAGTTCGGACAGGTCGCGCAACATGCCTTCGACATTGCTTTTTTTGGCGACGCGGGCGGCACGGTTGCGCGGCTGGCTGGCGTAGAGTTCAGTCTCGGTGACGATGGCCAGTTGTTCGTCGGGTAGCAAAAAGCCGTTTTGTAATGGGGCTATGCCCAGCATGAGTTTGCTGTTGTCTTGCAAAAATGCGGCGTAATCCTCGCAGGCAACGGCTTTTAGTCCATATTCCAGCAAATAGCCAGACATGATTTCGCGTCGTCCCAGACTATCCGCCAGCAGCAAGGTGCGTCCATCATAGCTGTTCAGGAATTGAGTGAAAGCCTGTATCGGGTTGTCTGCGTGACGGTTGACGGCGATGTTGGGCAGGGGGGCTGTTGCACAGGAGAAGATGGTTTTTTGAGTATATTTCTCTTCTCCGAGTCCCTCACCCCCAGCCCCTCTCCCGCGTGCGGGAGAGGGGAGGATGTCCAGTCGCTCGAATTCCTTGAGTGCGATGAAAAAGCTTTCAGCATCCATGAACAGGTCGCGTAGCGGCAGCAATGGATGTTGCGGGTCACCCCGGAGCAGGTTGTAGCGCGACTGCGCATCTACGCCAAATTGTCGGATCGCTTCGTCCACATTACCGTACAGACACAGCGTGGCGCTTTTCGGCAGGTAATCGAACAGTGTTGCCGTCTTGTCGAAAAATAGCGGCAGGTAATACTCGATGCCTGCCGGAGCATTTCCCTTGCTGACTTCTTTGTAAATGCGCGACTTGGACGGGTCGCCCTCAAAACGCTCGCGGAAATTCTGGCGGAATTTTGCCTGACCCGATTCGTCCAGCGGAAACTCTCGTGCAGGCAGCAGACGTATTTCCGGCACTGGATACAGCGTGCGTTGCGTGTCCACATCGAAGGTGGCTATGGTTTCGATCTCATCGTCGAACAAATCAATCCGGTAAGGCAACACACTACCCATCGGAAACAGGTCGATAATGCCGCCGCGGACGCAGAATTCACCGGGTGTCAAAACCTGCTGTACATGGCTGTATCCGGCAAAGGTCATCTGTTCACGCAGTGCCGGTAAATTCAGCGTTTCGCCACGCTTGATGAAGAATGTAAATGCGGCCAGATATTCCGCCGGCGGCAGCGGATACAACGCCGTTGTGACCGGAATAACCAGTACATCACAAGACTGACTGCGCACATGATGGAGTGTCGCCAGCCGCTCCGAAATCAAATCCTGATGCGGGGAAAACTGGTCATAGGGCAGTGTTTCCCAGTCTGGTAGCAGATGTACACGTAAGTCGGGCGCGAAGAATGGAATCTCCTCCACTAGCCGTTGCGCTTCCAGCGCATTGGATGTGATCACTACCAGTGGTTTCGTGGTTGTCGCAAATTGCGCTAACGCCAGTGCATCGGATGAACCGGTAAGGTTACTGTAACGGGGGCGGGAATGGGGTGAGTTGAGCAGCATGGCAAATTACAGGTGCGTAGAGCGGTGCATTATAGCGGAACACGCTGGTGGCTTGTAGGGATGACGGCATCATGCCGCCACATTGTGCGTATTGTGATGGAGTGCAGTGTCATGACGCAGGTTTGAAATTAATGTGTGGCGCAATGCATGGACTTTCAGCGTGTTTGGCAATATTCATCGCGATGGTAATGATTTTTCAGACCTTCACAAATAGTCAAGGCGAGTTCTTCCTGCAAAGCAATAGAGGGTGATTGATCTCGGTTGAATTGTTCTGACCAGACGATGCAGTTTGTTGTTGTGTCTATCAGGCGGACCGATGACTTAATAAAATCAGCTTCAATCTGGATATATCCTTCGAGGCGATGACAGGTAGTAGCCTGGTTGTTATATGCAGGAGTAGCAATCGATTTGGCTATTATTATTTTTCCGAACACCTTGAATAAATGATGCACTAGTTCGTTATGCAAACCATTGGTAAATGCTTCTCCCTCAGAGTGTTGTGTAATGCACTTGAATGGATGGATTGCAAACAGGGGAAGTTGACTGTCAAAGTCGATTTTGGAGCGTCTTTGCCGAATGGTTGGCATGTAAGCACCGGCTGGAATGGAAATTTCGATGCCGTCGTTGGCTGTTGATGTGTGGTAATACTCGATGAGTCTACTACGGAGCCTTCCAATCTGTACGCGTACTACCGGATCGTCATTGGTGTCGTAACTGGAAGAGAGGCGGTCAAAAACTTCTATACCGATTGCGTATTCGGTAGTGTATTCGACTTCACCTGAAATCGCTTTTTCCACCAGAAAGCGCAATAAGCGGTTCATTCGTGGCGCCTTGCGAAATAGCTCACTTTTAAGGATTGTTTCGCATTCCTGTCGAATCTCGGATGCCGTGATGTTGCCAAAATCAGGCATATTGATATTGGCCGCATTCAAACTGCTATTTTGTTTTTTTCGAACGGCGCTCATTCCTTCACATCCAGCAGGTTGATCCTGAATAAATATCCTCTTCCTTTTATAGCTCGAATGGGTTGCTCTTCTTCATTGCATGAAGTCAATTTGCGGCGGAGACGACTGATAAGTGTTTCGAGTCGGCGTTCGTCGTAGCTTCGTGCATCTTCGCCAAGCGCTTTGATGAGAGTTTTGCGGGAAATTGGATGCTCGTTAGACTGCGACGCGGCCTGAAGAATGTAGCTTTCGCCTTGCGTGAGTGCAATACGTTTTCCGTTCGGCGAGAATAATTCCAATAAGCGGGAGTCAAGTCGCCAATTGGATTGTATTTGAGTCGATTCTATTGATATTTTCTTGTTGAAAGGAGATGGTCTGAGCATCAGTACGTCTGTGCGGTTCTCTGTTAGCCATGACTTTAGGCTGTTTATGTCGGGCAGTAATGTTGCAACAAAACCGGAAATTTGAAGTTGCCTGAATATATCGTCCGTGATATCTGTTTCAATGATGGCAATGCGGTTCATGACTAATAGCTCCGGATCAGTTGTATGCCTGGGGGGAAGGAATGGAATTTCATGGTTTTCATGGCTTTTTTCACGTCAAATAATGGTTGTGTGAATTCAAAGTCTTATTTCATTAAAAATGTGATAAATGCAAAATCTAAATGACTCTAATAGAATTTCTGTGCATGTGAAACTGGCTAGGTAGCCACTTGAATTTTTTTTGATTTTGTGTTTGCTTGTGGCGACAGCCTGTATTCGATGGCAGAAATTTCATGTCACCAGCCGTCCTGTAGTCCAAATACCTACATTAAATTTCTTCATGTCTTACAGGAATATCAGATGTAGCCCTATGTAATAGACCTGATAAGAACAGTATTATTAACTGCCCATTTTGGCAGTTTTTCGGACCATAACAGCATGGTGAATGTACTCCTCGTTGAAGATTCGGCACTGGTTAGTCATAACCTGATTGAAATGCTGTCAGGCATTTCGGGTGTTGACGTCATCGGGTTGACCGTGGATGAGGAAGAGGCGATTGAATCTTTTAACGCATTGCTTCCCGATGTCGTGATACTCGATCTTCATTTGCGGCAAGGTTCGGGGTTCGGCGTGCTGGCACATATCAAGAAAAGTCATGCGAGTGTGAAGGTGGTTGTGCTGAGCAATTATGCTAACGAGTCCTATATCAAACGTTGCATGCAGGGTGGGGCTGACTACTTTTTCGATAAGTCTTTCCAGTTTTTTAAGGTAGGCGATGTATTGAAGCGGATGGCTTCTGACGGATGTGCGGGTGAGTCCCTGAGGTCGGAATAACATGTGGTTGGAATAATTATTGACAATACAATGGGCGGGAGAGACTCTGGCTGCAGAGTCAGCAGTTACATTTTATTAGTACTTTTAGTTTGGATATGAGGAGATAAATTATGGCAAAGACAATTTTGGTAGTAGACGATTCTGCTTCATTGCGTCAGGTGGTTGGGATAGCGCTTAAAGGCGCGGGTTATGACGTGATTGAAGCCTGTGATGGTAAAGATGCCTTGAGCAAGTTGAATGGTCAAAAAATTCACCTGATTATCAGTGATGTGAATATGCCTAATATGGATGGCATTACCTTTGTTACCGAAGCGAAAAAGCTGGCGGCCTATAAATTTACGCCCATTATTATGCTGACCACCGAATCTGGCGAGAGCAAAAAATCAGCTGGTCAGGCCGCCGGTGCCAAGGCTTGGGTGGTCAAGCCGTTCCAGCCAGCTCAAATGCTGGCCGCCGTATCCAAGCTTGTGATGCCGTAAGGTCATGAACGTCATTGTTAGTAATGAAGGTGATGTCTTCCAGATAAGGCTGGAGGGCGAAATGACCATATATAACGCCGCCCAGATCAAGGAGGAACTGATTTCAGCAATGGCGCAGGGTGTTAACTCTCATCAGGGGATTGAGATCAATCTCGGTCAAGTTAGCGAGATTGATGCTGCCGGATTGCAGTTGTTGGCTCTGGTCAAGCGCGAAGCCGCAGAGAAAAAGTTGGCGTTGCAATTTGTTGCGCATAGCAAGGCTGTCATGGAAATGCTGGATTTATGTAATCTGGCAGGTGTGTTTGGCGACCCGGTAGTAATTTCGCCGGTGTAGTTTGGGCCTCGGCCCGGCATGTAGATAGGAAATGATATGAATCTGGACGAAGCATTACATACATTCATTGCGGAAAGCCGCGAGTTGTTGCAGAACATGGAAGATGCATTGCTGAATATTGAGCAGTCACCTGATGATGTGGAATTGATAAACGCGATCTTTCGCGCGGCCCACACCATAAAGGGATCGGCTGGTTTGTTCGGTCTAGATTCAATGGTTGCCTTTACTCATGTGGCCGAAAGTGTGCTGGATCGGGTACGCAATGGTGAATTGAAAATAGATGGCGGGTTGGTTGCGGTGATGTTATCTACCTGTGATCATCTGGTTGAGATGATCGAAAACCTTGCTTCCGGCAGAGAGCCTGATGCCGACATCGCGGAAAAAAGCCGTGCCATTGTTTCCAGCCTAAATGAATATCTTGGGGGGGCAGCGATAATGAGCACCTCCGTCGTGGCTAAAAAAGAACTTGAGCAATCCTGCACCCGTGAGGGTGGCGGTGAGGTTGAAACCGATCTTTGGCATATATCGCTGCGTTTCGGCAAGGATGTGTTACGCAATGGCATGGATCCGCTTTCCTTCATACGTTATCTAAGTACGATGGGTGATATTCACCATGTCGTTACATTGCTGAATGCAATTCCGCAGACTAGCGAGATGGACCCGGAAAGCTGTTATCTGGGGTTTGAAATTAGTTTCATGAGTGAAGCAGATAAGGCCACCATTGAGGCGGTATTTGAGTTTGTGCGTGATGATTGCATGATCCGCATTCTGCCACCGCGCAGCAAGATTGCCGATTATGTTCGATTGATTACCGAAAGCCCCGAAGAAGACATGCGCGTGGGAGCCATGTTGTTACGTTGCGGGACGCTTACCGAAACTGAGTTGGAGGCCGCTCTGCGTTTACAGCGTGGTGATGGATCGGAGCCAACACGTCCTCTGGGCGAAGTATTGATAGATGCACATATGGTGCAGCAGCCGGTCCTGGAGGCCGCACTCGACAAACAAAAACAGATCAAGGAGCAAAAGAGCAGCGATGCCAATCTGATACGCGTGGATGCCGATAAGCTGGACGAACTGATTAATCTGGTCGGTGAACTGATTATTGCCGGAGCCGGTTCCAGCCTGATTGCCCGACGCAAGAATGATGCCGAGCAACTCGAAGCAATGGCTACTGTTTCACGGTTGGTGGAGGAAGTGCGTGATTCCGCGCTTAAATTACGCATGGTACAGATCGGTGCTACATTTAACCGCTTTCAGCGCGTGGTGCGTGATGTCAGCCGCGATCTGGGCAAGGACATTGAACTGTTGATTAGTGGTGCGGAAACAGAACTGGACAAGACTGTAGTGGAAAAAATCGGTGATCCGCTTACCCATCTGGTGCGTAATTCAATGGATCACGGTATTGAATCGGCAGATGTTCGCGTGGCAAATGGCAAACCGGCCAAGGGCACACTGAAACTGAATGCCTATCATGATTCCGGCAGCATTGTGATTGAAGTATCCGACGATGGCGGCGGTCTGAATAAGCAGCGCATCCTTAAAAAAGCCATTGAACGCGGGCTAGTTACCGATGGTGAAAACCTCAGCGACCGCGAAATCTACAATCTGATCTTCGAAGCCGGATTTTCTACTGCCGAGAAAATCAGCAATCTGTCCGGTCGCGGTGTCGGTATGGATGTGGTCAAACGTAACATCATGGCACTGCGCGGTACCGTCAATCTGGATAGCGTGGAAGGTCAAAGCACTACGGTGCGCATTCGTCTGCCCTTAACCCTGGCGATTATTGATGGCTTTTTGGTTGGTGTGGGCGATTCGACCTACGTCGTGCCATTGGACATGGTGGTCGAATGCGTCGAGCGCGCTGCCTGGGACAACGCCGGTGGTGATGGGCAGTACCTGAACCTGCGTGGCGAAGTGCTTCCCTATTTGCGGTTGCATGAACATTTCGAGGTGGAAGGCGAACCGGCACGACGCGAAAACGTGGTGGTGGTTCGTTATGGCGAGCAAAAAGTCGGACTGGTGGTAGATCGTTTACTGGGTGAATTTCAGACAGTCATCAAACCGCTGGGCAAGGTGTTTAATCGGGTCAGCGGTATTGGCGGCTTCACTATTCTGGGGAGCGGCGATGTGGCGTTGATTCTTGATGTGCCTGGGTTGATGGGGCAGGTGGTGACGGGTAATGAACGTAGCGCTCAGAATCTGGACAGCATGCGCATGTTGAATTGATATAAGCAAGATATTTGGTTTTAGTAAATTGTCCGGTAAGTTTTCTAGGGGGAAGTCGTTATGTTTAAGAATTTGCGTATTGGTGTTCGGTTGGGTTTGGGGTTTGCTCTTGTTGCGATATTGTTAATTGTAATTTCAGTCGTTTCATACATCCGTTTGGGTGAAATCAATGCTGAAATTGAAGATATGGTTAATGACAAGTTTCCCAAAACGGTCTGGGCCAATGACATTATTGATCATGCTAATGAGATTGCCCGTGCCTTGCGTAATTCCTTATTGGTGACGAAGCCCGAAGACGTACAAAAGGAACTTGATCGTGTCGATGAAGCAAAGGCGAGGATTGTAGTGGCATTTGATAAGCTGGATAAAACTATACATTCCGATGCGGGTAGACAAAAGCTAGCCGAAGCCTTAGAAGCACGCAAAGCCTTTGTTGTGCAACAGGGGGAGTTTATCGAATTGCAAAAGGCAGGCAAACGCGATGAGGCGATTGCCTTGCTGGTCAATCAAATGCGCAAGACGCAGGGTGATTACATCAAGGCAGTTGCGAATCTGGTCGATTTTCAGTCCGGGTTGATGAAAAAGTCGGGTGAAAGTGCCAATGATGCGGCTGTCGGTGCGCAACGTTTAATCTTGACGCTGGCATTAGGGGCCATTCTGGCTGCATTGGGCTTTGCTTTTTTTGTTACCCGCAGCATTACTCGCCCACTCAATGAAGCGGTGGGTGTGGCGAATCAACTGGCCGCAGGTGATTTGACTGCCAGAATTGAGATAAGCAGCAAGGATGAAACCGGCATGTTGCTGACAGCCATGCAGAATATGGTCGAAAAGCTTTCCGGCATTATTTCCGAGGTAAGAGGTTCAGCCGATGCGCTGTCCAGTGCCTCCGAAGAAGTTAGTGCTACCGCACAGAGCATGAGCCAGGCAACTTCCGAGCAGGCCGCCAGTGTCGAGGAAACCTCTGCGTCGGTTGAACAGATGAGTGCCTCGATCAACCAGAATACCGAGAATGCCAAGGTTACCGACGGCATGGCTTCG
>JBBRAJ010000003.1:0-246999 GCA_038206935.1 Burkholderiales bacterium
GTATTCAGGTATTTATCGCCACGCATTCGCTGTTTTTGCTGCGCGAACTGGAAATATTGCTAGGAGCGCCTGAGCGAAAAAATATCATGGTGCAATTTTTTGGTTTAAAAACTGGTGATAGCGGAGTCGAAATGCAGCAAGGGACACATATCGATGATATTGGCGATATTACGGCGCTGGAGGAAAGCTTGCGGCAATCTGACCGTTACCTTGCAATGGGAGAATAAGGATGCCTATGCTGAATGTTGATGGTCTGGTTTTTACCTTTCCGCCGGATTGGCTTGCGGGCAAGTACGATGAATGGTCGTTCTATCTCAACCAGTTTTCCAGGCAGCAGAATAATCTCAAGGCGGTTGATGTTGTAGCTATTTCACCCAATCAATCAGCGTTTCTCATTGAGGTTAAGGATTACCGACACCCTGATACGGAGAAGCCCTCTGAGTTACCCCAAGCTATCGCTAATAAGGTGTTACACACATTGGCTGCCATGTTGCCTGCTAAGTTGAATGCCAATGATCCTGTTGAACAAAAACTTGCTGGTTCCATACTGACTTGCAATTCGTTACGGGTGGTTGCTCATATTGAGCAGCCCGCAAGACATCAACCAGTAATTGATCCGGCTGATCTCAAACAAAAGCTACGTCGATTATTAAAGGCCGTAGATGCGCATCCTAAAGTTGTCTCAATGGATAATTTGGGAGGACTCCAATGGACTGTAAGTTGAATGTTTATAGTTTTATGTAGGCGACTCTGCCTTCATCTGGAGAAATATCAATGATAGAAACTGCAACCATTATTACCCTGTGCATGCTGTTCTTGATTTTCTTTCGCCCCGGCAAGACGCCGCCGTTGGAGAATCCATTGGTTATCGAACGTGCCGGGAAATATCATCTGACTCTCGCTCCTCAGTTAAATCTGGCGCAGACGTTCATCGAGGACATCTTTGCGCTGGTAGCGGCATCCAATTTGGCGGGGAGCAATAGTGCGACTCAGGTTTATCAGGTAAAAGACAAGCAGGTTACCGCGCATGGCTTTGATTTTTATCTATTGGCGATAACCCGTCGAGACGGCATGCTGTATTTCCAGGCGGTACGTCCACCGTTAGGCGGGGTAGGGCATCTGGCTGTGGCGCTGGAGTTTTCCGATTCGGTATTAAAGCGTTTTCCGGCAAGTGATGACGCAGTTGTTCCGGCTGACGATATTGATGCGGCGGTGCAGGAAGCGGCCCGAAAAAGAAACATTCAGATCAAGCCGGTGGAATAATTTCCTGCTTGCTGATTTCACGATACAGCCGGTATTGCTCGTTCTTGTCGGTCGTCCGGCTGCCTTCCCAGATTTTCTCGTAACGTAAATGATCCATTAGCGGTGCTGATATTTTGCTGCCTTGTATCAGGCGCAGTTCGCAGTGACGTGTCGGATCACGGCGGGTAACAATGTTGCCGAAATAGTGCAGCATGGCACGCTGTGCCTCCCCCATTCCGGCGTTGCGAGCGACGCAGTTGTATTCGGCGGGCATGGCTTGTTGTAGCGACGCGACCATGTTGCGGAAGCTCTTGCCGCTGTCCAGCCAAGGCAGCCACAGCGTCATTGCCAATATCCAGATCAAGGTAATACCCGAAGCCCAGTTCACTATCGCACGGCGCATCGAACGTCCCACCCGCCAGACCAGTGCCAGCCACAATAGGCTGGCTGCAAGCGCGATAATGAAAGGAGCCGTGCGAAATTCCGGTTCGAAGCCGGGCTGGTAATCTTTCAGCCATAGCGTGATTTTGGCATGGTTATCCAGCAACAAACCGGCCCACCCCCACCACATCAGAATAGCGATCAGCGCGAAGGTCATCAAACCGAACCAGTCCAGTGCGTTGGCGGCACCACGCTTCAGCATGGATAGTGAGGCTGTGGCGAGCAGTGTCAGTGGCAGCAGCATGGGCAGTGCGAATACTTCCTTGATGCTGGGTGCGAAGCTGAGGGTGATGAACATCACGACGAAAGCAAGCAGCGGCAATTGCAGATCATCGCGCTGGGTGATGCGTTTGCGCTCGCGCCAGACCGCCCATGCCGCCAGAGGCATGGCGGGCCATGCCAGCCAGGGCAGATTTTTTAGGTAGTAGAAGACTTCCTTGCCGGGTGTGTAACTGGCATGATCCAGCCATTTTCCGATATTGTTCTGCCAGACCCATTCGTTAAATAGCGCGTGTGAATATTGATACAGCATCAGTGGCCAGATACTGAGCCAAGGCAATACACACAGTGAGGCGATAGCGATGCTGAATGCATAATTGCGTTTGCGCCAATTGGAGAACAAGGCGGGCAATAATGCGGCGATCAGCACGAATAGCAGGGGGGCGATAAATCCCTTGGACATGAAGCCGATGCCTGTACCGACGCTAATCCATATGCCTGCCCGCAGGAAGTGTTCCTGACTATACGAAAAACCATAGAGCATCATCGCGCAACCGGCGAGCAGCGCCATGTCGGTAATGGTTTCATGTGCTCGTACCAGCATGCCCAGACAGCCAATCAAGATGATGGCGGCGGCCCAGCCACGATTTTCACCGTAGAGTTTGCGGCCCGCGAGGCCGATAAATAATAACGTCAATATGCTATAGAAACCGCTGGCCAGTCGTGCGCCGTCGTGCAGTGGCAGTACGGCAGAAAAAAGTTTGGCGAATAATGCGGCAGTCCAATAATAAAGTGGTGGATTGGTCATGTAGGGTTCACCAGCCAGAGTCGGGCTCAGCCAGTTACCGCTTTGCAGCATGGAATAGATGATGCCGAAACTATAGGCATCGTCCGGTTTCCAGGGGTCATGTCCGACCAAACCCGAACCCAGCCATGCCAGACAAAGCAGCCCCAGCATCACCGCCTTGGCAGGTGTAATAGGGTTCGGGTCGGTGGGTTTGATGTAATACATAATTAAGAGCCGTTTGGGCTTTCCTGTTTCCGTTTTAATGAGCCGATCAAGAAGCCGGAAGTCGTTATTTACCTGACGATCTTGATTTGTTGTCCCGGCTTGGGTTCGCCGTCGGGGTAGTTTGCATTAATCAGGCGCAAATAGCTTTCGGCAGATTCGCCCAGTGGAGAGCCCTTAGCTAGACTCGCATAGCTATCGCCTGCTCGAGCGGTGATGACATGCAGCGAGAGTGGCTTGACGAGTTGGCGCTCTTCCGGGGTGATGGCGTGGAAGCTTTTCACTGTGGCGACGATTTCACTGTTACGGGCGGCCAGAAGTTTGTCGTCCTTGCCTTTCGCCTGAAGGATAAAGGCCTTCTTGTCGAAATAAATAATTCCTCCGGAGGTATTCGGCAGGTCGAATAAGGTAGCAGGCAGTCCGTTCACGGTAAGTGACTGGATTCGTGTGCCGTTGCCGGCGAAGCGACGCGCATATTCTTCCGGAGAACCTTTGGGCGACTCGTCCAGTTTCATCTGCATCTGTACTTCTCCCTGAGGGCTGACGGCAATCAGCGAAGTAGGCAGATTATGTACCTGCCAGTTTTTCGGAAACTGAATCGCCATGCCCAGATCGCCGTGATAGAAGGCATTGCTGCGCACCACGCCCTGTTCGCTGCTGTCATTGAATATCAAGCCTTCTGTTGCCGCCAGAAATTCCTTGCGTCCTTCGAAATGCGCATGGGGCGCGGCATTTTTGCCTGCCTCGCCGACAGCCTGTTGCAAGCGTGTGTCATTGTCGGGATGGGTGGCAAACAGACCATGATAACGGCGCGGTTCGCGGCCTTCCTGCTTGGCCAGTTCAGCGTCTTTCAATTCCTGACCTTTAAGGACGCCGATGACGGTGATGATGGCATGAGGGTCGTAATCGGTACGAGTCAAATATTCTGCGCCGAGACGGTCGGCTTCCAGTTCGTGGTCGCGACCATAGCCGGACAGCAATGCACCACCGATAATGTTGGTGATATTTTGTCCGCCCATGGAGTTGATTTCAGGTACGAAGATGGACGCAATGGTTATGCCTATATTGGCGGCCTGTGCTGCACTTTGTTGGCGCACGCCGTGACGTGCGGTAACGTGACCGATTTCATGCCCCAGTACAGCAGCCATTTCAGCTTCTGAATTCAGATAGGCCAGTATGCCGCGTGTGATGTAGACATAGCCACCCGGGAGTGCGAAGGCGTTGATGTCGGGTGTATCCAGTACCGTGAAGTGGTATTGCAGATCCGGGCGGTGGCTTTGTTTGGCGATGCGTTGCCCGACACTATTGACGTAATCCTGCAAGGCCTTGGAGCCGTATACCTTGTATTGCTTCTTGATTTCCGCATCATTTTGACGCCCGATGGCGATTTCCTGATTCTCGGACATCATCACAAAATCGTTGGAGCCGGTAACCGGATTTTGCGCGCAACCGGTGAGCATCGAAATAATTAGTCCAAGAAACAGTAAGCGCATGATTATTCCTATTCGAGAAGTTCGGTATACGGTATCGCTGCCATTGAAGCATGCCAATGAAAAAAGGCAGCAAACGCTGCCTTTCGATGGGATGTAGTGCGAAGGGTTCCCTCGCGTCCCGTTTTATTACGCAGCAGTTTTGGTTGCGTATTTCTGGCGGAACTTGTCGATACGGCCTGCTGTATCAACAATTTTCTGTGTACCAGTGTAGAACGGGTGACATTCGGAACAAACTTCAACGTGCAGTGTGTCTTTGGTCATTGCGGAACGTGTTTTGAAACTGACACCGCAACTGCAAGTTACGGTAATTTCATGGTAATTTGGGTGAATATCTGCTTTCATTTTATTCCTTGCGGGTGATTTATGCGGCGGGTGTACGCATTTTGGTTGATATGCTAGGGCGCGCATTATCCATAAAAAGAACCTGTTGCGCAAATAATTGTAATTGGCAGTTCGAGTTTCGTTATAAGTCAGAGTCGGGATGCAGGCTAAAGACAGATGGAGTGTGCGGGCATGACCGCGCAAATGCGTTGAGAGATCACGGTCGCTTGAATGGGCTAATGGCGACTTTCCTGATATTCAGGACTGGTTGCAGTTCAGTGCGGATAAATTTTTCAGTTGCTCTGGATCGGTTAATGTTTCGTTGAAATCCAGTCGCAAGACATGGTTTGCGTTGCGTATGTGCAGGCCATCACAATCCAGCGCTATGGCGTGCGCATCGGTTGTTTCCATGCCATGTGCTTGCCTGAGCAGGCGCTGCAATTCGCCTTTCTGTTGTGTGTTGATGTCTGCAAGCAGGATTTCTTCCTGATTTGCAAAGGCGGCGGCGTTCGGTGCAATATAGTTTTCCATGCGTGCCCAGTGTATGCGCCCTACGCCGCCGATATAGCGGATAGCCACGGGTTCGATGCGGCAGAATGCAAAGTCGGGTAATGAAAGATTGATTTCCGCTTCGGGGAAATGGCGCAGGTGGCGGGCGCTCAGGCCTGCTCTGTCGTTAAGCAGGCGGGCGTTGCCGACCAGCGTAACCCGGCCTTGCATTTGTATATCGGGTGAACTCTGATTATGGGTAATCAGGCTGACGCGTGGATCATGCAGGATGTTTTTGGTGTGTTCGGCCAGACCGCTGATCAGAATCAGCAGGCTGCCATCGTGGTCGACCCAGTAGGGAGTGATCGAACCAAACGGATAGCCGTCCAATTTTGCAGATAAGGTAGACAGTGCTCCGTAGCGATGAGCGCGTAACAGGCGGCGTGCTTCAACGGCGTTATTCATGAGGCGAGCTTTAGTGAGAGCGTGGCAAGACGGCGGCCCATCGCCATACACAGTTTTTTCTCGGTGTCGGAAATGGCCAGATCGCTGGACAATCCCGCAACATGGCTGGCACCATAGGGCGTACCGCCGCTTTGGGTGGTGGCGAGTTCGGGTTCGGAATAGGGCAGGCCGACGATCAACATGCCGTGATGCAGTAAAGGCATCATCATCGACAGCAAGGTTGTTTCCTGCCCGCCATGCATGCTGCTGCTGGAGGTAAATACGGCGGCGGGCTTTCCTGCTAGCGCATGTTTCATCCACAACGAACCGGTACCGTCCCAGAAGTATTTCATCGGTGCAGACATGTTGCCGAAACGGGTCGGGCTTCCCAGTGCCAAGCCTATACATTCCTCAAGATCGCGCAATTCGGCATAGGGTGCGCCGCTATCGGGAATGCCGGGTTCGCTGGCTTCGCATACGGTGGAAATTTTCGGGACAGTGCGCAATCTGGCGCGTGCGCCTGCTACCTGTTCCACGCCGCGCGCGATGAGTTGAGCCATTTGCCTTGTGGCACCATATTGGCTGTAATACAGCACCAGAATTTCTTTGTCGGTTATCATTCGCACATTATAGGGAATCAACACCAGCATGCAAAAGAATTGGCAGGAACTACACACTTTTATTCGTTTTGTGACTGAGCGATTTCTGCAGGATCGTTGCATACAAATCGCGGCTAGTCTTACCTTCACTACTTTACTGTCCATCGTTCCGCTCATCACGATTGCACTGACGCTGTTTTCTGCCTTTCCGGTATTTGATGATTTCTCGATACAGATCAAGAATTATCTTTTGGAAAATCTGATGCCCGAGACCGCAGGGAAGGTGATTTCAAAATACATGGAGCAGTTTGCCGAGAGTGCAGGACGTTTAAGTGCAGTCGGACTGGTATTTCTGGGTGTGACCGCAATGATGATGATGGTAACGATCAGTCATGCCTTCAATACTATCTGGCGGGTGAAGCGTCCTCGTCCTATCATTAAGCGGCTTATTGTTTACTGGGCGGTATTGACACTCGCTCCTGTACTGGTTGGTGCCAGTTTGTCGCTTACTTCCTGGCTGGTCGGCTTGTCCATGGGCTACGCCAAACATATTCCGATTTTTGGCGTGGGCGCGCTCAAGGCCTTGCCGGTATTTTTTACCACGTTAGCCTTTGCAATGTTGTTCCGTATTATTCCCAATCGTCACGTACCTTATATGCACGCGCTGATAGGCGGAATAGTGTCTTCATTTTTGTTTGAGGCCATGAACCAGACATTCGGTTATTACATCAGTCACTTTCCAACCTATAAGCTGGTCTATGGCGCGTTTGCCAGCGTGCCGATTTTTCTGATGTGGATCTATTTGTCATGGCTGACTATTTTGCTGGGTGCGGTCGTTGCGGCATCCCTGTCGCACTGGCGCGCGCCGGAGTCAAAAAATCTGCCTGCGGTGGAGCAATTCATTGATGCATTGAGGGTGTTGCAGATCATGTCGGACAATATGAAGCGGGGTGATGTTGAAACTATCCCTGCCTTGTCAAAAAAAATGCGTCTGGGTTTTTATACGCTGGAGCAAATTCTCGATCGGCTTGCGGAAGAGGGCTATGTGTGCAGAACAGAGGGGCGAGGCTGGGTGATGGTGCGTGATGCAAGCCATATACATGCAACTGAATTGCTGCATCTGTTTCTGCTTGACAGCAGCCATATGCTGGCAAAGCAAAGCGATGATCCGCTGAGGAAATGGCTGGCAACCTGCGCCGTTCAGTTGGAGAAGAAAACCAATGTGACATTGCAATCGTTGTTCGACCATATGGGCGGGCACGATCCCGTAAGCAGGGAATCCCCGGAAGTAAGAAATCTATAGGGCATTCCACTTAAACTCAGGTTTTCTGCCTACAATCCTATCGACTTCAATTCGCGACGCAATTTTGCGTAATTCGGGCAGGCGCTTTCCACTACGCGCCAGAACGCCGGTGAATGGTTCATTTCGCGCAGATGCGCGAGTTCATGCACCACTACGTAATCTATCAGCCGGAGCGGCAGTTTGATCAACTGCAGATTCAGTCGCACTATGCCGCGTGTGCTGCAACTTCCCCATTGTTTCTTTGCTGTCGTAAGCTTGATTTCGCTTGGCGTAACGCCGAGCAGGTCGGCGTAATGGGCGACTCTTGAGGTGAATAATGCGATGGCCTGTTGCTTGTACCAGGCGATTACGCCTCTCTCGATGCCTGCTTCGCTAATGTCTTTTCGTACCAGGATCAGTAGTTCGTTTTCATGCTGGTACGCCGGAATGTTCTGCAAGCCTTGCGTCACGCGCAGGGTGAGTTGTTCGCCGAGATACGGAATAAACTCGCCATCTGCCCAGATTACAGCATCCTGTTTGCGCGCCTGCCAGCCGTTCAGTTTTTCGATTACCCAGCGTGCCCTATCCTGCAATACTTCATTCAGCCAGTGCTCGGGGGCGCGTAGCGGCATGCTTACCGTCAGCCCGCTATCATCTATGCGCAATGCGATGCTGCGGCGTTTGCTGCTGCGTTTCAGGGTATAGGGGATGGGTAGACCGGCGAGTGTGGCGGTGCGTTGCTCGACCACTACGCTGGTTCGGGGTGGTGCGGGGCAGACGATACGTTTGCTCAGGCGTTCAAACATTAGTGGGCCAATTGCTGTATCTCGTTTTCTATCCAGGTTTCGGTACGCGTGTTGATCTCATCGGCTTTCAGACCTTTGGTCTCGATGGGTACACCGATGCTCATGGTGATCAGGCCGGGGCGTTTTACGAACGCGTTGCGCCCCCAGAGTCGTCCGGCGTTATGTGCAACCGGCACTACCGGTTTGCTGCTGCTGGCAGCCAGCAACGAACCGCCGATCTTGTACTTGCCGCGCTGACCGTAAGGGATGCGTGTCCCCTCGGGAAAGATCACCACAAAGAATCCCTGCGCCAACCTTTCCTTGCCCTGCTTCAACAATTGCTTCACCGCGCCCTTGCCGTCGCTGCGATTGATCGCAATCGGGCTGGTCATCGCCAAGCCCCAACCGAAGAACGGCAACCACAACAATTCGCGTTTCAACACCCAGGCCTGCGGTGGGAAGATGACCTGCAAGGCCAGCGTCTCCCATGCGGACTGATGTTTGCATAACACCACGCAAGGCTCCTTCGGGATATTTTCGATACCCTTGACCTCGTGACGGATGTTGCAGACTACTCGCAGCAGCCAGAGCATGGTCCGCGCATAATTCGAGATCAGCCGATAACGCGTCAGCGGCGAAAAAGGAAAGGTAAAAATCGCCAATGTGGAGAAGATAGGCGTTAGCAGCAATTGCAACAACAGAAAAACCAGCGAGCGTATGACGAGCATTTCAATCCAATGTATAAACGCGAAGAGCTTATTACCGTCATTCTCGCGAAAGCGGGAATCCAGTTATTAACAAAGTTACGACGTAGCCGACCAAAAGTTAGTCGCTACGCGGTCTGTTGATTCTGCTGGATTCCCGCCTACGCGGGAATGACGAGACTACACTTTAATAATCAAACAAATCAAAGCAGCGAAGCGACTGCCGCAGCCAGATCTGGGAAAATACGGGTTCCTTCCGGCAGGTCGCCAGCAGCCAATGTTCTTTCGCCTTTGCCAGTCAGCACCAGAAACGGTTGTGCGCCCATCTTGGCGGCGGGTACAAGATCGCGCCGCGAATCGCCGATGACCGGCACGTCGGTGAGATTAGTATTGAAACGGTCGGCAATTTCTTCCAGCATACCGCTTTCCGGCTTGCGGCAATGGCAATTGCTTTCGGCGGTGTGCGGGCAGAAAAATATTGCATCGATACGCGCGCCCACCAACGCGCAGGCCTTGTGCATCTTGTCGTGTATTGCATTCAGCGTGGGCATATCGAACAAGCCGCGCCCGATACCGGACTGGTTGGTCGCAACCACCACGCGGTATCCGGCCTGATTCAAACGCGCAATGGCTTCCAGGCTCCCTGGAATCGGCCGCCACTCCGTCGGATTCTTGATGAACTGGTCAGAATCAAAATTGATGACGCCGTCACGATCGAGAATGATGAGTTTCATAAGATAGTCGCTAATCGTTGTTGATGAAGTGCGGCATCACGCCGCCAGCCTTGACAAATCGGCTACCCGATTCATCGCCCGATGCAATTGCGCCAGCAGGGCCAAGCGATTGGCGCGTAACGCCGGGTCTTCGGCATTCACCATCACGCTGTCGAAGAACGCATCCACGGGTTCGCGCAGTGCAGCTAATTCTTGTAGCGAGGCGGTGTAATCTCCGCTTGCAAAATGCCCATCCGCCTGCGGTGCGATGCGGTTTAACGCCTGATGCAAGGCCTGCTCGGCAGCTTCGGCCAACAGCGTCGCATCAACCTTGCCGCTCACGCCACCTTCGACTTTCTTCAGGATATTGCCGACACGCTTGTTGGCCGCAGCCAGTGCGGCGGATTCAGGCAAGGCAGCAAAAGCACGCACCGCAATCAGTCGCAATGAAACTTCGCTCAAACGTTGTGGGCGCAGCGACAGGACGGCATCTACTTCATTGGCCGTGTAGCCCTGCTCACGCATCATGCCATCCAGACGTTCGTAGATAAAGGTTTCAATCTGCGCATGTGCATCGCCCAATAATCCCGTAGGGAAACCGGCAAATGAAATTTTCACTAGTTCGCCCAGACTGAGCGGCAGATTCTTGTCGATCAACATCCGAATCACGCCTAGGGCATGACGACGCAAGGCGAACGGGTCGCGGTCGCCTGTGGGTATCTGACCGATACCGAACATGCCGACCAACGTTTCCAGCTTGTCGGCCAAGGCCACACAGATGCCGACATCATTACGCGGCAATTCGTCCCCGGCGAAACGCGGCTTGTAGTGGTCTTCAATCGCATAGGCTACATCGTCATCCAAACCGTCATGCTGCGCGTAATAGCGGCCCATGATGCCTTGTAATTCGGGGAATTCGCCGACCATATCGGTCAGCAAGTCAGCCTTGGCCAGCAGTGCGGCCTGCTCGGCGTGCATCGCCAGTTCGTCGCCACCCAATTGCTGACCGATGGCCTTGGCAATCGCGCAGACCCGCTGCACGCGCTCGCCCTGCGTGCCAAGCTTGTTGTGGTAGACGACTTTCGCCAGCCCAAGTACGCGGGATTCCAGAGTCTTCTTGCGATCCTGGTCGAAGAAGAATTTCGCATCCGCTAGGCGCGGGCGCACCACGCGCTCGTTGCCGCCGATCACCAGACTCGCGTCCGCCGGGCGAATGTTCGAGACGATCAGAAATTTGTTGGTCAACTTAACTGACCTTGCCGCCGTCGATGGGCCAATCAACTCCATCAATGGAAAATATTTCTGGTTCGCCTTCATCGTCAGGATCAGGCATTCCTGCGGCACATCCAAGAATGATTTATCAAACGTCCCCATCAACACATTAGGGAGCTCGACCAGCGCAGTCACTTCATCAAGCAACGCGTCATCTGGTATATGAACAAGCCCTTCTTTCTCTTCTGCGAGGGCTAGCTGACGCTCGATCTCGGCGCGACGCTCCGCGAAACTCGCGATCACCGCGCCTTCGTCCAGCATTTGCTGTGCGTAGTTGTCGGCATGCTGCAACACCACGGCATCGACTGACGCTTCGAAGCGATGCCCATGTGTGACGCGACCGGCGCTTAATCCCAGCACGCTGACCGGTACTATCTCATCACCATAGAGTGCGACCAGACCATGTGCGGGACGCACGAAGTTGACCGTAGACCAACCATCGCCGGTCGGATCGGGATAGGTCATCACCTTGGCGATGGGCAGCTTGGCTAGCGTTTCATGCAACGCCGCCTGCAAACCTTCAGCCAGTGTCGCACCGCTGACTACGCTATCCAGAAACAGCGCTTCATTTTTACCATCCGCTTCGCGCTTCAATTGCGGCACGACCGATGCATCCGCACCCAATGATGCCAGTTTCTTCAGCAACGCAGGCGTCGCATTACCGTCCGCATCCAGACCAACCTTGACCGGCATCAGCTTCTGCGACACCGACTTATCAGGTGCTTTGCTTAACACACCCTTAACCCAAACGGCCAAGCGCCTTGGTGATGCATACATGACATACGTTTCGCCATAAGTACTGTCACCACTTGTATCAGCTAATAGCCCGGCAGTACTCAGCCTCCACCAAATATCTTGGGCAAAACAGTCACCCAACTTCTTCAACGACTTCGGCGGCAGTTCCTCGACAAACAATTCAACCAATAAATTCTTACTCATACTACTACCTCGTCATTCCCGCGCAGGCGGGAATCCATTCGATTGAATAATCCCCGCGTAGCGGGACAAAACCTAAATATTGACCGCTGCGCGGAATATCATTACTGCTGGATTCCCGCTTTCGCGGGAATGACCTAATACTCATGCTACTCCTCCTTCGGCAGGCTCGATTCCCATCTGCGTCAATACCTCGTTCGCCCAGGCTTTCGGTGCCATTGGAAAACCCAATCGTGCGCGACTGTCGAGATAGGCGGCGGCAACGCTACGGGCCAGATTTCGTATTCGCCCGATATAAGCGGCGCGTTCGGTTACCGAAATCGCTCCACGTGCATCCAGCAGGTTAAAGCTATGTGCCGCTTTCAGCACCTGTTCGTAGGCAGGCAACGCCAGTTTGTTTTCCATCAAATGCTTGGCCTGCTTTTCGTAACTGGCAAACGCGCCCAACAGAAATTCGACATCGCTATGTTCAAAGTTATAGGTCGATTGCTCGACCTCGTTCTGATGATAGACATCGCGGTAACTGACACCCGGCGTCCAGGTCAGGTCGTAGACATTTTCCACGCCTTGCAGATACATCGCCAAACGCTCCAGACCGTAGGTGATCTCGCCGGTGATCGGCTTGCAGTCGATACCGCCGACCTGCTGGAAATAGGTGAACTGGGTCACTTCCATGCCGTTCAGCCACACTTCCCAGCCCAATCCCCAAGCGCCCAGCGTCGGGTTTTCCCAATCGTCCTCGACGAAGCGGATATCGTTCTGTTTCAGATCGAAACCCAACGCTTCCAGGGAACCGAGATAAAGGTCAAGGATGTTGTCCGGCGCAGGCTTGAGTACCACCTGAAACTGGTAGTAATGCTGAAGACGATTCGGATTTTCGCCATAACGGCCATCCTTGGGACGGCGCGAAGGTTGAACATAGGCCGCTTTCCAAGGCTCCGGCCCCAGTGCGCGCAGGAAGGTGGCGGTATGCGATGTGCCCGCACCGACTTCCATGTCGTAAGGTTGCAGCAGTGCGCAGCCCTGTTTGTCCCAATAATTTTGTAAGGTAAGGATAATTTGCTGAAAGGTAAGCATCGTTGAATTTCGTGCAATTGCAAAGACACGCATTTTACTGGTTTTCAACTGCTTACGTCAGCACAACATTTCATATCCGCACTCAGAAGCCAAATAAATTTGCCGATATTACTATCAAGTCCCGACTCTTTTAGTCACTTCGATAATGGAGGATAAAATGAAATACCTGCTCGCATTCCTGATAATTCCGACCGCACATGCGCTGTTTATCGTCGCTATCCTGCTGACCACCTTGTATTTCGCCATAGAAAATAAGCTGAACCGCAGGAAGTTGGAAAATATTTCCCAATAACGGTCGTTACCTTTCAAGCCGGGGCAAGTAAATAATGCTCTGGCAATGCGTTATTCTTCATCAAAAAACCCAACAAGCGCGAACTGAATTCCCTCAGACTGTTAAAATGCGCCGGGGAATATTCGAATAATCCAGGGTTCTGATAATGCCGCCATTGACAAACTTGTATGTCAGATTGTCCTACGCCTGACTTGACTACCATGATGAATAAATCGCTTAAGCCGCTATTGTTAACATTGATGTTGTTGTGCGCAGGCGTATCGCAGGCTCAAAACGATCCGTTGAATGAGGCACGCTGGGCGCAGGAAGCAGGTGATTATGCTAAAGCCGCCACGCTCTATCTGCCTCTGGCCGAACAGGGCAATTCATCAGCCCAATACAATTTGGGCGTGCTGTTCTCGCAGGGCAGGGTAATACAGCAGGACTACAATGAAGCCGTGCATTGGTATATGGCTGCGGCACAACAGGGACACCCTCAGGCTCAGGCCGATCTGGGTGAGATGTATCTGAAAGGCAAGGGCGTACAGCAGGATTACAGAAAGGCTATGCAGTGGTTTACGTCAGCCGCCAATCTGGGCGATGCCACGGCGCAACTCCATATCGGCGATCTGTATTCGCAGGGAAAAGGCATTCCGCAAAATCACGAAGAAGCCGTCAAATGGTATCGTAAAGCCGGCGGCAGCAATGCGGAAGCGCAATCTCGACTGGCCGATTGTTATGAAAAAGGCGAGGGTGTCGAACAGAATAGCGAGACGGCGATACATTGGCTGGAACAGGCCGCTTTCTATGCCACGGATGACAAGGCTCGTAATATCTATCTGGCTAAACGTGATGGTATTCGTAATTCGATACACGAGCGCGAACAGGCCAAAGCCGATCAGCTAGCCAGAGAAGAGGCGATGCGCAACGAAGAAGCGGCGGCCAAACTGGCTGAGGAACAGCGTATCGAGGCAGCCAAACTGGCTGCCGAACAGGCGCAACTTGCTGCCGCCGAACAGGCCGCTATTGCCGCAGAAAAGGAAGCTGCAAGACAGGCCGAGATTGATGCAAGAGCCGTAGTGCTGCGCGCTAAGCAAATGGCTCAGGAAGAAGCGAACCGGGCCAGATCTGCACGAGAAGCCAAATCGCTGGCGTCGAGAATGAAAAATAGATCGTGGTTCAAGGCGCTCAAAAAGGCGGAGGCGGATGAAAAAGCCGCCAAACTCAAGGAGCAAAAGGAAGCACTGGCAGAGAAGAAAAGGACGGAAAAAGAGAGCCAATCACTTGCACGCGCTGCCGTACTGGAAGAAAAGGCTAAACTTAAAGCTGAAAAGAACGCGGCGCATGGCGAAAAGGCCGCAGAAACAAAAACATCGCATCAAACCGAAACAGAGCCGCCCAAAGTGCCACCTCATCAAGTGGAGTCCAAGACTAAACCTGCAGCCGTTCTGCATCAGAATGTGCCCAAAGTCGCGCCACCTAAAGAAACGGACAAGCCTGCCGTTGAACACAGCAAACCGGATGAGCATGTCGAAATAGCGCCCCTGAATATTGATCCCGAACAGCCATTCCAGACTTCATACGAATCCGATGCGATTAAGGCAAGAAAGAGGGCATTGGCGCTGGAGGCGGCACAAATTGCTGCCCGGGAAAAAAATACCAGGCTTGCTGGCAAGAAAAAAACCACAGTAAAAAATAATCCTGCCCGTGAGAAGCACAAAACCCAATATGAATTCGACGCCATGGAAGCCCGGCGCAAGGCGCAAGCAATAGAATCCGCACAAATCGCCGCTCGTAAAAAAGAACGTGAAGATAGCCCCGCCCCAGAAAAATCCGCCCACTACGACCCGGATCACCCGCTGATGACCGATGCCGACAAACCGAACCCTGCCGAGATTCATTCGGAAAAACGACCCGAAAAAATCAAACAGATCGAGTGGTCGAAGATATAGGGTTGGTTCGATTCTTCTTGGTCAATTACTCATTTGCCCGACTTGCCACCTTAGCAAGGTAAGTCGAGCTGGAAGGGTGCTTTTAGCCCTTGAACCAGCATTTGTCTACGAAATACACGGCCTAAAGCCTAATGCGGTTTTCTAAATCAGCGTTTCCTAAGTGCACGAAGATAATTCAGCAAACCCGGTTGCGCCCGGCTTTCTTGGCTTGATACAACATCTCATCGGCTAATTTGAGTAGATCGCTTTGCGTGATTTCAGCCGTTGGCACAACAGTGACAACGCCGACACTCACGGTTACATAATTGGATGCATCCGAATACTCATGCAGGATTTGCAAGCTTTCGACATGGTTACGGAAGCGTTCAGCGATGGCTACTGCCCCTGCCGTATCGGTTTCCGGGAGGATGGCTATAAATTCCTCACCGCCATAGCGTGCTACGAGGTCGGAGGGGCGATCAATTGAATTCGCTAACGATACCGCGACTTTTTTCAGGCATTCATCGCCGACACCGTGCCCGTAATTGTCGTTATAACGCTTAAAAAAGTCGATGTCTGCCATTATCAGTGATAGCGGTGTGCCGGAGCGCAACGCGCGCTTCCATTCGACTTCCAGCGTCTCGTCGAAACGACGCCGGTTGGGAATGTTGGTCAGGCCGTCGAGCATGGCCTGCGACTCCAGCAGATCGGTCTTTATCTTGAGATTGATGTGGTTGCGCACACGCGCCGCTACAATAGGCAGGTGAAAAGGCTTGGCGATGTAGTCCACCGCGCCGAGGTTCAAGCCATGCTCCTCATCTGCCGCATCGGCCTTGGCGGTGACGAACATCACCGGAATATTCTTTGTCTCGGGCGCTTGCTTCAAACGCCGGCAGACTTCATAGCCATCCATGTCCGGCATCATTACATCCAGTAAGATCAGATCGGGTGCACCGACTTTAGCGATGACATCGAATGCGGCCTTACCGCTCCCCGCCACTCTGACGCGATAATTGGTGCGCAAAGCTTCCGCCAACACTTGAATGTTGATAGGCGTGTCATCGACAATCAAAATGAGTGGAAGATTTTCTTTGCTTTGTATTTTTTCACTGATCAAAATCATGCCCCTCTATGCAAGGCAGGTTTTGCAGCACCATGCTTGCCTTGTCGTAATCCATCTTATCCAATGCTCGTTCCAGCGCTTTCAGTTTCTCCCGTAAAGGGCTGCATGCGATGGCATGCTTCAATTCGGCGATCATTTCAAAAGGCACGAATTCGAAGTTGTCCACCAGTTTGCGTAGTTGCTTGACCAACTCCGACGCCCGTTGCCAATTGCATTTGTCGCAATCATATTCGGGTGCTGTGGCAATCGTCTTCGTCGTTATACTCAAGTGAGAGATGTTAGTCAGGGCTTGAGCAAGTGCGTTATCAAAATCAGCTCTATCCATTTTCCCGGAGTCTGTTTTAAATGTTTGTTCCAGAGTTTCGCAGGCGCGATAAAGCTCCATTGCACCCAGGTTGGCCGCGGCGCCCTTGATGCGGTGCACGAACGCAGCAAACGCCTGATGATCCTCTTCTTTGACGAGTTGCGATAACGCGGCCGGTGCATCAGCAAACTCGGAAGCAAACTTTTTCAGCAGATCAAACAGCAGGTCACGGTTTCCCCCCAATCGATCCAGTGCCGCGGGCACATCGAAACCGGGTAACTGGATCTGCCATAGATCGGGATTTTTCTCGATAGGGTTCGCAATTTGTCGGGATGAATCCCGATCTACAGGCGAAGTCGGTTTGACCCATCGCAGTAATGCGTGCAGCAGTTCTGCCTGTGCAATGGGTTTGGCAACGTGATCATTCATTCCGGCAACGCTGCAGGCGGTACGATCCTGTTCCATTACCGCCGCAGTCATGGCGATGATCGGCAACCCGTTCCAGCGCACCTCTTGGCGGATGCGTCGCGCCGCCTCCAAGCCATCCATGACCGGCATCTGCAAATCCATCAGCACGACATCAAAATCGGCCTTATGCAAATTATCCAGTGCCTCCTGACCATTGTTGGCGACCGTGACTTCCAACCCCATGCGTTCGAGGATGTCTATTGCCACCAATTGGTTGGTTTCGTTATCTTCCACTAGCAATATGTGTGCGCCACGTATCGCTGACGCATCACCTCTGATATCCGTGCCGGACGTTACATCAGTACGGCGTTTATGCCCGCCTTGAAAATCCATGATGATGTCGAACAGGCCGGAAGAGGTGACCGGTTTATTGAGTACCGCATCCAGATGTACGCCCTGTGCCTCTTGCAACAGAATCTCCTTGCTGTGCGCGGTGACCATGATGATGACGGGTAGCTTGGATATTTCCTTGCGCTGCGCTGACTCGCGCAGATGTCGCGCTACTTCCACCCCGCTCAAGCCCGGCATTTTCCAGTCCAGCAACACCAACTCAAAAGCCTGCTCCGGGTTGTTGGCGCGTTGTTCTATCAGCCTCAGCGCTTCCTGTCCCGAGGCCGCCTCCGTGACTTGGAACTGCCACGCATTCAGCATTTCGCGCAAGGCCAGTCGCGAAATCTCTAAATCATCCACTACCAGCACGCGCATTCCCCGCAACTCCGATGGTGAACGTTCAATGTGCGCCAGATTCGACACCTGAAGTGTGATCGTAAAGCTGAAGGTGCTGCCCTTACCCGGTTTGCTGACTACCGTAATCTCACCGCCCATCTTTTCCACCAGCTTCTTGCTGATGGTCAGACCCAGACCGGTACCGCCAAAGCGACGGGTGATGGAACTGTCTGCCTGAGTGAACGCTTTAAACAGACGCGTCGCTTGTTCTTCAGTCATGCCGATGCCGGTATCGCGCACAGCAAAACGCAGTGTGCTGATCCCATCCACCAAAGCCAACAGTTCCACCCTGATGAGTATTTCGCCATGTTCGGTGAATTTCACTGCATTACCAACCAGATTGTTCATTACCTGTCCGAGTCGCAACGGATCGCCGATCACCCGTTCAGGTACATCCGGTGCGATGTCCAGCACCAGCTCGACCCCTTTTTCTTCTGCGCGTACATTAAATAAATCCGCGACATTTTCCAGCAGATCATCCAGGCGCAACTCGGCTGGCTCCAACTCCAGCCGCCCTGCTTCGACTTTGGAATAATCCAGAATGTCGTTAATGATGGACAGCAGCGCCTTGGATGAGCTGTGTATCTTGTTCAGATAATTATGCAGCTTGGGCGGCAGTTCGCTGGTGCCCAGCGCGAGATCGGACAGCCCGATGATCGCGTTCATAGGGGTGCGTATCTCGTGGCTCATGTTGGCAAGGAATTCGCTCTTCGCGCGGTTGGCGTTTTCGGCTTCCGTTTTGGCCGCGGAAATGGCCAGCTCGGAGCGTTTGAATTCGCTCACATCGGCCAGAATCAGCAATAAATGAGGTTCATTCGCGCGAGCCAGTTTGACGAAATCGAAATCAATCCAAACTTCCTTGCCATGACTGGTTTTGAGATGTGTTTCGCTATGCTGGTTTTCACCCGTTTCCAAGGCGCGCAACGCGGCATCTAACAGGCCGGATTTTTTCCAGGATTCAATCTTCCTGAAGTTTTGAGCCAACATTTTTTCAACGGTTGCGCCGATAATCTTTGCTGCCGCCTCGTTACCCATAACGCATTCACCGTCTCCTCGATAGACTACGATGCCTAACGGTGATTCTGAAATGATCTTGCTGTTGAAGTCGAGCAATTCGGCGATTTTCTGTTCAGACAGCTTGCGTTCGGTGATGTCTTCTGAAATTCCCAGCAAATACCTGGGCTGGCCCTGTTCGTCCCGGATAGCCAGTTTCTTGGTGTGCAGGATGCGGGAACCGAGCGGGGTTTTGATCTGTTCCTCTGGAATATCAATGATTCCGTCTTGTGCCAGAGTGGCGCGGTCTTTTGCGGTGAAGAAGTCGGCTTCCTGTTTGGGGAAGAAATCGTAATCATTGCGGCCCATAAGGTCTGCACGGGCATAGCCTAGCAATTCCTCTCCGGCACGGTTGAACAACTCGAAGCGCAAATCCGAGGCGCGCTTGAGGAAGATCATGTTCGGGATGTTGTCTATGATGCTGTTGAGCAACAGGTTGCTCTCACTCAGTTTGATCTCGGATTGCTTTTGTAGGGTAAGATCAAAATTGATACCGATCATGCGGATAGGCTGCCTGTTTGCATCAAACTCGATATGCGATGCCGCCTTGAGGTAGTGTATCGAACCATCGGGCCAGACTACCCGGAACTCGGGGGTATACTCCCGTTCCCCGCGTAACGCGGCCTGAACTTCAGCCTCTATGCGTGCCTTGTCTTCGGGATGTATCGCGCTGACAAAAGCCTCATAGGCACCGCCGAAGTCTTCGGCACGGGTGCCGTACAAACGGTACATGGCTTCGTCCCATGTCAGGTGGTTGTTCACCACGTCCCAATCCCAGATTCCGATGATGCCGGCGCGCGTGGCAATGGCAAGACGTTCCTCACTGATTTTTAGTGCCATTTCGGCCTGCTTAGCGGCGGTGACATCATCGTAGATCACCACCAATTCGCCGGTTGCCAGGCGATAAGCGAAATTTTCGCGCCAGCCGGAAATTTTGTTATCCGCATAAAAGCTCAGCGGATAATGTTCGGACTGACCGCTTTGCCAAACACGTTTGAAAGTAGCCAGTAAACCCATCTCCTTAATACCCGGGAAGGCATCAGTAACACGTTTTCCGATCAAATCCTCTCGGCGTGTACCTTCGATACGTTCTACGGCGGTATTTATGTCCTTGAAAACAAAATCGTCACCTTCATCCACCGCCTGATACACCACCACACCGCTGCTCATGTTCTCGAACATTTGACGGAATCGGTCTTCACTCAATTTAAATGCCATTTCAATTTGTGTGCGTTCGGTCACATCTTGTACCGTTCCCATGGAACTCAATGCGATCCCCTTGTCATCGTAAACAGAGTGCCCACGTTCCTGAACATATTTGATACGTCCGTCTGCCATCAATAATCGATGGGTTATCTCATAAGCTGTACCTTGCTCGACTGATTCGGTAAAGGCGGAATTAACCATGTCGCGATCATCAGGATGGATGCGCTCTAGGAAGCCTTCGTAGGAGGCGCCAAATTGTTCCGGGTTAACTTCGAATATCTGGAATATCTCATCGGACCAGCTTAGTTTATTGGTGACAAGATCCAGTTCCCAGCTACCTATATGGGCGATATGCTGCGCTTCGTTGAGACTATTCTTTTGCCGGATTAACTCCCGTTCTGAATTCTTGCGTTCGCTGATGTCGCGTACCACCGACAAGATAGTGGGTTTGCCATCGAAATCCATGCTGTGTGCACTGATCTCAACCGGAATTTTGCGCCCATCCTTGGTGATATGTGCCCACTCACGCAGCGTGTAGCCGTTTTGCATCACCTGTTTCATCGCAGAGGATGTATCCTCCTGATCCTGCGCGGAGATGTCCTGGGGCCCCAAATGTAACATTTCTTCGCGGCTGTACCCCAGACGGCGGCAGCCGATTTCATTGACTTCCAAAAACTTACCGCTCGCGGGATCAATTACATAAATCGCATCGTTACCGCCGTTAAATAATTGGCGGAAACGGGCTTCGCTTTGCTGAATTTTTTCAGCGCTGAGTTTCCGTTTTGTGATGTCCTGTGCGAAACCAGTGGTACCCAGCAACTTTCCTTCACTGTCCAGAATAGGTGTTTTACAGGTCTCCACCCAGAAGCGATGCTCGCCGGTGCCATTCAATTCTTCGACGATTTGTTGTTTGCGCGATTGCATGACCGCTTCATCATCGGCCTGATACTTTTCTGCAAGTTCACGCGGCCAAATATCTAAATCCGTATGCCCCAGAATTTCATTTACGTCACTTTTGCCCGTCGCGCTGAAAAAGGCTTGATTGAATGTAATGTAGTGTCCCTGAACGTCTTTTTGCCAGATCATGTATGGCGAATTGTCCAGTGTGGCTTGCAGGCGCGCTTCGCTAATGCGGATTATTTCGTCATTCTGCACACGCTCGGTGACGTCACGGTTGCTGACGCGGCGCCCCATAAATTCTCCATCAGCCCCGTACACCGGACGGCAGCCGTGAGCGATCCAGCGGATCTCTCCATCTCGCCGAATAATGCGGAAATCGACATTGTCATCCTCGCGACTTTCAAAACCTGCTACATGTTTCTGCGCCAAATGCTGGTCATCAGGATGAACGATGCGTTCAAGCAAGCCGGGATTGGAAATGAACTCCGCTTGAGAATAACCCGTCAGCTTTTCGCAAGATGGATTGATGTAAAGGATTTCCCGGTTTGCACCCTGCCAGTATTCCCAGTCGTAGGTATAGTCGGCCACGATGCGGAGTGTGTCTTTCTGTTTCGACAGGGCCGTGTTGGCGGCGATAAAATGCGTCCAAGCGCGATAAAATAACCACGCTAGCAGCAGCGTACCCAGCAGAAAGAAGGCCAGCAGAACCGATACTTGCATGGCTTGATGTCGCCACTCGGCAAGATAATCATCGGCAGCCAGACCGACGATGATGTAGTAGGGCAAAGTGGTGGGTTTTCTGAACGAAAATACCCGCTCGATATTGTCGATGGCCGCCGGGGCAATATAGGTGGCGGACATTTGCCCCGCTTCGGTCAGTTCCAGAAATTTCGGTGACGCGGCTTTGTTGCCGATGGATTCCTCAATACTCTTGGGTTCTGGATACCGGACAATGAGGCCGAAGTCCCTGTCGCGCAGTGCGACAACACCATGGTCGCCGGCGTTGATGGTTGAGAAGGTTTTGCCGAGTTGTTCCAGCGAAATGTTGGCGTAAACTACACCGCCGAAGGAACCGTCCGGCAGATGAATCGCTCGCGACAGGATTACGACCCACTTTTTATCGATGCGTGCCAGCACCGGCTTGGCAATGACTAACCCTGCTTTGGGATTATCGCGCTGCGCAATGAAATATTCGCGATCGGCAATATTGATACGGGTTTCGGGTGTTACACCGTTGCCATATCTGACCGCTCCCTTGGCATCGGCGATCCGTATACTCGTGACATCGGGAAGGTATGTCTTCAGTCTAGTCAGAAACGCATTCAACGCTTGCGCATCAATAGCACCTTTGGTGTTTTGCCTTTTGACTTCTTCCGCTGCCGTCAACAGGCTAATGTCGATTTTATCGATGACATCAACTAGATGCTGCTCCAGTAGTTGCGACATATTTTGAGTCGCAACGGCGGCGTTTTCCTGATCCTGTAGCTTGCTATGATTCAGCCAATTCATTGCCAAGAGTGCGACAAACAGATTGACCAGCAGGACGACCAATGCCAGTCGCTTGATAACAGATGAGGAGGGTATTTCTAGATCGAACGGCTTATTTGTCATTGCATTATCTTTGAAGGTAAAAGATACAACACTTAAGAGCGGAGTCGCTGATGGGTGCGGCTATTATGCCGCTTCAATTGCGCCCACGCTAGCCGTTCCAACGTTTGGAATACTGGTACGGAGCAGCGAATTATCTATTAAGCAGTCGAGAAGAGTCGCGATGATAAATTTCAGCAAGACTGTGAGGTTAGACAAGCTCTCCACGAGCGGAAAACGGTTTATCCTAGAAAAAGCAATTGTCCACGAAATGCACGAGGTGGGTTTGGCAGGTATTTTGCATTTAGGCAAAAACTCGCAAAAAACACGAACAAACTCAACAGCATGCTTGATTTTTAATTTCACCCGATGGGTGTTCCGGTGAGTTGATGTAACCCATTGTTTTCTTTGCGAGCAGCCACTCTGTGGCTTTGCCTGCCTACCCCTTTTGCGAGCTTCCACCTAAAGGTGGAATGCCTGCTTAACCCATTTCGTGTCTTTCGTGTTTTTGCGAGTTGGGCTAAAAAAAGCACATCCCTGCTAAAACCAATTCGTGGACGGAATGAGTTTTTTAGGTTTATCCCAGATTATCCATTAGAGCCGAACCCGTCATTGATTATGTGGGTTTATCGCAACCTGAGAGCAGATGATCATTCGCGTAGGCATCCCACACGGGATGTATATGGCCGAACAGGTGGGGTGTTCTTGTTACTTTACTGAATCAATTTCAATTTTTCCGCACGGGGTAATTTTTTGATCGCCATTTCACGTTTCGAGGCGGTGGATCTGTCGGGGCATTGTTCAGTGTATACCAGCTTAACCGGGTGGCGGGTGCGGGTGTATTTAGCGGCGGTGCCAGCGTTGTGGGCGGCGAGGCGTTTGTCGAGGTCGTTGGTGATGCCGCAATATAGGGTGTCGTCCGCGCAACGCAGCAAATAGCAGACCCAATCCATAGTGGCGTTACTGGTCATTTGTCGATGAAGGCAAAATTATGCGCTGCCGCCAGGCATAGGCCAGCATCATCGCGATGAATAGCAGCACGGCACCGTTGCCCCAGCGTACATAGGGCGTGATGCCACTGTAGCCTTTAACTTCGCCATGCAGTACGGCCAGTTGATGTTGAGGCAATTGCTGCTGCACCCGGCCATCGATGCCGATGATGGAAGTTACGCCGGTGTTGGTGGCGCGTAGCATCATGCGTCCGGTTTCCAGCGCGCGTAACTGGGAAATCTGGTTATGTTGTGCGGCGGCATGCGAATGGCCGAACCAGCCGTCGTTGGTTACATTCACCAGCAGGGTGGCTTCGGGCAGCGCCTTAATGATCTCTTCGCCGAATACGTCTTCGTAGCAGATGCTCACCGCGATGCGTTGTCCGGCGGCGTGTAAAGGTGCTTGCTCTATCTCACCGCGAGACAGGTCGCCCATCGGGATGTTCAGCACCTGATTGATGATCCAGCCGAAGATCGGACGCAAGGGGATGAATTCGCCGAAGATGACCAGATGATGTTTGCGGTAATGCGGTTCTCCTCCCTCGAAGTGATTTTCGGATGCGCCCAGTGCGATGACGCTGTTGTAGTAGCCGGCACGGTCTTGCTCGAACACGCCGGTCAGCACATCGCCGTTGTTGTTTTTGCCGTGCTCGCGCAATTGATTGATCAGGTTTTCGGGGACTTCATCGCGGAACATGGGCAACGCGGTTTCCGGCAGGATGGTCAGCCGTGCGGGATTTTCAATGACCAGTCTGCGGTAGGTTTCCAGAGTGTCAAATAGAACATCATCGTTGAACTTGATGTCTTGAGAAACATTGCCCTGCACCATGGTTACCGAAAACGGTACGCCTTCCGCTTGTGTCCAGGCGATGTTACGCAATAAGGCACCGACGACCCAGATCGCGAAAAATGCGGCCAGAGCGATTTTGCCGCCCAGTGCGACTTTGCCGCGCAGGCTGCCGCGTTCGTGCCACAGTATCGCCAGTAATCCGGCGGCTACGGCGGCGATCAGCGATACGCCGTATACGCCAAATAATGGAGCATAGCCCGCCAGCGGGCTGTTGCTGTGCGCGTAGCCCAGCGTCAGCCACGGGAATCCGGTAAAAATCATGCCGCGCAGCCATTCGATGGCTACCCAGATGGCAGGCATGACCAGCAGGAAGCGCATAGCCGGTGGAACGGAAAAGCGTGCTTGAAGATGACCCGCGAGTGCGAGAAACAGCGAAAGGAATGCGGCGAACAGTAATGTGGCGGGAGCCGCCAGCCACATCGGCATTTCGCCGAAGTCGTGCAAGGAAACATAGATCCAGCCTACGCCCGCGACAAATAGCCCCAGACCGAAGTAAAAGCTCAATGCTGCTGCGATGCGCGGTGTATCGGCTTGCCCCCACAGTATAAATAAAACGGCGAGAGCCAGCACTGGAATGGGGAAAATGCCGAATGGCGCGAAGCCGAAGACACACAATAATCCGGCCAGTCCGGCCAGCAGTCTTTTGTTATTCAATAAGTTCATGCAATAAATCCATAATCCTGTATTTCCGTTTGGATAACGGAGTGGCTGTTTTGCGTAAGCTAAACCCAAATTTCGACTAACGCCGTCATTCCGGTGCAGGAGGGAATGACGAGTTCCCGGCCTGATGGTAAATATTCGCAAAGACGGCATCGTGCCGCCGTACTCCGGCTGGAGGGGCGCAGCATACCTTATTCGTGCGGGTTTCCGCCATGCGGCAGGGAGTCAGGAAGGTTAGGGCGTGGAGGTCTGCTTCAGCCAGATTTTCAGCGCGTCCAGAATATTGCCATCAAACTTGTTGCGTTTTACGCCCTCTTCGAGAATGCCCAGTGCCTGTTCCTGTGTCAAGCCTTTACGATAGTGGCGGTCGGCAGTTAATGCTTCGTACACGTCGGCCACGGTCAGGATTTTTGACATGAAGGGAATCTCGCTGCCATTCAGTCCGTGGGGGTAACCCGAGCCATTCAGGTATTCGTGATGCGAGGAGGCAATGAGCGGTACACCGCGGTATTTTCTGGCAAAGTAGATTTTTTCCAGAATATCGTAGGTAATCGCCGCATGCTGCTTCATGTGCTTGAATTCTTCTTCGTCCAGCCCGCCATTCTTTTTCAGCACATTGTCATTGACGCCTATCTTGCCGTAGTCATGCAAAATGGCCGATACACGCAACACGTCCAGGCCCGAGTCGGTAAATCCGATTACACGGCCGATGCCGACTGAAAATTCAGCCACACGCATAGAATGCCCCGCCGTCAGTGTGTCGCGCGCATCAATCGAGGCGGCGAGCACTTCCAGTATGCTGTGAAATTGCTTTTCGCTTTCATGTATCAACATCGTGTTTTCGATGGAGATGGAGACGATGTTGGCGATGCTGGTTACGATTTCAACGTCATGCTCATCGAAATTACCATCTTTCTTGTTGATCGCCTGTATCACCCCCAGCACTTCGCCATTGGAATCGTGTAATGGTATGCACAGAATATTTCGGGTGTGATAGCCGGTTTGCTGGTCGAAAGACGAATCGAAGCGCGGGTCGGCATGTGCGTCGGGAATTAGCAGCATCTGATTGGTCAGCACCACCAGCCCGGCTATGCCCAGCTTGATGGACAGGCTGATGTCTTTTTTGTCCAGCCCTTCGGAGCATAGCGCTACCAACTGACCGGTTGCCTTGTCGGTAATGAAGACCGAGCCGCAGTCGAAGCCGATTTGGGTATGCAGTTCGGTCATGACATCGGCGGCATGCTGTTCATCCAGTGGCAGAGCGACCAGTTTCAGTATGGATGCGGCCAGAATTTTCTCGTCGTCCTGCGTAAATCGTCCCGTATTCTTGTTCAGCAACTCTGCACCGCCAAGAACCGTGCCGCTTTCATCGATAATCGGGGCGGCCAGTATGCTGTCGGTTTTATAGCCGGTTAGCTGGTCTATACTCAAATTGAAATAGGGGTGCTGGTAGGCATTGATGACGTTCATGACCTTGCGCTGAAGTATGGCCGAGCCCACGACGCCCATTTTTAACGGCACGACGATGACATTATTTTCCAGACCCTGTGCAAAACAGGCGCGCAGCTGCATGGTTTCCCAATCCATCAGGAACAGCGTGCTGCGGTCAACTTCGAGTAATTCCGAAACGGCACGCATCACAATATCCGACATGCGGGAAATATCGCGTTCTGCTCCTACCTGCTGTTGGATTTCCATCAGCTTTTGATAAAAGCGCTGTTGTCTATCTGCGGATTGAATGCTGTACATCACGGTCTCCCTATTGCCTGTTTTGCCTCGAACATGAATAGTGCGGTGTGTTGTTTGTGTTATCGCATCGGTTTATAGTATAGCCGGATTGTAAGCGGGAGCCCGTGTCATGAAAATCAGCGCCATAAAATTACCTAAGCCGGAAGCGGGAGATTTTTGGGGTGGACTCGCTGCGATGCTGGTAGCGCTTCCGTCGGCGATTGCCTTTGGCGTTACCATCTATTCACCGCTTGGTTCCTCCTACGCGGCACAGGGTGCGCTGGCCGGCATCCTCGGTGTCACTGCGCTGGGCCTGATTGCTCCGGTACTGGGCGGCACCAACCGTCTTATTACCGCTCCCTGCGCACCTGCCGCAGCGGTGCTTTCCGCTTTCGCAATTGAATTTATGCAAGGTGGTGGCAGTATCGTATCGGCGTTGCTGATGATCTCGATGCTGGGGCTGCTGGCGGGTTTGATGCAGATCGGTTTCGGTGCGATGCGACTCGGACAACTGATCAAATACATGCCTTATCCGGTGGTAAGCGGTTACCTGTCCGGTGTCGGCCTCATTATTATCGGCAGTCAGATACCCAAGTTTTTCGGTGTGCCCAAGGGCAGTCGTGCGATGGAGACCTTGCTTACGCCAGGTTTCTGGCAATGGCAAAGCCTGATTGTCGGCATCATCACCGTCGGCGTGATGATACTGGCACCGCACTTTACCAGGTTGGTTCCGGCAGCAATCCTCGCGCTGCTGGCGGGTGTACTCGCCTATTTCGGACTCGGACTGATAGATTCGTCGCTGCTTACATTGGAAAACAATGCCTTTGTCGTCGGTTCGCTGGGGGGAGGCGGCAGTTTTACCGAGGCTATGGCATTGCGCTGGCAAGCCATGAGCGTAATGCAATTCGATCAGCTCATGCACATCATCATTCCCGCACTGACGCTGGCGGTGCTGCTGTCCATCGACACGCTGAAAACCTGTGTGGTCATCGATGCGCTGACCCGCACCCGCCACAACTCCAACCGTGAGTTGATCGGGCAGGGCATGGGCAATGTGGCATCAGCGATTATCGGCGGCATGCCCGGTGCCGGTACTATGGGCGCGACGCTGGTGAATCTGTCCAGCGGTGCCGTCAGCCGCTATTCGGGTATCTTTGAAGGCGTGCTGGCATTGATCGCGTTCGTGATTCTCGGCAGCCTGATCTCGTGGGTGCCGGTCGCCTCGCTGGCCGCGATACTGATCGTCATCGGTGTACGCATGATAGACAAGGACAGCTTTCATTTCCTTAGACAGCGTTCCACGATACTGGACTTTGCGGTTATCGCCGCCGTGGTCGCAACCGCGCTGACCTTCAGCCTGATCGCCGCGTCCGGCATCGGCATAGTGCTTGCAGTATTCCTGTTCATTCGTGAACAGATCGGTGGCTCCATCGTGCGGCGCATGGTGCATTGCAACGAGACCTTTTCGAAGCGGGTGCGTACCCATGAAGAAATGGAAATTCTCATTGCGCGCGGTAAATGTGCCGTCGTCGCCGAGTTGCAAGGCAGCCTGTTTTTCGGCACGACCAATCAGTTGTATTCGGCATTGGAACAGGAGCTCAAGACTCAAACCTACATCATTCTGGACATGCGCCGCGTTCAATCCGTTGATGTTACCGCCGCTCATATGCTGGAACAGTTCAAGGATATGCTGGCCGAACGGCAGGGCTTTTTGATTTTCAGCCAATTGCCGCAAAACCTGCCCTCGGGACGCGATATGCAAAAATATTTCGATCAGGTCGGGCTGGTACAACCCGAGAGTCCGGTACGGGTATTCGGTGAACTCGATGAAGCGCTGGAATGGGTTGAAGACAGTATCTTGAAGAACACTTTCTGCGAACTGAGTGAATTGGATGCGCTAGAACTGGATGAGATAGAGCTGTTCAAGGGGCGCAAATCGGAAACGCTGGCCGCGCTGGAGCAAGCCATGAACAAGATTTCCTACCAAACCGGTGACAAGATATTCAAACGTGGCGACGTTGGCGACGAACTATTTCTGATACGCAAGGGCGCGGTGCGTATCATGCTGCCGATTTCTGACAAGATGAGCCATCACCTCGGCACCTTCGGGCGCGGTTCGTTTTTCGGTGAAATGGCGTTCCTCGACGGCGATGTACGTTCCGCCGACGCGGTCGCCTTTACGGATACCGAACTCTATGTGCTGTCGCGCAAGACTTTCGACTCACTTGCAGACGAACACAAGAAACTGGCACTTGCGCTGATGGAAGGCATAGCCAGCGTACTCGCTAGCCGTCTGCGTTACACCAATACTGAATTAAGGGTGCTGGAGTCCTGAAGCGGGAAACTGTGCCATCAAAGTCCCCTTGAATTTACAATTAATTTCGCCGTACAGCCCGCTTTGTGCTTAAATCGCGCCTTGATCAATCGCAACGCATAATTCAAATGGAAAAAATCCGACTCTCCAAACGCATGTCCGAACTTGGGCTGTGTTCACGCCGCGAAGCGGACAGTTATATCGAAAAAGGCTGGGTGGATGTAGATGGTGAACCTGTCAGCCAACTGGGCACCAAAGTTTATCCCAATCAGCAAATCACCTTGCGTTCTGCGGCACAGAATACACAGCAGCAGCGCGTAACCATATTGATGAATAAGCCGGTGGGCTATGTTTCCGGGCAGGCTGAGCATGGTTACAAACCGGCCTCCGCGTTGCTGGATGAATCATCGCACTGGACTGAAGACCCGTCGCCAATCAGTTTTCATCGCAGCCAGTTTATAGGCCTCGCCCCGGCAGGTCGTTTGGATATTGATTCGCAGGGTCTGCTGATACTTACGCAGGATGGACGGATCGCCAAACGTTTGATCGGCGAGGATTCAACGGTGGACAAGGAGTATCTGGTACGCGTACAGGGCAAAATAAACGATAGCGGTTTAGCATTGTTGTGTCAGGGTCTGAAGCTCGACGGCGAATACCTGAAACCCGCCAAGGTGAGTTGGCAGAATGAAGACCAGTTGCGCTTCGTACTACGCGAAGGCAAGAAGCGTCAGATTCGCCGCATGTGTGAACTGGTCGGCCTGACCGTCACTGGATTGAAACGCATCCGCATCGGCAAGATAAAACTGGGCAAACTGCCGCTGGGGCAATGGCGCTATCTGGGCGAGAACGAACAGTTTTAACTGATTCATACCCAATAAAAAAGCCTGCGTAAAAGCAGGCTTTTTTATTGGGAGGGAGACTTCTTCAGGTCAGGCTGGAAATCAGCAGATCATTCCTGCTGCGACCGTGTTGTTGCTTGCTTCGTCAATCACAATAAAGCTGCCACTGGCGCGGTTGCGCTGGTAATGATCGAATGCTAACGGTTGTTGCAATTTCAGCTTCACATGTGCGATGTCGTTCATGTGTATTGCCGGGTTGGCATGCTGTTCCAGTGTATTGACATCGACGCGGTAGTCTATGCTGGAGAACAGGCACTTCACCGTGCGTGTGGTGTGCTTGACGAAATACTTGCGATTCTTGTCCAGCGGTGTTTCGGACAGCCAGCACAGCATCGCCTCCAGCTCTTTGCCTACGGTCGGCAGGTAGTCGGCCTTGACGAACATGTCGCCGCGAGAAATGTCGATTTCGTCGGTGAGTCGAACCGTAACCGATTGTGGCGCATAAGCAGTTTGCAAGTTACCGTCATAGGTGACGATTTCCTTGACGCGGCTGGTGCGACCCGATGGTAGAACGGTGACTTCGTCGCCGACGGAAACTTCCCCTGCTTCAATACGCCCCATGAAGCCACGGAAGTCGTGATGTTCATCGGTTTGCGGACGGCATACCCATTGCACCGGGAAACGGAAATCGGTGGTGTTCACGTCGTGATCTATTTCGACGCTCTCCAACTTTTCCATCAAGGTCGGCCCCTGATACCAGTTCAAGTTTTCACCGCGCTCTACCAGCATGTCGCCGACCAGCGCGGACAACGGAATGCAAGTCACGTCGTTCAAGCCCAGTTGTGCGGCAAAAGCCAGATACTCGGTGCAAATCTCATTGAAGCGCGCTTCGGAATAATCAACCATGTCCATCTTGTTGACCGCCAGTACGATGTGCGGAATACCGACCAGGCTCGCCAGATAGGTATGGCGGCGCGTCTGTATCAGTACGCCTCTGCGCGCATCAATCAGAATCACCACCAGATTAGCGGTTGAAGCCGCCGTCACCATGTTGCGGGTGTATTGCTCATGGCCTGGCGTGTCGCCGATGATGAATTTGCGTTTAGGCGTGGCGAAATAACGGTAGGCCACGTCGATGGTGATGCCCTGTTCGCGTTCGGCCTGCAAACCGTCGGTCAGCAGGGACAGGTCTACCGCCGCCATGCCGCGCTTTTCGCTGGTTTTGGAAATCGCCGAAAATTGATCTTCGAAGATGGACTTGGAGTCATGCAACAGACGTCCGATCAGCGTGCTCTTGCCGTCGTCCACGCTGCCGGCGGTAATGAAACGTAGTAATTGTGTAGTGTCGCTCATGATTTGTGCCTCTAAATTAATCTGGTATGTCATTCCCAGCCCCTCATCCCAACCGTCTCCCGCCTGCGGGAGAAGGGGCTAACTTCCTCTCCCGCAAGCGGGTGAGGTGAGGAGCAGCAAAAGTGAAAAGGACTTAAAAATAGCCTTCCTTCTTGCGCAACTCCATGGAAGCCTCCGATGTCTGGTCATCCATGCGGGTTGCACCGCGTTCGGTAATGCGTGTGGTTGCGGTTTCCTCGATGATTTCCTGCGCATTGCTGGCTGTCGATTCCACCGGGCAGGTGCAGGTCACATCGCCCACGGTACGGAAACGCACTGTCTTGGTCACAACGGTCTCGCCGGGCAGGGGCTGCACCAGATCGCTGACCGGCATCAAACCGCCCGCACGTTGAATGACTTGGCGCTCATGCGCGTAATAGATGCAGGGTATCTCCAGCTTCTCGCGCTCGATGTATTGCCAGATGTCCATCTCGGTCCAGTTGGAAATCGGGAACACACGGATATTTTCGCCCTGATGCACACGGGTGTTGTAGATGTCCCACAGTTCGGGACGCTGATTCTTCGGGTCCCACTGACCGAAATCATCGCGGAACGAAAAGATGCGTTCTTTGGCACGAGCTTTTTCCTCGTCGCGTCGCGCTCCGCCCATGCAGGCATCGAATCCGAATTCTTCTATGGTTTCCAGCAGCGTTACCGACTGGAACGCATTGCGGCTCTGGGTATTGCTTTTCAGTACCACGGTGCCTTTCTGGATGGAGCCTTCCAGCGAGCGCACGATCAGACGCTCGCCCAGATCGGCTGCCAACTTGTCGCGGGTATAAATGACTTCCTGAAAGTTATGCTCGGTGTCGATATGTACCAGCGGGAATGGGAACTTGCAGGGACGAAACGCCTTCTCTGCCAGACGCAACATGACGATGGAATCCTTACCGCCGGAAAACAGCAGCGCCGGATTTTTGCACTCGGCTGCAACCTCGCGCATGATATGTATCGACTCGCTCTCCAGCGCATCCAGATGGGTAAAAGTATGTTTGCTCATGATTGCCTGCTTTCCAATTTATTTTCACTACCAATTTGTTCGGTTTTGTCATTGATGAAACTACTAAATACTATCTAAGCGAACAAAAGACATTCATCAATATTTTTTATCGCGCAAAGGTGGAAATCCAGTTAAATCAACAAGCTGGATTCCCGCCTTCGCGGGAATGACGATAGACTCAACGCTTCCCTAAGTGCAAGCCACATTCCTTGTTTTCTTAAAATTTTGGCTCGACTGATATTATGCGTAGCATGACATCAGCCTTCACCGAAACCCGAAAAACATACGAACTACGTTCGTAACGGAATGCTGCTTGCCAAGTGCAAGCCGCATTCCTTGTTTTCCGGGTTTTCCCACCACCATCTCCCGGAACGGATGTCTTCGCCGGGGGTGACTGAACGGGTACAGGGGGCGCAGCCTATGCTGGGGAAAAAGCGGTCGTGCATTTTGTTGTAAGGCACGTCATGCTGTTTGATATAAGCCCAGACATCGGCATTGCTCCAGTCCAGCAGGGGATTGAATTTCTGCAAACCCTGATCGGCATCGAATGACGATACTTCCAGACTGCCGCGTGTTACGGCCTGATCGCGGCGCATGCCGGTGATCCAGGCTTTTTTGCCGGTCAACGCACGCTTGAGCGGTTCGACCTTGCGTACATAACAGCAGGCCTTGCGATTCTCGACGCTGTCGTAAAATCCGTTTACGCCATGCTGTGCAACATAGGCTTCGACCTGCTTCGACTCGGGAAAATATACCGCCAAAGGTACATTATAACGGTCGCGTACCTGCTGCATCAGGTCATAGGTTTCCTGCGGCAAACGTCCTGTGTCGAGGCTGAACATCGCGATGTCCGGCTGATGTTTCGCGATCAGGTCGGTCAGCACCATGTCTTCCGCACCCAGACTATTGGCAAAGGTAACGGCTGAAAAATCACGCACTGCCACAGCCAGCCATTCGCGCACCTGCGCCACTTTTTGTTCGAGGTCGCTCATGCTCTTGCCTCTCCGCGCTGCACACGACGATACAAGGGTAATTTCTGTACGACCGAGCCTTGATAGACCTCACTGAAATCGCCCAGACTCTTTAGTGCTTCGTTAATGTCGCGGTCGGCACGCGGCGCAAAGGCATTGAAACCGACGCGCTGCATGTAGAACATCTGGTCGCGTAACACATCACCTATAGCGCGCAACTCCCCGCCAAAACCCAAACGTTCGCGCAACAGATAGGCGATGGAATAGCCGCGACCGTCGCCGAACTTAGGGAAGTTGACCGCAATTACCTGAAACAGGGCAACATCTTCCTGCAAAGTTTCTGGCCTGTCGTCGGTGTTCAGCCATATGCCCAGATCGCTGCGCAGCTTAAGCGTTTCGCGCTGTGCCAGCCAAACGGATAGCGGCACAATGATTTTTCCCGCTGCCACTACCACATCCTGCGGCAATTCGTTTTCAGCGAGGCGCAATACTGTCCAGTCATCCGGCACTATTTGTCTGTCTTTAATTATCATTCTCAGAACCTCGGTGAATAGTAGGGCGTGTCATACGGCACACCGACTTTCAATAAATCATAATCCACGCCCAACCAGCGGCTGTCTTCCTCTATCGGTGTGCCATACACATCGGCCTTGAACGGATCGAGTCCGACTCTGCGTACAGTGTCGATGAAACGCTCATCATCAAATCGCACGCGTACATAGGTCTGCAACAGTCTGGAGATTACCTCCGGCACCTGTGCAAAGGTAAAGGAGCGTCCGATGATTTTGCCGATAGCGCTGTCATTACCCTGCGCGCCACCCAGCGAAATCTGGTAGTACTCCTTCCCTTCCTTGTCCACACCCAACACACCGATGTGACCAACATGATGATGCGCACAGGCATTCACACAACCCGACAGATTCAGGTCGATTTCGCCGATGTCGTGCATGAAATCAATATCGTCGAAACGTTGCGCAATCGCCTTGGACAAGGGGATCGAACGTGCATTGGCCAAGGTGCAGAAGTCACCGCCGGGGCAGGTGATGATGTCGGTCAACAGCCCGATATTCGGTGTCGCCAAGCCCAGCGCCTTCGCCGATTTCCACAGTTCGATCAAGTCTGTCTGTCTGACATCGGCCAGCACCAGATTCTGTGTATGGGAAATACGCAATTCGCCGAAGCTGAAACGATCTGCCAGTTCCGCCGCCGCATCCATCTGTTCGGCCGTCGCATCGCCGGGCGCAACGCCGGTTTTCTTCAGCGACAAGACTACGGACGCATAGCCCGGTACCTTGTGCGCCTTGACGTTACGCTGTACCCAGTTGGAAAACGCCTTATTCTCGCTACGGTAGGCTTCAACAACCTCATCACGGGACGACAATGTTTCATAGTCCGGTGCGACGAAAAACGCGCTGACGCGGTCCAGTTCCTGCTGTGTCAGCGTTGCGGGGCCGCCGCGTGTAAATGCCCAGTCGGCTTCGACCTGACGTTTGAACTCCTCGATACCCAATGCTTTTACCAATATCTTGATGCGCGCCTTGTATAGGTTATCGCGGCGACCATACTGGTTGTAGATGCGCAAGATTGATTCGCTATAGGTCAATATATCTTGCCATGGCACAAATTCGTTGATCACCGCGCCGATTATCGGTGTACGACCCAAACCGCCACCCACGCGCACACGGAAACCCATTTCGCCCTGCTCATTTTTAATGACGGTCAGACCGACATCGTTTACCGTCGTTGCCGCTCTGTCATTGGTCGCGCCGGTAATCGCAAACTTGAACTTGCGTGGCAAATAGGCAAACTCGGGGTGAAATGTGCTCCATTGACGAATAATCTCGGCGAATGGACGCGGATCAATAATTTCATCCTGTGCCACACCGGCGTATTCGTCAGACGTTACCGTGCGTATGCAGCTACCGGAAGTCTGGTTGGCATGCATTTCCACACTGGCAAGTTCCGCCAGAATGTCCGGCGCATCCTGCAACTTGATCCAGTTGAATTGGATATTTTGACGCGTGGTGAAATGCCCGTAGCCACGGTCGTATTTGCGGGCGATATGCGCCAGCTTGTGCAATTGATTTGAGCTAATCAAGCCGTAGGGTGCCGCGATACGAAACATGTAGGCGTGTATCTGCATGTACAGCCCGTTTTGCAAACGCAATACGCGAAACTCATCTTCCTTCAGCTCGCCGGACAGCCGTCTGCGCACCTGGTCGCGAAATTGCGCGACACGTTCGGCGGCTATCTGATGATCGAATTGATCGTGTTGATACATTTAATTTGCCCTTGCTTTCTCTTCAGCCGGATAGCGTTTCGATACCGGTAGCAACAGTGCCGCGTCCAGAGGAAACTTTGCACCGTATGCCAGAATATGAGCGACATCCGAATCTTCGTCATGCAACAAGGCCGCGCCGATATAGGCATGCTCACCTGTTGCACCCACAACCACCCCCATACGTCCGCCGCATCCGTTGAACCAGCTTACTTGTTTAGGTGTATTCGATTTATTTGCGCTCATAATTTTCTCCTTTTACTTGTAAAACAACATCTTCAAACCAATAATCAATAGCATCACTGCCAACACAGGCCGCAACACCTTTTCAGGAACCTTCGCACTCAAATGGCTGCCGATATAAATTCCCGGCAATGAACCCAACAACAAACTACCCAGCAATACCAGATCCACCGTACCCAACGCCAGATGTCCCATGCCGGCAAAAGCAGTCAGCGGTACGGCATGCACAATGTCGGTTCCAACCACCTTAACCGCCGACATGCGCGGATACAGGAACAACAACGCCACCGTACCCAACACACCCGCACCTATCGAAGACACCGTTACCAACGCACCAACGATGACACCGGTAGCTATCGTTGCCGCTGGCAAATAACGATGATGCAACTCATAAACTGTGCCGTCACGACGGCGGGCAATACGTTTAATCTGATCCTTCAGCAACAGCACCGTCGCGGTCAGCAACAAGGCCACACTCAATACATTGGTCACCAGACTGCGCAAGGTCTTTTCGTCCAGCGCTAAATATTTCAGCAAAAGAATAGAGACCAGTGCGGCTGGCAAACTGCCCAGTGCCATCAACCCAACCACTTTCCAATCCACCGTGCCGTGTTTGCCGTGTACCCAACCGCCCATGGTCTTGGTCAGCGAGGCATACAGCAAATCCGTACCGACTGCGGTAGCTGGGGACACGCCGAAAACCAGCACCAGCAAGGGAGTCATCAACGACCCGCCACCCACTCCGGTCACACCGACAATCAGCCCAACCAAAAAGCCGGATAACGTGTACATCCAATCCATGTGACCCATCCCTAAAAATCATGGAGTGCATTCTAGGTTGCGCTCTTTATATTCACAAATACTTTTATGTTAATATCTTATAACTATAAAGCATTAAGGATTCGCCATGAACTTGCAACAACTGCGTTATCTGAACGAGATCGTGCGTCAGGGACTAAAGATTTCCGGCGCGGCAGATACCTTGTTCACCTCGCAACCGGGTATCAGCAAACAGATCAAGCTACTGGAAGACGAACTGGGCATCGAAATTTTTGTACGCAACGGCAAGCGTATCGTCGCCATCACCGAACCGGGCAAGGCCGTGCTCACCATCGCACAGCGCATGCTGCACGACGCAGAAAATCTCAAGCAGGTCAGCAAGGAATATAGCGCGCAGGACACAGGCGAACTCATCATCGCCACCACTCACACCCAGGCGCGCTATGCCTTGCCGCCTGTGGTCAAGCAATTCATGGAGCGTTATCCAAAGGTAAAGCTGGGCCTGCATCAAGGCAGCCCCACCCAGATCGCAGAGCAGGTGTTGAACGGCGAAGCGGATATTTGCATCGCCACCGAGAGCCTCTCGCTGTATGAAGGACTGGTCGCCTTGCCTTGTTACGAATGGCACCACTGCGTCATCGCCCCGCCCGGACATCCGCTGCTGGAACAGCCACTGACACTGGAACGCATCGCGGAATACCCCGTCATCACCTACGACTTCGCCTTCTCCGGTCGCAGCAAGATCAACGACGCCTTCGAGGCGGCAGGCCTGACACCCAACATCGCCCTCACCGCAATTGATGCCGACGTGATAAAAACCTATGTAGAACTAGGCCTCGGCATCGGCATCCTCGCCGCCATCGCCTTCATCCCCGAACGCGACCAACACCTGCGCATGATCGATGCCGGACACCTGATCAAACCCAACACCACCAAAATCGCCATCCGCAAAAACGAATACCTGCGCGGCTACACCTACGACTTCATAGAACTCTTCGCCCCGCATTTAACCAAGGAGGTCGTGGCGCAGGCGATGCATTTGTCGTTGTTGCCGGGGGTGTGATCGGGATGATTGGGTAGTCGGGTAATGAAAAGATTAAGTTGAAATATAGGCCGTTCGGCATATTGACGCGGGGCAGGCTGACCGATATGGTTGGGGCTTCAAAATGTCATTGTTAGCCATTATGAAAGTTGAGATTATCATTTCTGCGACGGCAATTGGACTTGGTGTTATTAACCTCGTACTTTACGTGCTGACGTATCGACGTTCGCGCACCCAAGCGAGGTGGGATTCTGTTCACGCTCTCTGTGCCCAATTGTCATCGCTTGAGGTTGCATACGGCAGCATGGAGTCTGAATTAACATTCTTGAGAGACGCGGCAGACCGAGCTGCTCGCGCGGGTCAAAACGTTGGAGAAATTCAAGATTGGGTTGCACAAGTTGCAGAATTTCTCGCCACATCGAAAACTCGCGTAATGAAGCTTCATCAACAGTTCATCGCCACCCCCTTTAGTGAGTCACAAGACGCAGTAAACACCAGCACCCTTCAAGTTGAACGACTCAGCAAGAGTGCTCAAGAACTGGGGCCGGTATTGCGGAGAAAATTGGAGGAACTACAGCCGCTTTTAGACAATGTGCCATCAAGAAGAATGACCAATGAATAATCCTACAATGCACTGAACCTACGCAAATAACCGCGCAGACCAATAACCTTGAACATTATGCTAGTTGCATCAAGGAGAAGATGTGAACATTAGTGACGAGAAGCTTATTGAACTACGCCTAGACTTCATCAAGACATGGGTTACTTTTTTGCTGGCGGTGATTGCAGGTGAGGTGGCCTTGCTTCAAAGCTCATCTGTATCAAGTGAAACTGCAAAAATGAGTATTTTCGTTTCGATCGGCTGCCTTGTTCTCGCATGCATATTTGCTTTAGGGGCCTCGGAGTCACTTATAAATCGCCACTATATCCCTCCTTCAAAATGCAATTGGTTTGTTCGCGTCTCATACCAATTTTCACCCAAAACACTCGAAAGTGAGTGGGTGTATTCTTCATTATCTGGTTGTTTTATAGCAGGCGGATTGGTCAACTTACTATCCGGCCTTTATCAACTCTTGCCAAATGCATAATCAATGAAAAATCAATGGGGGAGTTTTGAAAAATCAATGAGGTCAGTTTCGATTGATCCTGAAGGATGAACTAATCAGCGGATAAAACACGACGGAAATTCTAGCTATGTTGCATGCCACAAATTTAGCCCCCCACAAGACTCTGCACCGTACATCCAATTAACATTGGTCATATCCACAGGGAGATTTCATGAAGAGCTTAATTTTTACGGTACTGCTTACCTTCCAAGTTTCATACGCCTTTGCGGGAGAGGAACTCAACCTATTAAAAAAAGATATTACCGCTTACCTGACGGAACAAAACAAAACCCCCAATCAGATCATTAAATACAGTGATGGCAATGGAGATGTTGCTCGTGCGGTTTTAAATCCAGACAGAGTCCAACGCTTCATAGATGAAATAATAAAAGAGAACGACTACCCGGAAACGCTAAAAGCGGTACTGGAGCAATACAAACCCGTATCACAAAACTACATGACAGCATTCAGCCTGTCACCCGGTCAATATGATGCCGAATACTTGGATCATTTTGACTTCCTTTTCCAACTCATGGTCGCAAATGCCCGCCCAAGTCGGAATGTAAACTTTGATGCAATTCAAGATGAAGGCATGAGGGTAATGCTGCAAGCAACCGCCAAAATGCTGCAAGCAATGCCGTCGCTTTTTATTGTGATGCTCGAAAAACAAATCAAAGATAAAAAATTTAGTGAGGCTTTTACACCGCAAGCCTTAGCCAAGCTAAATCATCTTCGGGAGATTCAATCTCAGGTACTACAGACTGAGGCATCACCAAAATGAAATGCAGACATATAGCCGCTGACCTCTGCAATTTGATCCCCCCATCATTCAGAATGGACTTTGCTAAATCGAACAGATACTTACTTTGGAAATCGTTTATGTCTCGTATTCTATTGATTACGCTTGTAGCAATTAACTTGCTTCTTTGCCCCACTACTTATGCCACTACGGTAGATTTGGCGAGAGAGCTTCATATTGAGCTAAATTCTGCTGACAGAGAAATATTTCCTAGCCAAATGGCTTTCCAGCTAATGCAGCAGCGGCCTGAATATCGCATGAAAGAGCAGGAGATCAAGCGCGTAATACTTGAGATTCTCGATTCAAAAGAATATGAAAATATGCGCGTCGCGTATTTCTCCAATGCATACGATGAACAACAATTGAAGGAACAACTTTCCTTGGTACGCATGCCTGCGTTTAAGCTTTATCAGCGGAAATCAATGGAAATGATCCAATATTCTGGCATAACACTTATGCGACTGGCACAGGCAAAGTTTTCCCAGTTAGATAATCCATCTCAAAAACCAGACTATCAGGCCGCCAGTGCTAACCGAATTACGTTCTATAGCGAAGATTACGGAAACTTTTTTATCAGTTCATGGCTGTACTTCGATAAGGAATCAGAGCGCCTCTACCACATAAATTTTTCAAATAAAATTCAGGGCTCTGAATATTCCCTATTTTTATTCTGTGCAGCTAGAAAATTTTCTGCCACTCACGGATTTGATAGATGGGCAATTAGTGCTGATCCAGTGAACGAAAAAAATGGAATGATCGGCTTTTTAAAAAAAGGGGAAAGTGCTGAATCTATGCTAGGCGCTGGTTTCGCAAAAAGTCAATTTGTAGAAAATGATAACAAGGATATTTCCGAACTATGCACCAAAGGTGAAGCACAAGCTAAATTGAATTCACAAACACCTACACCAATGAGCGAAAGTACGTTGCGCGATCAACCTTCGCAGCTACCCGCCCCTTAACATCATGAAAATTTGGATTAAACATGTTGCATACTATGGACATAAACCCGCCCTCCCTGAGCAAGCGTAACCCGGAAGTAGCGCAGCAAATTCCGGGATGCACCTGAAAGTTAGCGATGCATCTTATTAAGCATCGCCGCGCGCAGAATATCATTGAGGCGACCTTGGTAGCCTTTGCCTTGGCTCTTGAGCCATTCCAGCACATCGGCATCAATACGCACGGTCAGTTGACGTTACGGGACGATAAAACTTTCTACGTTCTGCGCCCTGCCAGTCTTGCACCGCTGTAGCGGGAAGACCGGTAAAGTCAATTTCACTCTCCGGCTTGGCGGTCAATGCGGCAAAACCTTGCGGACAGATTCAGGTATTTTGTTCATAAACTCTTCTTTCCAGCTTGCTCACACGCAGCGTCTCTTTCAAATCCCTTCCGCTACCGCCTTTACTTCCATCGCCAACTCAGCCAATGAAATCGCTTCAATATCCGCCGCCAAGGGATAACGTTCAAGGCCGGGATAAACGACAAATTTGCGGGTGGGGGTGAGGTCGTTGCAGGCCGAGTGAAAGCCGCGTTCCAGCTTGGGCGTTAAGCTGCGCTTTATTTCGATGGCCCACAGTTTCCCGTCCGGCCATGTCAGCAGCAGGTCAATTTCCGCGCCGCCGTTGCTGCGGTAAAAGTAGGCCTGCGCCATATCGGATGCGACACTAATCAAATTTTCTATAACAAAGCATTCCCAGCTTGCACCCACGACGGGATGGCCGAGCAGCGTTTCCTTGTCGGGGATGTTGAGCAGCGCATGCACTAAGCCGCTATCGCGTACATATACTTTGGGTGTTTTAACCAAGCGTTTACCTATGTTTGCATGCCAGGGTGGTAGCCGCCGCACCAGCAATAAATCAACGAGTAGATCGAGGTAGCTGGCGGCGGTTTTGGTGTCCGCGCCGATATTGCGGGCTAATTGGGCTGTGTTAAGCATTCCGCCCTGATTGTGCGCAAGCATGCTCCAGAAACGTCGCAATGTTTCAGCGGCAATGCGCGGGCCAAATTGTGGAATGTCACGTTCCAGATAGGTGCGTATGAAATCCTGTCGCCAGCGCAGGCTCCATGTTGAATTGGCAGCCAGCAGGCTTTCAGGAAAACCGCCTCGCACCCAGAGGTCATCTATAGCTGGCGATTCCAGTACGTTGAATGGCGCAAGCACCAGATAGGCGATGCGTCCTGCTAGTGTTTCACCGGATTGCTTGAGCAGATCGATAGAGGCAGAACCTAACAGCAAATATTGTCCTGCCTTGCGCCCGGCACGGCGACCTTGATCTATCAGCCCGCGCAAAACCGGAAAGAGATTCGGGGCGCGGTGAATTTCATCCAGAATGACCAGCTTGTCCTGATGTCCGGCAAGATAAAGTTCGGGTTGAGCCAGCTTGGCGCGATCCTGCTCGGATTCAAGGTCAAGGTACAGCGCGTTATGGATATTCCCGGCTTCCAAAGCCAAGGTCGTTTTTCCAACTTGCCGTGGGCCGAGCAAGGCGACAGCAGGTGAACGAAGTATCGCTTCGGCAAGCGTAGTTTGAAGAATGCGGTTTATCATCCTTGCAATTATGGAGTTTCATTCCTGTAATTGCAAGGATAAATGTTATCCGATGTGATTGGAGTCTGAGCAGGGTAATCCTTGTCCAATACAGAGTGATTATGAACGAGCCTCGAATATTCCTTTCCAGTTATCGACTTCAGCATTTCACCCTGCAAATATGTATCGGCAAGCAATGCATGCAAGCCCCCTTGTGCCATTTTCTGCCCCCAAAATATTGCCATTCAACTTAACCTTGACCGCTCCTTTGCTACACGGCACGATACGATCCTTAACAAACCTTAGCCAGAGCGTCGTTATCATGAAGAAAACTTTCCTGCTGATCTTACTGTTAATGCCTACTCTGGTTATTGCTGAGCCACAGCCTGTACCGCTGCTTGTCCCTTCTGCTGATACCTTGCCTGCTGGCGAGTTGGGTAAGAGCATCGCCCGTGGTCGTGATTATCTGGAGAAAACGGCACAATTATTGCCCGGCTTCGTCGGCAATGGACTCACCTGCAAAAATTGTCATCTCGGTACTGGCACGGTGGCCGCCGCTGCGCCGTGGGTGGGCGTAATTGGGCGTTATCCGCTCTACAGTGCGCGGGACGGACAGGTGACAGTACTGGAGCAGCGCATCAATTCCTGTTTCGAGCGCAGCATGAACGGCAAGTCGCTGCCGACTGATCATCCTGCGATGGTGGATATGGTTGCTTACATGACCTGGTTGTCTCGGGGTGTGCCTGTAGGAAGTGAAGTGGCGGGACAGGGTGTGCCGTTACTTAGCTTGGCACGCGCTGCCAATCCGGCACAGGGAAAAACGATTTATCAGAATAAGTGCGCGGGCTGTCATGGCGACAACGGCGCGGGCTTGAAGTCGGACGATGGCAGTTATGCTTTTCCGCCGCTATGGGGCAATCAATCTTTCAATGTCGCTGCCGGAATGGCACGGCACTACACCGCCGCCGGATTCATCAAACACAATATGCCACTGGGCGACGGGGGTAGCCTGAGCGACGATGAGGCATGGGATGTCTCCGACTACATCATCCGACAACCACGCCCGGACTTTCCCGGTAAGCAGGGCGACTGGCCGAAAGGCGGCAAGCCCAAGGATGCACGTTACTAATCGCGCAACCGGACGAAAATCTCGATGAGGTAGAATTACTCATTTACATTCTTCCGCAAAAATTATGAACGACACTCTCAAACTACTTCAATCGCATCACAGCATCCGCAGCTTTACCGATCAGGCAGTCAGCGATGAGATGCTGGATCAGATCGTGCGTTCCGCATGGCGGGGGCCGACTTCGATGAACGGGCAGGAAATTTCGCTGGTGGTAGTACGCGATGCGGCGAAACGTGCGCGGATTGCCGAATATGCCGGTGGACAGGCGTGGGTCGCGCAGGCTCCGGTTTTTATCACGGTGGTGATCGACTTTGCCAAGACGGCTATCGGTGTGGAAAAAGCGGGGCAGACGCAATTGATACACGAGAGTATGGAAGGCTTCGGCGTGGCGGCGGTGGACGCGGGCATTACATTGGCGAATCTGATGACCGCCGCGCGTTCGCTGGGTTTGGGTGTGGTGCCAATAGGCGGCATCCGGCGCAATCCGCAGGCGATGATAGACCTGCTCGGCCTGTCCGCACTAACATTCCCGCTGGTCGGGCTGTGCATCGGGCATATCGCCAACGATGTCCCACAAAAGCCGCGACTCGACATCCGCACTTTCCGCCATGATGAATGCTATGACGCCAGCGGATATGTCAGCGCGATTGACCGCTACGATGAGACCCTGCTGGATTATTGGCAACAACTGGGACGTAGCGATGGTTTGAGTTGGTCAAGCACGCTGGGCAATGCCTATCAGAAAGTCTATTTCCCCGAAGTCAGGCCGGTGGCGATAAGGCAGGGGTTGTTGAACGACAAGTAATTCGGTATTTGCCGGGAAAAATTCCCGGAATTATTCCCCCGCCTTATGCCGTTCTATCAGCCGCTCGATAAAGTCACGCAGAAAGCCTTCGGTTTGTGAACTGTGAAAGCGGTCTACTTCCACGCCGCGACTGTAAGCAATGACGGTGGGGAAGCCGCGTACCTTGTGCTTGCCGGCGATACGCATGTTTTCATCGGCATCGACCATGCCGAGGACAAACTGGCCGTCGTAGGCGAAGACCATCTTGTGCAGCAGCGGGGCCAGTACCTTGCAGGGGGCGCACCAGTCGGCGCTGATGTCGACCAGCACCGGCAGTTCGTGCGAGCGGGCTACGACCAGTTCGTCAAAGTTGTCTTCTTCTACGTTGCAGGAAAAATTACTCATGGTTAACTCCTCTCAGGTTATTGCTCGTCTGGAAAAATCCCTTGGACGAAATCCCAGCGCGGCCAGAACGGCAAAATAAACGACGACACCGCCGATCACCAGTCCGCTCAGGCGCGTGATATTCGCCCATCCTGAACCGGCCAGCCAGCTTTGCTGTGTACCCATACCGAACCACAATGTCAACGCCAATGTGGATACAGCAAGCACGATCTTGATGAAAAATACCATCCAGCCGGGTTCGGGCTGGTATATCTGTTTTTTGCGCAGGAAGTAAAACAGGATTGCAGAATTAAGGCAGGCGCCGAGCGCGATGGACAAGGCAAGTCCGGCATGCGCCAGGTTCAGGCCGAAAATAAATATCACGTTCATTAACTGGGTGGCAATCAATGTGACGATGCCGATTTTTACCGGTGTTCGGATGTCCTGCTTCGCATAAAAACCGGGCGCGAGGATTTTTACTAGCAGCATGCCGATCAGCCCGATGCTGTAGCCGATCAGCGCATGACTGGTCATCAGCACGTCGTTGGCGACAAATTCGCCGCGCTGGAACATTGTCGATAACAGCGGCACAGCAATCATGCCCAGCGCCAAGGCGGCAGGCAGTGTCAGCATGATGGTCAGGCGCAATCCCCAATCCAGCAGCCTGGAATATTCCGCCAGATCCTTGTTGGCATGGCATTTGGAAAGCGAAGGCAGCAAGATCGTCCCCAGCGCCGCACCCAGCATGCCGACCGGAAACTCCATCAGGCGGTCGGCGTAATATAACCATGAGACGCTACCTGCGACCAGAAAGGAGGCGAAGATGGTATTGATTATCAGGCTGATCTGGGCGATGGACACGCCGAATATCGCCGGGCCCATTTGCCTGAAAACGCGGCGCATGCCTTCATCCTTGAGGCTGAAGCGAATGCCGGGCAGCATGTTGATTTTTTTCAGGAACGGAATCTGGAAAGCCAGTTGCACAAAACCGGCAAGGAACACCGCCCAGGCCAGCGCCATGATGGGCGGATTGCAATAGGGCGCCAGCCACAATGCCGCGCCGATAAAACAGACATTGAGCAGGATAGGCGCAAAGGCCGGAACCCAGAATTTGTTGTAAGTGTTAAGGATGGCTGCCGCGACTGCAACCAGCGAGATGAAGAAGATATATGGCGAGGTGTAGCGCAGCAGTTGCACGGTCAACTCAAATTTTTCGGCATCCTTGGCGAAACCGGGTGCGCTGATGTAAACCAGTAGCGGTGCGGCGATGATGCCAATCAGTGTCACCACAAACAGAATCAGCGCCAACATGGTGGTGACGTGATCGACTAAAACCTGTGTCTCTTCATGTCCGCGCCGTGCCTTGTATTCGCCGAAAATAGGCACAAACGCCTGTGAAAACGCGCCTTCGGCAAACAATCGCCGCAACAAATTGGGTAGTTTAAACGCGACGAAGAAGGCATCGGTCGCCATGCCCGCACCGAACACCCGCGCAATCAAAATATCACGGGCAAAAGCCAGTATGCGCGAAACCAGCGTCAAGCCGCTAACGGTGAGGAGGGATTTGAGCAGATTCATTGCCAGAGAGTTGAAGTTTGAGTAAAAACGTCGCGCATCATACCATTGCAATACCATTCAATTCCCACTTGCATCGTGCAGTCTTTATTGTTAATGTTTATGAACTGATTTCTTATTTATGTTTGAGCTCTCCTGAATAAGTAAATCCAAACAATGTCTATATGCTGCAATGTACTTGCCCGAACATCCATCACTCTGCTCTTGCTGATGGCGCAATTGAATTACCGTAGCTGTTAAATCAAACTCAATCTTGCAGATGCTTGAAACTTGCGTCTGTAGAATAAAACGTAATTAACTATTTACCTTAAAAAGGATTGCTAAAATGAATTTTCGTTTCGGAATTGCACTTGTTGTAATCACTTTTTTTCTGGCTGGTTGTGCTTCGCAACCACAAAATCCGGTTAATCTTAGCCAGGATGCAGTCAGTGCCAAGTCCGGGCGCATTGGCGTGGCGATGACAGCGTTGCCCAAGTTGGATACACAATTACCTGGAGCAGATTGTCTGCTTTGCATTGCAGCGGCTTCAGCCATGAATTCGTCATTGATTGATTACAGCAGGAAACTTTCCTATGAAGATCTTTCTACACTGAAGAATCAGATGGCTGAGAAGTTACGCAGCAATGGAAGCGATGTTGTTTTGATCGAAGGGAATCTGGATGTTAATGCGCTGCAAAATTTCAGTTCCGAAAAGCCAAATTTTGCGCGCAAAGATTTTTCTTCACTGAAGAAAAAATACAACATTGACAGACTGTTGGTGATAGACATTACAGCCCTGGGTTTTATTCGAACTTATGCGTCTTACGTGCCGACCAGCGATCCTAAGGCACAGCTACAGGGAGTGGGTTACATCGTCAACTTAAGCAACAATTCCTACGACTGGTATCAGCAGGTTTCGATCACCAAGAGTTCCGATCAAAATTGGGATGAGCCACCGAAATTCCCCGGTCTGTCCAACGCATACTATCAGGCGATTGAAATTGGCAAGGACAGCTTCCTTTTGCCCTTTTCCAGCAAGACACCCATAGCGACTCTCTCTACCCCATCAGCACTAGCGGTAAACGTAGTTCAAACGCAAAATCCAGTCCAATGAGCCATTTCATAAAGCTGCTGGTAATTGCGAGTGTCGTCGGTATGTTTGCCACGCAGATTGCGGCAGCCGACGATGCTCCTCAGATTGCGACCATTGTACGCTTGCCGAAAGTCGATGAGATACACGCCGACGACAGCAAATGGTGTCTTAAGCTGCCTCATGACACGCATTTAATTTACAGAGGAGTTGTCGGTTTTGATGAGGCTGGCTTAGGGCGTGGTGCCATGTTGTATCCGGCCCCGGGGTTTGTTGGTTTTCTTGCTGCCATAGCCACACATGGGCTGATCATTGAATCGGCTAAAAATGCTGAAAAGATTAAAATGCAGGATGGTGCAGATAAGGTGTTATTGCCTTATAAAGTTGTTCTGGATAAGTTCGATTACCGCGAACTTATGCGGCGTACATCTGAGAAGGTATCGCACGGTATGACGCTTATTGAGGATGCCGAAAAAACGGGCGGAAAGCTACTCATTGAAAGCGTCCCGGTTTTTTCTCTGACTCAAGATCAAACGGCGATTATTCTGGACAATGCAATCGTTATACACAGGCCCGACGATACCACCGCAACGGTGTATCAGAAAGTAATCCGGGTCATATCCACGGCCACGAAAGAAACCGATCTTGCAACATTCTGGACCGCCAGCGATGGTGAAAAAATCAAGGATAAAAGCGCTCAACTGGTGGCCGAATCTCTCGAAATTTCTTTCAATGATTTGACAGACTCAAAAACAGACGACATTCCCTACAAGACCATACGCTACCAAGAAGGTGCAACTGAGAAGATGGAGCGCGCTCAGTTACTTAGCACACACTGCGGACGTATGTTGATTAGAAACTTGCGTGGTGCACTCATGTCCGTTCCGGCTTCACACCCTGACCAAATAGATCGGTGCGATTCCAATATTGCGCATGTCTATCTGAATACGGATATAGCTGGTCAATAGCCAGCTAAAGCCAATCGAATATCGGCGAACAATGGCCGTGCCGCTACATTTGGCTGTACGCAACGGCGCTGCAAGTCCAGTAACGCATCGATGGTGTCAAATGATTCGGGCGAAATCCTTGCGAGTAGTTCTTCGAGAAAACAGCCGAATGCGCGCACCTCGATGCGTTGATACCTGTCGTCAGCAATAAAGGACGCCGCACCGAAGTCCCCCAGCAGGCAGTCGCCTTCGCCATTCCACAACATATTGTGTGCATACAGGTCACCATGCAGTATGCCTTGTTGATGCAAATGCTCAGCCGCCGCCGCGATGCCGTGCGCCATCGACAGGGCGATATTCAGCGTAAACCTTGTGTCTTCGGGATAAATGTCGCGAGTACAGGAATCCAGACTCGGTGGCCCGGCCAGGTTTTTGAATGAGGCATCGACCAGTGGCATGACCAATCCTCTTGCGCCTTCAGGATGGTCAGCAATTTTGCCCGTGGCGGAAATCAGGTTGTCATGATTTCCGGCGGCAAGACAAGCTGCTTTCTCGCTGCGCGGCAGACCGTCGCTGGTGACATCTCCCTTGAATAGTTTTACCGCGACCGACTTGGAGTTTTCCGGTTCGGGTGTCCATTCTGCCTGATGAATAATGCCGGACGCGCCTTCGCCTAATTTGTGTTGTAGCTCAATATGCGACCAGTCGATATGCACAATGGCCTGTCTTGCCACGGCAGCCGCTTCGCCGTGATCCGAAATCGGGTTGCCGGAAAAGGCCAGCCATGACAGCCGTGGCAATTCGAGTAGCCAGTCAGGAAGTGATTCAAAACGATTCGCGGCAATGCGTAGTAATTCCAGATTCCTGCACGCCGCCATTTCATCAGGCAAGTGCTGCAATTGGTTACCCGCCAGCATTAGTTTCTGTAAGCGACTGCAATTTCCGATGGTGGCGGGCAATTCATTCAGTTGATTGTCGGTGAGTATCAGCCAGCGCAGTTGTGCAGGCAGCGCGGCGGCAGCTAAATGCCGAATTTGATTCGCCTTGAAACCCACCATCTCCAGATGCGGAAGTCGTCCCAGCACCTCGGGTACATGGGTGAACTGATTGTCGGAACAGAAGATGATCCGCAAATTGTTTAATCGAGTCAGATCATCTGGCAACGAAGATAAGGCATTGCCCGACAAATTCAGAATTTCCAGTGAGTCTGCCAGATCGTAGATTTCCTCGGGAAACTGCGTCAAGCCGCACGACAGATCCAGTCGAGTGCTGCCCGCCAGCTTGCCGTTGCGTAATAATTCCAGAGTACTCATTCAGGAAGATTGTACTGTGTATAACAATTAAACCAGCCCCATTGCCACCAGTGCAATGAACGCGGCAAACAATGCGAAGTGGCTGATACCTTCAATGGCATTCGTTTCGCCGTCATGCAGATTGTTCATTACCGTAACAAAGGTAAGTAGCAGCATTCCGCCCTGTAATGGAGTCAGCGCCATTACAATCCGCTCACCGGTGAACAGTGCGATGACCTCGATAACCGGCAGGGTTAACAAGACGGTTGCCAGTGATGCACCCAGCGCGATATTTACCGTGGTCTGCATGCGATTTTGTTGCGCCGCCTTAAGGGCGGTTAATATCTCCGGGCTGGCAGAGATCAGCGCAACCAGTACGGCAGGGATAGACTTGGGCAGGCTGGTACCGGACAAACCCGCATCCAGCAATACCGATAATACCTCGGACAGAATGCCAACCAGCATTACCGCACCGACCATCACGCCGACATGCAGCGAATTCGGGCTGTGCTCCATGTCATGCACTTCCTCTTCCTTGTCGGCATCGTATTCAAAGAATTTGCGATGCTCCACCGTTTGCAGACGCAGGAAGGCCAGATACATAATTGACATAATACCGATAGAAAATATCGAATAAATCTGCCATTGCGATTCCGGTACAAAGTCGGGAATGAACATGCCGATGCCGATCGCCACCAGCAACATCGCAATAAAGGAGTTGGCCGAATCCAGATTGTATTTGGAGCTGCCATGCTTCAGTCCGCCGACGATAGCCGCCAGACCGAGTATGCCGTTGATGTCGAACATCACAGCAGAAAATACCGTATCGCGCGCCAGTGTCGGATTGGGTGCGCCCTGCAGCAGCACCACCAGTATCACCACCTCGACCGAGACCGCCGCCAGCGTCAGAATCAACGTGCCATAGGGTTCGCCAAAACGTATCGCCAGCACTTCCGCATGATGTGCGATGCGGAAAGCCACGGCGATAACTGAAGTCAGCACCACCAGCATCAGCCCCCACAACAACATCCCGCCATGTTCAACCGCGCTGTGCTCCAGCGCAAAACCCGCTACCAGCCCCAGTAAAGCCAGCGCGATAGGGAATTCAGATTTTAAGTATTTCATTGTTTTGTAGATAAGTTTGAAAAAATGCGGGGGCAATTATGCCATCAATGCGACGACTTACCTATATTGTGAATGCTAATGCTGCGTTGATCTGAAGGCGGGGGGTAGCGAAACATAACCCAATAGCAACAACTGAAGCTTCTTCGCAAAGCGTAGTCATGCCACTGCACCCTATTAATTTTTTAAACCATTTACCCAGTGCGTATAGAGCCGTGTTGCGACCTGATGCAAGGGCGGGAGATGTTGACGGGTTTGTTGTTGCATAAGCTGTGCAGACTGCACGCCGGGACTGCATATTGCGGCGGCGATTTCTTCGGTACCGACTTCGCTCCAGTCTACGATCATCTCCGGGGTCATTTCGATATGGCATTGCAGTGCCAGATGTTTGCCGATGGCATAAGCCTGATTCAGGCAATGCTCGCTTGCCAGCAGGTGTATGGCATTGTTCGGTAGTGAGAATGTTTCGCCATGCCAGTGAAAAGCCTGAAAACCTTGCACGTCGCCGAACCAGTTGTGTGCAACTTCGTTGCCGGTCACTGTCACCGTCCCCCAGCCCAGTTCCTTGACTGGATTGCGTGTAACTTTTCCACCCAGGGCCTTGGACATAAGCTGACCACCCAGACAATGACCGAGTACCGGCATGTCCTGTGCAACCGCTTCGCGGATCAATTTCAACTCCTGCTCTATCCAGGGCAGGTCGTCGTTAACGCTCATCGGCCCACCCATGAATACCAGACCGGAAAACTCATTTGCACTGGAGGGTACAACTTCGCCTGCGTCGATACAGATCAGTTGCCACGGTATTGCGTGTTCGTCGAGAAATTCTGCCAGAAAGCCGGGGCCCTCATTTGCAAGATGGCGGAATATGGCGATGGGCTTCATAAAGTCATGTAAGGGGGAAGGGTAAAGGGTAATAGTGGTGCGCTGTATTTCCCCTTGAGCACCGAAGGTGCGTTCCCTACTCTCTTCACATCAAAGTTTTGTCCTTCTCAATCAGCGCATAGGCTGAATGATTATGGATGGACTCGAAGTTTTCGGATTCAACGATGTAGGCGTCGATGCGGTCGTCGGCATTAAGCACGGCGGCGACATCGCGCACCATGTCTTCGACGAACTTGGGGTTGTCGTAGGCGCGCTCGGTGACGTATTTTTCATCTGGACGCTTCAGTAAACCGTAGAGTTCGCAGGACGCCTGTTTCTCGGCGATGTCTACCACGTCTTCGATCCAGACGAAGCTGTTGGAACGCAAGGTGATAGTGACATGTGAGCGTTGGTTATGTGCGCCGCGCTCGGAAATTTTCTTGGAGCAGGGGCACAGACTGGTAACCGGAACCAACACTTTCATCGTAACCGTTGCCTTGCCGTCCTGCATTTCGCCGATTAACGTCACGTCATAATCCAGCAGGCTTTGTACGCCGGAAATCGGAGCGGTCTTGTTAACGAAATAAGGGAAGCTCATTTCAATATGGCCTGACTTGGCTTCCAGCAACTCGACCATTTCGCTCAAAATGAGCTCAAACGATTCGACCGAAATTTCCCGTTCGTGCCGGTTTAGTATCTCGACAAAGCGGGACATGTGCGTGCCCTTGAAGTTATGCGGCAGATGCACATACATATTGAACGTGGCGATGGTGTGCTGCACGCCTTCGCTTTTGTCCTTGACCTTTACGGGGTGGCGGATGCCCTTGATTCCGACGCGATTGATCGCTATCTGGCGCAAATCAGCCGAGCTTTGTACGTCGGCAATGGGCTTGGGGTTATTCATAATGAGCTTTCTATCTCGTTACATTTGTTTGAATTATAAACAATTCCGACAGGTTTACTTGGTGATTTTACCGTTAATTGCAGAAATAATTCCTGCTGCGTCCAATCCGCAATCCGCCAGCAGTTGGGCGTGATCGCCCTGTTCAACGAAAATATCGGGAAGTCCCAGATGCAAGATGGCAACGGAAACGCCATGTTTAGCCAGGCATTCGGCAACCGCGCTGCCTGCGCCGCCCTGAATGACGTTCTCTTCCACGGTTATCAGCAACTCGTGTTCTTGTGCCAGTCGCAACACTAATTCTTCATCTAGCGGCTTAACAAAACGCATGTTCGCAACGGTTGCATCCAGTTGTTCAGCGGCGGTCAGCGACGGCGCCAGCATCGAGCCGAAAGCCAGTATCGCCACGCATTTTCCTTCGCGACGTAACTCACCCTTACCTACCGGCAAGGCTTGCATCACGGCATCGACGGCAGCGCCCGGCCCGGTGCCACGCGGGTAGCGAACGGCTGCGGGTGTGTCCAGTGTCATTGCGGTATACAGCATCTGGCGACATTCGTTTTCATCGGCAGGTGTCATCACGGTCATGTGCGGAATGCAGCGCAGAAAAGACAGATCGAAACTGCCTGCATGGGTTGCGCCGTCTGCGCCGACCAGTCCGCCTCGATCTATAGCCAGTACGACAGGTAGTTTTTGTATCGCGATGTCGTGTATTAATTGATCATAGGCGCGTTGCAGGAAGGTCGAGTAAATCGCGACCACAGGTTTGTATCCATCGCAGGCAAGCCCCGCCGCAAAGGTGAGCGCATGTTGTTCGGCGATGCCGACATCAAAATAGCGATCTGGATATTTTTCCGAAAATTCCGCCATTCCGGAGCCTTCGCACATCGCGGGCGTAATGCCGATCAGTCGTGTGTCCTTGTCGGCCATATCGCATAACCACTGCCCGAACACCTGGGTATAGCTGGGTTTGCCGCCTTGCTTCTGCACCACGCCACTGTCGCGGTCGAATTTGCTTACGCCGTGATAGAGCAGGCAGTCCTCTTCGGCCAGCGCATAGCCCTTGCCTTTTTGCGTGACGATATGCAGAAATTGCGGGCCGTCCAATTCGCGGATATTTTCCAGTGTGTCAAGCAGCGCATCGATGTCGTGCCCGTCTATCGGTCCAATGTAATTGAAGCCGAATTCCTCGAACATCGTGCTGGGCGTGACCATGCCCTTGACATGTTCTTCGGCGCGCTTGGCAAATTCCAGTACCGGCGGCATGCCTTTGAGCACTTTTTCGCTGCTGCGCCGCATTGCCGCATAAAAACGACCGGACATCAGTTTGGCAAGGTAGTTGTTCAATGCGCCGACCGGACGCGAAATGGACATGTCGTTGTCGTTTAATATCACCAGCAGATTGGCTTCCATCGCCCCCGCGTTGTTGAGCGCCTCGAAGGCCATGCCGCCAGTCATCGCGCCGTCGCCGATAATCGCCACGGCACGACGTTTGGAACCGGATAGCTGCGCGGCTACCGCCATGCCTAATGCCGCCGAAATCGAGGTGCTGGAATGACCCGCGCCGAATGCGTCGTATTGGCTTTCATCGCGCTTGGGGAAACCGGCAATACCGCCTGCCATGCGCAGATTTTTCATTGCGGCGCGGCGTCCGGTCAGTATCTTGTGCGCGTAGGTTTGATGTCCGACATCCCATACCAGCCGGTCATCCGGTGTGTTGTAGATATAGTGCAGTGCGATGGTCAACTCGACCGTGCCCAGATTGGAGGATAAGTGTCCGCCGGTCTTGCTGACCGACTCGACCAGAAACTCCCGCAACTCCTTGGCAAGTTTGGGCAACTGTTCGCGTTTTAAATGACGCAAATCCTCGGGGGTATTGATGGAATTGATTAGCGAATACATTAAAACTTTCTCAATACGATAAAGTCGGCCAGATCGCGCAGTCGTGCCGCCCCGTCACCCAGCCCGACCAATGTTTCCAGCGCTTCGCGATGCAGATTCTTCGCCATCTCGCGTGCGGCCTGCACCCCCAGCAGGGTGACGTAGGTTGGTTTGTCGTTGTCGGCATCCTTGCCGGCGGTTTTGCCCAGCGTGGCGGTATCCGCTTCCATATCCAGCACATCGTCTACCACCTGAAACGCCAACCCGACGCATTTGCCGAAATGATCCAGTTTGCTCAACTGTTCGGCTGAAATCGTGCCGCATTGTGCGCCGAGTAAAATCGCGGCACGTATCAACGCGCCGGTCTTGTGGATATGCATGTTTTCGAGTTCCGGCAGACTCAATGCCTTGCCGACGCTCTCCAGGTCGATTGCCTGACCGCCTGCCATGCCGCGCGAACCGGAAGCGATAGCCAGTAATTTGATCATCCCCAGTTGTCGTGACGGGTCATCGGTCAAGGCATGTTCAGACAGCAATTGAAAAGCCAGCGATTGCAAACTATCGCCGACCAGTAACGCTGTTGCCTCGTCGTATTGCACATGGCAAGTGGGTTTGCCGCGGCGCAACACATCGTCGTCCATGCACGGCATGTCGTCGTGTACCAGCGAATAGGCATGGATCAGTTCGACAGATGCGGCAGCAATATTGACGCGGGATTGATCGGCAGCGCTTATTTCGCCCGCAGCAAAAGCCAGCAATGGGCGTACTCGCTTGCCGCCGTCGAGTACCGCATAGCGCATAGCCTGATGCAGGCGTTGGGGAGCGATGTCGGGTTGCGGAAGCAGCTTGCGCAATACGTCTTCAAAGTTTGACTGGTGGGCGGCAGCCCAATTCTGGAAATTGGCACGCATTACATTACCTCGCTCATCGGTAGTTCTTTTAATACGCCTTCTTCCAGTACGCGTACCTGTTGCTGCGCCTCTTCGAGGCGACCGCGACAGAAAGTCAGCAACTCCGCGCCGCGCTTGTAGGCGGCAAGCGAGTCTTCCAGCGATAATTTGCCTGCTTCCATGTCGGCGACGATCTGTTCGAGCTCGACCATGGCCGACTCGTAACCCGCCGGACGAGGCGGAGATTTTTGGGATTTTCCAGTCATTTTTGTATTTAGCGTAGGAAAGTATGTCATTTTACCCAACGCAACCTGTCTGAGCCAATTTTTGTTGCCCCCCTTTTCAATTTCGGGGACAATCCGCTTCTTTATTTCTTCGTATTCATTTCAAGCAAGGATGATGTGGGTATGTCCAATATCGCCACCATGAATCAACTTACTCCGGCTCAGGTTCAGCCGCCACTCAACTGGTATTTCGACCCCAAGGTATTGGCGGTGGAACAACAGAGGTTGTTTGAGCAAGGCCCTAACTATGTCGGTCATGAATTGATGGTGCCCAATCTGGGCGACTATCAGGTGTTACGTGATGAAGCACAAATGCTGGTGCGTAACCCGAACGGGGTGGAACTGCTTTCCAATATTTGCCGTCATCGGCAGGCCATCATGCTGCAAGGTCGCGGTAATGCGCAAAATATTGTTTGCCCGCTGCATCGCTGGACTTACAAGACCGATGGCGAAATGCTGGGTGCGCCGCACTTTCCTGAAAATCCCTGTTTGCACCTGAATAAATCCCCGCTGCAAAACTGGAACGGCATGTTGTTCGCCGGTAAACGCGACATCGCGAAAGATCTGGCTAAGGTCGGTGTGATGAAAGACCTGGATTTTTCAGGCTATATGCTCGATCGCGTGCAAGTGGATGAGTATGCGTTCAACTGGAAAACTTTTATCGAAGTGTATCTGGAAGACTACCATGTCGTGCCATTCCATCCGGGGCTGGGAAATTTTGTAGATTGCGGTGACCTCAAGTGGGAATTCGGTGAGCAATACAGCGTACAAACTGTCGGTATCAATCATGCATTGAAGCGGGTTGGCAGTGAGGTGTACGGGAAATGGCAGGAGCAGGTGCTGCGTTATTACAACGGCAAGTTGCCCAAGTACGGCGCGATCTGGTTGACTTACTATCCCAACATCATGGTCGAATGGTATCCCGGTACGCTGGTTATCAGTACGCTAGTGCCGCGCGGTACCGAAGCCTGTACCAATATTGTCGAGTTCTATTATCTGGAAGACATCGTGCTGTTCGAGCGTGAATTCGTTGAGGCCGAGCAAAAAGCCTATAACGAAACAGCGGTGGAAGATGACGTTATCTGCCTGCGCATGCATCAGGGGCGCAAATCTCTGTATCAACGCGGTATCGAAGAGCACGGCCCGTACCAATCACCGACCGAAGACGGCATGTTGCATTTTCACGAGTATCTGCGCCGCAATCTTGCCTCTCACCTGTAATTACGTCATTTCCGCTCAATCCCTCAATTGGGCTGAGGCGGAAATGCCGGAATAATATGGGCTCGCTGTGGATGCTGGTTGCCGGGCTACTATTCGGTTGCATGGGCGTATTTGTCAAGCTGGGTGCAGCGCATTTTTCGCATGTCGAACTGGTTTTTTATCGTTCCTTTATCGGCTTGCTGCTCATCTATCTGATCATGCGCCACCGTCACATCCGTTTCGCGACACCGTACGGACATCAGCATCTATGGCGCGGGCTGTCCGGTACGGTGGCGCTGATGTTGTTTTTTTACTGCATTACGGTCTTGCCACTCGCTACCGCCGTCACGCTCAATTACACCGCACCGATGTTTCTTACCCTGCTGACCATGCTGGTGTTCAAGGATAAATTTCACCCGCCGCTGACCGTTGCAATCGGTGTCGGCTTTTGCGGTGTGGTATTGCTGCTGCACCCGACACTGGCGCGCGAACAGCTATTGTCCGGCTTGCTTGGCTTGATTTCGGGCTTCCTTGCCGGCGTTGCCTACCTGAATGTCAGGCAACTGGGGCAGCTCGGCGAACCTTCCACGCGTACGGTTTTTTATTTCAGTCTGACCGCATCGTTGTGCAGTGCTGCGTGGATGCTGACCGGCGAGATTCATTCCATTACTTGGCAAGGTGCTCTCCTGCTGTCGGGGCTGGGCGGCACCGCCACGTTGGCACAACTCGCGATGACTCACGCCTATCGGGTGGGCAAGACGCTGGTGGTCGGCAGTCTGGCCTACAGCACGATACTGTTTGCCAGCCTGTTCGGCATGATTCTATGGGACGAGACGCTTCCGCTATCAAGTTGGGCTGGCATGGCACTCATCATCGCCAGTGGTGTGCTAAGCTTGCGTCTGTCACCAACCCATCCGTTATCAAAACAATTACAGGATAAAAAATGATTACCATCGAACAAACCGATAACCTGGTCAATGTTGCCGTCATGGGCGAATTTACACTCGCTGACTTCAAGGAATTCGAGGATCAATCCAATTACAAGCTCAAATCCCCCGGTAACTTAAGCTTGGTGTTTGATCTGCGCGCAATGATTGATTACACCGTCGATGTGGCATGGGAAGAAATCAAATTCTTCAGTAGCGAACACCGCCACGACTTCAGCAAGATCGCCGTTGTTACTGACGATCAATGGCTCGCCTGGCAAGCATGGCTTTCCCGCCTGTTCGTAGACGCTGAAATCTGCGCATTCGCCGATTATGATGAAGCGATGGCTTGGGTACAGAGTCAGGATTAACAGATTATCGCGGTAGCGGGATGCGGTTAGATGCAGGATGTGCTGCGGTATGTAGCACTTCATTCTTGATTTTCACTTACTACTAAAGGAAATATCATGACCAGAAAAAAAGAAGCATCCGATAAAGTCGCCGTAAAACTGGCTGGCGAACCGGTTACCTTGTACGGCACCTTTCCCGTCTTGAAACAAACTGCGCCGGGTTTTACGCTGGTGGATAAAGACCTGAAAGACGTAACGCTGCAAAGCTTTGCCGGCAAGCGCAAGGTGCTGAACATCGTGCCCAGTCTGGATACGGCCGTATGCGCAACGTCTGCACGCAAATTCAACGAAGCGGCGAGTCAGTTGGAAAACACCGTGGTGCTGGTGATCTCGGCGGATTTGCCATTTGCGATGAGCCGGTTTTGTGTTGCGGAAGGTCTGGATAATGTCATTACTCTGTCGTTAATGCGCGGTCGCGACTTTATGCGTAATTACGGCGTGAAGATTGCCGATACGGCACTGGCAGGCCTAACTGCCCGTGCGGTGCTGGTGCTGGACGAAAATGACAAGGTGTTACATGCCGAACTGGTCAGCGATATTACTCATGAGCCGGATTACGATGCGGCGCTTGCTGTGATGAAATAGTAGTCTTTGTGTTGCTCTCGGTGAACTTCCGACTTGGCTGCGCTGAGTTGATTCACCCGCATTGCAGCTAAAGCCTTTCGAGAGGATTTCCTAGAGCGAGTTCGCAGACTCGCATTACTGATTGATACATCCCGTCTGATATGCTGCTCTGGCTCCAATTTCTGCTATGTCTTGTTGTTATCGCATATGCGGGATATTTCCTGTCCCGCTATGGCGACATTATTGCCGAGAAAACCGGCATGTCTGCCACATGGGTCGGGCTGATCCTGTTGTCTACCGCGACGTCTCTTCCTGAACTGGTTACCGGAATATCTTCGGTCATGATTGCCGATGCTCCCGACATTGCGGTGGGAGATGTGCTGGGCAGTACAGTGTTTAATCTTGCGATACTGGTATTGCTTGATGCGATGTACAAGCGCGAGAGCCTATATGGACGTGCGGCGCAGGGTCATATTCTGTCGGCATCGCTGGGTACGATACTGATCGGCTTTGCCGGTTTTAATCTGTTGCTGGATCATGCGGGCATGAGCCCGACCCTGTGGCATGTGGGGCTGTATTCACCGTTTATCCTGATGGTGTATCTGGTTGCGATGCGAGCCGTTTACAGTTATGAGCGTCGCACCCTGTCCGACTATACCGAGGTTTCTGCCGAGCGTTATCCTCATGTTACCTTGCGCCGCGCCCTTACAGGTTACGCACTGGCGGCTTCTGCCGTTGTCGCCGCAGGTTCCTGGCTGCCATTTATTGCCTGTGATATTTCCAGTTTGATGGGATGGGGGCAAAGCTTTGTCGGTACCATGTTGGTTGCGGCTGTGACATCCGCTCCCGAAGCGGCGGTTACCATTTCGGCATTGCGCATCGGCGCTCTGGATATGGCAATTGCCAATTTGCTGGGTAGCAACCTGTTTGACATTATTATTCTGGCTATAGATGATTTGTTCTATCAGCAAGGCTCACTGCTTGCCCATGTTGATGTGAGTCACGCATTGACCGCGTTTACCGCAGTCATGATGAGTGCACTGGTTACCGTTGGACTTATATTTCGTCCGAGCGGACGAACTGTACTGGGCCTGACCTGGATCAGTCTGGGTTTGTTTATGTTGTATGTAATCAACTCATGGATACTTTTTGAACATGCACACTGATCAGTCATGGCATACGTTGAACAGCGATGAAGTCGCCGCGCAACTCGACACCCATACCCTATCCGGCCTGAGTGCCACCCAGGTCGCCAAGCGTCTGGTTCATTACGGCACGAATGCCTTGCAGGAGAAACGTGCCCGCTCTCCGTGGCAAATGCTGCTGGATCAATTTACCGACTTCATGATCATGGTATTGATTGCAGCGGCGATTATTTCCGGCCTGGTCGGTGATATGGCTGACACGATGGCAATTATCATCATTGTGATCCTGAACGCGATTATCGGTTTTGTTCAGGAATACCGTGCGGAACGCGCCATGGCCGCGCTCAAGCGTATGGCCGAGGCCAGCGCAAGCGTGCTGCGTGACGGGCAAACGGAGACCATCAATGCCTCCGAGCTGGTTCCAGGCGATGTGGTGTTGCTCGAAGCGGGCAATGTGGTTCCGGCTGATTTACGCCTCTTCGACGTTGCACGGCTCAAGATAGATGAATCCGCGTTAACCGGTGAGTCGGTCGCGGTGGAAAAGCAGATTCATGCGCTGATCAAGGCAGATGTTCCGCTGGGCGATAAACTCTGCATGGCGTTCAAGGGCACTATCGTTAGCTACGGACGCGCACGCGGTCTGGTTGTGGCAACGGGCATGAACAGCGAACTGGGCAAGATTGCCACCTTGCTCAATCAGAGCGAAGAAGCCAGAACGCCGATGCAAAAGCGGCTGACTCGATTGGGGCAGCGTCTGGCAGTTGCCGCACTGATGATCTGTATATTGGTATTTGTCGTCGGTGTGTTGCGCGGCGAACCGCTGCTGCTGATGTTCATGACCGCTATCAGTCTGGCGGTTGCCGCGATTCCGTCGGCCTTGCCTGCCGTCGTGACCATCTCACTGGCACTCGGTGCACACAAGATGGTCAAGCAGCATGCGCTGATCCGTCGCCTACCCGCCGTCGAGACATTGGGTTCAGTTACCTTTATCTGTTCAGACAAGACCGGCACGTTGACACAGAACAAGATGCACGTAACCGCCATTTATGCTGATGGCTCATTGCGCGATATGGCCCGTGACGGACAGAAAACGGATGAAGTGCAGAAAGCGGAACCCTGGCCGACCCTGTTTCAGGCTTTGGCCTTATGCAACGACGCCCATCTGGATAGGCACAACAAGGTGCAGGGCGAACCCACCGAAGCAGCGCTGTTGCAGGCGGCACTCACTGCGGGCTGGAACAAACAGGAACTGGAAACCGTAGCGCCGCGCTTGAAAGAGCTGCCGTTCGATTCCGAACGCAAGCGCATGACCACCTTTCATGATAGCGCGGAAGGTGTCATCGCTTATACCAAGGGGTCGCCCGAAACCGTATTGCCTAATTGTGTACGCATGTTGACGATCTCGGGTGAACAGTTTGTAAACCAGTCTGGATTGTTGCAGCAGGCCGAAATCATGGCCTCTGCAGGCTTGCGGGTGCTGGCGGTTGCCTGTCGTCGCTGGATGACGCTGCCATCGGGCGATCAACATGAAGAGTTGGAACAGGAGCTGGTGTTTCTCGGTTTCGCCGGACTGATAGATCCGCCGCGCAGCGAAGCTAAACTGGCCGTATCGCAATGCCAATCTGCCGGTATCACGCCGGTAATGATTACTGGCGATCATCCCGCCACGGCACGGGCGATTGCTCACGAAATCGGCATACTCAATCGCGACGACGAACGGGTGATGACCGGCATGGAACTGGCGCGACTGGATCAAAAAACCTTCGAAACCGAAGTCGGGCATGTACGTGTCTATGCGCGTGTTGACCCTGCCCAGAAAATCAAGATCGTCCGCGCCTTGCAGGAACGCAATGAAGTCGTTGCCATGACCGGCGATGGTGTCAACGATGCGCCTGCGCTGAAAGCTGCGGACATCGGTGTCGCAATGGGTAAGGGCGGTACCGATGTTGCGCGCGAAGCCGCCGATATGGTGTTGCTCGATGACAACTTTGCGACCATCGTGCATGCGGTACGTCACGGTCGCCGCCTCTACGACAACATCCGCAAATTCGTCCGCTACGGCATCACCACCAATTCGGCCGAAATATGGACAATCTTTCTAGCCCCGTTCCTCGGCTTGCCGATTCCGCTGTTGCCGATTCAAATTCTGTGGGTCAATCTGATCACCGATGGTTTGCCCGGATTGGCGCTGGCGGCAGAACCCGCCGAACGCGGCATCATGCGCCGCCCGCCGCGCCCGCCACAGGAAAGTATGTTCTCACACGGCATGTGGCAACACATGATCTGGGTCGGATTGCTGATAGGCGGACTGTGTTTGCTGACGCAAGCCTGGGCGTTGCATAACGGTTCAGAGCATTGGCAGACGATGGTATTCACCGTACTGACCCTGTCACAACTCTCCCATGTGATGGCGATACGCTCAGAAAAAGAGTCGTTGTTCAGCATCGGCATTTTTTCCAACGGCTGGATGACCGCAAGCATAGCCATTACCTTCACACTGCAACTGGCCGCTATTTATTTACCCGTCTTCAACGCCATCTTCAAGACAACCCCGCTGATGGTCAGCGAGTTGCTGCTTTGTCTGGTGCTATCCAGTGTGGTGTTTTTTGCAGTCGAAGCCGAGAAATGGCTAGTGCGACGCGGCGTGCTTTATCGCAGCGAAGCGCTATAGGAAATGCAAGGTTGCCTTTGCCCTTAAAACTTTCATGTGTTATAACTAAAAAAGTTAAATCAGATTTGCCTATATTTTCATAAACCCAAGAGACATAAAGGAATTCGCAACAGTGAGCGAGCAACGCAGTAACATTATCCCTATCTATTCATCCAGCAATCCCCAATTCAAGTCCTATCAGTTGAACAACTTCCGCGATATTCCGCAGATGGTGAACTTCAGCGAGCAGCAACAGTTTGAGATTGAAGTCGTCGGAAATGTACTGCCGTTTAAAGCCAATAATTATGTCATTGACCAACTGATAGACTGGAACAAGGTACCCGACGATCCCATCTATGCATTGACCTTTCCGCAAAAGGACATGCTGCGCCCGGAACATTTTGATGAAATCGCCACCTTGTTAAAAAGAGGGGCGGAGAAAAGTGTAATCAAGGAGGCGGCGAATCGTATTCGTATGACGTTGAATCCACATCCTGCCGGGCAATCCGACCACAATGTGCCAGAGTTCAACGGTGAAAGGTTGCATGGAATGCAGCACAAATATAAGCAGACTGTGTTGTTTTTTCCCAGTCAAGGCCAAACCTGCCATGCCTATTGCACTTTCTGTTTCCGCTGGCCGCAGTTTATCGGCATGACAGACATCAAGTTTGCCAGCCGTGAAGTCGAAAAGTTGGTGGATTACGTGCGTCAGCATGATGAAATCACTGACATATTATTTACCGGCGGCGATCCGATGATTATGTCCGCAAGAAATCTTGCGGCTTATATTGAACCCTTGTTGCAGGCTGACTTGCCTAATCTGGTTAACATCCGTATTGGTACAAAGGCGCTGGCCTATTGGCCGCATAAATTTGTCGATGACAATGATGCTGAAGAATTACTAGCACTATTCCGCAAAGTAAGCGATTCCGGCAAGCAACTGGCCTTGATGGCGCATTTCAATCATCCGCGTGAATTACAAACTGATATCGTTCGCCAAGCCATCCGCAACTTGAAAGCCGCTGGTGTAACCATCCGCACCCAATCGCCAATCATGAGACATATCAATGATAATCCGGCGGTCTGGGCGGAAATGTGGGAAACACAGGTCAAACTGGGCTGTATCCCTTACTACATGTTCCTAGCGCGAGATACCGGCGCGCAGCAATTCTTCTCGGTTCCGCTGATACGCGCATGGCAAATTTTCCGTGAAGCCTATCAACAGGTTTCAGGCTTGGCACGCACGGTACGCGGCCCCAGCATGTCAGCCAATTCGGGCAAGATTCAAGTGTTGGGCGTATCGAAAGCAGGAGATAAGGACGTGATCGTGATGCGCTTCCTGCAAGGTCGCAATTCCGATTGGGTACAACGTCCCTTCTTTGCCGAATATAATGAGACGGCCAGCTGGATAGACGAACTCAAGCCAGCTTTCGATGAAGAGCGTTTCTTTTTTGAAGAAGAAATGGAGCGTTTGTATCACGGAAGGAATGACAAGAGTACGGCTGAAGATTTCGAGTAATCGATGGTAAAGTACCTCACGACGGCGAATAACTTACCTATACAGGCATGAGGTATACTCAGCCTCCAAAATAGGGGGCTATAAAATGTCTGCATCCATACTCGTCATTGGTCTGATGGTGTTTCTCGCACACTTTCTGACTCTGCAATTCAGGAAAACCAATGTACCCGACGTGCTGGTACTGATGTTGGTCGGTATCATGATCGGCCCGGTGCTCGGTATCGTAATGCCGGAAGATTTCGGCAAGGTCGGCTCGTTGATCGCCACCATCGCACTGGTGCTGATCCTGTTCGAGAGCGGCACCTCGCTGAATATCAATGTGTTGGCCAAGTCACTGGCTATTACCGGCAAACTAGCTATCGGTTGTTTTGTGTTAACCACGTTGATTGTGGTATTGGTCGGGGTATTTGCACTCGAACTGGAATGGCTGCCTAGCGCCATGCTGGGACTCACGTTGGGCAGCACCTCACCCGCCGTAATCATTCCGCTGGTGAACGCACTGCGCGTATCCGAGAAACCCGCTACCGTGTTGATTCTGGAGTCGGCACTGACCGATGTGCTTAGTATTATCGGTGTGTTTGCGCTGTTGCAAATCTATCTGCATGGTGATTCTGGAGTCGGCCATCTGATCGGTAGTGTTCTGGCGGCAATGGTCTTTGCCGCTGTCATCGGGGTACTGGGTGGTATCGGCTGGTTGCTGGTGCTGGGTAAATTGCGCGATTTCCCCAATACCATTTCATCTACGCTGGCTTTTGTCTTTATCGTGTACGGCACAACGGAAGGGTTGGGTTTTTCCGGTGCTATTGCATCGCTGGCATTGGGCGTTACGCTGAGTAACTTCGAGAAATTCCAGTTGCATCGTATTCCCAGTATCGACCGCAATATCGTGCCGCTGAATGAAATAGACCATGCGTTTTATCAGGAAGCGGTATTTTTGTTGAGAACCTACTTCTTCGTCTATTTGGGCATTTCCATTCATTTCAGCGCGATACATCTGGCATTGACTGCTACGGCGATGGTGCTGCTGATTTACATCATGCGTATCGTCATAACACGTGTTGTATTTCGTCATCCCGAATACAGTTTACGTGATGCCTCCATCGCCTCAATGATGGCACCCAAGGGGTTGGCGGCCGCAGTACTGGCAGCCTTGCCGCTGCAATTCGGTGTGGCAGGCGGAGAAATAATTCGCGACACGACCTATATGGTGGTGTTGACCAGTATTACGTTGACTGCGCTGTTGGTGATGGCTTTTCCTTCTAAAACGGCACAACGCTTCTATTCACGCGCGACGGGCAAGCCTCAGCCGGTCGGAGCGCCTTCTTCCGATAACGTTGTCGTGAATAGAGAGAGCTGATTTGCAGAGGGGTTTCTGTCATTCAATGTCGTTCTATATGTCTTCATCCCGCAACAAAATCGGGCAAAAATGCCTATTTGAATGATTCTTTGACTATAATCGGTCAAGTCGGCATCTTTTTTGCCAAATAATTTTCACGAAAGAAGCATAATGAACCGTCTTGTCGTACTGGCCGTGCTGCTATTTTTGCCATTTCTTGCATACGCATCGGAAGGTGGGGCGCGCTTGAATTTGACCGGAGAGTGGGTAGGCATTGCCTCTGTGCTGCTGTTCTTTGTCGCCTATCTGGTGGTCATGATCGAAGAATTTATTCATCTGCGTAAATCTAAGCCGGTGATGCTGGCCGCCGGTCTTATCTGGGCAATGATCGCCTGGTATTACCAGACGCACGGCATACCTCATCTGGTCGAAACCGCCTTGCGCCACAACCTCGAAGAATACGCCGAGCTGATGCTGTTCCTGCTGGTGGCGATGACCTACATCAACGCGATGGACGAGCGAAATGTGTTCGAGGCCTTACGTTCCTGGCTGGTGCGCAAGGGTTTCGGTTACCGTACCCTGTTCTGGGTGACCGGCCTGCTGGCGTTTATGATCTCACCCATCGCGGATAATTTGACTACAGCCTTGTTAATGGCTGCCGTTGTGATGGCAGTCGGTGCGCATAACCGGAAGTTTGTGATGCTGGCCTGCATCAACATTGTGGTGGCTGCTAACGCGGGCGGTGCGTTCAGCCCGTTTGGCGACATTACTACGCTGATGGTCTGGCAAAAAAATATACAGGCCACTAATGGTCCGGTTGATTTCTGGGTGTTCTTCGCGCTGTTTATTCCTTCGCTGGTCAACTGGCTGGTGCCCGCCGCCATCATGCATTTTTCCGTCCCCAACGAAAAGCCGGAGGGCGGTGGAAATAGGGTTGCGATGAGTCGCGGCGCACTGCCTATCGTCGCCTTGTTTCTGGTTACCATTGCACTGGCGGTCGGCTTCCATGGCGTATTGCAACTGCCGCCAGTGATCGGCATGCTGACAGGTATGAGTCTGCTGCAATTTTTTTCTTATTACCTGAAACGGGCCGGCGAGAAAACACACTCACGTGGCGGAAATGCCGAAAATCTCGGCAGCCCGGTTCCCTTCGATATTTATCGCAAGGTAGCGCAAGCCGAGTGGGATACCCTGTTCTTCTTTTACGGTGTTGTGATGTGCGTAGGCGGCTTGGGCTTCCTCGGCTATCTCGGCATGATTTCGGAAGTGATTTACGGTGGCTGGGGCGCAACCAACGCCAACATCGCCGTGGGCTTCATCTCGTCTATTGTCGATAACATTCCGGTTATGTTTGCGGTTTTGACCATGATGCCCGACATGTCGATCGGACAATGGCTGCTCGTTACGTTGACTGCCGGTGTCGGCGGCTCGCTACTCTCGATAGGCTCGGCCGCCGGTGTCGCATTGATGGGACAGGCGCGCGGTGCCTACACCTTCTTTGGTCATCTGAAATGGACTCCGGTCATCGCGCTTGGCTACGCCGCCAGTATCGCGGCCCATCTGGCGTTGAATAGCCGTTTGTTTTAGGGTATCTGGGCATACCTTCGGGGCCTTAACGCACCCCCCCTAATAGCTCATAGCTAGCTGGGAACCAAAGAGGTCATTGTAGGAGCATGCCCTGCATGCGATAGCGCTGTGTCGCATGCAGGGCATGCTCCTACAAACCCGCCAAATTGATGCGAAATTCTTGTCACGTTTTGAGATGAGTTAACTTGTAAGTGACTAAAGGCAAAATACCTGCCAAACCCGCCTCGTGCTTTTCGTGGATAAATGATTTTTCTAGAATCACAAAGCTTGAAATGTTATTTCAAGCTTTAGTCAGGAGGAGTAGCATCCTGTTTGTGCACACATTTATTATTTGGTGCATATAGACCGGAAAAACCGGCGAAGAAGTCAATTCCAGGAGAGAGATGTTATGAAGTTGAAAATCCGCCCGACCCAAAATGAAGTTGTCCTTGGCCCGGATGAGATCATTGTTTCCAAGACTGATCTTGCAGGCCGCATTACTTATGTCAATCGGGCATTTATGCGCGTTGCTGATTTTCCAGAAGATGACGTAATGGGCATCCAGCACAATATAGTGCGCCACCCTGATATGCCACGGGGTGTATTCAAATTGCTGTGGGATACATTGCAGAAAAAACGTGAATTTTTTGGCTATGTAAAAAATATTACGGCCAACGGTGATTACTACTGGGTCTTTGCCAATATCACCCCTGATCTGGATTCAACGGGAAATCACGTCGGCTATTTTTCTGTTAGACGAAGACCCAGCAAGCAAGCCGTATCAACGGTACAAGAAATCTATCGGGAAATGTTAGCGGTGGAGAATCGTGTCGGCGCGGCTAACGCTCCTTCAGCATCGGTTGATCATTTAAATGCCAAATTAAAGACACTCGGCACCACTTATGACCGCTTCGTATTGACTCTTTGAACGAAAAAACCATGAAAAATAACAAATTCAATCCGCTCCACCATTTCATGATGGGGGGGTATTTTATGTTGGTTTGCGGTGTATTCATCGCACTTACTTTTGCGACAGCCATTGTTCATACTATGCAGCATGGTTTTGATCTGTACGCATGGTTATTCCCGTTAATCGGAATTGCCTTTAGTGCTTATGCCTATATTAAATATAACCGTGCCGTACAGGTTGTGATGAAAATGCAAGAGGTGCTAAAACATTCACGAGAGGGCCAGTTACATAAACGCGTGACCCGCACTCAAGGCCTGGGGGAAATAGGCAAGGCGGCATGGGAACTTAATGATTTTCTGGATTTAATCGAGACCTATTTTAAAGAGGTTAATACCTGTTTCAGTCTGGTGGGTGAAGGCATTTATTATCGAAAGGCCTTATCGCATGGCCTGCCCGGGCAATTTGCCGAGTCGCTGGGAAAAGTGAATCATGCCATCAAAGCGATGGAAGACAATGTTCAGTTCATTAGCAAAAATGAGCTTGCGTCACGTATTCACAGCATGAATGCCAGCAAACTTCAGGTGAGCTTAAAGCTTAATCAGCAGGATTTACTCGGTATGAGCAATGAAATGGATCAGGTTGAGACCATCGCCATTGCGAACCGCGAGGCGGCAGTACAGAGCATGAATGTGGTTAGCCAGATGAGTGAATCACTCAGCAGCATGAACAGCCAAGTACAACAATTAGCGCATGCAGCGGAATCTCTCGGCAGTGAAAGCACGGCTATTGATGCGGCAGTAAGAATCATTGCGGAAATTGCCGATCAGACGAATTTGCTGGCATTGAATGCGGCGATTGAAGCGGCTCGTGCAGGGGAGCAAGGCCGTGGTTTTGCGGTCGTTGCCGATGAAGTAAGGAAGCTGGCAGAGCGCACAAAGTCGGCCACCAGAGAAATCAACACGATTATTGAAGGCTTCAGGAGTCATGTTGGCAAAATGGTACTTGAATCCGTCACAGCCAGCGAAGTGACGGCCAGTGTCTACAATCAGATGAATGATTTTCAGATTCGATTTACCGAGTTTTCTCAGGCGGCCGAAAATACCATTCTTCGCGTTTCCAAAACCAAGGACTGGTCCTTTGGCTCGCTGGTCAAAATGGATCACATTATTTACATGCAGAATGCGTATCGCGCCGTTGAAATGTGCGAGGCACCTGATTGTGCAGAAGCGCAGATGGTAAAAACTGACCACAAGACCTGCCGACTGGGGAAATGGTATTTGGATGCAGGAAGAGCTTCCTTCGGCAACACATCGGCCTATGCCAAGCTTGACCTGCCTCATTCAAAGGTTCATTTCGGTGTCCATCAGGCGCTACGACTCGCTCAAATGGATTGGATAAATGACATGTCGATAAGAGAGGAATTGCTGAAGCAACTTGAGACTGCGGAAGATGCAAGCAGCCAAGTGATTCAATTGGTCGGGGAAATGGTCAAAGAGAAGCACAAATAGTAATGATCGGCAGATTTAACGCGTGTGAATGGCAATACGTATGAATCAATGTACGGCGCAATAAGCAACGGGCATAATCAGCAACTTGCCCTCGTTGTTTGAGGGCTTAGTTGAATGGCTAGTTGTTTCATCATTGCGCCGTATGTTTAATCGTCCTATTCCAAGCTCACACCATTCCCGCCCGCCCAATCCTTTGGGTAAATTCCTTCCTCAACCAAGCGGTGAAAGGTCGAATACGGCCAGTCTGCGACACAATGAACCAAGCCGTGCTTCACTGGATTGATATGCATATAATCTATGTGGGCAGCATAGTCACGCTCATCTCGAATCGGGTGTTCCCAATCTCTTCGCTGCCAAATACCCCGCGCCCCCAGAATCAGCCGCTTTATTCCTGTTGACATATAACGCGCCACGTAATACCTTTGGCGTTATGATTAAGTCATTTTCCTGTAAAGACACACAAGCCATGTTCGAGGGGTCGAAGCCACTCCGCTTTCGCGCGATACAAACAGTAGCAGAACGAAAGCTGACGCAACTTGATGCCGCAGCCACATTGGAATTTTTGCGCTCACCACCCGGTAACAGGTTGGAGGCTTTGCAGGGAGATCGTAAAGGTCAATGGAGTATCCGCGTAAACGACAAATGGCGGATTTGTTTCAAATTTAACAATGGCGATGTGTTCGATGTCGAAATCGTCGATTACCATTAAAAGGAGGTTCTCATGGTGAAGAATGGAATGCGGCCGGTACATCCGGGAGAAATATTGCGCGAGGAATATATCGTACCTATGGATTTGAGCGTTCATGCGCTTTCTGTTGCATTACGCGTACCCGCCACCCGCCTGCACGAAATCGTCAAGGAACGTCGATCCATTACACCCGATACCGCATTACGACTGGCCCGTTATTTCGGCACGGATGCGCAATCATGGCTGAATTTGCAGACGAGCTATGATTTGAAAATTGCCGAAGCTGAATTAAAAGATAAGATTGAACGGGAAGTAGAGGTTATGGCGGCGTAGTCTGTATGCGTTGCGCTATTTGAGGGAACGGAGCTCCATTTTTTAAAATGAGGCTGTGATCAGAAGGCTATTTTCGTACTGCGCAACATGACTATACCTGCCCCATGCTCTTTAGCGGCTTGGCAACCAGGGGAAACTGGCCGGGGTTGCGAATAGAGTCCACAGCAAGATCAACATCAAGAATAGGCCAATACAGATGATTTGGGGCTGGCCATTCAACGGTAGTAATTGCCTCTATAGTTGCCTGCTTGAACCATGGAAATTCTGAGTAAGGGACAAATAGCTCCTCGTTTTTCAAAAGCAACCAAAAGCCTTTGCTTGATGCCACGGAAACTTCGACTTCAGAAATAGCTACGCCAAGCATGGATAATCTCCTCGTAATGACCTTGCACCAACAATGATGCTTCGTTGATTTGCTTCTTTGATAAACCTTGATTCATTGCTAACGCTATCCGGGGTTCCAGCCAGAATATAGGCAAGACAGGCTGGGATATTAGGTGCTGTCCTTTATTGTCCCCGGCGTTGTGATTGAGAGGGGGCTGAATGTCAAATGTAAGACCTGACACTGAGCTTCCAAGACCTGACACTGAGCTTCCGATCTCGTCACGGATGGATCGCACTTCACCACTAACTGAACCGCCTCGTGTGGACCCGCATGCGGGGGGGTGTGGGGGCTGGGGGAGAAAGACCCCCGGCTACCCGATTTGGGCATCACAGCGCGTCATTCATATCAACAGGAAGACCAGCCGCCCTTAATTCTTTTGCCAACTGAAGCCGCCACCCCCCCTTATCATCGAGTTCGATATACAGAACACCTGCGTAATCTGAAGGAATTTCAACACCGGGTCGATAAAGGGCGCAGACGCGGTTTCTACCAAGGCGTCCAATGAAGTAGCCAAGTTCAAAGACAACGTTTTGCCTCGCACGCGGCAGCAATCTCTCAGCAGGCACGGCCTTTGGCCCGCCTGTGTCATCAGGAGTTAGAAGTACGACAGCGAAGCCAACATCAGCGTAGTCTTCAAATTTCTCGACAATCGTTCTACCCTGATTTGGTTGTTCTCTCAGAACAACAACATCTTGTTGAAGCTTCTCAAGAAAGCGAGCTGATTCATGCAAGGCCAAGTCGTCATGACCATGAACAAGAAATACCTTGTGACCAGAAACCTCTCGTTCAGGAGCGACGATGTGATCGTTTTGAAGCTCTTGCTCGGTTTCAAGAAGCTCTATAAGCCCCTTTAATTTACTGAGTTGGGTTTGTAGTGACTCCGCGTGATGGTTCTCCCACCATGCATTGCCCGCCTCCATTGGAAATGAGCCGTAGCGCCCAACGTCAGTTACCGTGGTCACGTTTGGTGAGTTTTTTCCAAACGCTTTCTCAAGGTAATTTCGTGAAAGCATTACCCAAGTTGAGTAGTCGTCCTCCTGAATCGGTCGCTCAGACAAGAGCTTATTTCCGGCTTCGCTATGCTTCTTGAGAAGTGCGATAGCTTTGGCGGGTGTGATTTCTGGTTGTCCAATTACAACCGGCGCTTGCTTTTTTATTCTCGTTGCCAAATGGCTCTCCTTAGAATGCCCAACGTAAAATATACCGAACTTATTCTGAATAAGAAAATAGTGGGTTTTGTATAAGATGTCTCGCCATACCATAACCCCTTGATTTCGCATTGCTCTTAAATCGTAACAAGTCACCCCCTCCAACAAATACAGCACCTCCTGCATTTACGATGCAGGAAGTCTGAAGCGACGGCGAACCTTATCAGCAATATTTTCCCCGAACAATATGCCGAAAGGCCTATATTTCGGCTTGTTTGAAAAATGCGGACGGGTTGATTGGCTATGCTCAACTGCCATAATGAAAACGGCAGGCAATAATTATTAATTCGGTATCTGTTGCGCGATAGATCAAGCGGTTGGTATCGTCTATGCGCCGAGACCAGTAACCCGATAGGTCACCGCGCAGCGGCTCCGGTTTGCCTATGCCGGAAAATGGGTCGTGTGAAGCGGCGGTAATCAGAAAAATCAATGGGGTCAGACTCGATTGATCTTATAAAATGCTCTGTCATGCCATAACCCTTTAATTTTTCAATATCCCTGAATCGTAACAAGTCACCACCTCCAACAAATACAGCGCCTCGCACATTTATGAGACAGGAAGTCTGAAGCGGCTGCGAACCTTACCAGCAATATTTACCCCGAACAATATGCCGAAAGGCCTATTTTGGGCTTGTTTGGAGAAATTATTGATGGAGGCTTGAACCCGAATTGTCTATTAGACTGAGAATTCGTCATTGATGAAACAACTAAACAAGGCCAGAAGCCGAAGTTTTGATGAGCAGTCATCCAGCAAGTTAAACCTAGAAAAAGCCTTTGTCCACGAAAAGCACGAAAAAACACGAACAAATTCAAAAGCATGCCAGGGCTTTCAATTTCACCTAATGGGTGTTTCGGCGAATTAATGTAACCCATTGTTTTATTTCGTGCCTTTCGTGATTTTCGTGGACGAAATGAGGTTTTTAGGATAAACACTCCGCGCAGTGGACAAAACCTCTATGTTGGCCCGTTGCACGGTTTTTTTTGATTAACTGGAATCCCGCTTTCGCGGGATAACCAGCCACTTGGCAACCGAATTTTGCTTGCTTAGTGAACGGCAGGTCGCCATGTTCATGGTGAATCGGTTCGGATGTGCAGGTCGTTGTCTGCATCGCGCAGTTCAAACCAGATGCACTTCCACTCGCTTTCCCAGTGCGGCGGCGTATTTGCGCAGGGTGCTCAAGCTGGGAGAATGTTTGCCTGTGGCTAGGGCGCTTTCCAGTCTTGCGATGGCGGGGGCTTTGGTACCCATGAGTTCGGCCACTTGTGCTTGCGATAATCCGGCGGCTTTTCGTGCGGCAAGAATTTCGTCGAGGATGGCGAATTCTTCGCGGTTGAGTTGGTCGTGTTCGGCGCGCACGGCTGGATTTTTCAGCATCTTGGCGACCATCTGTTCGTGTGTCATGGTTTTGGTTTTCATTTTTTAATCTCCTTCATGCGCGCTTCGGCGATTTTACGTTCGCTGATGGGTGTCTTCTGCGACTTTTTCACGAAGCAATGCAGCATGACGATTTGCTTGCCGATCAGTGTGCAATAAAACACGCGGGCGATGCCTTCCGCTCCTTTCAGTCGTAGCTCGAACAATCCGCCGCCAAACGCTTCGGTATGCGGACTGCCGAGATTGGCGCCATAAACCATCATTCTTGCCGTTAAGCCGATGTAGCGTGCTTGCAGGGTTGCGGGCAGTGCCATGATCTCGGCTTGCAAGGCTTCGTCGTAGTAGGTGATGGTGTAAGTCACGAATGAATAGTAACAAATATGTTATTGCCACTCAATGCTTCAATCGGAAATTGAGCGGGGCAGCAGTCGTCAATGGGGCCAGATTCGATTGATTTTATAAGATGCTCCGTCAAACCATAACCCCTTGATTTTTCATTGTTATCGAATAGTAGCAAGTCACCCTCTTCGACAAACTCAGCACTTTGTACATTTATGAGGCCGGAAATCTGAAGCGGCGGCGAACCGTATCAGCAATATTTCCCCCGAACAATATGCCGAAAGGCCTATATTTCGGATTTTTTGAAAAAAAGCGGATGGGTTGATAGGCTAGACTCAACTGCCATAATGAAAACGGCAGGCAATAATTATCAATTCGGTATCTGTTGCGCGATAGACCAAGCGGTTGGTATCGTCTATGCGCCGAGACCAGTAACCCGATAGGTCACCGCGCAGCGGCTCCGGTTTGCCTATGCCGGAAAATGGGTCACGTGCAGCGGCGGTAATCAGTATGTTGATTCGCTTAATGGTTTTCTTGTCCTGATCATGCCAATACAGATAAGCGTCCCAGGCATCAGGCACAAATCGGATGGTACGCATGGTTATTCAGATGGAAGTAATTGATGTTGCTGCGCCAGGCCGGCCTTGTCTTGTGCAATTGCATGGGCTAATGCGGCGGCATTCGCAGGGTTGCTGGTCAGGTATAGCGTTTCCATGATGCTGTTGTAGCTGTCCAGCGACATGACTACGGCATCGCCTTCTGAATCACGACGGCTGATAATCGTCACGTCGGCATCTTGAACGACACCGTCCAATACGGATTTAAGCGCGTTGCGCGCATGTGAATAGGTGACAACTTTCATAACGCCCTCAATTGATCAATAAGTTGTACAACTATAAGCCGGGTAGTTGCTTTCCGCAATCAGAAAGACGAGAGGAATGTAATACCCCTCTTTTATTCAATCGCCTATTGAACCTAAATTTTCCATTAGCGCAGTCATTGATGAAACTACTATACAAGGCCAGAAGCCGAAGTTTTGAGGAACGGTCATTCAGCACGCGCAGCGGACAAAGCATTGGTATTGACCCGCTACGCGGGAGGCTTTTCAATTAGCTGGATTCCCGCCTACGCGGGAATGACAAGTTCGCGGTTGAATGGAAAATTTGGTTTGAACACATCCCCCCACCCAACTTTACCCCATCCCACCAACGTCTCAGGTAAGATTCTGTTCCATGGATACCCGTTACCAGCTCTTCGCGATTATTGTGACCGCTTTTGCTTCCGGTTTGGTACCGTTGCTGTTGCAACGGTTCGGGCGGAGGTTTGCGACGTTGGGGACGGTGGCGTTGATGGCTGCGTGTTTGGGGCTGTTGTCGTCGCTGATTGCGCCGGTGATGAGGGGCGAGGTGCTGGTTGTGAGTTATCCCTGGTTGCCGGACTGGGGGTTGATGTTTTCTTTCCGGTTAGACGGGTTGGGGTTGTTGTTCAGCTTGTTGATTGTCGGTATCGGTCTGCTGGTGGCGCTGTACGCGCATTATTACCTGCCCAAGAGTGATCCGCTCGGACGCTTTTATTCCTTGTTGTTGCTGTTCATGGCGGCGATGCTGGGTATTGTGTTGTCGGAAAATCTGCTGCTGCTGGTGTTTTTCTGGGAAATTACCAGTCTGGTTTCCTTTCTACTTGTCTCGTATAACCATAGCCAATATGAATCCCGTCTGGCTGCGCGGATTGCGTTGGCTGTTACCGGTGGGGGCGGGTTGGCGTTGTTTGCGGGGATGTTGTTGCTTGGGCATATCGCGGGTAGCTATGAGATTTCGGCGGTGTTGAGTCAGGGGGTGCATATCCGCAGTCATGCTTTGTACCCGGTCACGTTGATTCTGATTCTGCTCGGGGTGTTCACCAAGTCGGCGCAATTTCCGTTTCACTTCTGGCTGCCGCAGGCGATGACTGCACCCACACCCGTGTCAGCCTATCTGCATTCGGCGACGATGGTGAAGGCGGGGGTGTTTTTGCTGGCGCGGCTTTATCCGGCGCTGGCTGACACGAATCTGTGGTTTTGGCTGGTCAGCGGAACGGGGGCGATTACCTTGCTTTATGCGGCTTACATGGCTTTTTATCGTTACGACTTCAAGGGCTTGCTGGCGTATTCGACGATCAGTCATCTGGGGCTGATTACGCTGTTGTTTGGTTTGAGCACCACGCTGTCGGTGGTTGCGGCGGTGTTTCATATTATCAACCATGCGATTTTCAAGGCTTCGCTGTTCATGGCGGCGGGTATCGTGGATCACGAGTGCGGGACGCGCGATATGCGGCGGGTGAATGGCTTGTTCAAGTTCATGCCTATCACGGCGACGCTGGCGATTGTTGCCGCCGGGTCGATGGCGGGTGTGCCGCTGTTGAACGGGTTTCTGAGCAAGGAGATGTTTTTCGCCGAAACGGTCGGGCATCCGGTGTTCGAGAGGATGAGTTGGCTGCTGCCCGCGTTTGCGACACTGGCGGGGATACTGGCGGTGGCTTATTCCACACGCTTTATACATGACGTATTTTTTAACGGTGAACCGGTTAATCTGCCGCGCAAGCCACATGAACCGCCGCGCTGGATGCGTGCGCCGGTTGAAGTGCTGGTGCTGCTTTGCCTGCTGGTCGGGATATTTCCGCAGTGGAGTGTCGCACCGCTGTTGACCATCGCGGCGGGTGCAGTGCTACAACAACCATTGCCCGAATTCAAACTGGCGATTTGGCACGGCTTCAATGCGCCGTTCATCATGAGTATGGTCGCAATGGCGGGAGGAGTGGGTTTGTACACGATGCGCCGCCCGCTTTACATTCTTTACAATCGTTTGCCGTCCATTCATGCCGGTATCGTCTTCGAGCGTTTTCATAATGGGCTGGTGATCTTCTCGGTCTGGTTATTGGCATGGCTGGATACGCGTTCGTTGCAACGCTATTTATCGTTGCTGATTAGCTTCGCGCTGATCTATGGTGGATGGGCATGGTTTTCTGCGCCGGTCAGTCAGGCGGTCGCGGTCACGCAGCCATTTGACTTGGCGGCGTTGGTGGCGATGCTGATACTGGCTCCGGCAGCGTTGGGCGCGGTGTTGGTACACTGGCGGCAACGACTTACGGCTATCGTGTTTACCAGCGTTGTCGGCTTGATCGTGTCGCTGATCTTTGTGCGTTTCTCTGCGCCGGATCTGGCGTTGACGCAACTCTCGGTTGAGGTGGTCACCATCGTGCTGATGTTGTTGGCGCTGTATTATTTGCCGCCCGGATCGCCCCATCCCGAATCGCCGGAAGAAGAGTCGCTTCCGCGCCTGTTGCGCGATGTGTTTCTGGCTGTTGCCGGAGGTGCCGGTCTGGGGGCAGTCGCCTATGTGATGTTGACCACGCCGTTCGATACCATTTCCGGTTTTTATCTCGCCCAATCGCTGCCCGGCGGCGGAGGGCGCAATGCGGTGAACGTGATATTGGTGGATTTCCGGGGATTCGATACGCTGGGCGAGATCACCGTGCTGGCGATGGTGGGGCTGGCGGCACACTCGATACTGGATCGTCTGATACTCGTCGCACCGCAACGCGATGCCGATGGTAGGGAATTCAGCCGCGAGTCGCATCCGCTGTTTCTGGAAATGTTGATGCGTCCGCTGTTGCCGCTGGCCTTGGCGGTGTCGTTGTTTATCTTTTTGCGCGGTCATCATTTGCCGGGCGGCGGCTTTGTCGCCGGGCTGATTACCGGCGTCGCGCTGATTCTGCAATATTTGGCCAGCGGCATCGGCTTTGCGCGTAAACGACTGCCGCAACGCATGCCGGTGTTGTTGGCTAGCGGCTTGATGTTCGCGTTTGTGGTCGGCGCGATCAGCGGTTTGTTCGGCTATCCTTTCCTGACCAGCACCCATACGCATTTCACCTTGCCGCTAATCGGCGACATCGAACTGGCATCGGTGCTGATCTTCGATCTGGGCGTGTATCTGGTGGTGGTCAGCGTGGTGTTGCTGGTGCTGGCCGAAATCGGCAAATTGTCATATCGACATCAGGAGGCAGGCTGATGGAAGCACTGCTTGCAACGGCTATCGGCACACTCTGCGCCTGCGGGATATTTTTGATACTGCGTGCGCGGACATTCCCGGTGATACTGGGGCTGACGCTGCTGTCCTATGCGGTCAACCTGTTTCTGTTCGCCAGCGGCAGGCTGATGCTGGATGCGCCGCCATTGATCCGTCCCGACGGTGTGTATGCTGATCCCTTGCCGCAGGCGCTGGTGTTGACGGCTATCGTTATCGGCTTTGGCATGACAGCCTATCTGGTGATGCTGTCGCTGCGCGCCTTGGCCGAATCCGGCGATGACCATGTGGATGGAAAAGAAAAATCATGACACTGCATGCCGCCATCCTGCCGATATTGATCCCGTTCGCCGCCGCCTTGCTGCAACTGTTTGCCAAGACTATCGGCTTTCAGCGGCTGGTCGGCATGATCGCCGCTGTACTCGGGCTGTTTGCCGCTATCTGGCTGGTGTGGCTGGCCGATCAGGGGGCGGTGCTGGTGTATGCGCTGGGTAACTGGGTGGCTCCGTTCGGCATCGTGCTGGCGGTAGACAGGCTGGCGGCTATCATGGTGTTGCTGACGGCGCTGCTGTCGGGAGCCGCGTTGCTGTATGCAACCGCCGGTTTCGATACGCGTGGGCGGCATTTTTATCCGCTGTTTCAGTTGCAGATTGTCGGCTTGCAGGGCGCGTTTCTGACCGGCGACCTGTTTAATCTGTTCGTGTTCTTCGAGATCATGCTGCTCGCGTCATACACGCTGCTGGCACACGGCGGCGGATTGCAGCGTACTCGCGCCGGGCTGGCCTATGTGGTTCTGAATCTGCTCGGATCGGCGCTGTTTCTGATTGCACTGGGGATGTTGTACGGCACGCTGGGTACGTTGAATCTGGCCGATGTGGCGCTACGCTTATCAACCTTGCAGGAAAATATCGGCCAGGCCAAGCTGGCTGCCGCGTTGCTGATTACCGTGTTTGCGCTGAAAGCCGCGCTGTTGCCGCTGTCGTTCTGGCTGCCCTATGCCTATGCGTCGGCGGGCGCACCAGCCGCCGCGCTGTTCGTCATCATGACCAAGGTCGGCATCGTCGCGCTGATGCGGGTGCAGGCTATCGCCTTTGCACCGTCGATGGCGCTGGGCGATTTATTGAGCGGCTGGATGACGGTGCTGGCGCTGGCGACGGCCTTGGTCGCGGCGCTGGGCGTGATGGCCGCGACACGTCTGCGCTCGCTGACGGCCTGGCTGGTGTTGTGGTCGGCGGGTACGTTGCTGGTCGTGACCGGCTATTCGCTACCTGCCGCAACCGCTGCCGCGCTGTATTATTTGTTGCATTCCACGCTGGTGGTTGCCGCGCTATTCCTGTTGGCAGACCTGATCGCGGAACGTCGCGGCAAGGTTTCCGACCGCTTGCAGGCCGGGCCGGAAATACGCGCTACCTGGTTGGCACCGGTGTTTTTTCTGCTCGCCGCCAGTGAGGTCGGGATTCCCCCGTTTTCCGGTTTTCTCGGCAAGCTGATGTTATTGAGCGCCTTGCGCGAAACCAATGCCGCCGTCTATATCTGGATCATTCTGCTGGCATCGGGTTTTCTGGTGCTGATTGCGCTGACACGCGGAGGTTGCCGCTTGTTCTGGAGCCGCAAGCGCGTCCTCATTCCCGGCGCATCCATGATTAGCGGCTGGCGACGGACAACGGCACTATTGCTGCTGGCAACTCCCAGCCTGATGCTGGTACTGTTCGCCCGTCCGGTGTCGGATTACACGATGCGGACGGCCCGGCAGTTGCACAGCCCGCAAGCCTATATTTCTGCGGTGCTTGGGGTATCCGCCACCTCTGGAGTTCAGGACATCAAACGGGAGCAGCGACCATGAAATGTCATTTTTTCAACAAACGGGGGCAGGGATGATGCGTCGTCTGATTCCGCGTCCGGGGTTGTCTGTGGCGATTTTTTTGCTCTGGGCGGCGCTGACCAATGTGGCTTCATTCGGCATGATGTTGCTGGGTGGTTTGCTGGCGCTGGGTTTGCCGTTCGCGGTACGCAGTTTCTGGCCGAATGCTCCGCATCTGGCGCGACCGATGAGCGTTCCGGGTTTCGCGGCAAGGGTGCTTGCTGATATTGTTATCGCCAACTGGGCGGTGGCACGGCGTGTCATCGGGCCTGTCGAACGCTTGCAACCGGCTTTTATCGAAGTGCCGCTGGATATACGCGATCCTTTCATTGCCACGCTGCTGGCCAGCATCGTCTCGCTCACACCCGGCACGGTATCCATTGATGTGGATACCGTAAGCTGGGTACTGAAAGTACATGCGCTTGATGCCCCCGACCCCGAAGCGCTGGCGCATCAAATCCGGCAGCGCTACGAAGCACCGTTGAGGGAGATTTTTGCATGCTGAATTTTGCGATTACAAGCGGCTTCGTGTTGATCGGCCTCGCCATGGCCCTGAACTTCTTGCGACTGGTACGCGGCCCCGATCTCGCCGATCGGATACTCGCGCTGGATACTTTGAACATCAACGCCATCGCGCTACTGGTGCTGTTCGGCATACGCGCTGACAGCAGCGCCTACTTCGAAGCCGCGTTGATACTGGCCGCAATGGGCTTCGTCGGCACGGTGGCGTTATGCAAGTTTTTGTTAAGAGGGGATATTATCGAATGAATGCTTATACCGAATTTATTGTTTCCGTGCTGATCGTATTGGGGGCAGTATTTGCCTTTCTGGGCTCGGTTGGTTTGGCGCGACTGCCGGATTTTTTTACCCGTTTGCACGGCCCGACCAAGGCAACGACATTGGGGGTAGGGGCGATGGCGTTGGCTTCGTCGTTGTATTTCACCGTGACCCGACCGGGGTTCAGTCTGCATGAGATTGCCGTGATGGTGTTTTTGTTCATCACGGCCCCGGTGTCCGCGCATCTCTTGGCAAAACTGGCACTCCACCGGCAAGATGCTGATGAGGCAAATAATCGCGATGAACTGTTATAATCCAACTCCTTTTAACTAATTTCGGCAACGACATGAAGACACTTATCTGCGGCTCGATGGCTTATGACACCATCATGGTATTCAAGGATCAATTCAAGAATCACATCCTCCCCGAACAGATTCACATTCTGAATGTTGCCTTTCTGGTGCCGGAAATGCGCCGCGAATACGGTGGTTGCGCCGGCAATATCGCCTACAACATGCATCTGCTAAATGGGCAGCCGCTGATTATGGCTACGGTTGGCGATGATTTCGCATCTTACGCCAAGCGTCTGGAAAAGCTGGGTATTGCGCAGACTCATATCCGCCATGTTCCTGACAGTTTTACCGGTCAGGCTTTCATCACCACCGATCTGGACGACAACCAGATCACTGCGTTTCATCCGGGCGCAATGGGTTTTTCCGAACAGAACAAGGTGCATGATGCCAGCGAAGTAACCCTCGGCATCGTTTCGCCGGATGGTCGTGATGGCATGATGGAACATGCCGAGCAGTTTGTTGAGGCAGGTATTCCATTTGTATTCGATCCCGGTCAGGGCATGCCGATGTTCTCCGGTGCTGACCTGCTGCGTTTTATCGACCAGGCTACCTATGTGACGGTGAACGATTACGAAGCCAAGATGCTGGAAGAAAAGACCGGCAAGTCGCTGAAAGAAATCGCGGGCTCCGTTACGGCGTTGATCGTGACACTGGGCGGTGACGGTTCGATGATTTATGCCGATGGCAAGGAATACGCGATTCCTACGCCGAAGCCGGCTTCGGTGGTTGATCCAACGGGTTGTGGCGATGCGTATCGTGCCGGATTGTTGCACGGAATTCAAAAAGGTTGGGATTGGGAAACTACCGGTCGTCTGGCTTCACTGATGGGTTCGATCAAGATTTCCAGTCGCGGCGGTCAGAACCATGCGCCTACCCGTGCTGAAATCATGGCGCAATTCGAGCAACATTTCGGTTTCGCGGTGAAACTGTAAATGTGGCTCCGACTGCTCGCCATCACTTTGCTGTTGACCGGCTGTGCTGGCGGGCAGCAGCAGATTAAATCAGCCAAGTCCAATTTGGCTATCATCAAACAGGGTGTGATCGAGAGCGTCACGCCCATCAGTCTGGATGCCAGTTCAAGTGGTGGCGGGAATTTAGGCAGTATTTTCGGACAGATCGGTGGCGCCACTACCGGAGCCGGACGCGGTTCGGTGGTCGGTTCGGTAGTGGGTTCTGTGGTGGGCGGGACGGTTGGACAACAGTCCGGCATTGATACCCGACCCGGCCTCGAAATTTGGGTAAAGCTGGATGGCGACGAAATGAGCACCTACGTGATGCAGCCCGGCAAGCCTGATGCCTTCAAGGTAGGTGATCGGGTTCGGGTGCTGAATAAACAAGGCGAGCTTCGCGTCGAACCGTTGGATGATAAAAAGATTCCAACGCCCGATGCGCCGATAATCCCGGATACACATGCTGCAAAAGATACCGGGGTAAAGTAATCCGTCTTGATTAGCTACAAAGTTCAGTAGATTGCGCTGCACGGCATTGCTCCCTTCTCCCGCAGGCGGGAGAAGGGTTGGGGATGAGGGTTTGTGCGTTAATGCCAGCTTTATTGAGACTGAACGCCCCTCACCCTAGCCCTCTCCCGCCTGCGGGAGAGGGAATGCTGAACTTCATGGCTAATCAGGTAATCCGTTAACCGATTTTGCAGGAGATAGACATGACCATCCCTCGCATGAGTGTCATTACGCTGGGCGTAGCCGACCTGAAACTCGCTACTGATTTTTATCGCAAGATATTTTCCACACCGCCGATTACGCAGTTTGAAGGAGTGACCTTCATTCCGCTCCCCGGCGTGTGGCTTTCGCTTTACCCGATGGAAAAACTTGCCGAAGATATCGGCAATAACCTGATACTCCCCGCACCAAACAGTTTCCGGTGTTTCACTCTCGCTTACAACGCACGCAGCAAACAGGAAATCGCCGATATATTCGCACTCGCCGCCCAATCCGGTGCACGGATAGTCAAGCCGCCACAAGACACTTTTTGGGGCGGACACAGCGGCTACTTCACCGACCCGGATGGTAATTACTGGGAAGTGGCATGGGGGCCGATGTTCGATTTCACTGAGCATGGCGATTTGCGGTTCAAGGCATAGCGGTGAATTCCGGATTGATGTCCAGCCTTGATGTCGCGATCAGCGATGCAATCAAACAGCCCTTCAAAGCACTGCGTATAACGCCGGTTGGTGGCGGATGTATCAATGCGACCTATCGACTGGAAGGCCACGATGGAACGAAATATTTTTTAAAGCTGAATGATGCACCGCATCATGCGATGTTTGTCTCGGAGGCGGCAGGGTTGGCTGAAATTGCGGCAACCGCCACGCTGCGCGTGCCGAAGCCCGTTGTCCACGGTACCGCCGAAATGCAGAGCTTTCTGGTGCTGGAATATCTGGAATTGAGCCCGCAGGGCAATGCGCGTCTATTGGGTGAGCAATTGGCGGCACTGCATCGTCATACCTCCAGCCGTTTCGGTTTTGCACATGACAATCATATAGGCAGTTCACCGCAGCCGAATACGTGGACGAGTGACTGGATGGAATTCTGGCGTGAACAGCGCCTCGGTTTTCAACTGAAACTCGCCATGCAAAATGGCTATCGCTTGCAGGAAACAGGTCAGAAGCTGCTGGAAGCATTACCAGCATTTTTCGACGGATATACTCCACAGCCATCGCTGTTACACGGCGACCTGTGGAGTGGCAACCATGGCTATCTGCCGGACGGCTCGCCGGTCATTTTCGATCCCGCTGCTTACTACGGCGACCGCGAATGCGACCTCGCCATGACCGAACTGTTCGGCGGTTATCCGGCAGACTTTTATGCTGCTTATCGTAACGTCTGGCCGCTACACCCCGGCTACGCCACTCGCCGCGATTTGTACAACCTCTATCACATCCTTAATCACGCCAACCTGTTCGGCGGCGGCTATGTACGGCAGGCGGAAGAGATGATGCAGCGACTGATAGCTGTTGCACGGTCATGACCGCGCTATTGAACGGTGTACTTTTGCGTGCGGTGTCGTGCCAACGTACTCCATCCGTTCATGTCGGTTGGCGTATGCTAGAAGTTGGATGTGGTGAGCTTGCGAACCGCATCATTATTTGTGATTGTTGCCGCTCGCAAAGTTATCCAGCGTTTGATCAATCCCGTACAAAGCTTTAAGTTTTATACATTCCGGGTTCACGCTGCCATCTTCCAATAGTGCCGGGAATTCACGACAAACCGAAGGGCGATGGGCGTAAATGCCGCAAAGTCCGTTATCCTGTAACGCAATGCAGCGACTTGGTTTTGTGTCCGTGCCTTTCATGCAGGCGCGAAAGGGTGTGATTTGTATGGTCATGTCAGATGGTACATAGCCGCCCGGTTGGCAATCCAGTTCGCCGTGATAGAACGAGACGCGAAAATGACGGCAGCATGCGCTGCAACCGAAGCAGGGATTAGCGATGGTGGCGGGGCTGGTATGACTATTGTTGATTGATATGTCTGTAACTGATGTATTCATTTGTGACTACTCCGAAATCGTGGCGAAACATCTGCGAGATGCACGGGCGTAGCCTGTTCCATTAAGGAGAAGAGGTTTCGCACGGCTACTAAGCAGAATGCTAGGTAAACGGTAGTTCCGAGGTCGTGGAGCGGTTGTGTGCGATTATGCCGTCGATGACGAGTTGCAGTACTTTTCGCGGTTGCAAGTTGCAGCAGGAATCCGGCAGCGTGGTTTGTTCCATGAGTGTTTCATGGATGCAGCTTGCGTTGAAATGGTGTACTGGCCGGATTTGCACTTCAGATCAGGATGGATAAGCAGGAGCGGCAGTGTATACAGAATCGTCGTATTTGCAACGGCTTTTGGAGTAGTGTGGAAACAAAAAAACGCCAGATTAACATGGCCGTAATTTGTCCAGTTCGGATATGGCTTCTGCGGCGATTTCCCGCACTTCTTCGTGTGCGTCTTCAAGGCAATTTTGCAGGAGATTTCGGGCAGTTTGATCACCCGTGAGGCTTAGCAGGTGACAGGCATCGGCGCGTACGCGGTGGTCAGCATGGCGGGTGAGATCAACCAGTTGCGGCAGTAGTCTTTGCAATGCGGGGGTATCGGCATGGGATTCGAGCAGTGCGTTGACACCAAGACGTACTTCGAGCCTTGCGCCGGGGTCGGCGACGATGGCGAGCAGGGGTTTGAGCCGGTGGGTATCTGCGGCTATAAAGGATTTGGCTTGCGGGTAGTTGCCGCGCTTTAGCAGGTATTCGATATAGTGCGCGGCTCCTTGCGGGTCATTGGCCCATGCGGCTATTTGTTTCAGTTCGGCGGGACTGTGTACGCCAGTCAGCGTGAACGGGCCGAGGCGCAGCCAGGGTGCGGCGCGAATGCCGTATTCCGCCGCCAGTTCGGAGTGAGCGGTAACGTCCAGCACAGTCAGTTTGCCGATTAGTCCCTGTGCGGCAAGTTCATTCAATCCCTGTTCAACAACCGGACAATGTGCGCAACCGGGGGCGATAAACAGCAGTGCGTCAGGAAGTGTTGTCATCGTGTTTGGTAGGGTTCGCCCTGTATCGTGACGACGATGCGGCGGCTGCCGCCATGATTGCGGTGTTCGCACAGATAGATGCCCTGCCAGGTTCCCAGTCTGGGGCGACCATCGGTGAGCGGGATGTCGAGGCTGCTGCCGAGCAGGCTGGATTTAATATGTGCCGGAAGGTCATCGGGGCCTTCGTCACGGTGCTGGTAATAGGGTTCGTCTTCGGGCACGGCGCGGCTGAAGAAACTCTCGAAGTCACTGCGCACGGTCGGATCGGCATTTTCGTTAAGCGTCAACGAGGCGGAGGTATGCAGGATGAAGATATTCATCATGCCTACCCTGATTTCACTCAGTTCCGGCAATTCCTGTAGCAGCTCCCGCGTGATCAGATGAAAACCACGCGGCTTTTGCCGAAGTTGAATTTCCTTTTGTATCCACATAGATTTTCAGGATCAAAAGACAGGTTTATTCGACAATTTTCTCACCGGCATACAACTGTTCCACGGTTTCGCGTTCGCGTATCAGATGCACGGCGTTGCCATCAATCAATACTTCGGCGGCGCGCGGGCGGGTGTTGTAGTTGGAACTCATGGTCATGCCGTAGGCACCTGCCGACATTACGGCTAGCAGGGATTGCGGAGCAATCGCCAATTCGCGGGCGCGTCCGATGAAGTCGCCCGTTTCACAAATCGGGCCGACTACTTCATAAATTGAAGGTTGGATTTCGTTTGTGACACCCTCGCTCGCTGGCGGGTTTGGTTGTAACTCGCGCACCACTGGCAAAATGTCGTGATAGGCATCGTAAAGCGCCGGGCGCATCAGGTCGTTCATCGCGACATCGACGATGGCGAAGTTCTTTTCTTCGCCGTGTTTGAGGTATTCGACACGGGTCAACAACACGCCCGCATTGCCGACCAGAACACGACCCGGTTCCAGAATCAGTTTTTGAGTGCGTCCTTGCAGTGCGTTCAGCAGCGCAGCGACGTAGTCGCCAATCGCAACTGGTGTTTCGTCCTTGTAGCGTATGCCCAGACCGCCGCCCAGATCGAGGTGTTCGAGTTCGATACCTTCTGCGGTGAGCGTGTCCACCAGCAGTAGAATTTTTTCCACGGCGGCGATAAACGGGCTGATTTCGGTGAGTTGTGAACCGATGTGGCAATCCATGCCGGTGATGCGCAGATTAGGCATGGCGTGCGCCTTACGGTATAGCGCGACTGCCTCGGTATAAGCCACGCCGAATTTGTTCTGTTTCAGTCCGGTGGAAATATAGGGATGGGTCTTGGCATCAACATTCGGGTTCACTCGCAGGCTGATTGCCGCGACCTTGCCCATGCTGCCAGCCACTTCGTTTAACCTGTCCAGTTCCGGCGCAGATTCCACGTTGAAGCACAGTATGCCCGCCTCCAGCGCCATACGCATTTCTGCTTCGGTCTTGCCCACGCCGGAAAATACCACCTTGCCCGCATCGCCGCCTGCGGCCAGTACGCGTTGCAATTCACCGCCGGAAACGATATCGAAGCCCGCCCCCATACGCGCAAACAGATTCAGGATAGCGAGATTGGAATTGGCTTTTACCGCATAACATACCAGATGTTCGCGGCCGTGTAGCGCATCGGAAAACTGGCGAAAGCCATCAGTCAGCGCGGCACGCGAATACACATAGCAGGGAGTGCCCTGCGCGGCGGCGATGTCGGTCAGCGGGACGTTTTCTGCAAACAGTTGATTGTCTTTATATTCAAAGTATTTATTCATGATTATTTGTCTTGCGGGGCATGAGGAGTGACGGTTTGTTGCGCATCGGGTGAGGGCAATGTCAGCGGCCCTTTACGTCCGCAGCCTTGCAGCAACAGCGCGAAAGCCAGCATAATGCCCAATATCGTTTTAACCCGCATTTTGCCTATCCCAAAAATTTAACGTCCGCGATTATAAAGGTTTCCCATGAATGAAAGCGAATTCAACCAACTGGCCGACAAGGCGCTGGAACAAATCGAAACGGCTGTCGATGACGCAGGAGTCGAAATCAACCGTAGCGGCAACCTGCTGGAAGTCGAGTTCGATAACGGTCAGAAGATCATCATCAACCGTCACGATGTAAACCAGGAAATCTGGGTCGCCGCCAAATCCGGTGGTTTTCATTACGCATGGCAGGACGATAAATGGATAAGTCACCGCGACGGTAGCGAGCTTTTTGCGCGGTTGCAGGAATTGTTTGCTGAACAGGGTGAAGAGCTTAGCTGGAACTAATCGCATCACGAACGCAGGCCTTAGGTTGCATTAATTCAAAATATTATTAATTCAATATTGACTTAATTCAAGATTGAATTAATAATCTGAGCTCGAATATATTTCCTGAAGAGGGTGATATGACTATCAAGCTCGGCAACAAGGCGGACGGTGATGATTTTTTTGATCGCGTAACGGAACGAGAAGACCTGTGGCGCTATCTCGAAGGCAATCACATTGTTCTTAGCGGGCCGCGACGGCTTGGTAAAACATCGTTATTGCAACGTCTGGCTGAAGAGGCCGCAGATAAGGGGTTGTTGGCATGCCTTATTGATGTTGAAGGTATAGAAACATCAGAGGGATTCATTGCCGAAATAGAGCGCGCATTTCCCGACGACAGCATCACAGGACACCTGAAGGCGACGGGAAAGCTCGCATCCGAATGGTTGGCACGATTCAAAAAAGTAGACTTCAAGATTCCCGGTGGCTTCGGCGGCGGGCTTGAATTAAGTGCGGCACCTGACACTACATGGCGCGAATCGGCTATCAAACTTCAGCATCGCTTAAGCTCAGCGCCGGTATTGATCCTGATCGACGAGTTTTCGGTATTTCTCGAAAAAATGTTGGCACGCGACCCCGCAGAGGCCGAACGGCTGCTCGGCTGGTTGCGCACGTGGCGACAGCAGTCCAATCTAGCTTGTCGTTTTCTGTTTTCCGGCTCTATCGGACTGAACGCATTGCTTGCGCGGCATCGACTCAGTACTCGCTTTAATGATTGTCACGAATTTCGTCTCGGCCCATTTAAGCTCAGTGCGGCACTAGCCATGCTAGCAGAGCAAGCACGGCGCGAAAAATGGCAGGCGCAGGGCGAATGCCTAAACTACCTTTGCACGCGCACCGGATGGCTCTCACCGTTCTATCTAAACCTGCTGCTCGCCACTTCCATGGAAGCCGCACGCGACAGGCTGCTTGAAACCGGCGATAGCGAACGTATTCTGATTCAGACCGATGTAGACGATGCCTACGACAGACTGCTAGCCAGTCGTTCGCGTTTCATTCACTGGTTTCAACGCTTGAGTCGCGATCTTTCTGAACCACAATTGGGTTTTACATTGTCGATACTGGGCTATGTCGCCAAAGCAGAAAACGGCCTCACACGCAAACAGCTTCAGGCACGATTGCAGCGATTGGAATCCGACCCGGACAAATGTGCCGAGCGACTGACTGAAGCCATGCTGGTGCTTGGTGAAGAAGGCTATCTGGATCCAGACGGGGAACGACTCTGCTTTTTGTCCTTTTTACTGCGCGATTACTGGAGGCGCAACCATGCCCGCTAACCCACCTTTACAAGACAACACGCTCAGCGCCGCAACTAAATATAACCCGCATCTTTGGGGCGATGCTCAATTGCGTTCCATTTTTGTAGTGCGCAAACAGGAACTGGAAACGCTGACGGAGGCAATTCGTACCACCGCTGCCAACTCGGTGCCACAGCATATACTCATCACCGGACATCGAGGCATGGGCAAAAGCACCCTGTTGCGACGCGTCGCTCTGGCAGTGCGTGATGATAAAGAGCTATCTCGTGACTGGCTCGCACTGAGCTTCCCGGAAGAGCAATATACAGTGAGCAATCTGACAGAGTTCTGGCGTAATGTGCTTGATGCGCTAGCCGACACGTTGGAGCATCAAGGCTGCCCGCCCGACCAACTTGTCCAACTTGATGCGGCCATCGCCAATATTGAAAACCTGCCAGTAAGCAATCGGGAGGACGCTGCTCTGGCACTTCTGACTGATTACATACAGCGAAGTGGACAGCGCATTTTGCTATTGATTGACAGCACCGACCAACTTTTCGGCGCACTCGCCGGAGGAAGCGGCAAGTCCAGCAATGATGGCAGTGCTACTCCACTTTGGCGATTGCGCAAGACGCTTTCGCATGAGAAAGGCATATTCTGGCTCGGTGCCAGCTATCAGGCTTTGGAAGCGCAACACCAATATCAAGATGCCTTTCACGACTTTTTTCAACTGCTTGAACTGCGCTCACTTACGGTAAACGACATGCGTGAAGCGATGCTGGCTCTGGCGCGTACCTTCGGTATGGGACTCGGACTTCAGGGCGAAGCCGCTGTCGCAGAGATGACTTGCGCACTGGATAGCCGCCCGGAACGGCTGAAAGCATTGCGCGCCATGACTGGCGGTAACCCGCGTACCACTGTGATGCTCTACGATCTGTTTGCCGCCGGTGACGAGGGCAATGTCCACAACGACTTGCGCGGCCTGCTCGACATGATGACTCCGCTTTACAAGGCACGTATGGAAAGCCTAGCCGAACAGCCACGCAAGATACTCGCTCACTTGATGGAGCTCTGGTCACCGCAGTCGGTGCGCGAGTTAGCCGCCGCCGCCGACATCCCGGCGACCACCGTCAGCGGTCAACTAAGCCGATTGGAAGCGGAAGGATTAATTGAAAAAGCCAAGCTAGCCAAAGGTAAACGCAATGGCTATCAGGTCGCAGAACGCTTCTTCAACGTCTGGTATTTGATGCGCTACTCCTCGCGCCGCCAACGCCTGCGCTTAACCTGGCTGATCGAATTCATGCGACTGTGGTTTAGCTCAGATGAACTGGTCAATCTGGCCCACACCCGCGTATCCCGTCATGGTAATGGTCAGATGTGCGAAGAATCCTCGCTGGAATATTCTCGCGCCCTAGCCTGTGCACTGCCCGAAGGTCACAGCGAACGTTATCGACTGGAATGGTCGGTCTTCTCCGCCGCTCAACGCATAGCCTGCGACACCACGCGGGCCATACATGAGCTGTTCGATTTTGAAGGCGAAGATAAAGAGTTTGCAACTGCAGATGATTATCTAAAACGCTTTAATTCCCTAGATGCCCAATTGGCTCGCTGCCCTCATGCAAAGAATGAGGAAGAATGGATAGCGGCAGTAAAAAGTAGCATAATTTTAAACCTGAGCGACAAAGAACTTATAGCTGAAGTGGCCGCAAATATAGAAAAATCCCTATATAACAGCACATTTAATTTACTTAAAAAACAGGAATCTTACTTACCCTTGCCGATACAGCAGGCTGTACTCGAAGGACGCTTTTTCCCCGACTGCCCAGATTCCAAGCTTGCATATACTCAACTTGTTGCAGCCTTCAGTGATGACCCTGAGACATTCCATTTAGCATTGCATCTGATGAGAAATCCCCTTCAAGATTTCTGGCTAGAAAAGGCTTATTGCAATGAAACTGAGTTCTTTCCAGATGACCCCTACATCATCGCAGACTTAGCCCGTTTACAGGCCGCTAACGGCAAGACTAAACTCGCTACCACTAACTACCGCAAGGTCGCGTCATTGGCAGCGAACTTCAGTGAAGATATAGGCAACGAACTGCTGTTGCAGTCTCAGCTCTGGCTACAAAATCAGGATGCTGCTCGGCAAGCCCTTGAAACGCTCGCAAAACGGGCCGCCGAAGGCGATAAGTTCGCGTTTTTAGATTTGAAAGAGCAGGCGCTAAAATGTCACCAAATCGGCAAAGGCATGCTGCTGGCACAACTGATGATGGATAGCAGTTATGCGGATTTCCTGAAACCCATTTCGTTGGCGCTACGAGCGGCAGGGGATGAAGGAAAAGACATCTTTGCGGAAGCTCCACCCGAGGTCGTTTTGATGGCGGAAGAAGTGTATGCCGAGATAATGAGGCGTGGAGAGCAAGCTGGCAGCCCGTAGCCCCCGTTTACTACAAACACCGCTCACTCCGCATCGCCTTCTTGTCCAGCTTCCCAACGCTGGTACGTATCAACGAGGTGACGAAATATATCTGAATCAGTCGGGCGTAGCGCGACAAGTGGCCTTGGTCGATGCGGTGGTTGATCGGTTTGCAGAGTTCTTCCGGGCTGGCCTGTTGTTCCGGCTTGAGTACCACTAGCGCACGCGGGCGTTCGCCCCATTTCGGGTCGGGGATGCTGATGACTGCGACTTCGCCTACGGCAGGATGTTCCGAAATAAGGCTTTCCAGTTCCAGCGACGACAGCCATTCTCCGCTGCATTTGATGACATCCTTGATCCGGTCGGTGATGTTGAGCGTGCCGCTTGCATCTTTGGTGCCGATGTCGCCGGTATGCAGGTAGCCGCCTTGCCACAAAACGGCGGAAGCGGCCTCGTCGTGCAGATAGCTCTGCGTCAGCCACGGCGCGCGTACCACGACTTCGCCTGCGGTCTTTCCGTCGCGGGGAACCTCATTGCCGTTGGCATCCACGACGCGCATGTCCACCAGCGGCAGGGCGCGTCCCGCCTTGATGCGTTGATCCAGTGCCGCATCGGCATCCTGCTGCTCGCCAGTGTTGAGCAGTCCCAGCGATAAGATCGGGCAGGTTTCGGACAGGCCGTAGCCCGCGTAGATGTCGATTCCTCTATTTAGTGCCGATTGCGCCTGACCTTTCGGTAACGCCGAGCCGCCGATAACCACCTTCCATCTGGTCAGATCGATCTCATCAATAATCGGGCTGGATAGCAGCAGGTGCAATATCGTTGGAACACAGTGCGAGAAGGTGACGTGCTCGGTCTGTATCAAGCGTAATAGTACATCGGGTTGGTAGCGTCCCGGATAGACCTGCTTCACGCCCAGCATCGTCGCCACATAGGGAAAGCCCCACGCATGTACATGAAACATCGGGGTAATCGGCATGTAGACATCGTCGCGACTGAAGCGCCCGTGAACCGAGGCAGTGCCGAAGGCGGCCGCCGATGCCAGCGTATGCAGCACCAATTGGCGGTGGCTGAAATGCACACCCTTGGGCAGGCCGGTCGTGCCGGTGGTGTAAAAGGTCGTGGCACGGGTGTTTTCGTCGAAATCGGCAAATTGGAAATCTGGTTGACCTTGAGTCAGCAGGGTTTCGTAGTCGGTTTCAAACGGAGTCGGGCAAGTTGGATAAGCATGATCGGAAAGCAAGACGAAGCGCTTCACCGTTTGCAGTTGATCGCGAAAGTTTTCCAGCAGCGGCAGAAAATCCTCATGCACCAGCAACACATCGGCCTGCGCATGATTCAAGGTATAAACAATCTGCTCCGGCGACAGCCGCACATTAACCGTCTGCAACACCGCGCCCAGCATCGGAATAGCAAAAAAGCATTCCAGATAACGGTGACTATCCCAGTCCATCACCGCGACAGTCTGCCCCTGCGTAACATTCAGGCCGCTCCCCAGTCGATTAATGCGCTCATTCAGCGTGCGATAGTCGTAACGCATCAATTCACGGTAAACGATTTCCTGATCCGGCGAATTCGCCAGAGGCGTGAGCAACAATTGTTTAATCAGCAGCGGGTAAGCGTAGGCGGACATAGCGGGCTTCCTTGTTTTGCGGGGCGGCGTAATGATGTTTATTTCAAATTTATCCCAGATTGTCCATTAGCCCCTAAACTCGTCATTCCCGCGTAGGCGGGAATCCAGTTGACTAATAAATCCCCGCATAGCGGGTCAATACCAAGGTTTTGTCCGCTTCGCGGAATGTTTATTGGGCTGGATTCCCGCTTTCGCGGGAATGACGGTGCTAATGGATTATTCGGGCTTATGGGAGCGAATGATAGCAGCAGCTTGACGGAGATGGCGGCTAATAGGTGATCCCGCGAGGTTATGTAATGGGACGTTATGCAATGGAAAGACAGGTGGATTTTCTGGGCTGCCCCTCATCAGTTTGAGTCGCACCCACGGCTCTTCGGGCTGCGCAGGTTTGCCTTGATTTTCAAAATCAATCGAAACTGAAAATCATCTCGCTTACCCAATTGAATTATTACAATCTTTTGTAGGTTTTTTTATCTAAGGATTCGAGTAAAAACAACATGAATATTCGTAGGTTGGGCTGAGCTGGCGAAGCCCAACAAATACCGGAAATGTTGGGCTTCCTTCGTCAGCCCAACCTACGGGTACTGGGGTTTTTATCCTATTTTCAATCATGCGGTAACGTCCTAGCGATTACCCATGCGCTGACTTCAATAGCGCCGCGTTTTTTTACCGCGTCGGCGAGGGCGTTCATGCTGGAGCCGGTGGTTAGTACGTCATCAATCAGCGCGACGTGTTTGCCGGTTAAATCCATGTCGCAACGGAAGGCGTTGCGTACATTTTTTTTGCGTTCTTTCCAGGGCAGTGCGGATTGCGAAGGTGTGTCGCGTAGCCGGTGGCAGGTGTTTATCAATTGCGGTTTGTCGAGTGCGCGAGATAGCTTTTCTGAAATCAGCAGTGCCTGATTAAAACCCCGTCTGCGTAGTTTATCTGGATGCAGCGGCATTGGTATCAGGTAGTCCGGCAGAGGGGCGTGATCGATTTTTTTCAGCAGCTTTTCGGTAAATATCTTTGAAAGCGCGAGTTGTTCGGCGTATTTCATGGCCTTGATCAGTTTGTCGAGCGGAAACCGGTAGGCGAATACGGCGAGGGTGCGATCAAAGGCGGGCGGTGATTTAAGACAGTGTCCGCAGGTTTCGCCTTGCGGGGTGGGCAAAGCGCAAAGCGAACAATGCGGCTGGTCGAGGTAGGGCATGGCGGTATCACAGGGTTCGCACCATAAACCGTGCCGACTCATGCTTCCGCATAGCATGCAGGGCTGGGCGGGCAGTAGTTGCTCGAATTTACTCCAGATGTTCAAAGAACGGTTGGGCGAAATTGACAAGGTGCAACCCTTTCAAGGATGATGCGCGACCATAATAAACCCGTAGCCATTTCGGTGTTCATTTCGTTATCAGGGCGATGCATCCGCCATTTGTTATCACCGGTTTATGGATTCGTATCATACCGGGTAAATAATTGAATGCCCGGAAATTAAATATCCGAAATTAAATTCCCGGAAATGGAATATACAGACCATGAATACTCAAACTATCTCATTTCATCATCCCGTAAAAAAAATCGACACTCCGCAACGCTGGAGTGTGGACGAGGTGGAAGCCTTGTTCAAACTACCGTTTGCCGACTTGTTATACCGTGCTCAGCAGGTGCACCGTGAACATTTCGATCCGAATGCGGTGCAGCTTTCCACCTTGTTGTCGATCAAGACCGGCGGCTGTTCGGAGGACTGTGGCTATTGTCCGCAGTCTGCTTTTCACTCGACGGGTGTGGAAGACCGCAAGATGCTGGAGCTGGATAGGGTGATCGAAGCGGCACGCGCAGCGCAGCAGGCGGGAGCGGATCGTTTCTGCATGGGAGCCGCGTGGCGCGAACCTTCCGAGGACGATATGTTGAGCGTGGTCGAAATGGTCAAGGCGGTGCGCGGGTTGGGCATGGAAACCTGCGCCACACTCGGGATGCTCAATGACGAACAAACGCAGCAACTGAAACAGGCCGGGCTGGATTATTACAATCACAATCTGGACACGTCGCCGGAGTTTTATGGCGATGTGATCAGCACGCGCGATTATCAGGACAGATTGGATACGCTGGAGCGGGTGCGTCAGGCGGGCATGCATGTATGCAGCGGCGGTATCGTCGGCATGGGTGAGAACATTACCCAGCGCGCCGGTCTGGTTGCACAGTTAGCGAATATGAATCCGTATCCCGAGAGTGTGCCGATCAATAATCTGGTCAAGGTAGAAGGTACGCCGCTGGCTGACCAACCCGATCTCGATCCGCTGGATTTCGTGCGCACCATTGCGGTTGCGCGCATCACTATGCCGACCGCGCGCGTGCGTTTGTCTGCCGGACGCCAGCAGATGTCCGATGCAATACAGACGCTGTGTTTTCTGGCCGGGGCGAACTCGATTTTTTACGGAGAGCAATTGCTGACGACCGGCAATCCCGATGTCGAACGCGACCGTGCATTGCTGGACAAACTCGGCATGTATGCACTGGCCGATAAACATTAAACTCAATTTTCCATCAGCGCCGTCATTGATGAAGCAACTAGCCATTCCACTAAGTAACCAAAATACGGTTACCAAGTGGCTGGTTATCCCGCGCAGGCGGGAATCCAGCAAGAAAAATACTCCGCGCAGCGGACAAAACCTCAATGTTGGCCCGTTGCACGGGGACTTTACAATTAACTGGATTCCCGCTTTCGCGGGATAAACAAAATCTTGGCGAGCGTATCTTGCTCGCTTAGATAGTGTTTAGTAGTTTCATTAATGACGAGTTCTAGGCCTAATGGAAAATTTTGGTTAAATACAAATTTGTAATTAATTATATTTATGCCATTTGCATCATTACAGCGCCAACTCGATGAGCGCGCCTCAACTGGAATGTTACGGCGCAGGCGTATGGTTGCGACACCGCAGCAGCCGCATCTGGTGGTGGACGGCAAGCCGTATTTGTCGTTTTGCAGCAATGACTATCTGGGCTTGGCTAATGAGCCGCAACTGGTTTCCGCGATGCAGCAGGGCGCCGGACTCTATGGTGTTGGAGCCGGGGCGGCGCATCTGGTGAGTGGGCACAGCGCGGCGCATGAGCAATTGGAGCAGGCGCTGGCAGTTTTTGTCGGCAAGCCGGCTGCTCTGCTTTTTTCTACCGGCTATATGGCAAATCTCGGTGTGGTGTCGGCGCTGGTCGGGCGTGACGATACGGTATTTGCCGACAAGTTAAACCATGCATCGTTAAATGAGGCGATGCGTTTGTCGCGTGCCGAAATCAAGCGTTACCGGCATAACGATATGGCGCAACTGGAAACGCTGCTTAGCCAGACCCAAAGCGGACGTAAGCTTGTCTGCACCGATGCGGTATTCAGTATGGACGGCGATTACGCCCATTTGCCGGAACTGCTGGCGCTCTGCGAGCAGCATGATGCCTGGTTGCTGGTGGATGATGCGCATGGTTTCGGCGTGGCGGGAGCGCAGGGGCGTGGTTCCTTGTCCCATTTTGGCATTGCTTCGTCGCGCATCATTTATATGGCAACCTTGGGCAAGGCCGCCGGCGTGTTCGGTGCATTCGTCGCGGCGGAGCCGGTGGTGATCGAAACCTTGATCAATCAGGCGAGCAGCTATGTTTACACGACGGCAACACCGCCCGCACTGGCCTGCGCCTTGCTGGAGAGTCTGCGATTGATCGAAGCCGGTGATGAGCGTCGGGCTCATTTGCAACGGTTGATCGTTCAGTTACGCGAGGGATTGTCTGATCTGCCGTGGGCTCTGATGCCATCGGAGACTGCGATCCAGCCTTTGCTGGTCGGCGAAAATCAGGCGGCGCTGGCCTTGAGTGCCGCGTTGCAGGCACGAGGTATCTGGGTTGCCGCGATACGCCCACCGACTGTGCCGGAAGGAACGGCGCGATTGCGCATTACCCTGTCTGCCGCGCATAAGGCGGAAGACGTAAATCGTTTGCTGGAGGCGCTGCATGATATTGCACCGCAATAAAAAATTCGCGCAGAGATTCGTTCGCTCCCTCTCCCGTAATGCGGGAGAGGGTTGGGGAGAGGGTTGGGGAGAGGGAACGTGCATGACGGGTGCCATTATTAAGGAAGCGGGTGGACAACATGCACGTTGATACGTTGTCAACGACGGGTGCGCCGCTATTGTTCATACATGGCTGGGGGATGCACGGCGGTATGTGGGGCGGGGCGCTGGAAAGACTGGCGCAACGCTATCGCGTGATGGCGGTGGATTTGCCGGGGCATGGCTACTCGAAGATTGATGTATCGTTGGGCGGGAATGGAAAGAGTCTCGATTCGCCTATGGATTCCATTGTTACTGCACTATCGGCACAGTTTGCCGGGCCGCTTACGGTTTGCGGTTGGTCACTGGGCGGTCAGATAGCGATGCAATGGGCATTGCGTCATCCCGAACAAGTACAGCGACTGGCGCTGGTTTCGAGTACGCCCTGCTTTGTGCAAACAGAGGATTGGTCTTGTGCAATGGAGGCCGAGACGCTGGCGTTGTTTTCGTCCGCGTTGCAGAAAAATTATGCGCAAACTCTGCGCCGTTTTCTGGCCTTGCAGGTGCGCGGCAGTGATCAGGAGCGCGAGATGTTAACCTTATTGCGCGACAGGCTGATGTCGCGTGGTGAACCGAATCTGGATGCGTTGCAGTCTGGTTTGGAAATTTTGCGTGATCTGGATTTGCGTGTTGATTTAGCTGGCATTAGACAACCGACGCTGGTAATGGCGGGTGAGCGTGATACGCTGACACCCTTGCCTGCCTCGAAATATATGGCGGAGCAGATACCGGATGCGCGATTGGCTGTGATAAATGGCGCGGCACATGCCCCGTTTCTTTCGCATGCCGATGAATTTGTAGAAAAGTTGATGGATTTTTTGGATGAATGAATTTCAGATAGATAAGCAGCAGATGCGCCGTTCCTTTAGTCGGGCGGCGGCAGACTACGATGCGTCGGCGGTGCTGCAACGTGAAGTGTGTACGCGGATGCTGGAACGGTTGGATTACATCAAGATGAAGCCGGCACGTTTGCTGGATGCGGGTTGCGGTACGGGCTGGGGCGGGCGAAAGTTGGCGGAGAAATATCCCGAGGCGCAGGTGATTTCGCTGGATATTGCCATCGGCATGTTGCAAAGCGCACAGGGACGTTCCGGTTGGTGGCGGAAGTTGTTCGGCGGTGCGAAGCAGCAGGCCGTGTGTGCGGATGTGGAAGCCTTGCCGCTGGCATCCGGTAGTTTGGAAATGGTGTGGTCGAATCTGGCGGTGCAATGGTGTAATGATTTGCCGGCGACCTTTGTCGAGCTGCATCGGGTGTTGAAGCCGGATGGTTTGCTGATGTTCAGCACCTTCGGGCCGGATACGCTGAAGGAATTGCGGCTGGCATTCAATGGCGTGGATGGGCACAATCATTTGAATCGCTTTGCCGATATGCATGACATGGGCGACATGTTGATGCAGGCGGGATTTGCCGAGCCGGTTATGGATATGGAATTCATGACGCTGACCTATGACGATGTGCGCGGTGTGTTGCAGGATTTGAAGACGATAGGCGCGCACAATGCCACGGCAGGGCGCGGGCAGGGGCTGATGGGCAAGAATGCCTGGGCGCGTTTGCTGGAAAATTATGAGAAACTGCGCCGTGACGGGAAATTGCCCGCGACCTATGAGGTAGTCTATGGTCACGCCTGGAAGCCGCAGCCGCGAGTAACCCGTGATGGCGCGTCGATTATCAAGACGACGTTTAAGATGAAATGAATTATTTTGTAACAGCGACGGATACTGATGCGGGCAAGACGCTGATAAGCTGCGCCTTGCTGCACGGTTTTGCCGCACAGGGTAAGCGTGTGGTTGGCATGAAGCCAGTGGCGGCTGGATGCGATGAGCAGGATGTCAACGAGGATGTTCGCCAGTTGCGTGCCGCCAGCACGGTTCATGCCAGTCTCGGTCAGATCAATCCCTATTGTTTCACCCGGCCGGTTGCGCCGCATCTGGCCGCAAGGTTCGCCGGGATTCATATCCGCCTGTCGCGCATGGTTGAGTCGTATCACGAACTTTCCGCTCAGTCGGATGTGGTTATCGTGGAAGGCGCAGGCGGTTTTTGTATCCCGTTGAATGACGAGCAGGACAGTGTGGAGCTGGTTCAGCGTATGGATATACCGGTCATTTTAGTAGTCGGTATGAGGCTGGGTTGTTTGAATCATGCCTTGCTTACCGCACAGGCGATTGCCGCCGCAGGTTTGACGTTGGCAGGATGGGTAGCTAACGTGGTGGATGGAAATATGGCTATGCTGGATGACAACATAGCAACCCTGAAGATGAGGCTCGAAGCGCCCTTGCTGGGTGTTGTGCCTCATTATCCGGGCAAGCCGGATGCGCGTGAGGTCGCGGCTAGGCTGGATTTGCAATTGTTGAATTTGTAATTGCTGGAATAGACAATTATTGGAACGGGAACATGACAGAATTTAGTATCGTTGCGGTGTTTTTTGTCGGGCTGTTAGGCGGAGTGCATTGTCTGGGAATGTGCGGCAGTCTGGTCGGTATTCTTACCTCGCAGTTGCCAAAGCATGGTGCGCGCTGGCCGTTTCATCTGGCTTACAACAGTGGAAGGGTGTCCAGTTATACGCTGGCGGGTGTGCTGGCGGGTGCGGTCGGTCAGGCTGGCATGATGTTCCGCGATGTCGTGCCGGTGCAGCACTTATTATTCGGTCTATCCAGTTTGATGCTGGTTGCCTTGGGGCTGTATCTGGCCGGGTTGTGGGGGGCGGTGCGGCGTATCGAGACGCTCGGTGCGGCAATCTGGAAACGCGTACAGCCGCTGACACGCGGTTTCTTCCCCGTTACCACACCGTTTCGTGCGTTTATGCTCGGTACCCTGTGGGGTTGGTTGCCTTGCGGTCTGGTGTATAGCGTGCTGATTACTGCACTCGCCAGCGGTCATGCAGGCAATGGCGCGTTGATTATGCTGGCGTTCGGGTTGGGGACATTGCCGAATCTGTTGGCTATCGGACTATTCTGGGAAAGCCTGAAACGCTGGGTGCAATCGACTATGGTGCGTAGGGTGGCGGGTTTGCTGGTGATGAGTTTCGGTGTGTACGGATTGATCAAGGTGGGGTATACGTTTTATCTGAACGGCTGGGCGGGGAGTTGTCATGTGGCTGCGTAAATTATTGGTTCTGTTGTTGCTGTTGGTTCTTGCCGCTTGCGAGGAGACCAAACTTCCTTCGCCGTTTCATGCGCCTGAAGTCGGCACAAAGCTATCCGGTGCCGACTTCAACCTGACCGATCACAACGGCAAGCAACGCAAACTCACGGATTTCCGCGGCAAGGTGGTGGTTTTATTCTTCGGTTATATACATTGCCCGGATGTCTGTCCGACCACGATGGCCGACCTGGCGTTGGTAATGGGCAAGCTGGGCAAGGACGCTGAGCGGGTGCAGGTGTTGTTTGTTACTGTCGATCCTGAGCGCGATACGCCTGAGCTGATGGCGCAATATGCGCCCGCGTTTCACCCTTCATTTATGGGGCTGTATGGCGATGCCGCAGCGACCGAGCAGGTTGCGAAAGATTTTGGCGTGGTTTATCAGAAACAGCAGACTTCGTCAGGCTATAACGTAGATCACAGTGCCGGTACCTATTTGATTGATACGGCGGGAAGGGTACGATTATTGGCACCCTATGGTCAGCGCGTTGACTGGATGGAGCAGGATATACGTTTGTTGCTGGCGCTGGATCGTACATAGCAACTGTTTTTAGACTGGATTTGGATGGCATGAAAAGGGTAGCTGGGAAGTTTTCCTGCTTTTTATAAACCGTTGGGAAAAGTTTAACCGTTGGGAAAAGTTTAATCGGGTATGTTCGATTCTCTGGCAAAAACACTGTCTTGCGATTTAGATGTGGCTAATCTGCCAGTGCGCGCCGAACAGATACGTGCACGTCTGAAATCGTATCCTGTCATGGTGGCGGGGCAGGTGTTGATTGCCGGATTGCTGGTCAGCATGATGTGGGACAAGGTGTCGCACTCCTTATTACTGATCTGGGCAGGGGTCTTGCTGGTGGAGCTTGCCGTAGAGGCATTTCATGCATGGCATTACGCGTATGAGACGCGCACTCTGGATGAGTGTCGTCTCTGGCGGGCACGGATGATTACTTTTGTCATAATCACGGGTTCGATTTGGGGAACTGGCGGCGTATTGTTGTTTGTCCCTGATGATCTGGCTTATCAGGCATTGTTGATTTGTGTTTATTTGGGATTGGCGGCAGGCGCGGCAACAACTAATCCGGTATTTCCACCCGCACTGTATATTTATATCTCATTGTTGATGCTTCCGTTGCTGATGGTTAATGCGTTGGTCGGAGATCGGGTGCATATCATTCTGGCGATCATGCTGACTGTGTATCTGGCTTATGTAATCAATGCCGGACGGGCGTTGGCACATACTTTTGAATTGGCTTTGCGCAGGACGTTCGAGAATGAGCAGTTGGTCGAACAATTGACCGGAGAAAAAAGTCATGCAGAACAGTCAGACCGGATGAAAAGCCGGTTTCTGGCAGCGGCGAGTCATGATTTGCGGCAACCTTTGCATGCCTTGAATCTGTTTCTGGCCGCACTGAAAACTCATGTTTCAGGCGCGCGTGGCAATGAATTACATTGCAAGGTTGAACATTCGGTTGAGGTGTTAAGCAGTATGCTTGATATTCTGCTGGATGTTTCGAGGCTTGATGCGGGTGTGGTGCAACCTAATTATCAGTTGTTCACTATTCAATCCCTATTGATTCGTCTGAAGGAGGAGTTTCTGGTGCTGGCGCAGGAAAAGGGCTTGCAACTGGAGGTGGCGGAATGCGATAAGCAGGTTTGTAGCGATCCGGTATTGCTGGAATGTGTGTTGCGGAATTTGATCAGTAATGCGATTCACCATTCAGAACAGGGAACGGTATCCATATACTATAAAGTTATAGAACAGGGGTTGGAAGTGACCGTGCAGGATACGGGTGTAGGGATAGCCCCAGAGAATTTGCCGCATATCTTTGAAGAGTATTATCAGGTGGGCAATCAGAGCCGGAATCGGCGCAAAGGACTGGGGTTGGGGCTTGCGATTGTGAAACGGCTGGATCGTTTGCTTGGTTATCAATTGCAGGTACACTCGATATTGGGGGAAGGAAGCCGTTTTGTTTTCATTATTCCCGAGCGTGAGCCCGTAGCGGTGGAGATTTAGACCGAACAGGAGGGGGTAAGTTGAAAGGCACACAGATTCATGTATGAAATTATATGCAGGCCACACCGAATCATGGCTGATTTCGAACGTTTATTATCTTTTCGGATGATATGATTGCCAGACACACCGCAAGATGGATCGGGTGAGGAGCAAATTATGAAAATTCTATTGGCGGATGACCATGCCCTGTTTCGGGAAGGGATGCGCTATATGCTGTTGCGGCTATCGGAGTCGCTGGAGGTGTTGGAAGTGAAAGACTTTCATGAGTGTGTCCGGCTCGCAGGTTTGCATCCTGAACTGGATATGGCATTGCTGGATTTGCATATGCCCGGAAGCGAGGGGCCTCAATCGGTTGCCTATTTTCATAAGTGCTATCCGCACATTCCGGTTGTGGTGGTGTCGGGGGAAGAAGGTCGTGGAACAATGGAAAAGGTCATGAATAGCGGTGCGGCGGGTTTTATCTGCAAGAGTACGAGTCCGCAAGTGATGCAGGATGCATTGAATCTGGTGCTTTCAGGTGGCGTGTATTATCCGCCGGAAATGGAACAGGCACAGCCAGTTGTTACTACAGGCAAACGTAACTCTCGCACCAATGGATTCGGTTTGACGCCGCGTCAAATGGAGGTCTTGCAATATTTGTGTATAGGGATGAGCAACAAGGACATAGCAGAAAAGATTCATCTGGCTGAAGGCACGGTCAAGATTCATGTTGCGGCTGTCTACAACGTGCTGGGTGTCGGTAATCGTCTGGAGGCGATGCGCATGGCTGAACAGTTGGGTTTGGTCTGGATTCCGCATGGCTGAGGCTAGAAACGATGAATCCGGTAATAAACTGCTCGGCTTATTGCGCGAATCGCGCTGGTTGCTGCTGGTGGCGATTGCCCTGTATTTTTCTGTGGCCATGTATGGCTACAATTCCGCTGATCCCGCTTGGTCGCATAGTGCCACAGATGCGCTGGTTAGCAATCCTGCCGGCGAACTGGGCGCGTTATTGTCTGATTTGCTGTTTTATCTGTTCGGGATTTCGGCCTGGTGGCTGGTGATTTTCCTATTGCAACAGGTTTGGGCAAGCTACCGTTTATTGCGTGCGGACAGTATCTTTTGCAAACGTACATTGTGGGTGTCGGTTGCGGGTTTCGGCCTGCTGCTGTTTTCCAGTAGTGCGCTCGAAGCGATCCGTTTATATACCTTGAAGTTTCCGTTGCCGTTGGAACCGGGTGGTATGTTCGGACTAATGTTTGGCGAGTTGTTGATGCGCTGGTTGGGTTTTACCGGAGCTACCTTGCTGCTGCTGGCGCTGATGGCGACCAGTTTCAGTGTGTTCACCGGCTTATCATGGTTGCGCTTCGTTGATTGGCTGGGATCGAAACTGGAAGCCGTATATTTCGGTGCGATACAATTCTGGCAGACGCGTCAGGACAAACGTATCGGCGCACAGGCGGTCACTGAACGTACTGCCGTTGTCGAGGTGGAAAAGAAGCGCGTTGAAGTGCATCAGCCTATCCATATCGAAATGCCGGTCATGGAAGTCGCCAAGTCGTCGCGGGTGTCGGCTGAAAAGCAGATTACCCTATTCGAGGATATGCCTGATTCGCCGCTGCCGCCGTTGCATTTGCTGGATCCTGCGCAAGTGCAAACCGAGGTGGTTTCAGCGGATACGCTGGAATTCACTTCGCGCCTGATCGAACACAAGCTGAAGGATTTCGGGGTGTCGGTCAGCGTTGTTGCCGCTTATCCCGGCCCGGTGATTACCCGCTATGAGATAGAGCCGGCTGTCGGCGTGAAGGGCAGTCAAATCACCAATCTGGTAAAAGACCTTGCGCGGGCTTTGTCGGTGGTGAGTATACGACTGGTCGAGACTATCCCGGGCAAGGCTTATATGGCGCTGGAATTGCCTAATCCCAAACGGCAAATGGTGCAGTTGTCTGAGATTTTGAGTTCGCAAGTCTATGCTTCAATGCACTCGATGCTGACTATGGCGATGGGCAAGGATATTTCCGGCAAGCCGGTGGTGGCCGATCTGGCGAAGATGCCACATGTGCTGGTGGCGGGTACTACCGGCTCGGGTAAGTCGGTGGGGATTAATGCGATGATCCTGAGTATCCTCTACAAGGCTACGCCGCAACAGGTGCGTATGTTGCTGATTGATCCCAAGATGCTGGAATTGTCCGTTTATGAAGGTATTCCGCATCTGCTTTGTCCCGTGGTGACCGACATGCGACAGGCCGCATCGGGGCTGAACTGGTGTGTGCAGGAAATGGATAAGCGCTATAAATTGATGTCGCATTTTGGTGTGCGCAATATAGCCGGGTTCAACCAGAAATTGCGTGAGGCGAACAAGGCAGGAAATCCGCTAACCAATCCGTTTACGTTGACACCGGAAAATCCGGAAGCGCTTGAAGAATTGCCGCTGATCGTGGTGTTCATTGACGAGTTGGCCGATTTGATGATGGTGGTCGGCAAGAAAATTGAAGAGTTGATTGCGCGTCTGGCGCAAAAGGCGCGTGCGGCGGGAATTCATCTGGTATTGGCTACGCAACGGCCTTCTGTGGATGTGATTACCGGACTTATTAAAGCTAACGTGCCGACACGAGTGGCTTTTCAGGTGTCTTCCAAGATAGATTCGCGCACTATTCTTGATCAGATGGGGGCGGAAGCACTGCTGGGGCAGGGCGATATGCTTTACATGCCGCCCGGAACCGGTTATCCGCAACGCGTACATGGAGCTTTCGTTTCCGATCAGGAAGTGCATCGTATTACCGAGTATCTGAAGTCGCAAGGTGAGCCGCAATATATTGACGGCGTGTTGAACTCACTGGAAGAATCCGGTGATGATGGCGACTCGGGGCCTGCGATGAATGCGGAAGCCGACCCGTTATACGATCAGGCGGTAGAAATAGTCGTAAAGTCGCGCCGCGCATCAATTTCGCTGGTGCAGCGCAATCTACGTATCGGCTATAACCGTGCGGCGCGACTGGTTGAACAAATGGAAGCGGCCGGTATCGTTACGGCTATGCAGAGTAATGGCAATCGCGAAGTGATTGCTCCCAATCGGGAAGGGTAATGGGGGAAGGGTTTTGTTTGCTGCTGTCCCTATCATCCTTTTCAAACTCAGGTGTAAAGCATGTTAAGAAAACTATTAATCGGCCTTTCGTTTTATATATGTGCGACAGCCGCTCAGGCCGGAGCTATAGATAAGTTAAAGACCTTTATTTCGGCGACGCATTCCGCTCAGGCGAATTTTACTCAGGCGGTGCTGGAACGGGACGGCAAAGTTATGCAGCGCGCTTCGGGTGTGATGCAGTTTCAGCGACCGGGCAGGTTTCGCTGGACCTATTTGAAACCCTACGAGCAAATTATCGTCGGTGATGGGGCGAAATTCTGGTTGTATGACAAGGATCTGAATCAGGTGACGGTCAAGAAGCTGGATGCGGCACTGGGAAGTAGCCCTGCCGCGTTGCTGGCAGGCAGCAATGAGATCGAACGCGGTTTTGTTCTGATCGAGAGCGGTGTGCGTGACGGTCTGGAATGGTTGCAGGCTAAACCGAAATCGCCGGATAGCAGTTTCGAGTCGGTGTTCATGGCGTTTGATGCACAGGCTGTGCTGGTGGTCATGGAACTGAACGATACCTTTGGTCATAAGACTGTGTTGCGGTTTACGGAAATGCAACGCAATCCGAGACTTTCTCCGCAGCAGTTTCAATTTACAACGCCCGTCGGTGCGGATGTCGTGTCTGACTGATCGCTGTGTCCATGGATTCCTTGTTTGATACTCCTGCTGCGGCACCTCTGGCCGAGCGCATGCGCCCCCATCATATCGACGAAGTTATCGGTCAATCGCATTTATTGGGGCCGGGCAGGCCGTTGCGCATGGCGTTTCAGTCGCGCAAATTGCATTCGATGATCCTGTGGGGGCCGCCGGGCGTGGGTAAGACTACGCTGGCACGATTGATGGCTTCGGCTTTTGATGCTGAGTTTATGCCGCTATCGGCGGTATTGTCTGGGGTGAAAGACATCCGTGAGGCGATTGCGCAGGCGCAACAGGTTTTGCAGCAATATGGTCGTCATACCATTCTGTTTGTCGATGAAGTGCATCGTTTCAACAAGTCGCAGCAGGATGCTTTTTTACCCTTCGTCGAGCAGGGCTTGGTGACCTTCATCGGTGCGACGACGGAAAATCCCTCCTTTGAAGTAAATAATGCGTTGCTTTCGCGTGCGCAGGTTTATGTGCTTCATGCCTTGTCTGAAGAAGAGTTGGAACAGTTGTTCGAGCGCGCCCGACGAGAGGCTTTGCCGGATCTGAATTTTACGGATGAAGCACGAGAGCGCATCATCGGGTATGCCGATGGCGATGCACGGCGTTTGTTGAATGTGCTGGAACAGTTGCAAACGGCGGCGCAGACGGCGGCTGTTGGGGTAATCGACAGCGCGTTTCTGGATAATACACTGGCGCAGAACCTGCGGCGTTTCGATAAAGGGGGCGAGGCGTTTTACGATCAGATTTCCGCGTTACATAAATCGGTAAGAGGGTCGAATCCTGATGCTGCCTTGTATTGGCTGGTGCGTATGCTGGATGGCGGTGCGGATGCGCGCTACCTTGCGCGACGCATCGTGCGTATGGCTTGGGAAGATATAGGCTTGGCTGATCCGCGCGCTATTCAGTTAGCCAATGATGCGGCGCAGACCTACGAGCGACTGGGGTCGCCCGAAGGCGAATTGGCACTTGCTCAGGCGGTGATCTATCTGGCTTGCGCGCCCAAGTCGAATGCCGGATATGTCGCGTATAATGCTGCCCGCGCCTGGGTGGCCAAAGATGGATCGCGAGAGGTGCCGTTGCATTTGCGTAATGCACCAACCAAGTTAATGAAACAGCTGGATTATGGGCGTGATTATCGCTATGCACATGATGAGGCGGGTGGATATGCGGCGGGCGAAAATTATTTCCCGGATGATATGGAACCGGTCAGTTTTTATCAGCCGGTAGATCGCGGGTTGGAAGCCAAGATAGCCGAAAAGCTGGCGCGACTGCGGGAACTGGATGCGCTGGCGAATCAAGGCTGAGTGGCACGATGCCCTCTAAATGTGAAGTTATTATTTACGCTTTGCGAAAGTCCGCATAAGCCATTGCAAATTTATAGAAAGATTTAGTTCATGTGTAACGATGCCATTTATGACTCCGTAGCAACAGTCGTTAAACAGCGCCTTGAGAATCAAAAGCCTGTCTGTCTGGATATAGGCGCGGGTAGTGGTGATTTGCTGGCGTTGTTGCGCCGGAGTATGCCGGAGCTTCAGGCTCAGGCCTGTGATTATCATATCGAACGCTTTTCGCTCAAGGATGTGCCTATAGTTCAGCTAGATTTAAATACGCATCCTCTGCCCTATCCCGATGCCAGCTTTGATTTGGTTACCTGTTCGGAAGTGCTGGAACATGTGGAAAATTATCGTGCCGTATTGCGGGAAATCAGGCGGGTGCTCAAGCCGGGTGGTTTGATGGTGGTTACGACACCGAATGTGCTGAATATGAAATCACGGTTGCGTTATCTGGTAACAGGTTTTGCCAATTTGTTTGGGCCGCTGCCGGTGAAAAATCAGGATAGATTCAATACCAGCGGACATATCACGCCGATTCCATATTTCTATCTGGCTCATGCGATGCTGGATTGTGATTTCCACGATCTGGAGTTGTCTACCGATAAGCTGCAAGGTAGCTCCAAATACCTGAATGTGCTGTTTGCGCCATTGCTATGGATAGGTTGGGGTAAGTTTCTGCGTCTGGAGCGTGATCGATACCGGACATTAGCTAAGGAAAACGAGCCATATGTGATGGCGCATAATTCCAGAGTTATTCGTCTGGGGCGTACTGTGGTCGTATCTGCATTTAAATAAGGGAATACAACATGTTGGACATTCAGGTTTTACGTAATGATTTGGAGAATGTGGCGGCACGTCTGGCTACTCGGGGATTTGAACTGGATACGGCGCGCTTTCAGGAGTTGGAAACGCAACGTAAAACAATACAGACGCGTACACAGGAATTGCAATCCATACGCAATAGTGCGTCAAAACGAATCGGTTACGCAAAGGCCAAGGGTGAAGATACGTCCGTTATCATGGCGGAAGTGGCTGCGGTTGGCGATGAGCTAAAGCAGATTGAGGCGCAGTTGAGCGAGGTGCTTGCGGCTATGCAGCAGATGCTGGAAGGTTTGCCGAACCTGCCTCACGAAAGCGTACCGTTGGGGCAGTCTGAAGCTGATAATGTAGAAGTGCGTAAGTTTGGTAATGTGCCTGTTTTCGATTTTGCGGTGAGGGATCATGTCGAGTTGGGGGAAGGCGCAGGGCTGGATTTCGATGTGGCTGCCAAAATAAGCGGTGCGCGCTTCTCGTTGCTTAAAGGTCGCCTAGCCCGGTTGCATCGGGCTCTGGCGCAATTTATGCTTGATACGCATACCGATCAGCACGGCTATACCGAGGTGTATGTGCCGTATTTGGTGAATGCAGACTCGATGCGCGGAACTGGACAGTTGCCGAAGTTTGAGGAGGATTTGTTTCGTGTACCACGTCAGATGGGTGAGAGTGGCGAGCAGAATTTTTATCTGATCCCGACTGCCGAAGTGCCTGTGACCAATATGGTGCGCGATGAAATCGTGCCACTTGAGCAGTTGCCCCTTAAATTTGTTGCCCATACGCCTTGTTTTCGTTCCGAGGCGGGTTCTGCCGGACGCGACACTAGAGGGATGATACGTCAACATCAGTTCGATAAAGTCGAGTTGGTGCAGATGGTGCATCCCGATGAGTCAGCTGCGGCGCTGGAACAATTGTTGGGTCATGCTGAAACAATATTGCAGAAGTTGGAATTGCATTACCGAGTGGTAAAGCTTTGTACGGGTGATATAGGTTTTTCATCTGCGATAACTTATGACATCGAAGTATGGTTACCCGCGCAGAATACCTATCGAGAAATTTCTTCGTGCAGTAGTTTTGAGGCATTTCAGGCGCGTCGTATGCAGGCACGCTTTCGTAATGCCAAGGGCAAACCTGAGTTATTGCATACCTTGAATGGTTCTGGACTGGCGGTCGGACGCACGTTGGTTGCCGTGCTGGAAAATTATCAGCAAGCAGATGGCAGCATCCTGATCCCTAAAGTGTTACAACCTTATATGGGCGGAATTATAAAACTGTAATTAAGTTTCGGGGAATGTGCCGCATCTTGTTTTTCTTATTGTGACAAGGAGTAGGCGCTGCCAGGCCAGGGATTGACGAGCGGTGGTTTGATGTTGTTTGGCGCGCGTAACGAAAAAGCTGGAAAGCTGCGTGTACTGGCTAACTGGTACTTACTTTTTTTGGCTGTATCCGTTTCGTTGTCGTCGGCAACTCTCGCCAGAATGTCATAATAGGCACGGATATTTTCAACAAAGGCGGCGGCTTCTCCGCCGCGAGCGTAACCGTATTTCAGATTTTGAAAATAGCTTGGATTGCTTAATAAAGGTAGCCATTTCTTTACATCAATCCATATATCCGGGTTGTCACCATTGCGTTGCGTTAGTACGCGTGCATCCTCAAGATGCCCTTGTCCCTGATTGTAGGCAGAAAGTGCAAGCCAGGTGCGTTCGGGTTCCTTGATGCGTATAGGCAGTTGTTTTTTTATCAAGTCCAGATATTTTGCGCCTGCAATGGTGCTTTCGCGTGCATCCAGACGGTTTGAAACTCTCATGCGATCAGCAGTCGCTTCGGTCAACATCATCATGCCACGCACATTGGTAAACGATGTTGCCAATGGGTCCCAGTGCGACTCTTGATAGGCAATGGCCGCAATCAATCTCCAGTCTTCATTGATAATTTTTCCTGCTTCTTCAAAAAAAGCGCGATATTTAGGGAGCGTTTTCTTGCTTTGCTCGATAAATGTGGCCGCGTCGAGTGGAATCAGTCGGTCATTGTGACCATAGTAGCGATCAAGCATCATGTTCAGCTCGCCGCTGCTATTCATTTCTGAAAAGAACTGTTCGGCTGCAGTGATAAGTTCATTGTCAGTATCTGCTGGAAATGCCCAGGCAAGCTTGGTAGGTTTGCCTATGTCAAATGCGGCAGAAAGATTAATGTGGAAGTTATGCATGTGTTCAATCTGTTCGTGATTGGCCAAGGTGTAATCCAGTTCACCTTTGGCAACTTCAGTAAGAAGGTCTTCAACGGTTTGTTTGGTGCGAGACTCCCATATAAGGTTGGGATAGTCCTTTTGAAGTGCCAGTAATACCTTTTCGTGATTTGAACCGGCAATTACAGCAATACGCTTATTGCATAGGTCAGCAATTTTTCGGGGAGAACTTCGGTTTAAGTTATAGGCAACTTGTTCGCGTACAGTCAGATAGCCTGGGCCAAACAGGAGCGACTTGGCTTTTTCATCTGTTCTAAACCCAGAGGCGGCGAAATGGACTTCATGTTTTTGAAAAGCAGACTCAATTTTATCAGCAGGCATCAGTACGATTTTGAGGGGTGTATCAAGATAAGTTGCAAATTTCTTCACTAGTTGTTTGGCAAATTCCTCATCGGCAAGCGTGGTGTTTTGGGAAATGGCAATAATGAGTTTCTCGTCTTTCCATGAGGATAACGGTCTGTTTACATTGGAGTAGCCGTACAAAAACAGCAGCAGGAATATGCCGAATTGCAACAGCTTAATCAAGATGTCATGACGTATCATGTTAACATTCTGCACGAATTCGTCGGTTGCTGGTAGAATTCGTATTCTGGAGAGGTGGCAGAGTGGTCGAATGTACCTGACTCGAAATCAGGCGTAGCGTTATACGCTACCGAGGGTTCGAATCCCTCCCTCTCCGCCATCTATTTGAAAATACCGCTCCTTGATGAGCGGTATTTTTTTTTTTGCTATAGCGTGAGTAAATTTGCTGTGGGAGCGGTCTTTGCGAATTTTATAGGAAGCCTATTCCTTGGACTAAGTATGCGTTCGCGAGGACGGATTTAGTGGCGTTGTTTGATTTATATCAAGTTCAAAAGTGATAGTTTCCCTATTATCCGCACATGCAATTTCTGGTAATGCATGAGTAATGGAGGGGTATAGGCGTTGCATTGCCGTATTTCGCTTTACTTGCACCATATGGGTGTGCCATGATTGCGTAGCTTTAAATAAGCTGTAAGAAGAGATGGGTTATTTGATTGACTTTAGCAATCCAAATAATCCATTATTTTTTAACTTTGCTCTTGGGAGGAGATACTGTGGAAGCTACTCAAGCGACACCAGTAAAGTATGACATGGACGTTGTCAGATGGTTCACCATCATGGCATGCGTTTATGCGGTTGTAGGTACTCTGATCGGTGTGTATGTTGCATCGGAATTGGCGTTTCCGTTTTTAAACTTTGACATTCCCCAAATTACATTTGGGCGTTTGCGTCCACTGCATACCAATGCGGTGATTTTTGCGTTTGGTGGTTGTGTGTTGATGGCGACTGGTTTTTACATCGTTCAACGCACGGGGCAAACTAAGTTGTGGAGCAATACCATGGCTTGGTTCACCTTCTGGGGTTGGAATCTGATCATCGTTCTGGCTGTAATTACTTTGCCAATGGGTATGACTGCTGGTAAGGAATATGCAGAACTGATCTGGCCTATCGATATTATGATCGCCGTTGTTTGGTTGTCGTTTGGTCTGAATCACATCATGACCACAGCGATCCGCAAGACGTCGCATATCTATGTGTCGAACTGGTTTACCATGGGTATGATCGTGATGATTACCTATTTGCATGTGGTAAACAGCATGGCAATTCCGGTTAGCATGACTGAAGCTTTCTCTATTTATTCTGGCGTGCAAGATGCCATGATTCAATGGTGGTGGGGTCATAACGCGGTGGGTTTCTACCTGACTGGCGGCTTCCTCGGCATTATGTACTACTTCATCCCTAAGCAATCTGGTCGTCCAGTGTTCTCGTATCGTTTGTCTGTGTTGCACTTCTGGACATTGACTTTCGGTTATGTTTGGTTGGGTGCTCACCATCTGCAATACACAGCATTGCCTGACTGGACCGGTTCTTTGGGTGCAGCTATTTCCTTGGCGATGATTATCCCTTCATGGGGTGGTGCGATGAACGGTATGATGACTTTGTCTGGTGCATGGGACAAGTTGCGTACTGACTACATCTTACGTTTCCTGGTTACAGCGATGGCTTTCTACGCGATGTCTACCTTTGACGGCCCGGTTATGGCAATCAAGAGTGTAAACGCGTTGTCACATTACACTGACTGGACAGTAGGTCACGTTCATGCTGGTGCATTGGGTTGGATGTCCATGATCTCCTTTGGCGCTATCTACCATATGGTCAAGAAGCTGTGGAATACAGAAATGTATTCTGACAAGTTAGTGAATATTCACTTCTGGGTTGCTCTGATCGGTGCTGTTACTTACATCGTTGCAATGTGGGTGTCTGGCATTATGCAGGGCTTGATGTGGCGTGACTATGATGAATTCGGCACATTGACCTATACCTTCGTTGAATCTGTATCTGCTATGCATCCGTACTACGTGATGCGTGCTGTTGGCGGCGCAATCTTCAATTTGGGTGCCTGGATCATGCTGTACAACGTGGTTATGACTATTCGTCAGGCTGGCGCTGCGCGCAGTGTCAACGCTGTAGCAGCTAAAGCATAAGGGAGAGAAAACATGTCTGATCACGATAAAATTTATTCAACCAAATTGCAGGACAACATTGAGCGTAACACGCTGCTGATGTTCGTATTTACCGCCGTTGCGGTAGCGGTCGGCGGTATCGTTGAAATTGTTCCGTTGTTCTATCTGCCAAACACCGGTATGTGCCAGAACGACCCAACCTGTAACAATACCCAGCATAAAGACTTGCAAGGTAACCCGATTTCGATGGATAAGATCATCTGGAATCCGGCTACATCCGAGCATAAAACACTGGATACATGGGTTCCTGGTGATGGCGTTCGCCCATACAAGCCGTTGGAATTGGCTGGACGTAGCGTATACATCCGTGAAGGTTGTTTCCTTTGTCACTCGCAGATGATTCGTCCTTTCCGTGATGAGAAGGATCGTTATGGTCATTACTCAATCGCTGAAGAGTCGATGTACGATCATACATACCAGTGGGGTTCCAAGCGTACCGGGCCGGACATCGCTCGTGTAGGTGGTAAGTACTCTGACGAATGGCATCGTAAGCATTTGAAATATCCGCGTGACGTTGTTCCTGAGTCAGTTATGCCTAACTTCTTCTTCCTTGAAAATGCAACGATTGACGTTGATCATTTGAAGAAGACGATGGAAGTCATGACCAAGATGCCATTTAACCCTGTTCCTACAACTATCTACACACCGGCCGTATTTGATGGTGTTGCAGCTGAAGTTGCAGGCAAGACAGAGATGGATGCAGTCATCGCTTACCTGCAATCCTTGGGTAATCATGTGAAGTTCGAGGAAGGTGTGAACTACCGTGACTAAACTGATGGACTACCTGCATACAGACTGGGCTGCGATGAGCAGCAACGATTGGCAAGGTGTTTTTTTTACCGTGGCAGCGTTTATTGCGATGATAGTTGTCTATGTGCTGGTATTCAATCCAAAGAACAAGGATGCATTCGACTCGCAGAGTGATATGGCTCTGCGGGACGATGGCGAGTACAACAATTCGGGAGATAAAAAATGAGTGATAATCAAAACTCCGCTGGTGGTGTATCAACCACGGGGCACGTATGGGATGATGATCTGGCAGACTTTACCAATCAGCCGCCAAAATGGTGGATGCTTGGTTTGACAGCCAGTGCGATTTGGGTAGTGGTGTACTTTGTTATGTACCCTGCGCTTCCATTCGCATCGGCAGGTACCTTCTTTAAGGGAGTGGGCTTGCCGGGTACAGGTCAGTGGACTGCGATCAAAGAACTGGCAGAAGATCAGGCTGTGTTGGATGCGGTACGTAAGCCTTATGAAGATAAATTGAAAGATATGACTCCAGCAGCAATTCTTGCTGATTCGGAACTGTCTGAATATGTATCTCGTTCAGGTAAGGTGCTGTTTGCTGATAACTGCGCTGCTTGCCATGGTCAAAACGGTGTAGGTTCGGTTCAGTCAGGTGCTAAGTTTGCCCAGCGCGAACAAGGTCTGATGGCTCCGATTCTGCTTGACGATGACTGGTTGTATGGTGGTAACGTCGATACAATTCATGAATCTATCGTTGGTGGCCGTCAAGGTAATATGCCGGCTCACAAAGGCGTCGTTTCTGATGCTGACATCGATACGCTTGCAAATGCTATTCATGATGGTAAGCCAACTTCGACTCCGCTATTTGCGGCTAGTGGATGTACAGCTTGTCACGGTGAAGATGGTAAGGGTATGCAGATGATGGGATCGGCAAATCTGACAGACAGCGTCTGGCGTTTTGACGGTTCATTGGAGGGTATCAAGCAGACTATCTCCTACGGCGTTAATCAGGATAATAAAGATACACGTGTTGCAATCATGCCTTCTTTCGGTTCCGCAGTTAAGCTTTCTGCTGTAGATATGAAGAAATTGGCTGTATACGTGTACAAATTTGGTGGCGGTCAGCCTGACGCTGCGCCTGTGGCAGAAGTTGCTCCAGTCGTTGAAGATGCGGCTTCAGCAGTAGAAGCAACGCCAGCAGCTCAGTAAATGTCCATTTAACTGCACGGTTAGCGCCGTGCAGGTTTTAGAAAGGAATTAAAAATGTCACATGACTTTGTATATTGGGCCTTGATGATTGCAACAGCCGGCGCATTTGCGGCGGTAATCGCAGCTCTGATTTTCTTGTACAGAAACGCGACAACAAAGAAGCCAGGTGAAAAGTAATATTGCCTGAATAAAGAAGGGGGAGGCTTGCCTCCTCTTTTTTTATTCCATCTGCCTTATATTAGGATTGCTTTGTGTAAATGCTGGGTTTGTAGTGTTTAAGTAAAGCATTCTTTAAAATTAGTATCCGGTCAGCGGGTATGACATACCAAACAGGAGTTGAATATGAGTGAACAGGATAAGAAGCCGACTGCGGAAGTGGGTGGCGTTACGAGTCTGTACAGTGAACACGCAGAATGGACAACAAATCTGGGTGACAAAACCATACATGCGAAACGGATGCCAGGTCGATTCCGCACTCTGAAGTACATCACTGAATCCTTATGGCTATTTTTCTTTTTTGGTGCCTATTTACGTTGGAATGGCAAGCAGGCGTTGCTGCTCGATGTTAACAACCGACAATTCCACATATTTAATTTGACTATCCTGCCTCAGGATATCTGGATGGTATCGTTGCTGCTGCTTTTACTGGCGATGACGCTATTTGCCGTGACTTCAGTTGCATCACGTGTATTTTGTGGCTTTTTTTGCTTTCAAACTTCATGGGTCGATTTGTTTACATGGATAGAAGAGAAGATTGAAGGTAATCCGAATAAGCGTCATAAGTTGGATGCATCACCGTGGAATGCGGAGAAAATTCGCGTCAAGCTAATTAAACATATTATTTGGATTGCTATATCAATTTTTACCGGGATAAGTTTCACGATCTGGTTTGAAGATGCATTTCAATACTGGCATGATTTAAGCCATTTCAGCCTTACATTAATGGAAACAAGTACGTTGATTGCATTTACGCTCGGTACGTATGTGCTGGCTGGTTTCTTGCGGGAACAGACTTGCCTGTGGTTGTGCCCCTATGCACGTATTCAAGCAGTTATGGCAGACTCACAGACCTTGCTTCCGGCTTATGATATTAAGCGTGGTGAGCCTCGAGGTAAGATTCGTCATGGAGGTAAGGCTGTAGCACAGCAGGGCGATTGTATAGACTGCTTCCAGTGCGTACAGGTATGCCCAACCGGTGTAGATATACGTGACGGCCAGCAGCTTGGTTGCATTACCTGTGGACTCTGTCTGGATGCATGTGACTCGGTAATGGATAAGATTGGTCGTCCAAGAGGTTTGATACGCTATGCTTCGCTTGACGAGATGGAAGGACGGCCGGTTAAAAAGCTATATCAACATCCGCGTACTTTTGTATATATAGGAATTATTTTATTGTCTCTTGCTGGGATAATTTACGGATTGAATCATTTGGGTTCGTTGACCCTGAGAGTCGCACCTGAAAGACAGCCGCTATTTGTTCGTATGAGCGATGGTTCGATTCAGAATAAGTATACATTCAAGGTACTCAACAAGACCGACAAAGATCTGCTGGTGAACGTCAAGACAGAAGGCGGCTTCAAGGGGCAGGAAATAATCGGAGCGGAAAAGCCTAAATTGGTGACGCATGGTAAAGCTACTTCGTTTACGATATTCCTCAAGGTAGCAGCGGAGAATATTCCAGCCGAAGTAACGCCAATTGAATTTCGTGTTGAAAACACTGAAAATCCAAGCATGTCTGCGGAATATACGACAATGTTTAACGCGCCAAAGCATTGATGCTGGCAAGCTGATTTGAGAGGGATGTGATGATTTCACAGAAAAACAAGCAGGGATGGCGAAATCCATGGGTTATTGGATTGCTTATAGTTGTATTGTCGGGTGTGCTAATTAACTCGCGTATGCTTTGGAATGTAATGCATCACCCAATGCGTCTGTTGGATGATAAATACAGTGTCAAGGCACATAACCAATTTGATGCCAAGTGGTTGCAGCAGCAAGCTGAACGATCTACTTTAGGATGGAAGCCTAGTCTGCATTCTCCTCAAAGATTAGAGAATGACAGCCTCGCGTCAGATCAATCTGTTCGCTTCATCCTAAAGGAAAGTCCCGCCGAGATGCAGTTAGTTATGAACGATCGGGATGGAAGGCCAGTTCCGGGCCTGAGTGTCGTTATAAACGCACAATGGCCAGGAGATCCGACATATGATTTCAAGGGAGAGTTACATGAAGTATCTTCTGGACACTATACGGGTAGTTTGAAGTTTCCTCGCTCTGGTAATTGGGATCTAATAATCAGTGCGCAACTTGATGGCCGTATATTTGAAACGGAGCAGAAAGTCTTTGTTGCTGTTCCAAAATAATCTAAGCGAACATAACCAATGCAACAGAACGAAACAAGTCACCTCGCTGATGCGAGGTGTTTTCATTGCGGGCTCACAATACCTGCAGATATAAATTACAACTCTCAATTAGGTGAAAAGCGACGTGAGTTTTGTTGTTTTGCCTGTCAATCTGTTTGTGAGGCAATCTATGAAGCAGGGCTTGAGGGGTATTATCAGCGCACCCCACAAGGAACCTTGCTAGCCCCTCCCCCTACGCCTCCCAAAGACATCGAGATGTATGATCTGGATGAAGTGCAGCAGGATTTTGTGAGCTTTAATGGAGATATTCGAGAAGCTCACTTGCTGGTAGAAGGAATACATTGCGCGGCCTGTGTGTGGTTAATTGAACGCGGCATGATGCGCACCAAGGGCGTGCAGTCAGCTAATGTCAATCTGGCTGGCAAACGTTTGCATCTAAAATGGGACAATAGTCAGGTTAAACTTTCTACGATAATTCAAGAGTTATCCAGAATCGGATATTCTGGCGTTCCCTATGATCCTGAAGTGGCAGAAGGATCCGTGAAAAAAGCTAATCGCTCCATGCTGTTCCGTCTGTTCTTTGCTGGTTTCGGCATGATGAATCTGACATTGATTTCCATCGCGTTATATAGCGGTGCAAATGATGGACAATACAGGAGTTTCTTCCACTGGATGGGGTGGGCCATTGCGACTCCGACGCTGCTATATTCGGGTTACCCATTCTTTAAAGGGGCCTGGAGTGGTCTACGTAACGCCAGTATGACGATGGATTTGCCTATCGCGCTTGGACTTACAGTCACCTATCTTTACTCGCTCTATGTGACAATAACCGGAGTGAATTCGGGGGAAGTATATTTTGACACGGTGACCAATCTAACATTCGTTATTCTGATTGGTCGCTATCTTGAAGGCATGTTCCGTCATCAGGCACTTTCTGCAACCAATCGGCTTATGGATTTGCAGCCACGTGTTGCTACGGTATTGCGTGATGGCATTGAAAAAATGATCTCTGTTCGAGCCGTACAATTGGGTGAGCGAGTATTAGTAAAACCGGGAAGTAAAATCCCAATGGATGGTCTGGTTTGTGAAGGGCGTAGTGCCGTTGATGAATCCATGCTGAGTGGCGAATCCATGCCGGTAAGGAAGAAAGTCGGCGATAAGGTTGCTGCAGGTACATTGAATGGAAGTGGTGCATTAGTAGTCGAAGTGCATGCGTCGACGCAAGACTCCATGTTATCCAGAATCATACGTCTCGTAGAAGAGGCTCAATCCTCGAAGGCACCGATTCAACGATTATCAGACAGCATAGTGCCGTGGTTCGTATTTACAACACTGATTCTTGCAGGTATCACGTTTTACATCTGGGCAGATAACTTTGAATTAGCCTTGATGGCGGCAACCTCCGTTTTGATTATTACCTGCCCATGTGCACTTGGCATGGCAACGCCAATGTCGATAGCGGTGGCTTCAGGGCTTGGCGCTAAACACGGTATATTGGTAAAGAATGGACTTGTTCTTGAAACGCTGTCCAAGGTGACTCATTTTGTATTTGATAAGACGGGAACTCTGACCGAGGGCAAGATGAATCTGGAGCAGATTCTGGTGAGGGAAGGGCAGGACAGGGAAAGTATATTATCACTTGCGGCGGCCGTTGAGCGCTATTCGGAACATAGTCTTGCCAAGGCAGTAATAAGATCAGCAGAGTCACAAGAAATAGCATATCGAGGCATGCTGGTTCAAGATTTTCATGCCTATGCAGGCGCTGGAGTTGAGGCAAAGGTTGAGCAGACACAAGTGATGTTGGGTACTGCCGACTGGTTGATAAAGAATAAAGTCCTACTTCAGGAAGAATTGTTATATTCGCTTGCGGAGTTCGAAGCGCAAGCCAAAACCTGTGTGCATATGGCCGTGGATGGTGAGCATGTAGCAATTCTGGTTGTAGCGGATACACTGCGTGCAGACGCGCAAGTTTTAGTAAATGTATTGCGTGAGGCGGGTATTGGGATGACGTTGCTTAGCGGTGATCGTCGGGCTGTAGCCGAGGCAATTGCGGAACAGTTAGGTGGGATGACGGTAATAGCAGAAGTATTGCCGCAGGATAAGGATAGGGTTATTCAGCAATTGCAACAGAGGGGAGAGTGTGTGGCGATGGTAGGAGATGGCGTAAATGATGCGCCTGCTTTGATACGCGCCGATGTGGGTATCGCGCTGGGATCGGGGACCGATGTGTCTGTTGAAAGTGCAGACATCGTCTTGATGCAAAACGAACTGGATAAAGTACGCATGGCAACTTTATTGTCCCGTCGAACCTTGCTTACAATTAAGCAAAATATTGGATTGTCTTTTGTTTACAACAGTATTATGGTGCCATTGGCGATGATGGCTTATGTTACACCTCTGGTTGCTGCGATCACCATGCCGATTAGCTCGTTGTTGGTGATAGGTAATGCAGCGCGAATACGAAATTTATTTAAGGAGTAATTAACATGGACGTAATTTACAGCCTCATCCCCGGTATGACTTTCTTTGGTCTGATATTTGTCGGCATTTTGATATGGGCGGTGAAAAAGGGGCAGTATGAAGATATGGAGGGTAATGCCAGTCGCATATTGCTGGACGATGACGAAGATGCGATGTTGATCAGCCAGCCTAAGAAAAAGGCGCCCACCTCAGCGCCTAATCCTTAAAGAGCAATCGAGTATCCTTATTGCTTGGCTATAATTTTTCCATGTACCAGTAACGGAGCTCTTAATAATTCAAAGTCCTTGGGTGGGACATATTGCATTAAAGGCTTCTCCTCGCCGCCCAACACTACATCCAGGCCATCCTGCGGATACAGCCAATGAATTACTCCGGTTTCGGATTCGCGGATGCGTTGTGCGGGTTCACCAAAACGTTTGGCAAGTATGGCTTCTTCGATGCGTAAGTTTGGCAAATAAATCATGCTTGCAACGGGTGACTTGCTTACCAGGGCCAAATCATCAGGAGTCAGGGTGATGCGTTTACCGCTTGGTGTACTATTCATCCGTAAGCCGCGTTTGTACATTCCTTCGAGCACATCCGGTGCAATTGAAACATTCAGCAAGATTTTTGCTTTAAGTCCATTGAAATTGACTTCCTCGAAGAAAGCCTCGACGCTCATATTTTTATCATTAGGTTTGAATAGACTCACTTCCAATGCCGCTTGATATTTAAATATACGCTCAACTTCACCGAGAGTGGTTTCTCCTAGTGTAATGCCCAAAACACGAGTCGTATCGGGTGTTGGATGAGTAAACTTCCAAGGTAGTGTCTCAGGAGTATGCTCGGAATTATCAGGAACAATAAGTAGTAATGATATGGTTACAACAATAAGAGCAATAACACCAAATATGATTTTCTTGTCCATCAGTTATTGAATTTCCTCGGGTGGTGGGTAATAGGCTAAGGCACCGGCAGGTACCTTGCCAGTTTTAGATTGGTGTTCGGCATCAAATTCGATGACGATAAGTCCCAGCACAGAAACCATGAAGGGTAACAAACCAAAGCCGCCGGTTAATGCCCATGTGGATACGGACTTCATACCAATGGCGTGACCGCCGTAGAAAAGCAGTAGGGTAAGTGAACCTAGTGCCATGAATAACTTAAGGAACAGTCCAGCGCGTTTGGCAGCAAATTGCCAGTGGCAGCGTATGTACCATGATGGTTCGCTTGCAAGGCAGTTTTTTGCCTTGATCATGATGTAGCTTAATAAGGTGATTGAAAGCACCACCATAAGTATCATCGGTATAACGCTGATTTTAATCAGTGTTAGAGCCATTAGAAACAAAAAGATATGATTAACCACCAGATTAAACAGTAACACAGCATGCAGATGACGGGCCCGCTTTCTTTCTGCGTCGCTGGATTGAATATCCATGTTGTATTCCCCTAAAAGTATTAATGAAAAAACAGGTTGAGCATAATCCACTCTAGCGTGGTGATTGTCAAACTATCGCGAACTATTAACGCAGTCGACTAATTTTTTCATATCAATAATTTCGATTGTACGAACTTTGACATTGATCAAGCCGGAATTCTGGAAATGGGAAAAAGCACGACTGACAGTTTCAAGCTTTAATCCGAGATAGCTGCCGATTTCCTGTCGTGACATGCGCAATTGAAATTTGATGGGTGACAATCCTCGAGCGGCATAGCGCTGAGACAGATTAAGTAGAAATACGGCAAGACGTTCCTCAGCCCTCATGGAGCCTAGTAACAGCATAATGCCCTGATCTCGCACAATTTCTCGGCTCATTATGCGATGTAGCTGCCGTTGCAGCGCAGGTATTTCACGACTAAGTGCCTCGAGGCGGTTGAAGGGGAGTTCGCATACGACACTACTTTCCATTGCAACCGCATCGCACGCGTGCGTGTCGGTAGATATAGCATCCAGACCAATAATTTCCCCGACCATCTGGAAGCCCGTAACCTGTTCGCGACCATCTTCATGTAAAACCTGCGTCTTGAAAGAACCGCTGTGAATGGCAAACAGTGAGCGAAATTTATCGCCGCTACGGTAAAGATAATCACCGCGGGAAAAGCAGCGCTTGATGGGATTAAGTTGGTCTAGCTTTAATAACTCCTTGCTGCAAAGATCAACCGGGAGACACAGCTCAGACACGTTACAGGTGGAGCAGATTGCATTATGTGAGGAGTTTGGTGCGGGTAGCAACACGTCAATTACCTGTAGTAACAAAAAAATCAGAAAAGAGGATGGTATGCATCAGCGAACACTTCTTTGATTAATGTAATATGTCATGGTTTTTGATATATATCAACCCTGGTTCTGACTGGGGCTGGCAGTATCGATAAAATTTATTTGGAAATTATCTATAAAATCATGTTGAACAATGCAGAAAATCAATTGGTTGTGGATCTTGAACTGATACGCAGACTTGACAAAAATGGCCCACGTTACACCTCATATCCGACAGCGGATCGTTTCGTGGAGGCATTTAACGCAGAAACCTATACCCAATGGTTGGCAAAACGCGAAATTGGCGGGATAGCACGCCCCTTGTCGCTATATATACATATCCCTTTTTGTAATACGTTGTGCTTTTACTGTGCGTGTAACAAGGTTATTACCAAAGATAAGAGTAAATCTGCTGAATATGTAAATTATCTGATCAAGGAAATGGAAATGCAGGCAAAGCTGATGGAGCCTAATCAGGTTGTTGAGCAACTGCATTTTGGTGGCGGCACGCCAACATTTTTAAGCGATGATGAAATTCGTCAGGTAATGGCAGCGATACGCAAAAATTTCAAATTAATTGAAGATGGTGAATATTCGATTGAAATTGACCCGCGCAAGGTAAGCGATGAAACAATCGCACTGTTGGGTAAGGAAGGCTTTAATCGTATCAGTATCGGTGTGCAGGATTTCGATGAGGAAGTGCAGCGTGCGGTAAATCGCATACAGAGTGAAGAAGAAACGATGCGTATCATTCATGCGGCGCGTGCCAACGGGTTTAAGTCGGTTAGCATTGATTTGATTTACGGCCTGCCCAAGCAAACGTTGGAAGGCTTCGGTGTAACGCTGGATAGAGTGATTGCTGCGAATCCTGATCGATTGTCTATATACAACTATGCTCATATGCCAACGATCTTCAAGCCGCAACGTCGCATTGCAGAAGATGATTTGCCGTTGCCTCAGGTAAAACTGGATATTTTGAGTATGGCAGTAAATAAACTAACGAGTGCTGGTTATGTGTATATCGGTATGGATCACTTTGCCAAACCGGAAGACGAACTTGCCGTAGCCCAGCGTCAAGGCAGGTTGCACCGCAATTTCCAGGGTTACTCTACTCATTCAGATTGCGATCTGGTTGCGCTTGGGGTTAGTGCCATCGGCAAGATAGGGCCAACTTACAGTCAGAACTATCGCGAACTGGAAGACTATTACGATGCGCTGGACAGAAATCAGCTGCCCATCATGCGCGGAATGGAACTGAATGCGGACGATCTGGTGAGACGTGCCATTATTCAGGCATTGATGTGTCACTTTGAAATGACCAAGGAATCGTTCAATATCGCATATTTGATCGATTTTGATAGTTATTTCGCGACCGAGATGGAGGAATTGCGGGAATATGAGCGCGAAGGTTTGCTGGAGATGACACCCGAATGGATAGGGGTTACACCCAAAGGCCGTATGCTGATACGCAATATTTGTATGGTTTTTGATAAATACCTGCGTACTAGAACGGAGCATGCGCGTTATTCAAAGGTAATTTAGTATTCCACCATGCGCGAGTTCCGATGCCGGGGCTCGTGTAGAAGGTGTTCAGTAGTGTCAACTCACCAATTTCAATGACACGGGGCAAATCACCCTGCGCTCCGCTATAATCGGCGTAAGCTTTTCCTTATTGGTGCCATCATGAATAAAATCGTCAAATATGGTTTGCTGGGAACAGGGGCAGTGCTGGGTGTCGCTGTCGCGGGTGCAGTTTATATTGCAGCTAATTTTGATCCCAATGACTACAAGGTTCAGATTATTCAATCAGTCAAGGAAAGCCGGCAGCGTAATCTGCATCTGGACGGCGACATCAAACTGACATTTTTCCCCAGTATTGGAGCCGACCTCGGCAAAGTATCCCTGTCCGAATATAACAGCGATAAGCCATTTGCCTCCGTTGAAACTGCGCGAGTCTCGCTTGCACTGATGCCTTTGCTTCGTAAGCAAATGGTGGTCAACGAGGTATTGGTCAGTGGCTTGTCCGCAACATTAATAAAACATAGGGATGGCACGACTAATATTGACGATCTGTTAAATCAGGGCAAACAGAACGAAACAGCCAGTCCGCCAGTGAAATTTGATATTGCCGCAGTTATTATTAAAGATACCAATCTCAATTACATAGATGAGGCAACGGGCGGGCAATACGCATTAAAAAATCTGAATCTCAAGACGGGCCGAATCGCCAACGGAGTGCCAGGGGAAATTGACCTGTCTGTAGCGATCAAGGCAAACAAGCCAATGCTGGATATCAATTCCAGACTCAAGACTGCGCTGACATTTGATCTGGATAAGCAGCAGTTTCAATTTGACGGCATGGACTTGCAACTGGATGGTGCTGCACTGGATATTAGTAACTTGAAGATCAAGGCTGGCGGTAACATCAGTGCGAATACGGCGAATCAGGAATTTGCCGCCAGCAAATTTACCTTTAATGTCACAGGTAGCAAGGCCGGGGATAATTTTGATGTAAATCTGGATGCACCGGCACTTACGCTGGTTAAGGATAATTTTTCCGGCGACAAGTTGGTGCTCAATGCCAAGTTGAACGGTACGTCGGGAGATATTGTCGCGGTACTCTCTGTTCCGGGCATTGAAGGAAATCGAAATGCGTTCAAGATCGGCGCATTGACAATAGATCTCGATGTCAAACAGCCGGAGCAGGCATTCAAGGTCAAGCTCAGTTCGCCACTATCCGGTAATTTGGATAAGCAGCAATTTGATTTAAGCCATCTTGTGGTTGCCGTTAATGCGACTGGGGATAAGCTGCCAAATAAATCAGTTAGCAGCGAGATGAAGGGCAGCGCGCAACTGGATACGGCCAGACAGAATGTCAGAGTTAATCTGGCTGGTGGCTTGTTGCAAAGCCAGATCAAGGCACGGGTTGGTATAAATGATTTCGCCAATCCGGCAATAGACTTTGATGTGGAAGTGGATCAGTTCGATGCGGATATGTATCTGCCGAAAAAAACTGCCGAAACCAAGGCTGCACAGCCGGAGCAAGCGCTGGACCTGTCAGCGTTGCGCAAGCTTAATTTAAATGGCAGTCTGCGTATCGGCCAATTGAAAGTTGCGAATATAAAATCCCGTGATTTGCGTCTGGATGTGAAAGCGCATAACGGCGTGGTGATAATCAGTCCCTTGTCTGCCAATTTGTATAAAGGTAGTACTAGCGGCAGTTTGAGCGTAAATGCACAGGCTACCCCTTCCATAAGCATCAATCAGAAATTAGCGGGCATAGATGTTGCCGCGCTGACCAAGGATGCGGCAGATTTTGATACGCTCGAAGGCCGGGGTAATGTCGGCATAAATCTGGCTATGCAGGGGAATACGGTTAGTGAGATGAAAAAAGCGATGGGCGGTAATCTATCGCTGAATCTGGCTGATGGTGCAATCAAGGGTATCAATATTGCCAAGAAGCTGCGCGATGCTCAGGGAATGTTTGGCAAGTCGCAGACACAAACTGCAAATCAGCAAGAAAAGACTGACTTTAGTGAGTTAAAAGCAACATTCGTAATTACTAAGGGCGTTGCGCATAACGATGATTTATCCCTGAAATCGCCGTTGTTGCGCTTGTCCGGTAATGGTGACATCAATATCGGCAATGATAGTATGAACTATGTTGCAAAAGCTACATTGGCCAAGACGCTGGAAGGGCAGGGGGGCAAGGATAATGTCGCTGGAATTACCGTTCCAGTGCGAGTCAGTGGGCCTTTCAGTGATCTTAAATACACACTGGATTTTGGTGCAATGGTTAGTGACACAGCGAAGCAAAAAGTCGAGGCCAAGAAGGAACAGATCAAAACCAAGGTGCAGGATCAGTTGCAAAACAGTCTGAAAGGCTTGTTCAGATAATTACTCAAGGGCGTGTTTTTTCACGCCCCCCAATAATCCATGTCAAATTTTTCTTCCCGCTTGATCTCATGGCAGCGTGTGCATGGTCGGCATGACCTGCCGTGGCAACTGGCTGATGCTTACGGGGTGTGGCTTTCCGAGATCATGCTGCAACAGACTCAGGTGGTAACGGTTATTCCGTATTACCTGCGTTTTGTAGAAGCCTTTCCCGATGTGGTTACACTGGCGGCGGCAAGTCAGCAGCAGGTGCTGGAACATTGGAGCGGGCTGGGTTATTACGCCAGAGGACGTAATTTGCATCGCGCCGCGCAAGTTATAGTTGAGCAGTATGGCGGGCGTTTCCCGGATCAGTTTGAACAGATTCTTGGCCTGCCCGGCATTGGCCGCTCCACGGCGGCGGCGATTTGCGCGCAAGCCTATCATCAACGCCATGCAATACTCGACGGCAATGTCAAACGGGTGTTGGCGCGTTATTGCGGTATCGAAGGTTTGCCCTCAAGCAAGTCGGTCGAAACGCAACTTTGGCAGCAGGCCGAAGCACTTTTACCTCGGAATGATGTGGCCGTATATACGCAAGCCCTGATGGATATGGGTGCTACCCTTTGTACTCGCAGCAAGCCAAAATGTGACTTATGTCCGGTTAGAGAAAACTGCATGGCACTGCAATCTGGACGCGTGGATGAATTGCCAACATCGCGCAGCCGTAAGCCGTTGATTGAGAAACATGCTGTTTTTGTGATCGCGATAAACGGGCGTGATATTTTTCTGGAGAAGCGTGCTCCTACTGGAATATGGGGCGGACTCATGTGTTTTCCTCAGTTGGATGGAGGTAAGGATGAGCTGGCGGCATACGTGAAACGCATGGGATGGCATTATGTAGATCCGCAGGAGCTTCCGGTTTTGTTACATACCTTTAGCCATTTCCGGTTGAAAATTACCCCCCTGTTGTTGCGCCTTGAGGATAAACCGCTGGTGGTGCGGCAAGGGAGTGACATCTGGCTGGATGTGAATGAGGCTTGTTCGGCCGCCATTCCGACTCCCGTAAGGGTGTTGCTGGAGCGGCTTGGCAGTATTGAAGCCGTTATTCGTAGCCCTTGTGCAATCTGATTTCGGCAATTTCCAATGCTTCGGGCAAACCGAGTAATACCAGCACATCGCCGGCTTGCAGCATCATTTCTTCACTGGGTTGAGCGCCATGTACGTTGTAGCGCCTTACGGCCCTGACCTCTATATTCAATGAGTCCAGTTCAATTTCACGCAGCCGCTTGCTGGTAGCAAATGAGTCTGCTTTCAGTAGCACATTCATGAATCTCGGCTGCATATCGTCACTGATCTCTATGACCTCTTCCCGCGATTTCTGTAAATAACCGCTAAACATCGTATAGCGGCGCGCGCGATTTTCCTGTACGTGATTGACTACTCGATTGAGCGGTACGCCTGCCAGCAGCAGGGCTTGAGAAGCAAGCATTACGCCGCCTTCAAGTACTTCGGCAACAATTTCGGCGGCGCCGGCATTCTTCAAGACTTCGACATCGGTGTCGTCATTGGTGCGTACGACGACAGGCAGGTCGGGGCGCAGATCCTTGACGTGGCGCAGGATGGCAAGTGCAGAGTGCTTGTCCTTGTAGCTGATTACCAGCACCTTGGCGCGCATCAGTCCGGCTGCCATGAGCACTTCACGTTTGGCAGCATCGCCGTAGACGACACTTTTTCTGGCGGCAGCGGCTTCGCGTACACGGTGTGAATCAAGGTCGAGTGCAATAAATCGCAGTTTTTCGTCGTCGAGTATGCTGGCCAGTTTTTGCCCGCTACGCCCGTAACCGCAGAGGATGACATGTCCCGTACTGGACATGCTCTGTATAGCAATCTGGTGCATTTGCAAGGCGCGGTTATTCCACTCTGCGGCTGAAAAGCGGCGTGAAATCGCTTCGCTGTATTGGATCAGGAAGGGGGCCGCCAACATGGATAGCAGCATGGTAGCCAGAGTGATCTGCATGATTTCAGGTGATAACAGATTGGCGTTGTCGGTCAGCGTTAATAGCACGAAGCCGAATTCGCCCGCCTGAGCCAGGCCGATACCGCTACGCAATGCAACTCCCCAGTCGCCTTCCAGAAAGCGCGCTAACATGATTACGGCGAGTGCCTTGAGCAGGATCAGTATGGTTAATGCCAGTAGTACCCAGCCCAGACTTGATACGATACCGGCTGGATTGAGTTTCATGCCGATGGTGACGAAGAACAGGCCGAGCAGGACATCGCGGAACGGTTTAATGTCTTCCTCAACCTGATAGCGATATTCGGTTTCGGAAATCAGCATGCCTGCGACAAATGCGCCCAATGCCAGTGAAAGTCCGGCCATTTCAGTGAAGTAAGCCAGGCCAAGTGTAATAAGTAAAACATTAAGGGTAAATAGTTCAGATGATCTCTGACTTGCTACGACGTGAAACCAGCGGCGCATGATGTGCTGACCGAATACCAGTAATACCAGCAACACCACAATGACTTTAACCATCGCAAAGCCAAGCATGGCTGGCAGGTTGTCCGGTTGTGAAGCGAGTGCGGGAATGATAATGAGCAATGGTACGACGGCCAGATCCTGAAACAGCAGCACGCCCATCATCTGTTGACCGTAAGGCAGGTTAATTTCGGCGCGTTCGACTAGCATTTTACTGACGATCGCCGTGGACGAAAGTGCGAGTACACCACCCAGGGCAAATCCGGCGCGCCAGTCCATGCCGAATAGGAAGGCGATAGCCATGACCAGTAGCGTGGTGGCAATTACCTGCGCTCCGCCTAAGCCGAACACGGTGCGTTTCATGGATTTTAGCCGTGACAGACTGAATTCCAGACCGATGCTGAACATCAGGAATACCACGCCGAACTCGGCAAGGTGGCGTGTGCTGGGCGAATCAGGTATCCAGCCAAAAGAGTGTGGGCCGATCAGGATGCCAACCACGAGATAGCCCAACATCACCGGCAAACGCAGGATACGACAAACCACCACGACTAAAACGGCGGTGGCAAGGAGTATCAGTACGAGTGAGAGTGAGTTGTCCATCTATAGTTTTTTGTGATATTTGCAGAGAGATAATGCCGTACTAAGAGTCAGTTTGCAAAATTATAAAGGGCTAATGTAATAATGGTTGTCAGAATTTCCATAAAATAGTGGTCATTTCAGGAATCCAGTCGCTGTCATTTTGTTTTATCAGAAATTTGCTACATGAGTTTTACGTTATCGACTGGCGTCTGGCAGCTACCTTGCTATAATGCCGCGCATGAATAGATACTCCTCCGCTACTCCCCGTGCACTAATGCTTGCCCGTCAGGTACTTGAGACCGAAGCAGCTGCCGTGCAGACGCTCAGTACTCGCCTTGATGAAAGCTTTTTACATGCGCTGGATTTGATTTTGCGCTGTGAAGGACGGGTTATCGTCAGTGGTATGGGCAAGTCCGGGCATATTGCCCGCAAGATTGCCGCCACTATGTCCAGTACGGGCACACCAGCCTACTTTGTGCATCCGGGCGAAGCCAGTCATGGCGACTTGGGTATGGTAACCAGCGAAGATGTTTTTATCGCCTTGTCTTATTCCGGCGAAAGTCAGGAATTGATGACCATCGTACCCATCATCAAGCGTGAAGGTGCAAAGCTGATCAGTATGACCGGGAATTCCGCTTCCAGTCTCGCCAAGGTGTCCGATGTGCATCTGAATGCGGCCGTAGATAAGGAGGCGTGCCCGATGGGGTTGGCGCCGACCACCAGCACGACAGCCTCTTTGGCTTTGGGTGATGCATTGGCGGTAGCGCTGTTGGACGCCAAGGGTTTCAGTTCCGAAGATTTTGCCCGTTCACATCCGGGCGGAAGTCTGGGGCGTAAACTGTTGACGCTGGTTGGTGACATCATGCGCAGTGGCACACGTTTGCCGATGGTGCGTGAAGAGGCGATGTTGAGTGCGGCGCTGCTGGAGATGTCCCGCAAGGGAGTGGGTATGACAGCCATCGTCGATGAGAATGAGGTGGTGCTGGGTATCTTTACAGACGGCGATTTGCGCCGCACATTGGAAAAAAATCTGGATTTTTCGAAGACACCGGTACGTAGCGTGATGTCAGACAATCCGCGTTGCATAGGAAAAGACAGCCTGGCCGTTGAGGCGGTGCAATTGATGGAGCAATATAATATCAACCAGATGCTGGTAGTAAACGAGCAGCGGCAACTGGTTGGTGCTTTGAATATGCATGACTTGTTGCATGCGAAAGTTATATAAAACCGTGCTTGTGATTGACAACTAATAGGAGGCAACAATGTTTTTAAGCCGTGCAAAGCTGATTCGTCTGGTTGTTTTTGATGTAGATGGCGTCATGACAGACGGGGGACTTTATTTGTCAGACTCGGGAGAGGAATTCAAGCGTTTCAATTCGCTGGATGGACATGGCATAAAAATGCTGCGTGCCAGTGGTGTCGAAGTGGCTATCATTACCGGGCGCACTTCCCGTTGTGTTGAATTGCGTGCGCGGAATCTGGGTATTGAGCATGTTTATCAGGGGGCGGAGCACAAGTTGGACGCAATGGTAGACCTGTTGCGCAAGCTTGACCTGTCCCGGGATGCAACGGCATATATGGGTGATGATGTGGTTGACCTTTGTGTAATGCGCCATGTCGGTTTATCGATCAGTGTGCCGGAATCCCCGCAACTGGTGCGCGAGCATTCTCATTATGTTACCAAGCGTAGTGGCGGTCATGGCGCTGTGCGTGAAGCTTGTGAATTGATTATGTCGGTTCAGGGCACTCTGGATGCCCAGTTGGCACCTTATCTGGCATGACCTTTTCGTCTCGCTGGCAAGCATGGCTGAAATTGCTACCTTTGTTATTGTTGCTGGCATTCGTGTATTGGCTGGATCAACAGGTTCAATTGGAAGTGGTGTCGGCTGGTAATAGCATGCGACACGACCCGGATGTAATCATGGAAAATTTCTCAGCGACCAAGATGGATCAACTGGGTGTACCCTCTTATCTCTTGACAGCCAGTCAATTGCGGCACTATCCCGATCAGGATACGACCGAACTGGATTTGCCCAACCTGGTTACACTGGAACCAGGGCATCCCGCGATGCGTATGCAAGGAGAGCACGGGAATATTGCCAGACGGGGTGAGGAAGTGAATTTTCGTGATGATGTTCGGGTGGTACGTGAAGCGAGCGGGAGCCAATCATTGGCTACCCTGACTACCCGTTATTTGCGTGTTTTCCCCGATAAAGGCTTAGCTGATACCGATCAGCCAGTGACTATGGTTGATGAAAGAAATACAGTGCATGCGGTCGGGTTGGAGTTGGATTACAAGGCGCGCCTGCTGAAATTGCTCTCACAAGTTAGAAGTGAATATCGTCCCGATGCAAAATAAACTGTCGTTGCTGTTTCTGTTGCTGTTATGCACGCCGTTTGCTCATGCAGAGCACGCTGATCGCAGTAAACCCATCAACATAGATGCGGATCGAGTTACCATCGATGATGCGAGCCAGATCAGCACCTTTGCGGGTAATGTACAAATGACTCAGGGAACCATGGTAATACGTGGTGATAAGGTTGTTGTGGTGCAGGACAAGGATGGATTCAAGTTAGGTACGGCTTATGGAAATACCGCCAGTTTCCGTCAAAAACGGGAAGGCTTGAATGAATACGTGGAAGGCTATGCCGAGCGTATCGTGTATGACACGCAGTCTGAAACGGTAGATTTTTATGTTCGGGCGCGCGTCAAGCGTTCGCAGGATGAGGTGCGTGGCGAGCACATTACCTATAACTCCAGAACCGAAATTTTTCAGGCGGATAGCAAGGGTGCTAAGCAAGTAGACGGTACGGGTGGGCGGGTGCATGCCGTGTTACATCCTAAGCCTAAAAATTCCGATTCCGGCAATTCTGACGCGGGTGCGCCAGTTAAGAAGTTGCCAGAGGCTGGCGATGCCATTCCACCTGCGGAGAGCAAATGAGCGAATTACGTGCAGTTGCCCTGAAAAAGCAATACGGTTTGCGTACCGTAGTGCATGATGCCTCCCTTATTGTAAAAAGCGGTGAAGTAGTCGGCTTGCTGGGGCCGAATGGTGCAGGCAAGACAACATCCTTTTACATGATTGTGGGACTTGTTGCGGCAGATGGCGGGAAAATATTTCTGGATGATCAGGATGTGACTCATATGCCGATACACCGGCGTGCGCGCCTCGGTCTGGGTTATCTGCCTCAGGAAGCGTCGATATTCCGGCGCATGACCGTGGCGCAGAATATACAGGCCGTGCTTGAGCTTCAAGGCTTATCGGATGAGGATATCGACAGACGGTTGGAAGAATTGCTGGATGACTTGCATATTCAGGCTATCCGGGATAATTCGGCGGTCAGTTTGTCAGGAGGCGAGCGTCGTCGCGTTGAAATCGCGCGTGCGTTGGCAACCGATCCGCGATTCATCCTGCTCGATGAGCCGTTTGCAGGTGTTGATCCTATTGCGGTACTGGATATTCAAAAAATTATCCGCTTTTTGAAGGAACGTAATATCGGGGTATTGATTACCGATCATAATGTGCGGGAAACACTGGGAATTTGTGATCGTGCCTATATCATTAATGCCGGAGCGGTAATGGCTGAAGGCAAGCCGGATGAAATCATCTACAATGAAGGTGTGAGAAAAGTGTATCTGGGTGAAAACTTCAAACTTTAGATATGAAGACATGCCGGAAAAGTTTCAGGTATAACGTTAAGCAATGAAAGCCTCTTTACAACTCCGTACCTCCCAGCAACTGACGCTTACCCCGCAGTTGCAACAGTCTATCAAGCTACTACAGCTCTCCACTCAGGACATGCAACAGGAAATTTCGCGTCTGTTGGAAGAAAATCCCATGCTGGAATTGGCCGAAGATACTACTTTTAGCAACTTCACTAGTGATGCTCGTAGCAGTGGCAGCGATGAAAAGGTCAGTTCGGAACAATCTTCCGCTGAGGCAGAACGAAATTCCGATGAAGATCATTCGTCGGAAATGTCGGTTGAATGGAATACCTCATCGCGCAGTAGCGATGATGAAAATGATTCCTATCCAGAGCAGGCCGCCCTTCAAGCCAGTATGCGGGAATATCTGCACACCCAGCTTTCCGTCAGCCAACTGGATAGAAAAGACCGGATAATGATCGGCATGTTGATCGATGCGCTGGACGAGAACGGCTATCTGGCACAGGATTTGACCGAATTGGCCGAATTGCTGCCTGCCGAACTGGGCATAACGCTGGATGATCTTGAAACTGCCTTGGTACAGCTGCAATATCTTGATCAGCCCGGTATCGGCGCGCGTGATGTAGCGGAATGCCTGACCTTGCAATTAAAGGCCTTGCCAGAGGATACGCCGCAGCGCGAGCTGGCGATTAATCTGGCGACACACCATCTTGACGTGTTGGCCGCACGCGACTTCGCAAAAATCAAGAAATTGCTGCGCTGTACAGATGATGAATTGCGTGTTGCACAGGCCCTTATTGTCAGCCTTAATCCCAAACCCGGTGCATTATTTGACCGTAGCGTTGCGGATTATGTGATCCCCGATGTGATCGTTGAAAAGCACAAGGGCAAATGGCGTGCACGCCTCAATCCTGATGCGATGCCGAAATTGCGCGTTAATCAGCTCTATGCCGATATTTTGCAGCAGCGTGATGATAAAGCCGGCTCGCCTTTGGGAGCACAATTGCAGGAAGCGAATTGGCTGGTTAAAAGCCTGCGTCAACGTTTTGAAACCATATTGCGTGTGGCTCAAGCTATTGTCGAGCGGCAGGGCGCTTTTCTGGAGCATGGCGATATAGGTATGTCTCCACTGGTGTTACGTGAAATTGCTGATGAGCTTGAGTTGCACGAGTCGACCGTTTCGCGCAGCACCACTCAAAAATTCATGCGTACGCCGCGTGGAATTTATGAATTTAAGTATTTCTTTGGCAGCGGTTTGGTCACAGAAAGTGGGGGGGTGTGTTCTTCTGCCGCTATACGCGAACTGATTAAACAATTGGTCGCCGGTGAAGATACATGCAAACCACTCACGGACGGACGCATGTCAGAAATCTTGGCGCAGCAGGGTATAGTCGTTGCCCGCCGCACCATAGCAAAGTATCGGGAAGCATTGCATATACTCCCGGTTAATCTCCGTAAATCACTTTAAACAAGGAACACATAATGAACATCCATCTAACCGGACATCATCTGGAAATTACTCCGGCTATTCGTGAATATACGACCAGCAAGTTCGGTAAAATCAAGCGTCATTTTGACAATGTCATTGATGTGAACATTATTCTTTCGGTAGAGAAGCTGCGTCAAAAGGCCGAAGCGACCATTCATATTAGCGGCAAGAACATTTTTGTTGAATGCGAAAATGAGAATCTTTATGCTGCAATTGATGAGCTGGTGGATACACTGGATCGTCAGGTGAAAAAACACAAGGAAAAGCAGTCTGCTCGTCGTCATGATGACACCGGCAATCTCGTAGTGGCCGAAGACTGAGTCACTCCCGGGCGGCGTTATGGCCGCCCTTATTGCTTAAGGCATTAAGACAATGAACTTGATCAGCAAGATTCTGGTAGCCGATAACATTTTGTTGGATACCGAATCAACCAGCAAAAAGCGCGTTTTTGAACGCGTCGGTTTGCTGTTTGAAAACCAAATGCAAATTGCACGAAGACAGGTCTTTGATAGCCTGTTTGCCCGTGAAAAGCTCGGTTCAACGGGGTTGGGACAGGGCGTGGCCATTCCGCACGGACGTATTCCCAAGTTACGCGATGCAACTGCGGCATTTGTAAAAACGACGCATCCGATACCGTTTGATGCGCCGGACGGACAGCCGGTAAGTTTGATATTTGTGCTTCTGGTGCCGGAATTGGCTACCGATTTGCATTTACAGATATTGGGCGAGCTGGCACAGATGTTCAGTGATGCGTCATTCCGTCAAAGTTTGCATGATTGCGAAAATGCTGCCTGCATGTATCAGTTGTTTCATGACTGGAGTAGTACGGCGTGAGTCATGTCAATATCCGGCAATTGTTTGAGGACAAAAAATCGCGTCTGGAACTTGTACGCGTAGCCGGAAATGATGGTGTAGACCGCGTCATAGACAGTAAGGTGGTAGAAGCCTCCAATCGGGAAATGGTCGGTCATTTAAGCCTGATACATCCTAATTGGGTACAGGTGCTGAGTGAAACGGAACTCGACTATTTGCGTAACCTGAATCAGGCTGAGCGGGATAACGCCTTTGAGCAAATTGATCAGAACGGCACTACCTGTCTGATCGTGGCGGGAGCTACGGATATTCCGCAAGAGCTGATCGATTTCGCGAATCACTCAGGTATTCCCCTATTCGCATCGCCCAAGCCCAGCGTACATCTGATGTGGCTGATACGTCATTATCTAGCCAAGGAGCTGGCCGCATCTACGACGCGGCATGGTGTATTTCTGGATGTGTTGGGCGTCGGTGTCATGATTACCGGTGAAAGTGCCGTTGGCAAAAGCGAACTCGGGTTGGAACTGATTACCCGTGGCAGCGGTTTAGTGGCGGATGATGTGGTCGAACTGTTTCGGATTGCACCGGATACATTGGAAGGCAATTGTCCGGAATTATTGCGCGACTTTCTGGAGGTGCGCGGACTCGGTGTTCTGAATATCCGCACCATGTTTGGTGAAACGGCGGTTCGGCGAAAAAAGAGCCTGAAACTCATCGTTCATTTGCATAAAACGCAGGATGGAGAACTTTCGCAAATCGAGCGACTTCCTCTGGTTGCGACCCATCAGGAAATTCTCGGTGTGAAAATCAATACCGTTAATATTCCTGTCGTCGCAGGACGTAATCTTGCGGTACTAGTCGAAGCGGCGGCGCGAAATTTTGTTCTGAAACAGCGCGGAATAGACACCACGCAGGAATTTATAGCGCGGCATGATCAGCTGTTGTTGAGTGCATGAGATGCAATTATTCCTTTTAAGCGGATTATCCGGTTCGGGCAAGAGCGTAGCTCTCAAAGTGTTGGAAGACAGTGGTTTTTATTGCGTGGACAACCTTCCCGCCGAGTTGTTGACCGGGTTGATGGATCACCTGCTGTCGGCGGGTTACGCCAATATGGCGGTTAGCATTGATGTGCGCAGTGCCAACAGCGTACAGAAATTGCCTGATATTCTGTCGCAGATCATGAAGAAAAATCTGGCCGTGCATGTGCTGTTTCTGGATGCTAAAACCGATACGCTGGTGAAGCGATTTTCTGAAACACGGCGACTACATCCGCTCAGTGACGGGGTGCGTACGCTGCCCGAATGTGTGCGTCACGAGCGTGAATTGCTGTCTGAAATCAGCAGTATAGGTCACCATATCGACACCAGCGAACTCAAGGCGAATGCGCTCAGGGCATGGGTGAAGCAATTCATCCGGCTGGATCGAGCGCAGTTGACTTTACTGTTCGAGTCCTTCGGTTTCAAGCATGGTATTCCGCTGGATGCCGATTTCGTTTTTGATGTGCGTTGCCTGCCTAACCCTCACTACAATCCCCAATTGCAGCCGCTCACCGGGAAAGATCTGCCGGTAATCGAATTTCTGGAAAGTACGCCCGAGACGCAGCAGATGTATGGCGATATACGCAGTTATCTGGAACGCTGGCTGCCCAGTTTTATTGCAGATAATCGCAGCTACGTTACTGTCGCAATCGGTTGTACCGGCGGACAGCACCGTTCGGTGTATCTGAGTGAAAAGCTTGCCGGCTATTTCAGCTCACGGCAGCAGGTGTTGCTGCGTCATCGCGAACTGAGCTGATGTACGCGCAGGGTAATGCGACGTTGCTTCAATATATCAAGCCGGGTGACTGGTTAACGCTGATTGCGGGTGCGGTGGGAGTAGTGCTGTTAACCCAGTGGTTGTGGAGTGGTGAGCTTGCGGACAAGGTAATTATTCGCAGTGGCGGCAAGATATTCGTTGAAGCGTCCCTGTTGCAAGACCGGCAAATCGAAGTGCCCGGCCCGTTGGGAACCAGTCTGATCGCTATACAAAACCGCAAGGCACGAATCGTTTCCGATCCCAGTCCGCGTCAATACTGCGTACGTCAGGGCTGGCTGGAACAGGCGGGCGAAATTGCCTTGTGTTTGCCGAATCAGGTCAGTGTTGAACTGACCGGCCGCCGCAAGAACTATGACAGCTTGAATTATTAAATAACGGTTTCCGGTTTCGAGTTAGGGGGGATTTTGAAAAACGAGGGGGGGCGGAGTAATTGGCGGTTTTTGCCGCATCGTTGCGTCTTAACGCCCAGCGCCGAATCCAGTGTTTTGTTGAATGTCACCGATGAAGATCATCAGGTGGCGCGCATGGCGGCAGTGGCGCTGGCGCTTACTGTGCTGGAAGGTGCCATACCTTCGCCGCTTCCCGGCGTAAAACCCGGCTTGGCTAATATTGTTACGCTGATTGTACTGGTACGCTATGGTTGGCGGATGGCGGCATGGGTATCGTTACTCCGGGTCTTTGCAGGTAGTCTGGTGTTCGGAAATTTTCTGGCGCCGGGTTTTTTTCTCGGGCTGTCCGGCGCGCTGCTTAGCCTGCTGGTGTTGGCTGTTGCGCAATACCTGCCGTCACGCTGGTTCGGCACGGTCAGTCAGAGCGTATTTGCCGCCTTTGCACATATCGCCGGACAAATGGTTGTGGTATATATCTGGTTGATTCCACATGCGGGAATTGCCTATCTGATACCTGTTTTTGCAGCGGCCGCACTGGTGTTTGGTACGGTGAACGGGCTGGTTGCCGCACGATTCATCGACAATAACAACATGGCTAATCGTCTTGGTTCAGGCTAAAGTCACGAGTGCCTTGCCTGTAAATTAATGGAATTAATCCTCATATGAAAACCGTCACTCTGGCCTTTACCGGCGCCTCCGGCCTGCCTTACGGCCTGCGATTGCTTGAATGTTTGCTGAAAAGCGGTCAGCGAGTGCATCTGGTGTATTCGCAAGCCGCGCAAATCGTCGCCAAGCAGGAAATGAACCTGTTGTTGCCGACTCGCCCGCAGGATGCCCGTCGTGAACTGAGCGCGCGAATGGGAGCATTCGATGGCGAACTGCATGTGTTTGGCATACAAGACTGGTATGCGCCCATGGCTTCCGGTTCCAATCCGGGCGATGCAATGGTGGTCTGCCCCTGTACTATGGGCACACTCGGCAAGATAGCCAACGGTATCAGTGATGATCTGATCGCCCGTGCCGCCGATGTCATGCTCAAGGAAAAACGTACCCTGATACTGGCCCCGCGCGAAATGCCGTTTTCGGCAATACATCTGGAAAATATGTTAAAACTGACCCACGCCGGTGCCGTTATCATGCCGCCCAACCCCGGCTTTTATTATCAGCCGCAAAGCGTGCAAGACCTGATCGATTTTGTGGTGGCGCGTATGCTGGATCATCTGGGCGTTGAAAATACACTGATGCCTAGATGGGGAATAAGCAAACCGTAACATCCGGTTTTAATCGCATTTAAATTAATTCGACCAATAGGAGGAAAACGATATGAAAAAATTTCTGCTTATAGCCTTATTAGCAGGCGGGTTCGGTCTTTTGTCTACGACGGACATCCTCGCCGCCGCAGATCAAACCAGGCCCATGATGTCGCGTGAAGCGTTGCGGTATTGTATGGCTCAACAAAGCAAACTTGAAGCACTGAATGCCGAAATCAGCAAAGGCCAGGCCGCGTTGAAAACCGAGTTGAAAGCCATTGACAAAATGGAAGCCCAACTGACCCACGACAAAATGTCACTGGATAACTCCAACAGCATAGCGGTCGAAATGCATAACGCGCGCGTAGAAGAGCGCGACACCATGATCACCAAACACAATGCCAAGATCGAATCACTCAACAAAAAATCGGCAGAATTAAACGCTGAAAATGCCAGCTATCAAGGGCAGTGCGCGGGCAAGGATTATGATGAAGCGGATAAGACGGCGATATTGTCGGGTAAGTGATTTTTATATTACGAATGGCGCATTACAGGAGCGCGGCCATGACCGCGCTAATACGCCGAGATGATTTTGTGCCTAGCGGTGTTCTGTCGTCGCGCGTCAACAGTTGTCCTTCCCGGATTTCGCTACGCGGCATCTATGTTACGGATTTTATTGGTGGGCACGTTTTATGTGCCCACGCTGATGGAAGTTTGCTTGTGTTTTCTGGGCTACGCTTGCTGGGACAGTAAAATAAGATATTTTAAATATTACAAAATAAGTTGTGATGGATTCTTTTTGCCCTTGACATAGGGGGGGGAATGGGTGACCTTGGCATTCACGGCACGTCAAAAAACCGTTATGTCATGACTCGCCCCATCGTCTTATTGTTCACTTGTGTGTAAGGCCTGCCCCCTCCCGCGCTTTTAGACCTGCCCACTCCCCGCGTTCGGCGGGTTGGGGAAGTAATTTGTAAATAACTTAGTAGGTCAATGGGGATCGACGGGGTGATTGATGGGGGGATTGGGTTGGGATGGTAAATTATCGTAATAAGTTGATTTTAATTAGTTAAACTTGAATCATCGCAACGTCATAGGATCAGAAAAGGGTGGGCAAATTAAATCTAATCCGAATCTGATAAAAGTTTCATCAGTTTTCAGTCTTTTTGAGAAATATTTTCACCGGATGATATTCTTTAATTTGTAAAAAAACATATGGTTATGTGTATTTTATGTGTGAAATATCGGCTCTGGTCAGACTTGGTCAGCAATAAACATAAAATAAGGTTTATCCTGCGCGGCGTGCAAAAACTTTGTTCGCAAAATGTTGGAATGTTAGACATGCCTTCCCGCGCTCACGCCCACCTTTTAGCGGAATTTGAGAGCCCCCGGTATTTGATTCAGCATTCATTTGACCCCGAAATTTATTCGTGCCCCCCGTTGCTTTGACGGATTGCATGATTTAGCGATTTATTAATTTATGGTAAATATTTATGAGTGAAATTGGCGATATTTTCAAATCAATTGATGAGCTTGCATACAGAGGCGGCATAACCCGAAATAGGGCTTTGGCTGCGTGGTATGCCATAACATTCTTTGACCTAGACGAAGATGAAGCTCTTGAGGCGGCGGAAGCTGATGGGGGAAATGATCAAGGAATTGATATTGTTTTCGCTGACATGAGTAGTTAGGAAATTGTAATAATTCAAGCTCACTGCCCGGAGAACACTAGCAAGACCACACCTAAATCAAAATGGGATGCGTTAATCTCCAGCTTGGCGTTTATAAAAAACCCGCAAAGTCTTCGGGATTCTGGACGATATGACTTGGCTGAACTTATTGAAAATGCAATGGAGGAGCATCCAGATTTTAGCATTACAACTGGACTGGTTTCCCTTGCTCTGAAATCAGAACAGATCGAGAAGGCTCTCATAGCGCAACAAAAATCTAAAATTTCTGCGGATTTTAATTTTTTTTATATGTCTCAAGAAAGTGTTATATCTAAGTACAAATCACTTATTGAGGCAGAAGCAGGTATTCCTGAGGATACTCTAAGTTTTGATGGAGTATATTTTGAAGATAAAGGTGAATATGGCAGAGCGTGGATTGGCTCAGTAACATCTAAAGAGTTGTTGAGGCTTAGCAAAATGTATAACAACAAACCTTTTGCAGGAAATGTCCGTTTATTTTTAGGTGAAAAGAAAGGCGGAATAAATCAGCAAATAATTAAAACTGCCAAAGAGAAACCTGGTCAATTTTGGGCGCTTAACAATGGCATAACTATTGTTGCAGACAGCGCCACTCCTAACGAAGGCAAAAGTCAACTGTCGCTCAAAAGATTTAGCATCGTGAATGGATGCCAAACAACATCATGTCTTGTTCAGGCAGGCGTAACTGACGCAAAAGTATTAACTCGCGTAATTGCAACTAGCGGAGCTTTGAAAAATGAAATCATTCGCTACAATAACTCTCAAAATGCCGTAAAAATATGGGCTGTTCGAGCTGCGGATAATATTCAAAATGCATTGAGAATTGAATTTTTGAAAGCCTCTATCGACTATGCTCCAAAACAAGAGGGAGCGAGAACAAAGCGCAAAATTTCAATTATTGAATTAGATAAAGTAACTCAATTTTTAGCTGCTCGCGATCAAACCTATCTTATTCAAGCCATCAATAATAAAAGTGAATTATTTGATGAGCCTTACCAGAAATTATTTAAGCAAGGAATTGATACTAAGACAGTTTACTTGGCTTGGTTAGTAGGCAGCCTGTCTGATGTCGCGAGGCAAGACCGACTAAAAGCTTTAAAAGCCAGCAGCGGGGATGATGCCAATATTGGGCTATTGGGAATTGCTGGGGCATTCTGGATCGTCTTTTGCGCATATAAGTTGATAGAAAGTTTTTCAGATATCGACTCGGCAAGCATTACTTTACAAAAAATGAACACCGATCAATTTAAAAATTCTATAAATAAGTACGTAGAATTAGCAATTGACTTGTTTTACGACACCGCTATTGATACTTATGATCGTGATGAGTTTGGAACATTCAAAAGCACATTGCGTTCTCCAAAGTTTTTGCAGAAGTTTGAAAGCAAGGTCAACTATAAAATCACCCGGATGAAAGATGCGAAAAAGAAACCATTAGGTGATTTAGCTGATACTGCAAAATCAATTAAATAATACGATACTATTTAAAATGACTTGATACAAAAGCGCGGGGCCAGGTCTTGTAAAATCACACATGAATTCGGGGGGCACTACACGACGGTCAGCCGTGCTGATAAGGTTTACGAAGCGAGACAGTGGGGGGGCAAGACCTGCCCCCGGATTTCGGAGCGAGGTCATACAACAAAGTCGGGGGCCGCCTTAATGTTCGTTCTAAATGAAAATCAACATCCCGCCTCAGCACTCAAACCGGTGTTGACGGGGGAGATTGGTGCCAACTGTGGCATTACAGGTCGCCGCAACGCAGAAGTACACTTAACTGCTTGTCTTGCCGGACACTTTTTAACGATTGTGAGCCGGATTGCAACGCCAGAAATAAAATTCACGGCTATAATTTGACCCATCGGGTGGGAAGATGCAGATCAATCCCCTATGCCAACGCTCCATTCTTCCCGGAGGCGGTTCAGTCCAACAAGTTTTATCTGCCGCGTATGCTGTTCAAGTTGCGCTGCACGGCAGATAGACACTATTCGTTAGCCCACACGACATGGCATACCGCATCTTCATCAATAAGGAAATCACCGCGCAAGAGTTTTCGTCTCTCATGGCATCCGTTGGCTGGGGTTCCGATTACTCGGAGGAGCTAGTCCATCGGTCATTGGCGGCATATCCTTTCGTTGCTCATGCGCGCTCAGAGAGCGGTGTTTTGTGGGGTTACGTCAGCGCGTTCAGCGACCGTGCCTTTTCCACTATGCTTGGCGAGTTGGTGGTGCATCCCGAAGCACAAAGAAAGGGTATTGGTCATGCCTTACTATCTACCGTCGAAAATGAATTTACGGGCGTGCCTGTTTATGTCAAACCGCTTGGTGAAGCCAAGCATTTCTTCGCTGCTTGTGGCTATCGTGCTCCTGCTATCGAAATGCAAGTTTTGTTCAAGCGTAATGGCACAGCGGGCTAGCCTCACATTCGAGAGGGGCAGGCCAGAAGCTGCCTGCCCCTCAATCTTACGTTGGAGCCATTTTAATGAAAGGAGTCACAATGTTAAATTTTAAAAAAATCTCTCTCTTTGCATTCGTGCTTGTTATCGCAGGCTCACTCTTTGGGTGCTCTACACGGTCAATTTCAAATTCCGATTACAGTGCCGATCCTGATCGTGGATATGGACAGAGAAATAACCCTTTTTACAAGGGTGAGCTTAATGAACTTGATGTAATTGCAGTTGATTCAAAATCCTCGATTTCGGAAGAAGAAATTGCAAAGGCCATTGCGAACAAAACGCGCATCACAATTCCAAAGGGTTCCACGATCATGCTGATTCAATCGGGCGCGATGATTCCCGACGAAGATATGGTCAAGGGTTTGGAGAGCTATTACAACGTGTCGGTATTTACTGGTGTTCCGGCGGAAGGCGGCGGCTCTGATGGTAATTATTCACGGGCTTTAAGATTGGCTGCCGCAAAGGGTGGTGCCGACAAGTTGGTCGTATATTGGGGTTTGCTGGAAACGGGTCATGAAGATTTGGCGACAAAGGCCATTTCCTGGATTCCTTTCGTTGGAGGGGCGATCAAGGACGAAGCTCAGCGCATGAGAATACGAATGAAGGTTGCCGTTGTAGATGTAAAGTCTGGGCAATGGGAAATGTTCTCACCGGAACCTTTCGATGATTCAAGCTCCAGCGGTAGCAATTCGCGCGAGTCATCAGACCAAGCGCAAGTGGCTACGCTTAAAGGAAAGGCATACAAGGCAACGGCTAATGACGTTGTAAAACGGTATTCCAAGTGATTGTGCAAGCTCCGGCCCGGCAGTCGAGAGGGACGCTCCACCTGTCGGTGTCGCGCCCCTCAATTTAACTACAAGGGCTTCTTGCAACACTCGCATGGCGGCTTGGCAGGCGTACGTAATGGCGTACCATTTAAGCGTCTTTAATAGGAGCGTGAAATGAACACACTTACTGCCAGCGAAGCTCGCGCAAATCTGTATCGGCTCATTGATCAAACAGTAGCGTCCCATGAACCAATCATTATTTCCGGGAAACGCAGCAGTGCTGTGTTGCTTTCCATAGAAGACTGGAGTGCAATTCAGGAAACCTTGTATCTGCTGGCCGTACCGGGCATGCGCGAGTCCATCGGGACTGGCATGGCAGAGCCTCTCGCAGAAAGCTCGAAGGCACTTGAATGGTGAGTTGGGACGTGGTTTTTGCCAAGCAAGCAATGAAGGACGCAAAAAAGCTTGCTGCAAGTGGCCTTAAACCGAACGCGCAGGAGTTGCTTACGGTTATTGCCAACGACCCATTTCAAAATCCTCCGCCCTTCGAAAAGTTGGTCGGTGATCTTGCGGGTGCTCCCGCCGTGTCAATATTCAGCACCGCATAATGTACGAAGTCTTTGCCAAAGAAAAAATGGTTCGCGTTCTACATATGTGGACTCACTCCGAGTGAGTAGACGCCCAACAAACGGTTCAGGTCGCGGCTTGTGCTTCGCGATCACGACCTAACTTTAATCGCTGGGTTACGCAAACCCAATCTTCCAAACTTTTGATACGACACGAAAGCCGCTCATCAGAATAGTAGTGGGGGCAGACTACGGTTTTTTGCACAAGCCGCTATTTCAGCCATCGAAAACGGTAGAGTGAATTTGGGTGTCGGGCGAGCGAAGGTGTTTGCTTGTGCCTTCCGGTGCCGCCTTGTCGCACTCGTATTTTTCGGTTGGAAGATTCCTCCTAAACACATACGGCATAATCCGCCGGAGGACTTAAACGGTGTTTACATTTCAATGTTGTTATCTCATTCGTTCGCCAGCTGCCGCTTTCAGGTGGCTATTCAACGCCGATACTTCAGTCTGTTCGCAGCATCTGCTCAAGCAGTTTCTTGACGATGGCTGGTTCAAAGGGTTTGTCGCATACGCCTGATACGCCCGCTTGCTCCACTGCGGCCAAACGACTTTGATTTCTTTCGCTGGTTACCATCAGGATGGGAATGGTGCTTTGCCAGCTTTGGGTGCGGATGTAATTGGTCAGTTCGCGTCCATCCATTTCCGGCATGTTGTAATCGGTTACCACCAGATCAAAGTAATGTTGTTCTATCAGTCCGGCTGCCTGCTTGCCATTTTCGGCTTCTGTAAAATTCTGTATGCCGAGATTTTCCAGAATGCGGCGGATAAATGCGCGGGCGCTACGGCTATCGTCGACTAGAAGCACCTTGATGGCTTCCAGATCGATTTCATTGCTCACTTCAATCTTGTCCGTATCCGGGTTCAAGTAATCCAGCGAGGTGGACAGGGCCTGTTTGAGTTGAGTAATCGTGAAGGGTTTGCCTAGAATCGCGCTTGATCCATTTTGACGAACCGGTTCCAGATAGTGTGGATTGGTCTCGCTGGAGACGAGAATGAAGGCGATAGCATCGGTTCGTTCATTCGCGCGCATACTCGCGACCACATCACCGCCCGTCATGTCGGGTAAGTACATGGAGCTGATGACGACATCGGGAAGGTTGTTCTGTATAGCCTGAAGTGTGCTGCCGCCGTCACGAAATACGGTGATGGTCATGACTCCAATTTTTTTCAAATATAGCTCTATGAAATTCGATTGAACGATGGAAGGCTCAATGACGAAAACACGCAGGTCATGAATGCTGTTTAGAAAGCTCATCAGGGCACCTTCCCTATATGGATGAAGAATACTGACTATACGCTGGTGCTGTAATTATTTACAGCTAGGCGTGCACAATCGCCGGGCTACCTATTGATCTGACCAGATTATATTTGACGTCCGTTCGCATTGAGCTTGGCGAAATGTGAACGAACTTAAAACCTTCGACAAACCATGCCGAATGGAGGTTAATACCTTACCGGGATGAATCTATAAAGAAAGCACTTCAATAAATTTTTGATGGGTTATGATTCGGCTCATAGATCCATTACAGATTGAAATATCCACATGGCAACTGAAAGCAAAGACAGTCAGGGACTCGAATCAATTACAGACTCGCCATCCGTTAGTGAAATCTCCGATGGGCAAGCGATAGCCGTTGATTTTCCTATTGTTGGAATTGGTGCCTCGGCTGGCGGCTTGGATGCGTTTGAAGGTTTTTTTCGTGCGTGTCCGGCTGATACCGGCATGGCCTTCGTACTGGTACCGCATCTCGATCCCGACCATCACAGCCTGCTTACCGAGATTCTGCAACGTTGCACTACCATGCCGGTGGCGCAGGCGCTAAACCAGATTCGGGTAGAACCCAATCATATTTATATTATTCCGCCTAACCGGGAAATGTCGATCCTGCACGGAGTATTGCAGCTTTCCATGCCCGAACTTGCACGCGGACAGAGAATGCCTATTAATGCATTTCTGTGTTCACTGGCCGACGACCAGGCTGAACGGGCCATCGGCATCATACTTTCGGGCACGGCATCGGATGGTACGCTCGGTTTACGCGCTATCCTGGGTGCCGGAGGCGTGTGCATGGTGCAAGAACCGGCTACGGCCAAGTATGACGGCATGCCTCAAAGCGCCATCAATGCCGGATATGCCACGTACATTTTACCGGTAGAAAAAATGCCGGCGATGTTATTGAAATTGGTGGGGCAGGCAACTTTGCGTCAGCAAGTGCAGCACGTTTTATCTCCGGCGAGTGTAAACAGTCTTAATCAGATTTTGATGCAAATTCGCAGCAGCACCGGCCATGATTTTTCACTCTATAAAAAGAGCACCATCGGTCGCCGTATTGAACGCAGGATGGCGCTGCACAACATTCAGGATATGGCAATTTATGCGCGCTTTCTCAAGCAAAATCCAATTGAGGTTCATGCGCTGTTTAAAGAATTGCTGATCAACGTTACCAGCTTCTTCCGCGATGCAGAAGCCTTCGCCGTCCTGAAGAAGGATATTTTGCCTGTGCTCATTACAGATAAGCCTGATGATTATGTTTTTCGTGTTTGGGTGGCAGGTTGCGCCAGCGGTGAAGAGGCTTACTCCATTGCCATCGTACTGCGCGAGTTGATGGATGAGGCGCACAAATATTTCAAAGTGCAAATCTATGCTACCGACCTTGATGATGAAGCCATTAACACGGCGCGTAGCGGAATTTATTCCGCTGGCATCACGCAAGATGTGTCGCCTGAACGCCTGAGCCGCTTCTTCATCAGCGACGCAGGCGGTTACAAGATCAAGAAGGAAATTCGGGAGATGGTGGTGTTCGCCGTGCAGAGCGTCATCAAGGATCCACCCTTTACCCGGCTTGATCTGCTCAGTTGTCGCAACCTGATGATCTATCTCGAGCCGGAACAACAAAATCGCCTGATCCCTACTTTTCACTATGCGCTCAAAACGGGTGGCGTACTATTTCTATCAAGCTCCGAAAGCATTACCAGTCATCCCGACTTGTTTACCATAATCAATCGAAAATGGAAGTTTTATCGCACCAGCCATTCAACTCATTCATATATTTCGGCAAATAGTACCAAAATTGCGAGTTTAGACATGACAGACAAAATCACTCCACTTCCTGCTGTGGTAGCCGTCGATAAAAAGCATATCAGCAACATTGCGGATATGAGTAATCGCATACTGCTTCAGTCTTTTGCCCCGGCCTCGGTAACCACAGATATCAAGGGGAATATTCTGTTTGTTCATGGCGACCCCAGCCGCTACTTGCGTCAGCCCTCTGGCATGGTAACGACCAATGTGGTCGAGATGGCGCGTGATGGACTGCAGCTGGATTTACGCTCTGCGATTCAGTCAGCGGCACAAGGCGATCCTATCCTAAACAAGGTGTCATTAATTAATTCTGAGAATGGCACACTGACAGTCAACTTCAGTGTGCGCCTGTTGCTGTCAGCGAATGCAAATACCGATGACAGTTTGCTTCTGGTGAGCTTTCAGGATGTTGCCGAGGAGATCAAACCCGTTAGCAAACGGGGACGAGGTAAACGGACAGCCACCCCTGCCGAGCAAATACGCATTGAGCGACTTGAGCGGGAACTCGCTTACGCCAAGGAAAGTATGCAAGCCAGCAACGAAGAGCTTCAGGCGACAAACGAAGAACTTAAGTCCGCAAACGAGGAGTTGCAATCCACCAATGAAGAACTCCAGTCGTCCAATGAGGAGCTGGAAACTTCCAAGGAAGAGCTGCAATCGCTGAATGAAGAAGCGATTACGGTGAATAGCGAACTGAACAACAAGATTGAACAATTGAGCACCGTTCAGAGCGATTTGAAGAATCTGTTCGATAACGTAAATACCGGCACTCTGTTTCTCGACTACCACTTGAATATCCGGCGTTATACGCGCGAGGCGGTGAATGCATACCGCTTGATTCCAAGTGATGTAGGTCGTCCATTGGGGGACATCACCTCGAATCTGCAAGGTGAAAACCTACTGACTGATTTGCAATCCGTGCTGGAAACGCTGATTCCCTGCGAACGTGAAGTACAGGCTAATGATGGCACCTGGTACAGAGCGAGAATGAAACCGTACCGAACTCTGGATAATATGATTGATGGTGTGGTGTTGACCTTTACCGACATCACCGAGAGTCGCAAAGCCGCGCAGATCAAACTTGCGGCGGTGCAATTGGCTCGCGATATTGCCGAAGGTATCGTCAATACGGTGAATGAGCCACTCATCGTGCTCGGCAGTGATTTGCAGGTTGTGTCAGCCAGCCGTGCATTTTATCAATACTTCCAGGTTACACCTGAGCAAACCGTGGGCCTAAAAATCTACGATCTGGGCAATGCTCAGTGGAATATTCCTGCCTTGCGTGAACTGCTCGAAGATGTTTTATCACAGGAACAAGCGATGGAAGGCTTTGTGGTGGAGCACGATTTCCCTGATCTGGGAAATCGTCGCATGGTACTCAATGCTCACCGCATTGTGACCGGGCAGGGCAATACCGAGTTTATTTTGCTGGCGATAACTGCGGTTGAGACTAAGGAATTGCCGTGATGGCAAACGATGGAAACGCGTCATACCATTCACCTCTGCGCGCGACGGCTGAAGCTCAGTTAACAAATACGTCATCATCTGAAACTTCAACACGCTCCGCTGAGGAATTTCTACATGAGCTGCGTGTACATCAGATTGAATTGGAAATGCAGAATGAATCTTTGCGGCAGACACAGATTGCGCTGGAAGAATCGCATGACAGATATGTTGATTTATATGAACTTGCACCAGTCGGATACATTACGCTGACACAAGCCGGCCTGATAGAGGGAATCAATCTTACGGGTGTTACGATTTTTGGCAGCGAACGCAGTAGTTTATTAAGCAAAGACTTTCGGTCTTTCGTTATTGGAAAAGAGCAGGATCGCTGGATCCGGCATTTTATGAAATTGCAACGCCAGCAAGAACCGGCCCCGGTGGAGCTGGAATTACTGCGTAGTAATGGTACGTCATTCCATGCGTTATTGGATTGCGTGATCCAGATGTCCGCTACTGATGGAATGTTGATACGAATTACGCTGAGTGATATTTCCCGGCTTAAGAATGCAGAAGCGACGCTGAGTAACAATCGTCAAATTTTCAGTAGCATCCTGAAAACTACGCTCGATGGTTTCTGGCGTGTCGACAGTGCCGGGCTGCTTCTTGATGTTAACCCCGCTTACTGCGAACAATCCGGTTATACGCATGACGAACTACTTGGGATGCACATTCACGATTTAGAGGCCGTAGAAACGGTGACTGAAACCGCCGCACATATCAAAAAAGTCATGAAGAACGGTGGTGGACAGTTTGAATCGCGACATCGGCGTAAAGACGGATCGCACTGGGATGTTGAAATCAGTGCGACTTACCGTGAAATTGAGGGTGGTCAGTTTTTCGCCTTTTTGCGTGACATAACGGAACGAAAGGTCACTGAAACTAAACTGCAACTGTTATCACAGGTGGTCGAGCAAAGTCCGAGCTCCATCATGATTACCGACCTTGATGCATGCATCGAATATGTCAATGCCACCTTTATAAAAAACACGGGTTATAGCTTCAGTGACGTAATAGGCAAAAATCCGCGCTTTTTACAGTCGGGTAAAACCCCCAGATCCAGTTATACGAAAATGTGGGCGCAGTTAACTCATGGTGAGACTTGGACGGGTGAACTGTTCAATCGTCGCAAAGACGGCAGTGAATATATCGAATTGGCAAGCATGTCACCAGTGTTACAGCACAATGGTCAGGCAAGTAACTATTTAGCTATCAAGGAAGACATAACCCAAAGGAAGGCGATTGAAGAACGCGTTGAATATCTAGCTCACTTTGATCAACTAACCGGACTTCCCAACAGACATCTGCTTAATGATCACTTTCGATTTGCCCTGAGCCTGGCGCAGCGCAGCAGTGAACCGATGTCGGTTTTATTTCTTGATCTTGATCATTTTAAAGATATTAATGACACACTTGGACATTCTGCAGGTGATCAACTTCTGTTGGCGATAGCAACGAGACTTAAGGCCGCGTTGCGCGAGGAAGATACCGTATCACGCCAAGGTGGAGATGAATTTATTATTATTTTGCCCGGAACGGATGCGGATGGCGCGGCGCAAGTCGCAGCAAAAATTATCCATGAGGTGTCTCGGCCTATCATCGTTGATTTGAATGAACTGACTACAACCGTTTCGATCGGGATTGCTGTCTACCCGCACGATGGGGGGGATGAGGAAAGCTTGTCAAAAGCGGCAGATAGTGCGATGTATTATGCCAAGGATGCCGGAAGAAATAGCTATCATTTTTACACCTCAGCAATGCAGGAGATTTCAACTCGAAACCTGCTATTAAGTAACGCACTGCGTTTCGCTTTGATCAGGAATGAACTGACATTGCACTACCAGCCACAAATTTCAATTCAGGATGGGCGTGTCGTCGGTGTGGAGGTGTTGCTGCGATGGCAGCACCCGGAAATGGGAAGCATTTCACCTGCTGAGTTTATTCCGATTGCGGAGAATAGCGGCCAAATTCTTGCTATTGGAGAATGGGTTTTGCGAACCGCCGTTAACCAAATGAAAGACTGGATAGAACTTGGTTTGTCGCCAATGATCTTGGCGGTAAATCTGTCTGCCGTTCAATTCCGGCAACCCAGACTGCCGGAATTGATTACAAGTGTGCTGGATGAAATTCAATTTCCATACAATCTGTTGGAACTGGAGCTTACCGAAGCTGCCGCCATGGACGATCCTGATGCGGCAATCGCGATGATGAATAAACTCAATGAGCTGGGTATACGCATGTCCATTGATGATTTTGGTACAGGTTATTCTTCATTGAGTTATTTGAAAAAATTCAAGGTATACAAACTTAAGATTGATCAATCCTTTGTGCATGACATTACGCATGATTCGGATGATAAGGCGATTGTTGCGGCAATTATCAATATGGCGCATAGCCTGGGCATGCAAACCATAGCTGAAGGCGTTGAAACATCGGGGCAATTAGCTTTCCTTCGCTTGCAGGGTTGCGATGAGGTGCAGGGGTATTATTTCAGTAAGCCACTCCCTGCCATGCAACTTGAGCAATTTATCAAGCAGGCTATCAAGCAGGCTATGTAGGGAGTTTCGCTCAATACAAGGCGCAGAACAAAAATGCGAGCATCCGCAGCGCGGATGCTACCCCGCTACATTTGATCCTAAAAAAGCAATTGTCCACAAAAAGCACGATAAAACACGAACAAATTCAAAAGCATGCAAAAGTTTCCAATTTCACCTAATGGGTGTTTCGGTGAATTGATGTAATCCATTGTTTAATTTCTTGCCTTTCGTTGGCAAATTTTTCGCAAAAACTTATGCTACCCGTGTTCGATTATCGCCCCACCTAAACAAATCTCTCCGTCATACAAGACAACCGATTGTCCTGGCGTGACTGCCCATTGGGGTTGGTCGAAATTGATGGTGCATTGTTCGCCAGTGAGTCGGGTGATACGGCAGGGGGCATCGGCTTGGCGGTAGCGGGTTTTGGCGGTGTAAGTATGATCGACCAAGGGCGCGGCGCCGCTGATCCAGTGGCTGTTCAGCGCCGTCAGGTTGTGGCTTTGCAGTGCCGGGTGGTCGTGGCCCTGTACCACGATCAGTCGGTTGTTGGACATGTCCTTGGCGGCGACGAACCAGGGTTGGCCGTTGGAATCCTTGTCTCCGCCTATTCCAAGTCCTTGTCGCTGACCGATGGTATAGAACGATAATCCCATGTGTTTGCCGACGAGCTTTCCTTCGGGGGTGTGCATTTCGCCGGGTTGGGTGGGCAGATAACGGTTCAGAAATTCGCGGAACGGACGTTCGCCGATGAAGCAAATGCCGGTGCTGTCCTTTTTTGCGTGGTTGCACAGGCCGTGCTGTTCGGCAATCGTCCTGATCTCGGATTTGAGCAGTCGGCCGAGCGGAAACATGGCTTTGCTTAATTGCGCCTGATTCAGTCTATGCAGGAAGTAGCTTTGATCCTTGCTGCTGTCGACAGCCTTGAGCAGTTGAAACAGACCATCGACTTCGCGTACCTGCGCATAGTGGCCGGTGGCGATGCAGTCTGCGCCGAGGCGCATCGCGTGGTCGAGGAAGGCCTTGAATTTGATCTCGGCGTTGCACAGGATGTCAGGGTTGGGCGTGCGTCCGGCCTGATACTCGCTCAGAAACGAGCTGAATACGCGCTCTTTGTACTCCTTGGCGAAATTAACTGCCTCGATAGGAATCCCTATGGTATCGGCAACCGATACCGCGTCGAGCAGGTCCTGACGCGACGAGCAATATTCGCTGTTGTCATCGTCCTCCCAGTTCTTCATGAACAGGCCGATGACGTCGTAGCCCTGCTGCTTTAATAACAGCGCGGTAACCGAAGAGTCTACGCCGCCAGACATGCCGACTACGACACGTTTTTTGGTGTTATTCATAATGCGTCAACAACTCAAGCGGGTAGCGTTTGCCGGCTAGGTAGTCTTCGATACAGCGCAAGATCAGCGGGCTGCGATGCAGTGCTTGATTGGCTCGTATTTCATCTATCGTCAGCCAGGCCGCACGGACGATGCCTTCATCCAGTTGCCGTTCGGGGTGGTAAGCGCCCAGACTTCCGCCGAATGCAAAGCGTAAATAGGTAATATCGGATTCGGGTGCGTGCCAGCGGTAGACGCCGATCAGATACTCAGGATTGAAGTCATAGGCGGTTTCTTCCAGAGCTTCGCGTACTGTTCCGGCTTCGAGCGTTTCGTTATCTTCCCAGTGTCCGGCAGGCTGATTGAAGCGCAGGCCCTGAGCGGTTTCTTCTTCGACCAGCAGGAAGCGGCCATCACGTTCGATGACGGCGGCAACAGTAACGTTGGGTTTCCAGGTCATGGTGCAAACTCTTGAAAATATTTATAAAGCGGAAATGAAGAAAGGCAGGATAACCTGCCTTTCTTCATACTTCTATATTTGGTGCCGGGGGGGGGAATCGAACCCCCACGCCCTTTCAGGCACCGGATTTTGAGTCCGGCACGTCTACCAGTTCCATCACCCCGGCGAAGTGGAGCGCATTATCCATGAAACTGTTTGCTATATCAACTACAATCGCGCCCTTGGAAAATTTTTGACCTGTTATGCGTACCGATGAATTTGATTTTGTGCTGCCCGAGCATTTGATTGCGCAGCATCCGCCCGAAACGCGCGGCGCCAGCCGTTTGCTGTGCGTGCAGGGCGATAGGCTGGAAGATGCGCGGTTTGCAGATATTTTGCAGAAGGTCGATAGCAACGATTTGTTGGTGTTGAATGATACGCGTGTCATCAAGGCGCGCTTGTTTGGCACCAAACAAAGTGGCGGTAAGATTGAAGTGCTGATTGAGCGCGTGCTGACTGAACACGAAGTGTTGGCGCAGGTGCGTTCCAGCAAATCGCCCAAGGCGGGGAGTCGATTGATATTGGCTGAGAGGTTGGATGTCGAGGTGCTGGGGCGCGAAGGGGAGTTTTTTCACTTGCGTTTCTGCGACGAAGCTCCGGTTCTGGAATTGCTGGAGCAATACGGCAGGTTGCCGTTACCACCTTACATTACCCATGCGGCGGAACAGGAAGACGAGCTGCGTTACCAGACGGTGTTCGCCCGTGAGGCGGGCGCGGTTGCCGCACCGACGGCGGGATTGCATTTTGATGATGCGATGTTGCAGGCCTTGCGCGACAAAGGAGTGCAAATTGCCTATGTGACCTTGCATGTCGGGGCGGGTACGTTTCAGCCGGTGCGCGCCGAGCTTGTGTCCGAGCATGTGATGCACAGCGAATGTTACGAAATTCCGCAGGCAACGGTGGAGGCGATTGCACGGGTGCGTTCTGCCGGTGGCAGGGTGGTTGCGGTGGGAACGACTAGTTTGCGTGCGTTGGAGAGTGCGGCGGCAAACGGAGAGTTGCAAGCTGGTACCGGCGAGACGCGGATTTTTATCACGCCGGGTTATCGCTTCCGAGTGGTCGATGTGTTGCTGACCAACTTCCACCTGCCCAAGTCCACGCTGCTGATGCTGGTGAGCGCATTTGGCGGCATGGAGGAAGTGCGTGTGGCCTATCGCCACGCCGTCGAGCAGCAATATCGCTTCTTCAGCTATGGCGATGCGATGTTGATTGACAGGCGGAATGCCGCAAATGAAACAATAAACAAATAGGGTTGCAGATGTAGGTTGGGCTGACGAAGGAAGCCCAACATTTTCGATATTTGTTGGGCTTCACAAGCTTAGCCCAACCTACGAAAATTGCTGGCAACGTAAAAACTGGAAACTCAAAACTATATTTAAGGTTGCAGATGAAATTCGATTTATATAAGACTTCAGGTCAGGCGCGGCGCGGGCAGTTGACGTTGGCGCATGGCACGGTACAAACACCGGCATTTATGCCGGTGGGTACCTATGGCACGGTAAAGGCGATGAGTCCGCAGGAGTTGCGCGACATCAATGCCCATATCGTGCTGGGAAATACTTTTCACCTGTGGCTGCGCCCCGGTCTGGAAGTCATCGAGGCGCATGGCGGTTTGCATGGCTTTATGGGGTGGGATGGGCCGATATTGACCGATTCGGGCGGTTTTCAGGTTTTCAGTCTCGGTGCGTTGCGCAAGATTTCCGATGAGGGCGTAAAGTTCCAGTCGCCGGTCAATGGCGATAAGCTGTTTCTGACGCCGGAAGAATCCATGCGTATCCAGCGCGTGCTGAATTCCGACATCGTGATGATCTTCGATGAATGTACGCCTTATCCGGCGACCGAGCGCGAGGCCGCTGAGTCGATGCGTCTCAGTTTGCGCTGGGCGGCCCGCTCGAAAGCGGCGCACGACGGCAATCCCAACGCACTGTTCGGTATCGTACAGGGCGGCATGTATGAAGACCTGCGCGACGAGTCGCTGGAAGGCTTGATGAATATCGGCTTCGACGGTTATGCCATCGGCGGCTTGTCGGTCGGTGAGCCCAAGGATGATATGCATCGCATTCTGGAACATACCGCGCCGCGTCTGCCGCAGGACAAGCCGCGTTATCTGATGGGCGTAGGTACGCCGGAAGACCTGGTTGCCGCTGTGTATGAAGGTATAGATATGTTCGATTGCGTGATGCCGACCCGCAATGCACGCAACGGCATGATGTTCACGCAAAATGGCGACATCAAGATCAAGAATGCGCAATACCGTCTGGATACGCGCCCGCTGGATGAGGAATGCACCTGTTACACCTGCCAGAATTTCAGTCGCGCTTATTTGCATCACCTGCATCGCCTGAAAGAAATTCTTGGCGCGCGACTGAATACCATCCACAACCTGCACTATTACCAGCAGTTGATGGCGGAAATGCGTGCCGCGATCGAGGCCGATGCGTTTGACCAATTTGTTGAGCGATTCGAGAAAAAGCGTGCAGGACTGGGCTGACGGCGGCAGTCGGCATGAAGCTGGATACGCTTCGTGATAGAATGCGCCCCTTTTTGTGATCTTCTGGAGATTTGAATAATGTTTATTAGCAATGCGTTCGCTGAAGGAGTTGCACCGGTAGCCGGTGGTGGCTTTATGGAATATTTGCCGCTGGTGGCATTGGTTGCAGTGTTTTATTTCATGATCTTGCGTCCCCAGGCAACACGCGCCAAGGAGCATAAGGCGTTGCTGGAAGCGTTGCAGCGCGGTGATGAAGTGGTTACGGTCGGCGGTGAAGTCGGTCGTGTCAGCAAGGTGTTCGAGGAATATGTCGCTGTGGAACTGGCCGAAAATCTGGAAGTGACGCTGCAAAAGTCTGCGATTACCAGTTTGCTGCCCAAGGGAACCATTAAGGCGATCAAATAGGCTCAAGTCGTTCGAGCACCATCTGTAAGTAAAGCCCTACGCATACTCGTTGATGCGCGTATCACTATGAGGTTGTTATGAATCGTTATCCACTGTGGAAATATCTGATGATACTGGCCGTATTACTGGCCGGTTTGATTTATACCTTGCCCAATTTTTATGGCGAGTCGCCCGCTGTGCAGGTTTTGCCGGCGCGAACCAACCTTAAGGCGGATGCAGCCTTGCTGGAGCGGGTAGGTTCAGTGCTCAAATCGGCCAATCTCAATGTTGATTTGCTCGCGTTGGAAGGTAATAGCATCAAGGCACGCTTTACCGATACCAATGTGCAGCTCAAGGCCAAGGATGCGTTGATTGCACAACTGGGTGAAGACTATGTGGTCGCACTGAATCTGTTGCCGCGTTCACCGCAATGGTTGACCAATATGCACGCCTTGCCGATGTATCTCGGTCTGGACTTGCGTGGTGGCGTGCACTTTCTGTTGCAGGTCGATATGAAGGCCGCACTCGACAAGGCATTGGAAGCTGCGACGGGCGATATTCGCAGTGCGTTGCGTGAAGAAAAAATTGCGTATTCGGGTGTGAATCGTGAAGGCAATCTGTTGCTGGTGAAATTCCGTGATGCAGATTCTCGCAACAAGGGCAGCGAGCAAATCAAACAGCGCTTTGCTGACTTATCCTTGCTGGAAAAGGAAGTGGGTGGCGAGCTGTTGTTGCAGGCATCATTGAAGCCGGAAGCGGAGCGTCGCATACAACAATCAGCGGTGCAGCAAAACTTGTTGACCCTGCGCAATCGCGTCAATGAACTGGGGGTTGCCGAACCGGTGATACAGCAGCAGGGTGCGGATCGTGTGGTGGTGCAGTTGCCCGGTGTGCAGGATACGGCGCGTGCCAAGGATATTTTGGGTCGTACCGCGACTCTGGAAGTCCGTCTGGTCGATGAAGAACATCAGATTTTGGCAGGAGGCGTTGCGCCTTTTGGCACCGACATGTTCAAGGATCGTGACGGCAATATGCTGTTGGTAAAAAAACAGGTAATTCTGACCGGTGAGCGTATTAACGATGCGCAGCCTGGTTTCGATAATCGTAACAACGAACCCGCTGTACATATCAATCTGGATGGCGTGGGTGCACGTAAGTTCAAGGAAGCCACCCGTGATAACGTCAATAAGCGCATGGCGATTATTTTGTTTGAAAAGGGACGCGGCGAAATCGTTACGGCTCCCGTTATTCGTGAAGAAATCGGTGGTGGTCGTGTTCAGATCAGCGGCAAGATGACAACGTCAGAAGCTCAGGATACTTCGTTGTTGCTACGTGCGGGCGCATTGGCGGCACCGATGGAAATTGTTGAAGAACGCACTATCGGCCCGAGTCTAGGCGCGGATAATATTTCTCGCGGTTTCAATTCCACCAAGATCGGTTTCATGATGATCGCCGTCTTCATGGTGGCTTACTACCTGATGTTCGGCACGATTTCGGTATTTGCGCTGGCGGCTAACCTACTGTTGCTGGTAGCGCTGCTGTCGTTGTTGCAGGCGACGTTGACCCTGCCGGGTATGGCAGGTATTGCGCTGACGCTGGGTATGGCGATTGATTCCAATGTGCTGATTAACGAGCGTATCCGTGAAGAATTGCGCAACGGCATGTCGCCGCAGGCGGCGATTACGGCGGGATATGAGAATGCGTTTGCGACCATCGTCGACTCGAATATTACTAACCTGATCGCCGGTATTGCGTTGTTCCTGTTTGGCTCCGGTCCGATCAAGGGTTTTGCGGTGGTGCTGTGTCTGGGTATTCTGACTTCGATGTTCAGCTCGGTGCTGGTGTCGCGTGCCATTGTGAATCTGGTCTATGGTCGTCGTGCCAGACTGAATCACGTTTCGATTGGATAAACAGTTACTATTTCTGCCGATCAGGCAGGGAATAAGGAAAAGCAACATGGAATTTTTCAAGATCAAGCGCGATATACCGTTCATGAGCTACGGGCGTTACACCACATCGATTTCGCTGGTGACTTTTCTGTTCGCGGTATTCTTTCTGTTTAGCAACGGATTGAATCTGGGAGTGGACTTTACCGGTGGTACGGTGCTAGAAGTGCATTATGCACAGCCGGCGGATTTGAACAAGGTGCGTGAGCAACTGGCCGAGGCCAAGCTGCCGGATGCGCTGGTGCAGAACTTTGGCACCAGTCATGATGTGCTGATCCAGGTGCCGTTGAAGCAAAACTTTGCCGGAGCGAAGTTGAGTGAAGTGGTACTTTCCGAACTGCAAAAGTACGACAGTAGCGTGGAAATGCGCCGTGTCGAATTCGTCGGCCCGCAAGTTGGCAAGGAGCTGGTCGAAAACGGTGCGATGGCGTTATTGCTGGTCAGCCTGGGTATCGTCGGCTATCTGTGGATACGTTTCGAATGGAAGTTCGGCGTATCGGCAATCATCGCCAACCTGCATGACGTGGTAATCATTCTCGGTTTCTTCGCGTTCTTTCAGTGGGAATTCTCGTTGTCAGTACTAGCTGCGGTATTGGCGGTGCTGGGTTATTCGGTGAACGAGTCGGTGGTGGTCTTCGATCGTATCCGCGAAAATTTCCGCAAAATGCGCAAGGCCGAAGTAGCAGAAATTATCGATAATGCGATTACCCGCACCATGTCACGCACCATCATCACTCATGGCTCCACGCAGATGATGGTCGGTGCGATGTTGTTTATGGGCGGCGAGACTCTGCACTATTTCGCGATGGCATTGACCATAGGCATCATGTTCAGCATCTATTCCTCGGTATTGGTTGCCAGCCCGATTCTGATGTGGCTGGGCGTGTCGCGCGAAGACTTTATCAAGCCGGAAAAAACTGAAACGGAAGAAGTGCTGCCGTAACATTTTGTTTAAAGTTCGGTGTAAACCGATTTTAATGGAAAGATTATCTTGGAATTACTGACTACCTTTATTGACCTCGTTCTGCATCTTGATACCCACCTGATGGTGCTTGTGCAGGACTATGGCGTATGGGTATACGCGATTCTGTTCCTGATTATCTTTGCGGAGACTGGCTTGGTCGTTGCACCTTTTCTGCCTGGTGATTCTCTGTTGTTTGTCGCAGGCGCGCTGTGCGGTCTGGGGGCGTTGCAACTGGAATGGTTGGCGCCGTTATTGATGATCGCGGCGTTTAGCGGAGACAACACCAACTACTGGATCGGTCGCTTGATTGGTTTGCGGGTTATCGAGCGTCTGAACGGCAGGCTAATCAAGCGCGAACATATCGACAAGACTCATGCCTTTTACGAGAAACACGGTGGAAAAACCATACTGTTTGCCCGCTTCATGCCCATTATTCGTACCTTCGCTCCGTTTGTTGCCGGAATCGGCATGATGCGTTACCAGTTATTTATGCTGTACAGCGCGCTGGGCAGTCTGGCCTGGATAGGTAGCTTGACGCTGGCCGGCTATTTCTTCGGCAATATCCCGGTAGTCAAAGACAACCTCACCTTAATTATTTTGTTTGTTATCCTGCTGTCTTTCCTGCCTGCCTTGCTTCAGTTCGCCAGACACAAACTTAAATCGACCTAGAAGACCGTTTTCGGTTTCCAGTTTTTCGTTCCAAACCGGAAACCCCAAACTGGATTCAGAAAACTTCGATTTTCTGTGTAAAATGCACTTCAGACTCAATTTCATGGAGTATCCAAGTGGATTTTCTACTGCTGGTTTTAAGCAAACTCAAGGAAATCTCCTCTATTCCCTGGTTTTCTATCGCTGATACCCAGATCAATTTGTCCAGATTACTTGGTTTGGTATTCATCGTACTTGTCGTTTGGCGCCTAGGGATTTTGTTTGAAAAAGCCATTAACAGTATCGGCCGTGACCAGAAAAATATGTCTACTCCCGGTTGGTATGCCTTAAGTCGTATCAGTCGTTATACGGTCTGGATAATTGGCCTGATTGTCGGCTTTAGTTATCTGGGTTTTAACATGGCAAGTTTTGCAGTGATTGGCGGTGCCATTGGTGTCGGTGTTGGCTTCGGTTTGCAAAATATCATCAGTAATTTCGTTTCAGGCATCATTATTTTGCTTGAAAAAATCGTCAAGGTCGGTGACTTCGTCGATTTGCAATCAGGCGTCATGGGAAAAGTGGTCGAAATCAATTTGCGATATACGCGGATAACCACAGCAGACTTGATCGACATCATTGTGCCTAATTCTGAATTTATTACCGGACGCGTAGTTAACTGGACATTGGGCGAATCGGTGCGCAGGTTGCATGTGCCATTCGGGGTGGCATACGGTACGAACAAACAACAGGTCAGGGAAGCGGCCATTGCCGCCGCATTGAGTGTTCACGGAACCGAGAATACGCCGGGTCGTGAACCAGATGCATGGCTGGTCGGTTTTGGTGACAGCAGTTTGAATTTTGAATTGATAGTCTGGGTTGGACCCGAATCAATCCATATGCCGCTCAAAATGAATGCGCATTATCTCTGGGCAATCGATGACGAGCTTGGCAAACGAAATATCGAAATTCCCTTCCCGCAACGGGATTTGCATATACGTTCCGGTACTCTCGCCGTGTCATTGGCACAAAAGCTTTAACCTGAAAAAACTCATTCCGTTCACGAAAAACACGAAAGGAACGAAATAAAACAATGGGTTACGTAAAGTTACCGGAGCACCCATTAGGTGAAATTGGAAACCTTGGCATGTTGTTGAATTTGTTCGTGTTTGTCGTGATTTTCGTGGACAATTGCTTTTTCTAGGTTATAGTTTCCAAAAACCGTAAACTGCCCATACACACCAAAGGGTTACATCCTATAACCCTTCCCTCCCCCCCCATCATATTCATTGTGACCACCTGTTCATGAGAGTAGGATGCTGCGTTGATTAGTAAACGGTAATATTCTCAAGGGGGGCGGTATGGAGAAGGACGCTGTAAATGATGGTAATCGTCGCAACTTTTTAATCAAGTTGTCTTCGGTTGTAGGGGGAGTAGGTGTAGGCGCGGCTTGCGTGCCGTTTGTTGCGAGTATGAATCCGAGTTCGGATGTGCTGGCGAAGGCGGAGACTGAAGTCGATTTATCCAATATTACGCCGGGTGCGATGCACACGGTGGCATGGCAGGGAAAACCGGTGTTTGTTTTGCGCCGTACACCTGAGCAAATCGCGGCAGCCGCTGCCTCGAATGGCGTCAAGGATCCGCAGCCGGATAGCGAGCGCGCTATAAATCCCGAATGGTTGGTCGTCATTGGTGTATGCACCCACATGGGTTGCGTGCCGAACAAGGAAGGTCCAGGCTGGGTATGTCATTGCCACGGCAGTCAATACGATGATAGCGGTCGCATCACTCAAGGTCCTGCACCAAAAAATCTTGAAGTGCCCCCCTATCGTTTTGTCTCTGAAAACAAAATTATCATCGGCAAAGCCTAGGAGAAACGATTATGCCAGGACGTATTATCAAATGGATAGATCAGCGGTTTCCGCTGACCAGCTTTGTCAAGCATGAACTGACAGGTTACCCCACACCGCGCAATCTGAGTTACTGGTGGAACTTCGGTTTTCTAGCCGGATTCGTGCTGGTATTGCAGGTCGCTACCGGTATTTTCCTCGCGATGCACTACAAGGCCGATGTCGCGATGTCGTTTGATTCGATACAGCACATCATGCGAGACGTGAATTACGGTTGGTTGCTGCGATACATGCATGCGACCGGCGCTTCCGCCTTCTTCTTCGTGATCTTCATCCACATGGCGCGTACGCTGTACTACGGTTCCTATCGAGCGCCGCGTGAATTGTTGTGGTGGACTGGGCAGGGCTTGTTGCTGTTGTTGATGGCAACGGCGTTCATGGGATATCTGTTGCCGTGGGGCCAAATGTCATTCTGGGGGGCTACGGTGATTACCAATTTATTCCGCGCTACGCCCTTTATCGGTGATCAGGTGGTTATCTGGTTGCGTGGCGATTACACCGTGGGCGATGCCACATTGACCCGCTTCTTTGCCTTGCACTATCTGTTTCCATTCCTGATTATTGGTGCAGTGATAGTGCATCTGGTCGCGCTGCATACGGTAAAGAGCAGTAATCCCAGCGGCATTAATCTGGCTGATAAGGACAACATTCCGTTTCATCCTTATTTCACCGCGAAAGACTTGTATGGTCTGGGATTATTCCTGATGTTGTTCAGTGTGTTTGTGTTCTTCATGCCCGATGCGTTGATCGAACCGGCCAATAATGTACCGGCCAATCCGATGCAGACGCCGAGTCACATCGTGCCCGAATGGTACTTCCTGCCGTTCTACGCAATTCTGCGATCGGTACCGAATATGGTCGGCGGTGTGGTGGCGATGGGCTTGTCGGTGATGATTTTTGCCTTCATGCCTTATCTGGATCGTTCTCGTATTCCGGGTGGGGCGGCTTTCAGACCGATGTACCGTGCGCTGTTTTATGTTTTTGTGATCGATATGGCGGTGTTGGGATACATAGGTTACATCCCTCAGACGGAGCAGTCGACGCTGATAGGACAGGCCGCCACACTGATTTATTTCACGTTATTCCTGCTATTACCATTTATGTCCAAGATGGAAGAAAAATGGTTGGTTCAGCGCGGATTGCCGCCTGAGATCGATGCATTGATTGCAAGCGAAAATCTTGAAAAAAGCAAAAGGAGCAAACGGTGAAAAAGCAGATATTAATTTTGGCCGCATGCTTTCTGGCAACATCGGCACTGGCCTCGGAAGCAAAGCTGGAGAAAATCAAGGTGGCTACGGATCTTCAGTCTATGGATCGCGGTGCAGAGGCGTTGATGACGGATTGTCATTCCTGTCACAGCATGAAATATATTAAATACCGCGATCTGGTCAGTCTGGGTATCTCCAAGGAAAAAGTGGACGAATGGCGGGGCGATCAACCGCTGGACGGTCCATTGACATCACAGTTGTCAGAAGAGGATGCGATGCAGAGCTACGCCAAGGTTCCGCCGGATCTGAGTCTGATGGCTAAGGCGCGTAACGGCGGTGCAAGTTACGTTTATTCCTATCTGTTGGGTTATTACAATACCCCTGAAGGTGAAGTGAGCAATCACATCTTTCCCGAGACCAAAATGCCGGATATTCTTGGTATGAGTTTCACAACGGAAGCGGCTGATCGTGCCGCGATTCAGGGCAAGGCACATGACATCGTTTCTTTTCTTGAGTGGGCGGCGGATCCGCATGCGCAGGAGCGTCGTCAATTGGGCTATTACGTGATGATTTACCTGTTTGTGTTGTCGATTTTGTTGTATTTCGTCAAGAACCAGATATGGGCGAGATTGAAGTAAAATCAGCGGGTTATTAAATCCCGGTTTGAAGTTAAGTTCAAGATGAGGTGCGATATGAATAACAGAATTTTGCAGTGTGTCGTCATTATTCCGGTATTGCTGTTTTCTGCGTCGGCATTTTCGGCGACCAAACAGAAGGAGGTCAGTTTCAAGAAGGATGTAACGCCGATCCTTCATGACTATTGCCAAAGTTGCCATGAACCCGGTGGTCAAGGTTTTGAAAAGACCAATCTGGATATGAGCAGTTATGAAGGCCTGATGAAAGGGACTCAGTATGGCCCTATCATCAAGCCGGGCGACAGCTTTACCAGCATTTTCATTCAGGTCATCGAAGGTCGTGTGCATTCATCCATCAAGATGCCCTATGGTATGGCTGGCGGACTTTCCAAGAAAAATATCGGTGTGTTAAAAAAATGGGTTGAGCAGGGCGCACTCAATAATTGATTGTCGTGCGCGGCAGGATCGATTCACCGTTGTAACGCTTGTTGTCTTACCTCCCGGCAGCAAATAAAACCATCCGCCTACTTTATTTAAGCGGGTGGTTTTTTCTATTACTTTATTGTTTTAATTTAAGTTTTTTGCTATTTTTGTATTTCGTAGCATGACGTGTTCAGTTAGTATTTTCTTGTAACATATCTGTCATGTCATCAAGCTAATGTGCGAGCCATCCAAAAGCATTCCCCGGAGACACGCATGCACCTTATTCAGCCAGATGATCATTTTCGTCCCGTTCAAAACAGTATAAATACGCAATGTCAGGGCAACCTGGCATTGGCGGAAGACGAAGTCAGCCCGCTTCATGAAATCATTGCGCAGCGCAAACTGTATGCGTTGTTTCAGCCTATCATCGACCTGAAAAGCGGTGACTTTTTGGGGTATGAAGGTTTGATACGCGGGCCGGCTGACAGCATTTTGCATTCGCCGATCAATCTGTTTTGCGCTGCCGCGAAGCAGGGCTTGTCACTTGAAGTGGAAATGTTGTCACGCCTAACCGTGCTGGAGGCATTCGTTCGTCAGAAGCTGCCCGGCAAACTGTTTCTGAATGTCAGCCCTGAAGCATTAACACATCCCAGTTTCAAGAACGGGCAGACTTTGAAATTCATGCGAGATCTCGACTTTGATCCGTCTCGTGTCGTGATCGAAATAACCGAGAATCAGCCCACTTTCGATTTTGAAGCGATGCGCGGAGCCTTGTTGCATTATCGCGCAATGGGTTTCATGATTGCGATAGATGATCTGGGTGAGGGTTTTTCCAGTTTGCGACTCTGGTCGGAGTTACGTCCCGAGTACATCAAAATAGACATGCATTTCGTACAGGGTGTGGATCAAGACCCGGTCAAGTTGCAATTCCTGAAATCCATACAGCAAATCGCCGTGAGTTGCGGCACCCATGTAATCGCTGAAGGCGTGGAAACCGCTGGTGAGTTAAGAGTGGTTAAAGACCTCGGTATCGCGTATGGACAGGGATATTTTATTGCTCGACCTAGTCCTACGCCGCCGTTGATTGCTTCGAGTGAAACAGGCAGCATTATCAGTTCGTCCCATATCGCCGTTTATCCGGTGAACGAGATGAATCAGGCATCGAAAGTAACTGCCGGCAAATTGTTGACCTATGTCGAACCGGTTCATCCTGAAACCTTGAATGAGCAGATACTGGAAAAATTTTCTGCTAATCCGTCCTTGCGGATAATTCCTGTCGTGAAAAATGGCATTCCACTCGGATTAATCAACCGTTATCAGTTTCTCGATTTATTCGCAAAACCGTTTCAGCGCGAATTACTGGGGCGCAAGCCTTGTGAAAGCCTGATAAAAAGCGACCCGTTGCGGGTGGAAAAAAGTATGCCGATACATGAGTTGAGTCATTACCTGTCGGAAGCGGACAGCCGGCACTTTTCTGATGGTTTTATTGTTACAGAAAACAAACGTTACATTGGCGTGGCCTCGGGGCAGGATTTGTTGCGTGAACTGACGCAGATGCAACTGGAAGCCGCGCGTTATGCCAATCCGCTGACGATGCTGCCGGGAAATGTGCCGATCAACGAGCATATCGAACGGCTGTTGCAAGCGAACATTCCGTTTGTAGCCTGCTATTGCGATCTCGATCATTTCAAACCATTCAACGATACCTACGGTTATCGCAAGGGCGACGAGATGATTCAGCTTACCGGGCGTATTTTGAGTTGGGCATGCGACCCGAAACTGGATTTTATCGGCCATGTCGGTGGCGATGATTTTATTTTGTTGATGCAAAGTCGTGATTGGAATGCGCGTTGTGAACAACTGCTGCGCTCGTTTGGCGAGGCGACAGCCCTGTTGTTTGAAAAATCGCATATAGAAGCAGGCGGGTATATCAGTGAAGACCGGGACGGTAAGCAACGATTCAATCCTCTTACTACTCTATCCGTAGGTACTGTCAAGGTCTCTCCCGGTCAGTATGGATCACATCACGAAGTATCAGCCGCGATGTCCGATGCTAAAAAGATGGCGAAAAAAATATCCGGCAATAGTCTTTTTATCGAGCAACGCAAGCCTGCGAAACATTAACCGTACGTGGTCGCGCTAATGTGCAGGCTGTGAGATGAATATTGGAATAGGAAAATAGGCCTTTCGGCATATATGAAACTACTGAGAAGACGGTTATAGTCAAATTTGGGTGTTGTATCGGTTTGCGGCACACTTTATGCGGGGCTATTCATCAGGCCTCTTTTTTATGACGTACCAGTTCAAAGGAAATTTATGTACAAGTTACTTGCTATATCTTCAATACTCGCGCTTACAGGATGTGCATCAATCGCGGGCGAGAAATTGCAACCTGTTTCAGTTCAGACGATTCAGGATAATGTCGAAGTGGCGGGGGTTGGATGCACATTGATGAATGATGCCGGAAAATGGTTTGTCACCACGCCGGGTAGTGTAACGGTGCACAAGAGTACGGGTGATTTGGCGATTGATTGCAGCAAGGATGCCAATACTGCCGGACATGAAACGGTTGTATCTAAGAGTAATGGCGCAGTATGGGGCAATATTATTGCCGGGGGCGCAATCGGTTACATCGTTGACAGAAATACTGGTGCAGGCTTCGATTATCCGAATAGTATTACGGTAGTACTTCGTAAGATTGGTGAGGCGGTCGGTCTGGAAAAATCGTCAGTTGCTCCCTTGGCTCAGGCTCAGACACAGTCCAAGTAATAATTGAGTTTCAAAAAGAAACGGGGCAGCCTATGGTTAGCCCCGTTTTTGTTTAGATTAAAGACGGTGTTATTAATCCTAAAAAACTTATTCCGTCCACGAAAAACACGAAAGTCACGAAAAGGGGTAAGCAGGTAAAGCCACAGAGTGGCTGCTCGCAAATAAAACAATGGGTTACATCAACTTGCTGAAACACCCATTGGGTGAAATTGAAAATTTAGCATGCTGTTGAATTAGTTCGTGTTTTTTGCGAGTTTTTGCCTAAAGGCAAAATACCTGCCAAACCCGCCTCGTGCTTCTCGTGGACAATTACTTTTTCTAGGTTAATAGCAAGCCGGTCAATCGTTACCGTTAAACAAATTTCCGAGCACGCCGCCCTGTTCGCCGCCTGATCCGCCTCCGCCCTTGCTGGCGGGTGCGGCGGCAAAGATGCGTGAGGCGAGTCGGGCGAGGGGCAGCGATTGGAGCCAGACTGTACCGGGGCCGCGCATGACAGCGAAGAACAGGCCTTCACCGCCGAACAGTGCAGTCTTGATGCCGCCGACGAATTGGATGTCGAAATCAATGTCCGGGGTGTAGGCGACTACGCAGCCGGTATCGACGCGCAGTATCTCGCCGGGGGCGAGGCGACGTTCCAGAATGGTGCCACCTGCATGAACGAAAGCCATACCGTCGCCGTCCAGTTTCTGCATGATGAAGCCTTCGCCGCCGAAGAATCCAGCCCCCAGTTTGCGCTGGAAGGCGATGCCGAGTGAGACGCCTTTGGCGGCGCAGAGGAAGGCGTCCTTTTGGCAAATCATCGTGCCGCCGTGCTGTTTCAGGTCGAAGGGAATGATTTTGCCCGCGTAGGGAGCGGCAAAGGCCACCTTCTTTTTTCCATGCCCGTTGTTGGTGAACACGGTGGTGAACAACGATTCGCCAGTGACCAGACGTTTTCCTGCTCCCAATAGTTTGCCGAAGATTCCACCTTGTTGTGCCGAGCCATCGCCGAAGACGGTATCCATATGAATGCTGTCTTCCATGTACATCATGCTACCCGCTTCGCCAATGGCGGCCTCGCCCGGATCGAGTTCAATCTCGACAAATTGCATGTCGTCGCCATGCAGTGTGTAGTCAATTTCGTCCATTGCCATGTTGCTTCTCCTGTCGTTGGTTGAAAATCTGTTTAATTGGGTTTCTCGTTGTTTGTCGCGCCACATCATCTGTGATGATGACAACTTAAATCAGGAAGATTGTTGCCAGTCCGAGAAAGATGAAGAACCCGCCGCTGTCGGTAATGGCTGTAAGCAATACACTGGAACCGATGGCGGGATCGCGACCGTAGCGGTGCATGCCGAGTGGAATGGACATGCCGATGAAGGCGCCGACCAGCAGGTTGAGCAGGATGGCACTGGTCATGACGATGCCGAGCGAGACGCTGTGATACAGCGAATAGGCAAAGAATCCGGCGATACCGCCCCACACCAAGCCGTTCAGTCCACCGATGGCCAGTTCCTTGACCAACAGACGTTTCGCATTACCTTGAGTAATTTGCCCCAGTGCCAGTGAGCGGATCACGATGGTGGTGGTCTGGTTGGCCGAGTTGCCCGCAATGCCGGCGACGATGGGCATCAGCGTGGCGAGGGCTACATATTTTTCGATGGTATTTTCAAAGTGACCGATTACCCTTGAGGCGAAGAAAGCGGTGCACAGATTCAGTGCCAGCCATACCCAGCGGTTTTTCGCGCTCTTCCAGACCGAGGCGAAAATATCTTCCTCTTCACGCAAACCCGCTTGATTCAGCAAGTCACTTTCCGATTCGGTACGAATGTAATCCAGCACTACGTTCACAGTGACGCGTCCGACCAGCGTGCCTTCCTCGTCTACCACCGGAGCGGAAACCAGGTCGTAACGCTCGAAAGCCTGGGCTGCATGGTCGGCTTTTTCATCGGGATACAGTTTGACGATGTCAGTCAGCATCAGGTCAGCGACGATGGTTTCAGGCTCGTTGACTACGATCAGGTTGATCGGTAATACGCCCTTGAAATGATCATCGCGATCCACCACGAATATCTTGTCGGTATGATCGGGCAATTCGTCGAAGCGCCGCAAATAGCGTGAGACCACTTCCAGTGTGACATCCTCGCGTACATGCACCATGCTGAAATCCATCAGCGCACCCACTGAATCCTCCGGGTAGGACATTGCGGAACGCAACTGTTCGCGCTCTTCGGTGGACAACGACTTGAACACGTCGCGCATTACGTTTTGCGGCAGGTCGGGAGCCAGATCGGCGATTTCGTCGGTGTCGAGTTGTTCGGCGGCGGCACGCAATTCATCGCGGTTCATTGTCGCGATCAGCGATTCGCGTACCGCATCAGAGACTTCAATCAGAATTTCGCCGTCGCGTTCAGCCTTGACCAGATCCCATACCAGCAAACGTTGTTCGATCGGCAGGGCTTCCAGAATATAGGCGATGTCGGCGGGGTGCAGGCTGTCCATCTTGCTGCGTAATTCAACAAGATGTTGTTTGTGTAACAGGGTTTCAACCAGATCGTGCCGTTCCGGGCGCGGCATTTCCTGTTTGCGGGCCAGCTCTTCCAACAGCGCGTGCTTTTGCAGCAGCGACTCCACCTGTTTCAGGTGGTGCTGTACGTTTTCGGTGTGGTGATTTTCTGGAGTGTTTTCAGTCATGGCGCGCATTCTGTTAATCGCGCGTCATTGTAAAGAAAACCCAGCCGGGCTGCGCAGGGAATTTGGCGAGTCGTATAAAATTTGAGGGCTTTTATGGAATTTCGGCTTGATTCATACGTGCCAGAATAATACCAGTCTTGCGTTGCAGTCCGCGTGCTTCCCGGTGCTTATCGTAATAGCGCGGGTTCGGCACCATCGCCGCCAGTTTTGCCGCCTGCGCAGCGGATAGTTGTGCCGCACTGCTGCGGTAATAATGGCGTGCAGCGGCCTCTGCACCAAATACGCCATCGCCCCATTCGATCACGTTCAGATAAATTTCGAAGATGCGACGCTTGTCCATAACCGCTTCCATCATCAGCGTAATCGCCGCTTCTTCCAGCTTGCGGAATGGTGAGCGTTTTCCGGACAGAAACAGGTTTTTCGCCAGTTGCTGGCTGATGGTGGAACCGCCTGCGACGATCTTGCCTTTCTTCAGGTTCTTTTCGTAAGCCTTTTGTATTCCGTCCCAGTCGAATCCCTCGTGATCGACGAACTTCGCATCCTCCGAAGCGATCAGCGCACGCTTCAGGTTAGTCGAAATTTTCTCGTAGGGAACCCACTTGTGTTGAAGTTCCGCATCCGGGTTTTTGTCCTGCATGATTTCCAGACGCGTTTCCATAAAGGCGCTGGTGGACGGGTTAAACTTGATCCACCAGCAGACATGCGCGAAAAGCCATAACTGGTACAAAACCAGAATGCCGAGCAAAATTACCGCGCCGTGCCACAGCCAACTCCAGACTTTTTTCATGATTTACGCAGAGTCGCAATGACTGGTGCTGTATTGGGACGAACGCCGCGCCAGATAGTAAAGGCTTCAGCCGCCTGTTCCACCAGCATGCCTAAGCCGTCTGCAACGCTGGCTCCTTCACGTCGCGCAAATGCCATGAATGGTGTTTCCCGTCCGTACATCATGTCGTATGCTAATGCGCCGGGAGCAAAGATGCCCAAAGGCAAAGGTACTTCGCTGTCGGTTAAGCCGGCGGAAGTGGCGTTGATGATGATGTCAAAAGCTTGCCCTGATAAATCAGAATAGGCCAACGCAATGATGTTTCCTTTGTCAGTAAAGGTGGAGGCAAGTTGTACGGCCTTGGCAATAGTGCGATTCGCTACGGTAATTTGTGTGCCTTTTTCGAGCAGGGGTAAAACAGCTCCGTAAGACGCCCCGCCTGCTCCCATCAGCAAGACACGCTTGCCTTGTAAAAAAACGCCAAGATTCTGCTCGATGTCACGTACTAACCCGGCACCATCTGTATTGTCGCCGCGTATCGCATCACCTATGAAGCTGAGTGTATTTACCGCCTGCGCCGCAGTAGCCCGTTCGCTTAATTCGTTGGTGCAATTGTAAGCGTCAAACTTGAACGGCACAGTGACATTGCAACCCTTGTACCCTTCGCTACGCAGTCTCTCTATGGTCGCAACAAAACCGTCCAGCGGCGCTTCGATGGCTACATAGCTGATGTCCTGATTGGTCTGTTCGGCAAATAGGCGGTGGATCAATGGCGATTTGCTATGGGAAATGGGGTTGCCGATAACGGCGTAACGGTCGGTCATGTCAGGTGCGGTGGAATCGTTTCAAGGCGCGCATTGTAATGAAAAAAAACGGTTCGGGTACGGGCTGTTACGTTATCAGGAGAGTGACGTTTATTCGCTCTCCAGCGTATCGGACGGCGTAAACGACCAGGTGCGGGTAATGGTCAGGATGTCAGTGTCGCGGGTGATGTCAGGCGGTAGCGGGGAAAAGGGGGCTGACAGCTTGACGATGCGTGCGGCGGCGGCATCGAGCAGGCGATGGCCGGATGAGCGGCTAACTTCTATGTTTTCGACGCTGCCGTCGGCACGAATCGAAACGCTGAGTTGTAATTTGCCATAAATCTGTTCGCGCCGTGCCTGTTCGGGATAGTTCAGGTTGCCGATGCGTTCCACCTTGACGCGCCAGTCTTCGATGTACTGGGCAAAACGGTATTCCCTGGTGCGTGCGCCGATAAATTTGCGCCGAGGCAACTTCTGGTAATAATCCGTGTTTCTGTTTATCTGGGCTTCCAGACGGGCGATTTCCAGACTTTTTTCGACCAGATCATCGGCGGTAAGGTTTTCCTCGCTCTGCTGTTTTTTCAGTTTCGGTTGAGGCTGACTGTAATCGCTGTTGATACGGGTCAACAGGCGCTTGGATTCCTCTTCCAGCTTGGAAACTTTTCTGGAAACCTCTTCCGGCGTGAAGCGTTGATCGTCTCCGATATTTGGCAGCATGGTCTTGGCTTGACGGTCTTCAGCGGTATTGCCGCCTCCGTCCAGATTGGCTTGAGCCAGCGCATCGGCATTAATCGGTTGGGATTTGGATTTGCTGTTGACCAGCACCACATGCAGCGGTTGCATGAAGTTGCTTAAAGCGGGCGGATTAGGCAGTGTAAAAGTGATGCTAAACGCAAAAATGTGCAGCGCGATGGATAAAGCCATCGAAAACGAAATGCGCCTTTCAAATCTGACTAGCAAGCGGGTTCCTCTTCTGTTGATGTTTCATCGTCAACGGGAGCTTCCGTCGCCGTTTCGGTTAATGCGACCGTGGCTACATAGCGCGTCTGTACGGCGAGGTCGAGCAGGTCAATCGCGACGATAGCCAATTCCACGCGGGTATTGGCGGGAAGTTGTTCGGGCAGGGAAGGTACGCGCAGCACCAACGGTATGTCTATCAGCCTTACCAGATTGTCGCGCAACACGTTGACTTCAATCTGTTCGATATTTTCCTGTTGCAGCCAGCGCAGACACCAGTAACGCTCCATGTTGCGCTGGAATTCGTTGTAGATGCTGTACATGGTGTCAAAGTCGCGAATCGCGGCATACAACGCAGGGTCGTTCTTCGGATAGGGCGCTACCTTGTCATGCAACATGGCGATGATCTGGCGCTGGTTCAGCAGATCGACATAGCGACGCAACGGTGAACTGGACCACATGTATTGCGCAACGCCCAATCCCTGATGGGGAGCGGCCACGGTACTCATCCTGACCTTGCCGCCCTGTTGGGTGCGGTAGATGCCGGGGAAGCCGTGCTCGTCCAGATGTTTGCCCCATTCGCAATTCACCAGAATCATCAACTCGGAAACCACCTTGTCGATCGGTGAGCCGCGACGGCGATGGGAGATGCGCACACGACCGTCTTCGATGTGGAAGTTGTAGTCCACCTGTTGTTGGCTGTCGGCCTTACCACGACCGGCTTCCATCTTCTGCACCAGATGCCATAGCAGGGTAAGTTCTTCGGCATAGGGGTAATCAAGCTTGCCTGCCGCCAGTGTTTCTTCGTTGAATAGCGGTTCCAGCGTGTCGTGGCGCAGGTTGGCGGCGATATGTACGCGCTCGACGCGGCTGTTGTAACTCAGGATAGTCAGCGCTTCCGCTTCGACTTCGATATACATCGACAGCGCGGGACAGACGCGATCCGCACATAGCGTGAAAGCGTCGACCACGCTGTCCGGCAGCATGGTGATCTTGTCGCCGGGCATATAGACCGTGGACAGACGTGAGGCTGCAATCTTGTCGCCATCGGAATCGCGGGGCATTCCGAGCGCAGGCGCGGCGATATGCACGCCTATGCGCCAGTTGCCGTTTTCCAGTTTTTCGACCGAAAAGGCATCGTCAATTTCGGTGGTGGTGGCATCGTCGATACTGAAGGCGTTTCTTGCGCCCAGCGGTAGTTCTTCCCAATCTGAAAGGGTGACAGGCGGGAAATCGGTGCCTTTGGGGAAATTCTCAAACAGGAACTTTTGCAGGTGATAATCCTGCGTGGAAGGTAAAGCGCCGCAGCGTTGCAGCAGGTGGGCGGCGGATAAGTGTGTGGCGGCACAGGCGGCTTCCAGCGCCTTGACTTCCAGCGTGTTGCGATCCGGCTTGTATAACAGTTGGTTAATGTGTCCGGCGAATTCCTGTGGCAACTCGAAATTAACGAGTTGCTCGGTCATTCTGGCCTGCAACTCCAGTGCCAAACGCTTCTTCTCGGCACCCGCCAGTGCGGCTTTGAGTACATCGGGCGGCGCGGCGCGATAACGTCCCTTGCCCTTGCGGTGAAAGTAAATCGGTGCCCCGTGTAATCGAATCAGCGTCGCGGCGGTTTCCAGCGAGCTGGGTTTGTGACCATAATATTCGGCTGCGATTTCTTCAAAGCTGAATTCTTCTGGCGGGCAGCACTCCCACAGAAACTCGGTTTCAATCTCGGCGGCAAGCGCTTCCGCCTGCGGCAGAAAATCGGACAGATCGGGCTGGCTGAAATGCAGCATCACGTTACCAGCCTTGATTTTACTGCGTTTGCCGGACAGGCTTTCGATTTGTAGAGAGGTGGTGTTGTCTGTCATGACACTACCGACCTTGAAACTGCCGTCTTCTTCGTAAAGGATATTCATTGAGGAGCGCTAAAAAATTTGACGCGGATTATAACAGTTCGGAAAGAATCGGGCGGCTTGCGACGGACACAATGTAACAGGTAATAAAAAAGCCGACTTGCGTCGGCTGTTTATATCGTTGTTGCTTAGTACTGCTTACTTTTGGCTTAATGCCCAGCTTACGATGGACTTGATGCTTTCGTCGCTAACCGATTTTGCGGTAGCTGGCATAGGCATGCCGCCAAAAGAACCGGAGCCGCCGTTACGTACTTTCTTTTCCAGTTTTGCTTGTGCTTCCGCATCGCCCCTGTATTTGTCTGCAACGGATTTCATTGATGGGCCAAGTGCTTTGGCTGTTACGGAATGGCAAGTAGTACATCCGCTTTTCTTGAATGCATCTTCACCATCGTTGGCAAATGCGGTAGCTGAAATAGACAGTGCTGCTGCCATGGCGACTAAATAACGAACTTTCATAATGATCTCCTTCGGTAAAAAAACTATTTGTAGATTGTACACCAACGTATTGACGGTATGGATTGGTAATGGGTTATATCGAACGGTAGACTATGTTACCGAAACATGGTTCATAAATGCAGGAAAAGAAATTGGATTTAGTGCTGCGGCTGAGCGCTTGGGCATAAATAAACGGGTGCAGTTGAACTCGTGTCGTAAGCGGATTGGTTGTAATTAGGGAATCTGCTAGACTTGATACTCGGATTGAGCTTTGCAGATGACTGATTATTTGTAGTTTGATTTAATTGAAATAGTTGCAGGCAGTATTACGCGGTGCATTTTGCACTTTATTCCTGAATTCATAGTTGAGGGTTGAGATTTGTGAATATGACTGAGCCATCAGCCGGGATAAATGAACCGGTATCCGATGTAAATAGCGAATCAGCATCCGTACAGAATGAGTCTGGCCCGCCCAAGCGAGCGAAAGTCAAGCTTCCGGCTTATCTGCTCAGGCAACAGGACGGCATCTACGTTGACTTGGCCGCTTTCCCGGTGGGGGGCGGTTTTGAAGTTTTCGTGGATCGTTTGTTTGGCAGCTACGCCAGATTTTCCGGTTTGAATTATCGTCTGTTTAGCAATCTGCTTTATTTTTATGGCGATATTCTTGCTTCACACGGTACATCGGATAAGCTGAAATTGGCTGATGACGTGATGGTTTTTTCAGTAGAACGCAAGAAGCTGTATAAGGGTGTCAAGTTGGCCGAGGCCAGTCAGAGTGCGCAGTATTTTTTCGAGCCGGCTACGATCAACGTTATTACCGAAGAAAAGGTTTATGGCGAACCGGACGAAAATGGTGTCGCACCAGTCCTTGAAATAAAGTCTAAATCTGAAACGAAATCCGTTAGTCTTGATCTGGATGAGTTCATTACGGATATGTGGACCAAGGGGGTGCGTTTCGGTATAAATGTTGAGGCGGTAGGGGGAGTCATTGCGCGTAATGAAATGGTGCGCATGGATGTGGCTACTCAGGTGGATGCAACTCCAGGACAGGATGCAGAGATTGTCGAGGCCAGCGAGTTGTTGCATCGCGATAATTCCCCCCAGATCATCAATGGCATCGCTGACCTGCGTAAATTCAAGAATCGTTTCCCTCAGGTTGACAAGGAAACCCGTCTGCTGAAGAAAAAGCCTCGCGTACTGGGTAAGCACGGCTGCAAGATCAGCGGGGAGATAATTGAGCCTGAGATACCGAAAGATATCGATATTTCTTCGTTGGCCGGGCCGGGTACGCGTGTTGCCGTATTGGATGGATTTGATTTTATTCTGGCAAATCGGGATGGATTTATTGCGCTCGATGTTAATTCCAATCTGATCTCGGTTACGGAAAAAATCGAAAACAAAGCCGGCATCAGTCTCAAGACTACAGGCGATCTTTCTCTTGCGGGTAGTGAGTATGTCGAACATGGCGAGGTGCAGGAGGGGCGCGTAGTCGAAGGTAAGAATATGACCTTCCATTCCGATGTTTATGGCAAGGTTGTTTCGCAGGAAGGGTTAATCCAGATCGAAGGGAATCTGTCGCGGGGCAGCGCAGTCAGCCATGGGGGTGATATTGCATCAGGCGGCCGAGTGCTGAATTCGGATATTGAGGCATGGGAAGGCAAGGTGTCGGTTAAGTATGCAGAGACCAGTGTGATACTGGGTGAGTCAGTGTTCATTGAGCGTGCTGTCAATTGCGATATCGTGGGCGACAATATTCAGATCGGCAGTGCGGAAGGCTGTTTCATTGCGGGCAAGAATGTAAAAATAGACAACTCAACATCCTGTCGCGGCAAGGAAACTATCGTCTTTATGGTTGTGCCGGACTTGCAGGAAATGGATGCGCAACTGGGCAAGTTTACCAAGGCGATAAATGAGTGTAAAAAAATTATTGCAGGCAAGGATAAGCTGTTATCCCAGATTAAATCCAACGAGGAAGTGGCGAAATATTTCTCGTTTTCCGAAAAAATCGAGCAGGGGCTGGTTAAATTAAACGAAGCACAGCAGGATAACTGGCTAAAAATCTCATCGAAATTTACCAAGTTCAAAGTTGCCGTAGACAGGTTAAATGCAGATAGAAAAGAGCAGTTTGTACAAATCGAATCCGTACTGGAAGAGCAGGCCTTCCTGAAGGATGTCAGACAGAATAACTCATCGGGTATCCGTTGCGTGCTTGGCAAAGTGGTAGGGGACACGATGGTCAGAACCATGATTATTCATGGTGGAATAGCCGATTTTCATAACAATACGTCGGAAGAGGTAAAGATAAGGTTACGCGAGCAGGGCTTGAAACGTGAGCGAATTTTTACCAATGATACCGGCAGTCTGGATTGGAGTTTTGTGGCTCCGCCCATTGTCGAGTCAACAGAGTAATTTTTCCTTTCATTCATTAAGGGAGAAGGAAATTACTAAAATACCTTTTATTGCGAAGGGGAAGAGGGAGGAAGGGTGAAGGGTGCCCCCCTGCCCTTTATCGGAGAGCTGGTTTCTCTTCTCACTTTTCCCTTCTCCCATCAGTTGGTACATTTATAATTTCTAACTCCTTAAAATATATCGCTTAGCGACGAAAATGGTCATGAACTTGGAAAGTGTCGCCGGATGCAGAGGGAAATATGCGCGTACTATTTGTTGAAGATAACCCGATACTGGCGGATGGTTTACTCCGTATTCTGCGGAAACATAACTATGTGGTTACGCACGAGGTCAGTGGCAAGCAGGCCGATCATCTGCTGATAGAGAATGACTATGATCTGGTGATTCTGGATATGGGATTGCCGGATATGGACGGCTCTGAGGTGCTGCTTCGTTTGCGGCAGCGTGGAAACAAGGTTCCCGTGCTGATACTGACGGCTAGAGACAAGGTAGAAGATCGTGTTCTCGGCCTGGATTATGGTGCGGATGATTATCTGATAAAGCCATTTGATTTGCTGGAGTTGGAAGCGCGGATACGTGCGTTGCTACGACGCGGTATGTCGGCGACAGGTGCGAAATTGCAGGTTGGCGAGTTGAGTCTGGATACAGTCGGACATAGAGCAACGCTCAATGGCGAACCGCTGGAATTGTCATCACGTGAAATAACCGTTCTGGAAATCTTGATGTTGCGTGCCGGACGCGTGGTGAGCAAGGAGTTGTTGAGTGAGCAGATGTCGGAACTGGGCGAGGAGATGAGTATTAATGCCATCGAGGTCTATGTTCATCGTTTACGCAAGAAACTGGAGGCGGGTAATACGCAGATTCGCACCTTGCGCGGTTTGGGGTATCTGCTGGAGAAGCCTTGAATCATTTCCAATATTTCTTTAGATCCGATACGCTACGTGAGAAATTGCTGTGGTGGGTGATGTTGCCCTTGGTGATTTTGCTAGTGGTCAATATTGCGCTGGTTTACAAATTCGGGCACGACAGCGCAAATCGCAGACATGATCGCTACTTGAAGGATGTCAGCAGGATTTTGCTGGATCAATTGCGTACCACAAATGGACAGGTTGTATTTAATATACATAGCGGTGCGCTGAGTATATTGAATGAAGATAAAAAGGATCGGGTGTATTACTCGCTGTCCGGTTGGCTGCAAAAATATCAATACGGATCCCCTGATTTACCTGTTCCTCCCCAGCTTTTGAGCGAAACTCCTGTGTATTATCAATCTAGTTACAAGGGGCAGCCGGTGCGTATGATGGCGGCGCTTCTACCGGAATCTGATGTTCCTGGCGGACGAGTCTTTGTGGTGGTGGGAAAAACCATGGCCGTGCATCAGGAGCGCGCCAAGGAGTGGATGTGGCGTGTGCTACCCGCCAATCTGATATTGATTTTACTTTCCGGACTGATGATTTGGTGGGGGGTCGGACGAGGCTTGCGTCCGCTGTTGCAGTTGCGCGACGAGGTGATACATCGCTCACCAGGAGATTTTCGTCCCCTGTCCAAGAATAACGTGGTTGCCGAAGTACGTCCGTTGATAGGTGGTTTTAATGAGTTACTGAAACGAGTGGGAGGCTCCATGGTGGTTCAGCGTCGCTTTGTTTCCGATGCGGCACATCAGTTACGCACACCGATAGCCGGGCTCAAGGCGCAGACGGAATTGGCGCTGCGACTGAACGATCCCGAGGAGATACGCCATTCCCTGTTGCAAATGTACAAGGCGACCGAGCATGCTGCACGGCTGGTGAATCAATTGCTGTTGCTGGCACGTACCGAGCCGGGAACGCAACAGCAGGCTGACATGATGTCCCCGCTGGATATGGTTGCGCTGGTTCGGCAAATTCTGGAAGATTGGGTTCCGGCAGCGTTACAGAAAGGTATAGACCTCGGGTTTGAGCCGGTGAGTAATGAGGTAATTATCAAGGGGGATGCATTTCTGCTGGGTGAGTTACTGAATAATTTGCTGGACAATTCCATTCGTTATACCCAACAAGGTGGCAGTGTTACAGTACGTGTTGCCCGAGTGGACGGTAGCGTTGAGTTGGAGGTCGAAGATAACGGTAGAGGCATACCTGAAAGCGAGCAAAGCCGGGTGTTTGAGCGATTTTATAGGGTGCTCGGCAGTGGTCAGGATGGTTGCGGTCTGGGGCTGGCGATAGTGCGTGAAATCGCTCAACGGCATCATGCCAGCATTTCTCTTTCATCAGGCACAGAAGGCCGAGGCACAAGGATGACACTTGTATTTCCGGCTGGCTAAATGGATGTTGTGTTTCGTCTTTAAAAATCCCTACGGTAATATTTAGCTGTAGGGTGGATAAGCGCAGCGCATCCACCGATAGCCGATGATGGTGGATGCGCTATGTTTATCCACCCTACAATTAAATGGGTACATTAAGAATTTCTGTATCCCTGAGCGTTAATTTCGCATCCGAAAACATTGGAGTCTTGCATGTGCGGCATTTGTGGTGAATTACGTTTTGATGGAAATGCGCCCGATATGGACGCGATGAAGCGCATGACGGTACAGCTTGCGCGACGCGGACCGGATCATGAGGGGTTTTATAGCGAAGGAACGGTTGCGTTTGGGCATCGGCGACTGGCGGTTATCGATCTTTCCTCTCATGCTGATCAGCCGATGCGGGACGAGGATTTGCAACTGGCGCTGGTGTTTAACGGCACGATCTATAACTACAAGGAATTGCGTGCCGAGTTGGTAGAGATGGGGTATTCGTTTTTCTCGGAAGGAGACACCGAGGTCATAATCAAGGCCTATCACGCCTGGGGAAAAAACTGTGTGACGCGTTTTTACGGCATGTTTGCTTTCGTAATTCATGACAAACGCGATCAATCGTTATTTCTTGCCCGCGACCGGATGGGCATCAAGCCGCTTTACCATAGCTTTGACGGGACGCGTTTGCGTTTTGCTTCCACATTGCAGGCGTTACTGGCCGGTGGCGGAGTGGATACCCGGCTTGATCCGGTTGCGCTGAACTTTCATTTCATGCTGCACGGCGTGGTTCCTGCGCCGCGCACGATCTTGCAGGGTGTCAAGAAATTACCTCCGGCGCATACCTTGCGTTTTACCGCCTCCGGTGAGGTAGAGCAGCATTGCTACTGGACGTTGAACGCTACCCGACCAGCGCAGGAAATATCCGGTGAAGAATGGTTGTCCGCAATGCGTATCGTATTGCGGCGTGCAGTGGAGCGTCATCGACTGGCTTCCGATGTGCCGGTCGGTGTATTGCTTTCCGGTGGGCTGGATTCGAGCCTGCTGGTAGGGTTGATGGATGGACATGCGGAAGCGCTGAATACCTTTTCCATCGGCTTCGAGGAGGTGGCAGGCGAGGCGGCCGATGAGTTCGAATATTCGGATATGGTAGCGGCTCACTTCAATACCCGTCATCACAAGTTGCGGATAAGCAATAGCGAAATGTTCCGGCGTTTGCCGGAAGCCATTGCACAAATGGCCGAACCGATGTCCAGTTACGATGTAACGGCATTTTATTTGCTGGGTGAGCAGGTTGCTCGTGACATCAAGGTGGTGCTGGCAGGACAGGGTGCGGACGAGGTGTTTGGCGGCTACTTCTGGTATCCGCGTATGCAAGCCGCCAGCGGTTCGTCATTGCAACGCTTCGCATCCCATTATTTTGATCGCGATCATGCTGAATATCTGGAAATGGTCAGCGACGATTATGCCGTGCCGGACATGTGTTCAGATTGGGTGGCGGAACAATTGCAGAAACCCGATGCAGATGAGTTTCTCGATCAGGTGTTACGCCTTGATGTGACGCGGCTGATGGTGGACGATCCGGTCAAACGAGTGGATAACATGACGATGGCATGGGGTGTGGAAGCGCGTGTACCTTTTCTCGATCATGAACTGGTCGAACTCGCGGCAAAAATGCCGGCAGAATTGAAGCTCAGGGAAGGCGGCAAGTTTCCGCTCAAGGCCGTAGCACGCGGCATCATCCCGGATGCGGTAATCGATCGACCCAAGGGCTACTTCCCGGTTCCCGCACTCAAATATTTGCGCGGCGAATTTCTGGAACGCACGCGTGAGATATTGAATTCCGAAGCCTGCCTCAAACGCGGCTTGTATCGCCGGAGCTACGTGGAAAAGCTGCTGGACGATCCTGAAGCTCATCTGACGCGCATACAGGGCAGCAAGTTATGGCAAATGGCGCTGTTGGAATGGTGGCTGCAAATCAATGTGGACGGTAATTGATGTCGCGCCTCCCTCGCTGCCCCTTAAACTGCCCGACTCAATATGCTGGAGTGCGCGGGCATGACCGCGCTAAAGTCGGCGCCATACTGCCACTTTATGACTGCTTCGCCTTGAGTCGCCACAATGACGTGACTTCTGCCTTGCGCGCGGCATGTAGCGGGTCTTCTGTATCAGAAACACGGGGATGATCGGGTTTTATATCCTGCTTGCCGACCACTTCCAGGCCTGCGTTATCAATAGCAGAAATCAGCCAGTCGCGCGAACGCAATCCCAGATGTTCGGCCAGATCGGACAGAATCAGCCACCCTTCGCCGTTTTCCGTCAGATGGGCGGATAGTCCGTTCAGGAATCCCAGCAACATACGGCTGTCGGGGTCGAACACGGCGTATTCAAGTGGCGAACTGGGGCGAGCCGGTACCCAGGGCGGGTTGCACACGATCAGGGGCGCACGACCTTTTGGGAACAGGTCGGCCTGCATGACTTCTACCTTGCCCGCTAATCCTAATCGTTGCAGATTTTCACGGGCGCAGCTTAGCGCACGGGCATCCTGATCGGTGGCGATGATGTGGCGGATGCCACGCTTCGTAAGCATTGCCGCCAACACACCAGTTCCCGTGCCGATGTCGAAGGCGACAGGCAGCGTTTCAGCCGGCATGGGCAAGGGTGCGTCTTTTACCAGATGAATATATTCGCCGCGTATCGGTGCAAATACGCCGTAATGCGGGTGTATGCGTGCGCCCAGCGCCGGAACGTCAACACCCTTCTTGCGCCATTCGTATGCGCCGATCAGCCCTTGTAGTCCGCGCAATGGGGTGACATAGGGTTCGGTGGCCGCGCCTAAGGCCTGCTCGCAGGCCGGCGCGACATCGGGCGCGCGGCGCAATGGAATAATGTGCCCCGTGTCGAACGGGATAAGCAGCATGCCTAGTGTCCGGGCGCGTTGCGATTGCGACTGCCGGTGCAGATGGAAAGCCTGTGCTGGCGAAATAGTTGGCTTCTCGACCTTGGATTTTTTGTTCTTGGGCTTCGCATCGGCGCGCCTAGCCATGGCTTGCAGCAATTGCCGCGCATTCTGAAAGTCGCCGTGCCAGAGCAATGCCGTACCTTCGCATGCCAGACGATAGGCTGTATCCGCCGTCATCCGGTCATCGGCGATGGTCACCTTTTTGGGCGGGGGCGTGCCGCTCTCGGAACGCCAGCGAGCGGATTGTTCTACGCCTGCTTCATTCCAGTGTATGACCGGGTAGTCGTTCATCTATCGTCCCTCTGCTCGTTTAATTTGTTGGTAGAGCAATTTGGCAGCATGGTCGTCTTTGGCGGCGGTGATTTCACGCATCACAGAATGCACATCTGTTTTCTTCGTGTCTTGCTTGAAGCGACCTGTTAATGGCGAGTCGGGGTGCAGTTCGCCGCGCTGGTAGAGCGCCCATATTTCCTTGGCGTATTGTGTTTCGAGCAATTCGGGTGCGAACTGGCCGAAGTAACTGGCGAGGTTGTTTACGTCTCGTTCCAGCATCCGGCTGGCATTGTTGTTTGCCGCCGCATCAACCGCCTGCGGCAGGTCGATGATGACCGGGCCATGTTCATCGACCAGAATATTGAACTCGGAAAGGTCGCCGTGCACGATGCCTGCACACAGCATCAATACTACTTCGCGGATCAGATGCGCATGATATTGACGTGCCAGATTCGGGCTGAATTCCAGATCGTTGAGCCGGGGCGCGGCGGAGCCGTCTTCGTCGGTTACCAGTTCCATCACTAATACGCCCTCGTAATACCCGTAAGGTTGCGGAACACGAACTCCGGCGGCGGCGAGTTTGTACAGCGCATTTACCTCGGCATTTTGCCAGGCCGATTCCTGTTCCTTGCGACCATAGCGTGTGCCTTTTTCCATCGCTCGTTGTTGCCGGCTGTTTTTTACTCTGCGGCCTTCGGTGTAGTGCACCGCCTGATGAAAGCCGCGCTGCGTGGCTTCCTTATAAACCTTGGCGCAGCGAATTTCGTCGCCACATTGGACGACATAGACGGTCGCCTCTTTTCCGCTCATCAGTTGGCGTAATACGTGATCGACGATACCGTCTTCGACCAGTGGCAGGATTCTTTTCGGGGTTTTCATGGTGCTAAAGGGTGGGCTGGGTTTCTTCGGGTGTTGATTGTTGCAGCATGGCTGCGCGGGTGGTCGGTGTTTCCAGACTGATACGGCCAACTTTGCCGGCGCGGAATTCGGTGAGCAGAATTATCGAAGCCTTTTCCAGATCGAGTTCGCCACCGCGTCCCTTGAGCAGACAGCCGCGCTTTTGGGCGATGGCTTCGATTACACCTATGCCGTCCAGTCCGTCCAATGTCAGTTTGAAACGCTCAGCCAGTTGTGCCGGATAACGTTCCAGCAATACGCTGGCAAGGTGTTCAGCTACCTCTTCCTCAATCACCGCGTTGCGGCCAATCGCATGAATCGCTGCCAGCGTCAGTCCGTCGGTATGGTGTTCGATCTTGGGCCACATCAGTCCGGGGGAATCGGTCAGCGTCATTTGATCGTTGATCTTGTGGCATTGCTGCGACTTGGTTACGGCTGGTTCGTCGCCGACATTGGCAACCCGGCGCTTGAGCAGCATGTTCATCAGCGTGGATTTGCCGACATTGGGGATGCCCATGATCATCAGCCGCAACGGCTTGTGGTTATCGTTGCGGTGAGGCGCGAGCGGCTGACATAGTTTGGGCACGCGGGCCGCATCCGACATGCTCTTGCAACTGAGCGCAACGGCTTTTACGCCGTCCTGCCGGTTGTAAAAATCCAGCCATTCCTGTGTTGCAGCCGGGTCGGCCAGATCGATCTTGTTCAGTATCTTCAGGCAGGGGCGCTGGCGGTGCAGCCGCAGCTCCTGAATCATCGGATTGCAACTCGCCTCGGGCGCGCGCGCATCCAGCACTTCGATAATCACATCGGTAAATTCCATCGTTTCGGCGGCTTTTCTGCGCGCCGAAGTCATGTGACCGGGAAACCATTGTATGGACATGTAAACCTTTAAATGTTGAAAGGCGCTTTTAATAGCGTCATTTGTGCGTCGTTCAGATAGCACCACTCGCCAGCCGCCAGTCCCAGATCATCCAGTTTCAGATTGCCGATCTGTGAGCGATGCAATGCCGAACAATGATTTTCGGCGGCGGCCAGCATGCGTTTCACCTGATGGTATTTGCCCTGCTCCAGCACGATTTCGAGATGTTGCTCATCTATCATCCGGCAGATTTCGGCTGCCAGCGGGGCGGGCTCATCATGCAGTTTTACACCGTTCAACAGCCGTTCGATCAATTCAGGTGTCACCGGATCATGGGTAGTTGCAACATAGACCTTGGGCACATGATGTTTGGGCGAAGATTGGGTATGGATAAACGCCCCGTCGTCTGACATCAGCAACATGCCGGTGGTATCGTGATCCAGCCGCCCGACAGGCTGCACATCGCGGCGGTCAAACTGTTCGGGTAGCAGTGTCAGCACACCGGGATGGTGGCTGGGCTTGCGCGAACATTCAAAATTGGCGGGCTTATGCAGCGCGATATAGACTTGCTTGCGGTATAGCCACGGCTCGCCATAGACGGTGAACTCCAGCCCCTCGGTCTCAAATGCGGCCGTGCCATTCGTGACAACCTGTCCGTTGATGCAGACTTCACCCTCGGCGGCTAACTCCCGACACCACTTGCGTGTGCCGAAGCCTTGCGTATGCAGAATACGATCCAGTGTTAATTTACTCATGCGGCGATTTTAACAGAATCAATGGGCTAACGTTCTGGCAGGCAGCGATGAGGAGATGAGGTTCAACAACTTGAGCCATGGAGTGCAGCGGCATAACCCCGCTTGCACTGTCAGTTGCAATGGTTTGTGGTTTCGTGCCGCCGCCTTGATACAGATTCGTCTATTGATGCGGGCAGTTGAAGTTTTCCGGATTACTCGTTTCCGCTCATTCCCACCGCCGCTCTCCAGCAGTTCTCCAGATTGTCTTCGACATGCTTTACTATTTGCTGATCCAGTTGCCCGTCGGCAACCTGCTTGTTGAGTATTTGAATGATTTCAGCAGGGGGTAATGGTTCGCGATAGGGGCGCTTTTGTGCCAATGCCTGAAATACATCGGCGACAGCTACGATGCGGGCTTCCAGTGACATGCCCGCCTCACCCAGATGATAAGGGTAGCCGGTGCCATCCACGCGTTCGTGATGTTGCGCTGCCCATTCGGCAATTTTTTCGAGGCCATGTATATTTTTTAGGATGGTGTAGGTGTCGAAACTGTGTCGCTGGATTTGTGCGGTTTCTTCGATGCTCAATTTGTCGGGCTTCTCCAGTAAACCATCTGGCTGCCTGAGCTTGCCGATGTCGTGCAACAACCCGGCCAGTTCCAACATGTCGCAACTTTCTTCGGAAAGTTGAAACAGTTCGCCGATGAATCTCGCCAGTCGCGCCACGCCATCGGAATGCGCCTTGGTGTAGGGACTCTTGGCATCAACGATATAAGAAAAGATGTAGACGATGCTGCGCAGTTCCTGAAAGTCCATGGGGCGAGTTTGGGTTTCGGATAGCCAGCGTGAGACATAACCATGCACATGATCGTTTTCCAGTGAAAGCCAGAACGCTTCTGATCTGGATACTTCCATGAAAGTGTCTACCACTTCGGGGCAGAACCAGTCGCCGCGCTTGTCGAAAATTTTCTGGCGTATGGCTTCCTTGCCCAGCAGCAAATTGGATTGGTCAACTAAAAACCCCAGCGATAGCACATCGACACGATCAACCAGATAGATACAGTTGGCGCTGAGCTTCGTTTCCAGCGGCAGATCCATGTCTTTCAAATCGGCCCAGTGTGTGTGGTGGTAACGTACCACGGGTGCGAGGTGTGCCATCAACGGGCAGGTTTCAAGCAGATCGGCTCCGATGTTGCAGTGGTCGTTCTCTTTTTCCCATGCGAATTGGGCCAGACGTTTGTGCACGACGGTTTTGGATACGCCGCAGTCGTGCAGCATCGCGGCCTGAAACAGATTGTCTATATGTTGCCCCGTCCAGCCCAGTCTTTTGCCGCATTCTACGGACATGTAGGCGACATGTTTGCCGTGATGGATATGTGTAACGCCGACCAGATCAAGTGCGTCAGAAAGGGAGTAAATGGCTTCGTGCAGATTGATGTTGAATTTGGACAATGGTGTTCCCTCTTCTCAGTCACGCCGGAAAAAGGCACCGAGAGCTATAGATAAATCAAAGGGAAAATGATACTCCTTGCCCGGTTAAAGTCTATATACAGGGCTAACGTAAGCGGGATTTTGTTGAATATGGCAAGGTCGAGGCGGGTCGCTTGCGGTTTGAATTACTCCGGAAATTCGCCATCCAGATAAAACCATAATCCGTCTTCGTGTACGAAACGGCTGATTTCGTGCAGTCTGTGAGCGCGCCCCTGATTTTTGAAGCGTGCGACAAATTCTACCGTGGCGGTGTCAGTTGAAGTTGGCAGGTGTTTTCGTACTTCAAGTCCCAGCCATTTGGTATCGTCGGTCGCGAGTGCGAGCGTTTCCGGGCGGGTACTGGAATGCCAGGTGGCGAGCAGGTAGTCTTCGAGCTTGAGTGCATAGGCGCTATAGCGCGAGCGCATCAATGATGCTGCATCGGGTGCGGGTATGCCGCTATGGTAGCGCCCGCAGCAGTTCGTATAGTCTGTTCCACCACAGGGGCAGGTGGCATGGGTTAATTGAGGCTTCTTTGCCATGCGCTATTCCCAGGTTTGGCTGGTTGATCGCTTGCCATGCAATGCCAACGGTTCAATATCCACTACGCCCAGATCGCCCGTCACCATAATGTGCCCCTCCTGAATGGTGCATTGCAGTTGCATGGTGCGGCTGGCGAGCCTGGCGAGTTCTTGCGTAGCTTCGGCGGGCAGTTGAAATACGGTGACGTTATTCAGGCGTGACAGCTTGTTGCGATTCTCGTTCCACCAGATGTCGGCGGCTCGCCCGTAGCTGAAGATTACTACCTGTTCGGCGCGTCCGCAGGCGCGGCGGATGGCGCGCTCATCGGGCAGGCCGACTACGATCCAGCGTTCGATTGCGCCGGTAAGGTCTTTTTGCCATAAATCAGGCTCGTCTTCACCGCTAATGCCTTGAGCAAAGGTTAGTTTCTCGTCAGCATACAGTGCGAATGCCAGCAGCCTTACCATCATGCGTTCTTCAGTTTCAGAAGGGTGAAGTGCTACAGTCAGGGCGTGATCGGCATAGTAATAGCGATCCATGTCGGCGATCTGGAGTGTGGCTTTGAATATGGTCGATTTAATGGCCATGGGTATGATTTGCTATTTGTAAACCGTGCATTCTATCAGGCTGTTGCGTGCCGGATGGTATTGCGTCGCGGTTACGACTATAATTCGGCTCCTTTTAGATTTGTCATCCGTCAAAGATCAAGATGCAGCTGTTCGCTTTTGGCATTAATCATCAAACTGCACCGTTAGCCGTGCGTGAGCAAGTCGCGTTCAATGTGGACGGGGTGGAAAATGCGCTACGAGATTTAGTTGAAAACGGTGGTGCGAAGGAAGCGACTATTCTGTCTACATGCAATCGCATGGAACTTTATTGCAATGCGCCGAATCCCGATCATGCAATAGACTGGTTGGCTGAATATCATCGCCTTCCGCGCAAGGATATTGATCCCTATCTGTATACTCTGCCGCGTGATCAGGCAGTCAAGCATTCATTCCGAGTTGCCAGCGGTCTGGACTCGATGGTGCTGGGCGAGCCGCAAATTCTCGGTCAGATGAAGCAGGCGGTGCGTCAGGCCGAGCAGGCCGGCACGATGGGAATATTGCTGCATAAACTATTTCAGAGCACTTTTTCAGTTGCGAAACAGGTACGTACCGAGACGGAAATCGGTGCGAATCTGGTGTCGATGGCTGCCGCCGCCGTGCGTCTGGCCGAGCGCATTTTCCCCAGCATCAGCGAACAGAATGTGCTGTTCATCGGTGCGGGCGAGATGATCGAACTCAATGCGGTGTATTTTGCCGCACGCAATCCAAAACGCATCACTGTAGCCAACCGCACGCTGGAACGCGCCCAGACGCTGGCGCGGCAATTTGATGGTCACGCGATTACGCTGACCGATTTGCCCGATCAATTGGCGCAGAACGATATTATCGTCACCTGCACCGCCAGTCAGCTGCCGATACTCGGCAAGGGAATGGTAGAGCGTGCTCTCAAGGCACGTCGCCACAAGCCGCTGTTTATCGTCGATCTAGCGGTGCCGCGCGATGTGGAAGCGGAAGTTGCCGAGTTGAATGATGTGTTCCTGTATACCGTGGATGACATCGCCGAGGTAGTCAAGGACGGTCTCGAGGCGCGTCAGGGGGCGGTCAAGGAAGCGGAAGTGATTATTTCCTCCGGGGTTTCCGACTTTATCCACTGGATGGAATCGCGCGAAGTGGTGCCGACTATTCGCGCTTTGCGCGAACACGCCGAGCAGAATCGCAAACAGGAATTGGAGAAAGCGGTTCGATTGCTGGCAAAGGGCGAGAGTCCTGAAAAGGTTATCGAGATGATGAGCCGGGGGCTGACTAATAAATTTTTGCATGCGCCTACTCAAGCGTTGAATCAGGCACACGGGTCGGACCGGGATAACTTCATTGAGGTGGTGCGCCGTTTGCATCATCTGCACACCGAAGAATGATTTTGCGCCTATTCCAATCGGAAAAATATCGTTAGCAACCGCTGTCGTGTTGGCGGTACAGCCGCAACGTTTGTTTATCACCGCCTGACCTTCTATATAGAACCTGAATGAAACCAAATATTGCTACAAAACTTGCTCAATTGAGTGATCGTCTGACCGAAGTCAATCAGTTGCTGAGTACGGAAGAAGCCACGAAGGATATGGACTCGTATCGCAAGCTGAACCGCGAACGTGCCGAACTCGAACCCGTGGTGGAACTGTTTCTCGCTTATCAGGCCTGTGAACGCGACATCGCCGATGCGCGGGAAATGCGTGACGATCCCGAAATGCGCGAACTGGCTGAGGCGGAAATCGAACAGGGAGAAGCACGCCTTGAGGAATTGGACAGCGAATTGCAGAAGCAACTGTTGCCCAAAGACCCCAACGATGAGCGCAATGTGTTTCTGGAAGTGCGCGCGGGGACAGGCGGAGACGAGGCCGCGTTGTTTGCAGGTGATCTGTTTCGCATGTATTCGCGTTTCGCTGAACGGCGTCGCTGGCAGGTTGAGGTGATTTCCGAAAGTCCCGGCGAAATGGGCGGCTACAAGGAAGTCATCGCCCGTATCATCGGTCAGGGCGCCTATTCGGTATTAAAGTTTGAATCCGGTGCTCATCGCGTGCAGCGTGTGCCGACTACAGAAACTCAGGGGCGTGTCCACACCTCGGCTTGTACCGTTGCCATAATGCCGGAAGTGGATGAGGTGGATGACGTGGTGCTGAATCCTGCTGACTTGCGTATCGACACCTTCCGCGCTTCAGGTGCGGGTGGTCAACATATCAACAAGACCGATTCGGCAGTGCGCATTACGCATCTGCCTACGGGTGTCGTGGTGGAATGCCAGGACGGGCGTTCGCAGCATCAGAATAAGGCGCAGGCGATGCGCGTGTTGTGCGCGCGTATCAAGGACGCTCAGGTGCATGCGCAGAACGCCGAAACCGCCGCCACCCGCAAGAGTCTGGTCGGCAGCGGTGACCGTTCTGAACGCATCCGTACCTACAACTTCCCGCAAGGCCGTGTTACCGACCATCGCATCAACCTGACGTTGTACAAGATGGATGCGATTATGGACGGCGACATCAGCGAATTGACCGGTGCATTGATGGCAGAGCATCAGGCTGAACAATTGGCAGCGATGTCGGAAAGTACCATGTAGGCATGTTGATCATGTTGGGGTTCGCTACGCTCATTCCAACTAGATGAATTGATGGAGTGCGGCGGTATGATGCCGCTTTCTCGCTTGCTCATTCCAACGGATATTGTTATGTCTGATCATTTCGCAATTCAATCCATTCTGTTGCGCGACAAGCCGGTCCTGGAGACGGCTTTGAATATTGAGGCGACTACTGCGCGAATTGAGGTGCAGTGTCTGTTGCAGAACGTGTTGCAGGTTAATCGCGCCTATCTGCTGACCTATCCTGAACGGATTCTCAATGCTAATGAATATGCGCGTTATTGTGCGCTGTTCGAGCGGCGCAGGCAGGGCGAACCGATTGCGTATCTGCTGGGGGAACGCGAGTTTTTCGGATTGAATTTCTGCGTCACCCCCGCCACGCTGATTCCCCGCCATGATACCGAATTGTTGGTAGAGCTGGCGCTAGACTACATACCCTCTCCCCAGCCCCTTTCCCGCTTGCGGGAGAGGGAAGAACTTAGCGGAGGGAGAGGGTTTTGCGTGCTCGATCTCGGTACCGGCACCGGTGCGATTGCGATTTCCATTGCGCATAGTCGTCCCGATATTGACGTGATAGCTGTGGATATGTCGGAGGCGGCGCTGGACGTGGCGCGGTTCAATGCGCAGCAGTTGAATGTGCCTAATGTGCGTTTGCTGCATAGCGACTGGTTTGCCTCATTGGACGGGGAGCGTTTCGATCTGATCGTTTCCAATCCGCCTTATATTGAACACGATGATGAGCATCTGGGTCTTGGTGATGTGCGCTTTGAGCCGATTACCGCATTGGCATCGGGTGCGGATGGATTGAGCGATATTCGACGCATAGTTAGTGAAGCCGGAAGTTATCTTAATTCCGGTGGCTGGCTGATGTTTGAGCACGGCTACAATCAGGCTGAACGGGTGCGTGAATTGATGCGGCAGGCTGGATTTTTCGAGGTAAGTTCGGTGCGTGATCTGGCTGGAATCGAACGGGTAACGCTTGGTCATGCTTGACGATTCGGCTTTGGTTCGGCGATAATTCCCGATCATTTAATTCGGGTAATGATCATGACGACAGACATTCAGCAGCGCATCCATGAACAAGTAACCTCCAACAAGGTGGTGTTGTATATCAAGGGCAGTGCAAAATTTCCCCAGTGCGGCTATTCGGGCAATGTAGTACGTATCCTTAACCTGCTAGGCGTTAAGGACTTTTTGGCAGTCAATGTATTTGATGACCCTGAAATGGTTCCGGCACTCAGGGAATATGCGAACTGGCCTACTTTACCGCAGTGCTATATCAACGGTGAATTTATCGGCGGTTCGGACATCCTGACCGAGATGTATCAGAGCGGCGAATTGAAGCAGATGCTGGAAGCTTGATGGGCGTAGCGCGGCATAAATGCTGCGTCTTTGCTGGAGTATGCGGGCATGATCTCGCCATTTGTAATACGCCTGCGTAAAGTGGCGTCGTGCCGCCACACTCCATAATAAATTGCTTTTTTTAAATTCTTTTTGATTTTTGTTGCCTGTCGATTTTAAATAAAATCAACAGCTTGTATATAAACTATGCCGAAAGGTCTATATCTTTCGGCATATATGAAAGTTTGGAGGAGTCGGATATATTTCGACCCGGGTGCAGGAAGTCGTTAACGAACCCAAACGATTTCTCATACTCTCCTCCGTCAGGGCGACCGCAATGGTCGCCCATTTTTTTGCCTGTCATTATTGAACGCGCCCTTTCTTCGGGAGTAAGCAACGCGAATAATGCACGGGGTACTTTTTTAGCCAGCCGCCAGACTCGCACGGGCGCGGGCAATTGCGGCGGTGACCTGATTGGGTGCAGTGCCGCCGATGTGATTGCGGCTGGCGAGTGAACCTTCCAGTGACAGCACCTGATAGATGTCGTCTTCGATCAGCGGCGAGAAGTTTTTCAACTCAGCCAGTGCAATGTCGCTCAGGTCGCAATTCTTATCCACGGCATAACGCACGGCCAGTGCTACGGCTTCGTGTGCATCGCGAAACGGCAGGCCTTTTTTCACCAGATAATCGGCCAGATCGGTTGCCGTCGCATAGCCTTGTAACGCAGCGCGGCGCATCGCTTCAGGTTTGACGCGAATGTTGAACTCCTGTTTTCCGGTTTCAGGGTCTATACGGCTGCCCATCATGTCGGCGTAGATGCGCAGGGTTTGCGTGAGCGTGTCCACGGTGTCAAACAGCGGCTCCTTGTCTTCCTGATTATCCTTGTTGTACGCGAGCGGTTGCCCCTTCATCAAGGTCAGTAAAGACACCAGATTGCCGTTCACCCGGCCTGTCTTGCCACGCACCAGTTCAGGAACATCGGGATTTTTCTTCTGCGGCATGATGGACGAGCCGGTACAGAAACGGTCGGCGATGTCGATGAAACCGACCATCGGGCTCATCCACAGTATCAGTTCCTCCGAGAAACGCGACAGATGCGTCATGATCAGTGCGGCGCAGGCGGTAAATTCAATCGCGAAATCACGATCTGAAACTGCATCCAGCGAGTTTTCGCAGACACCTTCAAAACCCAACAGACTTGCGACCCTTACACGGTCAATCGGATAGCTGGTTCCGGCCAGTGCTGCTGCACCCAAAGGCAGGCGGTTGACGCGACTGCGGCAGTCCATCAGGCGCTGTCCGTCGCGTTTGAGCATCTCGTAATAGGCCATTAGGTGATGCGCGAAGCTGATCGGTTGCGCGACCTGCAAATGGGTGAAGCCGGGCATGATGGTCTGTGTGTGCTGTTCAGCCAGATCGAGCAAGGCGGTTTGCAAGGCGATGACCAGAGCAGACAGATCGTCGATGGCGCTACGCAAATAGAGCCGGACATCTGTCGCCACCTGATCGTTACGTGAACGTCCGGTATGCAGCCGCTTGCCTGCATCGCCGACCAGCGTGGTGAGACGCTTCTCGATGTTCAGGTGTACGTCTTCCAGATCGAGCGACCAGACAAATTCGCCATTAGCGATTTCCGTTTCGATGGCGGCCAGACCGCGTCGTATATCGGCCAAATCCTGTGCGCCGATAATGCCGCATTCTGCCAGCATCTGCGCATGGGCCAGCGATCCTTGAATGTCGAACATCGCCAGTTTCTGGTCAAAATCCACCGAGGCGGTATAACGCTTGACCAATTCAGCCACGGGCTCTGCAAAACGTCCCGACCATGTATTTTTATCTTGTATGCTTGCCATATCTTGTCCAGAATGCAACGGACATTAAAAATCCGCTGCCAGTGAGGTTTGCGGCAGAAAAACCGAGGTTAATGCCATGAATAAGGCGCGCAGTATAAAACAAAATTCCCTGTTTGACCTGTTGCCCAACTTCCGCAATCTGGGCGTGATGGTGCGCGTGCTGTTGCTGGGCAACGGTTTGGGGCTGCTAGCGGCACTGTTCAAGGCAGATGGCTGGGATGACATGTTGCAGCAAACGATGCAGATTTCCACGTTGCTGATCCCGGTCATGCTGGCCAGTTTGCTCCTGTTATGGTTGGCGCAGCCGTGGTTGGGCAAGTTGACGTATTGGCGTGGTGTGCTGGTGGTAAATCTGCTGGTCGCATTGGCGACGCTGTTGATTTATCATTTTGGCGGAGAGCTGTTTCGCAGCACAGCAAGCGATCGATTTTTTTTCGACCAGATACGCTATGTGTTGCTCAGCATTGCGACATGCTGGCTGTTGCTGATGTATTACCGGCTGCGAGATCAGGTGTTGTCGCGTGCGCTGGATGATGCACGCTTGCAGGTATTGCGTGCCCGTATCCGGCCTCACTTTCTGTTCAATACCATTAACGCGGTACTCGGCATCGTGCGTTCCCAACCAAAGCAGGCCGAAACGGCGCTGGAGGACATGGCCGACCTGTTCAGAATGGCGATGTCCGATGTGCATGAGCTAATGCCGTTGCAACAGGAAGTGCAGATGTGCAAACAATACCTCGCGCTGGAACACCTGCGCATGGGCGATAGATTGACGGTGGATTGGCAAATACAGGACATTCCGGAAGATGCGAAAATTCCGGCATTATTGTTGCAGCCGCTGCTGGAAAACGCCGTGTATCACGGCATCGAACCGCTGATTGAGGGCGGTTGTATTCAAGTATTGCTGCGTCGAAACGGCAAAAGGCTGCAAATACGGGTGGAAAATCCGGCCACGCCGCGCAGTGGCGCACTGCCGCATGCCGGCAATAAAATCGCGTTGCAGAATATTCGTGAACGCCTCGCGTTGCTGTTTGACGTGGAAGCGAGTTATCAGGTGACCAGCGGCGATGATTTTTATCGGGTGGAGATTACCCTGCCTTATATGAAGGAGAAAACGATATGACGACGATAGAACTGCCCCTGCGGGTCTTCATCGTGGATGACGAACCGCCTGCGCGCAACCGCCTGCGCGATCTGCTGGGCGATTGCAGCGAACAGTTGCCGCTGGAAATCGTGGGAGAAGCTGCCAACGGGCAGGAAGCGTTGGATAAACTGCTGGTAACCCCCGCCGATGTGGTATTGCTGGACATTCGCATCCCGAAGATGGACGGCATCGAACTCGCGCAGCATCTGCATAAACTACCCAAATCCCCGGTGGTTATCTTCACCACCGCCTATGATGTTTACGCGATCAAGGCGTTTGAACTGCATGCTATCGACTACCTGCTCAAACCGATCCGATTGGGACGATTATTCGACGCGCTGAACCGCGCCCGCGCCGCCGTCCCGGTACAGACCGAAGTGTTGCGCGAACTGTTGCCCGAACCGCGCCATCATTTCGCAATCCACGAACGCGGCAAGATACATTTGATTCCGCTCGACGAAGTGCTGTTTCTGCGCGCCGAATTGAAATACATCACCGTGCGCACCGCCGAACGGGAATACCTGATCGAAGAATCCCTGACCGCACTCGAAAAGGAATTCGCCGCCCGCTTCGTCCGCATCCACCGCAACTGCCTGGTCGCCAAGGAAGCCATCATCGGCTTTGAACGCGGCGGCGACGAAGGTGAAAGCAGCGGCTGGATGGTCAAACTAAAAGGCCTCCCCGACCTGCTGTCTATCAGCCGCAGACAACAACACATCGTCAGGGAATTCGGCTAGCGAAACGACGTACCACAAGACCTCCTCTCTCCCCGGCCCCTCTGGATCAAACGACTGGTGGAGCTGTTAAGCATTGGGCTAAGGTGTAAAAAATCCATACGTAAGCCACTATTTATTGTCAATCCACCAAGCTGATAAGTAGCTGGTTATCCTGCAAGCGCGAGAGATGTTTAGAAACTCTAAATACATCGTCATTCCCGCGAAGGCGGGAATCCAGCGTTTTGATTTAACTAGATTCCCGCTTTCGCGGGAATGACAAAACCGAATAAATCAGTGCGCCCATAAATTTACCTTGAAGATGTTGCTTGTTGTTACTTACGCAAACGCGTAAATAGTGCTACTGTTTCCTCGGGTTTTTTAGGCTATTTCTGTAACTAATTGAGTTTCCGTAGATTTCTGAGGGGGAGAAAAAATGACAACCAACACGACACTGTTACATCCCCTGACGGAGCAAGCATCATGGAAATGAAATCCATCAACTCCGGCAAACTACGCGCCATCGGCTACGACCGCAGCGCCCGCATCCTGCAAGTCAAATTCGACAACGGCGACACCCTCCAATACACCGGCATCGGCCCGGAAATCTGGCAACGCCTCAGCACCACCGCCTCCGCATGGAGTTACTACCGCGACAACATCGAGGAAGAATTCATCGGCAAACGAGTGTCTTCAAGCCCGCCATCATGGACAGCAGGGAAAAATCCGTTGGATGGGTTGTTTGGGGAGGGGTGAAGGTGGCTGTATTTATAAACTATTCTGCGAAAGACTCTATTGATTATGCCCTCTATATTTATATTCGCGTGCATTTCAACAAATGTCATTACCGTTCATCAATTTCTGGAAATTTAATGGATGTTTTCAAGTTGGCCATTTCGCCATGCAGCCATCACGCCAGCGCAATATGCAGATGTCGGCCTAACGCCTCTATGGCTTCTGCGATTCGCGGTAGTTTGGTGCCGTGACTGGCATCGAGCATTCGGCGGACTTCTTTTTCATCTATGCCCAGTCTTTGCGCTAGTTCGGATTTGCTGATGCCAGCATCGCGCATGGCATCATAAAGTGCTGCTTTTGCTGCTGTTGCTGCTGGCGGGGTAATCATTACTTCACCTCGGTGTAACTTGCTGGCGATAGGTAGTGGTTCGTTGTCGTGAATGCGTGATTCCAGCGCGGCCTGCAAACAACCTTCGGCTATGTCTATCCTATTTTCGTCGGCTTCTGCCTGTGAAATAGCCTCTGGTAGGTCGCGACAGGTGATTACCCAACTATCGTTATCTTTGCTGAATTTGAATGCGTAGTCGTAAGATTTCATGATGTACTCCTAATTATGCAGATCACTTTCCTTAATGCCCAACTGTTTGAGCATGGCGCAAAAGGTTCCGGTTTTCAGTTCGTCCTTTAAGTTGCGCACGATTGTTTTTTGTCCGTTTATATATAGGGCACCATGGCTGCCTTTTCCTTCGTCCGGGCGCCATTCGTAACTCCATCCCTTGCGTGCAGCAAGAGCCTTGAGTTTCTTGAGGAATTCACTGCCTTTCATGATTGCTATGGTCGGTCATAAATGTCCGGCTGTCAACTGTTCGATTTGCCAGTCAATTACTCGTTTGACGGCAACAGTGGTCGCTTCGTCCTGCATGGCATTTTCGGACAGGAAGTCGTCAAATTCGCTACCGATGTTTTCCTGATTCATGTTCTTCTCCGGTCGTAGGGTGTATCCCATGCACCACAATATCAATTCTATACATGGTGATAATTCGGTATCAATATAACGAATTATTGCGGAATCTGTAGGGGAAATGTAAATCAATGGTGGATACATGCTGCGCACTTTATTCATCCTATGTGGTGTTCGGCCAGAACGTAATCATGCTTGCTCTACACAGGCGTTAAAATGTAAACCTTCTCCTGTTTTTCAAAGGTATCCCCATGAATCCCCTATTCGATGCGTTTGTTCGCGGTGTCCGCGACTTGTTTCAGTTCAAGGTGCTGGTGATTGTGATCTGGCCGATTCTGGCGGCGGCGTTGATTTGGCTGGTGGCGGGGGTGGTTTTCTGGAGTACGTTTACCGGCTGGATCGATAGCGGGTTGGTGGCTATCGGTATTAACTCCTGGCTGGAAGGGGTAGAGCCGCGCTGGATTGCGAATGGGATACAGGCGGTGGTTCATCTGATTCTGTTTGTGCCGCTGGTGTTTGTGACGGCGCTGGTGATTACGGCGTTGTTTGCGATGCCCGCGCTGATCCGGTTGGTCGAGAAACGTCATTATCCGCACCTTCGGCGTGAGAGTGGCGGGACGGTGGTGGGGAATTTGCTGAATGCGTTGCTGGCGGTGGCGGTATTTGCGGCGATCTGGCTGCTTACGTTGCCGTTGTGGTTGTTCGGCGTGGGCGTGTTGATTCCGTTTATTGCCGCAACCTATTTGAATCAGCGGCTGTTTCGTTATGATGCACTGGCGGAACATGCCAGCAGCGAGGAGATGAAAATCCTGTTCACGAAATATCAGTCTTCATGGTGGGGGTTGGGCTTGCTGACGGGTTTGCTGCAATTCATCCCGTTGCTGAATTTGCTGGCCCCGGTGTTGACTGCGCTGGTGTTTATTCACTTTGGATTGGGCCGGCTACTTAGTTTGCGTGAGGCTGAGTAGTGCAGCGTTTTCATAATTCCCCGGTAGGTCGGGCTTTAACCCGACGAATCACCGCATTATCATTGCTGTCGGGTTAAAACCTGATCTGCATCCGTAACCAAACAGTCATGTTTCCTTAATACTGATGAAATAGTCGCCTCATAAGCTGGCCTCATACACTCATCAGGAAGAGGCTCTCATGTTCGATCCGTTTCTCCAGCAAAATCCCGTTTATCAGAATAACTTCGCCCATCGGCAGTATCCCGGTTTAATGGCTAAATTGGCTTTGGGGCGCCGATACGCCTGCGGGTTGGCGCGAACGCATGATGAAATGCGGGAGGCGCAACGGATTCGCTTTGAGGTGCTGGTTGAGGAGATGGGCGCGATGTTGCCGGGTGTGACCGCCGGGCTGGATGTTGATGATTACGATATGTATTGCGAGCATTTGTTGCTGCGGGATACACGCAGTAAGCGGGCGGTCGGCACGTTGCGTATCTTGCCGCCGGAACAGGCTGAACAGTCCGGCTATCATTCCGAAACGGAATTCGATATAACGAGCCTTGAGCCATTACGTAAACAGATGGCTGAAATCGGACGTTCCTGCGTGCACGCCAATTACCGTGACGGTGGCACAATCGCGCACCTGTGGGCCGGACTTGCCGATTATTTGATGCAGCACGATCATGAATACTTGATCGGTTGCATCAGTATCAGCGTTGCCGATGGCGGTCATTATGCGGCCAGCGTGTTCAATAAAATCTATCAGCAACATGCCGCACCTACCGAATACCGCGTCACGCCGCACCGCCGCCTTGCTTTGGAAACATTAAACGGCGAGATGGATGTGATCATCCCACCGTTGATTAAACTATATATGCGCATGGGCGCTTACATCGGCGGTGAACCTGCCTTGAATGCGGATTTTAATTGCGCAGATTTGTTTTTGCTGTTGCCGGTAGCGAGTATCAAGGCACGCTTTGCAAGGAATCTGCAACGTCTGGTGATGTAGCTATTGCCTGAGTGTGGCGGGATGATACCGCCAGACTTTCGCGCAGACTTGTCTGTTTTTGCCAAATTGAAGAGTGATGTTTCCCGGCACTTCTGTCATTGTCATTCCGCAGCTCTGTGATAACACTTGATTTTGCTCACAACTGCATAGCCAACAAAATCCCACGAAAACCAAAATGTTAACCCTTGCCGATGGGGTAGAAATGGAGTGTGGTCGCATAATGCCGTTTTGTTTTGGCGTAAAAGTATTTTATCTCCACAAAGATAGGTGACATTTTTAGTTTTGTGTTTTCACAATTATTCCGCCCTGGAATCACATTTGAGTTTTCCCTGTAAACCAATTCTGTGACCGTATTATGAAATTTTAGGAATATTCCTACCCCTTTCAGTAGATCGGAGTCGCGACTGGGTTATTATCCCAATCAGGACGAATGGTGGATTTTTGCCGTTTTACGGGAGTGGGTCGAGCCGGTTTCAGGTGGTTTTAATTTGTAGAGGGAGTATTTTCATGTCAAGGTTTTTGATCAAGCAGCAACTTGCTTTCCTGATGGCCGTGCTGGCCGTTGCCATGCTGGTGATAATGGGCATGAGTATCAGGGAGATGGACTCGGCATCGAATAGTCTCAAGTCTGTCTATGAAAACAGGGTGGTGCCGTTGGGGCAGCTTAAGGCGGTGAGTGATGCCTATGCGGTTGATGTCGTCACGGCGGCAGAGCAGGTCGAGCATGGCGGCATCACCTGGGAGCAGGGGTTGGCGGTGGTTGAGCATGCGGATGTTGTGGCTCAGGATTATTGGCTGACCTATCTCAAGAGCAATATCGACGAGAAGGAGGTTCAGATTGTCGAAGAATTGAAGCCAGTTGTTAAGACCGCAGACAATGTCACAAATCAATTGACAGCTATTTTGCGTGCGCACGATATGGCGGCACTGAAGCAGATCAGGGATGTGGAGATGGCTTCGTCCATTCCGCTTGTGCATGAAAAAATTGATGTGTTGGTCAAGGAACAGCAGGTATTGACTAGGGCGACGTATGAGCAGGCTAAACTTGATTTCGCCAATGCGAAGAAATGGTTCATGTTGATGGCGTTCAGCAGCTTGGGTATTGCCCTGTTGCTGGGTTATCTGATCTTGCGCAGCCTGAATAACTCACTGTCTAGAATGATTGATAAAACCAATCAACTGGCGGGGGGTGACTTGAGCGTGCGTATCGACGGGGTGGCTGATAATGAGTTGGGCAAGCTGGCAAAGGCGTTCAATCAGATGGCGGACAGTTTGCAGGAACTGGTTTCCAATGTGCAGCGTTCCGGGATACAGGTAGCCAGTTCGGCGACCGAGATTGCGGCTTCCATCAAGGAGCAGCAGGCAACCGCGACCGAACAGTCGGCGACGACCACCGAGATCGTCGCATCGACCAAGGAAATCGCCAGTACCTCCAAGGTGTTGGTCAAGAATATGGATGAGGTGGCTCATGTCGCGGATTCCACGTCCGCGCTGGCCGAGAGCGGTCGCGAGGATTTGACGCGCATGGAAGCGACCATGAATCAGATGATGGATGCGACACGCGGAATCGCCTCGCGGCTGGCGGTGCTGAGCGAGAAGGCGAGCAACATCAATACTGTGGTGACGACCATCAACAAGGTCGCGGATCAGACCAATCTGCTGTCGCTGAATGCGGCAATCGAGGCGGAGAAAGCTGGTGAACACGGCATCGGTTTCGGTGTGGTCGCCACTGAGATACGCCGACTGGCAGATCAAACCGCTGTGGCAACCTGGGACATCGAACAGATGGTCAAGGAGATGCAGTCTGCGGTGTCGTCGGGTGTGATGGGCATGGAGAAGTTCTCCGAAGAAGTGCGTCACGGCGTGGTGCAGGTGGGGCAGGTCGGCGAGCGTTTATCGAAGATCGTCAATAGCGTGCAGTTGCTGACGCCGCATTTTGAATCGGTGTATGAGGCGATGCAGGCGCAGTCCACGGGTTCCGAACAAATCAATATCGCGCTGGAACAATTGAGTCAGACGGTGCAGGGCACGGCAGAGGCGATGCGTGAATCGGCACTGGTCGTGGATCAGTTGAATGAGGCTTCGCGTCGCATGCAAACGGCGGCATCGAAATTTAAAGTGAAGGCCTGACATGCGCTGTATCGTCTTTCATCTGGGCGAAGGACGCTATGCGCTACCGCTGCGCAATCTGGTTGAAGTCTTGCCGTTGCTGGAGGTAAGCGAGGTGCCGCATGCGCCGGACTATATCGACGGTCTCATCAATTATCGTGGTCATGCCGTGCCTGTGCTGGATGTCTGTCAGTTGCTGCTGCATGCACCGTGCCGTGACCGTATCAGCACCCGGCTGGTGGTGGTCAGACTGCAACGCGGTCTGCTGGCACTGAAGGTGGAAAAGGCCGTGAGCGAAGTTTATATCGATCCCAAAAGCATAAGCGCCTCGCCATTGCAGTTGGATGCGACGCCTTATCTTGATGAATTGGCGATGAGTCCCGGCGGGCCGATACAACTGGTTGATGTGATGCAACTGTTGCCTGAAGAAGTGTTGAGCCTGCTTTATCCCGAAGAGATGCACGCATCATGAGCCTGGATTTCGTCATTGCATTGTTGCGCAAGGAGGTCGGGCTAAACCCCGAATCCATAGGCGAAAGTGCGGTGGAGCATGCCATGCGGCGGCGGATGTCCGCAACCCGTTGCGTGACTGAACAGGAATACGAGCAACGTTTAAGCCATTCGACGGAAGAGCTACAGGAATTGATTGAGGAAATCTCGGTACCGGAAACCTGGTTTTTTCGCGAGGAAAGCGCGTTTGAGTGTCTGCGCACCCATGTGCATTCTTCCGGGAAGTTACGCCCGGTCACTGTCGCCTGCATGCCCTGCGCAACGGGCGAAGAGGCGTACACCATCGCGATGGTCTTGCTGGATATGGGTATCGCTGCCGAGCGTTTTCGCGTACATGCGCTCGACATCAGCTATCGCGCCCTGCTGCGCGCTCAGCAGGCGGTCTATGGCGAATACAGTTTTCGTTCTGCGGATAAGGCGTTTCGTGCGCGCTATTTTCAGGCAGGTGCCGAGGGCTATCAGGTGATACAGACGGTGCGCAATCAGGTCAGTTTTTATCACGGTAATTCGCTGGCCTTGCCCAATCCGTTCGATTCGGCGGTTTACGATGTGGTGTTCTGCCGCAATATGTTGATCTATCTGGATGACGAGGCGCGCAAGAGCGTTATCGAGGCAATTAAAAAAATGCTGGCACCCGACGGGATATTGCTGGTCGGCCATTCGGAAGCGTCCATCGCCTTGCAAATGGGTTTTGTGCGGGATAGCGATGGGGCATTGCATTTTGGACAGGCTCAGACTGCCGGACTTGGGGCTGCTACGCATCCGGTCAGAGCTCGACGCGCCGTCCATGTAGCTCCTCCGGCTTTAGAAAAAACCAAATCCCCGATGCCGTTCGCTTCCGTTGCCAAGGCGGTACTCAAAAAGCCGGAGGTTCAAGCCGAAGCCGATGATCTCGGGAAAATTCGGGGGCTGGCCGATGGTGGCAAGCTGGATGAGGCACGCCGTTGTTGCGAAGATATTTTGTTGGACGGCAAGCGGAGTGCCGAGTTATATAGTTTGTTGGGATTGGTGTTGAACGCACAGGGCGAGGTGGCGGCGGCGCGGGAGTGTTACCGCAAGGCGATGTATCTGAACCCCCACCATGAAGAAGCGCGCCAGCAATTGGCCGTACTCGATCAACGGCATCAGCCCGAACGGCGCAGCCCTGACAGCGTGCATGGCTCAGAAAGAAGGGAATTGAATCATGGTTGATGACGTACAGATAGATGATTGCTGGAACAGGATCGGTGTCTGGTCGCGTGCCGATACGCGCTGTCCGCGATTGCAAGAGGTCGTGCATTGCCGTAATTGCGATGTGTACAGCACGGCAGCGCGTACATTGCTGGACAGGGAAATGCCAGATCAGACGCGTCAGGAATGGACATCGAATTATGCCCGCCCCGCCCTGCCTTCCCGACAGCCTGGCAAGTCGTTTACGTTGTTCAGAATTGGTGCAGAGTGGTTGGCGATACCGACGCGCACGATACGCAATATCGGTGACGTGGTGCCGGTGCGGCGTATCCCGCATCGTAATAATCCGGTATTACGGGGCTTGGCGAATTTGTCCGGCGAACTGGAATTGGTGGTGTCGCTCAAGGCCGTGCTGGGGATTGATTCCACAGCTGAGGTGGGTGAGCAGCGCAAGGGGGCGCGGCGCGCAATCGCACGTATGGTCAGAGTGAATTGGGAAACCGGGCCGTTTGCCTTTGAGGCAGATGAGGTGTTGGGTACGCATCGCCATGAGGAAAGCAAAATGGATACCGTGCCCAGCACGCTGGAAAATGCGTTGCAGCGTTATGTGAGCGGCACGATGGAAGCGGAAGGCCGGCGCATCGGTGTGCTGGATTTGGGATTGATCGCCTATAGCGTGGAGCAATCATTGAAATGACCATTCAGGACAGAGGCCAGGGTAAAGGTATGAGTGCGATGTCCATGCGCGATTTATTGCGTATGGAGGTGGAAACGCAGTCCCGCGTGCTGATCAATAATCTGCTGCAAGTGGAAAAGGGCAATCTGACCGACAAGCATCTGGAAGCGATGATGCGTGCGGCACACTCAATGAAGGGCGGCGCGCGGATTGCCGGTTTGCAACCAGCGGTTGAATTGGCGCATGTGATGGAAGACCAGTTTGTCGCAATACGCGCCGGTAAGTTTGTCTTGCAAGGTCGTCGTGTGGACATGCTGCTGAAGGCCGTCGATTTGCTGACCGAACTGGCTCAGGCCGGTGTGCTGGAAGACAAACTGCCTGAAGAAATGGTCGAACGTGCTACCGCGATGCGCGATGCGTTGGTCAAGCTTCCGCAGGAAGAAGCGCTTGCCGAGCCTGTCGAGATGGAGCCGGTTGTGCCACCACGCGAGGTGCTTGCTCCGGTAAGGCAGGATGAAGCAAGCTCGCAACGCACTGTCAGGGTAAGCGTCGAGAGCATGAACCGGATGATGGCGCTGGTGGGTGAATTGAGTGTCAAGGACAAGGTTTCGGCAGGTATCAGTACCGAGGCGTTTCAGGCGCGTAGGCGCGTACGTGAAATTAACAGGACGCTGGAAGCGCTAAAGCATCATCTGAACGAACTGGATGCGGGCGAGCATTGGCAGGCAGAGCTGAATGAGGTGGTTGCCAAAATTGCCCATGTCGATGAATTTCTCGGACACAGCGCTGGCGTGCTGGAGACGCACGACGCACGCACCTCGGAAATAACCGGCAAGATGAAACGTGAGGTAATCGCCCATCGTATGCAGCCCTTCGGTGATGTGGCGCTGGGCTTCAGGCGACTGATTCGGGACTTGGGGCAGAAGCTGGGCAAAGAGGTGACGCTGGGGATTATCGGTATTGAAGTCGGCGTGGATCGCGACATCATGGAACGCCTGAACGCGCCGTTGACCCATTTGCTCCAGAATGCGGTCGATCATGGAATCGGTAAGCCGCAAGAGCGCATCGCGGCGGGAAAACCGGCTTGCGGCAACATCTTCCTGACGGCTCAGCATCGCGGCGGCTTGCTGTCTATCGTGGTGGAAGATGATGGTCAGGGCATTGATCTGGAGCGTTTGCGCGAGGCTGTGGTTAGCCGCAAGCTGGTAAGCGAGGGCGTCGCGGCAGCCTTGCAGGAGCAGGAATTGATCGAGTTTCTGTTTCTGCCCAACTTTACCTTAAGTCGCAAATTGACCGAGGTATCCGGGCGCGGTGTCGGACTCGATCTGGTGCGTCATACCTTGCGCGAGGTGCGCGGCACGGTTCGGGTCGCATCGCAAACGGGCAAGGGCACGCGCTTTGAAATTACGCTGCCGGTTACGCTGATTGTGGTGCGCTGTCTGGTTGTGGAAATTGCCGGTGAACTGTTTGCGTTGCCGGTTGGACGCATTGCCCGCGCCTTGCAGGCGGGGCGAGATACCTTGCAATCGCTGGAAGGGCGTCAGTATTTGATGATGGATGGGCATCAGGTCGGGTTGGTCAGCGCACAGGAAATACTCGATCTGCAAGGCAGCAGCGAACAGTCGGAAGCGATGGCTGTGGTCGTGATGAATAAGGGCCACAAGCGCTACGGTCTGGTGGTTGACCGCTTTGTCGGTGAACGGCAGCTGGTCGAAAGGCCGATGGATCCCCGCTTGGGTAAGGTGGAAGATATTGCCTCCGCCTCCGTGCTGGATGATGGCACGGCGGTATTGATTCTGGATGTGGATGATGTGCTGCATTCCATCGAGCGCCTGTCCAGCGGTCGCAGCCTGCGCAAGATCATGGCGGGCAATGAGGTCGAGCATGAAGCGCTGGGGCGACATGTGCTGGTGGTGGATGATTCGATTACGGTGCGTGAAGTGGAGCGCGGCTTGTTGGGAGCGCAAGGTTATCGTGTCGATGTGGCGGTGGATGGTTCGGAAGGTTGGAATGCCTTGCGTACCGGCAAGTACGATTTGCTGATAACCGATGTGGACATGCCGCGCATGAATGGCATTGAACTGGTAAAACTGGTCAGGGCCGATGCGCGTCTGAAGGATTTGCCGGTTATCATCATTTCCTACAAGGACAGGGAAGAAGACCGTTTGAGCGGGCTGGATGCAGGAGCGGATCGGTATTTGACCAAGGGAAGTTTTCAGGATGATACGTTTGTGGAAACGGTTGCCGAATTACTCGGGCAGTCGGGCATCGGAGGTGGCGCATGACTTTGCGTATAGGTATCGTTAATGACCTGGAAACCGCGCGGATCGTACTGCGTTCTGTTGTGCAAAGCAGGCCGGACTGGCAGATCGCATGGGAAGCACATGATGGCAATGAGGCAGTTAGTTATTGTGCGCAGAACAAGCCTGATCTGATATTGATGGACTTGATCATGCCTAACAAAAGCGGAGTTGATGCGACCCGAGAGATCATGGCCGCGACGCCTTGTGCGATTCTGGTGGTGACGGCAGGTGTTGACAAGAATTCATCCTTGGCGTTTGAAGCATTGGCCGCAGGCGCGCTGGATGCAGCGAATACGCCAGTGGGAGAGGCTGGGCAGGCGGCACTGATCGGCAAGATTGATATTATCGCTAAACTGATAGGTAGAACCCGACGTACCCCTCATCAAAAACAAAGAGCTCCCGTGGTGGTCAGTGATTTGCCAATGCTGGTGGCAATAGGTTCGTCAACGGGTGGCCCGGCGGCGTTGCGTACCTTGCTCGAAGAATTGCCCGCCGACTTTCCGGCTGCGCTGGTGATTGCACAGCATCTGGATGAGAAGTTTTCTTCCGGCATGGCAGAGTGGTTGTCTACAACCAGCCGGATGCCGGTTGAGGTGGCAAAGCCGGGTGACAAACCCGAAGCCGGGCGGGTATTGCTGGCCGCTACCAATGACCATCTGGTGATGCGTGAAGATCTCACTTTTAGCTATACCGCCGAGCCAGTCGATCAGCCCTATCGCCCATCTGTCGACGAGTTTTTTGCCAGCGTTGCGCTCTACTGGAAGGGGCCGCTGATTGCCGTGCTGTTGACCGGCATGGGGCAGGATGGTGCGCGCGGCCTCTTGGCATTGCGTCGTCTGGGACATTTGACTCTAGCGCAAGATAAGGAAAGTTCGATTGTGTACGGCATGCCGGGTACGGCAGCGCGCTTTGGCGCAGCCGTGGCGCAGATGAATCCATCGGAAATAGGCAGGGAATTACATAAAATAATATACGCGCGGCAAAATGAGCGGCTTAGGGGAGGGCAGTAAAATGGAAGAGATAACGACATCACCGAATGGTGATTTTTCAAAAACCTGTATGGTGATGCTGGTAGACGATCAGCCCATGGTTGCAGAGGCGTTGCGCCGTATTCTGATGCAGGAAGAGGATATGGATCTTCATTACTGTCAGGATCCTGAACAGGCGCTTAGAATGGCCGAGCAGATCAAGCCGTCGGTTATCCTGCTTGATCTGGTAATGCCGGACATCGACGGGCTGATGGTATTGCGCTATATGCGCTCTAATCCGCTAACCCGTGATGTACCAATGATCGTGCTTTCTTCGCAGGAAGACCCTGAACTGAAGGCGGAAGCGTTTGCCGTCGGTGCTAATGATTATCTGATCAAGTGGCCGGATCGCGTCGAATTGCTGGCACGCCTGCGCTACCATTCGCAATGGTATGTCACCATGCAGCAGCGTGATGAAGCATTCAGGGCACTACGGGTTAGCCAGCGCAAACTGGCTGAAAGCAACCTTAGATTGCAGCGACTCGTTTCCGTGGATGGGCTGACCGGTATTCCCAATCGACGCTTTTTTGATGAGCGTCTGGAAGAGGAATGGCAGCGAGGCTCACGTGAGCAGGGCTGGCTGACGTTGGTGATGATAGATGTCGATCACTTCAAGGCTTATAACGATCTGCATGGACATCTGGCTGGCGACGAGAGCCTCAAGGAAGTCGCAGGCGCACTTTCCGCTGTGTTATTGCGACCGTCAGATGTGGTAGCGCGTTATGGCGGTGAAGAATTCGTATTGATTCTGCCCGGCACAGACCCGGATGGTGCCATTGCTATTGCCGAAAAAATGCTCAAGGCGATCGATACACTCGGGATACCCCATGAGACTTCACCGACCAGTCGTTATCTCACGATCAGTCTGGGTGTAGCGACGACCGTTCCGTCTCAGAATGTGAAAAGCAGCATCCTGCTGGCCGAAGCCGATTCAGCCTTGTATGAAGCCAAGGAAGCCGGACGCAACCGATACGTGCTCGCACCGGTGATGCGGGTTTAGGCGGAGAACGTTCATGTACCGCATTATGTTGGTTGACGATGAAGAAAACATGCTCAGTATCCTGCAGCGTGATCTGGTGCCGTTACGTTGCAAACTGGAAGTATTTACCCAGCCACGCAAGGCGTTGGAACGGGCTGGTGAGGCCGACTTCGATCTGGTCATTGTCGACTATCGTATGCCCAGCATGGACGGCGTAACGCTGGTCAAGGCACTGAAAAAAATCCATCCTGAATTGATCGTTATCATGCTCAGCGGTCTCGCCGACTTACGCGCCATCATGAGCGCAATCAATGAATCTGAAGTCTATCGTTACCTGACCAAACCCTGGGATGCCGAAAAACTCAACGCCACTATCTTTCAGGCACTGGAACAGCGCGCCAACAATCAAGTTCATCAAAAACAGCGCGAATTGCGCCAGTCTGCAGCAAAATCCTTCCCTGAATCAAAAGGTGCCATGGCTGCCCTCGAAGCAAAATACCCCGGAATCACCAGGCCGGATGTGGAATGGGAGGCGGGGTAGTGGGGCGGAGGTTAACGTGAAACTCGCGTAGCGAGACCTTGTCCCCCTCGTCCTCCGGGAGAGGGAAGGGGTGAGGGAAACGGGCATGGCAAGTTTCATTATCAGGGGCGGCACACTTGCCATGCCCGTTAGAGACCTTCGGCTAGTCAATATTAGACTGGTGTCTTTGGCGTAAAGGTAAATGCGTCCGAGAAGAACGCTTCGTTAGGCAGGCTGCGTTGGGTGGTGAAGTCGGTGTGGGCGGCTTCGACAACGACCGGCGCACCGCAGGCGTAGACTTCATGGGCGGACAGGTCACTGTAGTCTTGCATGACGGACAGATGGACGAAGCCGGTGCGCCCCTGCCAAGCGTCTTCCGGCAAGGCATCCGAGAGTACCGGGGTGAATGTGATGCCTTGCGTTTCCCATTGTTTGGCGAGGTCGAGCATGTATAGGTCGGACAGTTTGCGTGCGCCCCAGTAGAAGTGCATCGGGCGTTTGATGCCGGTGTAGAGCGCGTGTTCGATGATGGCCTTGATCGGGGCGAAGCCGGTGCCGCTGGCGACGAAGATGATAGGCTTATCGGAGTCTTCGCGTAGGAAGAATGTGCCCAGCGGGCCTTTCAGGCGCAGGATGTCGCGCTCTTTCATTTCGCTGAATACATGATGGGTAAATGCGCCGCCTGAAATATTGCGGATATGCAGTTCCAGTAGTTCATCATCATGCGGTGCATTAGCCAGCGAAAAGCTGCGCGGTTTCTGATCTTTTTGCAGGATGTCGATGTACTGGCCGGAAAGGAATTGCAGGCGTTCACCGGCGGGCAGTTTGAGCTTGAGTACCATTACGTCATCCGCCAGCTTCTCCATTTTGGCGACGCGACAAGGCAGGGTCTTGACCTGTATGTCATTGACTGCGCTCACTTCACGGCATTCAATTTCGATGTCGGATTGTGCCTTGGCGCAGCAGAACAGCGTTTTTCCTGCGGCGATGTCGGCATCGGTCAAGGCGTGTTTTTGTGATTTGCCATGATCTACCTGGCCGCACAATACCTTCCCCTTGCAAGCGCCGCATACGCCATCGCGGCAGCTATAGGGCAATGTGTAACCGTGCTTGAGTGCGGCTTCAAGTATGGTTTCCTGTTCGTCGATGGGGAATTGATGGCCGCTGGGCTGAATTTTGGCTTGAAAGGTCATGATGGGTAATCTGTAGTAAATGCGCGAAAACCGCGATTTTAACGCATAATTAGCCATGAAACGAATTCTCATAGTCGGTTGCGGTGATATTGCGCGACGCATTATCCCTTTATTAAATACGCGTTATCGTGTTTTTGCGCTGGTGCGCAACCCGGATTACTGTGCCGGATTGCGAGAGTTGGGTGCAGTGCCGCTTATTGGTGATCTGGATAAGCGCGCTTCTCTGTCGCGCATTGCGGGTTTGGTCGATACAGTTTTGCATTTGGCTCCACCCGCCGCCAGTGGTTTGGACAGGCGTACACGTAATCTGCTCAGTGCCCTATCCTCGGGTGTTCTGCCTGAACGCATGGTTTATATCAGCACCAGCGGCGTGTATGGTGATTGCAAGGGTGCATGGGTAAATGAGACGCACCCCTTGAATGCAGAGTCCTCGCGGGCGTTACGTCGGATAGAGTCCGAAACATTGATACGCAACTGGGCTAAGCAGTGTGGCGTGCGTGCCAGTATTTTGCGCGTACCGGGAATATACGCGGCGGATCGTTTACCGCTGGCGCGTTTGCAGCAGGGCACGCCTGGTATTGCGGATGCCGAAGATAGCTACACCAACCATATTCACGCGGACGATCTGGCACGCATCTGCATTGCGGCATTGCATCGCGGGAAACCTTGCCGCATCTACCATGCCAGCGACGATAGTCAGTTGAAGATGGGTGAATATTTTGATGCGGTGGCAGATGCTTACGGCTTGCCGCATGTGCCGCGCATCAGTCGTGTTGAGGCGCAACAACTACTGTCGTCTGCGCTGCTGTCATTTATGAACGAGTCACGCAGACTGAGCAATGAGCGCCTCAAGCGAGAGTTGCAGGTGAGATTGATGTATCCGACGGTGGCGGATTTTTTGGCGAAGATCAATCAGGGCTAAATCAGCCTGAACAGGATTCGCCTATATCCTCGTTCCACAATTCGGAATGATCCCGGATAAACGATGCCATCATCGCTATGCATTCGGCAGAATCAAGCACGATCACATTCACGCCATGCTCACGTAACCAGTCAATGCCGCCGGAGAAATTAACGCTATCGCCCACTACCACCGTCCCGATATTGAACTGACGTATCAGGCCGCTGCAATACCAGCAGGGCGATAGTGTGGTAACCAGTATTTTGTCCCTATAGGTTTTCTGCCGTCCGGCTTTGCGAAATGCATCGGTTTCGCCATGTATTGATGGGTCGTTCTCCTGTACGCGCCGGTTATGACCGCGTCCCAGCAGGTTACCCTGCGCATCAAATAATGCCGCACCGACGGGTATGCCGCCTTCTTCCAGTCCCAGACGAGCTTCTTCAATTGCAATGTCGAGCAGGGGTAAGTAATCCATGATGGTTCCTTTAACGAGTCAGGTTCCAGTAGTGTACTGCATCGCGGGCACAAATAAAAAAACCGCGATGTGCCGGTAAAGTACCCGGCAGATCGCGGCTTATGCTGATCAAGAAAAGTTAGCTTGCGCGCATTTCCAGCATCAGGTGGTTGACGCGCTTGACGAATCCGGCTGGATCATCCAGTTGTCCGCCTTCGGCCAGCAGCGCCTGATCGAACAAAACGGCAGTCCAGTCGTCGAAGTGATTGGTTTCTTCCTTCAGACGTATCACGACCGGATGTTGCGGATTGATCTCCAGTATCGGCAGCGTGGTTGGAATCTTCTGACCCGCTGCCTTGAGCATACGCGCCATGTTGCCACCTAGATCATGTTCGTCCGCAACCAGACAGGCCGGTGAATCGGTCAGGCGGTGGGTGACGCGAACTTCCTTGACGCGTCCGTCCAGGCTGGCTTTGAACTTTTCGATCAAGTCCTTGTGCTCGGTCGCCTGTTTTTCCTGTTCCTGCTTTTCGGCTTCGTCTTCGAGTGCGCCCAGATCCAATCCGCCCTTGGCGACCGAAACCAACGACTTTTCCTTGAATTCAGTCAAGGATTCCACGACCCACTCGTCTACGCGGGCGGAAAGCAACAATACTTCGATGCCTTTCTTGCGGAACACTTCCAGATGCGGGCTGTTCTTGGCCGCGTTGAAGGTCTCGGCTGTGATGTAGTAAATCTTGTCCTGACCTTCCTTCATGCGTCCGATATAGTCGGCGAGAGAAACGGTTTCTTCTGCCGTGTCGGAATGGGTGGAAGCAAAACGCAGCAAGCCACCGATCTTTTCCTTGTTGGCGTGATCCTGTCCGACACCTTCCTTGAGTACCTGACCGAACTCGGCCCAGAACTTGCCGTATTTGTCGGGATCGTTTGCCGCCATGTCTTCCAGCAGACTCAATATCTTCTTGGTACAACCCTCGCGGATAGCCTTGATGTCACGGGATTCCTGAAGGATTTCGCGGGATACATTCAGTGGCAGATCATTTGAGTCCACCACGCCGCGTACGAAGCGCAGATAGTGAGGCAGTAACTGTTCTGCATCATCCATGATGAACACGCGCTTCACATACAGTTTGATGCCGTGTTGCGCCTTGTAGTCCCACAGGTCGAACGGTGCGCGGGAAGGAATGTAGAGCAACTGTGTGTATTCCTGACGGCCTTCCACGCGTGCGTGAGACCAGGCTAGCGGGTCTTCGTAGTCGTGACCGACATGCTTGTAAAACGCATTGTATTCGTCATCCGAGATTTCATTCTTGGAGCGAGCCCACAGTGCGGAGGCCTGATTAACGGTCTCGTCTTCGTCGGTGATGATTTGTGCGCCGTCCTTCCATTCCTCTTTCTTCATCACGATAGGCTGGATGATGTGGTCGGAATACTTGCGGATGATGGAGCGTATCTTGTGGCCGCTCAACAGGTCATCCTGATCGTCGCGCAGATGCAACGTGATGCTGGTGCCGCGCTGTGTTTTTTCAACCATTTCCAGCGTGAACTCACCGCCGCCGTCGGATTCCCAGCAAACGCCCTGATCAGCATTTTCACCGGCACGACGTGTCGTGACCGTGACCTTGTCGGCTACGATGAATGCGGAATAGAAGCCCACACCGAACTGACCGATCAGCCCCGCATCCTTTTGCTGGTCGCCGGAAAGTTTGGAGAAGAATTCGCGTGTGCCGGACTTGGCAATGGTTCCCAGATTGCTGATGACCTCGTCGCGGTTCATGCCGATACCGTTGTCGCTGATAGTCAGCGTACGAGCTTCCTTGTCGTAGCTGATGCCGATTTTGAGATCAGAGTCAGATTCGAAAAGGGTGTCGTTGTGTAAGGCCTCGAAGCGCAGCTTGTCGCACGCGTCTGATGCATTGGAAACCAACTCGCGTAGAAATATTTCGCGATTGGAATACAGGGAATGGATCATTAATTGCAGAAGTTGCTTAACTTCTGTCTGAAAGCCCATGGTTTCGCGGTTAGTATTTTCAGTCATATCAGTCCTTTTCAAGTTTTAGCAGAACGGACTGTAGATGGGGAGGGCTGGCCGGATTTCAAGGGCAGAGAATCGCTTACATGAAAAAAAGCCAGTTGGATGTGTTTCCGGCTCGGAAACAAGATGAAGATTACGCCGTGATTTTCGGAAATTGATTGCTGGTCGCTATCAGCGTGTGCAGCATGGCGCGGGCATCGCCGCTGGCGATGATTTCCTTGGCGCGCATCACACCGTCCATCAGCGTGTCGCTGAGTCCGGCTACGTAGATTGCTGCGCCGGCATTGAGCCTTACGATGTCGCCCGGCGCACCGGGAACATTATCCAATACGCCCAATAGCATGGCGCAGGCTTCCTCGGCATTTTCCACACGAAGCAATTCGTTCGATGCCCTGCTAAAACCGAAATTACGCGGTTCTATGGTGTAACCGCTTACCTTGCCGTTTTTCAGTTCAGATACATAGGTTTTGCTGTGTATGGAAATTTCGTCCATGCCATCTGCTCCGTGCACTACCAGTACGTGACGGCTGCCCAGTTCACTTAGTACATGGGCGAGTTTGCCGGTCAATCCTTCATGAAATACTCCCAGCACCTGATTCTTTGCGCCAGCCGGATTGGTTAACGGGCCGAGCAGGTTGAATAATGTACGCACACCGAGTTCGCGACGTACCGGAGCGGCGTACTTCATTGCACTGTGATGGTTGGGGGCGAACATGAAACCGATGCCGATCGTGTCCACGCATTGCGCGACCTGATCCGGCGTCAGGTTGACGTTTACGCCCAGTTTTTCGAGGACATCTGCGCTGCCGCAGGTTGATGAAACCGAGCGTCCGCCGTGCTTGGCTACGCGCGCTCCGGCGGCGGCGGCAACCAGTGCGCTGGCGGTGGAAATGTTGAATGTACGCGCGCCGTCGCCTCCTGTGCCGCAGGTGTCGATCAGATGATCAGTGTGTTTTACATTGACCTTGGTGGATAATTCGCGCATCACACTGGCCGCCGCCGCGATTTCGCTGACTGTTTCACTCTTGATGCGTAGTGCAATCAATGCGGCACCGATTTGTGTCGATGTTAGTTTTCCACTCATGATGTGTTCCATCATGTTACGCATCTCACTGTATGACAGGTCGTGCTGGTCTATCAGCTTGGTAAGAGTTTGTGAAAAATTCATCATTTCGCCCCCTTCAAGAAGTTGTTTAGCAGGTCGTGTCCATGCTCGGTAAGGATGGATTCGGGATGAAATTGTACCCCATGAACCGCTAAGGTTTTGTGGCGTACACCCATGATTTCGCCATCGTCAGTCCATGCGGTAATTTCCAGACAGTCCGGCAGTGTTTCACGTTCGATCACCAGTGAATGGTAGCGTGTCGCTGTGAACGGATTGGGCAGTCCGGTAAAGACACTGTTATTGAGGTGATGAATCGGTGATGTTTTGCCATGCATCAGTTGCTTGGCATGAATGATGTGTCCGCCAAATGCTTGTCCTATGCTTTGATGCCCCAGACAGACACCGAGTATGGGTGTTATGCCGGCAAAGTGTTTGATCGTCGCAACTGAAATGCCTGCTTCGTTCGGTGTGCAGGGGCCGGGAGAAACCACAATATGCTGAGGATTAAGTGCGGCGATTTGTTCGACCGTAATTTCGTCATTGCGATGTACCACTACATCGGCGCCCAGTTCGGCGAAATACTGTACTAGGTTATAGGTAAAAGAGTCGTAATTGTCGATCATTAATAGCATGATAATTCCTGTCTTATTGTTGCTGCATGATACTTAGAGCTACCGCTTCTGCAACTTCGATACCATCCACCGCCGCTGACAAAATTCCGCCTGCATAGCCTGCTCCTTCGCCTGTCGGATACAGGCCACGGGTATTGATGCTCTGGTAGTCGTCCTTGTTGCGTTTGATGCAGATCGGGGATGAGGTGCGTGTTTCGACACCGGTCAGTATCGCATCGGGCAGGTCGAAGCCTTTTATTTTCTTGGCAAATTCGGGTATCGCTTCGCGTATCGCCGTAATGACGTAGTCGGGAAGCGCACTGGAAAGGTCGGTCAGGTGTACACCGGGGGTGTAGGAAGGCTGCACACTACCGAATTCGGTCGATGGTTTGCCGGCCAGAAAGTCAGCGACTTTCTGGCCGGGAGCCTGATAGTTGCTGCCGCCCAATTCGAACGCGCGTGATTCCCAGCGGCGCTGAAATTCCATGCCTGCGAGCGGGTCGCCCGGATAATCCTGTTCGGGTGTGATGCCGACCACGATGCCCGCATTGGCGTTACGCTCATTGCGTGAATATTGACTCATGCCGTTGGTCACGACTCTGCCCGGTTCCGAGGTGGCTGCAACCACGGTGCCGCCGGGACACATGCAGAAGCTATACACGGCACGGCCATTGCTGGCGTGGTGCACCAGCTTGTAATCGGCCGCGCCGAGCAGGGGGTTACCCGCATTATTGCCATAACGTGCACTGTCTATCAGCGACTGGGGATGTTCGATGCGGAAGCCGATGGAAAAGGGCTTGGCTTCAATATAAATACCGCGCTTATGGATCATCTCGAAGGTGTCGCGCGCACTGTGACCGACCGCCATGACCAGATGATGGGTGGCGATGCGTTCACCGTTAGCCAGTATTACGGCCTGCACTGCGCCGTCAGCAATTTCGATGTCATCTACGCGACTCTCGAAGCGTATCTCGCCACCCAGTTGCTGTATCGAATTACGCATCTTTTCGACCATGCCGACCAGTTTGAAGGTGCCGATATGCGGATGGCTGACATAGAGTATCTCTTCCGGCGCACCCGCCTTGACGAATTCGTCCAGCACCTTGCGGCTCAGATAGCGCGGGTCTTTGATCTGGCTGTACAGCTTTCCATCGGAAAACGTACCCGCGCCGCCCTCGCCGAATTGCACATTGGATTCGGGATTGAGCACGCCTTGACGCCACAGTCCGAAGGTGTCCTTGGTGCGTTCGCGTACCGACTTGCCGCGCTCCAGTATTAGCGGCTTGAAGCCCATTTGCGCCAGCAATAATCCGGCAAACAAACCTGCAGGCCCCATGCCGATAACCACCGGTCTGTCAGTCTGGTTCTCAGGTGCGCGGGTAATAAAGTGATAGCGGGTGTCGGGCGCGATGCGCACATGCTGGTCCTTGCTGTAGCGTGCAAGGATTGCTGCTTCATCGTGCACTTCTACATCCAGCGTATAGGTGAACAGAATCGCACGCGGCTTGCGCGCATCCACACCGCGCTTGAATACGGTAAAGCGGATGAGTTCCTCCCCGGCGATGCCCAGTCGCTTCAGTATCGCCGCTTCGAGGTCGCTCTCGGCATGGGTGATGGGAAGTTTGATTTCGGTTAGACGTAACATAATTTAATTTTTTGTAAGGCTGGTGAACTACATTGCTCTACGCTGCCACATTGTCGGATTTCGCGCGCTATGGAAAATGGCCAAAACAACAATAAGCTGATTTCTTTCCCGAAAATAAATACAGTAAGGGAAACGTTGCACGACGGCTTTTTTAACATTGCGAAACATAACTGGAAAATGTTCGGGGTTGCGTGAAATTCGGAGCAACACTTTCTCTATTTCAGTTAAAAACTCAAGCCCAAGTCCGATTTGCTCTTTTTCGTACCAATCTCCCGCCTTGTCCAATTCACGTCTGGCTTGTTGGCGAAAAATAATCTGGCGCATTATTGTTGCCAGCGTTTAATAGCATCGACCTTAATGGATTCCCAAGTGACCGTATCTGCCGGGGTTGAGTCGTCCTCATTGAGGCGTAGATTCAGTTCTTCCATTTCGATTGAGGTGGGTGGTAACAGTCCTGTATCAATGGCAACTGAATCCCAAATGTCCTGAACCAGTGCAATACGGTCTTCAACGCTCATACTGTCTATTCCCAAGATGTGTAGTGCCTGTCCCATGATGTTCTCCTTAGTTGGGGATATATTGTGACAAGATACTAGCGATGCCCCTCGGCATCCATACCTTCCTGCACCATTTCAGCGGCACGCAGCACGGCGCGAGCCTTGTTTTGTGTTTCCATCCATTCGCTGTGTGGTACGGAGTCGGCGACGATGCCAGCACCGGCCTGTACATAGAGCGTGTTGTTCTTGATGACCGCCGTGCGTAATGCAATAGCGACATCCATGTCGCCGTTGAAGCCGAGGTAGCCGACGGCTCCGGCATAGATGCCGCGTTTGGAGGGTTCCAGTTCGTCGATGATTTCCATTGCGCGTACCTTTGCAGCGCCGGAAACTGTGCCTGCGGGGAAGGTGGCCTTGAGTACGTCCATGGCGCTTAGTCCCTGCTTGAGTTTGGCTTCGACGTTGGAAACGATGTGCATGACATGTGAATATCGCTCGATCACCATTTTGTCGGTAAGTTTGACTGTTCCATTCTGAGCGACGCGACCGATGTCGTTGCGCCCCAGGTCAATCAGCATCAGGTGTTCAGCCAGTTCTTTCGGGTCTGCCAGCAGTTCCTTCGCCAGTTCAATGTCCTGCTCCAGTGTCTTGCCGCGCGGGCGTGTTCCGGCGATCGGGCGCACGGTGACGGTATTATTTTCCAGACGCGCCAGTATTTCCGGTGAGGAGCCGACCACATGGTGGTCGCCCATGTCGTAATAGAACATGTAGGGCGAAGGATTGATGCTGCGCAAGGCACGATATAGCGATAGCGGCTTGGACGGAAATGGCTGTGCCATGCGTTGTGACAAGACTACCTGCATGATGTCGCCATCGAAAATATATTGCTTGGCGGTTTCAACGGCGGACTTGAAAGCGGCTTCGCCAAATTCGGACTTCGCTTCGACCGGCAATGAGGGCGGGGTATACGGAATGTCTACAGGCAAGCGCATCATGCCGATCAATTCACGCAGCCGCTCGCGTGCAAGCGGATAGGCATCATCCTGTGCCGGATCGGCGTAAACGATGAAAGTCAGCTTGCCGGAAAGGTTGTCTACGACTGCGAGTTGCTCGGTGAGCATTAGTAGAATATCAGGCGTACCGATGGCATCCGGCTTGATAACCTTCGAGAGGCGAGGCTCAATGTAACGTATGGTTTCGTAGCCGAAATAGCCGGCCAGTCCGCCGGTATAACGCGGCAATCCTGACAAGGGGGCGACCTTGAAGCGTGACTGGTATTGTTCGATGAAATCCAGCGGATTGTCGACTTCCTGTGTGGTCTCGGTGTCGTGATGGGTCAATGTGACTTGTTTGCCGCGCACCGTGATGTGAGTCTGGGCGGGCAGGCCGATAAATGAATAGCGACCAAAACGCTCGCCTCCCTGCACCGATTCCAGTAGATAGGAAAACGGTTTGTTGGCAAGTTTCAGATACAGCGAAAGGGGGGTGTCGAGATCGGCAAGCGTCTGCGCAATCAGCGGGATACGGTTATAGCCTTGTTTGGCGAGCGTGTTGAATTCTTGTTCGGTGATAGGGTGCAACATGAAAAACCTCCTGTGGTGTTGTAGGTCGGGTTTTATCCCGACTTGATCGTTAATGCCGGGTATTTACCCGACCTACGTTTAACACCATCGCCAGCTGGTCGATTGTTGCAAATACAGGAAGTTATTCAGTTTCATTTCAGGCAAGCTTAATCAGTGGCAATGCGTCAGGTAATGTAGCGATGACGGCATCCAGGTCCAGCGACTCGACAGGCTCTCCGTGGTTGTAGCCGTAAGGTACGCAAAATACCGGGCAACCTGCGGCACGTGCTGCGATAGTGTCATTGAGCGAGTCGCCGATCAACAACAGTTGTTCGATAGGGATGTCGAAAAATTTGGCAGCATGCAGCAGAGGAAGCGGATGCGGCTTCTTCTCAGGTAAGCTGTCGCCCGCCAGCACGATTTCGAAATAGTCGGCAATGCCGATGCCTGCCAGCAGTGGAGTTGTGTAGCGCTCTACTTTATTTGTAATGCAGCCCAGTCGGTAACCGGCCGCTTTCATCGCTTCCAAGCCTTCGGCAACGCCATCGAACAGCTTACTTTCCAGCAATAGGTCGGTGTAGTGCTTTTCGAAGATAGGCAATGCATGATCGTACAGCGCGGCATCTGGGGTGGCATGCATGTCGCCAGTCAAAGCGCGTTTCACCAACCAACTGATGCCATTGCCGATGTAGCTGGATAGCAGTTCCTGAGATACCGGTGCGTAATTCATGTCGCGCAACATGCGGTTGGCGGCTTCGGAAAGCTCGGGGGCAGTGCTGAGTAGCGTGCCGTCCAGATCAATGACGATGGCCTTGACGGTGACGGGAGTGGTGTATCTTTTAATGTTGGATGTCATGCTATTCCTTAATGCGACTTAGCCGGTTTTACCTCGGGAGTCTTGGTTTTGTCTGGTTTTGTTTCAAGTGTCGGAGTGCCGCCTTCAGGCGCAGACTGTGCCCCCTTGTCTGCGGCAGTTGCTGCCGCAAGTTTTTGGGCTTCAGTGGTATTGCTCATCTGGGGATCAAGTTTGCCGTCCGTAATGTCCTTGTCGGCTGATCTCCAGCCGGTCAGGATCGAATTGGGACTTTGCGACTCATTATCCTTCATGCAGTCTTCGGGCTTTTTCATCGAAACGCGACAGGCATAACCTATCGCTTCGGCATCGAACGCCTTTTGGCTCGCCTCGCCAGTAATTTGGTCGCAAGCAGTGCTTGCGAACGCAAAGGTCAGTAATGAGATGGCGAGGCGTAATTGCATGCCGCTTAAACTTTTGCCAGTTCCGCCCGCATTGTGGCAATAACCGTGTCAAACTGGTTTTTGTCAGTAGCTTTGCGAGCATTGAAGATTGCTGAACCTGCGACAAAGGTATCCACCCCTGCGGCGGCTACTTCGCGGATATTGGCTGGGCCAACGCCACCGTCGATTTCCAGCAGGCAATTATAACCGCCCGCGTCTATCATCTGGCGTACTTTGCGTGCCTTGTCCAGCACGTATGGGATGAATTTCTGACCACCGAAACCGGGGTTTACCGACATCAGCAATACCATATCCAGCTTGGGCAGCATGTATTCCAGAATGTCCAGTGGCGTGGCAGGATTGAAAACCAGACCGGCTTTGCAACCACTCTCCTTGATCAGACCGATAGTGCGGTCTACATGTTCAGAAGCTTCAGGGTGGAATGTGATGAAAGTTGCCCCCGCCTTGGCGAAGTCAGGAATGATGCGATCTACCGGCTTGACCATCAGATGCACGTCGATAGGTGCCGTTACGCCATGATTGCGCAAGGCATCGCAGACCAGTGGGCCGATAGTCAGATTGGGTACGTAATGGTTGTCCATTACGTCAAAATGAACGATGTCAGCACCTGAGGCCAAAACGTTATCAACTTCCTCGCCCAACTTGGCGAAGTTGGCGGAAAGAATGCTCGGGGCGATTTGGTACATGATAATTCCTCAAGTAAATATAAATACAGAAACCGCATTCTAAACCGAATATGCGGCAATTGGAAAATACCAGGCGTTTTACTGTCTAAAAACGGTAAAAGTAATGAGATGTACTGGCATGTTAATCCGTTTTATGTGGACTCGTAATCCGCGAGAGATATGGGTTTGCCAAAATACCATCCTTGCCCGAATTCGCAGCCCAGTTTCATGAGCGCATCTCTTACTGACTCGGTCTCTATCCCCTCGGCAACCACATTCAAACCCAATGAGCGCGCCATGCCTATGGAAGATCGCACGATTTCAAAGCTTTGAGTTGAAGCCAGCATAGGCGCAATAAAGGCCCGGTCAATTTTAAGTGTGCCGATCGGGTAGCGTTGTATATGTTCAAGTCCGGAATGTCCGGTACCATAATCATCCAATGCCAGACTGCTGCCCAGTTCGACCAGTTGATTCAATATCAGAATTGCCAGTTCAGGGCGTTCGACAACCACAGTTTCAGTCAATTCCAGCTTTAATTCTGCCGGGGGCATGGCGTATTTGGACATTACGTTCCTGACATCGCTGACCAGATCCTCGCTGGTTAATTGATTGGGTGAAAGGTTGACGCTAATGAATGGCTTGTTACATTGTGTGAATTTTTTCAGGCGCGGCCAGTCCTTGCAGGCGCGTTCCAGCGTCCACATGCCGAGCTCTCGTATCAGGCCTGTTTGTTCGGCAAGCCAGAGAAAATCCATCGGTGGAATCAAACCATCAGTTGGATGATGCCAGCGTATAAGCGCTTCATAGCCTGCCACGCTGCCATTGGTGAGTCTGCATATCGGTTGATAAAATAATTCAAATTCTTCATGCAGCAATGCGCGGGTAATTCCGTGGGCGATAGATAATTTCTGCGTTGCCTCGCCCTTGAGCGCTTTTTTCTTTGCTTGCTGTGCTTCGGATGCGGCTTGTTTGGATATGGAAAGGCAATCCTTTTTTGGATTTTGAGTATTCCTGAAACGCTCAAGAATCACCACGAACAGTTGGCGAAGAATGGGGTCGCACTTTTCCAGCAGATTTTCAACCAGTTTTCGTTGGATTGGAATAAGGACGGTCTTTTCGATCGTCCGCGCCGATGCAGTGCGGGGTTGGCAATCAATTAGCGTAATCTCTCCGAACATATCACCCTTTTTGAATAGTGCTACTCGCTGGCTATCCGTTTGTTCTGTTAATAATATTTCGATAGCACCATCTTCAATCAAATACGCACAATCCCCCTCATCACCGGCCCGAAATATATATTCGCCTGCATTAAAAACCTCTCTGCCCAGTGCATCAAACATATTCAGACTCCATTATTCTCTTCATGTTGTTCGAGGGCTAACTTGACTGCCCGGATTAATTTTTTTCAGTGTTATTTTTACGTGTTTCCTGTTGGGGAGCGGGAACGACTTTGATCGTCAGTTTTTTCCCTTCTGCTCCGGCATAGAAGACGATGATCTTGACGGGGGTGTTGCCGACCGCATGGCCGTTATGGATGGTATTGATGACTTCTGCGAGCGAATCACCTTTTTTGAGATGGTTAATTCGCCCATCTTGTAGATGAACATCGAGTTCGCCTTCTAGCACGGTGCCAAATGAGGGAACTTCGTGCAAGTGCCAACCTGTTTCGGCGCCAGGTGCAATTTCTATCATCATGCCGGTAATTTCAGCTTTGCCTTCGGGATAGCTTATGGGGGTGCCATTCCAGGAGGTTTGGGTCTTTAAAAGAGGGGTGACTTTGATTGCCGCAGATGGCTCGATAGCATTAGCCCCGTGCTGAAGGGTGAGTAACGCGAATATGCAAATAATTTTATTGATGTTTCCCATGAAGCGCATCCTTTTGTCGTTTTATTTGATTTTGGCTGTTGTAATTATAGGTCGATTTCCTGCTTGTAAAACTGCAAATTTTCGCTATCTGAATGGTAACTATAAGAATTATAGATACTATTTTATTCTTTCTTTGCTTGTTATTTCTTCAATAACGTCTGATTTTCTCGAGTGATGTCTCCGTATTTCGTAATAAACAACATTAGCTTATTGGTGCAATCCTTTGCTTTTTAAGCATATTTGCAAATTTGCCCACTTTCGCTCCTAAGCCTTTGTCTTGTAAAGAAAAAATCTGTTTTTAGCTTGACCTTGGTGATTTTTTTCAATATAGTGGGTTTAAGTGGTAAAAAGTGGGTAATAGTGGGGTAAAGGGATGTTTCAAGGGGCGGCACAACTTAATCTGGATGGAAAAGGCAGGCTCGCGATACCGGCAAGGTACCGCGATATGCTGCTGGGCGCGTGCGCCGGAAATCTGGTGATGACGGCAGATGCCGATGGTTGCCTTCTGGTCTATCCTCAACCTGAATGGATACCGATACGCGAGAAGTTAAACAAGCTTTCTTCGTTTAATCCCAAGAGTCGTGCCTTGCAACGCTTGTTGATTGGTCATGCCGAAGATGTCGTGATGGATAGCGCCGGGCGTGTGTTGATTTCGCCTGTATTGCGTAATTACGCTTCACTGGAAAAGAGCGTGATGCTGATTGGTCAGGGTAATAAGTTTGAAATGTGGGATGAGGAGAAATGGCAGGCGCAGCAACAGGCTGCATTGTCATTGATGAATGGCGATCTGCCCGAAGAGCTTGAAGGTTTCTCGTTGTGAGTGAGAAGTTGGCGCATGCCACGGTCTTGCTGGCTGAGGCAGTTGAAGCGCTTGCGATCAAGCCGGATGGGGTTTATGTGGACTGTACCTTTGGTCGAGGCGGGCATAGCGGCTTGATCTTGCAACAGCTGGGTGAGAACGGGCGACTGATTGCGCTGGATAAGGATTTGACGGCCATTGCCTGTGCCCGGACGTGGAGCGATGGTCGTTTTCATATTGAGCACAGCGGTTTTGAGGATTTACCGGATGTGTTGGGTCGATTGGGTGTAAGGCAGGTCGATGGAATTCTGCTGGATTTGGGCGTGTCGTCTCCCCAGTTGGATGAAGCGGAACGAGGTTTCAGTTTTCGATTTAATGCGCCGTTGGATATGCGCATGGATATCAGTCGGGGAATTACCGCCGCTCAATGGTTGGCTACAGTTGATGAAGGTTTGCTGGCGGAAGTAATTCGCGATTACGGTGAAGAACGATTCGCCCGACAAATTGCAAAAGCCGTGGTTACAGCGCGAGCAGTACAGGCGATTGAAACCACACAACAACTGGTTGACCTAGTAAGCAAGGTAGTGCGTACCCGTGAGGCCGGTAAGAATCCTGCGACGCGTACTTTTCAGGCGATACGGATTTATATCAACCGGGAATTGGAAGAGCTTGAAAAGGTGTTGCCGGAATGCGTTGCGCATTTGAAAACGGGAGGGCGGTTGGTGGTAATCAGTTTTCATTCTCTGGAAGATCGTCCGGTCAAGAAATTTATGCGCGATATGAGCGATGCGGACAGGCTGCCACGTAATGTGCCGATTCGTGCCTGTGAAGTGCCACAGGGTAGGTTGAAATTGATAGGCAAGGCAGTGCGTGCCGGAGTGGATGAATTGCAGGCTAATCCGCGAGCACGAAGTGCCACGATGCGTGTGGCGGAGCGCACCGATGCAGCGTAATGCTACGTTGAATGTGCTGTTGTTGGTGGCGGTGGTGATCGGAGCGTTAAGTGTGGTTTCGTCACAACACAAGGCGCGTAAGCTTTATCTGGCGTTGCAGCAGGAAAAGGAAAATGCACGCTTGATGGAAGTTGAATGGGGACAGTTGCAATTGGAGCAGAGTACATGGGCGGCCCCCGCACGAGTGGAGAAAATTGCATCGCAGAAGCTGCGGATGCAATTGCCGGAAAAGGAGCAAATCAGATTTATACGAATAATAAATAAAAACGGAGTCGGCAAATAACCATGAAGTTTACGGCGAGCGCAAATAATAACAGCACGGCAAAACTGCCGGGCTGGCGTGCGACCGTATTGTTGGTAGTTGTCATGGCAGGTATGGCGGGATTGCTGGGACGATCCGTCTATCTGCAAGTATTGAACAATGACTTTCTTCAGGAGAAAGGCAGCCAGCGTTATAGCCGTGTAGTCGAGGTTAGTGCGCATCGCGGCATGATTACGGACCGGAACGGTGAGCCGCTTGCCGTGAGTACGCCCGTTGACTCGGTTTGGGCGAGTCCTTCAGATTTATCGAAAAGGAACGGTGAAGAAAAGCTGACCGAGCAGCAAATCCTGCAATTGGCGCAGGTGCTGGGAATGCGGGTTGGGCAGGTGCAGGAACGCTTGTCGGATACCAATAAGGGATTTGTATACCTGAAGCGTCATATTCCTCCTGAGCAGGCAGGTATGGTAAGTCGATTGAATCTACCGAATATTTCGTTGCAACGTGAATATCGTCGGTATTACCCGGCGGGCGAGGAATTTGCCCAGACATTGGGTTTTACCGGCATGGATGACAGCGGGCTGGAAGGGTTGGAGCTGGTTTTGCAGAGCGAGTTGGCAGGCAAGGTAGGAAGCCAGCGTGTCATAAAAGACAGGCGCGGACATATTGTTGAAGATGCGGGAGGTTTACTCCTGCCTAAACCTGGCAGTGATATAGCACTTAGTCTGGATAGCAAGGTGCAACATCTGGCTTATCGTGAGTTGAAGTCCGCAGTGTTGCACCACAAAGCTAAAGCGGGGGCGGTTGTAGTGCTGGATGCACGTAGCGGCGAGGTGTTGGCACTGGCAAATTACCCAAGCTATAACCCGAATAATCGCCAGAATCTGAGTATGTCAGCTATGCGAAATCGCGCAGTGGCTGATGTGTTCGAGCCCGGTTCAACGATGAAGCCATTTACGATAGCAACGGCATTGGAAATGGGAAAAGTACGCCCGGGAACGGTAATTAATACCGAAAACGGCGTGTTCAAGGTGGGAAATAGAAAGATACACGATACCCACCCGGAGCCAAGCCTGACGGTTGCACAGGTGATACAGAAGTCCAGCAATGTGGGCGCTGCCAAGATTGCGTTGTCTTTGGATTCCAAAGTTTTGTGGCAGAGCTTTTCGGATACCGGATTCGGTGCCGCTACAGGCAGTAATTTTCCAGGTGAGGCGATCGGCATACTGCACGATGCCAAGAGTTGGCAGCCGATTGAGCAGGCGACCATGTCTTACGGGCATGGTATTTCGGTGAATCTGTTGCAACTTGCTCGCGCTTACACGGTGTTTGCGGATGGCGGAGAGATCAAGCCGATATCCATGTTGAGACAGGATCAACCTGTTGTAGGGAAACAGGTATTTTCGGAAAAAACGGTTGCGCAGTTGCGCAGTATGTTGGAGTCGGTGGTGCTGCCGGGCGGAACGGCCCCATTGGCGCAAGTGCCGGGTTATCGCGTGGCGGGTAAAACAGGCACGGCACACAAGCTGGATGGACGACATTACACCAATCGATATGTGGCTTCGTTTGTCGGCTTTGCACCGGCATCATCGCCGCGCCTGATTGTCGCCGTGATGATAGATGAGCCGGATAACGGCGAGTATTACGGCGGACAGGTTGCTGCGCCGGTATTTAGTCAGGTGGTCAGGGGGAGTTTGCATTTGTTTAATGTCCCCCATGATGCGCCGTTGGATAACGTGATTACGCCTCCCAAGGAAATTATCAAGGAGGAAGTATGAGCGCTTCCCTGAAGAATTATTTTGCAGGTGAACTGGACGCACTGGGTGTGTCCATTGTGCGTTTGGTAACGGACAGTCGTGCTGTAGGGCTGGGCGACACCTTTGTTGCATATCCGGGAGCAAAGGCCGATGGACGCAGGTTTATCGCCCAAGCAATAGCGCAGGGCGCGAATGCGGTGATCTGGGAAGCGCAGGATTTTGTGTGGAATGCAGAATGGGATATACCCAATCTGGCAGTGAAAGACTTGCGGCACAAGGCCGGATGGCTGGCCGATGTGGTGTATGCCTCACCATCAGAAAAACTCTGGATGGTGGGGGTGACCGGAACTAATGGCAAAACATCTACAAGTCACTGGATAGCTGAGGCATTGAATTCGCTAGGTAGAAAATGCGCATTGATTGGGACGCTGGGAAATGGATTTGCCGGCGCGTTGAAGGCCAGTGCCAATACCACGCCGGATGCGATTGATGTACACGGCTTATTGACTGATTACCTGGCGCATCAGGCGCAGGCGGTCGCAATGGAAGTATCCTCGCATGCGCTGTCGTTGGGCCGAGTAAACGGGGTGAAATTTGATGTGGCAATGTTGACAAATCTGACTCGTGATCATCTGGATTATCACGGCGATATGGAAAATTATGCGGCTGCGAAGCGTCGTTTGTTTGATTGGCAGAATCTGAAATATGCGGTAGTCAATCTGGATGATGCGTTTGGAGCTAAATTGGCTATGCAATTGCGCGAACAGGATGTTGAAGTGGTCGGATACGGCTTAAGCCGTAATGCGTTAGAGCTGGCAGAAAGAAATGGATTGCGTATGGTATATGGCAATTTGCTGGCCATGACAGCGCAGGGGTTGCAAGTGGAAATTAACAGCAGCTGGGGTAAGGCGACACTGGGCAGCGGTCTGGTAGGTCGCTTCAATGCCGAAAATTTATTGGGTGTATTGGCTGTGTTACTGGTTAGTGAAATCAGTATGAACGATGCCGTAATGGCGTTGAGTAATGTGCAGCCGGTTGCCGGTCGGATGCAAAGGTTGGGCGGAACGAATGAGCCTGTGGTTGTAGTCGATTATGCGCACACGCCGGATTCATTGGAAAAGGTGCTGCTCGCCTTGCGTGAAGCCTGTACCGATGAAGGGACAAGAACGGGGAATCTGATTTGCGTATTCGGTTGTGGCGGTGATCGTGATCGCGGCAAGCGCGAAATGATGGGGCTGGTTGCAGCACGATTTGCAGATCATTGCATCGTTACCAGTGATAACCCGCGCAGCGAAGAGCCGATGGCAATCATTGAGGAAATAGCAAGCGGTATGAAGGGAAATAATCTTGAAATTATTGTTGACCGCGCAATGGCTATAGCGCGAGCCATCGAACTTGCACAGCCGGGTGATACGGTATTGGTCGCAGGCAAGGGACATGAAAGTTATCAGGAAGTAAAGGGCGTACGACGATTCTTCAGCGATGTGGATGTGGCGACGCAGGCTTTGGCAAGGCGGATCGCTGTGCAGTCAGGAGCTGTTCAATGATGACACTAGCCAAAATGGCAAAGGTATTGAATGGGCGTTTGACCGGCAATGCCTCCCATGTCAGTTTTGAGAATGTTTCAACAGATACCCGTACGTTAAAGCAGCGCGATTTATATATCGCGCTACGTGGTGAAAATTTTGACGGGGCCGAATTTGCGGCCAAGGCGGCCGAACAAGGCGCCGTGGCGTGTTTGATGAATGCGGACAGTTTTCATATATCGAAATGTGACCCCGAATTTCCGATACTGCTGGTCGAGGATACGCGTATCGCACTGGGGCAATTGGCAGCATATTGGCGAAATCAATTTGATATTCCATTGGTTGCGATTACCGGCAGTAATGGCAAGACCACGGTCAAGGAAATGCTGGCAAGCATTCTGCGAGTGGCGGCCGGCCGAGAGGAGGCTGTACTTGCAACCAAAGGTAATTTGAATAATGACATCGGTATGCCGCTGACGCTGTTGCGAATGAATGCACAACACCGTTATGCCGTGATTGAGATGGGAATGAATCACGCTGGCGAAATCGATTATCTGACGCAGATAGCGAGGCCACAGGTGGCATTGATAAACAATGCCAGTGGAGCGCATCTGGAAGGTATGGGAACGGTTAAGGCCGTCGCAGAAGCCAAGGGCGAAATCTTCGCGGGTTTGCAGCATGAAGGGTGCGCAATTATCAATGCCGATGATCAATTTGCACCGTATTGGCGCAGTCTGGCCGGGGTTCATTCATTGCTGGAATTTGGGTTGAGTTCAGGGGCCGATGTGTATGGTCAGTGGAGTCCGCTGGGAAGCGGGTTGCGGTTAACTGCTACGACCCCGGCAGGTGATTTTGTCGCAGATTTGCAGGTGCCGGGCGAGCATAACGCACGAAATGCGTTGGCGGCTACGGCTGTCGCGATCGAATTGAATCTGCCGCTGGAAAAAATAGTCGAGGGACTGGAAGCATTCGGCGGTGTGGCCGGTCGTTTGCAGCGTAAATCGTCGCGTTACGGAGCTGTTGTAATTGACGATAGCTATAACGCCAATCCGGCATCGTTGCAGGCGGCGATTAGCGTACTGGCACAAATGCCGGGACATCGCGTACTGGTACTGGGCGATATGGGCGAGTTGGGTGAAAACGCGGCGGATTTTCATGCCGGGATAGGACGCGAAGCACGGCTTGCAGGGATAGAAAAACTGTACGCAATGGGTGAATTGAGTCGAAATGCAGTTCGCGAGTTTGGTGCGGGAGCGCAGCATTTCGAATCACTGGAATCCATGCTGGAGATGCTGGAAGAGGAGTTGGATGCCGATACAACTCTACTGGTAAAGGGATCGCGCTTCATGAAAATGGAGCGGGTCGTAAATTATTTGGTGATGCAGGAATCACCTACACAGGTATAAAAATGTTATTAGCACTCACACAATGGCTGGCTCAGGACATACGTTTTTTTAGCGTATTCAATTACATCACCTTACGCACGGTAATGGCTGCAATGACCGCGCTGGGCATTTCGTTTCTGGTCGGGCCGACCATGATACGAAAATTGACCGCTTACAAGATCGGTCAATCGGTGCGTAGCGACGGGCCGCAGACTCATTTAGTCAAGGCTGGTACGCCGACTATGGGTGGGGCGTTGATACTGACTTCAATCACTATTACCACCTTGTTATGGGGTGATTTGCATAATCAGTATGTATGGGTGGTGTTGTTCACGACGCTGGGTTTTGGTGTGGTCGGCTGGGTAGATGATTACCGTAAAGTAGTTCATCGCAATCCCAAGGGTCTGTCGGCCAAGGCCAAGATGGGCTGGCAGTCGCTGGTTGCCATAATTGTGGCGATATATCTGTGGAAAACGGCAGTGCTGCCGGCAGAAACAGAATTGATTATTCCGTTCATGAAATTCTTCGTGTTTCCACTGGGTGCATTGGCCTTCATTGCGCTGACCTACTTTGTGATAGTCGGTACCAGCAATGCGGTAAATCTGACCGATGGTCTGGACGGTTTAGCGATCATGCCGACGGTGATGGTCAGCAGTGCACTGGCAATTTTCGCCTACGTTGCAGGGCACGCCACATTTGCCAAATATCTGGGCTTGCCTTACATCCCCGGTGCGGGTGAGTTGGCTGTGTTCTGTGGTGGCATGGCCGGAGCTGGTTTAGCTTTTCTATGGTTTAACGCCTACCCGGCAGAAGTATTCATGGGTGACGTGGGCGCATTGGCGCTGGGTGCTGCATTGGGGGTGGTGGCGGTGATCGTTCGTCAGGAGCTGGTGCTGTTCATTATGGGCGGCGTGTTCGTAATGGAAACCCTGTCGGTCGTGATACAGGTCGTCTCGTTCAAATTGACCGGAAAACGAGTGTTCAGAATGGCACCGCTACACCATCACTACGAACTCAAGGGATGGAAAGAAACGCAGGTGGTAGTGCGTTTCTGGATTATAACCATGTTGCTGGTGCTGCTCGGATTGGCAACGTTGAAGCTGCGATAAACAGGCTGTATTGAGGAAATAGATTGAAAAGTTTACAAGATAAATTGGTATTAGTGCTGGGTCTCGGTGAGACCGGGTTATCCATGGTGCGCTGGTTGAGCGCACAGGGCGCGTGCCTGCGTGTCGCGGATAGCCGTACAGCCCCAGCCGGTTTGTCGGAGTTGGGTTCATATGTGGATGCAGGACAGGTGTTTTGCGGTGAATTCAGTGACGCGTTGCTGGATGGCGTTGACTTGATTGCAATCAGTCCAGGTGTATCCATACAGGAGCCGGTCGTGGCAAGAGCCATCGAAAACGGGGTGACCGTGGCTGGAGATATTGAATTGTTCGCCCAGCAGTTGCAGAAGTCAAAACAAAAGGTGATTGCGATTACCGGATCGAATGGCAAAACCACTGTCACCAGTATGGTAGAGCAACTCTGCAAGGCAGCCGGCTGTGATGCGGTTGCGGCAGGTAATATCTCACCGGCTGTGCTGGATGTGGTCATGGCACGCGGAGAAAATCAGCCAGAGATATGGGTGCTGGAATTGTCGAGCTTTCAACTGGAAACAACATTCAGCCTGAATGCCGATGTGGCTACCGTATTGAATGTTAGTGAAGACCATCTGGATAGGCATGCCGGAATGGCTGGCTATGCCGCCGCCAAGCAGCAAATATTCAACGGGTATGGCATCCAGGTGCTGAACCGCGATGATCCATACAGCATGAGCATGAGCATGAGCATGAAACAAACCGAGAGACAGATTATCAGTTTCGGCCTTGATAAACCGGAAGGTGACTCGGAGTACGGCATAGAGCGCAATAAAAATAAAGTCTGGCTGATGCAGGGGGCGCAACGGTTGATGACCGCAGACGAACTGCAGGTAGCCGGGTTGCATAATGTAGCGAATGCGCTGGCGGCGCTGGCTTTGTGCCGTGCCATTGATTTGCCTATGCAGAAATTGCTGGATGCACTGCGTTGCTTCAAGGGATTGCCGCACCGCGTGGAGAGAGTCGCTGAAGTGGCTGGCGTAACCTATTACGACGATTCCAAGGGCACCAATGTCGGCGCAACGGTGGCCGCCCTGGAGGGATTGGGTTGCAAATCGGTATTGATCGCAGGTGGAGTCGGCAAGGAACAGGACTTTTCACCGTTGAAGCAGGCAGTGACGCAGCATGCGCGCGCGGTGGTACTGATCGGGCGTGACGCGCCGTTAATTGCAGCGGCATTGCAAGGAATTGAATCACCGGTGATTTTTGCCGAAGACATGATTGAGGCTGTGCACAACGCCGCTCGTTTGGCACGGTCGGGCGATGCTGTGTTGCTGTCTCCTGCCTGTGCAAGTTTTGATATGTATCGCAACTATGCACATCGCGCCCAGGTATTCGTGGCCGCGGTAAACGGTATGAATGCGGAGGGTGCATGGCAACACTAGTCAGAACACGCACACCGCCGCCTCAGTCCAAGTTCGACGATCTACTGATTTGGGCATTTGTTGCATTGCTCAGTATCGGACTGGTAATGGTGTATTCCGCTTCCATTGCGACCGCAGAAGGCAGCAGGTTTACCGGTCATGAAGCTACCTACTATCTGGTCAGACACGGCATATTCATTGCGATTGGTATGTTTGTCGGGGTGTTCGCCTTTCAGATTCCGGTGCAGATGTGGCAAAACTACTCTCCGTATCTGTTTGTGATTGGAACAGTTTTGCTATTGCTGGTGTTGATTCCGCATATAGGTAAAGAAGTGAATGGCAGTCGTCGCTGGTTGTCGCTAGTCGTAATCAATCTGCAACCATCCGAATTGATGAAATTGTTTGCTGTGATGTATGCCGCCGATTACACGGTACGCAAAGCCAAGATCAATCATTTGCTGGTGAAGGCCTTTTTGCCGATGTTTGTGGTGATGATTGTGGTGGGGGTGTTGTTGCTAATGGAGCCGGATATGGGTGCCTTTGTGGTGATACTTTCCATTGCGTTTTGCACACTATGGCTGGGTGGATTCAATATTCGAATATTTGCCGGTTTGCTGGTGGCGTTGCCGATCGCGTTTGCCGCACTGATCTACTTTGCGCCTTACCGTATGCAGCGCGTAACCGGGTTTATGGATCCCTGGAACGATCCCTATGGTAAGGGTTACCAGCTCAGCCATGCCTTGATCGCATTTGGGCGCGGTGAGTGGTTCGGAGTAGGGCTGGGGGCGAGTGTAGAAAAATTATTTTACTTGCCGGAAGCGCATACCGACTTTCTGATGGCGGTGATTGCGGAAGAGTTAGGGTTGGTCGGGGTGGCTGCGGTACTGGCGCTGTTCGGGCTGGTGGTGTTTCGTGCCTTCAAGATCGGCCGCGAGGCTGCGTTTATGGACAGAAATTTCTCTGCATTGGTTGCTCAGGGTATTGGTGTCTGGATCGGGGTTCAGGCACTGATCAACATCGGTGTGAATATGGGTGTGCTGCCGACCAAGGGACTGACCCTGCCGTTCCTGAGCTTTGGCGGTAGCGGCATAGTAGTGAATTGCATCGCAGCCGCCGTGTTACTCAGGGTGGACTATGAAAACCGGATGTCAGCGCGAGGTATGACGATATGAAGCGCTCGATCCTGATTATGGCAGGTGGAACAGGTGGACATATATTTCCGGCACTCGCCGTTGCTGACATCCTGCGCGGGCAGGGTTGGCAGGTGACATGGATGGGCGCGCCAAACAGCATGGAAGCGGAATTGGTACCTAAGCATGGTTATGAAATGGAAACGGTGCGGTTCTCGGGATTGCGCGGCAAGGGAATAGTGCGCAAGTTGATGCTGCCTTTGAATTTGCTGATTGCGTTATGGCAAAGCGCGATAGTGATGTTCAGTTGCAGGCCGGATGTAGTGCTGGGAATGGGGGGGTATATCACCTTTCCGGGCGGATTGATGGCGGCAATACTGCGTCGTCCGCTGGTGCTGCATGAGCAGAATTCGATAGCCGGATTGAGTAATAAGGTGTTGGCGCGATTTGCGAATCGTGTGCTTAGCGGTTTCCCGGATGTACTGCCCAAAGCAATCTGGTGTGGTAATCCGGTACGAAGCGAGATAGCCGCATTGGCATTGCCGGAGCAGCGCTATGCGGCGCGTAACGGCAAATTGAATCTGTTGGTGGTGGGCGGCAGTCTGGGGGCCAAGGCGCTGAATGAAACCTTGCCACTGGCATTGGCTGAATTACCTGACAGTGAGCGTCCTAATGTATTGCATCAGACAGGAAAGTCGAATTGCGAAGCAGTAACACAATTATACAAACAGGCGGGAGTCGAGGCGGATGTGCGAGCATTCATAGACGATATGGCGGGAAGTTATGCGCAGGCCGATCTGGTTATATGCCGATCGGGAGCCTTGACCGTAGCAGAACTGGCCGCTGCCGGTGTCGCTAGTTTGCTGGTGCCGTTTCCGTTCGCCGTAGACGATCACCAGACTCATAACGCACGGTTTTTGAGTGAGCGCGGTGCCGCGATCTTGCTGCCGCAAAGTGAGATGAATGCAAAAGAACTGACTCAGCGACTCAGGGAGTTGGATCGTGAAAAATTGAAAATTATGGCGCAGCAGGCACGCAGTCTGGCGCGTGCCGAGGCGGCGGGTACCGTTGCAGCAATATGTGGAGAGCTGGCAGCATGAAACACAAGATAAAACACATACATTTTGTCGGTATCGGCGGCTCGGGGATGAACGGGATAGCAGAAGTGCTGTTCAATCTGGGTTTTCAGGTGAGTGGCTCCGATCTTTCGGAAAATGTGGCAACACAGCGTTTGAGAAAATTGGGGGCGGTGGTCTCTATTGGTCATGACGAGGCTAACTTGACCAATGCCGATGCCGTGGTGGTTTCTACTGCGGTAAGCAGCGAAAACCCAGAAGTCGTAGCCGCTCGTGCGCGCCATATTCCGGTCGTACCTCGTGCAATCATGCTTGCAGAATTGATGCGTTTGCGTCAAGGCATTGCGGTTGCAGGTACTCATGGCAAGACCACAACGACATCGCTGACTGCCAGCATTTTGGCAAAGGGTAATTTCGACCCTACCTTTGTAATTGGCGGCAAATTGAATAGCAGTGGCACCAATGCCAAATTGGGAACCGGTGAATTCATCGTAGTTGAAGCCGATGAATCGGATGCGTCGTTCCTGTATCTGCAACCGATACTGGCAGTGGTGACCAATATTGATGCCGATCACATGGAAACCTATGGTCATGATTTTTCCCGGCTGAAACAGGCATTTGTGGATTTCATCGAGCATCTGCCGTATTACGGTCGCGCCATGCTGTGTGTGGATGATGAAAACGTACGAGATATTTTGCCGCGTATTACCAAGCCGGTAACGACGTATGGATTTGGTGAAGGGGCGGAAATACGTGCAGTCAATGTACGCCATGAGGGCGGCAGGATGTTGTTTACCGCGCAATGCAGGCAGCAAGGCACACCCAAAGATCTGGAAATCCGCCTGAATCTGGCTGGACGTCATAACGTGTTGAATTCCTTGGCAGCGATTGCGATTGCGATGGAAGTGGGTGTGGCTGATGAAGCGATAGTAGAAGCGTTGAATGAGTTCGAGGGCGTAGGACGACGCTTTCAGCGTTACGGCGAAATAGAACTGCCTAATGGCGGAACATTTACGCTGATAGATGATTATGGTCATCATCCGATAGAAATGGCGGCAACGCTGGCCGCAGTGCGTGGTGCATTCCCGGATCGGCGTTTGGTGCTTGCCTTTCAGCCTCATCGTTATACGCGTACCCGTGATCTGTTTGAGGACTTTGTGAAGGTGCTGTGCAGTGTCGATACGCTGGTGCTGGCAGAAGTGTATGCCGCAGGAGAATCGCCACTGGTAGCGGCAGACGGACGCGCGATGATGCATGCGCTCAGGTTGGCCGGACAGAGCGAAGTGGTATTCGTTGAGAACATTACCGAAATGCCCGGCGTGATCATGCAACTGGCGCAGCGCGGAGATGTCGTGGTGACGATGGGGGCAGGGTCGGTCGGAAATGTGCCGGGTGCAATATGTCAATTGACATGCCGCTAATGGTTTAGAACAACATAGTGCAAAGCAAGAAATGAACATGAGTGAACCGAAAAATTTTGGTTTGAAACAAGCCGCCGTGCAGGTGGGGCTAGCAATGGGAAACTGGAACACGGCGCAACTGCGCGGTGAGATGCAATTCGATGTGCCTATGCGTAAACACACCAGTTGGCGTGCAGGTGGAACGGTAGATCGTACTTACCAGCCGGCTGATCTGGCGGATTTGCAATGTTTCATGCGCGGAATACCTGCGGATGAGCCGCTACTGGCGGTAGGTCTGGGCAGCAATCTGCTTGTACGCGATGGCGGACTGCGCGGTACGGTGTTGTTGATGCATGGCGCGCTGCGCGAATTGATGTTGGACAAAGATGAACTGGTATATGCCGAGGCAGGTGTGCCCGGTGCGAAATTGGCGCGCTTTGCCGCATTACACAATCTGGCGGGGGCTGAATTTTTTGCCGGAATTCCCGGTACGGTGGGTGGCATGCTGGCGATGAATGCCGGATGTTATGGCGGTGAAATCTGGCAAAAGGTACAGAAGGTGCGCGTGATGACGCGTAGCGGTGAGCTGATCGAACGTACGCCGGACGAATATGAAATCGGCTATCGCCGTGTCAGGAAAACCGGCGATCAATCAGCGGAAATGTTTGTCGGCGCATGGATGAAATTCGAGCAGGGAGACGGCGAGATTGCACGTAGTGAGATCAAGTCGTTATTGGCGAAACGTATCGCCAGTCAGCCGCTGAATTTACCGAATGCAGGATCAGTATTTCGTAATCCGTCGGGAGATCATGCAGCGCGTTTGATCGAACAGTGCGGACTTAAGGGGATGCAGATAGGTGGTGCGCAGGTGTCACCGAAACATGCAAATTTCATAGTCAATGTCGGCGAAGCTACGGCGACAGATATTGAGAATTTGATCGGAGAGGTGCAGGCAATCGTGGCTACGCAGACCGGAGTCGCATTGCATGCAGAAGTAAAAATTGTGGGTGAAACAGGTGTGATGGATAAGGATAAGGTTGGTCTCAAGTCGTTGCTGAATTTACCGCGCCCATACGGCAAGGTTGCTGTGTTGTTTGGTGGTCGGTCGGCGGAGCGCGAGGTATCGCTGAAGAGCGGTGCGGCTGTGCTGGCCGCACTGCAGCGTAGCGGTGTAGATGCACATGCTTTTGATCCGGCGAAGCGAAACTTGCAGGAATTGGTAGATGATTGTTTCGATTGCACTTTCATCGCGCTGCATGGGCGATACGGTGAAGACGGTATGGTGCAGGGCGCGCTGGAATTACTGGGGATACCCTATACCGGCAGTGGTGTGATGGCCTCAGCGTTAGGCATGGATAAATGGCGCAGCAAGTTGGTATGGCAGTCAGGGCAATTACCTGTGCCTGAATTTCTGATGATAGACGAGAAAAGTTGCAGTGCCGATGTGGTGGAAAAGCTCGGACTGCCGTTGTTCGTAAAACCGGCCAATGAGGGTTCAAGCGTCGGCATAAGCAAGGTGAAAACGGAAAGTGAATTGGAATCAGCGTATCAGAATGCGGCGAAATACGACAAGCTGGTAATCGCGGAAAGATACATCGGTGGCGGTGAATATACCGTGGCGATATTGGATGGTGAGGCATTGCCGGTAATTAAGATCGAACCCGCCAGCGAATTTTACGACTATGAGGCGAAATACCTCAGTGATGATACCCGTTACCGGTGTCCATGCGGACTGGCTGATGAGCAGGAAAAGAAGATGCAGGAGCTTGCGAAGCGAGCATTTGCACTGATAGGCGGTCAGGGTTGGGGGAGAGTAGATTTTCTGATGAGCGAACAAGGGCAACCGTATGTGCTGGAAGTTAATACTTCACCGGGTATGACAGACCACAGTCTGGTGCCAATGGCGGCGCGTCAGGCTGGCATCAGTTTTGATGAGTTGGTATTACGCATTCTTGGAACCGCGCATGTGGGATAACGCGCCATTACTGCGCGGTATCGCCAATGCACTGCTGGTGATCAGCACTGTGGCTATGTTGTACGGCGCGCTCCATTACATGGTGCACTTGCCGCAACTATTGCCGCTTAAAAGTGTGCGTTTGAATACGGTTCCGGTGCGTGTCATGCCCGAAGCGATATTGGATGTGGTGCGCAAAGAGGTACACGGCAATTTTTTTACGGTAGATATCGAGCAGATACGCAAGGAATTGGAAAGGCTGCCCTGGGTGCGTAAAGTCAGTGTGCGCAGGGAGTTTCCAGACAGTTTGGCTGTTGAATATGAAGAGCATCAGCCACTGGCAAGATGGAATGGGACGAAACTGGTAAATCAGCAAGGCGAAATATTTGTTGCGGAAACTGATCAGGATCTGCCGGGATTTTCAGGTGGCGAATCGGATTCGGTAGAAATGACTGAAGAATACGGAAAGTTTAGCCAGCAATTAGCTGTGCTGGATTTACGAATAAAGCAATTGGCCTTGTCGCCACGCCATGCATGGAAAATGTATTTGAGTAATGACATGGTGGTTGAGTTGGGTGGCGAAGCAATGCAGGAGCGTTTGTCCCGGTTTATTGCGGTTTACCCCTATAGCTTGGGATTAATGTTGCAACAGGAGAAGACGGAAGCGTCTTCGGCAGACACGGATGCAACGGTGAAATTTGTTGATATGCGTTACCGCAATGGATTTGCGGTGCGGATGCGTAATGGAAATAGCTGAAAAGCCAGACATGGCGATATGCATATGAAAAGTAAAAAAAGAGGCGGCGGAGGCCAAACGATGAGTAGGAACAAGGAAGAAAAGAATCTGGTGGTTGGCCTGGATATAGGTACATCAAAGATTGTAGCCATCGTGGGCGAAGTTAAACCTGACGGTATGCTTGAAGTAATCGGCATGGGGATGCATGAGTCCTCGGGTATGAAAAAAGGCATGGTGGTCAATATTGAGGCTGCCGTGACGGCAATTCAGCGTGCACTCGAAGAAGCCGAGTTGATGGCTGACTGCAAGATCAGCGAAGTGCATACCGGTATTGCGGGTAGCCATATCCGTAGCACTAATTCGCGCGGCATGGTGAAGATCAAGGATAAGGAGGTAACTCAGGCGGATATAGATCGTGTGCTGGAAACGGCAAGCTCGATCAGTCTGGCGGGCGATCAGCAGATACTGCATATCCTTGAGCAGGAATTCAGCATCGACGGGCAGGACGGCATCAAGAAACCGCTGGGCATGAGCGGAATGCGGCTGGATGTGGAAGTGCATATTGTCACCGGAGCAGTAGCGGCAGTGCAGAACATCATGAAATGCATACACCGTTGCGGGTTGGAGGTGAATGAGTTGATCCTGCAACCATTGGCATCAAGCAAGTCCGTCCTGGCAGAAGATGAAATGGAGTTGGGAGTTTGTCTGGTGGACATAGGCGGCGGGACAACGGATATAGCCGTATTTACCGGCGGTTCGATACGTCATACCGCTGTGATACCGATTGCGGGTGATCAGATTACCAATGATGTCGCGATGGCGCTACGCACACCGACGCAGGATGCAGAGGAAATCAAGATAAGGCACGGTTGTGCGTTGCGCCAGTTGGCCGATGGTGGCGTGATTGAGGTGCCGGGTGTCGGGGATCGCGGGCCGCGCATGTTGTCCAGACAAACGCTGTCGGAAGTGATTGAGCCACGTGTAGAGGAATTGTATTCGCTGGTGCAGGCAGAGTTACGACGCAGTGGATTCGAGGATTTGCTGTCATCCGGGATCGTGATTACCGGTGGCAGCAGCGCGATGCAGGGCATGGTTGAGTTGGGCGAAGAGATATTTCACTTGCCGGTCAGATTGGGTATACCTAAATACGTGGGTGGCTTGTCGGATGTAGTCAAAACGCCGCGTATGGCGACCGGGGTAGGACTGTTGCTGTATGGGCTGGAGCATCATTTGAACAATGAAGAGTCACGCAAACAGTCGAATTCGTTTGGAGATATTTTGGCAAGAATGAAGTCGTGGTTTCAGGGAAATTTTTAATAATTAACAGCAGTTCAAGAATTGATTTAATTTTATTTTTAAGGAGATAGCGATGTTTGAAATCATGGAAGCACTATCCCAGGATGCAGTAATCAAGGTGATAGGTGTCGGTGGTTGTGGCGGCAATGCAGTGGATCACATGATTGAGCAAGGTGTGCAAGGTGTTGAATTTATAACAATCAATACCGATGTGCAGGCCTTGAATCGCAGTCTGGCACGTACCCAGTTGCAAATCGGGGTTGAAATTACCAAGGGGCTGGGGGCAGGTGCAAAACCGGCTATCGGTAAGGCAGCCGCTGAAGAAGATCGCGAGCGCATCAAGGAATTGATTCGGGATGCGGACATGGTATTTATTACGGCAGGTATGGGAGGCGGAACGGGAACGGGAGCGGCCCCAATCGTAGCGCAAATAGCACGCGAATTGAATATTCTGACTGTGGCGGTAGTGACTAAGCCGTTCGCCTATGAAGGTAATCGCATGCGCCATGCTGCCGACGGCATTAAGGCATTGCAGGAGCATGTTGATTCATTGATTATCGTACCGAATTCGAAATTGATGGAAGTGCTGGGCGATGATGTGACTGTGCCTGAAGCGTTCAAGGCCGCTAATGGCGTATTGCAAGGGGCGGTAGCCGGTATTGCCGAGGTAATTAATGTACCCGGTCTGATCAACGTCGACTTTGCGGACGTGCGTACCGTGATGTCGGAGAATGGCATGGCAATGATGGGTTCAGCGGTTGCATCAGGTCCTGATCGTGCGCGGGTTGCGGCTGAGCGTGCAATAGCCAGCCCATTGCTCGAAGATATTAATATGACCGGTGCGCGTGGGGTATTGGTGAATATTACGTCAACCAGCGCACTGAAGATCAGGGAAATGGAAGAGGTAATGGCCTGCGTACAGTTTGCGGCAGAAGAGGCGACGGTGATTCTTGGCTCTGTATTTGATGAGACTATGGGCGATGAATTGCGTGTGACGGTAGTGGCTACCGGTCTGGGTTCGGTTGAAGCGAAGAAGATGTCAAAGCCGGAGATTGTTTACAACAATTCAAACTATTTGAGAACGGGAACCGACAATCAGCCTGTCGCAAATGTGAACTATATGGAGTTGGAAACGCCCGCAATCATGCGTACTGGACGTCGTGCTGCGGTTGATGCAATGGAGAAATCCGGCGTTGATACCTATGACATTCCCTCTTTCTTGCGTAAACAGGCCGACTAACAGCGATGCTGTAATTTAACAAACGGGAGAACGGCATTGAAAACGGCGGAATTAGGGTATGCGCTCACCGAAAGCCGCTGTGTTAAAATGCAGCCATGATTACGGTAAATAAATCAGCAATGGTTAAGCAGCGCACCTTGAAGAATCCTGTAAGTGTGACGGGTGTGGGCTTGCATAGCGGTGAGAAAGTTACGCTTTCCCTTCGTCCGGCTGCAGTCAACAGCGGGGTAGTATTTCGCCGCGTGGATGTAAAGCCGGTTGAACAAATTACGGCGCGTGCGGATTTGGTACATGACACTCGTTTGTCTACCTGCATGGAGCAGAATGGGGTTCGGGTTGCGACTATAGAACATTTGATGTCGGCACTGGCTGGTTTGGGTGTAGATAATGTCTATGTCGAACTGGATGGTGCAGAAGTGCCCATCATGGACGGTAGTGCCGGCACCTTTATATTTCTGTTGCAGTCTGCGGGCATCGTCGAACAGTCGGCAGCAAGAAAATTCATACGTATTAAAAAAACCGTTGAGGTGAAGCAGGGCGACAAATGGGTACGATTTGAGCCTTATAACGGTTACAAGCTGACTTTCACCATCAATTTTGCTCATCCGGTATTTGCCAGTTCCAAACAAAACATTACCATTGATCTGGATGAACAATCCTATATACGCGACATCAGTCGTGCACGTACGTTCGGTTTCATGCAGGATGTCGAGGCTATGCGCACTCAGGGACTGGCCTTGGGCGGGGGATTGGATAATGCTATCGTGATGGATGAATATCGCGTGCTCAATGCCGATGGTCTGCGTTTCGAAGACGAGTTCGTTAAACACAAGGTGCTTGATGCAGTGGGTGACCTGTATTTGTTGGGGCATCCGGTCATTGGCGCATTCTCAGGGTTTAAATCGGGGCATGCGCTGAATAATGCGTTGTTGCGTGAATTACTGGCCGATGAGCAGGCATGGGAGTTTGTTACATTTGATAATGTAAACGATGCTCCACCTTTTCTACGTCTGCAATTACAAACCATATAACTGACAGAAACCGGTGGCGAATTAGAAAATGTTGATAATGCGCATGGTTCTGATTCTGGTCACGTTAATGTTGGTGTTAAGCGGTGGCATGTATCTATTTACGAATAATCGCCGCTATCTTAAATTTGCATGGCAGACTATCCGCTTCACATTGTTGATACTGGTCATATTCGTTTTGCTTTATGCGTTGGAACGCTTTGTACTGGTCGGATGGCGGGTACTTTTGTAGTAATGATTGATAGGCGCCGGGGTGAGACAGGCGCCTATTTTTTTTGGGATAGTTTTTTCAAAGCCTGCTTGAGCGGGGAATCATCAAGTCCTTCGCTAAGTTCAAGCAGTTGTTGTTGAGCGGTACGACTCAGCTGGCGAGGGTCTTGTTTTATCGCAGGGGTAGCGTAGCTGACTTGCACCTTGACTCTGATTCCGTTAACCTCGCAACCCTTGTTTTGCAACTTGGTTACAAGTTCCGGTGATAGTTGGCGTAATTTCGCGGCGAGTGCACCATTCTTTGTGGCAACGAATAATGTACCTCGATGTAGCCCCAGTACCTGAGTAGATTGTGCGAACAAGGGCGGTGAAACATCATTAAACTGTTGTTGTAAAGCAGAAAGTGCTTGCGCTGCATCAAGCAGGGAACGCAATTCCGAGTTGTTGTTCATTAGCGATTTTAAGCTTTGTTGCACGGGTTATCGACGACGCAAGAAAAGGACGAGATGTGAATGTTATTCTAGTTTCCAACCGATGGGTAAATTCTCGCAGCATAGAACTGGGGCCAAAGAGCATCGGGATTATGGTATTGCTGTTGACCGGATTGATTATTTTGGCGGCGGCGGGTTTGCAGGTTGCAATATTACATCAGACGCCTGCGAGCGTGACGAGTGCATTGTCCCGTAGTTTATTTCAGGATGAACAGGCAAATCAAAAAATTTACCAGCGCAACAGTCTGGATACGTTGGCGATGAAGTTGGGCGAAATGCAGGCCCGAGTACAGCGTCTGGATGCGCTGGGTGGTCGTCTGGTGCAAATTACCGGTATGAAACCCGCTGAATTTCAATTTGATAAACCGCCGGCACAAGGCGGCCCCTTGGTGACACTGTCTAATTCAGCTATGACTGTAGCCAGTCTGACACAACAACTGGATACACTGGGTTATCTGGTGGATGATCGGGCAGATAAGTTGATGGCACTGGAAACCTTGTTGATGCAAAATAAATTGAACAAGGCGCTGTTGCCTTCAATTCCGCCGATCAGCAACGGATTTTATACTTCAAACTTCGGCTGGCGTACTGACCCGTTTACCGGACACAATGCCATGCATGAGGGCGTTGATTACATGGCGATGGAAGGTACGCCCATACGCGCCTCTGCAGGTGGCGTTGTTGTGTTTTCAGATGTCCACCCTCAATATGGTAATATGGTCGAAATTGACCATGGTAACGATATAGTCACGCGTTATGCTCATGCGTCCAAACTGTTGGTCAAGGTGGGTCAGGTAGTGCGGCGTGGCGACAAGATCGCCGAAGTAGGTAGTACAGGACGCTCAACAGGAAACCATCTGCATTTTGAGGTTCGCTATAGGGGTACGGCACAAAACCCTGTGCGATTCCTGCAGAATCCGGCCGGTTAGGTTTGTGAAAGGTATTCTGATAATTTTACGAGGGTGGGAGTGTGAAGAACGCCCCACCCTCATTTGTGGTTGAGAAAACGAAAAAATGATTTCAAAAGCGCTTAAAAGTATTTTCGGTAGTCGTAATGATCGCTTGCTCAAGCAATATCGTGCGATAGTTAAAAACATCAATAATCTTGAAGCGGAAGTCGCAAAGTTCAGCGATGATCAGCTGCGGGAGAAAACGGATGTTTTCAAGCAACGCTTTGCCAAGGGTGAGACGCTGGATGCCTTGTTGCCCGAAGCATTCGCCGTGGTACGGGAGGCGAGTTCCCGTGTGTTGGGAATGCGGCATTATGATGTGCAACTGATAGGCGGTATGGTGTTGCATTCCGGCAAGATCGCCGAAATGCGTACCGGTGAGGGTAAAACCCTGATGGCAACTTTGCCGGTTTATCTGAATGCGATCACCGGACGCGGTGTGCATGTGGTAACGGTAAACGATTATCTTGCGAGTCGAGATTCGGAGTGGATGGGACGGTTGTACCGTTTCCTGGGTTTGACGGTTGGCGTTATTGTTTCTCAAATGCCTTCTGATGAGAAGCATGCAGCCTATGCCGCAGATATTACCTATGGTACGAATAATGAATTCGGCTTTGATTATCTGCGTGACAATATGGCAAGTCAGAAGGAAGAACGCTTCCAGCGCAAGCTAAACTACGCCATTGTGGATGAGGTGGATTCGATTTTGATCGATGAAGCACGTACTCCACTGATTATCTCTGGTCAGGCAGAGGGCGATGTCAACATCTATGTCAAGATCAATCAGTTGGTTAAAGGTCTGGTGCGCCAGACCGAGGAAGATGGTTCTGGAGATTACTGGGTTGATGAAAAGAATCATCAGATTCTCTTGTCCGAGGCCGGTCATGAAAATGCCGAAGCAATTTTATCAGGAGCGGGTTTGCTGCCGCCTGGCGGCAGTTTGTACGATGCGGCAAATATCAGCCTGATTCATCATCTGTACGCCGCCTTACGTGCTCATTCTTTATATCACCTTGATCAGAATTATGTGGTGCAAAACGGGGAAGTGGTCATCGTCGATGAGCATACCGGTCGTCTGATGTCGGGACGGCGCTGGTCGGATGGTTTGCATCAGGCTGTCGAAGCCAAGGAAGGCGTAGAAATAAAGAAGGAAAACCAGACTCTGGCATCCATTACCTTCCAGAACTATTTCCGTATGTATAACAAGCTGTCGGGTATGACCGGTACAGCGGATACCGAGGCTTATGAATTTCAACAGATTTATAATCTCGAAACGGTCATTATTCCTCCCAATCGTCCTACCATTAGAAATGATCTGATGGACAAGGTCTATCTCACCACGGCGGAGAAATATCAGGCTGTGATAGAAGACATCAAGGATTGTTCCAAGCGGGGGCAGCCCGTGCTGGTCGGAACGACTTCGATCGAGAATTCCGAGTTGCTGTCATCGTATCTGGATAAGGAAAAATTGCCGCACCAAGTGCTTAATGCGAAACAACATGCGCGCGAAGCGGAAATTATTGCACAGGCCGGCAAGCCGAAGATGATTACCATTGCGACCAATATGGCGGGTCGTGGAACGGACATCGTGTTGGGTGGCAGTATTGAAAAGCAAATTGAGTTGATGCGCAATGTCGAGAATCTGGACGAAGCCGAAAAAGCCAAGCATATCGAGCAGTTGAAGGCTGAATGGAAAGTCGTACATGAGCAGGTATTGAAAGCGGGCGGTTTGCATATCATTGGAACCGAGCGCCATGAATCGCGGCGCGTGGATAACCAGTTGCGCGGTCGTTCCGGGCGTCAGGGTGATCCGGGTTCCAGTCGTTTCTATCTCTCGCTGGAAGATCCCCTTTTGCGTATATTCGCCTCGGATCGTGTTGCCGCGATCATGAACAAGTTCAAGCTGCCCGAAGGGGAAGCTATCGAGCATACCTGGGTTACTCGCGCCATCGAAAATGCACAGCGCAAGGTCGAGGCTCGCAACTTTGATATGCGTAAGCAGATACTCGAATACGACGATGTGGCCAATGACCAACGCAAGGTGATTTATCAGCAACGCTCGGAAATATTGGAAAGCGAAGATATTTCCGAGACTGTCAGCGCAATGCGTGCCAGCGTTCTGGATGATGCGATCAGTCAGTTTATTGCACCCGGCAGTATGGAGGAACAGTGGGATGTGCCCGGACTTGAACGCAGCTTGGCCGCCGATTTCCGCCTGGAGTTGCCTATAGGGCAATGGTTGGAAGAAGATAAGCAGTTTGATGAGGCAGCTTTGCGTGCGCGGGTTGTTGAATTTGCACAGAAGCTATATCAGGAAAAAGTCGATCAGGTGACTGAGCCTATAATGCATCATTATGAGCGTGCGATCATGCTGCAAAGTGTGGATATGCACTGGCGCGAACATCTGTCGTCTCTGGATCATTTGCGTCAGGGCATACATTTGCGCGGCTATGCACAGAAAAACCCCAAACAGGAGTACAAGAGAGAGGCATTTGAGCTATTCTCATCCATGTTGGATGTAATTAAACATGAAGTTACTCAAGTGTTGATGACCGTACAGGTTCGTACCGAGGCGGAAGTAGAACAGGTTGAAGCTGCGCGGACGACTGAAAATGTACAGTATCATCATGCAGATTATGACGAGGCTCTGGCTCAGTCAGATGAAACCGGATCGGGTGATGAGCATGAACCGTTTGTGCGCGACGGGAAGAAGATAGGGCGCAATGATCCCTGCCCATGTGGTTCGGGCAGGAAATACAAGCAGTGCCATGGAAAATTGAGTTAACACATAATTAAGGAGAAGGCAATGTCATTAGTGATTGATACGCTGCGCACCTCGCCGGTAACTGAGGAGCTAAGTGAAGCAGAAGTGGAAATTCTTGCGGAGTTGTTTGAGGTTCAGGAATACAATGCGGGCGATGTCATCGTTCAACCTGGAAATGATCAGTCAGACAATTTGTATATTCTTGCTTCGGGCGAAATCGATGTGAAGATACAAAGCGGATCGGAAGAGTCTGTGGTGCACGTGCTCAAGCCGGGCGATCTCGCAGGCATGATTACCTTTGCCGGTGGCGCCGCCAGTCAAATCAGCGCCACACTTTATGCGGTAGGCAATACTAAAGTCTTGGCTGTTTCCCGTGTACGTTTTGAAACGTTGATCAACTCCCATCCCAAGCTGGTATATCGCGTGATGCGCGGCATTATCCGCAATATGCATGGCATTGTTCGTCGCGTAAATATTGAATCAGCCGAAATGGCTAATTACATCTACAAGAGCGGTGGCCGTTACTAGCCGAATTTGTTTTTTGTAATGCATTGCAGACAGGTCGGGGTAAATTCCGACCTGTATTTTTATGAGCTGTCAGTCAGGAGTGCTTATGCCAGTTAATTTGAATCCCCCCGTTGCGGCGCAATTGTTGCCTGTTGCGGGCGTTACTCTGGGTATTGCCGAAGCCAACATCAAGCGTGAAAATCGCAAGGACTTGTTGGTGATGCAATTGTGTGACGGAGCGCGTGTCGCAGGTGTTTTCACAACCAACCGTTTTTGTGCAGCACCGGTAATCGTAGCTAAGGAACATCTGGCGCATCAAGATGGAATACGTGCGTTGGTGGTTAATACTGGCAATGCCAATGCCGGTACTGGTGAGCAAGGTATGCAGGATGCGCGCGCTACCTGTGCCGCTCTGGCTGGTTTGTTGGGATGTAAGGCAAGCCAGATATTGCCGTTCTCAACCGGCGTGATCATGGAGTCGTTACCCGTAGCCAAAATAGCGGCGGGTCTGCCTGCTGCCGTCAGCAATATGGCCGAAGACAATTGGTTTAACGCCGCTCACGCGATCATGACCACGGACATTGTCGCCAAGGCTATTTCCAGGCAAGTCGAAATTGACGGTGTTACCGTCACGATTACCGGTATCTCCAAAGGTTCCGGCATGATTCATCCGAACATGGCAACCATGTTGGGCTACATCGCCACCGATGCTGCCATTGCCCAGTCATTGTTGCAAACAATAGTCAGCGAGGCGGCGAATCGTTCTTTCAACTGCATTACCGTGGATGGTGATACCTCCACCAATGATGCATTGATGCTGATTGCAACCGGCAAGTCCGCGTTGCCCGAAATTCAGCAGCAGGATAGTCCGGCTTATCAGGTTTTGTTAAATGCAGTTACGGATGTGGCGATTTATCTGGCGCAGGCTATCGTGCGTGATGGTGAAGGCGCGACCAAATTCATAACCGTAAAGGTTGAAGGTGGGCGTGACCAGGCCGAGTGCAGAAAGATCGGTTACGCGATTGCGCATTCTCCGCTGGTAAAGACGGCCTTTTTTGCTTCTGATCCCAATCTGGGACGTATCCTTGCCGCGATTGGTTATGCGGGTGTTGATGACTTGGATGTATCTGCGTTACAGCTTTATCTTGATGATGTGCTGGTTGCTGAAAATGGCGGCAGGGCAGCGAGTTATCAGGAAGAAGATGGACAGCGCATCATGCAGCAATCCGATATCACCATACGCGTGGTGTTAAATCGAAGCGCGGCCTGTGCAACACTGTGGACCTGCGATTTTTCTTATGATTACGTGAAAATCAACGCCAGCTACCGGAGTTGATTTTTACTGCCGGAAGGGGAAAGCCGTCGTATGGATAAGCTCGAATATTTTCTGACTCATGCCGAAGGACTGCTTTCCCGACTGGAAAATCTGTTGCCAGCCACGAATGTTCAGGTTCCCGACTGGCAGGCAGCTGCGGCTTTTCGCTGGGATCATACGCAGCGTAGGCTACACCCTGTCCCGAACTTTCAACGCATCCTTCCTTCCGACCTGATTGGCATCGACGATCAAAAACAGCGCATCCGGCAAAATACCCTCCAATTTGTACGTGGCGGCACCGCCAACAATGTGCTGCTTAGCGGTGCGCGCGGCACCGGCAAATCTTCGCTGGTAAAAGCCATGCTGAATGAGTTTGCCGCTTCAGGGTTGCGGGTGATACAGATAGACAAGCAAGGTCTGGTTGATCTGCCGCAACTCATCGGGATGGTGCAGGGCCGTGCCGAGCGTTTCATCCTGTACTGTGACGACCTGTCATTCAATGCCGATGAAGCCGGCTATCAGGCACTCAAGGCCGCATTGGATGGCGATCTGGTGGCCTTCTCCGATAATCTGCTGATCTACGCTACCTCGAATCGTCGTCATCTGATGCCCGATTACATGAGCGACAATCTCGCGACGACGTATGTCGGTGACGAAATTCATCCGGCAGAAAGTGTGGAGGAAAAGGTTTCGCTATCCGAACGCTTCGGACTATGGATTTCATTCTATCCGTTCGGTCAGGAGGAGTATCTGGCTATCGCCGCGTGCTGGTTGCAGCATCATGGTTGGCAGCAGGGCATGACGGAAGAAGTACGCACGGCGGCGTTGCAGTGGTCGTTGATGCGGGGTTCGAGGAGTGGGAGAGTGGCGGGGCAGTTTGCGAAGGATTGGTGCGGGCGGAATGTCTTTTAGTTCCCTCTCCCTCGGGGAGAGGGCTAGGGTGAGGGAAGGTTAGCTTTTAAAGTTCATGTGATAGGTGACGTGGTGAAGTAGTGAAGTAGGTTGGGCTGAGCATAGCGATGCCCAACATTTTTGAACTTTTAAAACAAAATCAAAACCGTCGGGGGTTGCCCGACAGCAAGTTACTTTCTTTTGCTTCGCCAAAAGAAAGTAACCAAAGAAAAGGCTAGCCGTTCCGCAAAGGTGTGTGAAAACAGACAGGGAATCGTGCGATGATTTCTTGGCTTAAATTTCCCGCTAAAAAACCCTACTCAGA
>JBBRAJ010000004.1:0-238599 GCA_038206935.1 Burkholderiales bacterium
ATAACTGGTAGTCAGAACATCACCGGCAAAACGGTTGTCATTCAGCGTAACGGTAGCTACGCTGGTTGCGTCGTAGACTCGGTTCACACCTACGGCACCAACGGTCAGCGCAAATGGGGTGATGTTGGCTGTGGTCGCCGCAGTAGTGTTGAAGGTGTAATTCCCAGCCGCAGCGCCCGTCAGTGTGATGCCCGTCACGTTGACGGCCTTGACGGTGGCGACGTTTTTATCGAGGAAGGTGGCAGCGGTATAGCCCGCTGTCATATTGGTTGCATCCCAGGTAAAGCGGTTATCTGTCAGCGTGACCGTAGCCAAATTCGTCGCGTCATACACACGATTATTGCCTGTCGCGACAACCGTTAATGCGAATGGATTAACGGTAAGCTGGGTATTATTGTAGGTTGTAACACCATAACCGGCGGGCAGGATGAGATTGTCCGTGACGCCGATGGTGTAAGGCGTTCCGCCATTAACCGCCGCACTGGCAGCGAAGCCAGCCGAATTGGAGGTTGCGGTTCCGGTGTAGCTATCCTGAGTGAAGACATTGCCGTAAGTGACAGCATTAACCAAGCCGGTAACGGTGACCGCCGGGGCGGTTGCGGTCAGATCGGTTCCATAGGTTTTAATCAGGTTACCGCCTGTCACTGAAGCGGTCAGATTAGGCGTAACGCCAAACAGATAACGATTTCCGACTTCTACGACACTGGCGGGCGCGTAATTGGTGGCGGTTTTACCCCATAAGGCGAGATTACCACTTGCCAGTCCGCCGAAGGTATCCAATGCCGGATCGGCAGAATATATCAGCCAGCGTCCTGCTGGCGTAAGCACGACAGCACCCGCATTATTGACGAAGTTACCCGTCCCGGCATTCAGTACAATCGCATCCCCTGTCCCGCTGGCACTCAGCGTAGCAGCCGCCCCCAGCGTGACACCAACAGCCAGTGCATTGATGCTGGTTCCGCTCACTGGCCCATTGATCGCAAGCGAACCGGCGCTGGCACGCAGATTAACCGCGCCCGTAGACCCAATCGAATCGACAAGCAGATTACCGGTGGCCTGAGTAATATCAACAGCGGAAAACGCTCGTCCGAGAGTACCTAGCGTCTGATTGAAACTATTGGACACCGTCAGGCTGCCCGCTCCATTCAACGTGCCGCCAGTCAGACTCAGGGTATTCAGCGAACTCGCTCCGCCCAGCGTCAGCGTTCCGCCAGCAACATTAAGCTGCCCGGACAATGCGCCATTCACGGTGCCATTCAACGAGACGAGTCCAGTACCGGAAACACCTAACGAGCCGTCCAGTGCAGTAATGCCCGTAACCGTCAGGGAACCACCGGAGACATTGAGCGCATTCGCGGCATTAATCGTCATCGCGGCGATGGTATCTACGCCGGTTGCATGGGTTACCGAAAATCCGGTACTCAACAACACCGTATCCAGCGATCCCGGCAATGCGCCGCCGCTCCAGTTGGTTGCCGTTGCCCAATCCAGATTATTGGCCGCATTGGTAAAGGTAATCGTGCCGCCGACTGGGGTATAAATCAGTCTGGCACCTTCGCCAGCAGCGAGGTTATAACCCGCTGTAAATCCCAGTGGCGCATTGACCGTGGTAAAGGTTCCGGTTGTGGTCGCGCCCATCATCATGAAGGAAATGGCATCTGCATTGACCGGCGTATAACCCTTCAGCAAACTGGCATTCAAGGTGCCTGCGGTGGTGATATTTCCGCTAACAGACAAACGATCAGATTGCCCCGCCAGCGTACCGCCCAACTCCACATTCAGCACCGAACCCGCAGCAAGCTGCACATCGCCGGTAACATTCAACGTACCCGCCACGCCTGTTCCGCCCGGATTGATGCTGCCCTGATTAATCAAACCTGCTACGCCCGCACCCACCGCTATCGTGCCGGTTCCGGTCAGCGTGCCGGTATTGGTGAAGCCTGCGGTATCGCTAAATACGGTTCCGGCAGCCACGTTGATCGTGCCGGATTGAATGAGCGCACCAACAAGCGAAACTGTACCTGTTGCCACATTAATCGTACCCGTGTTGGTAAATGCCGCACTGATGTTGTTGACCGAGGTGCCGGCACTCTTGCCGAACGTGCCGCTGTTGATGATCTGACCGCCTGTACCTGCGATGTCTGCGCTATCGGTGCTGAACAGGTAGCTGCCCCGGTTGTCGAGTACGCCGCCTGTGTTGATGGTTAGATTGCCAGCCACACCACTATGATGCTGACTGATCGCGCCGTTGTTGATCAGGGTACGCGTCAGGATCGGGCTGCTGTAGCCAGTGATATTGGTCACGATATTACCCGCCGTGACTCCCGCTCCTATGATGGTACTGCCCGTGCCTTGCATAGTACCGCTCAGCCAGCTAAACCCAGTATTCACCGTCAGATTACCCTGACCATCCAGAATACCGCCATTCAGTGCCAACGTATCCAGACTGCTGGTGGCGTTGAAAGTAAGTGAACCGCTATTTAACGTCACCGCGCCGCCATAGGTCGATGCACCGCCAACCGTTAAACTGCCGCCGTTGATCGTCAAGGGTGCTGCGCCGGCAATGCTTTTGACACTCGCAGTTGTACCCGTTAACACAAAAGGATTGTTGAGCACGGCATTCAAGGTCAAGTCATCACCTGAACCCGGTGCGATGCCACGACTCCAGTTAGTTCCGATATTCCAATTGGTGCTGGTCGTACCAAGCCAGATATTGATGATCTGCCCCAGCGTCAAGGTGTTGCTGCCTGCGGCATAGGTCGGAGTCAATACGACACCGGTTAGCCCGTTAATCGTGGCAAACGTACCGACTGCAGTACCCGGCTGTGTAAGGTAGGTAAACACATCCGCCTGATTACCGGTATAAGCACCAGTCAACGAAACATTTAGAACCGAACCCGCCCCTATCGTCGTGGCACCAGACACAGCCAGCAGATCGCTTACCGGTGCTGCATTGCTTCCGCCCAGTTCAATATTTAGATTGGATGCAGCGGTATTGAGTTGCAGATCACCAGTGATTGACAAGGTACCAACCATGCCTGCCCCACCCGGATTAATAACACCCTGATTAATCAAACCAGCCGCACCCGCACCAACCACTATCGTGCCGCTACCGGTCAACGTGCCGGTATTGGTAAAACCGTTTATGTCTGTGAAGGATGCACCAGCAGCGACATTGATTGTTCCAGAATTTGTGGCAAAAACTGCGGGCGCAAAATCGCCAACAAGTATTTCCAAATTACCTTGGTTGTTTAATGTAAGTGAACCACCTGCCCCGCTAGTAAATACTGATGCCACACCTGCGGTCTTCTTGATAGTGCCCGCATTGTTAATCGTAGGATTGTTAATAATCCCTGTTCCATAAATCGCGTTATCACTCTGTAGATCAATGATGCCACCAACCAGATTATTCAGCGTGCTGCCAGTCGTCCCTAAGGTCAATGCACCTGCACCCGTCTTGGTGTAGGTAACCGTGCCGCTGTTACTGAAAACCGCCGTCGCACCGCTGATGGATGAAACTCCCGTACCGCCTATATTCAACGTACCTGTGTTCAATAATGTGCCGCCAGACAGCGTTCCTCCACTCCACAACCAATTCCCGCTGCTGGTAAATGTACCAACACTGGCAATCGTCCCGCCACTCCATTCCCAAGCACCGGACAGAGAACCTAAATCCGCAAAACTCCAACTTCCCCCATTAATTTGTAGCGTACCACCTGTTATGGCAGTCGCACCGGTAAAGGATCCACCTCCATTGAAAACAAGGCGCGTACCCGTAGTGCCGGTTGTTAAAACGTAGCTGCTACCAATTTGAGAATTTAGTTGTAGTGTGCCCGCAGAACCATTATTAAAGCTCGTTGATACCCCTGCTGTCTTCCTGAATATACCCGCATTGTTGATGGCAGGATTATTTAGAATTCCCGTTCCATAAATCGCATTATCACTCTGAAAATCAATGCTGCCGCCTGCAAGATTATTCAGCGTGCTGCCAGTCGTCCCCAAGGTTAAAGCACCTGCACCTGTCTTGGTGTAGGTGACTATACCGCTGTTACTGAAGAGCGCTGTTGCTCCACTGATACTTGAAACTCCCGTACCACCAATATCCAACGTACCTGTGTTCAGCAAGGTGCCGCCAGATAGTGTGCCACCGCTCCAACTCGATATTCCAGTAAGTGTCGTGTTGCCAGTGCGATTGATGGTGCCGCCTGTCCATGTCAAACCATTCGTCAGCGAAATCGTACCTACCCCCGCCAATGTGCCGCCAGACAAGGTCAGACTGTTAAAGGTAGACGCGCCATTAACATTGAATGTACCGCCGGACAATGCAAGATAGCCTGCTGTTATCGCGTTGGCATTGGCATTAGTAGTGATGGTTACCGTACCTGCCGAGACCGGAATATAGACATTATCAGTCAGCAACGGCACTGCATTGCCGCTCCAGTTCGAGGCGGTGATCCATGCGGAAGTGTTCGCGCCACCGTCCCAAACCGTCAATCCGGTGAAATTGGTATTGCTGAACATCACACTCTTGGGCAGGTATTGAATACCTTGCATACCAGCGATGGCATTGACGGTGGCGAAGGTGGTCGCGCCCAGCCCGGCGGTAGTACCAGAGCTTAGCAGCGTCAATTCATTGGGTGTACCGACCCCGCTCAGATTCAGCGTACCGCCAGTTAAATTGACCGTACCGGAAACGCTCAGAAAGTCGAAATTTCCCGACACAGAACTATTCACATCCATGTTCAACTGGCCACCGGTGCCCATCAGCAAATTTCCGGCAATGGCAAGCGCACCGATTCCACCCACACCAGTTCCCGGCGCAATGATGCCCGTATTGGCCAAGGTGGCAGTACCCAGATTGATGGTACCCGCGCCACTAAGGGTTCCGACATTGGTAAAGCCTGCGGTACGACTGAAGGTCGCGCCGGATGCAACGTCTATCGTGCCCGCCTGGACGAAGCTGGTTCCACTGGCATTGACTGTCCCGGTACTGACTTTCAACGTACCGTTATTGCTGAAATTGGTCGAGTTAATCGCGAGCGTACCCGCCACATTCATATCAATCACGCCGTTGTTCATCCAGCTACCACTGGCATAACGGTTATTCAGCGCCCCATTACCCTGAACGGTTACGCCATTGGCAATGGTTACACTGCCGCTATTGTTTCCGCCATTTGCATGTAAGGTACCCGTGTGAGTGAGCGTAGCGGCAACGGCTCCGGCTGCCAAACTGATATTCGCCGCTGCGCCAGCGAAATAGACCGTGCTTGAGCCGACATCAAAATTGACGCCATTCGCCAGTATCAAATCCTGCGTAATATTGAACGTACCGGTCGCAGCCATACTGTTACCGATGGTAATACCGTTCAGAAAACCGTTATTGCTGGTGAAAGTCGTACCAAGCAAAGTGCCGTTGGACAGCGTGCCGGAAAGCTCATTCAGCGTGCCGCCCCAGGCTGCCGTATTCAAATTCAGTGTACCGGCAACCAGATCCCAGTTTGTACCGGCAAGCAGTCCGACGGACGTTCCCGCAGCACGCGTGTAATTAATGGTATTGGCAAACTCGGTTTGAAACGGAACGATACCGCCGAAACCGAGGCCACCGCCGTTGAGCGCCACACTGCCGGTATTAGCATAGGTCGCCGTGGGTGCCAGATCCAACGTGCCGCTAGTCACGGTCACCGTTCCAGCGTTACTGAAATTCGCGCCGGTAAATTGCAATGTGCCTGTGGTCACATTCACATTGCCGGCATTGCTAAAATTGGTAATGGACTGAGTAGATGTAGAGGTCTTGGTCAGCGTACCCGCATTACTGAACGTTCCGCCCGCACCGGTAATCGGTGCAATATATATTCCTGACAGATTTAACGTACCGCCCACCAGATTATTCAACTGCGCACCGGAAGCTCCATTGAAATTGGTCGCAAAATTTCCACCAATGTCAAAGGTGCCGCTGTTATTCAAAATCGCACCGGCACCGATATAGCCCCAGCCACCGCTAGTGATCGTGACTGTTCCCGTGTTATCCCACCGAGAAGCGGCTCCCAACGTAAAATTACCCGCTGTATGAGTCAACGTGCCGCCCGTTGTTAGTACGCCGCTGATCGTGCCGCCCGCCCAACTTACGTTACTGGCCGCCCCTAACGTAACATTGTTCAAATTCAGCGTCCCGCTGGTAGCCAGCGCACTATTTATCGTCACCCCGCTCAACGCACCACTCACACTGGATAGCGATGTTCCCGTCAGCGTGCCGTTGGCAATCGTGCCGGACAGGGAATTCAGCGCCCCGCCCCATATAGCCGTATCCAGATTCATGGTGCCTGCGGCCAGATCCCATGTCGCACCGCTATTCAAACTGACCGTAACCCCTGTCGCACGCGTGTAATTGGCAACATTGGCAAATTCAGTTGAAAACGGCACAATGCCGCCGAAACCAAACGCACCACCATTCAGCAGCACACTACCGGTATTGGCGTAAGTTGCCGTGGGTGCCAGATTCAGCGTACCGGCGGTCTGCGTTATGGTGCCTGCATTACTGAAATTGGCACCGGTAAAACTAAGTGTCCCTGTAGTCACATTTACACTACCGGTATTGCTGAAATTGGTTATCGACTGACTCGACGTTGAGGTCTTATTGAAAGTACCCGCGTTGCTGAATGTACCACCCGCGCCGGTAATGGGCGCGCTCCAGGTACCAGATAAATTCAGCGTACCACCAACCAGATTATTCAACTGGGCACCGCCCGTACCATTGAAATTGGTTGCGAAATTGCCGCCTATATCAAACGTACCGCTGTTGTTCAAAATCGCATTGGTGCCGATATAGCCCCAACCGCTACTGGTGATAGTCACGGTGCCTGAGTTATCCCATATCGCACCCGTACCCAGAGTAAAGCTTCCGGTTGGAACGGTTGTCGTGCCCTGAGTAGTCAGGTGACCGTTTATCGTACCTCCCGTCCAATTAAATGTTGTCCCAGTACCGAGTATCACATTACTCGTGCCACCCAAAACACCACCGCCCATCGACATACCAGTCAGATTGGTCGCTGCGGCATTATTCAGATTAAGCGTACCACCAGACAGGTTCAATACCGATGTCGTCAGCGCACCGGTCAATGTGGTCGTACCGGCTGTCACATTCAGCGTTCCCGTACCGGTCACCCCGGCACTTTGCACATCCAGAAAACCGCCGCCCAACGTCAGGGTGTTCGTCAATGTCGCACTACCGGTAGCGCCATGATTCAAGATCAATCCGCCCGTTACGGTAGGTGAAGTTTGCAACAGAATACTGTTATTGGAATTGATGGTGGTCGTTAACCCGGAATGAACTACATCCCAGATATTCACCCCGTAGTTGGTGGAACCAGCTTGACTGGTTCCATTTATCGTAACATTCCCACCTGTAGAAGATACGCTCCCCCAATACAGATAGGTGCCATAGTTACTGGCATTCGACGTTGCAGTACTAGTTCCATTCAGTACGACATCCCCCCCACTCTGCACTTTAGTCAACGCACTGCCGCCGATATAGATGCCGCGGTCGTTACCCGTGCCTGCCACCCCATCTACACCACTTGTACCATTGATTGTGACAATACCGGAAGCCGCTTGGACGACCGCGCCTGCCCCCAGATACACACCGTCCCCGTCAAGCCCCCCCAATCCGGTGAGGGTGACATTCGCTGCGCCCGTCCCCGACACGGTTGCCGCCGCATCTGCAAAGATGCCGCGATTGGAAACGCCGGTCTGAGCTAACTGGGAATCTCCCGAAATTAAAATATTCGCACCACTACTGACAAGGGTACCCGTACCGGATAAACGAACGCCGTAGTCGGCACTGAGGCCATTGATGGTTGAGCCAGTGATTCCGATGATGCCACTTGTCGATAACACTTGGGAGCCAGCAAACATCTGAAATCCATCCCCATCGTAACCACCGGTACCTGTGAGATTGATCGCTCCGCTCCCGGTAGTGATGGTCGATGCCAGGTCAAGCCGTACTCCACGATGCGTTCCCGTTGCGGCTGCGTCACCCAAACCGTTGAATGTGACCGTTCCAGTCGTTGTGGTAAGGGTTGCGCCACTCAACGACACGCCGTGATTCGTACCGACGCTATAGCTTTTGCCATTGAATACGATATTTCCCGCAGCACTATTGATGCTTGCTCCACTGAGCAAGATACCGTCACCATGGATTGCATTGCCAATGGCGAAACCAGTGCCGTTCCCGGCCACGCCGCCACCCAATGTTACGTTGCCACCATTGCTCGCAATGGAAGATCCAGTGTTCATCACAATGGCTCCGCCTCCGATCCCGTCAGAATCCGAATTCAGGACGACACTCAAAGCTCCTGTTGTGGAGGAGATCGCCACACCTGCTGCGATATTGATGTCGTTAGCTGCTTGCAAGGTCAATGTTGTAGCGGGAGTACCCGTGTATGCAATAGCATCATTGACAAAAATATCGCCTAGGCCAGCAAGATTTACCGTACCCGCGCTACTCATGATGGTCACATTACCACCCGCCAATGCAGTTGCAATCGCTGCACCGGTCATATCGCCACCCACCGACGCAATAGTGAAATCAGGAGGATCAATCAACCATGTTCCATGATTACCATTTATTGCCAGCGTCGTTACGAGTGCGCTATCAGCCACTTTCACATGCGCAGCGCTGGTGTCAACAAAACCACCATTACCTGCTGCGTGTGCGGATGCATCCAATGTGCCGCTGACTTGGACGGTACCAGTCTGCATGTCAGACAGCACTTTTATCTCACCACCGCCATTACCACTGGAGCTCACTGAGCCGCTAACTTCTGTCCATTGGCTGGATTTGAATACAATCTTGCCGCCTTGCAACGTCGCACTGTCCGCATTGACCTGCCCGCTGCTGCGCACCATCGTGCCGAACAAGCCCAGATTGCCGGCAGACGAAATCAGTTGTCCGACATTGGTCACATCCCCCGCCGGGGCAGTGATATTGACACGCAGATTGGGATCAAGGCTGTTTACCAACTCCACGCTGCTGCCCGCCGCCAGTAATATCTCGCCATTGGGTGCATTGATGACACCGGAGTTATCGACATTCGACGCGATCAGAAATATCTGTCCACCCTGCTGCGCGTTGATATTTCCGGCATTGCTGATATTCCCCGCGCCGGGAATCGGCGTAAAGCTACCCCGTCCTGCCAGAAAATCGGCATTGCTCAAGTTCAGCGTCGATGCCACCAAACCGGCCACATCCACCGTAGAGCCCGCGCCAAACAGGATGCCATTGGGATTAATCAGGAACACCCGGCCATTGGATTGCAACGAACCGAGAATGCTGGAGGGATTGTTGCTGGTAACGCGGTTGAGCACCGCTGAAGAGGCCGACTGTTGCGCGAAACGGGTAACCTCGTTCGCCGCTATCGAGAAGTCTTGCCAGTTGATTATCGTGCCGGGGGTGTTGGTCACGGTCAGCATATTCGCTGCCGTCGAAAAACTAGCTTGACCGTTGACCACCGTGGGATTCAATGGATTCGCGACTGACGTTTGCGAGGAAAGAGCTAGTAAAACAAATGCATATACAGGCTTTAAGCTATGACGGGTTTTCATAATCAGGACTCTGTAATGTCAATTACTATGACAAGGTAACAAATCTTTAAAAGAAATTTACTCTATTGCCAGAAATTGAGACTATATGCCACACGGCATATATAACAGCATTCCGGCTCTTTCCATCGCCTCATCCGAAGAAAGAAATAGATAAAATCATTTTATTTCAATATTTTGTAGAAAAAGCAGCAGATTGAAATAATTTAATCAATACAGAAGTAGTCCGAAATTGGTGCTGCTTGACAATAATACAAGCGGACTACGGCAATAAATCAGCTGATGATAATAGCAAGGAAATCAGGTCGAGGCTATCCCACAATTGTGCGATACAGCCGAGTTTGGAGGCCTAATGAAATGGTGATGCAATATCTCAATTGCAGCAATTCCACAGATTCAACAGAGTTTCCTCAACCGTATTCAAATGTGGGCGACTCGTGATCAATGGATCAACGAGCCGCTACCCGTTTAATGCAACGGTGTATTCGCCGCAGGTATCGCCTTTTTTTGTGCCGCAGAACGAGCCGCGACGCGATCCAGCAACTTGCGCATATTACCCATGGATGCCAGATGCAGATAAACCAGTCCCAATGCGCCACTACGGAATAGTTCCGGCAGCTTGTCATCCGCGATTTGACGGAACTTGGCTTCGTCTATCATGTAAAAATCATTGAGCTGAAAAGTTTCACCGGCATTGGTATCAAAGCGAGCACCTTGCTGTATGAACAAGCCCAGCTCATCGAGTTGTTTGATAACCAGTTCGGTACGCGCAAATTCCTGCTGGAAATTCTCCAGAAACTTCATCACTTCGGTCATGCGCGGTTCCAGCTTGCCTTCAGCATTGATCAGCAACTCGCCGCGATCCACATTCAAAGCCGGGCATTCTTCGTCCACGCACACCACCAGTTTGCCTTCGGCGTCACCTTCGGCCATCACGAATGGATAGCGACGCACGAAGGCCGGAATATAGGCCGCATCCCACTTACCCTTTTCATCCACATACAGGTTTTCACTGGTACGCATACCCAGCAGCGCGACCGGACGCATCTGCTTATCCTCGCCGCGAATGAACACAATGGGATATTCCTTGGAAGCTTCGGCGAATTCCACACCGGCGAGTAGCACTGCGGTTGTGTCCTTGGCAAAAGCCAAATTGGTTTCATCGGCTGCAAATTTCAGATTACGGTGAGTTTCAGAATTAAGTGCGACTACTCTTTTATAGAAAGCAAATGAGCTCATGATTACCCCTGATTAATTATTGAAACAAAACAATCCCTATACCATAAAACAAATCAATATCCAGAACAACAATCCCGACCAAATCGGCATCAGCCTATCCGTTTGTAACGCGCAAAAAATCTGCCCGCCGCCTGAACCGCATCGTCTACATAGGTAAACACCACCGGTATCACCAGCAAGCTAAGCAGCGTCGAAGTGATCAAGCCGCCGATCACGACAATCGCCATCGGCGAACGGAAGGTGGAATCGACGCCGATGCCCAGCGCCACCGGCATCATGCCCGCACCCATTGCCAGCGTCGTCATCACAATAGGTCGCGCGCGCTTCTTGCATGCATCGAGTAAAGCTTCGCCACGATTCATACCGCGCTCACGGCGCGACACAATCGCGTATTCCACCAATAGAATGGAATTCTTGGTGGCGATACCCATCAGCATGATCAGGCCTATCATCGACGGCATGGACAAAGCGGAATGAGTGACAAACAATGCCAAGAATGCGCCCGGCACCGACAGCACCAATGCTGCCAAGATCGTCACCGGCTGCACGAAGGCCTTGAACAACAACACCAGCACCGCATAGATACACAACACGCCCGTCAGCATCGCCAGACCGAAACTCGCAAACAACTCACCCATCGCCTCGGCATCCCCCACCGTTGCACGAATAATGCCATGCGGCAACTTAGCTATGCTCGGCAAAGCCAACACTTGGCTTTCCACCTTACCCAAAGGTTGCTGATTCAGTTCCACCTCAAAATTGATATTGCGCAAACGATCATAACGGTCGATCTGCGCCGGGCCACTCTCCAGACTGAAACTGGCCACATTGCCCAGCATCACCGGCCCGTTCCTGCCCTGCACCACCAGACGGGAAAGCAGTTCCAGATCGGTGCGCGCCTCCGGCTTTAACTTGACCACGATGGGTAACTGCCGATCACTCAAATTCATCTTGGCAAGTTGCTGCTCGTAATCGCCCGCTGTCGCGATGCGCAGGGTTTCGGCTATCGCGCTGGTGGTTACACCCAGATCCGCCGCACGATCAAAATCGGGACGCACTACCAACTCAGGGCGTACCAGACTGGACGTTGAGGTGACATTGCCGATGCCCGGTATCGTGCGCAGTTCGCGTGCGACCAGATTGGCATGTTGTAACAACTGCTCACCGTCTTCACCGGCCAGCACCAACACATATTTCTCCTTGGACGCACCCATACCGACTTTCACGCGCACACCGGGCAAGACTTCCAGCGCCTGTCGCAAATCAGCCTCGATCACCTGCTTGCGAACATCACGATCCTCGCGCGGCGTGAGACTCAAGGTCAGCGTGGCGACATTGACCTGTCCGCTGGCGGAAGGCGACATCGGATCGCCGCCCGAGTTTCCGCCGCCGATAGCGGTGTATACCAGTTTCACATGCGAATTTTTGTCTACGATCTGGCGTGCCTGTTCTGCGGTTCGGAACGTTTGCTGAAAGCTGCTACCCGGCGGCAAGGTCAGCGTGACTTGCGACTGAGATAAATCGTCAGGCGGCATGAATCCCTTGGGCAGCAGAGGCACCAGCGCAAAGGAACCAAAAAAGAAGATGGCTGCACCAACCATGGTAATTACCCGGTGCTTCAGGCAATAGTCTGCCCATTCCATATACCATCTTATCCATTTTGGCGTTTGATGCGCCACGCGCGGCTTCAGAATATAGGCCGACATCATCGGCGTCAGCATGCGCGCTACCACCAGCGAGAACAGTACCGCGACGGCGGCCGTCCAACCGAACTGCACGAAGAAACGTCCCGGCACGCCATCCATAAACGCGGTCGGCAGAAACACCGCTATTAATGTGAAGGTCGTCGCGATCACCGCCAGCCCGATTTCATCGGCGGCCTCCATCGCCGCCTGATAGGGCGATTTGCCCATTTCCAGATGACGCATGATGTTTTCTATCTCGACGATGGCATCGTCCACCAGTACGCCGACCACCAGCGACAGCGACAACAGCGTCACCGTATTGATGGTAAAGCCCAGATAGTGCATGAACGCGAAGGTCGGAATCACGGCCAGCGGCAACGCGGTGGCGGCGACAAAGGTCGCACGTCCGTCTCTCAGGAAGGCGAATACCACCAGCACCGCCAGCAGCGCACCTTCATAAAGCAAATTCATCGAACCGGTGTAATTTTGCGCAACCGGATCGACAAAGTTGAACGCCTCGGTGATTTCAATTTTCGGATATTCGATCTTGAGTTTAGCCAGCGCTTTTTCCACTCCTTCGGCCACTTCGATTTCACCGGAACCGATGGAACGGCTGATCTCAAAACCCACCAATAACTTGCCATTGAGCAAGGCCGCAGAACGCTGCTCGGCCACGGTATCCTGCACATTGGCCACTTCATTCAGGCGTATGCGGCGACCATCCATCAGGCTAAGTTCGATATTGCCCAACTGTTCGGCAGTTTGCACCGTAGCGATAGTGCGTACTGATTGTTCGATGCCGCCAATGTCAGACCGCCCGCCTGCAGCCTCCTGCTGAATCATGCGCAATCGTTGCGAGATTTCACCGGCGCTGATATTCAATGCCAGCATACGAGCCGGATCAAGTTCCACATTGACCTGACGCGATACGCCGCCGACACGGCTCACTGCACCCACACCACGCACCGACAGCAGCACCTTGCTGACCTTGTTCTCAACAAACCAGGAAAGTTCTTCCTCACTCATTTCAGGCGAGGCGATGGTATAGGTCAAAATCGGCCTACCCGCCAGCTCCACCTTGGCAACCGCCGGATCACGCAAATCCTTAGGCAAATCGGCACGCACTCTGGAAATCGCGGCCTGTACATCCTCTACCGCCTCCTGTATATCCTTCTCCAAGCGGAATTCGACGCTTATCGTCACCATCCCGTCCTGCACCTTGGTATACAGATGTTTCAGCCCTTGCACATTCGCCAACGAATTCTCTAACTTACGCGCCACTTCCGTTTCCAGTTGTGCAGGCGATGCGCCAGGCAGCGCGGCGGTAATCCTCACCATTGGCAATTCGATATCCGGAAATTGCTGAACTTTCATCGCCCGAAAGCTCATCAGCCCCATTAACGTCAACAACACAAATACCAGAACTGCCGGTATCGGGTTGCGGATAGACCACGAAGAAACATTCATCTTATTTAATTCCGCGCAGCGGTTCGTTCGCACTCATCCGCACCAGATCGCCATCAACCAGAAATGCACCGCCGGTTTCGACCACGGCTACGCCGGTCTCCAAGCCTTCAGTAATCTGTATCTGTTCACCATAACGACGACCGACGCTGACCTTACGCTCGCTGACGCGTGAATTGCCATCCACCACGTAGACATAAGCCGCACCGTCTTTCAGCACCACGGCGGATTGTGGCAATGCCATAACCGCCATCGCCTGATCACCCAACTGAAAGCTGCCGCGCGCAAACATTCCGGCAATTAAACCCGAATTTTCAGGTAGCGAAACCAGAACACGAGCGTAACGCGTCTGCGGGTTGATAGCGGGCGAAATCGCGCTCACCACACCTTGTACCGGCTTGCCCTGCGTCGAAATCAGTTCGACTTTCATGCCCTTTTTAATCAGTCCGATTTCATCCGCAGTCAAATCGGCATGCCATTCCAACCGACCCTGACGAATCAGACGAAACAGTTCTACACCCGGTTGGGTGAGTGTACCCACAGTAGCGGAACGAGATGAAATCACACCCGAATCGGGTGCGACAATATTTTGGTTCGACAAACGCAAGGCACTGCTCTGGTAACGGGCGCGCTGTGCATTCATCCGCGCCCTTGCAGCATTTTCGTTAGTGACAGCCAGCTCCAACTGCTGCGGGCTGATAAATCCGGCTTCGGTCAGCTTGCGTGAACGCGCCGCATTCGCCACCGCACTGCTCAATTGCGCTTCGCTTTCCATCAGCAGGGCCTGTGATTCGGCCTCATTGACCTGCATCGTGTCGGTCGCCAGCCGCGCCAGTAATTGGCCTTTTTTGACTTGATCGCCGACATTCACCAACACTTCCGTGATACGCACACCGGTCACTTCCGCGCCGATAACTGCTTCCTGCCATGCCACCACGCTGCCATTTGCCGACAGGCTCTGCATCCATTGCGCAGGCTTCAGCACCGTTGTTTCCACCGTCAACGCGGGCTTCCCTGCCTCAACCTTTGCAGGAACCTTATCTGCCGATGGCATCTGCCATAAAACCACACCCGCAATCACCGCCAGTGCTGCGCCGCCCTTGAACCACCGTGCTTTATTCACCATTCTGGAACTCAAAGCCTTCTCCAAATTTATTTAATACGCCCTGCAAAAATCAACCCGCCTTACGCGCAACCATGTCAATCAATGCCGACATGCCGCAATGCCCTGCCCCTTCGCTTATCTCACTGTCATGTTCACACAAATGCACAATCTGCATATCCGCAAACAATTCACGCAACAACGCTTCCGTGTACAGATTCTCAACCTGCGACGGCCCACCGGTACAGTATTCCAATTGACGCGGCGTATAGCCCTGTAATAACAACAATCCACCCGGTTTCAAACAGCGTTTGATACTGTCAAACATCTGCGCACGCCCTTCCGGGCCGACAAACTGAATGAAGATCGCCACCACGATGTCAAATTTCTCTACACCCCAGTCCCATTGCGCCAGATCAGCCAATTCGAGTGCCAATGCAACACCGCGCTGTGCCGCCAACGCCTTCGCCTTATCAATCGCGACATGCGAACTGTCCACCGACAACACCTGCAAACCCTGCTCTGCCAGCCAAACCCCGTTACGCCCCTCGCCATCCGCGACCGCCAGACAGGACATACCCGGTTTCAGTAACGCGTGTTGCGATGCCAGAAACGCATTCGGCTCCGTGCCGAAATGGTATTCCTCACCTGCATAACGTTCATTCCAGATACTCATAATCCCCTCATCAGATACCACCACGCCGTCAGCGTGAAGAAAGAAATAATCAGCCCCATCGCCACCATCAGATTAACTAATGGCGGATCAAGATCATGTTCACTCGCCACAATCGCGGCGGTAATCATCGGTGGCATCGCCGCCTCGAACAAGGTCACCTGTATCTGCTGCCCCTGCGCACCGAGCAGCGGAACATACAGCAAAAAGATCGCCAGCGGTGCCAGTATCAGCTTGAAACCCAAGCCCAACGCCAGATTGCGCCTATGCTCGGCGACATGCCCCAGATGCAATTGCAGCCCGACCGACAACAACGCCAACGGCGCCAGCGTATCGCCCAACCGCTTGAGCAACACCGAAAACCACTCTGCATACTCAATGGGAATCAACAGCAACGCGATAATCAACGAGATAAATGGCGGAAAAAATGCAATGCGCCGCACGATTTCGCGCAGCGTCGGACGACCGGAAGAATAGATGCCTGCGAAGGTAATACCCAATACCGACAGCGCAAAAAACGAGCCAAGTTGATCCGCAATAATCGCCGTCCCCAACCCCGACTGCCCGTAATACGCCTCAACCATCGGCAACCCAAAGAACGAGGTATTACCCAGCCCCCCCACGATAATCAACGCCCCCACCGTCGCACGCGGCAACGCCAACCAACGCCCCACCAACCAGAAAAACCCTGCCGACAAGCCAAACACCAACCACGCCATCAACCCAGTCAACAACACATCACCGCTCAGCTTCAACTGATGGATGTACAACAACGTCAACGCAGGCAACGAGATATGAATAATAAAACTGTTCAACGCCACCGGCGCGTTCGCAGGCATACGCTTGAAATGCTTCAACAGCATTCCGGCGAGGAAACAGAGGATGAGGAGGATGAGGTTGTTCAAACGGCAATCAATCCGTACGTTAGGCATAACAGACGCACATGATCTTCAAGAGCGTCACCTATCATTTCAGCGGCAGAATATTTGTAGCCAGTCTCAAGCTGATCACCCGTTTTCATAGCAATGCATCCCTTTAAATATTACATCCACACTCTCAAACTTCGTCATTCCCGCGAAAGCGGGAATCCAGGCAGTTAAACGATCCCGCGTAGCGGACAAAATAATTATGGTCGCTACGCGGACTTTTTCAATTATCTGGATTCCCGCTTTCGCGGGAATGACGACAGGGCGCTTTCAGGAATGAAGCAGCATTTACAAAATAACTACTATCCGCATCAAACTATCTCTTCCCATAAATCACGCCATTCGGGGTTAAGCGACTCAATCAGTTCAATTTTCCATGACCGGTTCCATTGCTTGATTTGTTTCTCTCGTGCAATTGCAGCCATCATGCTTTCGCCCTGCTCGAAATAAACCAATAAATGCACAGCGTACTTTTTCGTAAACCCCTCTACTTGATCGTTCTTGTGTTCCCAAATTCGCTTGACCAAATCACTGGTCACACCGACATAAAGTGTGCCGTTGCGTTGACTGGCGAGAATGTAAACACAAGGCTGTATTGACACATCCACTCCATGCAGGCTGGATGCGTTGTTATAGATTAAACGACTAAACGCTATCTAAGCGAGCAAAATACGCTCGCCAAAATTTGGTTTATCCCGCGAAGCGAGTCAACACAAGGTTTTGTCCGCTTCGCGGGCTATTCTTATTGCTGGATTCCCGCCTGCGCGGGAATGACGAATTAATTAACGTTTCCCTTAAACCGTCACATTCGCCGCAATAAACGCCTTCAATTTCGCCACGTCCGCATCCATCTCCACCATACGTTGCGGCAGGTCTTCGATGCCTTCCAGTGCTTCGGGACGTTCGGGTTTGCGGCCTAGTGCTTCGATGATGGTTTCCTCGAATTTGGCGGGGAGTGCGGTTTCTAGGCAGATCAGCGGCAGGCTGGGGCGGCGTTGTTCCAAACCGACTTTCAAGCCGTCGGCGGTGTGGGTATCGACCATCACGCCATATTCCTGCCACAGTTCGCGGATGGTCTTGAGGCGGTCGAGGTGGGTGCTCTTGCCGGAGACAAAATCGAACTTCGGCAGGGCGTGCCAGTATTCCGTGTCCTTAATGTCGAACGCGGCCGTATCAGCCGAACCGCTACCGGCATCGACCCTACTCCAGAATTCGCGCACCTTCGCACCGTCGCGACCGACCAGATCAAACACGAAACGCTCGAAGTTGGATGCCTTGGAAATATCCATAGACGGGCTGCTGGTTTCATAGGTATGCGCCGTGCCACGCGGACGGTAAACGCCAGTGCGGAAGAACTCATCCAGCACGTCGTTTTCATTGGTCGCCAATATCAACTGACCGATAGGCAAACCCATCATGCGAGCGATATGACCCGCACAGATGTTGCCGAAATTGCCGCTAGGCACCGAGAACGCGACCTGTTCGTCATTGGATGTCGTCGCAGCAAAATAGCCTTTGAAGTAATACACAATCTGCGCCGAGACGCGACCCCAGTTGATCGAATTGACCGTACCTATCTTGTGTTTCGCCTTGAATTCGTGGTCGTTGGACACGGCCTTAACCAAATCCTGCGCGTCGTCGAACATGCCATTGATCGCGATGTTATGAATGTTCGGGTCTTGCAGCGAGTACATCTGCGCACGCTGGAACGCGGACATCTTGCCATTCGGCGACAACATAAACACGCTAATGCCACGCTTGCCGCGCATCGCGTATTCGGCAGCCGAGCCGGTATCCCCGGAAGTCGCGCCCAGAATATTCAATTCCTCATGCTGCTTGCCCAGCGCGTATTCAAACAAATTGCCCAGCAACTGCATCGCCATGTCCTTGAACGCCAGCGTCGGACCATTGGACAACTCCAGAATATGCACACCCGGCACCAGCGTGCGCAGCGGCGTGATCTGGCTGAAATCGGAATCCGACCTGCCGTTGCTATACACCTCGGCGGTATAGGTCTTGTCCAGAATCGCCTTCAGGTCTTCCGCCGGAATATCGGTCGCAAACTTGGACAACACCGCAAACGCCAGATCGGCATACGACAAATCACGCCACGCATCCAGCTCGGCGCGGCTCACCTGCGGATATTCCTCCGGCAGATATAGTCCGCCATCCGGCGCGAGGCCGCCCAGCAGGATTTCGGTAAAGGTTTTGGCGGGCGCATTGCCGCGTGTGGAAATATATTTCATGGTTTTACTCTTTATAAAATCATTATTCCATTGCAGGAAGAAAATCAGCTACTTCAATTCCTGCTTCATCTCAAGAAGGATGTTTGATGCGTAACTTGTGTTCGGTGAGTACAACAAAACAGCCGCGAGAGCAAGTTTTCGTCCAACTTGATTTTCATACCATTGCCGGTATGGCAGGAAATGGCAAATCCTCTTCCGCAGACACTGCGGCAAAAGCTAGCACTGCTCTGATGGATTCACGATTGAGCGAAGGAAAATCTTCAAGAATCTCTTCTACAGACATTCCTTCTGCCAAACTAGCCAGCACTGTGCGCAACGTAACGCGCGTCCCCGCAATCACATGCTCACCACCGCAAACTTGAGGATCGCTGACTATGTAAGGACGATAATTAAAGGACATATCAAACCTCCTTGCTGTTTCAACTAGCCATTGCCATGAAAATGACCCAGCACGGGATACACGCCATAGCAGGCATGAACAATTTCTATTTCCCCAACGCTTCCATCCGCAATTTCGTCACCTTACCCACGATCACATCCAGCGCTTCGATCTTCGTAATCGCGGCGTTGATGCATTTTTCGCGGGTCTGGTGAGTCAGCAGAATCAGGTCGGTTTGGGTTTCGCCTTCCTGTGGTTCTTTCTGAATCACGGCTTCAATCGAGATTTGCTGGTCGGCAAGAATGCGGGTGATGTCGGCCAGTACACCGGATTTATCCGCGACACGCAGGCGCAGGTAATAGCTGGTGATCACGTCATCCATCGCCAGCATTGGCAGGTCTATCATCGCATCCGGCTGGAACGCCAGATGTGGCACGCGGTTTTGCGGATCGGCGGTGTGCATGCGCGTGATGTCAACCAGATCGGCGATGACGGCGCTGGCGGTGGGTTCAGCCCCGGCACCCTTGCCGTAATACAGCGTTGCGCCTACGGCATCGCCCTGCACCAGCACCGCGTTCATCGCGCCTTCGACATTGGCAATCAGACGTTTGGTCGGAATCAGAGTCGGATGCACGCGCAGCTCGACACCTTCGGCGGTACGCTTGGTGATGCCCAGCAGTTTGATGCGATAACCCAGTTGTTCGGCGTATTTAATATCTGCCGCATCCAGTTTGGAGATGCCTTCGATGTGCGCCTTGTCGAATTGGACAGGGATGCCAAAGGCCAGTGATGCCAGCAATGTAATCTTGTGTGCGGCATCCACGCCTTCGATGTCGAAAGTCGGATCAGCCTCGGCGTAGCCCAGACGTTGCGCTTCTTTCAGCACGGTGTCGAAGGAAAGCCCCTTGTCGCGCATCTCGGACAGGATAAAGTTGGTCGTGCCATTGATAATCCCGGCGATCCACTCGATGCGGTTGGCGGTCAAACCTTCGCGTACCGCCTTGATAATGGGGATACCGCCTGCGACGGCGGCTTCGAATGCGACCATCACGCCCTTGTCCTGTGCCGCTTGGAAAATTTCGTTGCCGTGCGTTGCCAACAGCGCCTTGTTGGCGGTAACGACATGCTTGCCGTTTGCAATCGCCTTCATCACCAGGTCTTTCGCCACACCATAGCCGCCGATCAACTCGATGACGATGTCCACTTCAGGGTCGCTAACCACGGAAAAGGCATCATCGGTTACGCGGCAAGCACCGCCAGTAACGTTATTCGCCAGTTCCAGATTACGATCAGCAACCACGGTGATGCGTATCGGACGACCCGCGCGCCGTGCAATCTCTTCCGCATTGCGCTGCAAAACCGTAAAAGTACCACCGCCGACAGTGCCGATGCCCAAGAGTCCTACGTTGATTGCTTTCATTCGTTCCGTCCTGATTGTAACGGCGCTTACGCGCCCTTGATGATTAATTAAAATTTTGACCCGATTTACACCTGCGTCCCGTGCCGCTTGCGGTAATGCTCCAGAAAACGGGCAATGCGTCCAATTGCATCGCTCAAATCGTCTAATGTAGGCAGGAACACCACGCGGATATGATCCGGTTTGATCCAGTTGAAGCCGGTTCCCTGCACCACCAACACCTTTTCGGCCTCTAACAATTCGAGGATAAATTGCTGATCGTTCTCGATAGGATAGATAGCAGGATCAAAGCGCGGGAACAGATACAGACCGGCTTTCGGCTTGACGCAGCTCACGCCGGGAATCGCGGTAATCAGCTCATAGGCCAGATCGCGCTGCTTGCGCAGGCGTCCGCCCGAGGCAACCAGATCATGGATACTCTGATAGCCACCCAGCGCAGTCTGAATTGCAAACTGTCCCGGCACATTCGAACAGAGTCGCATCGAAGCCAGTATCGTCAGCCCGTTGATGTAATCCTGCGCATGCTTCTTCTCGCCCGACACCACCATCCAGCCGGAACGGTAACCACAGGCGCGGTAATTTTTCGACAAGCCGTTCAACGTAACAAACAATACGTCATCGGCCAATGAGGCGATGGAGGTATGCACCGCGCCGTCATACAGCATCTTGTCGTAGATTTCATCGGCGAAGATGGTCAGATGATGCTCACGCGCGATCTGAATAATCTCTTTCAGAACATCATCGGAATACAGTGCACCGGTCGGATTGTTCGGATTGATGACAACGATGGCACGGGTTTTGTCCGTGATCTTGTTACGCATATCGGTCAGATCAGGCATCCACTCGTTCTGTTCGTCGCACAGATAATGACGCGGCGTACCACCAGCCAGTGTTACTGCCGCCGTCCACAGCGGATAGTCGGGTGCCGGAACCAGCACTTCATCGCCGGTATTGAGCAAACCCTGCATCGCCATCACGATCAGTTCGGATGCGCCATTGCCGATATAAATGTCTTCCAGCCCGACACCGGCGATTTTCTTGAACTGACAATAATGCATGATCGCCTTGCGCGCCGCGAACATGCCCTTGGAATCGGAATAACCGGACGAGTTAGGGAGATTCAGGATCACATCCTGCTGGATTTCTTCCGGTGCTTCAAAGCCGAACGGCGCGAGATTTCCGATGTTCAGCTTGATGATGCGCTGCCCTTCTTCTTCCATCTGCTTGGCGCGTTCCATCACCGGGCCGCGAATGTCGTAACACACATTGGCAAGCTTGTCGGACTTAAAAATTGGTTTCACTATTATTTACTCGAATGAAGCGCACAAGCTACAGGCGCGAAAGTGCGTGATTTTACCTGTGCTACCCGCGCACAGCAAATGAGTGTAGAAGAAAACGGTAATAATCGGGGGGAAAGAGAAGGGAAAAGGGGGAAGGGAGAAGGGTAAAAGCGGCAATTTCCTTCTCAGGCGGCGCAAGACTTCAATTGCCCATCCTGTACCCACACGCAAAGTAGGTTTGACTCGACTTGCCGCAAGCCCCTAAACTCTGACCATATTCTAAAGCACAACTTGCGAGGTTATTTTGAAACTGAATCTAGCCAATCTCGGCGATACCAAACTTTTTACCGGCTATGCGGACGATCATGTCATGGTCAATCGCGAACGCTACGACAGCAACATTGTGGTCATGGCAAACGAAATTCGCAGCGATTGGGATGCCGCCAATTTCGACACCCTGAATGAAACCCACTTTGAATATTTTCTGGCACTCCAGCCCGATGTATTGCTACTCGGCACCGGCAAGCAACAGCATTTCCCGCACCCGCGCCTGTATCGCGCACTGACCAATGCGGGCATAGGCGTAGAATGCATGGACACTGCGGCCGCCTGTCGCACTTACAATATATTGGTCGCAGAAGACCGCAAGGTAATCGCGGCGATTCTTTTGTAGGTCGGGTTTCAACCCGACAATCGCGCGGGCTGGATTCAACACGACAATCCGGCCAAACTCAACCCGAGGAACACCATGAACCCGAACCTTGTTAACGCCATCCGCCAGGTCGAAAGTGCAATTCTGGGCAAGCCTCAGCAGATTCGTTTTGCATTGACCTGTTTGCTGGCACGCGGTCATTTGCTGATCGAGGATTTACCCGGTGTCGGCAAGACCACGCTCGCGCAGGTATTGGCGCACACGCTGGGATTGCAATTTCAGCGCATCCAATTCACCAGCGACCTGTTGCCCGCCGACATACTGGGCGTGTCTATCTATCAGCGCCACCAATCCGACCCGAATAGCTCCGGCTCCGATTCCAGCCAAAGCGGCGAATTCAAGTTTCATCCGGGGCCGATCTTCGCGCAGATGATTCTGGCCGATGAAGTCAACCGCGCCACGCCGAAGGCCCAAAGTGCACTGCTCGAAGCGATGGAAGAACATCAGGTCACCATCGAAGGCCAGACCCGCCCCTTACCCTCTCCTTTTTTCGTCATCGCCACACAAAACCCGTCGCATCAGGTCGGCACCTTTCCGCTTCCCGAATCGCAACTGGATCGTTTCCTGATGCGCATTCAGATGGGTTATCCCGATGCCAAAGCCGAACGCGGATTACTGTCCGGCGTTGATCGCCGCGAAATCATCGCCGGCCTCAAACCGCAAATGGAAAGTGTGGAACTGCTGGAATTACAGCAAAGGGTCAGGAAAATATTCGTCTCCCCAGCGTTGCTTGACTACGTGCAAGCGATCCTGCGCCACAGCCGCGAGACCCCGCGCTACACGCACGGGCTAAGTCCCCGCGCCGGCCTGGCGCTACTCGCCGCCGCCCGTGCCTGGGCCTTGATCGATGGCCGCGATGCCGTCATCCCCGAAGACGTGCAAACCATTCTGCCCGGCGTGGTCAACCACAGATTGCAAGCCATAGGCGAATACCAGAAACGCAGCGGCGATACGCTGGCAAGAGAATTGATTGAGGCGGTGGCGATACCGTAGAGCCCTCATTTTGAAGGGATACAGCTTTTACTCCAACCTTTATGATGGTTAATATCACTGAGGTGAACTGACATGACTACATCGAACTTTACCATCCGGGCCATGCAACGCGAGGAACTGGATATGGCTATCAGTTGGGCCGCGACAGAAGGCTGGAATCCGGGATTGCATGATGCCGGATGTTTTTATGCCACCGATCCGGGCGGGTTTCTGGGAGGCTGGCTGGGAGACGAAATGATAGGAGCGATCTCGGCGGTTCAATATGGCGAGATGTTCGGCTTCATGGGTTTTTATATCGTCAAGCCTGAATATCGCGGCGCAGGTTATGGCTGGCGTCTCTGGCAAGCCGCCGTCAAACGTCTCGAAGGGCGCAATATCGGTCTGGATGGAGTCGTCGCGCAACAAAACAATTACCGCAAATCCGGTTTCAAACTGGCTTATCGCAACATCCGCTATCAGGGAACCGGCTGTTTATCCGTGCCGCATGACGAACGCATCGTGCCCCTGTCCAGCCTGCCGTTCGAGGTAATACACCAATACGATCAGCCTTTCTTCCCCGATGACCGGGAAAAATTCCTGCGCGGCTGGATTCAATTGCCTGACAGCACCGCACTAGGCATCCTGCATCAAGGCAAACTTTCAGGCTACGGTGTACTACGCGCCTGCCACACCGGACATAAAATCGGCCCGCTGTTTGCCGACAGCCCGGAACTTGCCGATGCACTTTTTCTGGCACTGCAAGCACGCGCACCAAACGGCGCACCGATTTTTCTGGACACCCCCGAAACCAATCCGGCAGCTATCAAACTGGCACTCGCCCATAACATGACCGTCTCATTTGAAACAGCGCGCATGTATACCGGTGATTTTCCTGCATTGCCGATTGAACGCTTGTTCGGTGTAACGAGCTTTGAATTGGGTTAATCCGCCAAGGCAGGATTAGCCAAGGCAATTGCCGGGCTACCTCTGGCGGTTGTATTGCTGCGTATCCACCAACTACGGGAGTGCGGCGAGAAGTAGCAAAGTACGGCGGAATATTGTGGAGTACGGCGGCACGATGCCGTTTTACGCAATCGCATCCCCCTACACCAGCGCGGTCATGCCCGCGCACTCCCTATTGATTTTGGTGCCAGCTTGATGGCGTAGCCGCAACATAACAAATTCGTGTCTAACATGTTGGGCACCGCTGCACTCACACCACCAACGCTATTGTTTTCTCTATCTCCGCCAGCAACTGCTGCGCCTCTGGCAAATCAGGCGCACACAAACGTGTACGAATTTCGACGGCGCGGTGAGCCAAGGTTGCGGCTTCGGTCAGCGCAGAAGGCCTTTGTTCGGCAGGATGAGCCTGTCTTAACAGGGCGTTGGCGATGTAATGACAGTTGCCTGCGATCAACTGCTGCCGTCCTACTTTCTCGGCCAGCATCAGCGCCTCACGAGCCAGAGTTTCGGCTTCCAACCATTGTTCACGATCCAGTGCGAGTACTGCCAGATTGCCAATGTAAGTCGCAACACCTTCCTGATAATTTACCTTCCTTGCAATGCGCAACGCTTCACGGTAATCGCGCTCGGCGGCGGGATAGTCTTTATTGGCGTGCTCTGCAGAGGCCAGGCTGTTCAATGCAGCCGAAACATCCGTACTTTCGGGCGAAATAGAACGGAAAATTTCCAACACCTCGCGATAAGTGGCAATTGCGGCGTGATAGTCTTTTTGCAGTTGGAATCCCGTTCCGCACAGTAGGAGCGCAGCTGCCTTATTACGTGGATGACTCTCTTTCCAGTGCTCATCTGCGCGTGCGGCACAAGATCGCACCTCACTAGACTGATTGCGACGGACATAAGTCGTTCCGGCAGAATATGCGCGCCACCCAGCATTTTCGTTATCCTCCGCAGGTATCGCGCATGCTTCGGCTTGCTCGTTAAGCCAGAGACATTCATCCCAGCGCCCTGTAAATTCAAAGAATTGAACGAATTGATTACAGACAACCTGCAAACGATCATTGTCACCTTGCAACAATCGCGGCAAAGCGGCTGCGAGCAGGTGCCATTCGGCATCCAGTTTCCTGAAACCTTCGTGGTTATCGTATCCGCCATATTGCATCGCGAGCGCGTAGACCTGATCGCACAGCGCATTACCAGTTTTATCTACCGCCTCGGGACGGCGGGACTTGATGAACTGGCCGGCTAACGGCGGCAAATAAAACGTGTTGGATTCCATGTCCGCGATCAGGATAGAACGATCCGTCAAGTCTTCCAGCGCGGTCTCGGCGGCGCGTTCGGCAAGCCCGGTCATCTGCGCGATCCACGTCAATTTAGCAGGCTGGGTAAAGTGCGTCAGCGCGGCGAGGACTTTTGTCTCGCTTTCGGTGAAGGTTTGCAGCAGGTCGCCGAAGATGTATTCGAGCGGGTCGTTGTCTTTGGGGGCTTTCACTACGAAGGCGATAGCGTCAGCAATAGTGCGACAATGCGAACCCTCACGCCCCAACTGCCCAACTATCCAGCGGATAAACAAGGGGTTGCCGTGGGTGACTTCGTACAGCTCGTCGCGTTCTTTTACTGTGGCTCGATCTAGCCGTAAATTATTTGTCGCGAGTTTATCGAGCAACTGCATGGCTTCGTCGTGCTCCAGCCTGTCCAGTCGCACGATGCGCGCATCCACATCCGTGCGGCGGCGCGAGGTGACGATGGCTTTATTGCCTTCGGGCAGACGCGATAAAAACTGAAACAAACGCGTGCGCTCGTCTTCATGCAGCGTTTCCAGATTGTCGAAAACGATCAATATTTTCTTGCCCGCCATCGCTATTTTCAACGCGTTGGCGCGCTCGTCAGGCTTCAGTCGGACGATCCCCTCTTCGCCCAACTCCAGCGCCAGTTCGTTCAACATCGAAAAATAATTGTCACGGCTAAAGTCCGGCAACGGTTTCTCGCCTGCGGGTGTCAAATCGCGCACCTTGGCGGTGATGAATATCTTGCGCTCGAATAATTCTTTCGGCGCGACATGCGCCGCCTTGATCGCCAACGCCGTCTTGCCTATCCCGCCCGGCCCGTCGATCAATACGCCCCATGTACGAGACTCGGGTGAAATGGCATCGGCGATGGTGGCGAGTTCCTTGGCACGCCCGAAGAAAAAGGGTTGATTAGGGAGCGTGGAACCGGAAGGTTTTACCTTTCCCCCAGAACCCTCACTTCCTCCCCCGCTTGCGGGCGAGGGGAGATTTGCAGTGAAATGGCTAAGTGCGGTGGCGACTTTCATGCCCAAATCATCGGATGTAGTAAAGAAGGCGCATACATGGTCAGTTTTAATGCGCTGCATAAACTTAATAAGTTTTGACGCTCCAGGCTCACCCTCTATCAATTTTGGGAGCCATTGCTGATCATCGCTAATCACAAAGCAGTAAATGTCCTTACCCAAATTTCTTTGCGTGCAAATATTCCATCTCGGTGATGGAAATATCAGCATCTTTTGGCACATAACCGTAGCGATGCGCATAGATTCCGATGAACAAATCGCTCTCTTCGACCTCCTTCAGGCAGGCAACTACAGGTTCGTCGAGACGTGCACCAAAGACTTCCATCTTGGAAGCCTGATAGCTCGTCCCTTCCACCGCACGGATGGCTGCGGCGCGGTAGTCGATTAAGTCCTTGTAAGTCGATGAGATAAATACTTTCATGATTTAGAGTCCATAGTTCGCCTTGCTTTAATATCCAGACAACTTCGTCTTTGCAGCCAACCACCAGAGCAAACCATCCATTCATCCCGGTTCCCTTCGATGCGGACGTAATACTTGTACATCCAAGCTCGACAATCCGAAATTCAATGTGTTCGGGCATATATTTCTGCGCCCCCTTATACCGTGTGATTAAGGGCCTTTGCTATACGCGATGGTTTTTGGCGGCAGTCAAGAACACGCCAGACATAAACAGATTCACCTCGCACCTTGTAATAAATCGCATAGGGAAATCGTTTTGAAAGCGCACGGTAATAACCGAAAAATTGCTGGTGTATGCCCGCATATAGAACAAGAGCATCAATATCGGAAAACAGCGTATCAAGGAAAAACTCACCCAAGCCCTCTTGCTGCCGCTAATAAAATTGCTGACCATTCTGAATATCACTTATCGCGACACCCAGAATCTCGATTTTCATGATGCCTTATCTCGCAACATTTTCTTGGCCGCATCCCAAGAAACAAATTCAGTCTGCTTATCGGCATGGGCACGCTCCGCATCTTCAAGCGCCTGCGCGTGCCAATCCGGTGACGGGAGTGTGACCTCGTCATGAGAAAGATCATCCCAAATCGCCTCCATCATGCGCAATTTCTCTGAGCGAGTAAGATTATCGATACTTAACATGATGCGCCTCCAGACTTGAACGAATGTGAATTCTAGCAAACGCGCGCAGAAATGGGGCTATTGTTCCAACACCATCTTTCCCCATCGTAATCACAGCACCACATCATCCCAGTCAGGCGATGCTAGAATTAAACCACTCCCTATTCAAACGCCCAACCGTGTTGACCTCTCTCAAACAAAAATTCCGCGCATGGCTGTTCCGCCCGAGAATCGAGCACGGGACGGTAATACTCACGCAGCGGCGCATCTTTATCCTGCCCACCAAGCAGGGGCTGACTTTCGGCGTGGTGCTGGTGGTGATGTTGCTGGGCGACATCAATTACAACCTGAGTCTGGGCTATGTGCTGACTTTTTTGCTGGCGATGATGGCGGTGATGTCGATGTTGCATGCCTTTCGCAATCTGGCCCATCTGGAAATACACGCGGGGCGTGCCGATGCGGTGTTTTGCGGCGAAACCGCACGTTTCCAGTTGCACTTCAATAATCGTAGCGAGTTGCCGCGTTACCGACTGTGTTTAAAAGGTATGGCAGACATAGCGCCACAATGTTTCGATCTGCCGGCGCGACAGAGCAGTGACGTATTTTTTGAGTTAGCTGCTTTGCGTCGCGGCTGGCTGGAAACGGGACGTTTGACGCTATACACCGAATTTCCGCTGGGGCTGTTTCATGCCTGGTCCTATTTGCATTTCGACACACGTTGCCTGATATATCCCAAACCGCTGGACGAGGCATTACTGCCGCCCGGCTATGCCCCGGATGGCGAAGGTAAACGTCCGGTCGAAGGCGATGATGATTTTGCCGGATTGCGTAACTACATCGCCGGTGATGCCTTGCCGCGTATTGCATGGAAGGCCTACGCGCGCGGTCAGGGCTTACAGGTCAAGCAATTCGCAACACAAGTGGGTGACGAACTGTTGTTGAATCTGGCCGACACACCGGATTCCGATCTGGAAGGACGACTGGCACGGATGACGCGCTGGGTGCTGGATGCCGAGGCACTGGGACTGCGCTACGGTTTGCTGCTGAAAGGTGAAGAATTGCCGTCCGGGAACGGCACTGCGCATCGCGATGAGTGCCTGCGCCGGATTGCGCTGTTCGGGCTGGATATGGCGGGCATGGTATGAACAAAGCTCTGATCTACGGACTGTTGTTATCCACGCTGATGGTTACCGCCCCTCATGCGGTTCATTTACCGCTTTGGGTCAGTGCACTGTGTTTCAGCGTGCTGGTCTGGCGCAGTTACCTCACCTATAGCGGCAATACCCTACCCAAACGCGGATTGCTGACAGCGATTACCCTTGGCAGCATGGGCGGCATCCTGATCGAGTTTCACACGCTATTCGGACGCGAGGTAGGTGTCGCGCTGCTGATGCTGCTTGCCACGCTCAAGCTGATGGAACTGCGCACCATGCGCGATGCGATGGCGCTGCTCTTTCTGTCGTGCTTTATCATCATCACCAATTTCTTTTATTCGCAAAGTCTACCCACCGGGTTATACATGCTGGCGACCCTGCTGGTCATTGCGACCATCTGGGTACATCTGAATGCGCCGGAGATTACGTTCAAGCCACGCCTGCGTGTCGCAGCTACCTTGCTGTTGCAGGCCATTCCACTGACGCTGATTCTGTTCGTGCTATTCCCCCGCGTACAGGGGCCGCTATGGGGCATGCCACAGGATGCGTATTCCAGCAGCGGGCTGGATGACAAAATGACACCGGGCAGTCTGGGCAAACTGGCGCTGTCGGATGAAGTCGCCTTTCGCGTCAGCTATCCAGGCCGTCCGCCACGCCGTGACCAGATGTATTGGCGCGGGCCGGTGCTTTGGCTCTACGACGGCAGCACCTGGACGCCAGGCAGAAACAGACAGGGCATACAGCCAAATTTTACCGATGCCACTGATCCTATTGAATACAATGTAACGCTGGAGCCGCACAACAAGAACTGGCTGTTCCTGCTCGACATGCCTAACCATATCTCCATCACGGCGGGCTTGAGCGACGACTTTCAGGTTTTGAGTCGTGAGCCAGTCAATGCACGACTGCGCTATGAAGCCCGCTCCCATCTGCGTTATACCGCCAACATGCAGGAGTCGGCGGGGCAACTGCAACGTGCGCTGCAATTACCACAAGGATTCAATCCACGCGCACGAGAACTGGCCGCAGGCTGGCGCTCCAAAGCCGATAATGAAACCGGTATCGTGCAGGAGGCACTCGCCTACTTCCATCAGCAGGAATTCTTTTACACACTGGAGCCACCGCTATTGGGACGCGATAGCGTAGACGACTTCCTGTTCAACACCCGCCGGGGATTTTGCGAACATTACGCCTCCGCTTTCGTGTTTCTGATGCGGGCGGCGGGCATACCGGCGCGCGTCGTAACCGGCTATCAGGGCGGCGAACTCAATGCCGTCGGCAACTATTACATCGTGCGCCAATCCGATGCGCATGCATGGGCCGAGGTTTGGCTGGCGGGACACGGCTGGCAACGCATCGACCCGACCGCCGCCGTCGCGCCGGCACGCGTAGAGCGCAGTTTATCTGCGGCACTACCCGACAATGCCGCACTGCCGTTTATGTCGCGCAACCCGCCGCAATGGATGCGCGAACTGCGTTTGAACTGGGATGCATTGTCCAACCGCTGGAACCAATGGGTGCTGGGCTACGACAGCGAACTCCAGTTCGCGTTGTTGTCCCGGCTGGGCATGGAATCTGTCAGCATGCAGAAGATGGCACTCAACATGATCGCTGGTCTTGGAATAATAATTGCGCTCTTCGCTGCCTTCATGCTGCGTCACCTTTTCAAACGCGAACAAGACAAGGTGCAAACCGCGTGGCTGAAGGTTTGCCGCAAACTCGCCAAGGCAGGAATGCCGCGTGCGGCACACGAAGGCCCGCAGGATTATGCAAAACGTGTCGCCATCGCACGCCCCGATCTGAAGGATGCTATCCACGACCTCGCCAACCGCTACAGCGCATTACGCTATCGCGGAATGGCGAATCATGAACAGGAATTCCTCTACCGCGCTACCACTTTCTCTCCATCCAAACGCGCATCGTAGAAGCCGGATTCCGGTGCAATGCTATAATCCGCGCCACTAAAAAACGAAAACAGCCATCATGCTCATCACCCGCCGCCTGGAATTCGATGCCGGACACCGCATCCCCAACCACAACAGCCAGTGCAAACACCTGCACGGACATCGCTACGCACTGGAAATCACCCTGTCCGGCGACATCATCAACACCGAAGGTTTATCCGAACAAGGCATGGTGATGGACTTTTCCGACGTAAAGCGCATCGCCAAGGAAAAACTGATCGACATCTGGGATCACGCCTTTCTGGTTTATCGCGGCGACAAGCAAGTATGCGATTTTCTGGAGACACTGCCTGACCACAAGACTGTCATCCTCGATGTCATCCCGACCGCCGAAAATCTGGCGCTGACAGCTTTCACTATACTTGACCCCGCCTATCAGGACATCTACGGCAACCACCTGCAATTGGAACGAATTCGCCTGTTTGAAACACCCAATAATTGGGCAGATAGCATACGAAAGTAAATTTTCTTTGACAGGTCGCGCCACTTACTGCAAAATGCGCGCCTTCTAAAGACTGATCAAATAAATTTCCGGGGAAATTTCGGAGCAATTTTGTCAGTTCTGTAGTTTCCAGATCAAGGAAGTGTGGCCGAGCGGTTGAAGGCACTAGTCTTGAAAACTAGCGAGGATGTGAGTCCTCCGTGAGTTCGAATCTCACCGCTTCCGCCAAATCATTTAAAACGTCAAATCCGACCTTAGCGCAAACTCCATCACCCTGGCGGATTACCTGCATGCCTCTTTCCGGTCGCAAACTGTTCGAATTACTAAAACGCGGATTGACATCGGTGCGCTCGCTGAATGATACACAACGTATCATCATTCGTAACGAGCTGGGCGAAGCGCGCGGATTGATTAACCTGTTGATGAAACACCGCAATGGTCAGAGCTGGAGCAAGGAAGAGCGCAAAGTCCTGCTGCAAGAGTTACGCAACTTATCCCATCTGAGTCCCTACCTGATTCCACTACTCATGCCGGGCGGCATATTTATGCTGCCTCTGGTAGCTTACTGGATTGATCGTCGGCGCAATCAACGAAATAACGACCATCGAAATAACGGAACTGACAAACAGAATCCTGAAGAACAGACTACATCAACATCTTAATCGTATCCAATTTCTAATGAACAAATAAAAACGGCGGCAGCCTGAGCTCCGCCGTTTTATCCGCTACTTGAAGTACAGCTTACAGCAACACGGTTGCGCGAAAATCGATCTTGGAATTCTTGCCGATCAATACCTTTTGCATGCCGGTATGTGATTTGACATTAATCAGGATCGGCGCTGAAATATTGGTAAACATATTTTCGGGCGGTATCGCATCTCCTGTTTTTGGAACAACATCCTTTATTGACAGAGTCGTCAAAACAAGAACATCGGTCGGATCTTCAATCTTGAGATCAGCGGCTTCCTCATCCGACAATTCCAGCTCGAAATTGAAACCGAACAAATTGGGATCGGTCAATGGAAGAGACAATTTTTCATCATCTATGGATTGCAGATGCACCACCACACCCCCCACCATATTTCCATGATCATCTACCTCATGAAACAGCGTCCAGCGCTTGTTATTTTCAAAACCGGGCAAACCGGCGGGGAAAGTAATAACCTGTGAATCATCAATATTCAATTCGCCAAATCGGGTATTCAACTTAATATTAGCCATCTCTACTCCCTTATCATTATGTGGAAAAACAACACACCGGACGCAATATTCAACAATATCAGGATAAATGTAAAGGCCTTTTACCAAACAAGCCGGGTGTAGGGTTGCAACTTTTTCGATAGTTCGATAGTCTCATCCCCGTTGTTCAAATTATGCATAACCTTCAGGAGCTATCAAATGCAATTCCAAAGCCAAGTCGCCAGCCAAACCGGCGCAATAGCAACCAGTCAAAACAAGGTGTTACGCAACACCTACATGATGCTTGCACTCACCATGGTACCCACTATCATCGGCGCATTTATCGGCCTGTCCATCAATTTCTCCTTCATGGCTGAGCATCCGATCATGGGCGCGCTGCTAATGTTCGGCGCAATGATGGGCCTGCTGTTTGCCGTTTCCGCATTACGTAATAGCGTATGGGGCATCGTCGCACTGCTGGGCTTCACCTTCGTTGCGGGCGTATTTCTCGGGCCTATCCTGCAAGTCGCGCTGCACCTCAGAAACGGCGCACAACTGGTCGGCATGGCCGCAGGTGGAACCGGACTGATCTTCTTCAGCTTGGCTACATTCGCCACCGTAACCAAAAAAGACTTCAGTTTCATGGGCAAATTCCTGTTTATCGGCGTAATTTTGCTCGTAGTCGCATCACTGGCTAACATCTTCTTCGCGATTCCGGCTTTGGCATTGACCATCTCCGCCATCGCGGTACTGATCTTCTCCGCCTACATCCTTTACGACATCAGCCAGATCGTAAACGGTGGCGAAACCAACTACGTCATGGCGACCATGGCGCTGTATCTGGACATCTATAACATCTTCGTCAACCTGCTTAACCTGTTGATGATGCTTAGCGGCGAACGTGATTAAACTGGTAATGATTTAACAAAAAGGCGACCTGATGGTCGCCTTTTTATTTCACGTATGACTATTATTTGACGAATACATGAAGCGTGTCATGCCCAATTTATCGTAATCGCGCAAGCGATTGTTTGGCTGGCTACAATTGCGGCAGAAGGTTTGAAGAAGCCCGATGTCGCAATGCAAGACCTGACCCCGAAGTTCCACGCTCCAACTCAATTTCCATCAGCGCTTTTTCAATTCCAAGTGCCGCACGGGATGGGCGATGTGATGCCATTGCCTCCACAGGGTCTACTACAGCCAGAATTTTCGCCTCTCAGATGATGCTTTTACCTTTAAGTTTATTGGGATAGCCGAATATATAAGTTAGCTAGCGCACATAAGATTGCTTCGTGTTTTGTGATAATTGCAGCATTGTAATTAGCAAACAATACCAACTTACAACGCGTGGATACCGTCACGCTAAACTTGGCGTGAATCCAGAAAACTTAGTTATGTTAACGTTAACAAAAACACCGTACTACAGCCCAAAGCAAAACCTCATTCTAGCGGCGCTTCCCAAAACGGATTACGAGCGCCTTTTGCCCGAATTGGAGTTCATTGAAATGCCTCTGGGGTGGAAGTTGTCGGAGTCGGGTGATCATGTGAATTTTTTGCACTTCCCGGTCTCCGGCATCGTCTCATTGATTTACGATTTGGAAAATGGCGCTTCGAGTGAAGTGGCACTTGTCGGCAACGAGGGATTGGTCGGCATTTCTGTCTTCATGGGCGGCGATAGCATGCCCTCAAGCACTATGGTTCAAAGCCGCGGTTTCGCCTATCGGCTCAGCAGAAAAATCATGAAACGAGAGTTTGCACTCGGCGGGCAATTGCAACATTTGTCTTTGCTTTACACGCAGGCTCTCATCAGTCAAACGTCTCAAACGGCAGTGTGCAACCAACACCACACGGTCGATCAGCGCCTCTGTCGCTGGCTGCTAACGAGTCTGGATCGGATGCATGACAATAAATTGACGGTCACGCAAGAGTTGATCGCGTATCTATTGGGCATACGTCGCGAGAGTGTCACTGCCGCTGCTATAAAGTTGCAAAAAGAGGGATTGGTTTCATACTCGCGCGGCTCCCTCAAAGTGCTCGATCGCCCCCGGCTTGAGATGCTGGTATGTGAATGCTACGAAGTGGTGAAACAAGAGTATGACCGTCTGCTACCTCATCCGAGTTTTCGTTAGGGTCTGGCTGTGGACAAACCAATATTGGCTAATGCGCCACCCAACACCATCAACGCACAGTCTGTTGCAGACCACGCCGAGGAGATATCCTTAATCCACAGAGCGCTGCAAGTTTCAGAAGCGCGATATCGCCGGCTGTTCGAAGCGGCACAGGATGGGGTTCTGCTGCTCAACGCGAAAACCGCGCAGATCGAAGATGTGAATCCCTTTCTGGTCAGTCTGCTGGGCTATTCGCATGATGAATTTCTGGGCAAAAAAATATGGGAGGTCGGTGTTTTCAAAGATACCGCCATGAGCAAAGAAGCCTTTCTCAACCTCAAGGAGAGGCGCTTCCTCCGTTACGATAATCTGCCGCTGGTTGCCAAAGACGGCACGATTTTTTCTGTCGAGTTCGTCAGCAGCGTCTACAACTGCGAAGGAATCGACGTTATTCAGTGCAACATTCGCGACAACACCAAACGCCATCTTGCGGAAATCGCACTCAGAGCGACTACCCGTGCACTCAAGATGCTGAGCGAAAGCAACTCCGCCTTGCTCGGCTCGGCAACGGAAAACATCCTGCTTGCCGAGTATTGTCGTATTCCGGTACAAACCGGCGGTTATCGGATGGCATGGGTGGGGTTGGCAGATCATGGGCCCGGCAAAGCGGTGAAAGAGATTGCTCACTTTGGTCACGAGGATGGCTATCTGGCGCTTGCCAATATCTCGTGGGCTGGAACAGAACGCGGCAATGGCATCGTCGGACTCGCTATCCGGACAGGACTAGCCCAGGTAGTCGAGAATATCGCCACAGACCCGACCGCTGCGCCATGGCGGCAGGAGGCATTAAAGCGAGGTTACCAGTCCGCGATCTCCATTCCCTTTCGCGTCTCCAATGAAATGACTGCCTGCTTGACACTATATGGAGCAAAGAGCGACATCTGGTCGGCTCCCGAACGAAAGTTGCTGCAAAATTTGGCTTCAGATCTCGCATTTGGCATCGCGGCATTACGCACCGCGGTCGCCAATATCCAATATCAAACCAGCTTGCAGCAGAGCCTGGAGCAGACCATTCAGGTGATTGCCGCCACCGTCGAAGAGCGTGATTCCTATACTGCCGGACATCAGCGCAGAGTGGCGGATATATGCACAAAATTGGCTACAGAAATGGGGCTTTCTGAAACGCGGATTCATGGCCTCCACCTTGCCGCGAGCATTCATGACCTGGGAAAGATAGGTGTTCCAGCAGAGATACTCTCCAAACCCAGGCGCTTGACGTCAATGGAGTACGGCTTGATGAAAGAACACCCGACCATCGGTTTTAATATTATCAAAAATGTCAGCTTCCCATGGCCTATCGCACAGATCATCATGCAGCACCACGAACGGATCGACGGTTCGGGCTATCCGATGGGATTGAAAGGTGACGAACTGTTGCTTGAATCCAGGATACTTGCAGTGGCAGACGTGGTCGAATCCATGGCCTCGCACCGTCCTTATCGAGCCTCGCTAGGAATTGATGCTGCTTTAAGCGAGATTGCCGCACAAAGCGACATCACCTTGGATGCCCAAGCTGTTGCGGCATGCCTGCGTATCTTTCACGAACAGAAATACACGATTAAAGATTAGCGGGAATGCCCTGTGACTTGAACTGCCGTGAAATCGTCGCTTTATTAACTCCCACTTTTTCGGCCATCTCAGTTTGATTTAGGCCCGCTTGTTTCAACCCGTAAATCTGTTATCGTAGCTACAGGTGAGCTGCTTATAGTTCTTCATCTGTGTTCCTTTTACTTGGTCGTTCAAGTGGCGCTGATAATAATACAGCTCACCACCTAAATTCACTTACAAAAGTTACACTTCAGAATTGAATCCGCCGAGAGATTTTCCTTCCGTCATTCCGCCTACCTTGGCATAATCCGCCCCTCGTAAAAATCACCCATCGGCCTCATTGAGACCGATTCAATCAAGAAACAGAACATGCTACCTTCAATAGAACAACGTCTCGCCACCGAAATTTCCGCCAAACCTGCACAGATCGCCGCCGCCATCGAGCTACTCGACGAAGGTGCGACGGTACCTTTTATTTCCCGCTACCGCAAAGAGGCGACTGGCGGACTGGACGATACGCAACTGCGTCTGCTCGAAGAGCGCTTGCGCTATTTGCGCGAACTGGAAGAACGGCGGACAGCCATCATTGCGTCGATTACCGAACAGAACAAGATGACACCGGAGTTGCTGGATACGATTGCGCATGCGGCGGACAAGACGCGACTGGAAGACCTGTATCTTCCCTATAAACAAAAGCGTCGTACCCGTGCGCAGATTGCACGCGAAGCCGGCCTGGAGCCACTGGCTGACGCATTGCTCGCCAACCCGATGCTCAACCCCGAACAGGAAGCGGCAAACTACCTCAAACCGGCATTCAGTTCCGAACAGGGCGACAATCCGGGCGTTGCTGACAGCAAGGCGGCGCTGGATGGTGCACGCCAGATTTTGCTGGAGCGTTTCAGTGAAGATGCAACCTTATTGCAATCACTGCGCGAATATTTACAGGATCATGGCGTCGTCGAATCCAAGGTTATCGAGGAGAAAAAGAACGCGGCGGCAAAATATGCCGATTATTTCGACTATTCCGAATCCATCAACACCATACCCTCACACCGCACGTTGGCAATTTTACGCGGCAGGCGCGAAGAGTTTCTTAACGTACAACTGCGTCTGGACAGCGAGGCCGAGAAACCCGCTGCCAGTGCGCCGCACAATCCCTGCGAAATGCGTATCGCTGCACGTTTTGGCATTGCACAAAAGAATCGCCCTGCCGACAACTGGCTGATGGATACAGCACGCTGGACCTGGCGGGTGAAGTGCTTCCTGCATCTGGAGTCCGAGTTGATGGGCGCATTGCGCCAACGTGCCGAAACCGAGGCGATCAACGTCTTTGCACGCAACTTGAAAGACCTGCTGCTGGCCGCGCCGGCTGGCCCGCGCGCAACCATGGGACTCGATCCCGGCATCCGCACCGGCGTAAAGGTTGCTGTGGTGGACGAGACCGGCAAGGTCGTCGATACCGCCGTAATCTATCCGCACCAACCGCGCAACGACTGGGATGGCTCATTACACACTCTAGCCAAACTTGCTGAAAAGCATCGTGTCTCCGTTATCGCCATCGGTAACGGCACCGCCTCGCGCGAGACCGACAAGCTCGCACTCGATTTGATCAAGCTACGCCCGGAACTGAAACTCATCAATGTCGTGGTATCCGAGGCGGGTGCCTCGGTGTATTCCGCATCCGAGTTCGCCTCGAAGGAATTGCCGGAACTGGATGTCTCGTTACGCGGCGCGGTCTCCATCGCCCGCCGTTTGCAGGACCCGCTGGCCGAACTGGTAAAGATTGATCCCAAGTCCATCGGAGTCGGTCAATACCAGCACGATGTCGGCCAGACGCAATTGGCCCGCTCGCTCGATGCAGTCGTCGAAGACTGCGTGAACGCGGTCGGTGTCGATGTCAATTCCGCATCGGCACCGCTGTTGGCGCGGGTGTCGGGACTGAGCAGCAGCGTGGCACAGAACATCGTCGCGTACCGCGACCAGCAGGGTCGCTTTGCCAGCCGTGCGCAACTACTGTCTGTGCCGCGACTGGGCAAGAAGGCATTCGAACAGGCGGCGGGATTTTTGCGTATCAGCAACGGTGATAATCCACTCGATGCATCATCAGTCCATCCTGAATCCTACCCGCTGGTCGAACGCATCCTAAGCCAGATTAAACAGGACATCAAGGCCGTGATTGGTAATAGCCAATTACTCAAATCGCTTAATCCGGTCAGCTTTGTCAACGAACAATTCGGCCTGCCGACTATTAGCGACATCCTCAAGGAACTGGAAAAACCCGGTCGCGACCCGCGTCCCGAATTCACCACTGCCACCTTCCGCGAAGGAGTGGAACAAATCTCCGACTTGAAGCCGGACATGATATTGGAAGGTGTCGTGACCAATGTCGCCGCGTTTGGCGCATTCGTTGACATAGGCGTACATCAGGACGGGCTGGTGCATATTTCCGCGCTCTCCAACACCTTCGTCAAAGACCCGCACAGCATCGTCAAGACCGGGCAGATCGTCAAGGTCAAGGTGCTGGAAGTGGACGAGCAACGCAAACGCATCGCGCTGACCATGCGTCTGACAGACACGGCTCCACAGTCTGGCGCAAAACCTCAGCAGCGCGAACAACGTTCGCCTCAGAAAATACGCCCTGCGTCTCCATCAATCGCACCGAGTGCGATGGCTGCTGCATTTTCCAAGCTAAAGTCCTGACCAGTCGGGCTACTCAACAACAACTTACAAGGAATCTTCATGAAGCAATCTGAAATCAAATTCAACATTACGCTGGATGACAAGAACATACCGCAAAAGATCGACTGGAGTGCGACGGACGGCAACATGGCCAGCAGCAGCAACGCCATCATGCTTTCGCTCTGGGACAGCGAGCAGAAAAATTCGCTGCGTATCGACCTATGGACCAAGGACATGATGGTCGACGAAATGAAGCAGTTTTATTACCAGACGCTGGTTTCCATGTCGGAAAGCCTGGAACGTGCGACAGGCGAGAAAGATGCCGCAAAAGCGATGCGCGAATTTGCGCAGGAATTTGGCAAACGAATGAATGTAATCAAAAAATAAATTGCCGGCATCGCCCTTTGGGGAGTTGGGAATTCTATATGTACCAATTGATGTGTGAAAGGTGAAGGGGAAAATCCCCATGCTTTTTTCGAAGAGGCAGTTTTTACCCTTCTCCCTTCCCTCTTCTCTCTTCTCCATAAGGAGTGCTTTAGTCAGTTGGGTGCGGTGAGCCTGCGAACCACATCAATCATCACCATTCGACCAGCTCATGGCAATCGGATTGATGCGGCTCCTTCGCCACCACATCCTACGCAACTTAAATCCACAATTCCGCTTATTTTTCATGACATTAACCATGAGTGATATTATCCTCAATATACCCATGCTAATTTCATGTGCCATCAGGTAAAATCAACGGTATCCTGTTAACAATAATCAGGATGAAGATACGGGCGATTTAAGATTCTCTCAAAGGACGAGAATGGCATCTGGCAACATCACCAATTCCGTAAGCCGTGAAATTGTGCGCAAATACATCCTGATTTTTCTGGGCTGGAGCGCGCTGGTTGCCGGATCGCTAGCCTGGAACATCCATCAGCTCGGGCATAGCACATCAAGAACGGCGGCCGCTGCCGTACGCGCCAGCCTGAACAAGGATATTGCCTTTCGTGAATGGGCAACATCACACGGCGGCGTCTATGTCCCACCTACCGCCGAAACACCGCCCAATCCCTATTTGAAATTACCTGATCGTGATGTTGTCACCACGAACGGCAAGGCACTGACACTGATGAACCCTGCTTACATGATCCGGGAGTTACATCAACGCTTCCCTGACCAACTAGGCGTCAAAACCCACCTCACCAGCCTGAAACTATTAAATCCAGACAATGCACCGGATGAATGGGAAGCTCAGGCATTGCATGGATTCGATAAGGGAAACTTGGAATCGCTTGAAGAAAGCATGATTAACGGCCAACCCTATTTGCGCCTGATGCTGCCCTTCAAAGTCAAACAAGGCTGCCTGCTCTGCCACGCTCATCAGGGTTACAAGGTAGGCGACATTCGCGGCGGCATCAGCGCATCGGTACCTCTGGCTCCTTATATAGCCGATTCCAAACAACTGGAAGACGAGCTCAAATTATCACACGGCATAATCTGGATATTCGGCATCATCGGCGTGTTGCTCGCTTACTATTATGAATATGTGTCTATCATCCGTCGCAAGCGTGTCGAACAGGAACTGCTGGACTACAAAGGTCATCTTGAAGAAATCGTACAGCAGCGCACCACAGATCTGGTGCTGGCGCGCAATGCGGCGGAAGCGGCCAATAAGGCAAAGAGTATTTTTCTTGCAAGCATGAGTCATGAACTCCGAACACCGCTGAACGCGATACTGGGTTTCTCCAGCCTTATGCGCAAGGATCCGACGCTGGGTGAAAATCAACAACAGAATCTGGAAATTATCAATCGCAGCGGTACGCATTTGCTGACGCTAATCAACGATGTACTTGAAATGTCCAAGATTGAGGCTGGGCGCGTACAATTTGAAATTGCACCACTTGATCTGGGCAGTATGGTGCGCGATGTCACAGATATGATGGAAATTCGAGCACGCGAAAAAGGATTGCGGCTGCTGATTGATCAATCTTCGCATTTTCCACGCTACATCAATGGCGACGAGGCGCGGCTAAGGCAGATATTGATTAACCTGATCGGCAATGCGATCAAATTTACCCAGCAGGGCGGCGTTACTGTCAGACTTGGTACCAAACAAAACACCATTTCACATTTAATAATTGAAGTGGAAGATTCCGGCCCCGGTATCTCAAAAGAAGATCAGCAGAATTTGTTCCAGCCCTTTGTACAACTAGGCAAACAAACCGATAACAAGGGAACGGGGCTGGGATTGTCTATTACACGACAATTCATCGAACTCATGGGCGGCAGCATCAGTCTGGAAAGCACACTGGGCAAGGGTTCATTGTTTCGTGTTGATTTGCCTCTGAAAGAAATCAGCGATGAGGACACCATTAAGCCCGACGAGCCGAAAAAAGGCGATGTGACCGGGGTTGCGCCGGATCAACCCGCGTACCGCATTCTGATTGCCGAAGACCAGCAGGAAAATCGTTTTCTGCTTGAAAAATTAATGGAGCCGCTTGGTTTTCCGGTAAAAATGGCTGAAAACGGCGAACAGGCCGTACAACTTTTCCAAAGCTTTCAACCCCATTTAATCTGGATGGATAGACGAATGCCGGTGATGGACGGCATGGAGGCGGCGAAAAAAATCCGCCAGTTGCCCGGTGGCGACAAGGTCAAGATCATTGCCGTCACGGCTTCCGCCTTTATGGAGCAACGCGATGAAATGTTACAGGCCGGCATGGATGACTTCGTGCGCAAACCATATCGCTTCAACGAAATATATGAGAGTCTGGGAAAACAATTGAACGTGCAATATACCTATGCCGACTCGCCGAAAATTGAAAGTACGCCGGTTTTGACCGCTGAAAGAATGCTCGTATTGCCACTGGAATTACGTAAGGAAATACATGATGCACTGGAAAGCCTTGAGTCAGAACACATAGCCAAGGTTCTGGGGCAGGTCTTACCGCATGATCCAGAATTACACAAGATATTAACTCATCTGGTAAATGATTTTAACTATCCGGCCATTCTTAAAGCGTTGCAGATAAACCAAGCATAAAAATTGGGCGGCAGCTCTAAAGAAACGCTGATTTATTCGGTTTTGTCGCTCTCGCAAAAGCGGGAGCCTAATTAAATTAAGACGCCGGATTCCCGCTTTCACGGGAATAGCGATTGAATCAGCGCATCCCTAAAATATACGTTGAACAAATAAACAGGTAAACAGACATGACAGGCAGCGGAAAAATTCTTGCCGTTGATGACACTCACGCCTCACTCAGACTGCTGACAGACATTCTGAAAGCGGAAGATTATGAGGTGCGTGCGGCGATCAACGGTGAACTGGCATTGCATTCTGCATCAGTAAACCGGCCCGATCTGGTGCTGCTCGATATACGCATGCCCTTGATGGATGGCTTCGAGGTTTGCCGCCGACTCAAGGCCAATCCTGCAACCCGTGATATACCCGTCATTTTTCTCAGCGCCGCTTCTGAAACTGTCGACAAGGTTCAAGGCTTTGAAGTAGGTGCGGTAGACTATGTCACCAAACCCTATCAGCGCGAAGAACTGCTGGCTCGCGTACGCACTCATCTGGAATTGGATCGCTTACGTCATCATCTGGAAGAATTGATCGAAGTGCGTACCAGCCAGCTGATTGCCAGCCATCGCGAGACCATCATGACCATGACCCGCGCCGCTGCGTTCAAGGATGAAGCAACCGGCACACATGTCGCGCGCGTCAGCATCTATGCCTTAAAACTTGCAGAAATGTTGGGTATGGACAAAACGTTTTGTGAAACCATACATTACGCGAGTCCGATGCACGATGTCGGCAAGATCGCCATCCCCGATGCGATACTCTGCAAGCACAGCGCACTTGATCCGCACGAATGGGAAATCATGAAAACGCACACGACGCTGGGCGAAAATATGCTCGGAGGTACGGATTCACCGTATCTGATCATGGGTGCCAAAATCGCCGGAGGGCATCACGAGAATTGGGATGGCACCGGTTATCCGCATGGACTCAAAGGAGAAGCGATTCCACTAGCGGCTCGCATTATGCAGATTTGTGACATATATGACGCTCTGCGATCCAGACGCCCCTACAAAGAACCGCTAAGTCATGAACAAAGTGTAAAAATCATCATCTCCGGCGACGGACGCACACGACCTTCACACTTCGACCCCGTGATACTGGAAGCATTCAAACGCAACTCCGAACTATTCGGTGATATTTTCGAGGCTCACAAGGATAGCGCCGAACAATCAGAATAATGCCGGGCAATAAGCCCGGCCAACTTCCCGTCAAAATTTAGCCCGAACTCCATTTACACTACAAAGCACATCGCACTTCCGTACCGTTTGCTGCGACTTGAAGTCAAAAATCATTCCAAACTGAGCTTAAAGCTCAGTTTGTCCGTCAGGCACACCATCTAGCGCCTTGCCTATCACCGCTTTTTTGATATTAGCGATGTCGTGGCTTAGGGCAGCACTGAAAAATTCAGTGTCGTCATTGATGAAACTACTAAACACTATCTAAGCGAGCAAAATACGCTCGCAAAGATTTTGTTTATCCCGCGCATAAGTAGTGACTTTGCAATCGTTTGTTGATTGCTTAGTCAATACTTAGTTGTTTCATCAGACAGGAATCCATTAGATAAATAAAGACGCTGGATATCCGCGTTCGTGGATATGACGAATTAATCAGTGCTTCCTTAGCGCAGTTGCAATAGCCAACTTGGCAATAAATAGCCCGAAAATTTATGAATTATTTTCAAAATAAAATTTTCAAAATCGAAGCAATCGCCGATCAATCAATAACAACCACAAGCCGTTAAATATTACATTTAAAAATCAATCAACTAAAAACCCAAACTCCGCCAACCAAGAGCCAGTTACCACATTCAAAAAAATAAAACAAGTGGCTACCTAGCCAGGTTCCAAGTCCTGAAATTCTTGGTATAAATATCACCGCGCCACAGATGCAATAAAAAATAAATGCAGTAAAAAATATGGCGCAAAGCAAGCAATAACACTCCCGTGACGGCACACCGGCGCAAGTTGCTTAAATTGCTTTCAAAACAAGAAGGGCAAAGCAAGCCCGAAATAAACCCCATGTGGGTGCAATCAGAAACAAAAGCAATTCGGACTGCGAAAACATTCAGTCTGAAACGATTCCCGCGCATAGACGGGAACAAGCGTTGGCAGCAAAAACTGTTAATTGGGGGGAACACTTGGCAAAACTGCTTTCCATTCTGCGCATCCGTGGTGTAGACCATGGCGACCTGGATTCAGAACCCGTTGGTTCATGGAGCGAGGTCATTTGCGGCGGCAACGTCGTTTGGAATCTTGACCTAAAGGATGCCTTCACTTGCGACTCCATAAAATACGAAAACCTGTTCTGGCAAATGCGGCTCGACTCCGCCGCCTTCTCCAGAGCCTGCGCAGACTCCCTCGCAAGCGGCATCAACCTCCGATCAGGCCTTCTCTTCGCCCGCTATTTACCCGAATTAACCAATAAAGCCAGCCTAACTGCGGGAGGTTCAAGATGACTCCGGCGTCTTTTTTGCAAATAGCGACGATTCTGTTTCTATCTACGCTGATGCTGACACTGACTTACATGATGCTCGTCAGAAAAATCAATCTGCAAGGCTTGCTGCATAACAAAAATAATCAACTCAGCCCCGCTCGCATACAAGCCTTCGCTGTCACTCTGATCGGAAGTATTAGCTATATAACAATGCTATTGGCGCACGACAACACAAACACGCTACCCGCCATAAACACTGAACTTTTGGCCATCCTGGGAGGAAGTCATGGCTTATACCTGACCGGAAAGTTAAGTCCGACCTTGCAACGTATCTTTAAACAATAAACTTGATAAAGGGAACTGTCATGCCAAATGAATTTATGCAGTGGAGCCTAGCCATTTTTCTAGCCGCGCTTGAAGCGACCATCATTATTCTGATATGGAAGCGCATCATCAATTTACAATTACTGATCAGCGAACAAGATGGCGCCGCCAGCTTCTCCCGCTTTCAGTTTCTGATATTCACCTTCATCATCGCCTCGGCTTACATCGTACTGGCTTTCCATAATGTCGGAACAGGCATTGACCTCCCTAAAATTGACCCCAGCGTTCTGGGACTCATCGGCATCAGCGGAGGCAGCTATCTAGCCTCCAAAGGCATAGAAGCATCAAACGCCACCGCAAATCTAGCCTCGGATAAAGACGCAATCCTATCCACAAAACCAGACGGATCGGTGGGCTAATATGTACACAGTTGATAATCACCGTTTGAGCGGCCCCTCGGTCACTTACAAGGAGACTGACTGTTACACAAAAAACAAAGTTATTTCCCCCGTATTCCTCGTGTTTCATTACACGGTGCTGGATTACGCTAGCACGATCAGATCGTTCAGCTCTAACGGCCCGCGAAAAGCATCCGCACATCTGATAGTCAGCCGCAAAGGAGAGGTCACGCAAATGATCGACTTCAACCGGAGGGCTTGGCATGCGGGCACCAGCTCATGGAATGGATTGCAGGACATCAACACCTACTCCATCGGCGTCGAAGTAGAAAATTTCGGCTACCTGCACCAAAAAGCAGATGGTAGCTTTGTATCCGACAACAACATCAGCGTGCCACCTGACCAAGTCATACAGGCACAACACAAAAACCCTGCCTGCCACGCCAAATTCTGGCAGCAATACACACCCGAACAACTCGATGCATGCAAGGAACTCGCCATCGCTCTGACCGACCACTATGCCTTAAAAGACATCGTCGGCCACGACGACATAGCCCCCGACCGAAAAGTAGACCCCGGCCCCGCGTTCCCGCTTGAACGCATCCGCACCGCCGTTTCAGGTCGCGATGAACATATCGACGAACCTAAACTATACACAGTCAACGTCCCCAAACTGAACATCCGCACCGGACCGGGCACCAGCTTTGCAATGGCTGGTTTGCCCCTGACTCAAGGCACAAAAGTTTCGCTGCTACAAACTGGCGGGGATGGCTGGATTAAGGTGAAAGTGCTTATACCGGGTGTAGGGCTGGGGTGGGTTTGTGGGGAGTATGTTGTTTGAGAGGAGAGATGGGCGGGGGTGTTAATACAAGACTTGACCCATCGTTTTAATGGTAGTGCGGCAAAGGGGAAGAGGGGGAAGCGATAAGTGGGTTTGGGTATGTGTTAATGCAAGACTTGCCCCCTCCATGTTACCTCGGAGCGTTAAAGATGCTGGATAAATATAAGTTCAATCAAGAATGCAGCACTACACTAGATCATGCCAAATGTAAATAATTTCAACTGGCATCAAAATTTGGAGGATTAAACATGGCTAAGCATCAAGTATTTCTTGTTCACGGAATGGGGAGTTTTGAAAAAGATTGGTCGTTGGGTATTCAACGTCAATTAAAAGAAATTTATGCCTCCTATCCAAAGGTAAAAAGCTTTGGGTTAGTTGACGACATCGAGTTTGCTGAGATCACCTACAACGACGTATTTGAGAAGTGGCGCAGGCAATGGAAAAAAGATGCAACAGACGCATCGAAAGCAGCCACGATGCTTGGAATTGATACTGGCCTTGCCCAAACTCTTATTGATTTGGGCGGTGCGGCATCGGGCAACTCGTTTTTTCAAACGCATATTTTGGACGTGGTTATGTACCGATTCATAAAGCCAATGTCTGAAGAGGTCTGCCAGTCGGTACATCAGCAAATCCTCTCACGACTAAATTCAGCACCACAAAATGGCATACCTCCGTGGTCCGTTATAGCTCATTCATTAGGTACAGCCGTTACTAACGACACATTACATGCAATGTTTTCACAGCCGGATGCTGACGGCAAGCTACTCTCAAACAATTATGCACCTTGGTATTTATTCATGGTAGCCAATGTCAGCAAAATTCTTTGGAATAAGGGCGGAGATTTCTATTCCAGTAAAGTTCATCCACATGTTAAGAACACCGAGGGTATGTGCTACAAATATTGCAATTTCCATCACGAATTGGATCCATTTACATTGATCGATCCATTCAGCCCTCCCGACTATTGGTTCCCCAACAATACAAACGATCTAAAGTTCTACATAGATGTAAAAATTGACAAGGATGATATCAAGGAACTGAACATACACTCTCTTTCCCACTACCTTAGTCACCCTAGTATTAATGCTCCGATAATTCGGACTCTTGCTCAAGACTGGGATGGAGTTATTGAAAGCGCTGACTTCTCTACTGCACAGCGCAATTGGCAAAAAAATAAATTAATACCTGCAGCCCTTCAAAAGGCACAGGCTGACCTTGCTGCTTATGTGCTGTCAGCCCAAAGCCCATGGAATGATTTAGTGACTAAATTAAAGACATATCGAGATGCTGTATTAACAGTAGGTATTAATCCACGCGACGGGGAGTCTAAATAATGCGCACAGTAATCAGACTACTATTTTTTATCTCTACTGCTGTACTTTTCGGCATCCCTGCCTATGCATGTGACATGGGTGAACAAGCTCTGAAAGAACTCATTTCAGTTTCAACCTATGACGATGCCCTCGCTCGGATTAGCGATCCTGCTTGCTTGGGTGATCGCGAGGCAGAGGGTAAAAAAGCTCAAGGTGATAAAGTAATTAGGGAAGGCAATCCATTAGTGAATAGGTTTAACGATTTAACACCTGATACGAAGGAAGTTACCAGCCGAGCAACAGCAGTAACATCCGCCCTAAAGGCACTGGCAGATTATACAGAAAAGGAAATATCAATTAACTCGCAGCCATCTACTTGGCGTGCTCTTACACGAGATATTCAAAATATGAATACCCAATGGTCTGCTATCACACCGGATAAGTCGACCCAAACAGTTGAAAACATCGCGGCAGAATTTAAGGTTAATAAATGGGAGCACATAACCAAAGCGGATGGAGGGGAAATTGTTCTTGATGGGCAAAAATTCTATCTGCTTGCAAAAACTTGCGAGGACAAAAAACAGCCTTGCCCTGCATTTGAGAGTCAGCGCGATCTGATACGCGTCGTAAACTTGATGGCACAGCTAGCCAGATACGCCTCATATGATTCTCTCGCCAAGCACCTCCACGAGGCGGAGGTGGAGTTACAGCGCTGGGAGACTTACCGCTCAAAGGGGCAGCACCAGTATATTTGGGAACTTTGGCTGAATGGCCAAAATATGGGGGAAGACCTCTGCCCGAAAGATAAGGGTACAGGTATTCAACGCGGATTTTGCGCCGTCCCGACATCTCAGTGGATTGTACTACACCCCGAAGCTGGCTTGCGCTGGTCGCATTCAGCACAACAATCAGGCGATTTAAAACCTGCACTTATAGTTGAACTATTTGGCAAATACTCATGGGAATGGGATGCCGCGCCAAATCAATCTTCGATGACCAATCGTCTTGGAGCATCTTTGGTAGCGGCCTACACCAATGAGCCTTCTGGCAACAAATGGAGTTACGGCCCAATGTTTCATTTCGGTGATGGGTACAACGTAGCTTTTACTCGCTCAGGTAGCGGCACATGGGGCTTGTTGCTGAACCTGAATATTGCGGATCGTTATTTCGGCGGGACACAGAAAATTGACAGCTATCTGAAGTGCCTCAACAAGCCAAATTTTGGGCAACTGCTTCAAGGTCAAAATTTCTGTAATTAACAAAATTCAATTCGTTCCAGAATAAAAATAGCCATGAATAACTCAAACACAAAGCTGCAAGCCGATAAAAAACTGGCACAAGACATCTTGGCTAAAACCGAAACGCCCACATTGCCCTTTAAGGAATTTAAGGCATTGGTCGGTCGCCTCAAGGGCGAGCAAGAATTCGGTTTGGCGCGCAAACTACTAATGGCTGGACATGCGCAGACTGAAAAATCTAAGCCCAAAGAATTTGTTAGCACATTTACAAAAGGACGCCAGCCTGGTGGCAAAACACCAGATGCAGTCTGGATTATCCAACAACAAGCACTTTGTACTTACAAGGACGAGGAATTACAGCCCGCCAAACGCTTTGCCGAAGCGCTTCGATTGCTGGAAAGCATCGGCCTGCGCAACAAGAGCACTACCAACGCCGAAACACTTTCACTGGGCGGCGCGGTATATCGCCGAATGTGGGAACAAGGCGGTCAACTGGATGATCTATACAAATCCCTATCGCTTTATCAGGCCGCCTGGGAGCGGGATGAAAATGATGCTGAGCGCTGTTACGGTGGAGTAAATGCGGCATTTATTTATGACCAGATGGCTTACCGTTTTCGCGTGTTAGCCTCCGCAGAAATGACGGGGTGCACAGAAGAAGAAAGCCAAAGTATTAATCAAACACGCGCAGAAGAGTACAGCCAACTCGCTTCCGAATTGCGCAAAGCAATCTTGGCCCAACTGGGCATGTGGGAACAGTGGCCCGTAGAAATAGATTATTGGTTCGCCGTTACGCGGGCAGAATCTTATCTCGGCTTGGCGATGATTGAGCCAGAGTACTTTACTCTGGCACAAGAATGGTATGGCAAGGCACGGCAAAAACTTGCCGAGGTTGATGAGGACGAGAAAGAGTGGCGCTTGCAGACCTCCTTCAAACAAGCACTTTCTCTGGCGCGATTGCATGGTTACATTCCCAGCAAAAAAGAGGAATGGAAGCCTGTTGGCTCGACCTTGTCAGCGCTATTGGGCGAAGAGGCGGAACAGGCACTAACCTGCCATCGCGGCAAGGTCGGCCTAGCGCTTTCCGGTGGCGGATTCCGCGCGTCTTTTTATCATCTCGGCGTGATGGCGCGGTTGGCAGAAATGGATGTATTGCGCGGCGTTGATGTGCTATCAACCGTGTCGGGCGGAAGTATTGTGGGGGCACACTATTATCTGGAAGTACAGCGCTTGCTGGAAGCCCATGCAGATACGTGTCTTACACCGGAGCTTTATATTGATGCCGTACAGAAGGTGCAACGAAAATTCTTATCTGGGGTGCAACGTAATTTGCGCATGCGTACTTTCGCCAATTTATTTTTAAATTTTCGCATGGTAAAAGGTTCCTACAGCCGGACACGCCGCTTGGGCGAACTGTACGAAAAAGAGCTTTATAGCCTAGTGGACGACAACCATCGACCTGATGAAAAGCGGACCATGCCGCAACTTTTAATCACACCCGCCAACCATACAACGGAAGAGAAATTCCACCCGAAGTACAACAACTGGCGGCGCGCAGCCAAAGTACCCGTACTGCTGCTGAATTCCACTTCACTCAATACTGGCCACAACTGGCAGTTCACCGCAAGGTCGATGGGGGAACCGCCAGGGACATTGCAAGGTGGGGTAGACACAAACGAACGTTATCGGCGGCTTAACTACGATCAAGCCCCACGTGACGAATTGCAAAACTTCCGGCTGGGTTATGCGGTGGCGGCGTCTTCCTGCGTGCCCGGATTGTTTGATCCGATTATTTTGAAAGACTTGTATCCGGGTCGCACCGTGCGCTTGGTGGACGGCGGTGTACATGACAACCAAGGAGTTGCCGGGCTGCTCGATGAGGGGTGTACGCGCATCCTGTGCAGCGATGCCTCCGGTCAGATGCAGGACGAAAAATCCCCAGCAGATAATTTCATCGGCGTACCTCTGCGCGCTTTCAGCATCTCGCAAGATCGGGTACGTGAAGCCCAATTGCAGGACTTGCAATCGCGTACCGAGAACCATGCGCTAGAAGGCTTATTTTTCGTCCACCTCAAGAAAGACCTAGAATCCGAGCCCATTGACTGGATCAATTGCCAGAACCCCACCAAACCGCAAAGCTGCTATCCATGCACCACACCCTATGGTATGGATAGGGACTTGCAAAGATTGCTGGCTGGCATGCGCACCGATCTCGATTCGTTTACCGAAGTGGAAGCGTATGCCCTGATGCTCTCCGGCTACCTGATGACGGAATACGAATTCAAACAGTTGCAGGTGCAACACGAACGCCAAGGTCTACCGGGAACATGGGGAGATTACGACATCAATGCGCCGCGATCAAACTGGGAGTTCCTTGAATTGGAAAACATCATGCGCAAACCAAGCGACAGTTCCGACGCACGCAGACAAGAACTGGCAAAACAACTTAAAGCCTCCTCGGCACTGTTCCTGAAAATCTGGCAGCTGAGCAAGACGCTCCGGATAGTGACATGGATTGGGGGGATTACCCTTCTTCTATATACGGCCTACCTGCTCATCACGAATTTCAATGAACCGATTTTCCCGAGTCTGGGGCAGTTCACCTGGGGGGCAGGCGCTATCGCGGCAATCTCATTAGCAGCAACTATTGGTACGCCGTTTTACCAGTACCTGCGTCCAAAAGTAGCCATGCGTAACTTCTTACAGGATATAGGAGTGGCCTTGGCAGGCTGGGCGGTTGCAATAATTCATCTTTGCATTTTTGACAGGATGTTCTTGAGGCAAGGCAGACTTGAGCGGTTGTTGAAGTTGCCGGATGAATAAAAGTACTATGCGAAGAAAGGGGGGGGGGAGAGGTTCTATTTTTGCAGGCATCTACATTAAGTTTTGCGCGGGGCGGTTGTGTTGGTTATGTCTTTGTGGAGACGTGCTGAAATAACTTTTGTGGGGTTTGGCTGGGTATAGTGCGGGTAAGTTAAATAAATTTTGTCATCAAATAAACAAGATTGGGCTGAAAAAATTATGTCATTCATTAGCGATGAACAAATGCAGCGTCTGAGTGATATTTCACATCAAGCATTCTCTTATCAAAGCTTTGAAGAATACGTTGATAGAATTCTTGAATTTCTCATAGCGTGTGGTTTTGATTCTGCGAGATACTATGACATAGTCAATGATCGCGCGGTCAATGACGACTCTCTTGTACTGTCTGCACTTAGTGGGTATCGCGAACATTCGGCGAATATCGGATTTAAGATTCCCTTTAAGTTATCAACTCTTGGAATGGCTACCGATCAGAGATTTCCAGTTACTGGATGCAGCAAAGACACAAATCAACCTTGGCAAAGCAAACTTGGTCTCGACCAGCCTAAAAGATGTTGGGTAGATATTCCAGTGAATATAAATGGCGATAGAAAAGGGTTGCTTGCTGCTGATTGGATACAGCGTGAATCAGAAATTCTATCAAAAGCGGACTTGGGCATACTTGGGACTTTAGGTGCCCTTACTGCGGGTGTATTGGAGGTTTCTTCGAGAAGACATGCGGAAAGAATTGAGTCCGAGGTCCGCGAGACCTTAAGGTCATTGGAGTCCGTCGATGATGCGCTGTATCAAACTGCCCAACAACTAACCCAGCACTTGGATTTTGGTGTTGTAGCAATATTTCAGTATTCTTGGATTTCAAATCGGCTAAGAAAAATTTTTGAGGTATTTCACCCATCGATCACAACCGAAACATCTGAATACCCTGAGGAGTACGAAGTTGGACGCTTTCTAACGGGACTTGCTTGGAGCAAGTCATCCCATAGGCATACGGTAGATTTTCCGGCCTTGATGAAAAGCAAAGATTCACACGAAATTCATCGGGCGTCTTTTGATCGTCATGTCTCATTTATTGGGTCAATCAGCAGTATCTTGTATGGCAAGCTAGAAAGTAAAGAGCCAAAGTATCTGATTCGGGCGATGAACATCGTTAATACCAACCGCCCAATTGTAACTGTGGATAAAGTTGTGCTCGATAGGATATGTTCTTCGTTGGCTGAGCAAATTGACCAATTGGTTGGAAATTCAAGACTGTCCAAGCTGAGATCGATTGCTCAAGAATCAGCGAAGAGCGTTACGAAGCCAGAAAATGTGGCTCGAAAAATTCACGATGGGATAAAGGATGAGGGATTTGAGGAGCTTATTATCGCATGCTGCCATAAAGGATCAACAGGTGGTGCTATATTCTCATACTCGTCAATCAAAAAGTACGAGGGTAAAAAAATAACATCATGCTTACCCCACTCTTGGACTGACTCGGATGCTTTGACCGAATTGACGAATGCCACAAAGTTAGCTGTTTACTCAATATCTAGGTTTTCAACAGACTGTACTAATCTATTGTGGCGAACATTGGTCAACCAAGGATTTCACCAAGTTCTATCTGTTCCAATAATCACGCCGACCATTCAGGGTTGCTTGATAATTCCAGTCCCAATTGCACATGGTATTGGGCGAGACATAGCAGGGATACCTGCCAAATATCACGACACTCAATTTCTTCTTGAAACTTATGCCGCCATTATGGGGAGTTGTGTCGAAGGGCAGGAATCACATGTGACTGCAGAGGGTGCAAGAAAGTTCGTTGGTCGCATTGGACACGAAGTTAAAACACCAATGGTCGATGCTATTAACGCCGGATTAAAGGCATTAGCACATGTTGAAGGGGCATTATTTCAGGCAATTGACGGTCATTTAGGGAAGGGGCAGATTGAACAACTTTTGAATGACATTAATGAACAGCGCGAAGAAATTGACTCATGCGGCGGTGAAATTGAGCAAATAATGGAACTCGCTAGATTTAGTGCGCTAAATGAAACCGGCGTTGTTCATATGAACTTTAAAGAGATTGATCTATTTAGTCTGCTTAAACGCGTTCGCGAATCTCTTGTAAATAGTGGTGAATTAATGGTACGTGATCAGCATGATGTAATGATAGAGTGCGGCATCTCCTTTAATCTAGGCGCAAATAAAATTGGTACTATTATTGGGGATGAGGCATACCTGAAAGTAGTTTTCAACAACCTATTAAGAAATGCTGCTAAATATTCCCTGCCGAGATACATAAACAAACCTGTAATCATACGAGTAGTAGGTCAACCTCAGACAGGTTTAGCGATTATTCAGATCGAAAACTGGGGTCTGGGAATAAAACCCGAAGAGTTCGAGGCAATTTTTCGACCTTTTTTTAGAGGGTCAGTGCTCGACACCCGTAAGAGCATCTCAGGTTTAGGTGTTGGTCTCTATTTATGTCGAGCCCTTGTAAATGCACACAATGGCTCAATCATATGCCAGAAAAGCGAAGCGACCTTAGATCATAAAGAACGTAATGATCGATACGAAGGATTCATTAATGTTTTCGAGGTGCGCCTTCCAAGAATACTTCCCAAAGGGACGCGAGCAGTCAACTTACAAGGAGGCGAATATGCATAGGACTATTTTGATAGTTGAAGATCGAATATCCGAGGTTACTTCAATTTGCCCCGCGTTAAAAAATCATGGGATTGATTGTGTTGTGGTTTCCAGTGTGGATGATGCAAAGAGTGAGTTGACTCGTTTATCCTTTGCAGTAGTTATTTTGGATTGGACTTTGCCAAGCCATAATTCCGGCGGCGTTATAGATACTGAAGGTGGAATGAAAGTATTAAAAGCTATGAGGTCAGGCTGTTTAGGCGCATTGAATCTTTCAACTTCCGTCGCGGTTTTTTCTAAACAATTAAGCGGAGTCGATGCAGATGAAGTTCACAAGCTAGGGCATTGCATTGGCATTTATCCAAAAGGGCGACCGTGGCAGCTTACTAAAGTTCTGATATCTCAAGTAAGCGAGGCTCCATATGAATAAACGCATATTCATTATTCATGGGCATGATAAAACTGCTTATCTTGAATTGGAGAAATTTCTAACTTCGCTAGGGTTGACTCCTATAGTTTTGCTTGACCAAGATGATCGAGGCATGGCGCTTATAGAAAAATTTGAGCACTATGCAAAACAGTGTAGCTTTGCATTTGCATTGCTAACACCTGATGACAAACAAGCTGAACAACTCTCTGGTCAAGACAAATGGAGGTCTCGTCAAAATGTAATACTGGAAATGGGTTGGTTTATGGCAAAACTAGGAAGAGAAAGAGTTGCAATGTTACATAAAGGATCAGTTGAGCTCCCCTCAGATTTAATGGGTGTACTCTATCTCTCTTTTAACCATAGCATATTTGAAACCTCCGAAAAAATAAGGCAACGACTAACAGGATGTGGTTTCCTTTAATGCGAATCGAAAACACTTAACGTTTACCAGAAAGCTTAACGTGAACAATCCCCCCCTATGCTTTATCCTCATGCCCTTCGGCAAAAAGCCCGCAGCCAGCGGGCTTACTGTCGATTTAGATGCTGTCTACGAAACCCTCATCAAACCGGCCGTGATTGCTGCCGGACTGGAGCCCTTGCGCGCCGATGAGGAGATGGTTGGCAGCATCATCCACAAGCCGATGTTCGAGCGCTTGGTGTTGTGCGAATACGCAGTGGCAGACCTGACTACCGCGAATGCCAATGTGTTTTACGAACTTGGACTGCGCCATGCGGTACGACCTTGGGCAACTCAACTGCTCTTTGCCGAAGGCTTGGGGCAACTGCCTTTCGATGTGGCGATGCTGCGCGCATTACCTTACAAGCTGGGCGCAGATGGCAAGCCAGTGGATGTGACGGTAAGTTGTGCAGCACTAACTCTGCGTTTGCAGGAAGCGAGACAAGCAAACACCGACAGCCCGGTATTCCAGTTACTGGATGGTTACCCTGCACCCGATATCCAACACATGAAAACCGATGTCTTCCGCGACCGTGTACGCTATTCCAACGAAATAAAAAACAAGTTGGCAACAGCGCGCAAGCTGGATCGCAATGCCGTGCATCAAGTTGAGCAAACACTGGGCGATATTTCCCATGCTGAAGCAGGCGTGGTGATTGACCTATTCCTTTCCTACCGCGCAGTCGAGGCATGGGATGACATGATCGTGCTCGTAGCGCGCATGGCTCCCCCTTTGATTGAAACGGTGATGGTGCAAGAGCAGTTAGGGCTAGCACTAAACCGTGCCAAGCGCGGGGAAGAGGCTGAAAAAGTGCTGCTGGAACTAATCGCACGACGCGGCCCGAGCAGCGAGACATACGGCATTCTGGGGCGGGTATACAAAGACCGCTGGCAAGCCGCAGCCGATGGGGGTAACACCCTGCTCGCTCGCGGCCTGCTGGATAAGGCAATCAACGCCTACCTCAAAGGTTTCGAGGCCGACTGGCGCGATGCTTTTCCTGGTGTCAATGCTGTCACGCTAATGGAACTGAAAGACCCGCCCGACCCGCGCCAAACCAAACTGTTGCCGGTAGTCGCCTTCGCCGTGGAACGCCGCATCGCCCAAGGCGACCCCGATTACTGGGACTACGCCACACTCATTGAACTCGCAGTGCTGGCAAAAGATCAGGCATCCGCAGAATCAGCACTCGCGAACGCGCTGGCCAACGTGCGCGAGACATGGGAACCTAAGACAACAGCACGCAACCTGCGCTTGATATGCGTGGCACGAACAGCGCGGGGAGAAGAAGCAGATTGGGTGGAAATGCTCGAAAAAACATTGCTGGGGAAGGCATGAATATCATGGGCACTACATCGCATCAAAAAATTATCTTCATGTGGAAGAAGGGGGGCTGTGCAAGATGAATATTTTTATGGCATTCGCGTTTCGGGACGAGGATAAAGGTTTGGTGAATTACATAGAGCGACTGCTCGCCAGCCAATTTGTCCAGCCTGTTACTGGAAAAAAACTTGGGGGAGGCCAATTAACCGCCGAGGTTCAAAAGCGCATTGAGGAAAGTGATGCGCTTATTGCACTGATGACGCGACGCGACCAACTTGTAAATGGCGGTTGGACAACGCACAAGTGGGTAATAGATGAGTTGGACTGGGCTCGCGGCAAAGACAAGCACGCCATTGCCATAGTGGAAGAAGGCGTTGATGTGAGTGGTATGTTTCAGTCACACGAGTACATCCCTCTTAACCGGCAAAATCCATTAGAAGCCTTGATCTACTTGGCAGAAACCGTTGGTGAATGGAAGAAAAATACTGGGCGGGTAGTGAAGGTGCAGATAGCTCCAGACACTATTGCTAGTAAATTGGTAGATGACGGGGTTACTTGCCGCCGACGTTTCTTTAAAAATGGAAAATATACAAATTGGGAGGTGGTAACTCCGGTACTTGAAACGGGTGGTACCTTCATATCCCTAGATGGAGTACAAGATGAACATCTAATAGAGATTGAGGCCAAGGAGGCTGGCAACACTTGGAGGTCGCCCGCGACATCACAATGGATGCTGGTGCAATTGAAAGCGAAAGGAGCCGGAGTATGAGCATACAGATCAAACAAGAAAGTTCTTACGTCGGTGATCGTCGGTGGGATTGGTCAGTGTGGCTTGTCGGTTCGGCAACAGAGCTAGATCAGATTGATTGCGTGACCTATACGCTACACCCGACCTTTCCAAATCCAGTGCAAGAAATTAACACTCGAGAAGATGGGTTTCGCCTAGAGTCTGGCGGATGGGGTGAATTCACGATCTATATCGACATCGCACGAAAAAGTGGCAAACACACTCAGCTTAGTCATGATCTGAAACTAACCTCAGAACCAACTAAACAAGCAGCATCGGATACCAAGAGTGTCATCTCGGTTATCGTCCCGGCTACTGATTCCGTGCTCCAAGAAGCCATGCCCGCCATAAAAGGCATAGCAAAGGCATTCTACCGGAGAGCCATTGAAGAGATTGCAGATCGCCTACCCACTTCAACTATCTTTGTTTCCGGTGGTGTGGCGGATGCTGAAGCTGTTCACAAGTTGCGTATGGCACTGGAAATATTAAATGTGCGCATCCTCAATGCAGACGATATTCCGAGCGGCGTCCCTTTTCAGGTTTATATAGAAAGTTTAATCGGACAAGCGGATCTCGTCATATTCCTGATCTCCGGGCGTCCCAGCATGTGGATGAACCAAGAGATTGAAACCGCTAAGCGGCATGGTAAACACATCGTGCCAGTTCTGGTTGGTTCGGGGAGTGAACTACCGGAAACGCTAAAAGACTTTCATAGTTTGCATATTAAGAACATAGATAGCATTGCCGATTTGGCGCAAGGGATTTTGAAGCTTTAATTTTCGCAAGCCCGATAGTCTGGAATCGATTAGAAAGAAGAAATAATGAGTACCCGCCAAATTCACATTTTCATCAGCCATGCTTGGGCGCATTCGCATCACTACGATACGCTTGCCTCATGGATTTTCGGTGAATCATGGTCTGTAGGATCAGCATCGTTGGATTTTCGCGACTATTCCGTACCCAAGAATAATCCGATACACAACGTATCCAGTACTCGTGCACTTCAGGATGCAATCTACAATCAGATTTCTCGCTCGCATGTCGTGGTCATTCCAAGCGGAATGTACGCCGCATATAGAAATTGGATACAGCAGGAAATCGACGGCGCAAAGCTATACAACAAACCCATCCTCGCCGTAAATCCATGGGGGCAGCAACGTAAAGCCGGTGTTGTTTTGGACAATGCCGACGACGGCGTTGGCTGGAACAAGGAGCCAATCGTCAATGCGATTTGGCAGTTGTACTATGCGCGAAATCCATAGGCTCGCAGGTAAAGTGCTGGGATACCGAAGCAAAAATGGCATACTGTAGCACTACTGCGCTACAGTATGTAAACCTTTAATCCTCGGAGTTAAGCCATGTCCACAACCACCATCCGTTTGCCGGAAGACCTGAAAGCTCGTGTTGCAGAGGCGGCGAATCGTGCGGGCATGAGCACACACGGTTTTATTCTTGAAGCCATTGCAGAAAAAACAGCGCAGGAAGGGCAGCGTGCCGATTTTGATGCGATTGCCGAAAATCGCTATGCCCGCATTGTCTCTACTGGGGAAACGGTTTCCTGGCAGGAAATGCGTGGTTATCTGGAAGAGCGTCTCGCCGGTAAAGAGGCGAAGCGACCGGTCATTCGCAAACTGGCGCGCTGATTGTGTCGCGCATCAAATTGGCTCCAGAGGTGGGGGATGATTTTGATCGCATCCTCGACCATCTTGCACAATCTCAGGTCGAAAATTCGGCGTTGCGTATCCGGGAGATCATCGAGGCGATAAACGTGCTGGAACACAACCCCATGATTGGTCGCCCCGCAAATAACGACAAGCGAGAACTGGTGATTGGACGTAATTCTCGCGGCTATGTGGCTCCATACCGTTACATTATTGAAATCGACACTGTTTTTGTCCTTGCAATGCGCAGCCAGCAGGAAGCGGGCTATTCGAGGCTTTGATCCAAAGCAGAGCAACAAAATGAAGTGTGCGAGACAGCCCGCAAACCACCTTCTGCTATCATTCAAACCTCCGCCCTCCAACAAAGAGCTAACAATGAATAAAACGATCCGGTTTGAAATGTTTGTCAAATGGCTGTCTATGCCATTTTTTATCGCATTACTTTCCGCTTGCAACACGCCACCCGTCAAACCTGTTGAACCTGTTGTTCCCGTCATCCCCGTGGTACCGGTGGTGATTCCGGCTCCGGAGGTGGTACTTCCTCCACCCAAGATTGCGCTGGTACTCGGCGGTGGTGGGACGCGGGGATTTGCGCATGTGGGGGTGATCAAAGCACTGGAAGCGCAGGGAATTTTTCCGGATATTATCGTGGGCACCAGCGTCGGGTCAGCGATTGGGGCGCTGTATGCCTCGGGCTATAGCGGCTTTCAGTTGCAAGAGATGTCAATTCCGATGAAGGAGGATCGAGTCATCAATTTGGCATGGTCCAATCGTGGGCTGTTTACCGGCAAGCCGCTTCAAACATTTATCAATCAGGCGGTGAAGAACGTTCCACTGGAGAAGCTACGCCGCACCTTCGCTGTGGTTGCGACAGATTTATCGACCGGCGAGAAGATCGTGTTTCGCAGCGGTAACACTGGAATGGCGGTCAGTGCATCCTGCGCCGTACCGGGCGTGTTTCAGCCGGTAGTGATTAATAGTCGCAGCTATGTGGATGGCGGACTGGTCAAGCCTGTACCGGTCAGCGAGGCGCGTACGCTAGGCGCGGATTTTGTAATTGCGGTGAATATTTCCAACCTGCCGCAGAACAACCGCACTGAATCCATGCTGGACGTATTGATGCAGACCTTCGACATCATGAGCAAGTCGATTAATTCTTACGAATTGCAAAAAGCCGATGTGGTGATCCGCCCCGTCACTCGTGAAATCGCGCAGGGCAATCTCGACGACCGCCACACCGCCATCATGGAAGGTGAAAAAGCCGTCGCCGCCATCTTGCCGGAATTGAGAGCAAAACTGGCGAAAATACGCGAAAATCGTTAATGGCGGCAGCAAATAAGGCGGCATGCCGGGTTAAACCCGGCATCTATTACCCCGCAACAAGAAAATATTTGTCCTGCATAATCAAATTCCTACACCGAAATATCTAGACCTTCAGGCATATTGACCGTAATCAATTAAACGGTAAACTGCCCTTCATTCCGGCAGAAAGAGACAAATACATCACTTCTGCCGAATCGTTTCTTTATCCCATGCAATTCGGAATAACCGGAGGTGACCGTATCATGCAAGCGCCACTTATCCTGAATTTTTCATACACAACGCCTAGAGCTCAGTCTTCTGATGTCGCACTTCAATCATTGAGCCATCGACAGCGACACTCCCAAGCAATAATCGCGAACCGCCCACAATAAACGTTCGCCTGAATCAAAACAGCACCTTCCCGTTTTAGCTATTTGACGGCAAATCGAAACCGCAAGGATTTGACTAAGCATACAGTGGAGAAAACCCGTGATGCGCCTTAAGAGCATAGGATCGAACGACCGCTTTACGTTACTGGCAAGTCTTATCCTGCCGGGACTATTGCTCGTTGCCTGCGCCAACCTTCCCGAGCCGATAACTCCTTCTCCTCTGCATATCACGCCTCCCGAACCTCAACTATCCGGCACGATTCCGCCACTGACCGAGATAGTTCCACTACCGCCGCTACCCGTTCCAGCACCTGCCGTCGAGCGTTACAGCGTCGTCGTCAACAATGTACTGGCACAGGAAGTCCTGTTTGCACTAGCGCGCGATGCCAAGCTCGACATCGAAATACATCCGAATATCAACGGAACGGTGACGATGAATCTGATCGACCGCACCCTGCCGGAAATTCTGGATGCCATCGCCCGTCAGGTAGATATGCGCTATGAACTGAATGGTGGTGTTATCGCCATCATGCCGGATTCGCCGTTTCTGAAAAATTACCGGATCGAATATCCCAACGTACAGCGGAATGCCAGAAACAGCATCAACATGTCCACCAGCATCGCCGTCATCGGCAAAGGCGAGAACACAGCCAGCGGCAGTAACGGCTCTAATTCCGGCATCGAAAATCTGTCCAACAACCAGTTCTGGGACACTCTGACGCAAAACATCAAGGACATCCTGCGCGAAACCGACAAGCATCTCCCCGAGGGTCTGGACGAAACGGACGTTGATGCGCCGCTGTATCTGGAAACGCAGATACGCCAGGAACCGGCATTTAACCCGACACAGACTTTTGACCCGGCATTCCCGGAAGCCGCCCAACCCGCAACCATGAATATCAAGAAGCGGAGCAACGCCCGTCAGGCGCACCGAGCGACCTATCGCGAAGCCGCCTATGTGATTACCAATCCCGAAACCGGAATCATCAGCGTACGCGCCACGTCACGCCAACACGCCAGCATCCGGGAATTTATCGCGCAGGTAATCAACAACGCCCGCCGTCAGGTATTGATCGAAGCTACTATTGTCGAAGTCACTCTCTCCAACCAGTATCAACAAGGCATAGACTGGCAGATATTGCGCACGCTCGGACTCAGTCTCAGCCAGACTTCCCCGGCGATGACCGCTCCGGCGATGGGAACGCTGCAATACATCAACCCGGCTCAACAGGGCGGATTCAGCCTGTTCGCGTCGATCAAGCTACTGGAAACCTTCGGTAAGCTGCATGTACTTTCCAGCCCGAAACTTTCGGTATTGAACAACCAGACCAGCCTGCTGAAAGTGGTGGACGAATCGGTGTATTTCACTATCGAAATGGCGGCAGGAACCTACAACCAAACAACCGGCGCTGTCATGACCGCACCGAGTTATACTACCACGGTGCATACCATTCCGGTCGGCTTCATGATGTATGTCACCCCGCAAATCGGCAGCGATGCCGAAGTAACACTCAACCTGCGTCCGACCATTACCCGCATCCTCAGCTACGCACGCGACCCGAACCCCGCATTGATCAATCAGACCAATCCGGCACTCAATATTACCAATCTGATTCCGCAAATCCAGACACGCGAAATGGAATCCATCCTACGGGTACGCAATGGCAGCATCGCGGTGCTGGGTGGACTGATGCAGGACACACGCGGCGGCGACACCAGTCAGATACCCGGTCTGGGCGGCCTGCCGGGGTTGGGAGAAATATTCAAGGCACGCAATGACAGTAACAAAAAAACCGAACTGGTCATCTTCCTGCGCCCAACCATACTCGATCACGAAAGCCAATACGAAATCGCGGCTCAATTTAGAAATTCGTATTCTGACAAAAATTCGCCCTCCCGCAGCGAGTGGCAGAACACTATCCGGCAGGCCACACCATGAACCGTCTGTTCAACGCACTGAAACGTAACCATACCGACAGCGGCAATATCGCCGCGCCGTCCGTGGCACAGAACATAAGGAAAGCAATACGGACAACACTGCTGTTTTCCCCTCTCATATTGCTGGCTGGAGGCGCTATCTGGTTTTTCATTCTGCAAAATCAATCTATTCCGGTTTATGCGATGGAACCGGTCGGGATGAATACTGCCATTCCTCATGTTATTACATCACCTGTAGATACCGCGTCACATCTAGAAGAAGTGCAAGAAAGTACAAAAAGCAAACCATCAGGCAAAGCTACTCTGCCGAATGCACAGCAATGGACTCATCCGCAAACTATCCGCAAGCCAACGTCAAAACAACCGCCTCCCCCCATCGAACCCGCTATAAACAGAACCGACATATTAAACAAAGCCTATCAGGCCTTATCCATTGGAAATCTTGATCAGGCCAAAGAAAAGTATCTGACCGTACTTACCCGCTATCCGCATGAAAAAGACGCATTGCTCGGGCTCGCTGTCATCGCCCATCGTAACGGCCATACCGACCGGGCCATACGCTTATACCGGCAGGTCTTGAATGAAGACATGGGCAATGTCACTGCCGCTGCCAGCCTGATTACCCTGTCTACGCAACTTGATCCCATAGCGGCAGAAAGCCAACTCAGGGAACTGCTCGACATTCGACCGACCAGCGCTGAATTTCACTACGCATTGGGCGGCATAGTGGCCCGAATGCAACGCTGGGGAGAGGCACAGCAGGCATATTTCAACGCCTACAGCCTTAAACCCGATAACGCACTCTACGCCTATAACCTGGCCGTTGCGCTGGATCATCTGCACCAACCCGCCGCAATCGACTATTACCGGAAAGCCGCCACGCTGGCGAAACCGAATGAACTGGGAAACGAGCTTATCACGCAACGCATACGACAACTGAACGCGGCCTTTGCGGAGGAGAGATAAATGAACCTGTTCAATGCAGAGTTTCAACACCAACGCATAGGCGAAATCCTCATCGCGCGCGGGCAACTCAATAACGATCAATTGCATATTGCGCTGCAACGACAAAAGCACAGCCACAAACTGCTGGGCGACGAATTGCTTGATTTGAATTTCATCAGCGAAGATACCCTGCGCTCAGCCGTATCCGAAGCGACCGGCTACAACGCACTCGATTTATCCGGCTTGATAGCCAATGCCTCAGCCTTGTCGCTGATCCCAAAAAACATCGCCATCAAGCACATTCTGTTTCCGGTCAGCTTCGATCCGCTAAACGCCACGCTGGAAATCGTTGCATCGAATCCCGATGACATACTGGCACACGATGCTATCGCCCCCTTTCTGCTCCAAGCGGCACAGCTTTCCAATCGGCGCGTCATCCCCGAATGGCATATTGCGACCACAGCGGAGGTACTAGCCGCCATTGAAAAATTCTATAACCATGAGCTTTCGATAGATGGCATCCTGTTTGAACTGGAGAGCGGCGAGTTTGACCTCAATGCGCTGAGCCAATCCGGCGCTTCCTACAGTCACCCTGTCGTCCGCCTGACCGACGCGCTGATTTCCGATGCGGTCAGTTGTGGCGCATCGGACATACATATCGAACCGGAAGAACAGTTCCTGCGCATCCGCTACCGCATCGACGGTGTACTCAGGCAGATACGCGCCCTGCCCAAGACTAACTCGACCGCAATACTGGTACGACTGAAAGTCATGTCCAACATGAACATTGCCGAGACGCGCGCCCCGCAAGATGGACGCATTTCACTGTCGTTATTCGGTCGCCAGATTGATTTTCGTACCGCCTCGCACCCGACCATACACGGTGAAAATTTCGTGTTACGCATTCTTGATCGTAAGCAAGGCATCGTCAGTCTGGACAAATTAGGCATAACAGCCACACAACTTGAACTACTCAAACGCATGTTGAAGCGCCCCGAAGGCATGCTGCTGGTTACCGGCCCCACCGGTTCAGGCAAAACCACGACGCTCTACTCGATACTCAACCACTTGAACAACGATGGCGTGAATATCATGACACTGGAAGACCCGGTGGAATATCCATTACCGCTGACCCGCCAGACCTCGATTTCCGAAACCGTAAAGCTGGACTTCTCCAATGGCATACGCTCGCTGATGCGTCAGGACCCGGACATCATTCTGGTCGGCGAAATTCGCGACCGTGAAACTGCCGAGATGGCACTGCGCGCCGCGATGACAGGTCATCAAGTCTTCTCGACACTTCATACCACCTCCGCCATAGGCTCGATTTCCCGGCTGCACGATCTGGGTATCATCGATGAATTCTTCGCATCCAATCTGATCGGCATCATCGCCCAACGGCTGGTGCGCAAGCTTTGTCCGAAGTGCAAGCAAGGTTACGAACCGGATGCAGAAGAACGCATGATGACCGATATTCCCGCGGATGAAGAAATTCTATTCTTCAGGCCAACCGGCTGTCCGGCCTGCGACTATCAAGGCTACCGGGGACGGCTGGCGATCATGGAAATACTGCGCTTCGACCAGGGGTTAATCGAACTGGTCACACGTCGTGCCGGACTGAAGGAATTAAGCGACTACCTCACGACACGGGGATATATCCCGCTGGCCGAAGACGGCATACGCCGCGTACGCGAAGGGCTCACCTCGCTGACTGAAGTGTGCCGTGTCGTTGATTTCAGCGATAGAGGCTACAGATCATGACGATCTATCGCTATCGCGCGACGGATGCCGCCGGCAAAATCGCCCGGGGCGAAACCGATGCCATCAATGAATACGATCTGGACGCACAACTCAGAAAAGCAGGCCTGGATCTGATCCGCGCACGGCCTGCTAAAAAGGTTGAAAACAGCCTATGCAAACTGTCACGACGCGAATTGATCAACTTCCTGTTCCAACTGGAAATGCTGCTCCGCGCAGGCGTACCGATTCAATCCATACTGGCTGATTTGCGCGATACCGCCGAAGTGCCGCCTCTGCGTAACCTGTGCGCCAATCTATACGAGAAGATCGATTCCGGCTCCACCCTGTCGGAAGCCTTCGCCGCTAATCCCGCGATATTTCCCGAACTGGTCATCAATCTGGTGCGTGCAGGTGAAGGAACGGGACAACTGCCCTATGTCTTGCAGGAAACCATAGCTTCGCTGAAATGGCAGGATGAACTGACCTCGAAAATCCGGCAACTGCTGACCTACCCCGCCTTTGCTACGCTAGTCATTACTGCCGTGGTGATCTTTCTGATGAGCTATCTGATACCCCAACTCGTCGGCTTCATCTCCAATATGGGCGGTGACCTGCCGTTTCAAACCCGGCTACTGATACGGGTATCCGATATTTTCGTTCGATACGGCTGGTATTTTCGTTCGATACGGCTGGGTGCTTGTCCCAGCCCCATTCATGCTGCTATTGCTGACCTCCCTGCTGGCAAAAACCTATCCCCGCTTCCAGCGCATGCTGCATGCCGCGCAGTTACGCATTCCGTATACCGGGCCTATCCAGAAGAAAATCATCCTGTCACGTATCAGCGACACATTGGGTCTGACCTATCGCACCGGCATTCCGGTGCTGGACGGTCTGATCTATTGCCGCAATATCACCAGCAACCTCATCGTAAAGGAATCCATAGACCGGGCGCGTAACGACATAGCCAACGGCGCATCCATAGGCCGTGGCTTCGCCGCCCAACAACTATTCCCTCCGATGGTAATTCGCATGGTCAGGATAGGCGAAGAAACCGGCGATCTGTCTGGCTCACTCAAAAATATTTCCTACTTTTATGACCGCGACATCAACGAATCCATACTCCGAGTACAGGCACTGATCGAGCCTGTGCTCACTATCGTACTCGGTCTCACTCTGGGCTGGATCATGATGGCGGTACTTGGCCCGATCTATGACACGATCAGTAAGTTGAAGCTGGCATGAAAACCGTCCTGTTCATCACCGCCTCAGACGCACGTTATTTCACGCGCAGCAACGGCCTATGGAACAGCACAGACCGGCCATCCGCCAACGACAGACTATGGGTCATCGCTAATCTGCCAGAGGAAACGCTGGAAGCAATCAAGCTGCCTCCGTTATTCGGGCCGGATCGGCGCCGCCTGCTGGATCGTCGTCTGTCCACGGCGTTTCCACACAGTTCATACCGCACTGCCACAACGGTTTCAGGTAGCCGCTTCAGGAACAGCAACGTCATACTCGCCGGATTAAACGATGAAAATGCGCTAAACGATGAGGTCTGCAAACTGACAATACCCATCGCAGGCGTCTGGGGCATGGCGATGCTGCTCACCTTGATGATGAAACGCCTTGCCATCGACAATGTGATACTGGTCATGCCAGGCGAACGCGATTTACGCATAGTCGTAGTCAAGGAAACCATACCCATCTTGACCCGTTGTGTACCTATTTCCGTCGACAAAACAACGGACAATCACGACAGGATTGCGCATGAAATCCTGCGCACCCGCCAGCATATGGAAAATCGCCGCCTTTTTGATCAGAACTCGCCCCCTCCCATCATTTATATAGGCGATGCAAGCGCTATCTCCCAGCAACTGAATCAAGCCGGACTTACACTGCTCCCCTTGCCGGAGATTCTCTATCCCAAGGGGGATGCCGCTTATCTGCATCCATTTTTTGAACGCGTCGTCACCTCACCTACCGGACAGTTGGCTCCATCCCGACTACGCATCCATGATTTATCTGCCAACATCCGTCAAGCGGCATATCTGGGCATCGCCGTCAGCCTGATGGCGACCATGCTGTTTAGTCAGCAAAACTTTCGTGATGCAATCGACCTGCATCAACGCGCAGACAGACTCAATACCGAACTTGAACTCGCTACCCGTGAGCGCAATAAACTTGCAAATAGCGTAACCGCATCAAGCATAGACCCGAAACGTCTGCGCCAGCTCGCAAGATTTTCCGCACTGGAAATGGACACGGCACCCAGCCCGGAATCGATACTTCTGCTGCTGGCATTCACCATTGAAGACTTACCACAGGTACGCATCAAAAACCTTGCTTACCGCTTTCCGCAGCATACGGAACCCTTCTGTCAGGGTGTGACCGACTTTCCCGACAGCGACTCGTCATCACCTGAGCATTCCACCGAATTACAGTTCACGCTACTACTGCCCGAGAAACAGGACACTGCTTCCCGCATCGCAATAAACAAGCACATTTCAGTCTCGCTAAGAAAAATACACGGCATCCGCTTAATGCTCGACCCGGACAACTATTCATCATTCAACACATTGAAAGGCGGTTTCGACCATAGCAGCGCCAATACCGAAGACCGTTGGTGCCTGAGCATTCCGTGGCAAACCGATTTAAGCGGAGATTTGTGATGAACGATTATTGGATCAGGTTAAAACCGGCAAGAACGGCACTTATACTCTTCGCGCTATCGCTACTGATCGCGCTAACCATCATCATCGGGCTGGTACATTACCGTAGCGCGTTGGAGAGCGACATCACACAGACTGAGCAAAAGCTCGACAGTGTGCGCAGCAATATCAAGACGCTTCATTACGATCTGGATTCCATCAGCAGATACGCGACGAAATACCAACAGCTCACGCAACTGGGATTTACCAGCAAGCCAGACCGGGATGCATGGATACAGCATCTGGATGCAATCTACCGGGAAACCGGTCTGCCTCCCACCCTGCGCTACACACTGGCACCGCCCCAATTGATGGAACACGGTCCCCATCAGGAAAATTCCCCGCTAGCCTACCGCAACCATGTCTTGCACCATGATTTATCCATAGAGCTATCGGACATACATGAAGGCGAATTGCTGAAATTTTTCGAAAAACTCAATGCAGAGTGGCAAATACCTTTTCGTGTGGAAAGCTGCCAGATCGTACGCGAAGAACAAGCCACAACCGCGCCGCACATCAAATGTACGCTGAAAATATTTACGCTGGATGCTGCCGCAGATGGGATGAATCCCCCCCAAGGAACATCATGAAAAATATCGTTTGCCTCTGCGGTTACATCTGGATTTCAGTGTCGTTGCTGAACGGCAACACACTGCGCGCAGATGAACTGAAGACGCTACTTTATTCACCCGCCGAGCGCGACGCATTGGTCGCGGCTCGCAACGGCATTACGCATAGCGCGATTTACCAGCTATCCGGCATCGTCTTGCGTAGCTCCGGCAGGAACGTAGCATGGATCAACGGTCAGGCCGCAAGCGAAATGCAAGCCAACTCTTCGATTTCAGGCCAAATTCCGGGCCTGATTATCAAACGCGATCATGTCTTGATCAAAAACAAGGTACTCAAGGTCGGCGATACGCTGGACATTATTTCCGGTCAACGCGGTTCGCGCCTGCCCACCGGGGCGGTAAAGGTAAAACCATGACTCCCCGTGCCAAACAACATGGCATGGCCCTGCTGGTATTCATTACTCTGGCGATGACCATCGCCACCGCGCTATTTGTTCAGGTGCTCAACAGCAACAACATTCAACTCACACGCGACAAAATCTCGTCCATCGCACTTGCTCAAGCCAAAGAGGCATTGATCGGTTATGCCATCACCTATCACGACACCCATCCCGGCGAGGTTCACGGCTATCTACCTTGCCCGGACAAGCAGGGTGGCAGCGCGGAAGGAAGTGCCGAGCTCAGTTGTGGCGGCAAGAATATCAGTGCCATCGGCAGATTACCGTGGCGGACGATTGATCTCACCCCGTTGCGCGGCGGTGCGCGTGAATGCCTCTGGTATGCCGTTTCGGGAACCTACAAAAACAACCCCAAAACCGATTTGATGAATTGGGATACCAATGGTCAATTTCTGGTTTATGGCTCCGACGGCACTACCCTGCTGACGCCCGAAGATAATCAGGCCGTAGCGGTCATCTTCGCACCGGGCAATGCTCAAGCCGGACAAAATCGCAGCAATGCCGACACACCCTATTGCGGAGGCAATTACACCGCAAGCAACTATCTGGATTCGGATGGCGAGTTCAACAATGCAAGCGTGTCTGTCTTCGCCCATGCGACCAGCCGCTTTCGTCAGGGACACAGCGCACAAATTAATGACCGGCTGATTTTTATAACCCGGCAGGACATCTGGAATGCGCTGCAAAAGCATCAGGACTTTCTCCAACAGATCGATCTGATGACCCGCAAAACTGCCGAGTGCATCGCCCACTTTGGCAGCAAAAATAATACCGCAGCAAACAAGAGCCTGCCCTGGCCGGCTCCGCTGATTCTTACAGACTACGCCGACCCTAGCCGCTACAACGACAGCAGCGACCTGTTTGCCGGACGTCCGCCCTACCGGGTGAACTTCTCACAAGGACAAAGTGGAAACACCACCGCCAGCCCGTTTAATCTTTTACAAGCAAATGGTACCAATTGCCCCGCCGGATGGGCGGATATTTATCCCTGGTGGTCGAACTGGAAGGATCACCTGTTCTATGCGCTGTCGTATGAATACCGTCCGAATACCCTTGCGACTCAGGCCTGCGGCCATTGTTTGCAAGTTAATAACAGCGCCACCCGATATGCCGCGCTATTGCTGTTTGCAGGCAATCGACTTGAAGGTCAAACACGTATCAGCGATGTCTCCGATACCCGGCGCGGCGTAGCAAGCAACTATCTGGAAGCCGGCAATGCCAGCAATCTGAACAACTTCGCTACCGGACAGGAAAACTATCAACTCGATACCGCCAGCAACACATACAACGACATTATTTATTGCATCAAACAGGATTTAACAGTCGTAAAAGGAGATGCGGCGGCAACACCGCCTTGTCCGTAATCAGGGAACCTCTGAAAAGGCAAAGTCATGAAAAAACAACTCGGCTTTACCCTCGTCGAAATGGCCATCGTACTGGCCATCATCGGCTTATTACTTGGTTCCAGCCTGACATTGTTATCCGCTCAACAGGAGCAACGACGTATTGAAACTACTCAACTGCGACTGGATGATGCCCGTGAGGCATTGATAGGTTTTGCCATTGCCCATGCTCGTCTGCCCTGCCCCGCTTCCGCCAGCAGCCACGGTCTGGAAGACCCCGTTGGCGGCGGTCATTGCACCCATTTCAATAACGGTTTTATTCCCGCCGCGACGCTGGGAATTACGCCGGTAGACAATCAGGGATATGCGTTGGATGCATGGGGCAACCGCTTACATTTTGCGGTCAGCGATTCAAACGGCGATGCATTTACCACGCAGGATGGCATTCATACCACCGGCATTAGCCATCTCAATCCCGACCTGCTGGTCTGCGCCAGCGCCACAGCGGCCGGCTTCAACGGTTCAAGCTGCGGAAGTAATAACGGTCTGACATCCAGCCCCGGCGTACCGGCAGTCATCTATTCGACCGGCATGAATGGCGCATACGGCGGCACGAGTCCTGATGAAGCGGCCAATCCGAATCCCAACAGCGCAGACAACAACACAACTTTTATCAGCCACTCTGCTTCACCGGCAGAAGCAACAGGCGGCAAGTTCGACGACCAACTCACCTGGATTTCCACCAGCATACTGCTCAACCGCATGGTGCAGGCAGGGACACTGCCATGAATCATGTTCACACACTTCCGGTCAACAGTCTGCTCATCGTCGATGACGATGAATCACTGTCCGGCTACCTGGCTTCCGTCATGAGCGCAGACGGTTATCACACGGTCTGTGCTCGCAACCGCACGGAAGCACTATCCATCCCTTCACAACCCCTGCTTGCGCTTCTTGATCTTGGTCTGCCGCCTGCCGCAAACCGCATCAACGAAGGCTTGTACCTGATTGATACACTGTTGGCTCATCAACCGAATTGCAAAATTATCGTCATCACGGGTCAAGACGAGGAATCCGCCTGCTTTGAATCGTTACGCCGGGGAGCATTCGATTTCCTGAGCAAACCCGCCTCAATGACCGACATCAAGGCGGCACTCAAACGCGCCAGATTGTTTTTACGCCATGAAATCAACCTGAGTGAGGCAGGAGAAACACGCTTGCACCTGACCGTAAAAATCGCCAACGGCCCCAGAGATACCGGCGATGCGGTCGAAGAACAACTGGTACGCGGCACGCTGGCCTACACACGCGGCAACGTAAGCGAAGCCGCTCGCCGGCTGGGCATGGTGCGCGAACACCTGTACTACTACCTGAAGAAATACGGGATACAACAGCACAGAACGTAACTGAGGAGCGACAGAGTGAGGCTTTTCGAGCAGATTTTTCCAGATTGTCTATTAGGCAAAAGCCTCGTCATTCCGGGATTAATCAGCATTTCCCTAAATCGGAATCAAAGAGGTAATTATTCGTAGGTCGGGTTTTAACCCGACAAAGCGCGTTGTATCGAACAAAGGCTGTCGGGTTAAAACCCGACCTACAAAAATCTTTATCACGTTTTGACATCACTAAACTGTAAGAAACTAATTCAACCCAACCCACTACTAATCATCACATAGGGCTCTTCCATGACTATTTATCCTGCTCTGGCACTGATCTTTTTCGTAGCGGGTCTGGCGTTATTGCTCACACTGGCCTATCTCACCTACCTGACCAAACAACATCGCCGTTCACTGTGCGCCTTGTTGAAACTGTCCAAAACAGGACTGGACCCGTTACAAATCCCCGCTGCTGCATGGCCGATACTCGCCCAGGACGGAATTAAACAGCTTGATTATTCGGGTTACTGGTTTGGTCAGCCAGTACAAGGTTCTTTCACCACGGTTCAAGATACCAACCTTACCCATCCATTCATCTTCAAAATCTGTTTCAATCAGGACATACGCCTTGATTTCCGGCTGTATGCCCGAACGGATCGCGGCGAAGCACGGCAGTTTGCCGGAAACCTGAGCGATGTATTCCGATTGCTGCTGGAAACCGCAATACGCGGCAAAATGGAGTCACTATCCACCTCACTGTCCGAGCAGGCCAGACTCACGCTATACCTCCAACATGATTTGCGCAATCTCGCACAATGGGTGGAATGGCTGGCAACGGATTTTTCCGGCGCTCAAGACAATGATGAATTACTGACTATCGCCCGACGTTTAAACACCAGCGCCCCCCATGCCGCCACACGCGCACGACGTATTCTCAACGCGTCCCGTACTCGCCATACACACAATCCACCGGAACAGGAATTGGTACTGTTATCCAAAATCATCCGCCAAACCGCCGAACATGCCGGCATTCAGACCGTCATCCAGACAAACAGCCATAACCCCCGCGTATATCTACGACGCGATCTGCTGGAACGCACGCTGGACAACCTGTTCGCCAATGTTGCACCGCTGCTGCGTTTACATCCCGACAAAACGCTTTCCATTGAAATAACCGGGGTAGAGAAACAGACGCAGATTACAATCAAAATGCCTCAGCTAGCCTATATGGCTCAACTTCCCCCCGAAAAACTATTTGAACCTTTCTCCAGCGGGCGACCCGGCGGCCTTGGTCTGGGACTGTATCAGGCACGCAAAAGCCTGATGGAAGCAGGGGGAAATCTGGCCGCCAAGGTAGACAAAAGTCATATCTGCTTCCTACTAAACCTGCCTGTTGCAGGAATAAACCATCCCGTACCGCCACTCACTGAAGCCGAAGCAATCCGGGTGTAAAACTTCTTTACTTCCCCCCCTCCACGATACCTTTTAAATTTTACCCCGTACCAACTCACTATCACTCAACCACACATCAAAAGGAGAACACCATGAAAACATCCAGACCAAATCGTCAATCCGGCTTTACGCTGGTCGAACTCGCTATCGTACTGGTCATCATCGGTCTGCTGCTGGGCGGCGTATTGAAGGGACAGGAGATGATCGAAAACGGCAAGATCAAGAATCTGCAAAATGACGTAAAAGGCCTGACCGCCGCCCACTACGCTTACCGGGATCGCTACAACGCCTTGCCCGGCGACGATGCCAGAGCACTGCAACGCTGGGCAACCGCCACGGCTCCCGCCGCCATTAATGGTTCAGGCGATGGCATAGTCGGCACCGTCAACACCTGGACAGCCTGCGCCGTGGACACAACCGACGCGGAAAGTTGCTCATTCATGCATCACCTGCGTCTAGCCGGACTGATTAACGGACTACCCAATGCCGCCGACCCGCTCAATGCCTACGGCGGCGTGACTCGCATCATCCAGAACGACGGCACCGACGCAGGCAACACGGCCATGGTCGTCGGCCTGAACCTGTGCTTCGGCAACCTGCCATCCAAGGCAGCAGAATCGCTGGATGTAAGCTTCGACGACGGTAACCCCGCCACCGGCAATGTCCGCGCCGCACTCGGCGCCGGTAACACCACCCCCGTCGCCACCGCACCGGCAGCAGGTTACGTAGACCCGAATATCTACACGGTATGCAAACTGCTTTGACGGTTTCAATCCTCGCCCGCTCCGAGGAGCGGGCGCTACAAACTGGATAAGGATTTTTGCGTTTTCCTCGATAGTTTCAATCCTCGCCCGCTCCGAGGAGGGGGCGCTACTGAGCGTCCCCCGCTTCGATTTTTGTGGCATAACAGTTTCAATCCTCGCCCGCTCCGAGGAGCGGGCGCTACTCAACACGAGAAGAGAAGTAATTATAAAAAATCTGTTTCAATCCTCGCCCGCTCCGAGGAGCGGGCGCTACCCAGATGAGAAAGAATTGGCAATATGGGCGGTGGGTTTCAATCCTCGCCCGCTCCGAGGAGCGGGCGCTACTTGTGCAAGTAGAGGATACAGAACAGGAATGGAAAGTTTCAATCCTCGCCCGCTCCGAGGAGCGGGCGCTACAGTGCAGAACTGGAAACGCCGAAATCAGATGAAAGGTTTCAATCCTCGCCCGCTCCGAGGAGCGGGCGCTACCCTGCGGCTGTCGGAACAACTGTCACTGCTATTCAGTTTCAATCCTCGCCCGCTCCGAGGAGCGGGCGCTACTCAGTTGCCAGTAAGAGAGGCAACAGGAGGAAGTTGTTTCAATCCTCGCCCGCTCCGAGGAGCGGGCGCTACGACCAGAGAAAGAAAACGGGTTAAGGCTTAAATGGTTTCAATCCTCGCCCGCTCCGAGGAGCGGGCGCTACCAACGGCACACCATCACGCCAGAGGACAGCATATTGTTTCAATCCTCGCCCGCTCCGAGGAGCGGGCGCTACGCACAACCTTCACACCAAATGCAACTGTAAAAATGTTTCAATCCTCGCCCGCTCCGTGGTGCGGGCGCTACAGTCCGCTTATAACGTCATGATTTTCAACGTTGATAAACGAACTTTGCGCGAACCTGTGAATTTTTCGATTCGCAGGCTCGTACAATCAAACGACGAAAATTAAAAACCTTTTTCGTCAATACATTAACCACAACGCGAACCTGCCGCGTTTGGGGCATTGCTACCGGTTCGCGCTTCATATAACCAGCGCCCCTTCAAAATCAATAGCATGAAATTTACCATATTCCTTGATATGCAGGTCTACCGGTTCAGTCAGCCGGTATAGGCGCAGACTATCTTCCTTATCGTCGATTTCGTCCAACAGTCGGCGCTCCAGAATTTCAAGCTGCATCTGATCAACCTTACATTCGAATACGGAATTCTGGACGCGTTGGCCGGTGCTTTCACATATTTTCGCGACACGTCGCAAGCGTTTTCGTCCGGCAGCAGTTACAGTGGAAACATCATAGGTAATGATAATCAGCATGGCATCAACGATAAAGAAATGGCATATAGGCTTCCATTTCGCCGCGCAAGGTACGAGCCATGAAGCGTGCCTGCAATAACGGCAACAAACCTATCGGCACTTTGGTTTCCAATAACGGATGCATAACCTCCTCCTGTTTCCTTTCCTGAAAGGCAACGACGACGGTACGACGCGCATCCCCTTCCAGCAGCACGGCACCGCCTTCACGTTCGACAAAATCCTTTGCGCTGATTTGTCCCCGGTTAATTAGCGTCAGTGCAAGCCGGTCGGCGAATATTGCACGAAATTCTTCCATCATATCCAGCGCCAGCGCAGCACGTCCGGGACGGACACTGTGCAGAAATCCCAATTGTGGATCAAGCCCTACCGATTCCAGCGCGGAACGACAGTCGTTCATCAGCATGGAATAAAGGAAAGAAAGCAGTGCATTGAAACGGTCGCGTGGTGGGCGGCGGGTTCGTCCGTCCATGGTGAAATTGTCGCGCATTTCTTTTTTTACCAGCAACGGCAAGGCGGCAAAATAGTTTTTAGCCGCATCACCCTCAATACCGCGCACCACATCCATATCTGCCGCCAGCGGCAAGTTGCGCAGCGAATTCGCCAGCGTTCCGGCTGCGGCACTGAGCAAAACCGCATCCTGTTCATCCGTCGCCTCACGCGCACCGCGCAACAACACCTGACGACTATTGCGCAGCTTTCCGGCTATCGCGCTTTGCGCGATGCTCAGCGCAAACTTTTCATCCAGTGCCTGTCGATGTTGTGCCTGCCGCAGCAAAATATTGCCGGAAACCGGCCCTTCGAGTCGCGCCTTGAAACGTCCGTTACCATCCAGTAAAACCAGCGCAATTCCCTCATCAGCGCAACGGTGCATCAACGCCGGGGAAATCATGATATTACCCAGACACACCACGCTACCCAAATGATGCAGCGGCACTTGCAGTTTTTTTACATGCTCCACATCCACCCGCAACGTATCGTTTTCCAGATGCAGATAGGAATGTGGTGTCATTACATAAAGCGTATTTTGTATCTGGCGCGCCATAATCAAACATCCTCTGGAATGAACAGGGTTTCCAACTGTTGCTGCCGTAGCGAACCAGCCATCACCTGCGGCTGGCATATCTCTTTCAAGGAACATTCCTTGCAACGCGCATCGTTGACAGGTGGAGGCAATTTGCCGGAGTCCAGCATGACACGTATCGCACTGACCGTAATAAGCACCTGTTCACGCAAAGCCTTGGTAATCAGCACTTCACGACGATGCCGGGAACCGTGATGATAAATCGCGCCCTTGGTGATGGTCTTGCCGGTCATTTCTTCCAGACACATTGCCTGCGCGGCAAGCTGAATGTCGTCATTGATCCGCCGCTTACGCTCACCATGTTTGTATTCCACCGGATAGATACCCCCGTCCAGCCCAAATTCCACTACGTCACATTTTCCGATTAACCCGATCCGCTCAGACCACACCGGCAGGGCATATTCAGCACGCGCACCTTCGTGCGTTGTGATATACCCAGACCGATCCACGCGCTCATGCTCTGCATTGCCACGCGCAGTGTGAATGTTGTTGGAAAATTCACTCTCCAGATAAATCAAACCGCAACGCCTCGGGCAGTAGGTGTACTGGTTAAGAGCGGATACATTAATAAGGTCTGTAACTTCGTTCATAGCAGTAGTGCTATCATATTATTTAAAATAACTGTATCTACGGAGGTAACCATGTCAGCAGTTTTTGAAGAACTGGAAAATCAGGCCCTGCAACTATCGCCGCCGGAGCGTAGCAAATTAATCCATCGCCTGATCGTCAGTCTGGATGGCGAACTCACCGATACGCCGGAAGCCATTGCCAAAGTCTGGGACGAAGAAATTGCTCGGCGTGTGGCGGACATGGACGCAGGCCGAACACAATGGATACCCGCCGATGAAGTGATAGTTCGACTCCGCGAAAAAATTAACACGGCCAAAACCGGTGCAAGTCAAACTTAGCAAAGAGGCGCAAGCCGATGCCAATGCCGCTATTGACTGGTACATCGGCGTAGGGGCGTTTATAGCAGCAAGCGACTTCACCGATGAACTCGATCAAGCATTGAACCACCTCAACCAATTCTCCGAACTGGGCAAGCCCAGCGCATACAACACACGAACTTTCCCTTTCCATAGTTTCCCCTATTCCCTGATTTACCGGCTGCAACACGATATGGTTCGCATCATCGCTATCGCCCATCATAGCCGCCGCCCAAGATATTGGGCTAGGCGACGCTGAGATTTCAACAATCCCGAAAAACACCTTCGGGAGTTACACGCCGCCAACATATTTCCCCGCACCATATGCAACCAAATAAGTTTTGCCATTTCAGTTTCATCGAAATAGCAACGTAACGCGTTCGACCCAGTAATAATGGAGTCGCCCAATTCACGTGCGATACAATCGCATTCAAGAGAATTTTTGGAGAAAATAAAATTTCAGTCATCTCGCATTCGTATTAAATCCACTAGTTTCTGACACCGAAGCTCAATTAATTCAGGCTTAATAACTCAACACCGGCAGGCATCCGGTCGTTATGTACCTCTACAACATAGTCTGCAAATGTTCTGGGGGAGCCGGTCAATCCTTCGCGGTGCTTGATTTCAACTATGGCATTTTCAATCATACGACCGGGGGCGGAAAAATCCAGCAAGCGCTGTGCGGGCGCGCAGCCGAGCATCGCCTGACGCACACGCTGGTTAGCATCGCTGTCGGTGCCAACATGCTTGAATACATATAATCCACGGCAGGACATCACGCCTTTGGATGCTGAACGGTCATGATCCCACATTCCTTTTAGAGCATCCCACAGATGGGTGAGATCTTCGTCAGAAAAGCCCGTGCCCGAAGCGAGGTTGGCGGAAACAAAGCCTTTGGCGACATAAAGGCCGTAGGGAATTAGTGCCTTGCGACCCATGGTTCGGAGCGAATCTTCTTCCTGTTTACCCTCCCATGCTTCGTAATCGGCTTTGGTTTTGGCTCCAGCTACTTTTTCAGCCACTGCCATGCGGGTAATTGAGGCATCCATCGGCAGAATCGGGTCAATGGAACGCGAGAAAGCAACTTGTACCGGGCCCCGTACCTGTCCGGCATTTGGGCCGGTGGACATGACCGCACCAAAGGTACGTACATCGAAAAACTGTTGGCACATCCAGTTGCGGGCATTCCCAACTTGGCTTCTGTTTCCGCCGCCAGCTGGTGCACCACCTGTGGCTTCGTGCGCTGCGGTAATCTGTTTGTTTAGGTTGGTCGAATGTTCGATGAAAATGGCATTGGGCGTTTCATTGCCGAAAGCCGCCTGAATATAGTTGCGTATCCGCCGTTTGATAGCTACGTCTGAAACCAAACCATGCATGTCTTCCGGGTCGATACGCGGGCTGTTGCCCGCATCCGGGTCGCCATTCGGGTTGCCGTTTTCGCAATCGAAGAGATAGAGGAATTCGTAGCGGTTCTGAATAGCAGTCATTTTGGTTCTCCCTGTGTAGTTTCGTTGGTTTTTTTACCTTCACGTAGTGCTGCGAGTTGCTGGTAATAGCCGAGGGCAAACAGCCCTTGGCCGTTAAGGTCAAGTATTCGAGGGGCGCCGTCACCCAAGCGCCCCATCACATCAGCAATTTGGTTTTCGTACCAGAATGCCAATCCGCCTTCGAGTTTGTTCAAGTGGTTGCGAGCATTGCTGGTCAAACGCCCGATAATCAGTCCCGGTGTCTGGCTAGTGGCAGCGTAATATCGTTGCACCACGCCAGCCCCTACATCACCAAGCGCCGCGCGTTGCAGGTTGGCAAACAAGGCAAGCAGTCGCCCGCAGTGGTAAGCGGGGGCGGGATGTTCGGGGTTGAGATAGGCAGTCATGGTTGTGTTACCTCCTGAGTTGATTCGAACGAAATAGGCTTTGATGAGACCCATGCGGGCATGGTTAAACGGGGGCTGGTCTTTATCAACCAGATCGGTACGGAAACGCGCCAGTGCTTGCGCCATGATGGGTTGCGGAATGGGCAGATGCTGTACCGCTACTTTCCATAAAGTGGCGGCGGTGGGAGCGGGCAAATCTTTTAGTTCGCGCACCAAAGCTCCGCACACCGCCATAAATTTAGGGGCGTGTGCTTGCCCATGCCCATCGCGGGCAACAATAGCAAGGTCGGCAAACCACGCCTCTACGTTGCGCACCAAGTCTTCAAACCGTCCTTCCATCCAGTCGCGCACCATCACTCGCCCGGAAGCGCCGGAGAGCGACAGCGCGTAATAATGGTTATTACCCAAGTCAACACGTTCCCCTTTGCGGATGGATTCAAGCAGGCGACGCGCAGCCACCTGTGCAGCCGCTTCCGTTTGTTCCTCAGACTCGAATCCATTCAACCACGCCAGCGGATCATCCTGCGGAGTAACTTGTTCCTTGAACCAGTGAACAACCTTCGCACCTGCTATCGTTTTGGAGTGATTAGCAATTAGATCGTCCAACCCTTTGGTATAAGCGTTTGCCATCGTTTCGGACATGGCACCGTTCTCTGCCTGTTCCAGCCCATAAGACTGGAATGCGTCTTTGTCGCATCCGACAACAATATCCTGCCCGCGACCACCGACGATTTTTAGTCCAGATACTTTGGGGTGGGTTTGTGCAGGTGTGGTTGTTTCTCCGCTCAACAAACAAACCATGTCTTTTGGTTTCTTAACGCTGTCAGCCAATAGTCGTTGTCTTAACTCTCGCCACCATACTTTGCATTGCTCATTTTTCAACGGGTCAAAATCAGCAGCTACAAAGAAAGCCTTGTCGGTAGTTTTTGCATCAAGCTCTTTTAATCTTGCTTGAGCAGTCACTAACTTATCGTGACTGGAGAAAAAACCGATGGCAGGTAACAACTCTGGTATCTGTTTCCCGGCTTCCTGAAGCAAGTAAGTAAAATATTTGTGTTTCGCAAGAAATTTCTCAGAATCATCTTTCTTATCCAGATGAAGCAACATCACCTGTAATGTATCCACCAAGAAATTACATTTCCCCCCACCCTGCAAAAGATTGTCAGGAAATTCCGGGCAATTTGGCATACTTGCCCCATCCTCGCCACCAAACGGTTCAATGTGAGCAGACGAATCAGGCGCAATAGAAATGCGCCACTTGACTTTCATAGCCCCGAACCCCGGCTCTAAGTCTGAAAACTTTCCAACAGCGTGGGTGACAACATGATTCAGCATAATTATTCCCTCACCGGCTTCTTGACCGTCACACTGTCAAATGGCGGCACGTCCAGCACACCGTTACGCACATGGGCATCGAACAGGGTAATGAATGGCTTATCTCCATTACCCATGATCTCTTTCCGTAGATCGAATACGTCATAAAGCATGAAACCCAGATGCTGATCCAAGGCGACAGGTGGCTGGTTGTTGGCACCTTGCGATTCAACGTATTCAAAAAATGCGGGAAATTCACGACACCCAAAATACGGCTGCTGAAAGCATTTCCCCTGTTTGGCACGACGTTCAAACTGGCCGTTGAATTTGCCATAGTCATGAGAAAAGTCGGACTTGGGAATTATTTGTGCGGTGATACGGTAACGCACGTTTTTGAGTGCCATGGTCTGGCGCTGAGTACGCCCCTTGTTGCCATCCCCTTTTTTGCCACCTTCTTTCCGGAAAAAATCTTCACCAGCATCTGCCCAGATAGGTTCGGGTGAATCACGCCCTTCCATCCACGCTTTGATAGTGCGCTCCGCAGGAACTGTGTCTTTTACTTCGTTACGTCGCAACGCGATGTAGCGGGGCAATTCCAGCACCTCGATACGCTTTACCTGCCAATGAAAATATGGGTGCATAACCTGACCGTCACGACGACCATCCCAGTAAATCGCGTCAAAAATACCGCGCGCCGCCGAGGGGGTGATGACCGGATATGAAAACCGCTCGACCTTCATTTCGGGGCGGGTGAAACAGGCGAGGTCGCCCCAGACTTCCAATGTGTGTATGCCGTTTGCCATGTGCCCTCCTTATGCGATAAATACCTGATACCCTTTGGGCGGACTCAACCCGAGGGTGTCGTCATAGTAATCCCCTTCGAGGAAAAACCATTCATCGGATGTACCGCCACGCCTGAGTTTTGCCGGGATCGCCCATACGGGCGTACCCTCCATTATTTTGTAAACGCTAACAGCAAGCCCTTGTGCGCGGCGCATCCAGCTTGCGGAAATGCCTTTTTGTTCCGCTTCGTCGCGCAAGGCCGCGAACTCTTTCAGCCGTTCCGTCCACGGAACCAGAACCTGGATGGTGTTCTGATTGATAAGGCGGTAGTGCTTGGCAACCTCTGGGAAATCCAGCGCTGTTATTGCCTCATTCAATAAATTGTTTTGGCTTTCCGGGTCGCTCAGGTCATAAAGCCGACGGTAATAGTCCCGGTATACAGCGGGGTCGTTGATGTTTAGCTCTCCTTGCAGAGCCAGCATCGTACGCGTTACTTCTGCGGCTTGATAGTAGGCGTGTGTGGGATAACACCAACGCAGTTCCTTTTCGTCGTTTGGCTCAAACACCACCACCTCGCCCAAGCGCCCTAGCGCGCTGAGCTTTCCTTCACGGTTGCAACGTCCGGCGGCTTGAGCAATGGCCTCCAGCGGTGCAAGCGCACGATAAACCAATGGAAAATCGAGATCGACACCCGCTTCGACGCATTGAGTGGAAATCAAGCGGCAGGTTTCGCCAGCAATAAGTCTTGCGCGCACTTGCTCCAATACCTCCCGCCTGTGCTCCGCGCACATGTTGGTGGAGAGATGGAATAATCCATCCGCTCCTTCCAGTTCTTTAAGCAGTGCGAGGACATGCCGCTTGAGGTTGACTACACACAGAACCTGCTTTGCACTATCACTACGCAAGTCGGCGGCTAATTCCGCCCAGTCACGTTTTTCTCCATCTTTTGGCCAGAAAACCTTTACCCGTTCCAACACGCGAAACATTTCAGCGTGTTCGGGCACGGCTTCTTCGGGTTGCCAGCCTTGTGTGGCATGTTTTGTCACCGCTGTGTGTAGCGTGTCAAAAGCGGGTTGGGTAGCGGTCGCAAAAACCACACTAGAATGGTAGGTCGCTGACAGATGCGACAATGCCGCAAGCGTCGGTACGGCAAGACCGGATGGCAGGCTTTGCGCCTCATCGAACAGGATCACTGACTCCATCAGATTGTGCAGTTTGCGGCAGGAGGATGGGCGGTTTGAAAACAGGGATTCGAGCAGTTGTACATTGGTCGTCAGCACGATGGGCGCATCCCAGTTTTCGGCCAACAATCGTCGCTGGGATTCGCTTGCGCCTTCGGCATCATGCCTTTCTATCTCGACTCCCAGTCCGGCCAAGCTGTGATGCTCCAGTACAAAGTTGTCCGGGAATGATTTGAACACCTTCCGGTATTCGCGCGCTGTTTGTTCGATAACTGATAGAAACGGCACGGCCAGCACGATACGTTTCAGGCCGTGCTGAGCCGCGTGTTCCAGCGCGAACTTGAGCATGGACATCGTTTTGCCTGAACCGGTAGGGGCAGTCAGCGTGAACACACCGGTCTGCATTTGTCCTGAATGCTCCACCGCACTCCACAGTGCTTCGCGCGCCTGCCGCACCTCCGTTTGCGCGCCAGTTGCACTACGCAGTTGCGCCATGTGGGCATTGAGTGCGTTGAGCGCCGCACTAGCATCCAGCTTTAGCCCATCAGGTCGAGGGCGCTTGCCTTGCGCGTCACCCTCGAAGTGCGCTTCGGTGTCGAGAAAGTCCGCATCTACCAGGCATGAAAAGAGCAACCGCACATCAAGCATGTTGGCAACGGCTTTCGCCATTCCGTTTTTTAATTGCAAGGCAGTTTGTGCGGGAGCCTGAAAGAGCAAACCATCTGCCTCAGCACGCTGTTTGAGTCGCACGTGATCGGTATCGCTCAAGGTAAGCCTGAATGGATGGTTTTGCGCGAGACTCTGAGGGTTCATTCGGCGTAAAGAATCCAAGTTGGCGCGTTGCAGACCAACGTGATGGCCCTGGATCGCCAGCGCAGCGGCAATGGCATGATGTTCTTTGTCCAGCGCAACCCAAGCCCCCTGTGACCAGTGGTCGAGGCCAGAGTCCTGTCCTTTTAATCGAGCTTGAAAACGATCAGCGTACTTGCCCAAATCATGCAGCAGGCCAGCCAGCGAGGCTTCATTGCTCCATGTGGTATTGGCGGAAAAATTCGTAGCTAGCCGACTCACGCACTGGAGATGTTCAGCCAACGGATGCCAATCCCCATTCGCATTAGCACTATGCGCATAAATCAAAATCGTCCTCCACTTCTCGTATTCCCCATCGGCAGTTCTTATTCATATCTGCCACCTCACTTCCACCCTAACCCTGTTCCAAGGATTGCTGCTGCTTTCCAACTGAGCTATCACCGCCCCCAATCTTTCCCCTCTATCCAGCAATTGCGAAACGGCGGCGTTGTCTAGTCGTGGCAGGTAACCCAACTTGTGCCCCTGCCATTCCACACACACGGCGCGGTTGTCGTATCGGTTATCGGCTTCGCGTACCAGTTGCAGCGGCTGCCCGACAGCGAGTTGTGACCAGAGCGCTTCGCCGTGGTGATATTGGAATCCGGCCACAGGGGAGTATTGCAAGATTTTCGAGGCACCGGAATTGGACTTGGCATGCACGATGGCTGGCAGGACGAATCCGCCGAACAGTGCCGTGAGTGATTTCAGGAATGCGCGCCGCGACATGAGGTTTCCTTTTGGCTGTAAACAGTTGTCATTATTCACACCCACAAGCTCATTAGCTGATACCGCCCCTGTCATTTTTCGTATTTTCCCAATGCGTTCCGCAATTGTTCTCGCAGTTGTTGTCGCAACGATTCCGGTTCAATGACTTCCACTTCCCCTCCATGCTTGAGCACATCCATCACCAGTTCGCGTGGGTCGGAGTAGGGGATGCGCAATTCATAGCTACCGTCCTCAAGAAAATTGCCTTGCTGTTGCGGATGCCATTGTTCATCCGCCACCCAGCGGGCGCGTTCGGGAGTGAAGCGCAAGACGGCACTGTGCGTGGGCCTGCCGGAGAAGATGCCGTAACTGGAGGCAAAATGCGCATCCAGTTCCTGTTCGCTAATATCCTCCGCAGATTTTTCCAGTGCCTTTGCGGCTTGCAGACGATCAACGGCGAAGCTGCGCAGGCCATTCTTGTGATGACACCATGCATCCAGATACCAGTTGTCGCGGTAGTGGGTGAGGCGTTGCGGCGAGATTTCGCGTTGCGATTCTTCATTGTTGCTGCGTCCGTGATAACGAATGCTCAAGCGCTTTCTTTGCAGCAATGCCCCCGCCACGGTCTGAAAATGTTCGCTGGAGGTATCGCGCCCGGCCATGCGCAGGATACGCACACGCCTGGCAATTTCATCGCCATTGTCCTGCCCGACAGTAAGCAGCTTCTCGATAACTCCCTTGAATGGTTTGAGATGGCTGTCAAACAGACCGGGCTGCATTTGTTCCAGCAGTTGCTGGGTGGTCAGCATGGCATGGAGTTCGGCGGCGTTAAACCAGACACCGGGCAGTTCAAAGCTTTGTCCGTCCTGCGTGTCGTAGTAGTAACCATTGCGCTCGCGGTCATATTCCAGCGGGGCGTTGAAGTACAGTTTCATTTCCAGAATGATGCGCTTGACGGTGGCGCGCGAACATTCGAGTTCCTGTTCCAGCGTAGACCGCGAAACCGGATGGCGACGGGAGGAAACTATCTGATGCAACCTGTAGATCCGTTGCAGGCGATCCATGATTAGAGGGCAACGGGAAAATCTGGGGGCAGGTCAAAAACAGGGAAACCATGCCTCGATTCAGTAGCTTTGTTTAACCCGGATTGTCCATTAGCCCCTAAACTCGTCATTCCCGCGAAGGCGGGAATCCAGTTGACTAATAAATCCCCGCATAGCGAGTCAATACCAAGGTTTTGTCCGCTTCGCGGAATGTTTATTGGGGTGGATTCCCACCTTCGCGGGATAACCAACCTCTTGAACAGAATGTCTGTAGCGATAATCGTGGCCCGGCAAAATTGCTTCGTCCGTTGCATCGTTCAATCCTCCTTATTCAGGTACTACATCACACTCGGGAATTCAGTCTTTTAGTTTCAACTCGCTATTTAGGAATCAAGCAAAAATAACTTGTGCAAATAAACAATGCCCGTAGCCCGTAGGTTGGGCTGACGAAGGAAGCCCAACATTTTCGATATTCGTTGGGCTTCCTTCGTCAGCCCAACCTACGAAATGTTCATGTTATTTTTGCTCGACTCTTTAATCATGTTCTTGCCACGGCCACAGGGAAAGCGATCATTGCAGCCCACTCTGGGTTCGGGGCGGACAGGCAATAAATCGTCATTCCGGCAATGAAGGCCGTCCGTAGTAATAACCTTGCGCATAGTCGATGCCGATTTCGACCAGCATTTTGGCGGTGGCTTCATCCTCGACAAATTCGGCAACGGTCTTCAGGCCAAAGCGATGAGCCATGCCGTTGATTTGTTCGACGATGATGCGGTCACGTTCATCGGCAACCATATTGCGCACGAAGCTGCCTTCGATTTTTACAAAATCAATGGCGAGGTATTTGAGGTAAATGAAGGATGAGAATCCGCTGCCGAAATCATCGAGTGCAACCGCGATGCCCTGACCGCGCAATTCCTGCAATACATCACGAATCTGGCTCAGGTTGGGCAAGGCTTCGCGTTCGGTCAGTTCCAGCACGATCTTGTTGCAGGGCACACCCGCACTGCGCACCAGTTCCGGTATCCCGCGCACCCAGTCCAGATCGTGAAAACTGCGCGGAAACAGGTTGAAGAAGAACCGGGCTTGCGGATGTTTGGCAAACACCATGGCGTAATGCGCCAGTCCCTTACGAAACACCTCTCGATCCAGTTCCTTGGCCATGCCCAGTTCCTCGGCGACTTCGATAAATTCGCCCGCCGGGACTATGACCTCGCCATCGCGTATCCGTACCAGCACCTCGAACGCCATAATGTCATTGGTTTTCACATCGATAATCGGCTGCAGAAAGGCTTCGATGCGATTTTCATGCAACGCGCTACGCAGGAAATCGCCCTGCTTGAAGACGGTCATCATGCTGCGATCTTCTTCCGATTCCGCTGTCATTACCTGATTCTTGCCGTGGGACTTTGCCTTGTACAGCACCACGTCCATCGCCGAATAGATTTCCTCTTCGGTTTTGCCGTCTTCGGGGAAGCTGACCATGCTGAAACTGCCGGTGGTGCGCAGTTTTCCCACAGGCAAATCAAACTCCTTATTCAACAGCGTCTTATGCAATTTATTGGCAACCAACAACCCGCCTGCCGCCTCGGTTTCCGGCAGAATGATGGCAAATTCGTCGCCGCCCATTCTGGCCAGCACATCACCCTTGCGCAATTCCGCCGCCAGCATCGCGGTCAATTCGCGCAGCACCATATCGCCGATAGGATGACCGAAAGTGTCATTGATATATTTGAAATTATCCAGATCGATCATGATCATCGAGAAACCGCGTTGATGGCGAGTAGCGCGGATAATCTCGTACTGCAAAAACTCCTGGAACTTGCGCCGGTTATATAACCCGGTCAACGGGTCGCGAATTGAGAGTTCAGCCAGCTTGAAGTTGTATTCCTGCACCGTTTTGAGCAGGTGATTAAAATATTCGGCCAGATGACGCAATTCCACCAGCCAGGCCGAGCTAGTGACACGATGACTCAGATTCATGTCCAGCGTTACATTGCGCATCACGCCTACCAGATTGGCAATCGGCTTTGCGACCAGATAACGCAGTTGCAAATAGAGAATGATAAAGATCACCGCCATAATGACCAGTGTGTAACCGACGATGGTATTGATCACCTCAGAAAAGGAAACTTTCAGGTTCTTGATCGGGTAGCTAATGTCGATTACCCCGTGTATCGCACCAACATGCGATTGGGTATGACATACCAAACATTCCTGCTTGGCGAGCACCGGGTAAAGATAACGGATTGAGTCCTTGCCGGGAAATAACAATGCTTCCCCTCCTCCGTTCAAGGCACGCTTGAGGGCGGCATCCTCGGCTATCAGATTGCGTTCGCCCAGCATATCGCCGAACTGACCTGCCACAATTTTCCCCCGATAGACCTTGATTTTAAGATTCGGAAAGCTTTCATTCAGGCGTTCAATGCTGTCGGCGATTTCTTGCTTGTTCCAGCCCTTGCGCATTGCGGAATACAGGCTCTGAAACACCAGTTTGGAAGTCTGCTGTGCATCATCGCGAGCCAGTTCATGAACCGCTCGATCCCGCACAAAACCGGACAGGACAAATATCAGTGCGAACGAGATAGTCAGGGTTACCAGTGAAAGCAGTATCAGCAAGCGTCCCAGTGTTAACTGCCGTAAATTTGCAAGAATTTTCCCCATCATTTTCTTCCTTTCGGGCATTTGATAAGTACATGACAGTTTACGAAACCCATAGCAGATTCAAATCACAGCCTCTTTTCACAACAATTTCATCGGAATAAAGCTTAACGTATCACGGTGAATAGCGACTAATATTTTTGCCGATTCAACACCCCCAATAACAGACGAACCACGCCATAGCTCAGATGCCGCGCCATACGAGCGAGAAAGCTCGATTTCCGCCAACTCGTCAAATCAATGCGCACCGCCTGGTCGGCCATTGCCTGAAACAGCTTGCCTCGCAGTTCAATGGCAAAACCCGAATCACTGATTGCAAGATTAGCCTCGCGCGCCAGCAGTAAGCTAAATGGGTCAATATTGGATGACCCCACCGTAGCCCAGTTACTGTCCACAACGGCCACCTTGGCATGTAGATAACCCGCCTGATATTCGTAAATTTCCACGCCCACCGACAACAGTTGTTCGTAAAGCGCATGGGTCGCATAGTGTTGCAATCGGTATTCGACTTTGCCTTGCAATAACAGCACTACGCGTACCCCACGCCTTACCGCCTGTTTCAAGGCACGACGAAAAGCTCGTCCGGGAAGGAAATACGCATTGGCAATTAGCACTTCGCTTTTTGCAGACTTGATCGCATGCAAGTAGGCGCGCTCAATGTCACGACGATGGCGCAAATTATCACGCAACAACAGTCTGATTTTAGTGGATTTCGCTTCTGATACAGGAAAAAATCGGGCAATACGTTTGCCGCGAATTCTCAAGCTAGCCCAGGAAACAGCACTCCACAGTCGCCGCATCGCTACTTGAACCTCTGCGGCCGCATGACCTTGTACGCGTACAGCAAAATCGAGTCGCCCGGCACCGGCATGGCCGTTGTTCGTCGCATCGTCAATGATATTGATTCCGCCGACAAATGCCACCTCGCCATCGATGACCACCAGCTTGCGATGCAAGCGGCGCAAGCGATGACGACGCATTCTGAAACGGTATATCTCCCGACGGAACCATTGCACCTGCACGCCCGATTCCGTCAATTCAGCCAGCCACTCAAGCGGAAATTCTGCCGATCCGAAACCATCCATCAGCAACTGCACTTCGACTCCCCGACGTGCGGCACGATGCAAAGCTTCCACCACTCTGAGTCCGGTCTCATCCCGTACAAAAAGATACGTTTCGACATAAATGAAACGTTGTGCGGCATCCATGTCGGCACAAAGTTGAGGAAAGTACTCTGCTCCACTTTGCAGCAGGGTCAACTGATTCTCAGCAACCAGATGCATTTCAACCATTGCGTTTCAAGCTGGCTGAAAGTGCGGCATGATCCGACAGGCGTTGCCATGCCCCGCCCGAATGCACTTCACTGTGCACCACATTGAAACCGCGTACATAAATCCGATCCAGCCTGAACATCGGCAATCGGGCGGGAAAACTGCGCGCAAGCTTGCCGGTATGCAGATGAAACACATCCTGCATCCCCAACTCGGTGAAAACCGGCTGGCTCATCTCATTGCGCCAGTCATTGAAATCTCCGGCAATAATCACCGGTGCATCGGCGGGAATAACATCGCGCACATACTCGACCAATGCACCGGTTTGCAGCCGCCGCCCCTTGCCAAACAGACCGAAATGCGCGCATAGACTATGCACATTCTGCCCACCCGCCGACTCGATCTCGCAATGCAACAAGCCGCGACTCTCGAAACGATGCGCGGAAATGTCCTTGTTGTGGGAATTCAATATCGGAAATCGACTGAGAATTGCATTGCCATGATGACCTGCGTCATAGACGCAATTCTTGCCGTAAGCGGAATGTGGCCAAAGCTTATCCGCAATAAATTCATGCTGCGCCCCGTCGGGATAATTGGCAAAACGCTTGCCGTGCAACAGATGCTCCCCCTGCACCTCCTGCAAAAAAACCAGATCGGCATTCAACTCATGCAGCCGGTCACGCAGTTCGTGCACCACTACCCGCCGGTTGAAGTGCGAGAAGCCCTTGTGAATATTGTATGTCGCGATGGTGAGTGTTTGCATGGCTGCATTTTACACAAGCCTTATGGAGTGCGGCGATTCGTGCCGGGATAAATAAGGTTATGGAGTGCTCGACCTGTCGCCGTTTCTACGCGCAGACATGTCTGCGCACTCCATGATCAGGCGTTACCGGTGTTGCGGGTGGGAAGATTGATTTGTTTGGCGAAATCCAGCATACGGCGGATGGGTTGTACGGCGCGGGGGATAAGTGCAGGATCGACGTGAATTTCGTTCTTGCCGGTTTCCAGCACTTCGGCCAAATTGTACAGACCGTTCATGGCCATCCATGGACAGTGACTACAACTGGTACAGGTTGCACCATGTCCGGCAGTCGGTGCTTCGAGGAAGGTTTTCCCGGGGCAGAGTGTGCGCATCTTGTGCAGGATACCGTTATCGGTGGCAACGATGAACACATTGGCATCAGAATTTCTTGCGGCGTTAATCAGTTGTGTAGTCGATCCGACCACATCGGCCAGCTGAATGACTGAACGCGGTGACTCAGGATGCACCAGCACCCGCGCACCCGGATGCTGTTCCTTCAATTCAAGCAGTTCACGCGCCTTGTATTCGTCATGCACCACACAGGCTGCCTGCCATAACAGCATATCTGCGCCAGTCTGTTGCTGTATGTAATCACCCAGATGGCGATCCGGTGCCCAAAGGATTTTTTTGCCTTGTTCCTTCAGGTGCCTGACCACCGGCAATGCGATCGAACTGGTTACCATCCAGTCGGCACGCGCCTTGACAGCAGCACTGGTATTGGCATACACCACCACGGTGTGATCCGGGTGTGCGTCACAGAATTTGGTGAATTCATGCACCGGGCAACCCAGATCAAGCGAGCATTCCGCTCCCAGATCGGGCATCAATACCCGTTTTTCGGGATTCAGTATTTTCGCGGTTTCGCCCATAAAGCGCACGCCTGCCACGACAATGGTCTTAGCCGGATGTTGATGCCCGAAATTGGCCATATCCAACGAATCGGAAACCAGTCCGCCAGTCTGCTCAGCCAAATCCTGCAAGTCGGAATGAACATAATAATGTGCGACCAGCACCGCATCCTGCTCGATTAACAGTCGCTTGATGCGTGCGATCAACTCGGGTTTTTCGCTGACATCCGGTTCACGTGCGGCTCTAGCCCAAGCCGATGCAGTCGAAAAACCGGGATGATCGTAAACAACTGAGATAGTCTTTTCAGCCATGGTATTCATTCTCGCTTGTATTTATCTGCCAGTAATTGAACGATCAGTTCATCCGCCCGTAACAGCCGTCGGGTCTGACATTCGGCAAAGGCAGCGGCCAGCTTGTAACGCACTTCCAGCGAGGCGTTGTCCAACCGCTCCGTCGCAAATTCCATAAATTCAACCTGTGTTTTGGCGACTACATCGTTATGGCGTATGCCCTGCTCACCCATGATATAGGCGAATTCGCCAAAGCTCTCACCACTGCGTATCTGTCCGATCAATCGGTTACGCTTGATGACATTCGCCACACCGTTAAGCATTACAAAAAACGGCCCGGCATGATCGCCCTCACGCAGGATGATTTCGTCCTTTTGTTTTTCATGCCAGATGCCGACATGCAATACTTCCGCAAGTTCTTCATCCAGAAAACCCTTGAAAAATGCCAACTCGCGCAACGCCTCGTACATCGGGCTTAGTCGTGCGGATTCGACCATTTCCTTCTGTTTTGATAATCTTTCCTGCTCATTCTGCGTCAACGCATGCTCAACCATCATCGAGATGGTGAGATTCATCTCCTGCTCCATCTGCTTAATCTTCTCGGAAGCCAACTCATGAGAACGGCGTTCCATTTCCAGCTTCAGATCGCTGATCACGGCATGGGCATGTATCACCTCTTGCTCCGCCTTAATCCTGGCACGTTCTACAGCCTGTTCGACCGGCTCATCTCTTAACAGACTGGGGCGTTCATCAACATCACCCATGAGACTATCCATGGATTCGTCTATCGAGTCAGTATTGTCCGGCGTAAAATCCAGATCACACACGTCATTTGCACCATCATCCGGTAACGAAATAACATCCTCTGCATTTCGAGACCTGCTCTCGTCCGTTGTATTCAAGTCAGTTTGGTTTCCCATTACGCCCTCTCGACTACAGTCATACCGGCTTCTGCTCGCTCTTTGCCGGCCCATGAGTTAGTAAAACCAGCTTCAGAATCGCTGCACGGTTACTCGGTGAAAAAACCTTTTCAGCCGCATCCTGCCACGGTAACCACTGATAATTCAAGTGCTCACCCGGAGAAAGTTGCACCGTCACCCGATCCGGCAACTGCAAAGAAAACACATGTTCGGTATTTTGCGTGACCCCTTCGGGGTAACGATGCCGCCAGTGCGGATAAATTTCATAGCTGTTTTGTATCTGAGTATCGGTGAGTATGAATTGATCGGCTCTTATGCCGGTCTCCTCGAATACTTCACGAATAGCCGTATCGCGTAACGCTTCATCCCCCTCACGACTGCCGGTAACCGATTGCCAATAACCCGGATGATCCGCTCGCTCCAGCAGCAATACATCCAGCGCACGGGTATGAATAACCACCAATACCGAGACTGGCTGTTTTTTACCTGCCAACGGTTTTTTCTTTGCCACGTTGCTCGAGGAAATCATTAAGCAAAAAATATCCAGAAGGGTTTGTTGCGCTGTCGCCAGTACAAGACCGTATCATCGAAGATATCCTGCATAATTTCACGATCATTGGACGACAGGCCGAACGAAGGGCTGATATTGTGCAGCAACAACACATATCCCGGAGCACCATGCCATGATAAATCACAAAACACGTCCACCATCGCATCCCAGTTCGCACCGAATTCATCAGTAAATCCGCTCGCCTGAGCCAGTGCGATCAGCAGATTTTTCTTGCCCTTAACGCCTTTAAGGTCCGCTTCCATCATTGCAAAACCGGCCTTATCAACCGTATCGCGCAATATTTCCACATCGAAATCCAGCTTGTGACAGCCCGCCGCGGCCAATCGATTCAGTTGCAATTTTGCAGCCCCCCCTTCCATATCTTCACCTTCTCGGGGCAGGGACGAGAGTTCGTTCTCCTTCCTGGAGAGCGTTGGAACAGGGGCATCTTTTGGCATGGCTACTCCCTTATACGATAGAAAGTTTGGTAATGATCGGCACTGTAATAATATTCACCCGGTTGGCCACTGATGATACGTCGCGCCCCCCGACTGCGTTTACCCGGCGTTTTTACCGTGTATTCATGATAATAGCCACGCGAACGCTTAGGCAGTATGCGTTCGTAATTCTTGAATACCACCCCATCCCGCTCGTACTCAAACGGCCCGCCCTGTTTTATGGCACGCAAGGTTTGCATTGCCTCGGGTGGCAACCCAGCCAACGATACGGCGGGCAAGGTATCGCTTGTTCCGGCACGATACCCGCCCTGTCCTGATTCAGCATAAGCGGGCTGAAATACTAAGGCAAGCAGCATCACCAGCCATATAGTATTCACAATGCTCCAGGCATTACGCGCCAATCTCCGCAAATTATCGAACCAGGAAAACATCATTTAATCCACACAATTTTTCTAGGCAATTTCCGTCGTTACCTGCACTTGCTGACGTAAACGAATATGCAAATCGCGCAACTGACGCTCATCGACCGAACTCGGTGCCTGAGTCAACAGACACTGTGCTCGCTGCGTCTTGGGGAAAGCGATCACATCCCGTATCGACTCGGAGCCCGTCATCATCGTAACGATGCGATCCAGACCGAACGCCAGACCGCCATGAGGTGGCGCACCGTATTTAAGCGCATCCAGCAGGAAGCCAAATTTGAGCTGCGCTTCTTCTGCATCAATATTGAGCGCACGGAATACCTTGCTTTGCACCTCTTCCTTATGGATACGCACCGAGCCGCCACCCAACTCCCAACCGTTCAAGGCCAAATCGTAGGCCTTGGCCATACATTTGCCCGGATCGGTATCCAGAAACGGAATATGTTCATCCTTGGGGGATGTAAACGGATGGTGACAGGCCGTCCAACGGCCGGATTCGTCGTCGTATTCAAACATCGGGAAATCCACAACCCAGATTGGCTCCCAGGCTTTTCCGTTGGTATAGCCCTTCTCGTGACCGATCTTGCTGCGCAGTGCGCCCAGCGCATCGTTAACCACCTTGACCTTGTCGGCTCCGAAGAAAATGATGTCACCGTTTTGTGCGCCGGTACGTTCGAGTATGGTTTTCAATGCGGTTTCGTGAATATTTTTCACGATAGGCGATTGCAAGCCGGTTTCATTCGGCTGGGCAATATCGTTAACCTTGATATAAGCCAGACCACGCGCGCCATAAATGCTGACAAATTTGGTGTATTCGTCGATTTCGCCGCGCGTCAATGCCGCGCCACCCGGAATACGCATTGCCGCAACACGTCCGTTGGCTGAATTCGCTACACCGGCAAATACCTTGAATGCGACATCTCTCAAGGCGTCGGTAACATCGACCATCTCCAGCGTGACACGCATGTCCGGTTTGTCGGAACCAAAACGCGCCATGGCCTCATCATAGGAAATGCGCGGGAATGGATTAGGCAAATCAACACTCATCGTTTCCTTGAAAACGGTGCGAATCAATTCTTCAGTCAACGCCATGATCTGTGTTTCATTCAAGAACGAGGTTTCAATATCGACCTGAGTAAATTCAGGCTGACGATCTGCACGCAAATCCTCGTCGCGGAAACATTTGGTGATCTGGTAGTAACGATCAAAACCCGACACCATCAACAATTGTTTGAACAATTGCGGCGATTGCGGCAAGGCAAAAAATTCGCCCGGATGTACGCGTGATGGAACCAGATAATCGCGCGCGCCTTCAGGGGTGGATTTGGTCAACATCGGTGTCTCGATGTCGATAAAACCACGGCTGTCCAGAAAACGGCGGAACGACATCGCCACCTTATAACGCAACATCATGTTCTTCTGCATCTGCGGACGACGCAAATCCAAAACACGGTTGGTCAGACGCACGGTTTCAGACAGGTGCTCGTCGTCCAACTGGAAGGGCGGCGTAACCGATGCATTCAACACTTCGATTTCATGACACAGAATTTCAATCTCGCCACTGGTCATATTGGCGTTGGTCGTGCCATCAGGACGACGACGCACCACCCCGGTGATACGCAATACATATTCGTTACGCACCGATTCAGCCAGTTTGAACATCTCCTGACGATCCGGATCACAAACGACCTGAGCCAGACCTTCACGATCACGCAAGTCAATAAAAATGACGCCACCATGGTCACGACGGCGATGTGCCCAGCCGCAAATGCTGACAGTCTGGTCGAGTTGATCGGTATTAAGGGTGCCGCAATAATGTGTACGCATAATCTAGTCTCAAGAAATAATCGTTGTTGCAGAAGCCGGCTGACGAATGGTTTTCTCCCCATCCGAAACCACTCCCATCGAAACTATGGAGCGCAAGGCGGCATCCACAGTCATATCCAGCGCAATGGTGTCTGCCTTGCGCACAAAAAAGTAAAAACCGTTAACCGGGCTGGGCGTGGTCGGAATAAACACCGCCACATATTCCTCATCCAGCCGCCCCGCCACCTCACCAGGCACATTGGTCTGGAATGCCAGCGACCATGCCTGCGGATGAGGATAGCGCACCAACAGCACCTGACGGAACGAATTACCGTTGCCAGACAACAGGGTATCGCTGACCTGTTTTACGCCCTTGTAGATACTGCCGACAAAGGGAATATGCAACATGGCTTTTTCGGAAGCATCCCACAGACGCTGACCGAAAACATTGCGTATCAGCAAACCGGTTACCAGCACGACCACAAAAGTCAGGATAATTCCCAAACCCGGAATATGGACTCCCAGCAACCTGTCAGGATGCCAATGTACCGGCAATAACAACAGCGTTTGATCCATCGTACCTATGGTCAGATTCAACACCCAGAACGTAATTCCGAGCGGAACCCAGACCAGCAGGCCGGTGACGAGAAACTTTTTCATTACTCAGGAATTGCCTGCGGCGGGACAGCTGCCAGCGCTGGCACAAGGCGCACATTCAGGCTTGGGTTTATTTTTGAAATCCGTCACATAATAACCATTACCTTTTAATTGAAAGCCTGCCGCTGTCAATTGCTTGGTAAATGTTTCCTTGCCGCACTCAGGGCAAGTAGTGAGCGGCGTATCGCTCATTTTTTGCATCACATCTTTTTGCAAGCCGCAACTTGAGCAGCCGTAAGCATAAATAGGCATGGAATCCTTCTATTGGGTAATTTTGAAAAAGTGGCATTATACCTGAGGCTATCCCCACAGCGCAGCCTGTTACGAGAGAAGAAAGTTTTAAACACACACCTTTTTAATCGACGCTTCAAACCATCTGGCGTCGATTTTTCCTGTGCGAAGGGAGCACCAATCGGCACGGTAAATCCCGTCGTAACACTTATCGTTACTTAAGCACTCTGCATGTATAATGCGCGACACTCTGCGCCCGACCAATCAGCGTAGCGGTGTTTTTAATCACTCCCGATCTCTTCGATCACTTAATTCGTCTGCCTCGATTGGTGCCGCTCATATTGAATGGCAGGCCGTCGCAGGAGTATAGCTTTGTCCAATGAAATAACCTTTGCCAGCTTGAATCTGGCAGAACCCCTGATGCGTGCAATCAACGATGCCGGTTACACGCACCCTACTCCCGTTCAGCAACAGGCTATTCCGCCAGTACTGGCGGGAGGCGACCTGCTTGCCGGCGCCCAAACGGGTACCGGCAAGACTGCCGGCTTCACCCTGCCCATTCTGCATCTGCTGAATGCCAAACCGCTGGCCCAGCCGCGCCCCGGTCGCCCGCGTTGCCTGATTCTGACTCCTACCCGCGAACTCGCTGCACAGGTGGAAGAATCCGTGCAAACCTACGGAAAATATCTGTCACTCAAGTCGATGGTGATGTTCGGTGGCGTTAACATTAACCCCCAGATGAAAGCCTTGCGCAGTCATGTTGACATACTGGTCGCCACGCCGGGCCGTTTACTTGATCACGTCGGTCAGAAAACACTGGATTTATCCGGTGTTGAAATTCTGGTGCTGGACGAAGCCGACCGCATGCTGGATATGGGCTTCATACGCGATATTCGCAAGATACTCGCGCTATTGCCTAAACAGCGCCAGAACCTGCTGTTCTCGGCCACCTTCTCCGATGAAATCAAGACACTGGCCGACGGTCTGCTGAACAACCCCGGTCTGGTCGAAGTCGCACGCCGCAACACGACTTCCGAACTGGTTGAGCAAAGTGTGCACATGATCCCACAGAAGCTGAAAAGCCATTTGCTCTCACACCTGATCAAGCATAACGACTGGAAACAGGTGCTGGTTTTTACCCGCACCAAGCATGGCGCAAACCGTCTGGCTGAAAAACTGATTGCTGATGGCATTCCGGCTGCCGCGATACACGGCAACAAGAGCCAATCCGCACGCACCAAGGCATTGAGCCAATTCAAGGACGGCTCCATGCCGGTATTGGTTGCCACCGACATCGCCGCACGCGGCCTTGACATTGACCTGTTGCCACATGTAGTCAATTTCGAGTTGCCCAATGTACCGGAAGATTACGTACATCGCATCGGCAGAACCGGTCGTGCGGGCAGCAATGGTGCTGCCATTTCACTGGTAGACAGCGAGGAATTGCAGCACCTCAAGAATATCGAGCGGCTGATCAAAACCAGCCTACCCAGAGTTGCAATTGACAGCTTCGTAGCGCCCACCCACATCCCGGCTGAAGCACCGCGCCCGCCCCGCCCACAGCACGGACAAAAACGTCACAGCAACACCACGGCCAGCACCCCCAAGCACGACGGCCAAACTCGAACTGGGCCTACCCGCAATAACCAAAATCGCAATGACCAATCCCGCGATGGTTTACCACGAGATGGGCAAACAGCCAAACCACGCCCGCCTCGCAAACCGCAAGGCCCGAATGCTCAACCCTACACTGCACAAACCAGAGGGGAGCCAACGGAAAAGTCGCGTCCGCCACGGGCAGAAAACGGTCAAAAACATTTATCCGAAGCCGCCAGACATCAGGCCATGCCACAACCCGCGCTTTTCTCACCCAAACCAACCGCTAGACGAGGCAGGTGATAACCTCCGCATAGACAGGAATAGTTGAATAACCGTTTGAGTGGTGATTACCGCCAGATTTGAAATCAACATTCCTGTATAGAAAACTTTGACACGACAATGAAATAAAGCAGATTCGCACTGCAAATATCCGTGAAGCTAACCCAAGAAACACAATACACTCATTGATTATTGACAGACTTGGGAAGCAGTTTCGTGCTGTTATGCCGCGCTGGTTTTACCCTTGCGATGACAAACAATTAGCTATTATTGAATATCCATGTCGATTTGACTTTTACACTTCAACTTCCTATGCTCAGAGGTAGTTTTATACCTCCATTATTTTCCTGCATCCTTAAACGTCGGCAACATGAATCTTCAGTCCACATCCCATTCTGATCAAGGTTACGCCGATCTGCACTTCTTGATTATTGACGACAATCAAATGATGCGTCATTGGCTACGTAGTCAGGTGATCAACACCGGTGCCAAAATCATCGATCAAGCGCCCTCTTTTGGAAGCGCGCTTCGCATGCTCAAGTCCGACCAGCGTTACGACGTGATATTGTGCGACTACAACCTTGATGAATCCCGAGATGGTCAGCAGTTATTTGAAGAAGCACGACGCAATAATTTACTTTCCCCCACCTCCGTATGGATCATGGTCACAGGGGAACGTGACTATCAGCAAATTTTTTCCGCCGTTGAATTACTTCCCGATGATTACCTGCTCAAACCCTTTACATCCGCCACATTACAGAAACGAGTAAATAGAGCATTACACCGCGCACGCGCGCTTGCCGAACCAAACCAGTATTTCTTTTCGGGTGAATATGATCGATGCATTGATATTTGCCAACAAACTTTACTCAATCCACACCCCTACACCAATGACCTGCGCCGTATATATGGCGAAGCCATGTTGCAAACAGGCAAGTACACAGAAGCACATCAATACTATATTAACCAGTTGCAATCCGGCTTAGAGCTGCCTTGGGCCAGACTAGGATTGGCGCGCGCCTGCTTTCACATGGAAAAGAACGATGAAGCGCACGATCTGCTCGAACTGATCATTCTGGAATCGCCTGATTATCTTCAAGCACATGATTGGATGGCCCAAATTCAAGAACGTCTTGGCAATCCCCAAGTCGCCAAGGAAATTTTGACTGAGACACTACACAAAAATCCCAAAGCACTTTGGCGTCACCGCGAAATTGTTCGCGTAGCGTTGCAAAGTGATGACCATGCCACGGCTGCGCGCGCTTATGAAGCCCTGCACAACCATGGTCGCGGCTCCAGCTTTCTGAGTCCGGGTGACTTCAGCGGTTATGCCTTGCTGCTTACTGCTATCCATGACCAAAAAAACAGCAACAAACTGCGGCAACTAGGTGATCTTTTGCGTAATTTTTTCTCTACAGAACGGCGTTTTGATTTCGCGCGTCTCGTTACGGAACACGCTCTGGCTATTACATCCAACAGTAGCCGTACCGAAGCCCAGATTTATTCGCAGATGAAAGCGGCAATTACACAAGCGATCGAAAGCAATGACCGTTTAGCACTTCTTAATGCAGCCATTCGCGACAAAGATGATGAAGTGATTCATACGACCGCCAGAGCGTTGTTTCTTGATCATGATGGCAACAAGCAGATGCAAAAGCGGATACATGAACAGTTTCCATCAGACTTGCATAACCTTGCCAAACAGGTTGAGATAGAGGCAAAACGTGAGGCTAAATCACTGGAAGAACGAGCCATTGCACTCGCTATCGCAGGCGATCTTACCGGCGCTATCGACGAATTTGATCGACTGTCGAAAACGCGCCCCACTCTATCTATCCTGTACAACGCCGGGGTTGCACTCGCCAAATGGGTCGAAAAATACGGCTGGACCGCAGAACGTGGAGCTCAGCTTGACCGCTATATAAACGGCATTCAAACCATCGACCCATCCAGCCTAAAACTTAAACGCTTGCAGGATTTTCGTGCGCACCTTCCGTCCTCGAATAACAAAACCAAATACGTACTCAACCAACAATCATAACCGGCATCAACCAGTTGCCGAAATCTGGTGCGAGTTTCGGTTCAAACTTAATTACCCCATTCACTAATCAGCTTCTCAAAATCGGCAAGCGCCACAGGCCGACTGTAATAATAGCCTTGAAACATCTCGCATCCTCGCTCAATCAGAGGGGCTAATTGACCTTGCTCTTCCACTCCTTCAGCAATAACCTCATAACCGAAATTATGAGCCATACTGGCAATGACTTGAACCATCATCGCATCACCTGGATCGGTCAGAATGTCGCGAACAAACGATTGATCGATCTTCAACTGATCAATTGGAAGTCTCTTAATGTATTGCAAGGATGAATACCCGGTACCAAAATCATCCATCGAAAAACGCACACCCAATTCCTTTAGTAAGGTCATTTTGGAAATTGCTTCATCAACATTTTCAAGAACCAGATTTTCTGTAAGTTCCAATTCAATCAGTTTGGGATTCACACCACTTTCCAAAATAATTGTTTTCACCTCGTTAACAAAATCAACGCTATGAAATTGTATTGGACTAATATTTACAGAAAGGCTCAAGTTACACAGAACAGGGTGTGCCTCCCATTGCTTCAGTTGTAAACAAACGCTTTCCAACACCCAACGTCCAATCGGAAGAATCAATCTGGTTTGTTCAGCCAACGGAATAAATTGAGTAGGAGCAATCATCCCTAATGCTTTACTGTTCCAACGCAGTAAAACTTCAGCTCCGATTAATTCTCTCTTTTGATTGGTTTGTAACTGATAGAACAGCGCCAGTTCTCCGTCTGGCAAAGCCTTTCGCAATGCATTTTCCATTAATGCACGCGTGTCGATCATGGTCTGCATGGCTGATTCGAAGAAGCGCACCGCATTGCGCCCACTTTCCTTGGCTTGATACATGGCCATGTCCGCACGTTTGAATAGCTCGTCGATTTCCACCTCGTTGCCATTAAATAAAACCACCCCAATACTGGGTGAGCTGATGTACGAATAACCTAGAATTAAATAGTTTTGAGCGAGCGATTCACGTATCTTTTCCGCAATGTTTCCCGCATGGGTTGCGGCTTCATCTTGATTAAGACCCAAGTTTTCCAGCAAGATGACAAACTCATCTCCACCAAAACGCGCCACGAAGTCCGTATCCCGAATACTCACTGCCAAGCGATTCGCAACCTCAATCAGCATCTGGTCGCCATATTCATGACCCTTGGTGTCGTTAAGCACTTTAAAGTTATCAAGATCAAGGAACATCAACGCGCCATAGTTTTGTGTACGAGTGCTGTGTCCCAGAGCCATATGCATACGATCAAACAGCAATCGGCGATTAGGCAACTGCGTCAGCGGATCATAAAAAGCCAAGCGATGAATCTCCTGCTCCGCTCGCTTGCGCTCGGCGATATCAATAAATACCGCCACGTAATGACTAACATCCTCATTCACTTTCACAGCCGTGATAGTTAACCATTTCGGGTAAATCTCGCCATTCTTACGTCGATCCCACACCTCGCCGGACCATCGGCCTTCTGTACTGACAGCTTGCCACATCCCCTGGTAGAAGGCTTGATCGTGCCGTCCCGATTTTAATATTCGCGGACTTTTCCCAAGCACATCGCTCTCTGAATAGCCTGTAGTCAATTCAAACGATTTATTAACCTTGATGATGTTCGCATTCGTATCCGTTACCATGATCGCTTCTTGCGTATCAAAAGCAACTGCGGCAATACGCAATTGAGTCGCGGCCTCTTCACGTTCCGATACATCTTGAACCGTACCGAATGACCGAACAACCTTACCTTCCAAGTCAAATTTGTTGGTGCAGCGCAACTCGACCCACTTTATTCGTCCATCCGGCATTTGTAAGCGATGAACAATCTGATACGGAAGTTTGTCTCCCAACGAATTACTATAGGCGCGACTTACCGAAACTTGGTCATCGGGGTGTATCCTTCCGTAGAAGGTCTCATATCTGGAATCGAACAACAACTTGTCGATTTCAAATATACGGAACATTTCATCCGACCAAGTCATATTGCCCGCAGCATCTATTTCCCAGCTACCAATGTGCGCGATCGCTTGTGCATCGTTTAGATTAACCGTACGCTCTTTTACCCGCTGTTCCAATTCGGTACGCAGATGATGTAATTCGAGATGTGTTCGCACTCTAGCCAGCAACTCTTCACGCTGAAAAGGTTTAGTCACAAAGTCAACGGCACCAAGTTCAAACCCCTCAACCTTCTCGTTGAGTTCTGACAGACCACTGACAAAAATGACTGGAACTTCGCGCGTTTTAGGATGTTCTTTTAGGCGACGACAAACCTCAAATCCATCCATTACTGGCATGCGAACATCCAACAAAACCAACTCGGGCGGGTTAATGCTGGCGGAATGAAGCGCCATCGCTCCATTAATTGCGGAGCGCACCTCATAACCTTCAGTTTGAAGAAGCTCACTCAATAACTTGAGTGATGCCGCCGTATCATCAACAACAAGAACTTTACCTTTGCGGCTCATGGCGTACTCGATTGTGCATTATTGAGAGCCTGAAGAATCGTTGGGTAATCATAGTTATCAGCCAACTTCATCAGGATTCTTTCCAACTGTTGATCGTAAGGCGCTACTTTATTGATGATGAGCGCAATGCGTTCATTTTCCAGACTTTCGAGGGCCGCGATCAATTCTTCACGCAATCCTTGAGGCAACCTAATCAGCATGTCCGATGTCAACTCATGGAGCGGTTCTTCTACGTTAACACCACCTTCATAAATAAATTTTATTCCCAGATGTTTCGCCATGCTTTCGTAAATTTCATGAGCGCGATAGGGTTTTCGCAAAAAGTCATCCATTCCGGCTTCAAGCATTTCATCTCGCTGTTCCATAAAGGCAGAAGCTGTCACGGCGATTATCTTGACGTCCTTTCCATCAGGAAGCTGACGAATAGCCTTGGTTGCTTCCAGTCCATCCATGACAGGCATACGTCTGTCCATCCAGATAAGATCAGGATGCCAGCTATGAAACAAATCCACACCCTGTTTGCCATCCTTGGCAATCTTGACCTGAACACCAATATTCTCCATCAATTGGGTAAGTAATAATTGATTCTCTATTTGATCCTCTACAATCAGTACCCGATAGATGGGCTGACCGGGAGCCGGCCCCGTTACCTCTCCCCGGATTGCCCCTTTCGACGGCACAATATCTTTCTCTCTGGCTACCTTAAGCGGCACATCAATTCGAAATATTGAGCCTTTCCCTGGTACGCTTTCCAGCGTGAGGTGCCCACCCATTAATTCAACAAATTGTCGAGTAATAGTCAGCCCAAGCCCCGTCCCTTTGCTGTCGCCCTGTTCACCAAGCTGAACAAAAGGTTCAAAGATACGCTGCTGATCCTCCGGTAAAATTCCGCATCCTGTATCTTCAACTTCAATCATCAAGTGTGAAACGGAATTCTGTCGCGTTCCAAGCCGTAAGGTCACCCCGCCTTGCTGAGTAAACTTAAGTGCATTGCCTATCAGATTAATCAATATCTGGCGTAGACGTGCCTCATCGCCAACAATAAAACGAGGAAACTCGGATGACTGGTCAACCAATAGTTGCAAATTCTTATCATAAGCACGTGCCGACATCATATCTGTCACATCTCTAACCATTCCACCCAGATCAAACGAGGTCTCTTCGAGATGGACACGACCGGCATCAATCTTGGCCATATCCAGTACATCATTGATCAGGCTGAGCAAATGCTCACCGCTACGGTTGATAATTTCCAGATTGCGCCGCTGACTTTCAGGAAACTGCTCATCCTTTTGGATCATGCTCGAAAAACCGAGAATGGCATTCAGCGGGGTGCGCAGTTCGTGGCTCATATTAGCCAAAAACGCACTTTTAGCCTTATTCGCCGCCTCGGCCTCATCACGTGCCTTTTGCAACTGAGCCGGGGTAGGCAACTTCAGCGCACGCGGAATAACCCACCAGATCGCAATGGCTGTGGCGGCAGCAACCAGGGATGAAACCAGCTTGATCCAGCCTTGTACCCAGTAAACGGGATACCAGATGGTGACAATGTTCATGAAGTGCGTGCTGGCACAGGTCACGATGAAAGCAATAAAAAAGCCCAACCAGAGCCAGCGATAGGGCATGTCCTTGCGTTTCCAGACGAAATAGGTGATGCCAAGCGGATAGATCAGATAGGAAAGTACCATCAGCGCATCGGAGCCTACATGCAACCAAAGTAATTCAGGACTCCAAGTCAAACAGTAGCCATGTGGCATGAAATTGGTGATATCCATTGCTTAGCTCCCAGCCTTTTTTAACAAAACAAACCACACACCATTTCATGCTGGAGCGCAATTTCCCATGCTGTAAAATTTAACATAACAACGTATTAGTTGCATTTAATTTTCAGGCTTCCAATTGGCTATGCATGCTCGAATGGCATCTCCGACCCGCTGCTGGGAAACGGGTTTAACTATATAACCCGTGATATTTCCTTCTTTTACGGCCTTTACAATATCCGCCGTAGCTGTTGCACTCACCATTACAACTTGAGTATCTATTCCCAGCTCTCTTATTGCATGTAAAGTTTCTATTCCATCCATTTCAGGCATCTGTATATCTAAAAAAATGATATGCGGATTCAAATCCTGACAAATAGCTAAAGCATCCCGCCCGCTTTTTGCCAATTTGATATTCGCAACCGCTTCACTACGAACGAGAGCGGCAAGCAATGAAAGTGAGAATTGATTATCATCTACTATCAAAACTCGCAGTGCTGATACAGCCATAAAATTTCCCTTTTAGAGATTCTCTTCGCCTTTTCTGCTGCGAATATTACGCCTCGTACCATTTCAATTTGCACATAATTTCCGCTGCATCAAGCGAATGTAACTTAGTGCAGCACCGCCGAAGCGCCGCAACATTTCTTGAATTTTTTCCCACTCCCGCAGGGACAAGGATCGTTGCGCCCCACCTTGGGGTGTTCACGTTGATAGGTGGTTGCAATGGTACGTTCTGCCACGGCCTGACGATAGGGCTGCCAGAACTTGTAAATCCAGGCGGCACTGCCGGGTATCTGTTTGGACAGTGACTGTCGTTGAGCCGGCGTTTTAACTAAGGCCTCTTCTTCTGGCGTGACATCATTCGCCCCCAGCAAATGGATAGGGCGCAATACTTCATCACTGACCGGATCATCAAAGAAAGACTCCCAACTGGCACCTTGCAAATCAATACCGGCGACGTAGCCATATGCCCACATCTCGGCATCAACATACTCCACCGTGTCATCGGGATACAACGCCAGGTCGAATATCGGCTCATGGGTATCGGGGTTATGTTGCAGGCTCTCAACTATGCTATTGAAGTGACGCATGATCAGGCCGACAATTCGTTCTGCTTCGGCATAGTTTTTGAATACCGGCTCATCCCTTGCAGACGGCCCCCAGACCTTCGGCAGCCATACACCGGGTTTAAGCATTACCGGCCCTGAAACAATAGCGGTCAGAAAACCATCCAGACAATCTATCATCATCGTTTCGTCTGAAGTCGCGTCGGACATCAGAAAATCATTAAGCTCTTCCAACTCTTCATCAGTAAGTGTATCCGCTCCCAGATATGGTTGCGGTTTTATTGCCTCAGAAGGCAAACCTATTAACGACTCGATTCCATCTTCGTCAATAGCATTGAATACTTCATCCAGTGCGGCGGCATCTGCTGAAAAGGGCAAGTCCCATGCCGTAGAGTTGCCGTACTGATCAACCACCTCCAATAACCAACCGCCGTCTCCATCGCCATAAATCATGACGTCTACCGACTTCCCATCACGCGTAATGGTTTGGCAAAGCGGTGAGTAAACTATCTCTTGATCATCGTCATTCATTTTGGGCTTACCAGTAAATATTTAATTAACCTGCTAGGAGCATTCGGCGGAGGAAGGGAATCAGAATTCCGGCGACATCAACGCCTTGAATTTTTTCTTTATATGCGCTTCACAAACTTCTTTTGATTCGCTGACGGTATCGCACCAGCCGCTTTCGTAATGATCGTATGTCTCATCCTCGTTAACAAGGATAGCAATGTTGACCAGCCAGTGGACGCGGCCTCTATTGGAGATGTCATCACTGTCATCCGCCTCTTTGGTGACCGATGCATAGACCGATTCAACCACCTGCCCGTCTCCGTCAAAAGCCAGGGTTTCGCAAGGAGGTCTGGTAATGGTGCCTTTGTGCTTCTCCCACACAAAGACCTCGTTAAACGCGTATTCATCTTCCAGAAACGCAATCAACTTCAACGATGCCGAAGCCAGCCACAATCTACGTTCAAAACCAAATTTCGGTGAGGCCGGCATAGGCTGATTATCCATGGCTGCGAGAGAATCAAATCCTATCGGTGTCAGCGTGACATCACTGCCGTTGATACTTGCAGAATAGCTATCCCCACTCTCCGCATCTGTGAAAAAATCTGGCAGCAGTGCCCAATAGGATAGACCGCTTTCTTCTTCCAGCGGGCTGCTGATGTCCTGTTCAGCAAAGGGCAAAATATTATGTTCGTCCAGCAATTGTTTCCAGCGCTGAAAATCATTTTCCTGCTTGATACGTAAGGGATCGGGCGTATAGCTCATATCAGGGATATATTCGTTGGATAGCTCCCAGAGAGTATGGCAATGATGGCGCTCGGTGTGCTCATCCTGAGGCTTGAACGGATTAATGAATGGCGTACCGGCAATTTTGTAGCCATACACGTCGAGGAGCCACTGATCATGTTCGAATTCATGCGCCGAACGGGAAGCTAGCCCAACGGGGATGCCCGTTTTCAACAATACGCCCATCTCGCCGTGTGAAAGCCAATCGCCCGGATGCAGGTCAAAAGCGGGGGGCGGAAGAAAAAACAAATCCGCATCATGGTTATCACCTTGAACGAACGAGCCTGACAGTGTTGCCCGGATTGTCATATCGGGACAGCCAAGTAGCTGTGGAATAATTTGATACCAACGTTCCGGATCAACCGTGTCCGCGCTTTTCGTTGCACCTGCTACCACGATATGCAACGTGCTTTTCTTCTTTAATTCCGGATGAAATGCCTCTATCCATTGCGCGATTGCGACCGGAATAACGGTCACCGCCTCAATGACCGGTTTGGCGGTGGAGGCAAGATGTCGATTCCCGGGCTGGGCCAGTAAATCACGGAGCAAAAAATGCAATGATGTGCTTTGAGTAATCAGGTTCGGCGATGTCATGGAGTTCCTTTGGCAAAATGTCATTCGAGTTTAACGAATATGGTCTGGCAGTACAAACAAGACAACTTCTGTTTTGAGCGAATAAATCAGGGCAGTGTGCAGGCGCGTCTCCTCTTGTATACTTCTGCTACATAAACATTCACCGTAGCCACCATGCCAGCCATCTCTCAATCCCGTTCCGCCGCCCAAGAATTAATTGATTTCATCGATGTCAGCCCCAGCCCCTGGCATGCCGTGGCAAGCGCCGAGGCTCAGTTGCTGGCAAATGGATTTACCCGGCTTGAGGAAGGCGCGCGATGGCAACTCGCTTCGGGAGGGCGCTATTACGTAGTGCGCGGTGGTGCGTCGATGATTGCATTCGTACTGGGCAGCGAGCCAATGGTTGATTGCGGCTTTCGTATAGTCGGCACACACACCGATTCACCCGGATTAAGACTCAAACCCAGAGCGGCATTGGCTGGCGATGAGCTCATGCGGCTGGGCGTTGAAATATACGGCGGCCCGATACTGGCTACTTACACCGACCGTGATTTGAGCTTGGCCGGTCGTGTCGTGTTGCGTACCGCAACTGGTCAGGAAACACGGCTGCTGCGCTTTGAGCAGCCTCTGCTCCGACTACCCAACCTCGCTATACACATGAACCGGGATGTAAATGAGCTGGGTCTGAAACTCAACAAACAGACCGAACTGCCGCTAATCCTGAGCCATCTGGGCGAAGGCGAAGACGCGGAAGCCAGCTTGCGCAAGCTATTGACCGATGCGGTACAAGCAGAAAAAACCGACCTGCTTAGCTGGGAAATGGCTGTCTATGATGTGCAGAAAGGTTGCATCTGGGGGGCCAACGAGGAATTTATAGCCGATAGCCAGCTCGACAATCTTGCTTCCACCTATGCCGCACTCAATGCGTTAATCAAAACCGAACAGCCCACCGCTACCTGTGTGATCGCTTTTTTTGATCACGAAGAGGTAGGCAGTGAAAGTGCAACCGGGGCTGGCAGCAGTTTTATCGCTGACGTACTGGCCCGGATCAGTTTCCATGCAAAATTGGATGAAGAAGATAGACGACGTGCCATGACGCGCAGTTTCTTTATCAGTGCGGACATGGCACATGCCTACAACCCGAATTTCCCGGCTGGCTATGAGCCCAATCATAAAGTGATGATCAATGGAGGGCCAGTCATCAAGACCAACGTGAATCAACGCTATACCAGCAATGCAGAAACGGCGGCGCGCTTCATGGGATTTTGCGAGCAGGCCGGGGTGCCTTATCAACAATACGCCCATCGCAGCGATCTGGGATGCGGCAGCACTATCGGCCCTATGTTAGCGGCACAACTGGGGGTTGCCAGCGTGGACGTCGGTTCTCCGATGTGGGCGATGCATAGTGCTCGCGAGAGCGCCGGAGTACATGACCACACCTATATGATTGCTGCCTTGATAGCAGCTTTCAGCAGTTGATAATGGACACTTACCTACACACCCCATCGAAAGTGTTTCTACCCCCGGAATCTTAAAGCCAGAAACTTAACAGTTTGAAATTGGGAAGAAACTAAAAGCCCATCGAAGCCAGCAGATCATCCACTTCGTCCTGCCCGCTAACCCTGCCCGAGTCTGGCTTGACCGCCGGCCCGGCTGTCTGACCTTCAGTCGAAATCAGCGAATCTTTGGTGTCAGTCGCATATTCACGCAGAATTTCGAGCAGGATACTTTCAACCTCTACCGCCGCATTGACGATTCTGTTGACCATCTGTCCTGCCACATCACGAAACTCCTGCGCTTCCATGATTTGCAGCAAATTACGATGCACCGTTTCTTCCGAAGCCGCAATTTCACCCAGACGAGATATAACATCTTGCACCAACGCATGATGGGCAAGGTCTTCCGCATCTGACAGTTGAGCAGCCATTTGAGCGCATGACAATCGCGATATATCAGTAAGGGGGAGGGAATTTTCTACCGCACTGATGGTTTTCTCCGAAGCGTCATGCATGGTCTGATCTATAAAACCCAATCTGGCGCGCGCATCCGGCATGGTGGATGCACTTTGCTGCAAACCTTTAACATGCCCGAGTTCTTTAAGTAAACGATGCAATTTAGCCGCTGCGCGACCTATATCCTGAACTTTGTCCTGCGCGAGACTGGTGTTGGTCTTGCTTGTATTCATGAATTGATCCCCCCCTAAGCTACAGCATATAGTCGAAATTCTGATTATGACTCGCCATCCATTATTGAAATATTAAAACAAGTCTATATCACTACCCTTGTCTTTCATTTCACTCATATATTTTTCCAGCGCCTCATGTACCGGCATGCCATTGATAACGGCATCAAACATCGCTTTTTCTTCAACGGTGGTGTATTTCGAACGGATTTTCTCTTGCAGCGCCACCCATTCCTGTGGATTAAACAAACGATGTTGGTTGCCGACCAGTTCATTCAATGCCGCTAGGCTATGACATACATGCCCCAATCGCTGCGACAGCTTGTCATAAAACTGAAAGGCCATAATGGATTGATGCACCATACCTGTCACATTACCCGCCGCTTCCAGCATATTCTGCTTGGTATCGCCGACCATTCCCTCATCCGGCAAAGTGGTCAACGTGCTGGAAATCATATGCAAATAGCCAGCCATGGTAGTAAAGCTGTCCGTCAATACATCAACCGATGAATTACTGTCTTTCATTGCCGATTCAATTTGTCCGGCAGCCAGTTCCAGCATCAGCATGGTTTCACGCACCTGACTCCAACTCAAGTCGGGCATATGAGCACGTGTGCCGCTTTTCAAGTCCTCTACAGTCATATTCATCCCGGTAATTTCCCTCAAACTTAAAATGCCCGCTTTTGCCAGCATTCCGAACAAACAATATTAGCTACCGCCCATGCCGCACAACGGTAGACATTCAATGCCCCCTACCACCCAAGCTGTTTCAAGTTGCTATGTAATATTAACAGGACGAACCCGTCACGAATACAATTCTATACTCGGCAATCCAATTAAACGCCGATTTTTCAGCCAACTCAATTATTGACGCGGTTTTCAGTGAAGCATGCGGCCTGCCCAATTCGTATTCATCACATCAATTTCCATACGCCCTGATCAAGCCCATCCAACGTCCAATCTCCTATCCTGTAACGAATCAGACGTAAGGTGGGGAAGCCCACCGCAGCCGTCATGCGTCGCACCTGACGGTTTTTCCCCTCACGCAGGGTCAGTTCAAGCCAACTGACCGGAATAGCCTTGCGTTCCCGTATCGGCGGATTACGCACCCACAGCTTGGCAGGCGCATCCATCAGCCGCACTCCGGCAGGTTGAGTTAATCCATCCTTGAGTTCGACGCCCTCCCGCAATTTTTCAAGCGCGATTTCATCCGGTACACCTTCTATTTGCACCCAATATGTCTTGGGGAGTTTATGACGGGGATCGGTAATCCGGTGCTGCAACTTGCCATCATCCGTCAAGACCAGCAGGCCTTCACTGTCCGTATCCAATCTTCCGGCGGGATAAAATTCAGGAAGGGAGATATAATCAGCCAGCGTCGGATGCATGCCATCAGGGCTGAATTGGCAAATTACGCCAAATGGCTTGTTGAATAACAGTATGCGTCCCATTCATATTCCAGTTGGTTTTTAAACGGTCATTTTACCGCGTCTCACCGTACGGAGAGTAATTACACCTTCATTCTCCCTAAAGTACGCATCATGGAAATATTAAAACAACTCTAAAATACAAATCACTGACAATCACTAAAGAGAAATCACATGACTAGTCATAAAATTATTTACACGATGGTTGATGAAGCACCGGCTTTGGCAACGTATTCCCTGCTGCCGATCATTCAGGCATTTACCAAGGCCGCTGGCGTGACAGTTGAAACGCGGGATATTTCACTTGCAGGTCGCATACTTGCCAATTTCCCGGAAAACCTGAATGAAGGTCAGAGAATCGCCGATGAACTAACCGAACTGGGCGAGTTAACACTTAAACCTGAAGCCAACATCATAAAGCTGCCGAACATTAGCGCGACGCCGCCGCAATTGAAATCCGCCATCAAGGAGTTGCAATCGCAGGGATTTAACATACCGGATTATCCTGATGATCCTCAAAATGACGCCGAAAAAGCCATCAAGGCTCGCTATAGCAAAGTACTGGGCAGTGCCGTCAATCCCGTGTTGCGTGAAGGAAATTCGGATCGCCGGGCAGCCGGTGCAGTCAAACAGTTTGCCCAAAAGCATCCGCACAAAATGGGCGCATGGAGCGCCGACTCCAAAACCCATGTGGCCCATATGAACGAGGCTGACTTCTATGGCAGCGAAAAATCCGTCACGGTTGAAAAAGCCGGTTCGGTACGTATCGAATTTGCCGGTAGCGATGGTACGCTAACCGTGCTAAAGCCAGCCTTTACATTGCAGGCTGGTGAAATAATTGATGCCGCTGTGATGAATCGCCGCGCGCTACGCACTTTCCTCGAAGAACAGATGAATGACGCCAAACAGCAAGGCGTGCTTATGTCCTTGCACCTCAAGGCGACCATGATGAAAATTTCCGATCCGATCATGTTCGGTCATGCCGTAAGCGTGTATTTCAAGGACGTTTTCGAGAAGCACGCGACGGTAATCAGGGAGCTCGGTGTCAATATCAACAACGGTCTGGGAGAGCTACTGAGCAAGATCGAGAAGCTACCCGAAGCTCAACGTGCTGAAATTGAGGCGGATATTCAGGCGGCGTACAAGTCCCGACCTGAACTGGCGATGGTCAATTCAGACAAGGGCATCACCAACCTGCATGTACCAAGCGACATCATCGTCGATGCTTCCATGCCTGCCATGATTCGTGAATCCGGCAAGATGTGGGGGCCGGATGGCAAACTGCACGATACCAAGGCTATCATTCCAGATCGTTGCTATGCTCGCATTTATCAGGTCGTCATCACCGATTGCAAGAAGCACGGCGCATTCAATCCGGCAACCATGGGCAGCGTACCCAATGTCGGTTTGATGGCGCAAAAAGCCGAAGAATACGGCTCACACGACAAAACCTTCCAGATGACTGACAATGGCAGCGTCCGTGTTATAGACGAATCCGGCAACATATTGCTGGAGCAACAGGTTGAGCAAGGCGATATTTTCCGTATGTGCCAGGTAAAGGATGCGCCCATACAGGACTGGGTAAGATTGGCCGTCGCCCGCGCCCGCGCAACCGGCACACCCGCCATTTTCTGGCTGGACAGCCATCGTGCACACGATGCACAACTGATCCGAAAAGTAGAGCGTTATCTCCAGGATTACGACACCAACGGTCTGGACATTCGCATCCTATCACCCGAAGAAGCCATACAGTTTTCCATAGATCGCATCCGTGAAGGCAAGGACACGATCTCCGTTACCGGCAACGTACTGCGCGATTACCTCACCGACCTGTTCCCGATACTTGAACTCGGTACTAGCGCAAAGATGCTCTCCATCGTGCCTCTGATGAATGGCGGCGGCCTGTTTGAAACCGGCGCAGGTGGCTCGGCTCCCAAACATGTTCAGCAATTCCAGCAGGAAGGTTATTTACGCTGGGATTCACTCGGCGAATTTCTGGCGCTGGGCGTTTCGCTGGAGCATCTTGGTCATAAGTTCAACAACAGCAAAGCACAGGTGCTGGCTGAAACACTCGACCAAGCAAACGGTAGAATTCTGGAAAACAACAAATCACCGGCTCGCCGGGTAGGTGAAATCGATAATCGCGGCAGCCATTACTATCTCGCCCTGTATTGGGCACAAGCACTGGCATCACAAACGAGCGATAAGGATATTCAAACGCGTTTCACCGAGTTGGCAAAAACACTGACTGACAATGAAGAAGTAATCAATGCAGAATTGATCGCAGCCCAAGGCAAACCGGTGGACATGGGTGGTTACTATCACCCTGATTTCGAGAAAACGTCTAAAGCCATGCGCCCCAGTGCAACACTGAACGCAGCACTGGCTTCCATTGCCTGATAATAAATAGCCATAAAAAAACCCGGCATTGCCGGGTTTTTTGTACATCAAAGATCCGTATTAGGGAGCCTGGATGTTGGATGCCTGCTTACCCTTAGGGCCTTGCACAACATCGAAGGTAACTTTCTGGCCTTCTTTGAGTGACTTAAAGCCGCTCATGTTGATTGCTGAAAAGTGTGCGAACAGATCTTCGCTACCATCATCGGGTGTAATAAAACCAAAACCCTTTGCATCGTTAAACCATTTAACTGTACCAGTTGCCATGTGATTACTTCCTTACTATAAAAATAGGGGCCCCCCCCGAAACTGTTTGAAACCAAGACCGCACACGGCAAAACTTGTACCGCAAACACTTTGAATCAAACACCAGTGCACTTTTTACCTTTATTTGCCCGCTTTTGTCAAATTGTTATTTGCGTGTAATTGAGAACAGGCTTGAAAAAGCATCGCTAATCGTTCATCTTATCGTTTGTGATAAGTGTCAAAATAAACCGTAAAGTTATGTCAAAAAAACATGAAAGCAACACGGCCCTTGCGCCAGATGTCGTTAAAACAAAGCCACCTTCGATGTACAAGGTGCTTTTGCACAACGACGATTACACAACAATGGAATTTGTCATTGAGGTATTGCAGCGCTTTTTTTTAATCAATCGCGAACGCGCACAGCAACTCATGCTTCAGGTTCACAACGAAGGATCAGCAGTTTGCGGCATTTATACACGTGATATTGCCGAAACCAAGGTTACCCTGGTGACAGAATTCGCCCAGCAAAACGGGCATCCGCTACGCTGTAGCATGGAGGAAATTTGAAATGATTGCGCAAGAATTGGAAGTAAGTTTACATCTGGCCTTTGTTGAAGCACGCCAGAAGCGCCACGAATTTATTACAGTTGAACATCTACTGCTTGCCATGCTCGACAATGCCTCAGCTGCACAGGTATTACGCGCCTGCCATGCAGACATTGAAGAACTGCGTCAGACGCTTACCGAATTTATCGACAATACCACGCCCGTTGTTCCCGGCAACGAGGACATGGATACACAGCCCACACTGGGTTTTCAACGCGTTATCCAGCGTGCCATCCTGCATGCACAATCTGCCAACAAGAAGGAAGTGTCAGGAGCCAATATTCTCGCCGCCATGTTTGGCGAAAAGGAATCGCATGCGGTTCATTTCCTGGCTGAAAGAAACATCAACCGTCTGGATGTCGTCAACCATATCGTCCACGGCATTGGTAAGGAAACACAGCCAAATTCGACTCCGATTCCGGGCGTTGCTACCGGCACCGCCGAGCAAGCTCCCAATGAAGACAGTGTACTGAAACTTTATACCGTAGACCTCAATGCTCAAGCACTTGCTGGATTAATCGATCCGCTAATAGGTCGCGAACCGGAACTGGAGCGTGCGATACAAACTCTTTGCCGCCGCCGCAAGAACAATCCGCTACTGGTCGGCGAAGCGGGCGTAGGCAAAACTGCGATTGCCGAAGGATTGGCGCGCCGCATCGTTGAAGACAATGTACCGGACATCCTGAAAGACGCTCATGTTTATGCACTGGATATGGGCTCGTTGCTGGCAGGCACCAAATATCGCGGCGACTTTGAACAGCGTTTGAAAGCCGTGTTGAAAGAATTGAAGGATGCGCCGCATGCGATTCTGTTCATTGACGAGATACACACCCTGATCGGTGCAGGTTCAGCTTCCGGCGGCACCATGGATGCGTCCAACCTGCTCAAGCCCGCCTTGTCCAGCGGCGCTTTAAAGTGCATAGGAGCAACCACCTATCAGGAGTATCGCGGTGTCTTTGAAAAAGACTCAGCCCTATCTCGCCGCTTCCAGAAGATTGATGTCTCCGAGCCTTCGGTTGAACAGACTATCGAAATACTCAAAGGCTTGAAATCCCGATTCGAGCAACACCACCATATCAAGTTCAGCGCCGCCGCCATCACCAGCGCCGCCGAACTGTCTGCACGGTTTATCAATGACCGCCACCTACCCGACAAGGCGATAGACGTACTTGACGAAGCCGGTGCCGCGCAACGCATACTTCCGAAATCGAAGCAGAAAAAGACCATCGGCAAGCACGACATCGAGGAAATCATTGCCAAGATAGCGCGTATTCCTGCACGCACCGTTTCGCATGACGACCGCAATGCTTTGAAAACGCTGGATCGTGACCTGAAATCAGTCGTGTTCGGTCAAAACAAGGCAATCGACATACTCGCCACGGCAATCAAGATGTCACGCAGCGGCCTCGGCAATCCGCAAAAGCCCATAGGCAGCTTCCTGTTCTCCGGCCCGACCGGTGTCGGCAAAACCGAAGTAGCACGCCAACTGGCCTATGTGATGGGCATGCCACTGCATCGCTTTGACATGTCTGAATATATGGAGCGCCATGCCGTATCGCGTCTGATCGGTGCACCACCCGGCTATGTCGGTTTCGATCAGGGCGGACTACTCACCGAAGCGATTACCAAGCAACCGCATTGCGTATTATTGCTGGATGAAATCGAAAAGGCCCACCCGGACATTTTCAACATCCTGTTACAAGTCATGGATCACGGCACATTGACCGACAACAATGGACGTAAAGCTGACTTCCGCAACGTCATCCTGATCATGACGACCAATGCGGGCGCAGAGGCCTTGAACAAGACCCAGATCGGATTCTCTAAAACCGCTACGGCGGGTGATGAAATGGCCGACATCAAACGCCTGTTTACCCCCGAATTCCGCAATCGTCTGGATGCGATCGTCTCGTTCGCACAGCTTACCAAAGATGTCATACTGCGCGTGGTAGACAAATTCCTGATGCAGCTCGAACAACAACTGCACGAGAAAAAAGTCGATGCGCTGTTTACCGATGAACTAAAGGAGTATCTGGCGAGTAGCGGCTTCGACCCGCTGATGGGCGCACGCCCTATGGCAAGATTGATACAGGACACCATCCGTTCGGCATTGGCCGATGAATTACTGTTTGGCCGTCTCACCAATGGCGGGAAAATCACCGTCGATTATAAGGATGGCAAGGTGGTGCTGGATTTTGAGGAAGAAGCTGTCATCGCTTAACTATACCAACGATGGTTGCCGCTGTTTCTCAATCATTCAGTGAGCATATGCATTCCCCCACCTATCGGGGGCGTTTCGCCCCCTCCCCCACCGGCCCATTGCATTTCGGTTCATTGGTCGCGGCTGTCGGCAGTTACCTCGATGCGAAGCATCACCATGGCATCTGGCTGGTACGCATGGAGGATTTGGATACACCGCGTTGCAATAAATCCGCCGCAGAGGACATATTGCGTACACTGGAAATATTCGGTTTACATAGCGATGAACCCGTCATCTACCAAAGTCAACGCACTGTAGCCTATCAACACGCACTTGAACAATTGAAAGCCTCAGGTGCTAGCTACCCCTGTTGTTGCACCCGCCGCGAAATCGCTGACTCTGCGCTGCATGGGCTGGAAGGGCCGGTCTATCCGGGCACCTGTCGCAACGGCATCCCTGAAGGCAAGGAAGGGCGTGCATGGCGGGCGCGCACAAATAATAATCCAATCGTCTTCATTGATGCCTTGCAGGGACAGATCAGTCAGGACTTGGAAAGGGACATAGGTGATTTTGTCGTAAAACGCGCCGACGGTCTGTTCGCCTATCAACTCGCCGTGGTTGTGGACGATGCGGCTCAGGGAATCACCCATGTGGTGCGCGGCGCAGACCTGCTTGATTCCACACCGCGACAAATTTACCTGCAACAATTACTCGGCTTAACCACACCCGCCTATATGCATCTGCCTGTCGTCGTAAATGAGAACGGGGAGAAACTCAGCAAACAGACTCGCGCTAAAGCCGTGGAATATGCGAAAGCAAATTCAACCCTGTTTGATGTACTAAGGTTCTTGCAACAAATGCCACCTGCTGATTTACAGCGCGAACCCGTCAATCAACAGCTTGCTTGGGCAATTAGTAACTGGAGACCAGAAGCTTTATCCGGCCACAAACAGTTATTACATACCTGAAATTTTTTCGTTAACTCGTGGCGAGATGTTGTACCACATCGGCAATTTCCTTAGCCGACTTTTCAACCAGCTTCTTGTCTTCGCCTTCAACCATGACACGCAACAACGGTTCGGTACCGGAAGGCCGCAGCAATACACGACCTTTGCCATCTAACGCTCTTTCAACCTCGCCCACCGCATCCTTGACCTTGATATGCCCAAGGCAATCCACGCCCTTGGCAACCCGCACATTGATCAACACCTGCGGGTAAAGTTGCAAATCCTTTGATGCTTCAGCAAGGCTCTGTTTTTGTGTCCGCATCGCCTCCAATACTTCCAGAGCCGAAACGATACCATCGCCGGTACTGTGCTTATCCAGACACAGAATATGGCCAGAATTTTCACCACCCAACTGCCAATTATTCTGCTGCAACTGCTCCATAACATAACGATCACCCACCTTGGCACGCAAGAATGGGATGTCCAAACCTTGCATCGCATGCTCAAAGGCCAGATTGGTCATCAAGGTACCCACCACGCCGCCACGCAATGTGCCTTGTTGTTTACGGTGTCTGGCAATGACGTACAGCAATTGATCACCGTCATACAACTTGCCCTCGCTATCCACCATAATCAGCCGGTCGCCATCACCGTCCAGAGCAATGCCCAGATCGGCATGATGCTCAACGACGGCCCGTTGCAAATTCGCCGGTGCCGTCGCCCCATAACCGTCATTGATATTAAGTCCATCCGGTTGCGCACCGATAGCCACAACCTCCGCACCCAACTCATGAAATACATTTCTGGCTATGTGATAGGCCGCACCATGTGCGCTATCCACTACAATTTTCATTCCGCGCAGATTCATCGCACTAGGAAAAGTACTCTTGCAGAATTCAATATAGCGACCCGTTGCATCATCCAACCGCCTGGCCTTACCCAACTGGCCCGATGATTTGATCTTGATGGGCGCTTCCAGCTTAGACTCAATGGCATGCTCAACATCATCAGGCAACTTGGTGCCACTTGCCGAGAAAAACTTGATGCCATTATCTTCAAAGGGATTGTGCGAAGCGGAAATCACGATACCGGCCTGCAATCGCAAAGTACGTGTCAGGTAAGCTACCGCCGGCGTGGGGATTGGGCCGGCCAGATAAACATCAACTCCGGCTGCAATTAAACCGGCCTGCAATGCGGACTCCAGCATGTAGCCCGAAATTCGCGTATCTTTGCCGATCAAAACAGCGGAATGCTCCCCTTTGGTATGCTCTGCCGTTGCCAATACCTTTCCGGCTGCATAGCCTAAATTCATCACGAAATCAGGTGTAATCGGAAAATCACCAACTCGCCCACGTATACCATCCGTACCAAAGTATTTTCTGCTCATGTTTATTCCGTTCACCTATTATTCAAGCGAAATTATCAATTACAAACTTACAGCATTCCAAATTTTCAGCGCATCGACAGTCGCGTGCACATCATGTACGCGTACGATATTTGCGCCACGCTGAACCGCTATCAATGCAGCTGCGACGCTGGCGGACATGCGTTGCGTGACATCCTGACCGGTCAATGCTCCCAGCATGGATTTGCGTGAAAGCCCGGCCAATAACGGCACACCCATTTCAGTGTACCGGTTGAATTCACGTAACATGGCAATATTGTGCTCCAGTGTCTTGCCAAAACCAAAACCCGGATCAATGACGATACGATGCCTTTCTATCCCGGCCGCCTCTGCCTCCTTAATTCGCATCCGCAAAAACTCTCCCACCTCATACACCACGTCCTGATAAACAGGCCGATCCTGCATGGTTTGCGGCTTCCCCTGCTTATGCATCAGGCACACTGCCACATCACTATTAGATACAACATCCCTCGCTGCGACATCCAGCAAGGCATTAATATCATTAACCATACTCACACCGGCAGCAATTGCAGCACTCATCACTTCAGGCTTGAAGGTATCGACTGAAACCGGGACAGGAGCACCTTGCAAAGCCTCGATCACGGGCATTACGCGATCCAGTTCTTCTTGAACAGTTACTGGCGCAGCTCCAGGTCGTGTTGATTCCCCGCCCACATCGAGTATATCCGCTCCCTCTGCGATCAACTGCAGCGCATGAGCTATGGCTGAATTACTCCTGTCATGCCTCCCCCCATCAAAAAATGAATCGGGAGTTACATTAACAATACCCATTACGAGCGGGCGTGTAAGGTCAAACTGGAATTTTGAGCAAAGTAACATCAGCAATGAGGAGCAGAAAAGAAAACGAGGCGGGCATAAATATGCCCGCCTCAATTCTCTATTCCGTATCAGGTTTCTTGAGCAGGTTCGGTTGGCGTAGCTGCCGGAGCTGTAGGTGCCTGATCCTTTGGCGGCTTAGGTGCCGGTTTAGCTTGGCTCGGCTTAGGAGGGCGTGGTGGATTTCCGTCCATGATGTCGTTGATCTGGTCGGCATCAATGGTTTCCCACTCAAGCAGCGCTTTTGTCATTTCTTCTATCTTGTCGCGATGAGTTTCAATCAGATTACGTGCCAAAGCATATTGCTGATCGATAATACGACGTATCTCGGTATCCACCTTCTGCATAGTTGCTTCGGAAATATTCTTGTGCGTGGTCACCGAACGCCCGAGAAAAACTTCCCCCTCATTTTCGCCATACACCATCGTACCCAATGCATCAGACATACCCCATTGCGTCACCATCTTGCGTGCCATGTCCGTTGCACGCTCAAAATCGTTCGAGGCACCTGTAGTCATTTGGTGCATGAATATTTCTTCAGCTATACGACCACCAAACAGCACCGCTATCGTAGACAGTATGCGTTCCTTGTCCATACTGTATCGATCTTCAGACGGCAACTGCATGGTCAGTCCCAACGCACGTCCGCGCGGAATAATGGTTACCTTGTGAACCGGATCGGTTTTAGGCATTAATTTGGCTACAACAGCGTGACCGGATTCATGGTAGGCCGTGTTACGACGCTCTTCTTCCGGCATCACCATCGAGCGACGCTCAGCACCCATGAATATCTTATCCTTGGCAGCTTCGAAATCATCCATTTCGACAAAACGCTTGGCACGGCGAGCAGCAAATAACGCAGCCTCATTAACCAGATTGGCCAAGTCAGCACCCGACATGCCCGGCGTACCGCGTGCAATCACATTTGCATCCACATCCGTCGCACAGGGCACCTTACGCATATGCACCATCAAAATCTGTTCGCGACCACGTATATCCGGCAACGGCACTACCACCTGACGGTCAAATCGACCGGGCCGCAACAAGGCCGCATCGAGCACATCGGGACGATTGGTCGCTGCGATTACAATTACACCACTGGTACCTTCAAAACCGTCCATTTCAACCAGCAACGCATTTAGCGTTTGCTCGCGTTCATCATTACCACCGCCCAGACCTGCACCACGCTGACGACCCACCGCATCGATTTCATCAATAAAGATAATGCACGGGGATTGTTTCTTGGCTTGTTCAAACATATCGCGAACACGTGCTGCACCTACACCCACGAACATTTCAACAAAATCCGAGCCGGATATTGAAAAGAACGGCACCTTGGCTTCACCAGCTATCGCCTTGGCCAGCAATGTTTTACCGGTTCCGGGACTACCTACCATCAATACACCGCGTGGTATACGCCCGCCCAGATTCTGGAATTTCGCCGGATCGCTCAAAAAATCCACCAGTTCAGAAACTTCTTCCTTGGCTTCATCACAGCCGGCAACATCCGCAAACGTGATCCGTTCCCGCGCTTCATCCAGCATCCGCGCACGTGACTTGCCAAATGAAAATGCTCCCCCTTTCCCTCCGCCCTGCATCTGGCGCATGAAAAAAACCCAGACTGCAATTAGCAATATCATCGGGAACCATGAAACAAAGACATTCATCAAGAATGATTGCTCTTCCTCGGGTTTAGCCTCAATGCTCACGCCATATTTCAACAGATCCGAAACCATCCACAAGTCGCTTGGGGCATAGGTACTGATACGTTTATTATCGATAGTCGTTGCGCGCAAGGTATGACCCTCGATCACCACCTTGTTTATATTTCCCTTTTTAACTTCTTCAAGAAATTGCGAATAGTCAAGGCTTGCCTGAGAGGCCTGCTGCTGATGGGTATTGAACTGATTGAAAACGGTCATCAGCACCAAAGCTACAACCAGCCAAATTGCTATACTTTTAAAATTGTTGTTCAAGAGAGAACTCCTTATTACGACACATACAGGCTACCGAGTTTGACATTAGACTATGTATCAAACGATTACTCAAGTTTTCCGGGCTTAAAATGGTTACTTTAAAGTTGTATTTGTTCATGCGGCCAAATATACAATCGATAATTCCGGAAAACATTCCCGATTCAGCTTTCCTTACTCCGATACAGATGAAATATTTCGGAAAAAATAAGTCAAGAGCACCAGCCTGAAGAAACAATACTACCGCTGAGATATTGGGTCAATCAGCGAAATTGCAAGCCTATCGTGTTGATTTATTTCAATGACATACACCTCGAGTAAATTTCTAACTCAACTTCCCAGTTCCCAACAGATATACCTCACTACTGCGGTCGCGAGAAGCTTTGGGTTTACGCGATACAACCTTAACGAACCGGCCACGCATCGTCTTCAAATAAGCTTCAAATCCGGCCCCCTGAAAAACCTTTACCAGAAAACTGCCCTGTTGAGTCAGGTGCTCGCTCGCAAACTCCAATGCCAACTCAGCCAGATAAATAGCCCTGTCCTGATCTACCGATCCAACACCACTAAAATTTGGAGCCATATCCGAAATAACTAACCCAACCGGTTTACCTTGCAAACAGCGCTCCAACTCTCTGAGCACGGCCTCTTCACGAAAGTCTCCCTGTATAAATTCAACACCCCGTAGCGGATCGAGCGGCAATAAATCCAGCGCAATCACCTTTCCAGCCGCACCTACTTTAGCTGCTGCGACCTGACACCAACCTCCCGGAGTTGCTCCCAGATCAACCACTACCAAGCCCGGCTTGAGCAAATGATCCTTTGCATCAATTTCCAGAAGTTTGTACGCAGCACGTGAGCGATAACCGTCCTTCTGAGCCTGCCGCACAAAAGGATCATTTAAATGCTCCATCATCCATTGTTTACTGGTTTTGGAAGGCTTCATCGTTTAGAATCCATGCCTTATAAAATATTGAGAAAAATTTATGCTAACACTAACCGTAGCCGAACGCCTCACCCTGAAGGCTCGCGCTCACCAATTAAAACCAACCGTCATGATAGGCAACGCAGGATTGACGGACGCCGTACTAAAAGAAATCGACCTGACAATAGCATTGCACGAACTCATCAAGATTCGTGTCATGGGAGAACGCTCACAACGGGAAGCCATACTGAACGAGATTTGCACCAAACTGGAAGCCGCCGCCGTGCAACATATCGGCAAAATACTGGTTGTTTATCGCCCCAAGCCCGATGCGGAAAAGATAGAAATTCGACAAATGCCGCGTCACAAAGGCAAAAGGCCACTCACAAAGAAACAACTGGGTAACAGAGGCTAATAATCGGTAAGTGGTGAATAGTCAGCGATAGAAACACTTCCTACTCACCACTCCCCAGTTTCAAATATACTGAACCTCAACCACTTCAAATTCACGAACCCCCATAGGAGTCTGCACTTCAGCTATATCACCGCTGTATTTCCCTATCAATGCGCGAGCTATGGGTGAACTAATCGAAATCTTGAGTGCTCGGATATCGGCTTCATCATCTCCGACAATTTGATACGTTACCACGTCACCACTATTTACTTCTTCCAGAATGACCGTTGAGCCGAATACGCAACGGCCATTGGCATTCAGCGTCTTCGGGTCAATAATCTGCGCACTGCCCAATTTACTTTCGAGCTCCATGATACGTCCCTCGACGAAACCCTGCTTATCCTTCGCAGCCTCATACTCGGCATTCTCGGAAAGGTCTCCCTGAGCACGCGCTTCGGAAATAGCGTTAATAACCCAGGGGCGTTCTACTGTCTTAAGTCTGTGCAACTCTTGGCGCAGCATATCTGCACCCACCACTGTCAATGGAATTTTGCTCATACTGAAACTCTCTTAAATGTGTTGGTAGTCGTGAACCTTACCATAAAGGCAAGACCCGGCTGATATAGGCTCTATGTTCTTTTGTGTTGCGTCTGCACGTCATAAACCTGCAAATCAGCCAAATGTTGCATCCCGATACAGGCTGCACGCGCTCCAGCCATGGTAGTGTAATACGTTACACGCCCCTGCAACGCCGCATGCCTGATGGAATACGAATCTTTCACCGCCGCCGGCTTACTGTCCACGGTATTGACAATCAAACTAACCTCACCGTTTTTCAGCATATCCACAATATGCGGACGTCCTTCACCGACCTTGTTAACCACAGCAACCGCCACACCAGCCGCAGAAATTGCCGCGGCAGTACCGCGTGTTGCCAATATACCAAAGCCGAGTTCCACCAAGGTACGCGCCACCTCCACCGCTCCGGGTTTATCCGCTTCGCGCACACTGATAAATACCTTGCCACTCTTGGGTAACTTAACACTGGCCGCCAACTGTGATTTTACAAAAGCTTCGGCAAAGGTGTCACCAACACCCATTACCTCTCCTGTTGATTTCATCTCCGGCCCGAGTATCACGTCCACGCCGGGGAATTTTATGAACGGAAATACGGCCTCTTTAACTGAATAGTAAGGCGGTATCACCTCACGTGTAACACCTTGCTGTGACAAACTTTGTCCAGCCATACAACGAGCAGCAATTTTTGCCAGCGGAACACCTGTAGCCTTGGAAACAAAGGGAACAGTACGAGATGCGCGAGGATTAACTTCCAGCACATAAACATTTTCACCCTGAATCGCAAACTGCACATTCATCAGCCCAACCACATTCAGCGCCTTGGCCATAGCTATGGTTTGCCTGCGCAGCTCATCCTGCATTTCAACCGATAAACTGTATGGGGGCAACGAACAAGCCGAATCACCGGAATGAACGCCCGCTTCTTCAACATGCTCCATGATTCCGCCAATGATGACATCGACACCATCAGACACCGCATCCACATCCACCTCAATGGCATCATTCAAGAAACGATCCAGCAGGATAGGCAAACGCTCAGGATAAGTTCTGGACATTTCCTCTGCGTCGCGCATATAGCGTTCCAAATCAACCTGCTCATGAATAATCTCCATCGCTCGGCCGCCCAACACATTAGAAGGCCGCATAACCAATGGGTAACCAATCACAGAAGCCCCCGCCAATCCCTCGGCTACCGTGCTTGCAGTGCGATTGGGCGGCTGCTTCAAGCCCAACTGCATCAACATCTGCTTGAAACGCTCACGATCTTCCGCGCAATCAATCATATCCGGCGTTGTGCCGATAATCGGCACGCCATTTTTTGCCAAGCCCTGAGCCAACTTCAGAGGCGTCTGACCACCATACTGCACAATCACGCCTATAGGTTTTTCGATTTCTACTACTTCAAGTACGTCTTCCAGCGTCAACGGTTCAAAATACAGACGATCAGAGGTGTCGTAATCCGTTGAAACCGTCTCTGGATTGCAATTGACCATGATGGTTTCATAACCGTCTTCACGCATCGCAAGTGCGGCATGCACACAGCAGTAATCAAATTCGATACCCTGACCGATACGATTCGGCCCGCCACCCAACACCATGATTTTTTTGTTATCGGTTGGTTGCGCCTCGCATTCCTCTTCATAAGTGGAATACATATACGCGGTATCAGTCGAAAATTCGGCCGCGCAGGTATCCACACGCTTATACACCGGACGGACGCCCAACGCATGACGGTAAGCGCGAATCGCGGCGGCATCCGTTTGCAATAAATCAGCCAGGCGTGCATCTGCAAAACCACTGCGTTTCAGCGAACGCATCTCATCTGCCTTGATACTACCCAAAGTGCGGCCAACCAATGATTCTTCCTGACGAATCAAATCGGCGATCTGCACCAGGAACCAGCGATCTATCTTGCTGATATTGAATACTTCATCCACGTTCAAACCAAAGCGGAAGGCATCCGAAACCGCCCATATGCGCTCCGGCCCTGGATTTCCCAGCTCGGCAGTAATGGCTGCAAGACTGGAAAATTTCGCATCAAGTCCATTTACACCGACCTCTAAACCGCGCAAGGCTTTCTGAAATGACTCCTGAAAGGTACGGCCTATCGCCATCACCTCACCTACCGACTTCATCTGCGTGGTCAGGCGATCATTGGCTTGTGGAAACTTCTCGAACGCGAAACGCGGAATTTTGGTAACGACATAGTCGATGGTCGGCTCGAACGACGCAGGTGTCGCTCCGCCGGTAATATCGTTCTGCAACTCATCCAGCGTATAGCCCACCGCCAGCTTAGCCGCGACCTTGGCAATCGGAAAACCCGTTGCCTTGGATGCCAGTGCGGATGAACGCGATACACGCGGATTCATCTCAATCACCACCATGCGTCCGTCATCGGGATTAATCGAGAACTGCACGTTAGAACCACCGGTTTCCACACCGATTTCACGCAACACAGCCAGGCTGGCATCACGCAGTATCTGGTATTCCTTATCAGTCAATGTCAACGCGGGGGCGACCGTGATCGAGTCACCGGTATGCACACCCATCGGGTCGAGGTTTTCGATCGAGCAGATGATGATGCAATTGTCATTGCGATCGCGCACCACTTCCATCTCATACTCTTTCCACCCGAGCAAGGATTCTTCAATCAACAACTCATGGGTTGGCGATGCTTCCAGACCACGTTCACAAATATCGACAAATTCTTCACGATTGTAAGCAATGCCACCACCGCTACCGCCCATCGTAAACGAGGGACGAATCACGGTTGGATAGCCCATTACCTGCTGCACTTGCAGCGCTTCTTCCATGCTATGCGCAATTGCCGAACGTGCCGAAGACAAGCCGATACGCGTCATAGCCTGCTTGAATTTCTCACGATCTTCGGCCATATCAATAGCCTCGCGTGATGCACCAATCATCTCGACATTGTACTTTTCCAGCACGCCGTGCTTAGCCAGATCAAGCGCACAATTTAGCGCCGTCTGCCCGCCCATAGTTGGCAAAATCGCATCGGGACGTTCCTTGGCAATAATCTTTTCAACAATCTGCCAGGTAATCGGCTCAATGTAAGTTGCATCCGCCATGTCCGGGTCGGTCATGATCGTCGCCGGATTCGAATTTACCAGCACGACACGATAACCTTCCTCACGCAACGCCTTGCAGGCCTGCGCACCGGAATAGTCAAATTCACATGCCTGACCGATAACGATAGGACCTGCGCCGATAATAAGTATGGATTTTAGATCAGTACGTTTTGGCATTTTTTTGCGGGAAGGGGGAAGAGATAAGGGATAAGGGTCGGCGAGCACAGGTTTTACCCCACTCCCTTCCCTCCACTCCTTTCTCCAGTATCCCTCTTACTTCCTCTTCTCCATCAAATCGATAAATTTATCAAACAAACCGTCAACATCATGCGGCCCCGGACTTGCCTCAGGATGTCCCTGGAAACAGAATGCAGGCTTGTCGGTCAACTCGAAACCCTGCAATGTCCCGTCAAACAGCGAAACATGTGTCACACGCGCATTGACAGGCAGCGAACTCGCATCTACCGCAAAACCATGATTCTGACTGGTAATCATGACATGCCCGGTATCAACATCCTGTACCGGATGATTCGCGCCACGATGCCCAAACTTCATTTTCACAGTCCTGGCACCTACAGCCAAACCGAGAATTTGATGCCCGAGGCAAATACCAAACAAAGGAACACCTGCAGCCAGCACTTTTTGTGTAGCATCAATAGCATATTCGCATGGCTCGGGATCGCCGGGGCCATTCGAAAGAAATACGCCATCAGGATTCATCGCCAACACATCCTCAGCCGGAGTTTGGGCGGGCACAACGGTGATTTTGCAACCGCGCTGAGCCAGCATACGTAAAATATTACGCTTTACACCAAAATCGTAGGCAACAACATGAAAAGCAGAAGTTTCAACAGTCGAATAACCCGCCTCAAGTTTCCACTGGCCTTGGGTCCACTCGTAAGATTCGCCGCAAGTCACCACCTGCGCCAGATCCATTCCAGCCAACCCGGCAAAACTACGCGCCGCTTCCAACGCGGCGACCTCATCAACACCCGTGGCAATACAACCGCTCTGGGCGCCTTTTTCACGCAAGATACGAGTCAACTTCCGGGTATCAATCCCGGCAATGGCAACAACATCATTTTGCTTCAGATATTCCGGCAGAGACTGGGAAGAACGCCAGTTGCTCACCGTTAACGACAGGTCTCGGATCACCAGACCACTGGCAAACACCTGTCGAGATTCAACATCCTCCTCATTAACACCCACGTTTCCGATATGCGGACAGGTCAGCGTAACAATTTGGCTACAATAAGACGGGTCGGTAAGAATTTCCTGATAACCGCTCATTGAGGTATTAAATACGACCTCGCCTACACGGCTACCGGAAGCCCCAATGGCGACTCCGCGAAACACCGTCCCATCGGCAAGTACAAGAATGGCAGGATTCGTTTGCGTCACCAGATACTCCCAAGCTAGACATAAAGAAGCGGGCAGGATTACAAATCCAACCCGCGAAAGATTTCCAGCATTATAGCGGATTAGCCGAATCGCATCAAACAGAAGCACAAGTCATATCAAGACTTTTTTTAAGTTGCTAATATACAATATCGACCTGCGCGCTCTTAGGCCGTTCCGACACACTCTTTACATACAACAAAAAGACACACCTATATGCTTGAAGTCATTATTTTAGCCATCGCCCTCAGCATGGATGCGTTTGCCGTTTCCATCGGTCTTGGCGCAAAATCCAACGCACCCCGAATAGGCATCAAAGCCGGTATTTTCTTTGGCGCTTTTCAGGCTTTAATGCCCTTTATCGGCTATCTTGGCGGCAAAGGTGTATTGGGCTGGGTCGAAAGTTACGCACATATCATCGCATTCGGATTACTGGCGCTGATCGGCGGAAAAATGATTTACGAAGGATTTCAGGAAGGCATAGAAGAAGACATCTCGGAGATAACCAACAAAATGATGCTGGTACTGGCGATAGCCACCAGCATTGATGCGATGGCCGCCGGATTCAGCCTGACGCTGCTGGCAGTTAACCCTTTTCTGGCCTGCCTGATTATCGGCCTTACCACATTCGCTTTCAGCCTAGTCGGGGTACGAGTAGGAAAAAGTAGTGGAACCTGGCTTGAAAGCCGCGCAGAGATTTTCGGCGGCGGCGTGTTGATACTGATTGGACTGAAAATACTTTTCTTCCACTAGCAGGCTATAACAACAAGTCGAAATTATTGATTGCGACTATCTGCTACGGCCTGAATGACACGCAGATCACACTTCTTGAGCCGATGCGCCATCACTCGCAACACATTAACTGCGAATCCCGGCGTTTCATCCATCAGAAAATGGAAACGGCGTTTATTAATAACGGCAAACTTACAATCCGTTCGGGCAATCACGGTGGCATAGCGTGGTGATCCATCAATCACAGCCATCTCGCCCATAAACGCACCCTGAGTACACTTTTCAAACGAAATATCATCAATCATTATTTCGGCTTCACCTTCAATCAGCACGTACATCGCCTCGCCAATATCACCACGCCTAAACAGGACTTCCCCATGCTTAACTTCAATAAATTCTGGGTCGTGACGAAATAAATCAAAAAAAAGCATATGGCCTCACTGATGAAAATTGATTACTGCAAACTCAGGTATCTTGCTCAACGGCTACTTCAAACCTAACACATCCTGCATATCGTACATTCCGGCAGGATTGATTTTCAAGAAGCGGGACGCACGCAGGGCGCCCAGCGCGAAGGTAGCACGACTGCTGGCCTTATGGGTTATTTCGACCCGCTCACCGATACCGGCAAACAGCACTGTATGATCGCCGACAATATCACCGCCGCGCACCGTAGCAAAACCAATGGTAGAAGGATCACGCTCGCCGGTTACTCCTTCGCGGCCGTAAACAGCACACTCGGAAAGATCGCGTCCCAATGTACGTGCAACCACCTCACCCAAACCCAGCGCCGTACCAGATGGAGCGTCGACCTTATGACGATGATGCGCCTCGATAATTTCGATGTCATAACCTTCAGACAATACACGAGAAGCGGTTTCCAATAACTTGAACAACAGATTCACGCCAACACTCATATTAGGCGCAAACACGATGCCGATATCCTGTGCTGCAGCTCCCAACTGCGCCTTTTGCTGCGCGTTAAAGCCGGTTGTGCCGATTACCATGTTTACACCCAACTTGCGGCAAATTTCCAGATGATGCAGCGTCCCCTCCGGACGAGTGAAATCAATCAGCACATCCGCCCCCTGCAACGCCACCTCCACATCCGAGCGAATGTTTACACCGCAAGCCGCACCGGACAACTCGCCCGCATCACGCCCCAACATGGCACTTGCATCATGCTCAAGCGCAGCATGCAACACCATATCTTCGGCTGCCGCTACGCTTTCCAGCAGAATCTTACCCATACGACCACCGCTACCGGCGATGGCAATTTTAATTTTTTTCATGACATTTGATCCTTACAACGATTACCGGTTGACACACCACAGATTAGGAAACGGCATTACGCTGGATTAATGCTGCCCTTATTCACAACAGGCTTCGATACTCCCGCAAAGCCGCTATCGTCTATACGCACCAGATTATCCCCTTCGAAATACAAGGTCAGACGTTTCTGCTCAACCAGTTCACGATGCTGTTCCAGACGATAGACATAATCCCATCGATTATCGTGAAACACATCGTGTATCAACGGCGTACCAAGCACATAGCGAACTTGCGCCTTCGACATACCCACTTTCAATTTGTCGAGCATTTCTGCGGTTACGACATTTCCCTGACGAATATCCATCTTGTAGGACGACAACATGGAAGTAGAAAAGTCACTGCATGAAGCCAGCAACAGGGGAAGCAAAATTAGTATAAAACGCATAATCTTAAAGTCTCGTAATTTCCAAAATCCGACGCATGATACCTCAAGCAGACACACCCAGCATCTCTGCTGCATGTTTCCGCGTAGTATCAGTAATGTTTAATCCGCCTAACATTCGGGCGATTTCCTCAACACGTTGCGCATCGTTCAACACCTCGATGCGACTTAACGTAACACCCTCCTCCACGGTCTTGCTCACTTGCCACTGACAATCTGCGGTCGCCGCCACTTGAGGCAGATGAGTCACACACAACACCTGATGATCGCGCCCCAACTGCCTGAGCAACTTGCCGACTATTTCGGCAACCCGCCCGCCGATACCACTATCCACTTCATCGAAGATCAACGTAGGCACACTGGCAACCCGACTGGTCGCTACCTGAATCGCCAGACTGATACGCGATAGCTCACCACCGGAAGCAACTTTGGACAAATTGCGCGGCGGAACACCCGGATTGGCAGCCACCTGGAATTCAACCGTTTCCAACCCGAACGCATTCCCCTCCTCCTGCGGCAACAATTCCACAACAAAACGCCCACCTTGCATCGCCAGCGTTTGCATCGCATCGCTGATCTCACTCGTCAGTTTGGCAGCCGCCAACTGGCGCGCCTGACTCAACGGTTCTGCTGCCGCCCGATAACATTGCTGTGCAATTTTTTCCTGTCTTTCCAATTCCGCAAAGTCAGCCTCATCACCCAACTCAGCCAGACGTAAACGCACCTGCTGCAACACTTCATCCAAACGCTCCGGCATTACACGGTATTTGCGCGCCATATCAGTCACAGTTTGAATTCGTCGCTCCATTGCCACGATCTGTTGCGGATCAGTATCCAGATGCTGCTGATAATGACGCAGGGCATATACCGCCTCTTGCAATTCTGCCTGCGCACTTTCCAGCAAACGCAATGTTTCACCCAACGCGGCATCGTGCACCACCCCGTCACGTAAACGCGCAATCAAGGCATTGAGTTGCGCCAGACAGGCGGTATCGGCCTCACTTAAGACATCCAACCCCATCGCCGCCGTTTCTAACAGGCTTGCCGCATTAGCCAACCTCTCGTACTCCGTTTGCAATTGTTCCCATTCAGACACCTCGAAAGCCAATCCTTCCAGCTCCTCACGCTGAAACAACAACAACTCACGCTCAGCTTCCACCGCCTGAGAATTCCGACTCAGACTAATAAGGCGACTTTTCAATGCCTGCCAATCACGATAACAAACCGCGACCCGACCAGACATTTCCTGCAAACCCGCATACCCATCAAGCAAATCGCGCTGCACTTCAGGATGCAACAAGGCCTGATGGGCATGCTGTCCGTGAATATTCAGCAACTGCTCGCCGACTTCGCGCATTTGCTGCAAGGTAACACTACGCCCATTGATAAAACCTCGTGAACGTCCACCCGCATCCAGCAACCTGCGCAACAAACATACACCATCATCGCCATCCAGCTCCTGCGCTCTAAGCCATACTTGCAAATCCGGCAATGAACTCAAATCAAACTCAGCCGTAATCTCGGCCCGTTCGCAGCCATTACGAACCATGCTTGCATCGCCTCTAGCCCCCAGTGCCAGCGAAAGCGCGTCTATCAATATGGATTTTCCCGCCCCTGTCTCGCCCGTCAGGGCGGTAAAACCCGACCGAAACTCCAATTCCAGCGAGGAGACAATAACGAAATCGCGAAGACTTAAAAACTTCAGCATGTATTATGTTGATCCAGAAGATTAAAGAGATTGATTCCAGAGTAATTTTTCACGCAGGGTATGATAATAGCTGTGCCCCACCGGATGCAGCAGACAGGCATGATCGGGATGCCGGGTCACGACCACCTTATCGTGCAACTGTAAATCAAAGCAAGTGTGACTATCCAGCCGCAAGCGAATATCTCCCGTTCGTTGCATCAGAATTTCCAACACCGATAAACTGTTCACGACTATAGGCCGATTACTCAACGTATGCGGACAGACGGGCACCAATTCCAACACTTCCAAACCCGGATGAATAATCGCCCCGCCCGCCGACATCGCGTAAGCGGTCGAACCGGTTGGTGTAGAAACAATCAACCCGTCTGCACGCTGGTTATAGACATACTCACCATCGATTCGCACTTCAAACTCCACCATGCTGCTGATCTGACTGCGATGCACTACCACTTCGTTGAAAGCCAAACCGCTGAATACCTGCTCTTCGCCCCGCAATACACGCGCTGACAACAACAACCTGCGTTCGGTAACAAACTTTCCGTCTATCATCGAAGCAATGCTGTCCAACATATTGTCTGGAGTGAGGTCAGTTAAAAAACCCAGCCGGCCCTGATTTACACCGATCATCGGCACATGTTGCGGCGAAAAGGTACGTGCAATATTCAACATCGTGCCGTCGCCACCAATTACGATGACCAGATCCGCCATTTCGGCCAACTCAGATAACATCATTGCGGGATAAGAATGTTCGCTTAAATGTTCGGCAGACAGATTATCCACTAACACATTCAAACCCCTAGTAGTCAGGAATTCCGCCAGACGCAACAGCGGAAGCGCCACCTCGGGCGACTTGTATTTACCAATAAGCGCAACATTTTTGAAGGGAAATTTCATGGGCGAGATTAAACCACATCGAACCTACAAAAACAAAGAACCTGACTTAAATATTCCCGCTTATATCTCCACGTCTGGAACGCAGGCTTGATAGAATCATCCTATTCCTTAATTTGATGAATTTTCGACATGAATGCTTTATGGGTGTTAATGCTGTTAATTGTAATTTCAGGAATTTTTTCTCTGGCAGAAATGGCTCTTGCCTCCGCCCGTCACGGCAAACTTTCCCAAATGGCGGATGAAGGAAACAAAGGGGCTGCCATTGCATTGATCATCAAGGAAAACCCCAGCCGCTTGCTGGCCGCAACGCAAACCGGAATTACTGCTGCCGCGCTTTTGATGGGCGTATTTGGCGAATCTGCGCTGTCCGTTTCTATCGAAACGATAATTCCAGATAACATTCCGTTTCTGGATGCATGGCAAAAGGATATTTCCTTTACCTTAACCATTATTCTGGTAACGGCTGTTTCCATCATTCTCGGGGAGATTGTTCCCAAACGCATCGCTATTGCTCACCCGGAAAAAGTAGCGGCCTTCTGTGCTCCATTTATGTCTTTTTTTATTAAGCTGCTTTCACCAGCCATTTCATTTCTCTCTTGGGCGGCGAACAGCATGCTGTCCATTCTGCCAGTTCAATCCGCACCAGCCATCACTAGCGTTGAAGATATACTCGCCTTTGTGAATGAAGGTACCAAAGCCGGTGCACTAGCACCGGAAGAAAGCCACCTGATGGGAAACGTACTGCGTCTGGAAGACCGTCGCCTTGCCGCTATCATGACACCCGCTGCAGACGTCGTCTTCCTGAACCTGCTGGCACCCAAAGACCAAAACCTGAAACTCCTGCGTGACGCGCCTCACTCTCAGCTTCCGGTTTGCAAGGGATCCATACAACAGGTTATCGGCATCGCCGAAAGTCACGACATTCTACAAGCCGTCATTGATGGTGATGTCAATTTTGCAGCGCTTCCGCTTAGCCCTCCACTTTTTGTACCCGCATCACTCACACTGATTGATCTGCTACGCACATTACGCCAGCAAAGAACCACTTTTGCACTGGTTGTCAGTGAATTTGGCGTTACCGAAGGCGTAGTCACGCTGGGCGATGTCATGCTTTCAGTAGTCGGAGAAATGATGCCTCTATCTGACACACCGGAAGATGCCCTTGCTGTACGTCGTCCCGATGGCTCATGGCTGCTAGATGGCTTACTTCCGATCGATGAAATGAAAGACAAACTGTCCATCCGAAGCATTCCGAATGAAGAGTTTGGAAATTTCCATACCGTTGGCGGATTTATTCTTACATCCCTGGGGCGCATCCCACGAAAAGCTGAACATTTCAGCTTCGGAGAATGGGATTTTGAAGTGGTTGATCTGGATCGAAACCGCGTAGATCAGGTTCTGGCCACTCCATATGTCGGACAGTCCGATAGCAACTAAATAGTTAAATTCAATACTTAAGTAATCTTTCAATGGGTATCTCAAAGAGATTAGACCGAAAGGTATAGATACTTTTATTCGTTTTAGTGGTAAATTCGCGAAATGTTAAAGCCCCCCCCGTAAATTCTTCTTTGAAAGGAATGTGTTATGTTGAAACAGCATGTCATCAGACCCGAAAAGACTAATCAGTCCGGCTTGGAAAGCGCGACAATGGTCAAGCAAACATACTTGAAATTCATTTCGGGTTATCCCCACCTGCCTACATTTCAACTCTTCCAGTCAAGATAATGACTCCGGTGACGTTACTTAATTTATCTTCCCCTCATCCACATCGGTCGGCTAAAGAACCTTTTTCAAAATCATTTCAACCCGTATTATCCCGCCTAGGAAATCTAAAAGGTGCGGCGGACAAGAGTCTGCTTGCCATCAATGGCAATAACCACGAATCGCTATCCATTGAAAATACAGCCGGATTTATAGAGCTATTAACTCTCAACATATCTATAGAGCCGGATTTACAGAGTTTTGTGGTCTTTATGCTTGAGTGCGCCAAACATCTCCATGGCAACACCTTTCAGGCTTCGTTAGCAAGTCTTGAATTGATTAAACAACTGCGCTCGGCAGGTGCCGGTAGCGGGAAACTTGTTACAGTCAGCCTGCATCTGGCGAACCAGCGCCTGCAAGCACACTGGAATGAAAACAGCTATTTCATTACCTCGGTGGATGCCCCCGCCCCCTCCGTAGTCGAACAATTATGTGCACACCTGCGCAAGTCTACCGAAGCCATAGAGCCGGAAATTCTGATTCAGCGTAACGAAGCAATGATGCGTAATCTGGAAGAGGCGCGTGAACGCACCGAGCGGGAACTGGCTGAACTTCAAGTCAAGTTGCTGAGTCGTCAGGCCGAGTTACAGGTTTCAATACGGCAGGCCGAAACCGACCCATTAACCGGCTTGCTTAACCGTCGCGCCTTTGACGAAAAACTGGGACAGGCATTCCGTCATACTCTGCGGCAAAAGGTTGAACCGCTTTCGCTGGTGATACTGGATCTGGATTTCTTCAAGAACATCAATGACCAGCATGGCCATCAATATGGCGACGAATACCTGATTAAAATGGCAAAATCACTACAGAGTGTAATCCGCGAAGATGTGGACTTCGCCTTTCGCTTTGGCGGGGATGAATTTGCGATGATGATTTTCGCCGACAACTATACCGCCTGCGAAAAAGCCAGACTGGTTCTGGATAAAATGAACGGCAAGGTCAGCATCGGCATTTCAACCATTGATCGTCACACCCATAATGATCTGACGCTGGAGCAATTTATACATCAGGCTGACAGCGCCTTATATGACGCAAAGCACCGGGGGCGTGGTCGCACTGTCGTCTCGCAATGCGGCATGGGTGACTCGCAAACATGCGGACAGAATTGTCCATCCAGGGAGTTTCATGTCTGAGGTATTTGATAGTGCAGTCGACTGCAAATTGTTATTCAATAGCCCGACGCAAAGCGAAAGTTCACTTATTTTGCTGCGTTCCAAACTTTCTGCCATCGCACAACGCCTCGAAGTCAACCCGCTCAAACGGGAAAATATGCTGCTGGTTGCCTCTGAACTGGTCAGCAATAATGTAAAGCATGCTTCAGGACGCGGAATGGTTCAACTGTGGAAGCAGCCGGGCGGTGTGCTGGATTTGCTCTCGCTGGATTTCGGCCCCGGCATTGCCGATCTCCCCAACGCCGAAGCTGACGGCTTTTCCACATCAAGTACACTGGGGAAAGGGCTGGGCGCTATTCGCCGGCTGAGCGATGAATCCTACATATACACACAACGATCACATGATGGCCCGCAAAGAAAATGGAGCGGCACGGTAATTCTTGCCCGCTTCTATCTGGATGACGATCACAAGGAAGCCAAATCCGGTTTTAAATTCGGACTTTATTCACGTTCTCTTGCTGACGAACGCTACAATGGCGACAGAATTTATCTGCAAAGAGACGGCAAATTACTGCGCTGGCTGCATCTGGATGGATTAGGGCACGGTGAAGAGGCGCAAGCCGCGACCGCCGATCTATCTACCCACCTGCTCAATTATGACTCGCCGGAAAACATACTGGCGATGGTGGACAGACAGCTTAGCAATACGCGTGGTGCCGTAGCTATTACTGGCGAGATTGATCTGGCAAAATACAATTTACGTCTATCCGGGGTGGGTGATATGAACGCGCACATTTATGATCACATGCAAGTGCAGCATGTTGCCTTTGCACCGGGAATTCTGGGACGCGAACATCGTACTGCCAATGTATTGCAGACCGAGTTCGGTAAAAAGTGTGCCATTATTACGGCTAGCGACGGCATACGACGAAACTGGGATGCGGCCAATTTTGTCGGTTTGTTCAACCAGCATCCGCAATTAATCGCATATACACTGGGCAACATAATGGGGCGCATCTCGGATGATCAATCGATTTGCGTTTGTTCAATAGGATAAGGGGAGAAATATGGTGCAGAAAAAAGAAGCTGGCGAAAAATTAACCGCATTGTTCAATTTGAAGATAGGTAACATTTCAGGTGAACTGGAAGAAACCGGTAGGGAATTTTTTTGCGCAGATATAAAGCTGATGGATGAAGATGAAATCGCTGATTTAAGTAGCGAATTCGTCAATCTGATAGCAGGCCTGCTAAGTTCCAAAGATCCTGAAAGACGAACATCGCCACAGTTTCATGCACTGGAAATATTTTTCTCGGGACTTGCCCAGCGCATGTTAATGCGCGGCGGAAATGTCGAAGATGTTGTGCGCTATGCGCAGCGTTTACAATACAACCTGATCTCGGCACTGGAGCGCGATAGCGGCGTTGCCTTTACCCAGTCACGTTCGGTATTGCTGTATTTCGCTCAAATCTTTGACGAATTAATCATGTCCGTTTTCCGCACCTACCTGAGTGAGCGCGAAAAAACCCTGAAAGCACAGGAGCAGGAATTACGTGAAACATCCACGCCCATCACCGAAATATGGGATGGCGTACTGACGCTCCCCATCATTGGCACACTGGACTCCAGTCGCACCATGCTGGTAATGGAAGCATTGCTTAACCGCATCGCCAAGGATCGTTCCCGCGCCGTAGTGATGGATCTGACCGGAGTCAAGAATATCGATTCACAGGTATCCCATCACCTGATCCAGATGGTGCGCGCCGTACAACTGATGGGATCGGATGCAATCATCACCGGCATCCATCCTGAAATAGCGCGCGCACTGGTCAGTCTGAATATCGACCTGACTGGCGTCACCACTCGCGCCAGCTTGTCTGACGGACTCAAGGAAGCCTTCCATCGCATGGGCATTCAGGTCAGTCAAAAGGCTAACTAATGGCTATACCCGGCATGCATTTGACGCGTATCGGCAAAGGCAATTTTTTGCTTGAGCCGTTACGCAGCATGAATATCCAGAACCAGTATGCACTATTGGAACAGGTTATTGCCCAAATGCAACAGCAACAGGGCACTAGCCTGTATTACGACCTGGAAGACGTTCCCATTATTGATCCGGTTTATTACGGTTGGCTTACGAATCTGGCTCGTACCTGTCAAACGGTAAACATCAAGATGATTTGCATCAATATGCAGCCGACCGCCGCGTTTACGCTATCACATTTCCTGACCACCAAACCCCTGTTTGAGACGGCATTGGGCGTACCCGATTAATCCAGATTCAATTTCCTCAGCCTGCCACCCTTTCCCCGCACCACTGCATCACTGCTAGAATGCCGTTCTCCTGAATTTTGTTGCCGCTCATGCCTCAAACTCTTTCCCCAAAGCGCGAACGCTATTTGCTGCTAACCCTGGCCGGCATGCAGTTTAGCCATATCCTCGACTTCATGATCATGATGCCGCTAGGGCCGATACTGATGGCCGAATTCAACATAGGTACGCATGAATTCGGCTTTCTGGTTGCCTCCTATAGCTTTAGTGCCGCCTTATCCGGCCTGCTTGCGGCGACATTCGTGGATAAATACGAACGTAAGCGCCTACTGCTGACGATGTTCGCGCTGTTCGGGCTGGCAACACTGGCATGTGGCCTTTCCCCCAATTATGCAACGCTGCTGATTGCTCGCGGACTGGCGGGTGCCTTCGGTGGAATTATGGGTGCAATGGTGCAAACACTGGTCGGCGACCTGATTCCCTTCGAGCGGCGCGCCACAGCCAGCGGCGTTATTTCTGCCGCCTTTTCGCTTTCCACCGTTGCCGGAGTACCGTTGTCATTATGGTTGGCCAATCTTTTTCAATGGCGAGCACCGTTCATCGCCATCGCCGTAACTACCGTAATCTTCCTGCTCGTAGCACTACGACACCTACCCGAAGTGCGGCATCATATCAACGACGATCACAGAGCCCATCCCTTTTCGGCGATGTTCGCGGTATTACGTGACGAAAACCACCTGCGCGCACTGATATTCACCATGTTGATCTTGTTTTCCGGCTTTACCATCATTCCGTACATCACGGTTTACGCGGTGGCGAACATCGGCATTTCACAACACGACATTCCGTATATTTACCTGTTCGGCGGAGCCGCCACGCTAATCTCTTCACGCCTGATAGGAAGATGGGCAGATAGAAGCGGCAAGGTAAAAATTTATCGCATCTTGGCTTTTGCGGCCACCCTGCCGCTATTGGCCATCACTCACACTCAGTCGGCACCGCTGTGGTTATGGCTGATATTAACGACATTATTCTTTGTGCTGGTATCGGGACGCATGATACCGGCAATGGCTATCATCACCTCGGCGGCACAACCCAAACTGCGCGGCACCTTCATGTCGCTCAATGCCGCCACACAACAGCTTGCCAGCGGACTCGCAGCCACTCTGGCGGGTTTCATCACCACGCAAAACGCAACAGGCCAGATTATCGGTTACGACAAGGTGGGCTATATCGCAATATTCGCAAATCTGCTGGCCATCCTGTTCGTCGCACGTATCACGATGCACGACCAACGTGCATAGCGTCCTGCTCTCGATGACTACTTCCGCTGTATAAATTCAATCTTGTAGCCATCTGGGTCAGCAACGAAAGCCAGTATCGTCGTACCATGCTTCATCGGTCCGGCTTCGCGAATTACACTACCGCCTTTCTGCCTGACCCGCTCACACGCCTCGACGGCATCATCAACCTCGATGGCAATATGCCCGTAACCAGTTCCGACTTCATATGTTTCTACGCCCCAGTTGTAGGTAAGCTCCAGCACGGCCCCATCCTTTTCATCCTGATAGCCGACAAACGCCAATGTAAACTTGCCTTCCGGATAATCATTACGCCGCAATAGTTTCATTCCAAGCACCTCGGTATAAAAAGCAATGGATCGGTTCAAATTTCCGACTCTCAACATGGTATGAAGTAAGCGCATCCGTTCCTCCTAAATAATTAATGTCACAGGGTACATCAGGGAAAAGCAGTCTGAGTCAGAAACAAATTTGCTTGCCATACTGCTTCCACAATTATTGCAATAGCACAATTTCATACTACCGTACTCCCGACATATATCGACAGCCTAATTTTCTTGAAGTTTTTTTTCAAACTGAATCGGTGTACATTACATACTACGAAATAATTAAATTCACAATACTGGCTGAGCCGCCAACCTTAATACAAACAAGTACACCATGCCTACACCACGCGTGAACAAGTGTCGCGTTCTCCAGTCCCGATATTCTCTGGCTGCATGGACTGAACAGTCTGGCAAAGTATCCATTTTTCCAGTCTCATCCTCATCTTCGTCAGCTCATAAGGAACCATCATGTGGCAGTTAGCATTCACATTAATTTTGATCACTGCACTGATGGGGTGCGATAAATCACAATCACAAAATACTGAACCGCCGCAAATAATTACCGTTGCCTATACCTGGCAGCCGCAAAGCACACTCGTCCACATTGCCGCAGCAAAAGGCTATTTCTCCGAGGAGGGCCTGGATGTCCGCCCGCTGATGCACACCTATGGCAAGGCAGCACTGGAATCGGTGATCGGAAACAAGGCCGACTTCGCCACTGTCGCGGAAACTCCAGTGATGTTTAACGTGCTCAAGGGTAAAAAGATTTTCGTGATCGCCAACATAGAAGCGAGCTCAATGAATAACGCCGTAGTGGCACGAAAGGATGCGGGCATCACCACACCCGCCAACTTAAAGGGTAAGCGTATCGCCTTTACTCCCGGAACCACATCCGATTTCTTTCTGGATTCAATATTGACGGCAAACGGACTGACACGCAAAGACATCAAGCCCATTGAACTGAAACCTGAAGAGTTTCAGGATGCCATCATGACAAAAAAAGTCGATGCAGCTTCCTCCTGGAACTATCCTTTAACATTGATAAAACGCCAACTCGGAGCGAACGGGATCGTTTTCTACGATCAGGAAATCTATACAGAAACCTTCAATATTGCCGCGATGCAGGATTTCGTGCTGAAAAATCCCGAGACGGTAAAACGTTTCTTACGCGCATTGTTCAAGGCGGAACATTTCGTGGCAGACCATCCGGATGAAGCGCAAACTATCATGTCCATCGCAACAAAGGTTGATCACAGCCTGATCCATGAAGTATGGAACGCCTTTAACTATCATGTTGTACTTGATCAGACGCTGCTTATTACACTGGAAGATGAAACTCGCTGGGCGATGAAGAACAAGCTGACAGAGCAGCAGGATATGCCCGATTACGAAAAATTCATTTATCTCGACAGCCTCAGAGCCGTCAAACCGGAAGCAATCAAAATGGATCGGTAAGCCATCATGCGCATCACTACCCGATTAAGGATAATTTCAATAGCAACGGCAATTTCACTTGCCGTGTTGGCATCAATACTCTTCTGGTCATTCATCGAATTCAAGAGTGCAAAAAACAACTATTTCCTTGCCGATGCAATCAAGATTAATTTTTTTGAGCGTGCCTCATTCCGGGATCAGTACTTCCTCTACCGCGAAGACCGTGCGCATGCGCAATGGGATCAAAGCAAGAAAACAGCCGATCACCTGCTGAGTCAGGCCAACCTTCAGTTTTATGACGAAGAAAACCGGAAAATTCTGGAGCATTTGCACAAGGATCTTGAGGACATTGAAACTATTTTTCACCGCATCGTCAAGAACACTGAGTTATTAAGAACAATCACCAGCAACCACGAAGTTTACGAAGAACTTGATCGACGGCTATTCAGCCAGTTGCTGTTGAAGGCGGCGTCAGTCCGCAATGAAGCAACCGCCCTGAAGGATGCCAGCGCACAGCGTGTTGAACTAACCTATAAACACCTGAGCATCATTATCGGCCTGTTTGCCATTACACTGGCGTTCATCACCATCCTGACCTCGATGCACCTATCCAGATTAATCCGCAGGCGTCTGGGACTGTTGCACGATGGTGCAAAAAACGTGGCCGACGGTGACCTGTCATACCGGCTTAATGCCGAAGGTACGGATGAATTCTCCGAACTCGCCCAGTCGATCAATTCCATGACCGACAGGCTGAATCAGGAAATCCACATGCGCAGAGAGCGCGAAGAAGAACTGGCCAAAGCGCAAGCCATGGTCAAGCTCGGTAGTTGGCATGTAATATTCGGTGAAGATGCGACCCGAGATGTCTGGACCATCTCGAAAGAGTTGCGCAAATTGTACGGTCACGCCGACGACAAAGAGATCGACTTTAATACCGGTCTAGCGGTAATGCCGCCAGAAGATCAGGAACTCACACAACGCTACTGGGCAGAAGCCAAGCGCGGTGTAGGCCCTACTCAATGGGATCACCGCATCATCGTAAATGATGAAATCCACTGGGTGCATATTTCCGCACGTTTCGTGTTTGACGCACACGGCAATCCGCTCGAAGCCAGCGGAACCGGTCAGGATATTACCGAACGCAAACTGGCAGAAATGCGACTGGCCGAGAGCGAGAGCCGCTTTCACGAAATATTCGACACGGTCAACGATGCCATCTTCATACACGATGCAGAAACGGGCCGCATCATCGATGTCAATCAACGCATGCTGGATATGTACGGCCTTAACCGCGAACAAGTTATGGCCTGTGGCCCGGACGATCTAAGCGCCGCTGTGCCGCCTTATTCAGCGGCGGATGCCGCTGAAAAGATCCACCTTACGCTGACACAAGGCCCGCAGATTTTTGACTGGCTGGCACGCAACAAGGACGGACAGCTGTTCTGGGTTGAAGTCAGCTTGCGTCTAGCTGTTATCGGCAACCAACAGCGAATACTGGCCGTAGCGCGTGACATCAGCGAGCGCAAACAGGCTGAAGAGCAAATGAAGCAATCTCTCTCCCTGCTGTCGGCCACGCTGGAATCAACCAATAATGCCATTCTGGTGGTTGACCTGAACAATACCTGGGTGCTGTATAACAAGCAGTTTATAGAACTCTGGCAAATCACCGACGAAATCATCACGGCCAGAGATGATACTGCGGCACTAACCTATGTCCTGAGCCAACTGCACGACCCGGATGCCTTCCTGAGTAAAGTGCAGGAATTGTACGCTACGCCGGAGTCCAGTTCATTCGACACAGTGCACTTCAGGAACGGTAAAGTTGTAGAGCGCTATTCCATTCCGCAGCGTATCGGCGAAGCAATCGTGGGCCGGGTGTGGAGTTTTCATGATGTGACTGAGCAAAGGCAGGCAGAAGACACACTGCGCAAACTCTCCATCGCGATCGAACAAAGCCCTGCCTCGGTGGTTATCACCGATCTGGACGCCCATATCCAATATGTCAATCCGCGCTTCACCGAGGTAACCGGCTATAGCGCCGCCGAAGTTATCGGACTGAATCCGCGCATCCTCCAGTCCGAGCAGACCCCTCTGGAAGTCTATCTGGATATGTGGGGCAAGCTGTCCAGCGGTCAACCGTGGCATGGCGAACTCTTCAACAAACGCAAAAATGGCGATTTGTACTGGGAAGAAACCCACATCGCACCAGTCAAAAATACGGCAGACAACGTCACCCACTATGTCGCGGTAAAGATAGATATCACTGTGCGCAAGATGATCGAAGAGCGTCTGCACAATAGCGAGAATCGATATCGCTCGCTGGTCGAGAGTTCACCCATGAGCATCCACGAGATAGACCTGAATGGTCGCTTCGTGTCCATGAATCGTGCGGGACTCCACATGCTGGGGCTGGCAGAAGAAAACGCCGTGATTAGCCTGAACTATCTAGATACTGTTTCCGACGACGACCGCCACCGTATAGCCGGATGGCTCGCTAAAGCCTGTGAAGGCGAAACCAGTTATTTTGATTTCAGATCAGTCGGAGAAGACAAGCAGATATTACGTTCCTGTTTTGTCCCGGTGCAGGGAGGGGATGGTCGCGTGGTCAAAATCATGGGCATTACCGAAGATATTACCAAACGCAAGCGCATCGAAGACCGTATCAAAGAGTTAAACCGTGACTTCGTCTCTTTCCTGGAAAATACCAGCGACTTTATTTACTTCAAGGATAAGGATAGTCGTTTCCGTTTTTGCAGCCAGACCCTAGCCAACATCACAGGACACGAGAACTGGCGCAACATGATAGGCAAGCACGATCTAGAAGTATTCCCGCCCGACACCGCCAGAATTTATTACGAAGAAGAATTACCGATCTTCCGTGAAGGCAAGCCGCTGTTGAACAAGATAGACCCTTACTATGACACCGATGGCAACCCCGGCTGGATCAGCACCAGCAAATGGCCGTTGCTGGATCATGAAGGCAAGGTAACCGGACTTTTTGGCATCAGCCGCGACATAACCGCAAGCAAACAGGCAGAACTGGCTTTGCAAAGGGAGAGTGAGAAAAACCTCGCCCTGCTGCGCAATGCCAGCGACGGTATACACATACTAGACACGCAAGGCAATGTCATTGAGGTAAGCGATTCCTTTTGCGCCATGCTGGGTTATACCCGCGACGAGGTGGTCGGCATGAACGTGGCACAATGGGATGCTCAGTTCACCGATGCCGAACGTTCTGCAAAAATCAGGGAACAATTCGATCTAAAACGGCGCTCCCTGTTTGAAACACGGCATCGGCGCAAGGACGGTAGTATTTTTGATGTCGAAGTCAGCGGCTTTCCGCTGGAACTGGGCGGTCAGCCAGTGCTATTCAACTCTTCGCGCGACATCACCAAGCGCAAAGCTGCAGAAGGAAAGCTGCAAAATAGTGAGGCCAGCCTTCGCGCCATTCTGGATAACGTCCCTTACCTGATCTGGCTTAAGGACATCAGCGGTCGTTTTATTGCTGTAAACAGGGCCTTCTTCAACACTACCGGACTGTCCAGAATACAGGATGTGCTGGGAAAAACCGACTTCGATCTGTGGCCGGAACACCTCGCGCAAAAATACAGCGCCGACGATGCCGAAGTACTATCCATGTGCAAGCAGAAATTGACTGAAGAAATGTCCATGGACAATGGAGAAATACATTGGGTCGAAACCTTCAAGGCACCGATCATGGACATGGACGGACATCTTCTGGGTACTACCGGTTTTGCACAAGACATCACCGGACGAAAAAATGCAGAAGGGAAAATACGCCATCTCGCGCATTACGACCCGCTCACCGACCTGCCCAACCGGACGCTGTTCAGCGACCGGTTGCAACAGGCTCTCGCCACCGCCAAGCGGGACAAAACGCACATGGCCTTGATGTTTCTCGATCTGGATAAATTCAAACCGATCAACGATACGCTTGGACACCATGTGGGTGACCTGCTATTAAAAGAAGCCGCTAAGCGTATGCAGGATTGTGTACGTGAATCCGACACTGTCGCGCGCATAGGCGGTGACGAATTCGTGGTATTGCTACCTGTCATTGAAACGGAACAAGATGCTATTCTGGTGGCGGAAAAAGTCCGCGAAACGCTTAACCGGGCTTTCGTTCTTGTCGGACAAAGCCTGAATATTTCTTCAAGCACAGGGATAGCAGTCTATCCACAGCACGGAACAAATGAAACGCAACTGATGAAAAATGCCGATATCGCCATGTATCATGCCAAGGAATCCGGACGCGACAACGTGAAACTCTACCAACCTGATTTACAGAATGATGAGCGATTTTAAAAACAGAGCATTGCCCTTCGGCAGAACAACACTTACATTCAGTCACGCAGCATCTTCCCGATAGCGTGATTAATTAATTGGAACCGTCTGTAAAAATGGCGACACTTGGTGCTCAACACCAGCCTTCAGGATTGAACAACACGTTCAATGGCGATCAGTTGACGTTTGCAGACTATATAAGCGCTACGCGAGACCTGCTTTCTAAAGCGCATATCAAACTGGGCTCTGACAATCTGGAAAAGATAGTCGATGGCAATGCGCCTTTTGAATTATTTCCACCTTCGGGCTTTGAAAAGGGTCAGTCCAAAACCTATAAACGCGGCATCGTACTCACGCACGGCCTGACCGACTCCCCATACTGGATGAGACATCTAGGATATTTCTTTCAGCAACAAGGATTCCGAATCATGGCTATCCTGTTGCCCGGACATGGCACGCAACCCGGTGATTTACTGGATGTCCACTGGCAGGAATGGGGCAAGGCCGTTGCCTATGGCGTAGAACAGATTAGTCTGGAAGTGGAGGAAATCTATCTTGCAGGACACTCTACCGGCGGCACGTTAAGCCTCTACCACAGTTTGCATGACACTAGAGTGCGCGGCCTGTTCCTATTTTCTCCCGCCCTCAAGATTTCGTCTAAAGCGGCCTTTGCAACTTGGCACAAAATATATAGCTGGCTGATACCATCGGCGAAATGGTTAACCATCAAAGCTGATGGCGACATCTACAAATACGAATCCATCACAAAAAATGCCGTCGCCCAGACCTATGCGCTAATACAACAACTCGACCAGACATTACGTCACCCAGAAATGAGTCCACGGAAAATCGATATCCCGATATTTGCCGCCACCAGTAACGAAGACACCACCGTACACACCTCTGCTACGATTGAATTCATGATGCAAACCCGGCATCCGATAAGCAAGCTGCTGCTCTATAGCGCAAAACAGGAAATATCCAACATTCATCCGAAAAAGATCGAACATTTGAACAGCAACATCCCTGAACTAAGAATTTTAAGCTACTCCCACCTGTCCATCATACTGCCTGAAAACGATGCCTACTACGGGGAAAAAGGGGAATATTGCAATTGCCTGCATTATTTTTCGAATAATTCTGAAAAATATTTCGAATGTCTCCATCATCCAGAAAAAACTCTATGGGGGGAAATAACGGAGGAAAACCTTGAAAAAGGCCTGCTTCGCCGCCTTACATACAATCCAAAATTCAAACATCTCGAATTAACCATGCAAGAATTTATCAGTAAGCTGTTGTAATTAAATAATAAAGTTTTACACGCAACGTAAAATCCATCAACCAATTGCCGCGCAAGGCGGAATCCCAAATTAGTAATTACTAAATTTTCAGATTTCCCAAGCCGGTATTCAGCAAATAAATTAGCTAAACTATAACTTTCGGCATATATGAATTACCTAGTAATTTAGGTATCGTTCAGTCCTTGGCAGATTTTAGTCTTCAATTTTGTTCCCTTGATGCAACACAGGCATAAGAAACAATGTAACAGGCAAATCTGAGAAGGCCGGTTCCAAGGCTGCTAAAGTCTCGGTTTTGTAAATAATTGCAGGGTGACACTCTGTTTTAAGCAAGGAATAATCAAATGGCAATGGGTACAGTAAAATGGTTCAACGACGCAAAGGGTTTTGGTTTTATCACTCCCGATGACGGTAGCGATGATTTGTTCGCTCACTTTTCCGCAATCAACATGAGCGGTTTCAAATCACTCAAAGAAGGCCAGAAGGTTACCTTTGAAGTGACACAAGGTCCTAAAGGCAAACAAGCATCAAACATTCAGGCTCCCTAACCGGTTCCTGAATCCCGAAAGTCCGGCGCGCAAGTGCCGGACTTTTTTATCTTCTGCAATCCTGATCACCGATGCAATCGCACCCTTATCGCTACGCCTTTCCGGCTATGGGCAGCGATTGTCAAATCACCCTTTACGCCGAAGACGAACGTCACGCAGATCGGGTATCCGATCTCGTCATGGCCGAAGTTTGGCGTATTGAAAATAAGTATTCCCGATACATCAAGCATAATTGCCTTTCAAATATCAATCAGTCTGCCTCATCCGCTGGAACGATGGCTGTCGATGAAGAAACGGCAATGTTGCTGGATTATGCATTGACCGCATTTAAAATTAGCCACGGTCTGTTTGATATTTCATCGGGCGTACTTAGGCGAATATGGGATTTTTCATCAAACATACTGCCCTCTCAAGCAGACATAGCCGCAATTCTCCCGCTTATTGGTTTAAACAAGGTAGATTGGAATCGCCCTATACTCCACTTTCCTGTTCCTGGCATGGAACTGGATTTAGGCGGTCTGGGTAAGGAATATGCTCTAGACCGCAGTGCCGATATTTGTCTCGAACAGGGAATCCGGTCTGGCTTGCTTGATTTCGGAGGCGACATCCGGGCTATCGGACCGAAACCGGATGGCACTTCCTGGCAAATCGGTATTCGACATCCGCTCACATCTGAAGCCTCATCAGGCAAGATTGAACTCTACTCCGGTGCCATAGCTTCCAGTGGGAGCTACGAACGTTATATTGAATCAAACGGCAAGCGCTATTGCCACATTTTTAATCCGCAGACGGGCTGGCCAGTTGCTGAAATGACATCTGTAACCGTGATGGCGGAACAATGCCTGCTATCTGGCACACTCTCAACCATAGCAATGCTAAAGGAAAATGAAGGAAAGCAATGGTTAGCCGAACGAGGTGTCCAGCATCTCTGGCTGGACGCAGAACTGAATAGTGGCGGCAATATTAGGTTATCCAACTGAATATTGCCACCGTTTTTACGCCTTAATGCTGATACTTGCACCAACCAGTTGGTTCAGCCCGCTCTGACTGGCGTTAATGGTTTGCGAAGCAGAAGAGCCTGATTCCTGTTGGGCACGGTGCGCATGCTGACGAACTTCCGACATCATCTGTTTCATCCCGTTTACAAAATCCTGCTTCGATACCAAACCTGTACCATTTGAATCAAGTTTCGCAAAAATCGCATCCGCACCCATAGCCTTAAATCCGGCCGGCGGGTTCATCTGGCTGAAAGCCTGAGAAAACTGTGCTTTCGAGATGCTACCGGAATTATTCGTATCAATCTGTGAAAACAAATTAGACATTTTTTGCGCCGGCGGCATACGCATGCTCGCGCCGGACATCGCTTGTGTAGACCAAGCTGCACTGGCTGCACCCATGCCAGCAATTGTGCTATTCATTACATTATCCAATCTAAAAATGTTACGCCGATGGTGGCGCCTTATCCGCCCGAATATCACTAAAGGAAACTCGGTTTAAACAAATATAACAGTCCAACCTTACATGAAAATTACTCGCGTAAATCATACCGATGCCACGTCATCAAAACTATGCGATCAAGAGGGAAAACAGCTCTCTTTTCGGCAATTTACCCTACCACCACTCATCATCTTGAATCAACCGCCTATCCCTTTGCCACTTCCGTTGATAAACCTTTTATGAGATTGTATAAAGAAGAACTGACCGTACACGGTCAGTTTGATAAAAAGGGCAAACCTGCTGAAAATCAGGGACGCAAAGCTTCCAGTCTAAGGGGTAAAACCTACGATAGCGGGGCCGCCAGAAAGACGACATGTCGGCCCTTATATTTCAAATCAAATGGGAGACGCTCATGTCATCAAATACAGACAAATCGGCCGTTGAAATCCCAATCGTCTCAATCACCAATAAGTGCTGCCCGCCCGACCAAAAACTCCCTCCCTGCTCTTCGTGCTGCTCTACCTCTCCCAAAATACACGAATTACGTTCTCGATATGAAGCCAGCCATCCTCCTGAAATAGATCTGCGCAAAAAAATTTGAAATAGTGCATGTTATGTGCCGGACTGGGAAAGTAGTGCAATAATTTCACCTGCGATGCTGCTAAAATCGAACACATTGAACGGTTCGACGACTACCATGACCCAAATCTTCGCCCATCGCGGCGCCAACCGGGAAGCGCCGGAAAACTGTCGTAGCGCGTTCGACAAGGCGCTGAGCTATGCCATAGACGGAATGGAAACGGATGTACAGTTGAGCCGCGATGAAGTAGCCGTGTTATGGCACGACCGTTTTCTCGGCAAGGTCGGGTTACCCGACAAACATATTGATGATTTCGATTACCCCCAGTTGCAGGCGATGAATTTTGCTGCGCATTTCTCCGCTACGGCAGCCCCTGAAAGCCTGATGACGCTACAAGCGTTTCTGGATAGCTATCGCCAGCGCTGTCGCCTGCTGATCGAAATCAAGAACCGCGAATGGGAATCGCAAGCACGCCAACAACTCAAGGTGCGGCAGACACTGGCGATGGCCGCTTCGTCTGAAAGCGGCAATATCCTGATTTCCTCATTCAATCTCGACAGCCTGATTTATGCCCGCGCATGCTCGTCGCCATTTCCGCTGATTTACAACTTCGAACCCGAACAGACTCTGGCAGATGCCCAAAGCGTCCTGACCGAACACCCATTTCTGCATGGACTATGCCTGTCCATCAAGACATTGGACGAACATATCGTCAAGCTGTTGCGTGAGCTGCACAAATGCATCGCTGTTTACACCTGCAACAGTGCAGCCGAAATTGGGCTGGCACTCGAACTGGGCGTAGACATTCTGATTAGCGATGTGCCGAAACAGGCACTTGAAATGCGAGATGCCTAGATGAAACGCGATCTATCGCCACTGACTGAGCGTCAATTCGACCTGCTGGTTTGCGGCGGCGGTATCTATGGCGCATGGACGGCCTATGATGCCGCGTTGCGCGGACTGTCTGTTGCTATCGTCGAGCAGGGCGACTGGGCGGGCGCCACCTCATCGGCATCGACCAAGCTGATACATGGCGGCCTGCGCTATCTGGAAAGCTACGACTTCAAGCTGGTCAGAAAAACCTTGCACGAACGACAAATGCTGCTGAACGTGGCTCAGCACCGGGTCTGGCCGTTACGTTTTGGCGTACCGGTATTTGCCGACAGCCGTATCGGCACGCTGCAACTCAAGGCGGGGTTAACGCTGTATGACCTGCTCGCCGGTTTCCCCGTGCCTGCGCTGGCGCATCGCTATTTCAGTCGCAATGCGTTTGCATCTCGTTTTCCGGCACTGGACTGCCACGATCTAAAAAGCGGCTTCACCTATGGCGATGCACAAACCGACGATGCACGACTGGTATTGGAATTGATCGCAGGCGCAATGGCAGCCGGTGCGGTCTGCGTAAATTATTGCAAACTTGACGAATTGCTTGAAACCGATGGTAAGGCGGTCGGAGCAATACTACGAGATCAACTCGATGCCACGCAGATCACCGTACACGCTCGCCAAATCGTCAACACCGCCGGGCGCTGGGCAAGTGCATCACAAGCCTGCCGCCTGAGCAAAGGCATCCATCTGGTAATGCCGCCGATATTGAACGACGAAGCCGTGCTGCTGACCTCGCCCTCGGATGGTCGAGTATTTTTCATGGTTCCATGGTACGGCATGACCCTGCTCGGCACCACCGACAGCGATTATCACGGCCCGTTGGAATCGCTCAAGGTAGAACAGGAGGAAATCCGCTACCTGCTGGATGCCGCCAATCACTATCTCAACACCACATGGACGGAGCGCGATGTCGCAGGCAGCTATGCCGGAGTGCGCGTCATGATGCATAGCGACAAGGATTCCCCATCGGATGTCAGTCGCGACTGGGAACTGAAAACCGCCGCCAACGGTGTGCATTATTCGATAGGCGGAAAAATCACCTCGGCTCGCACCGATGCTGCCCGTATCGTCGATGCAATAACAGCGGCAACAGGCGATAACACCCCTTGCGCCACATTAAACCGGCCTTTCCCCTGGACTCCTGAGTCGCCTTTCGCCGACTGGTCGGCCAGCCTGAACACGCAGATGCACCGACTCGGCATAGACCCGGAGAGCGGCAAATGGCTGATGCGTCGCCACGGCAAACATACCCTATCCATTTTACAAGGCATAGACGAACGCCCCGATCTGGCAAGGCGCATTATTCCGACGCTGCCGCTGATCTACGCCGATCTGCTGCATTGCGCATGCAACGAGATGGCGATTCATCTGGACGACCTGCTGCGCCGCCGCATGCCGCTGCTGATATTGACACCGCTCACCGAACAGCAACTGCGCCATCTGGCCGAATTTGTCGCCGTAATCATGGACTGGGACAACAACGCGATAGAACGCGAAGTCGCACGCTGCCTGCCATCATGATTGCCGCCTTCGCACTCGATCTGGGCAGCACCACCATCAAGGCCGCGCGACTGAACCCTCAGGGCGCGCTCGAAAACATCGTCTCCCGCCCGGCACCCGCGCTACATGTCTGCGATGGTCGCTACGAGAGCGATGCTCTGAGCTATGCCGAGACCGCCGAACAGGTGCTCATGAACTGTGTCGGCTCTGCACAAACACAGGCACCGCTCGCGCTGTGCAGCCAGCGCTCCTCGTTTCTGATCTGGGATCAAGCCAGCGGCCTCCCCGTTACCCCGCTGATTTCATGGCAGGACAATCGCGGTGCTGCGCGCTACAACGCCTTGCGGTCACATCAGGAATTGATCCGCGCGCTCTCCGGCTTGCCGCTCACCGCCTATTATTTCGCCCCCAAGTTAAATCAACTGTTGCTGGAAAATCCCCACTGGCGGGACAAACTGCAAAACGGGGAATGGCGCGTCGGCACGCTCGACAGCTTCCTGATCTGGCGTTGGAGCAGCGGCCAACACTTCATCACCGATGCGTCAATGGCGGCACGCACCCAGTTGATGGACATCAACCGGCTATGCTGGTCGCCAAAGCTGTGCGAACTGTTCGACCTGCCCCTGTCCATCCTGCCCGAAATCAGGCCGTCCACCGGCCTGAATCTCTGTCTGAACAACGGCCTGACATTGCAAATCAGTCTGGGCGACCAATCCGCCGCCTTGATCGCCGCCACAAACAACGATGAAAACGTAGCGTTAATTAATCTCGGCACGGGCGGGTTTGTGGTACGTTACCTTCCTGACAGTTCATCCTCGGCGTATTTGCGCATGCTGGTTTATCAGGACGAGCATATACATCTTGCCGTCGAAGGCACGCTGAACTCCATCGCCCCTGCCCTCGCGCCTTATCCGGTCAGTCAGTGCAAGATAGGCGATCTGGCTAAGAACACTATTTTCTGCATCGCAGAACCGAACGGGCTGGGAGCGCCGTATTTTTCCGGCAGCCAATTCCCGGGATGCTTCCCTGACCCGCGACATCCCGATCTGGGCATACGCTTTTCACAGGCGGTTGACGCGTTATCGCCACAGCAGATTGCAACGCTGTTGCTCGAAGCCATTATTTTCCGGGTCGCACGGATATTAGAAGAGTTTCACCATGCGGCCCCGCTAGAACGCGCCTATCTTTCCGGCGGTTTGTCGGGGATACGCTGTTTACAGCAAGGTATCGCCGATTGCATCCCGTTTGCGTTATTCCATTTGACGCAGAGCGAATCCAGCCTGCTGGGCGCGGCCTCATTAGCGGCAGGAATAAAAATCGAGAAAAATGCAGTACGAATCCCACCTGCTGCCAACACCTTATTGGCGGAAAAATATCAGCTCTGGAAGCTGTGGCTGGACGAAATGCTGATGAATTGAAACGAAAAAGCTGAGGAGTTCACGCGGCAAAAAAGACTGGAGCGGGTGAAGGGGATCGAACCCTCGTATGCAGCTTGGGAAGCTGCCGTTCTACCATTGAACTACACCCGCATGATAGCATTGCCATTTTAGCGTATTTGAAGGACAAATAGAAAGTGATTACTATCCACGTCAACGGCGCATCGCGAGAGCTGGCAGAGGCTTGCAGCATAGCTAAATTTATCGACGAACTGGGTTATACCGGCAAGCGCATCGCCTTGGAGAAGAACGGTGAAATCGTCCCGCGCAGCCAATATGCCACACAAAATTTATCCGACGGCGACAAACTGGAAATCGTTGTCGCGGTGGGTGGCGGTTAAACATACCGGCACAACCAACTAACCTTTTCGATTCAATAGGACACAGAACATGAACGATCCACTTATCATTGCAGGAAAAAGCTACTCTTCACGACTACTGGTCGGCACCGGAAAATACAAGGACTTCGCCGAAACCCGTGCAGCACTGGATGCCAGTGGCGCCGAAATCGTCACCGTCGCGATTCGCCGCACCAACCTCGGCCAGAATGCCAACGAACCAAATCTGCTGGATTCAGTTCCCATGTCCAAATTCACCTACTTGCCCAATACCGCTGGCTGCTATTCCGCCGAGGATGCGGTACGCACGCTGCGTCTGGCCCGTGAGCTGCTGGACGGGCATAGTTTGGTAAAGCTTGAAGTGCTGGGCGACCCGCAATCGCTGTACCCCAACGTCATCGAAACCATCGCCGCTGCCAAAACTCTGGTCGCTGAAGGCTTTCAGGTCATGGTCTACACCTCGGACGACCCTATCGTCGCCAAGCAACTGGAAGACATCGGCTGTGTCGCCATCATGCCGCTGGCCTCGCTGATCGGCTCCGGCATGGGCATCCTCAATCCGTGGAACCTGCAACTCATCATGGATCGCGTTAGCGTGCCGGTGATCGTCGATGCCGGCGTCGGCACGGCATCCGATGCGGCGATTGCGATGGAACTGGGTTGCGCAGGTGTACTGATGAACACCGCCATCGCAGGTGCACAGAACCCGGTGCTGATGGCTTCCGCGATGAAGAAGGCCACACAGGCAGGGCGCGAAGCCTATCTCGCCGGACGCATGCCGAAGAAGCTTTACAGCGCCAGCCCCAGCTCACCCACCGCCGGCATCATCGCATCCGTACGCAGCTAGAACAAAGGAAAGTGCCGCCCTTGATGATGAAGAGGCTAACGGTAGGATGTGGTGAGCCTGCGAACCGCATCAATACCAACGATGCGGTTCCTTCGTCACCACATCCTACGCGGTTTATTTCAGTTTTTTCACGTTAAACAAATCTCCGTTCATGCTGAGCCAAGTCGAGGCATGAACGGCTTCAAACATATCAAATGAACACTGACATCACAAAACGCCACATCCGCAGCTATGTTTTAAGGCAAGGCCGCGTTACCGTTGCACAACAACGCGCCGTAGACACATTACAACCTGTTTTCGGCATTCCCTACGCAACCACACCTATCGACCTGAACACGGCCTTTGGACGTAGCGCACCGAAGATACTGGAAATCGGCTTTGGCATGGGCGACAGCACGGCGACCATCGCCCAAGCCAATCCGCAGAACGATTACCTATGTCTGGAAGTACACACCCCCGGCGTAGGCAATCTATTCAAGGTCATGGACGAACAGAAGCTAACCAACATCCGCATCATCCAGCACGACGCCGTTGAAGTGTTGCGCGACATGATTGCAGACGGCGCACTGGACGGCGTACATATCTTCTTCCCCGATCCCTGGCACAAGGCACGCCACAACAAGCGCCGCCTGATTCAATCGCCGTTCATCGAGAAGCTGATGCACAAGTTAAAACCCGGTGGCTACATCCATGTCGCGACCGACTGGCAGGATTATGCCGAGCAAGTGCTAGCGGTATTGAGTGCGGAACCGTTGCTGGAAAACACCGCCAACGATTACGCCCCCCGCCCCGACTACCGCCCGTTAACCAAATTCGAAAAACGCGGCATTAATCTCGGGCACGGGGTTTGGGATTTGGTGTTTCGCAGGCGGTAGAGTGCGCTTTGCGCACTTGGGCGCATGGAGATATAGGAGTGCAGCGGCACGACGCTGCTATTGCAGAAGCATCACAGTGCGCTGGCGCGGTCATGCCCGCGCACTCCATTTCAGTTTGATATGACCACTCAATAACGTTGCCCGTTAATCATCAGCAACTCAAACCGTCCATCCGGCTGTTGGCGCAGATGCGTCAGCCGGGCATTCTCCAAACCGGGCAGACTGTCTCTGTCCACTCCTAGCAGTTCACCCAGCAACACGCCGCCTGCATGATAATGGGTCACTATCAGAATGGTTTTACCGGTATTAGAGTAACTTGCTTTCAACAAGCGAACGGCCTCGCGTACCTGTGCTACGCCATCGGCATAATTGCTATTGGCATATTTGAACGATGAGTCGTTATCCCTGAAGGAAAATTGCGCGACCATTTCGGGCGGCAAATGAATGCTGTGTTTCTTTTGTAACTGCCCACCCTTGATGTCGCCTCTATCCTGTTGCCAGCAGCACTCGGTAATTTCCGGCCAGACGATGCCAGTCATTTTTCTTTGCTGCAAATAGGGTTGGATAGTTAGTAACGCCCGCTCCGCAGGGCTAACCAGAACCGCATCGAAATGATGCCCCGACAACTCGCGCGTCAGCGCTTCAACCTGCGCCAGACCCACTTCGGAAAGCATGCTGTCATTACGTTTATCTTTCACCCCGGTGGCATTGGTCACCGTTTCGGCATGCCGAACCACAATAATATCCAGACCGGCATTGGCATACGCTGAACCGGAAGAAATACACAGCACGATTGCCATTAAACGAAACATGATCTTGCGATAAGACATGACACCCCTCCCGATTTTCAAATTCAATTCCTGAGAAACAGCTCCAGCAGGTCATTCAAAAAGCGCTGCCCCTGTCGGGTTGGTGCTATCGTGCCGATGTCGCGTACCAATAGTCCGCGCTGCTCAGCCTCCCGCAGTTCACGCTGAATGGCTACCAAAGACAAACTGGTACGTTCGTTGAACAATGCACTGTCGAAGCCCTGATTCAAACGCAAAGCATTCATCATGAATTCGAATGGCAGCTCGTCTCGACTCACTTCATTTTCGCTCTGCACCGGTGTGCCCTGCATCACCTGCTGCATATAGGCCTGCGGCTGCTTGTATCGCGCCTGACGAATGATCTTGTCCGGGAAGCTGATCTTGCTGTGCGCACCCGCGCCTATGCCCAGATAATCGCCAAACTGCCAGTAGTTCAGGTTATGTTTTGAGCAACGATTTTCTGTCGCAAAGGCCGATGTCTCGTAATGCCCATAGCCATGTTCTGCCAGCAACGCTTCAATACCTTCCTGCATATCGGCACCGACCTCATCATCCGGCAGCGAGGGCGGGTTACGATAAAACAGCGTGTTCGGTTCCAACGTCAGGTGGTAGCAGGATAAATGCTGTGGCGCGAAGGATAGCGCAGTGCTTACATCCTGCAATGCCTGATCCAGCGTTTGTCCCGGCAGCGCATACATCAGATCGAGATTGATATTATCGAAGTGATGCTGCGCAATGCGTATTGCGGCTCTGGCTTCCTCTGCCGTATGGATACGCCCCAATGCCTGTAAATGCGCATCGTTGAAGCTCTGTATCCCCAGCGACAAACGGTTTACACCGGCATCACGGAACGCGGCGAACTTATCGCTTTCCACCGTGCCGGGATTGGCCTCCAGCGTGATTTCGGCATCCATACTCAGCGGCAGCAGCATGCGTACCTGACGAATAATTTCAGTCACGCTCTCACCCGACAACAAACTGGGCGTACCCCCACCGAAAAATACGCTATAGACCTTGCGTCCCCAAATCTGCGGCAAAGCCATTTCCAGATCACGAATCAGTGCGGCGATATAGTCTGCTTCAGGAAACGCCCCGCGCGCCTCATGCGAATTGAAATCGCAATACGGACATTTGCGCACACACCACGGAATATGAATATACAAGGACAACGGCGGCAAGGCCTGAAAATTAACAGGCTGCGACTTCAGCGAAACCGGTTGCAGAATATGTGAGGTCATGACGGAAAATTAAAGTCAGTATCGAAGGGGCAATAAGCGAAAAGCATGGTGCCGTATACGCATCAAATCAAGCCACTTTCAACTTTTCCAGCAACACTTTCATCGCCTTACCGCGATGGCTGATCGCATGTTTTTCATCGCGAGTCAGTTCGGCGCTCATTTTTCCCAGTTCGGGAAGCCAGAATAAAGGGTCATAGCCGAAGCCGCCCTCGCCTTGCTCCTGCTGTGCAATTTCGCCGTGCCATTCGCCTTCGGCTATCAGCGGTTGCGGATCGTCGGCGTGGCGCACCAGCACCAGCACGCAGTAGTAATGTGCGCGGCGGTCACTTTCGTTGTGCATGCTTTGCAACAGCTTTTCGTTATTGCGTTGATCCGATTTCGGCTCACCGGCATAACGGGCGGAATACACCCCCGGCGCACCGCCCAGCGCTTCCACGCAAATACCAGAATCGTCCGCCAGCGCGGGCAAGCCACTCAAGCGACTGACATGGCGCGCCTTGGCGATGGCGTTCTCGATGAAAGTGACATGCGGCTCCTCGGCTTCGGCAATACCCAATTGTGACTGGGTCAACACTTCGACTCCCAGAGGAGATAGCATGTGCTGGAATTCGCGCAATTTGCCGGGGTTGTTGGAGGCGATGACGAGTTTTTTCATGGAGTGGGCCTTATGGGGTTTGCCTCATACAGTCGAGGCATCAATCTCAAGGTGAAAACGCTACGCTTTTTCCACCCTACGGATTGATGTAACAATGCTTGTTAGCCGTGAGGACTGTTAATTTTGCAATGCAGCCTGCTGCATCCGTATCAAATCTTCGATGCCGGATTTTGCCAACTCCAGCAACTCATCCATCTCGGCACGGGTGAAAGGATGACCTTCGGCGGTACCCTGCACTTCGACGAAGTGACCGCTGCCCAACATGACCACATTCATGTCGGTATCGCAGGCCGAATCTTCGAGGTAATCCAGATCGAGTACCGGCGTGCCCTGATAGATGCCGACCGAAATCGCGGCAACGGAATCCTTGATTGGGCTCTCGGCAATCAGACCTTTTGCAATCAAACCGTTTACCGCATCCTGCAAGGCCACAAAACTGCCGGTGATACTGGCGGTACGCGTGCCGCCGTCGGCCTGAATCACGTCACAGTCGATCTGAATAGTGCGCTCACCGAGTTTGGCCAAATCGACCACCGCACGCAGACTGCGACCGATCAGTCGCTGAATCTCCTGAGTGCGACCGGATTGCTTGCCTTTGGCGGCTTCACGGCTCATGCGACTACCGGTCGAGCGTGGCAACATGCCGTATTCGGCCGTCACCCAACCTTCGCCGGAACCTTTTTTATGTGGCGGAACACGCTCTTCCACACTGGCAGTACAAATAACCTTGGTGTCGCCACATTCGATCAGCACAGATCCTTCGGCATGTTTGGTGTAGTGACGGGTGAGGCGAATTTCTCGCAGTTGATTGGGGGTACGTAGACTTGGACGCATGTATTAAAAAATGAGTAGTAATTAAAATCAGGATATTGCAAGAACGCAGTTAACGGCAACCTCTGTGTCATGGGCGGCTTCGCCCTTTCCCCAGCGCATCGCCAGGCCGGTAGCATTGTCCGAACGTCCCGCCTCGCGTAGCACAGCACGGGTAATCAGTTCATCCAACGCCTGCTCAACAGGCGTTGCATCAAACGCCGTTATCAACTCCTTGTCAACGAAAGGCCCGCTCAATCCATCGCTACAAAGAAATACCAGATCGCCGGATTGCAAAATTACAGGTTCTGCCAACTCGATTTCAAACAGATCTTCGGCACCGCCCAGACAATTGGTAATTTGATTACGCTTGGGATGCGTTCTGGCCTCTTCTTCATCAATGACGCCCCATTGCAGCCAGAGCTGCACCATTGAGTGATCAAGCGTTCGGGTTAATACACGGTTATTACGCAACAAATAAAGCCGCGAATCGCCTGCGTGGCCCCAATAAATTTGTCCGTTCTGGATCAAGGCGGCTACACAAGTTGTTCCAGGAAAGCCCTTACTGGGCTGTTTGGGCAAGGCCATGATGCGCAAATGCGCAACTTTCATGGTGTCGGTCAGGAAATTTTGCGGATCGAACTGCCCGGATTGCACATATTGATTAAATCCTTCCATAAATGCATCCATAGCCAAACTCGCTGCCAATTCGCCATGTAGATGTCCACCCATTCCGTCTGCCAGCACAAGCAGCAAGGTATCCTTGCTGTACGCATAAGCAACTCGATCCTGATTGGATTTGCGGTCACCAATCTTGCTTGCCTGATGTATCGAAAAATTCATAGTATGCAATCGTAATATAATGTTCAGCTATAGCACAGGCTTTTATTCGCTTTTAATTTCAATCCGGAGTCTCACACCATGATCTTAAGCATGACAGGATATGCCAATAGCAGCGCCGATTTTACCACTGGTTCACTATCTCTGGAGTTGCGCGCCGTCAATCACCGCTATTTGGATATTCAATTACGCATGCCGGAAGAGTTACGCGTATTTGAAAGCGCATTACGCGAATTAATTGCCGCACAATTGCAACGCGGCAAAGTTGAGTGCCGCATCAACTATACACCCCGTGCTGCACAGGGCGGAACAACACTGAATCAGAACATGTTGCAGCAGCTATCAGCTTGGAATCAACAGATTCAATTAAAATTTCAGGGTGCGCGTCCATTAAGTGTCGCCGACATACTGAACTGGAACGGAATACTCGAAACACCCACGGCTTCCGCCGAGGAATTGCGTACTACCCTGCTTGATCTGCTTAGTAAAACACTGACGGAATTCACCGCTTCACGAGCACGCGAAGGTGAAAAACTCAAGGATTTCCTGTGGCAGCGTCTGGAAAAGATTGAAACCTTGCGCGCGGATGTCATACCGCATGTACCCGCCGCCATTGCCGCCTATGAAACAAAACTTATCAGCCGTTTACGCGAAGCCTTGCAAACAGCCGAAGACGAACGCATCCGACAGGAAATTACCCTTTTTGCCAGCAAAATTGATGTAGATGAGGAATTATCCCGTCTCGCTAGTCATCTGAGCGAAATGCGCCGCATACTCAAGCAGGGTGGCACAGTTGGCAAGCGACTCGACTTCCTGATGCAGGAACTGAACCGTGAAGCCAATACACTGGGTTCAAAATCCGTGGATGCCGAAGTATCACGTAGCGCAATGGAAATGAAAATTCTAATTGAACAAATGCGAGAGCAAGTTCAAAACCTTGAGTAATGGAAAAATTCACCCATACCGTTCAATCGCCCAAAATATCAGTGCCTGTGTTGTACAATATTCGGCAGAAACCTAGCAGAAACATATGAAAGATTTATTATGTCCAAAGCCGCTGCCGATTTAAATCCCAAAGCAGGTGAAATCCGCTTAGATGCCTCACAACTGCGACCCGGCGTACATGTACGACTACCCGGCCCTTGGATGAGTCATGAATTTCTATTCAGCTCCTTTGTAATCGATAGCGAGGATCAGGCCAGGCAAATAGCCGCATTGAACCTACCGGACATTTTCTGCGATATCACGCGCTGCAAAGTCCCACCCCTACCCAAACAACCCGTCTCAGCACCTTCAGAACAGACCAGCGCCGAAGAAAAAGCGCGCCTAACCGCACTTAGCGCGAAATTAAAAGCCGAGAAACAGGAACGTATCCGGGTAATGAGCGACATGCGTGAACGGTTAGACAAGACCATGAAGCATTATCTGGATGCCTCCAAAGCGACCAGTAGTGCAATCAAATACTTTGATGCCAACCCCAAGGAAAGTATTGAAAAAATCAACCAGATCAGCGAGAGATCGACCGCTGTGCTGCTGTCTGATGTAGATAGTGCCATTGTACTGATAGCCGAAAAAGGGCATCAGGATGGCGTAGCGGCTCACGGACTTTCGGTGATGACGCTGTCGCTGCTATTGGGAAAACAGGCAAGATTGCCTGAAGAAGCGCTACGTACGCTGGGGATCGGGGCACTGCTTCATGACATCGGAAAATCGACGATCAGCTCCAGCATACTGCGTAACAATGAGCGCAATAAACACGAGGAAGCGTTATATATGACGCATTGCCGCAACGGTTACGAAAGTGCGTTGCGTGCCGGAGGCCTTCCACCGCCAGTATTAGAAGCCATCCTTCATCACCATGAACGCGTGGACGGCAGCGGTTTTCCCGACAAGCTTACTGGAGACAAGATACACATTGCCGCACGCGTCATCGCCATTGCGAACCGGTTTGACAATCTCGCCAACCCGATGGATTATCGCCGTGCGATGTCGCCTTCAGAAGCCTTGTCTACGATGTGGGCCAAGGAAAAGAAGCATTACGACCATGTTTTGTTACAACTATTTGTCCGTGCGATGGGCGTTTATCCTCCCGGTTCCATCGTACAACTTTCCGATGGTCGCGTAGCCGCCGTGGTAGTTTCTGCCTCGACCGAAAGTCTGCTATGTCCACAAGTCATGGTCTACGAACCTGAAGTTCCTCGCCAACAGGCCATCATCATCGATCTTGCCAAAGACACTTCTATAAAAATCGACCATGCATTGCGCTTGCAGGAACGGCCTGAGGATGAACTGGACTACCTGCTGCCACGTCGCAAGATGAGTTGGTTCCATACGGAAGGGTAAAACTGGTTTACGGTTTGTTAGGGATACGAAAATTACCCATGTACTCTTTGAATGGGAAGAGAGATGGGAGAAGGGGGAAGGGTAAAACCCTCGCGCTTGGTTCGGAGAGGTGGTTTTACCCTTCTCTCTTCCTTCTTTTCCCTTAACCATAAAAGATATTTAAGTAATTTTCGTATCCCTTAGTTAATTTGGAGTCGTTATGTCAGGAAATTTATTCATCATCAGTGCCCCGTCAGGGGCGGGGAAAACCAGCCTGGTTCATGCCTTGCTTGCTAATAATCAACAAATTGCGCTATCCGTTTCCTATACGACACGCGCTCCGCGCGATGGCGAAGAAAATGGCGTCGCTTACCATTTTGTCAGCCGCGATACCTTTCTCGAAATGGCTGAACACGGCGAATTTCTTGAAAGTGCCGAAGTTTATGGCAATTATTATGGAACCTCACAGATATGGATCAGCCAGGAAATAGCGAAGGGTCGCAATATCCTGCTGGAGATTGATTGGCAAGGCGCACAACAGGTACGCCATATCTTTCCCGAATGCATCAGTATTTTCATCCTGCCGCCATCTCTCAACGCACTGGAGCAACGATTGACAGGGCGCGGCAAGGACAGCCGTGACATCATTTCCCGACGCATGGCGGCTGTTCGTGAAGATGTCGCACATGTAGCCGAATTCGATTATGTTATCATCAACGACAATTTGGACGAGGCCTTGCATGAACTCATGTCCGTTGTAACGGCTGCCGGACTGAGAAGCGTCCGGCAACTGGCCCGTCACCAAACATTAATTAACCAATTACAAAACCCGGAGTAAATTATGGCTCGTATTACCGTCGAAGAATGTCTGGTTCATATCCCGAACCGTTTTGAAATGACCCTGGCTGCCGCCTTTCGTGCACGTCAGATCGCCAACGGCGCATCGCATCTAGTTTCTGACAGCAAGGACAAACCTACCGTTGTCGCTCTGCGCGAAATCAGCAAAGGCAAAGTCGGCATCGAAATACTTAACCGGGGTCAGGCCTGATTACTGTTCGGTCTTAACGAATTCGTAACATTCAGCAACCGGGAAGCCTCACCCCCCCCCGGAACTAAATTCAAACGGAAATTTCAACGTAGTCGCTACTTTTTAAGGCCGCGACTACGTAAATGACAGTTTAAATGAGCAAGCCGCAACAGAGTTAACCTGAATAAGCCATTAGCGCGATCATCCGCGGGAATGACAAGCTTCATATCTATATAGACATTACGGATTAAACCCGGCAACAACAGGATTCAGAACAAATGGCAGACGCGGAATCGCTCATCGAAGAAGTTTCTACCTACCTCCAAACCGAGGATGTCGAGTACATTCGCAAGGCCATTGAGTTTAGTCGTATCGCGCATCAAGGTCAGACCCGCCAATCCGGCGACCCGTATGTGACTCATCCGATCGCCGTCGCACGCATACTCACACCTTTACATATGGATGCACAATCCATCGTTGCCGCACTACTACACGATGTTGTCGAAGACACCGAAATAAGCTACGAGCAGATAGCCGAGAAATTCGGCCAGCCGATTGCAGATCTGGTTGACGGACTGAGCAAGCTGGAAAAAATCCACTTCGAAACGCGCGAGGATGCTCAGGCCGAAAACTTCCGCAAGATGTTACTGGCGATGGCGCGCGATGTGCGCGTGATACTCATCAAACTGGCGGACCGTCTGCACAACATGCGCACACTGGAATCGATGCGACGCGACAAATGCGAACGTATCGCCCGCGAAACCATGGAAATCTACGCGCCGATTGCCAATCGCCTCGGCCTGAATGATTTGTATCAGGAATTGCAGGACCTTAGCTTCAAGCATCTGCATCCGAACCGCCATTCGGTACTCTCCAAGGCGCTCAAGGTAGCCCGTGGCAATCGCCGCGAAGTCGTCGGCAACATACTCGAATCCATCCGCCACCAGTTGGCTAAACACAACATTCATGCCCAGGTTACCGGCAGAGAAAAGAACATCTACAGCATCTACAAGAAGATGCAGAACAAGTCGTTGGCGTTTTCAGAAGTGTTGGACATCTACGGCTTTCGCGTACTGGTCAAGGACATTCCTTCCTGTTATGTCGCACTGGGTACGCTGCACGCACTCTACAAACCGATTCCGGGCAAGTTCAAGGACTATATTGCCATCCCGAAATCCAATGGTTATCAGTCGCTGCATACCACGCTGTTCGGCCCGTTCGGCACGCCAATTGAAATCCAGATACGCACCCGCGAGATGCACAAAATCGCCGAAGCCGGTGTCGCCTCGCATTGGCTGTACAAGACCGGTCATGCAACAATCAACGAGTTGCACAAAAAGACCAACCAGTGGTTGCATGAATTATTGGAAAGTCTCAGCGAAAGCAATAACTCCGCCGAGTTCATGGAACACCTCAAGGTAGACCTGTTCCCCGATGCAGTCTATGTCTTCACACCCAAAGGCCTGATCCTGTCGTTGCCGCGCGGCGCTACCGCCGTGGACTTTGCCTATAACGTGCATACCGACATCGGCAACCGCTGCATCGCCGTCAGAATAAATCACGAACTGGTGCCGTTACGTACCGAATTGCGCAATGGCGACCGAGTGGAAATCATCACCGCCCCCCACGCCAAGCCTAATCCGGCATGGTTATCCTACGTCACCACCAGCAAGGCGCGCAGCCATATACGCCACTTCCTCAAGTCCATGCAATCGGGCGAATCCAGTCAACTAGGCGAGCGTCTGCTCAAGCAAGCCTTGCATACACTGGGAGTCAATCCGGAAGAGTTACAGGAGTCCTGCTGGAATAAATTATTACGCGATACCGGTGTCAAGACGCGCCAGGAAATACTGGCCGACATCGGCCTGGGCCGTCGCCTCAACATGGTTGTAGCGCGACAACTGGTCTGCAATGGCGAAGTATTACCCGGTGAAAATCTGGTCAACCCCACCATCACCATACAGGGCACCGAAGGCATGGCCGTTCAGTTCGCCAGTTGCTGCCGCCCCATCCCCGGCGACCCCATCATCGGCGTAATCAAGAGCGGACAAGGCCTGATCGTCCACACTCACGACTGCCCGTCACTACGCAAAGGCCGCAGCAGCAATGTGCAATGGCTGGATGTCGCCTGGGATCAGCATATCTCACGCACCTTCGCCGTCAACATCAAACTGCTGGTTGCCAACCAACGCGGCGTACTGGCCAAAGTGGCCAGCGTCATCGCCGATGCCGAATCCAACATCGAAAACGTCAATTTTGCCAACGAGGGCGAATACACAGCGCTGCAATTCACACTGGAAGTTCACAATCGCCTTCACCTAGCCAGCATCATGCGCGGCCTGCGCCGGATACCGGAAGTGGTGAGAATTATTCGGTTGAAGAATGGGACTATAGCCCATGCTGGGTAGTTGCACATGCAAGCCAGTCGCAACTCCATTGCACAATTATTCCACAGCAACTATTAACACTGAAATTACATCAGATTATTCATGACAGAGTAATCCCGAATAGGCCATCGCGTATTTGCAGGGTGACATCAGGCATTATTTGCAACTGATGCGGTTCGCAAGCTCAAAATATATCCTATGCGCCAGAATACCCACTTCCCAGATGGAATTCACCAATTCCGGGACAACAATTTCATATTGCAATGATTTGGGAGGAATAGCCTATTTGGAATAGGCCTCTATCTCCCAAACCCCAAAGCCGGCATCAGCCAAATTGACGATTAATCGACTGCTATGATGCGAAATGAATTCAGCCTCGACACGCTTGAGGTAATCACAAACGCGACTCCAAAGAGGCATAGTTATTACTGTTCTGCGATACTTTAAAAATTTAACGCTTATATATCAATCATATGCGGAGCACGCCGAACAATTTCACGATAAATGCAATATTTCACTGCATGGTAAAGAATAATAAGGCAAACCATACCCTTTTCGCACATATTGTATTGAGGCCACCAGACCGCAATCCAAAGCCGTATTTCATCAAATATTAGCAATTATTGATATTATGTCGATTATCAGGGCAACTCGCTCTTCACAGCACGGTATTTTTTCGTTAGGATGCGAACTCACGCGATAATCGTTTTTAGCTTTCGTTTATCTAATATTATTGTCTGGACATTAATATCTAGGCTTAACACTGGGCATTACTTTTTTCCTCCTCTAATTCAAAGCGAGATTCAATCATGAGTGAACATATTATTTACGTTACGGACGCTACTTTTGAAGCCGATGTTATCAAAGCCACACAGCCTGTGCTGGTTGATTTCTGGGCTGAATGGTGCGGCCCGTGTCGCCAGATCGCCCCTACACTGGATGAAGTCTCCAAGGAATATGCCGGCCGTCTGACTGTAGCTAAACTTAACGTAGACGAAAACCAGCAAACACCACAGAAATACGGTGTTCGCGGTATCCCGACATTGATGCTATTCAAGAACGGCGATGTTGCCGCTACCAAAGTTGGCGCCGTATCCAAGTCACAACTGACAGCCTTTATTGACAGCCATATTTAAATCGTATATCTTTGCGCCCGCATAGCCTCCTAATTCGCCCTATCAGTACTTAATAACAGCAAATTTACAGCGAATACACTCAGGCCATGCGGGTGGCTACTCCCACCGCAGCAATCAACCCTTTCCTCTTTGCTATTTCAATCATCCTTCACGCATCGCCATGCACTTATCAGACATAAAGACCAAACGTATTACCGAACTCGTAGAAATGGCAGCTGCCAGTCAAATCGAAAATGCCAACCGTATGCGCAAACAGGACTTGATGTTCGCGCTGCTAAAGAGTCACGCCAAAAAAGGCGAGAGTATTTTTGGCGATGGCACACTGGAAATCCTACCGGATGGATTCGGCTTCCTGAGATCACCCGATACCTCGTATCTGGCCGGCCCGGATGACATTTATGTCAGCCCTAGCCAGATACGCCGATTTAACCTGCATACCGGCGACTCGATCGAAGGTGAAATTCGCACCCCGAAAGACGGCGAGCGCTATGTAGCGCTGGTAAAAGTCGACAAGGTAAATGGCGAACCGCCCGAAAATGCCAAGAACAAGATTCTGTTTGAAAATCTGACGCCGCTATTCCCGACCGAACCATTGCGGCTGGAACGTGAAATTCGCGCTGAAGAAAATATCACAGGCCGCATCATTGACATCGTCGCACCCATCGGCAAGGGGCAACGCGGCTTGCTGGTTGCCTCTCCCAAGTCAGGCAAAACCGTAATGCTGCAACACATTGCACATTCCATCTCAACGAACAATCCCGATGCGGTTTTGATCGTGCTGTTGATTGACGAACGTCCCGAAGAAGTAACCGAGATGACCCGCACAGTACGCGGTGAAGTAGTTGCATCAACCTTTGATGAACCAGCCAGCCGCCATGTACAGGTTGCAGAAATGGTTCTGGAAAAAGCCAAGCGTCTAGTCGAACACAAGAAAGATGTGGTGATTCTACTGGATTCGATTACCCGCCTTGCTCGTGCTTACAACACCGTCATCCCGTCTTCAGGCAAGGTACTGACTGGCGGCGTGGATGCGAATGCGCTGCACCGCCCCAAACGCTTCTTCGGCGCAGCCCGCAACATCGAAGAAGGCGGCTCATTGACCATCATAGCCACCGCGCTGGTCGATACCGGCTCGCGCATGGATGATGTGATCTATGAAGAATTCAAAGGCACGGGCAACATGGAAATCCATCTGGACAGACGTATGGCTGAAAAACGCATCTATCCAGCGATTAACGTAAACCGCTCCGGCACCCGCAAGGAAGAGTTGCTGATCAAACAGGACATCCTGCAACGCATCTGGCTGCTGCGCAAACTGCTGTACCCGATGGATGAACTGGATGCGATGGAATTCCTGCTCGACAAGATCAAGGCAACCAAAAACAACGCCGAATTTTTTGACTCGATGCGCCGTTAACCGCAGCAGCCAACCCCATAACCCCGCGAGTAGCACTTCGCAGGCCAAATTTATCATGAGTCATTTTTATAACAAAAGGATTTTGACGAAAACGGATTTATCTGTATAATCCGCGCTTTCGCAAAACCGCAATCAATCGAGGTTGTTATGTACGCAGTCATTAAAACCGGTGGTAAGCAATATCGCGTCACTACCGGCGAAACTTTAAAAGTTGAAATCATTCCCGGCGACGTTGGCTCAGCCATCGTTCTGGACAAAGTATTGATGGTCGCCGATGGCGACAACCTGTCCGTAGGCAAGCCTTTGTTGCTTGGCGCAGCAGTAAACGCAACCATCGTTTCTCATGGTCGTGGCGACAAGGTACGTATCTTCAAGATGCGCCGTCGTAAGCACTATCAGAAGAATCAGGGACATCGTCAAAACTACACCGAAATCCGTATCGACGGCATTTCCGCGTAATTCTTGTAAGGAGCATATAACATGGCATCAAAAAAGGGCGGCGGCAGTACCAGTAACGGACGCGACTCACACTCGAAACGACTGGGAGTTAAACGTTACGGTGGCGAACTGATCAATGCAGGCAGCATCATCATTCGTCAACGTGGAACCGAATTCCATCGTGGCGATAACGTCGGTATGGGCAAGGATCACACCCTGTTTGCACTGGTTACAGGAAAAGTTGTGTTCGCCATCAAAGGCGCACAAAAACGCAGGACAGTTTCGATCGTTCCAGCGTAAGCTTTAACGTGAGATCAAATCAGCCCTATCGCAAGGTAGGGCTTTTTTCATTTATGGCTTTTTGCCGCGTATTTTCCATCTACTCGCATCCGGGACAACCCGGCTTACATTACGGTTCCGGCTGGCCCGGCATAAACGCATGAAATTTATAGACGAATCCAAAATCGAAGTCTTCGCAGGAAAGGGCGGAAATGGCATTGCCAGCTTTCGCCGCGAAAAATACATCGAAAAAGGTGGCCCGGACGGCGGCGATGGCGGTCGCGGGGGGAGCGTATTTGCCCAGGCGGATCGCAACATCAATACCTTAGTTGACTACCGCTATACCCGTTCTCACCGTGCAAAAAACGGTGAATCGGGTCGAGGCTCCGACTGCTACGGAAAAGGCGCAGATGATATTTACCTGAAGATGCCTGTAGGTACCGTGATTACCGACAGCAACAGCGGCGAAATTATCGCCGACCTGACTCATGATGGCGAAATAGCCCTCTTGGCCGAAGGTGGCAAGGGCGGGCTGGGAAACATTCATTTCAAATCCAGCACCAACCGCGCGCCACGCCAATGCACGCCAGGAACTGAAGGTGAAACGCGCGAATTACAGTTGGAATTGAAAGTGCTGGCCGATGTCGGCCTACTGGGAATGCCCAATGCCGGAAAATCTACTTTTATCCGTTCCGTATCGGCCGCCCGCCCGAAGGTGGCAGATTACCCCTTCACCACCCTGCATCCGAATCTGGGCGTAGTACGCGTATCCCATGAGAAAAGCTTCGTCATTGCCGACATTCCCGGTTTGATTGAAGGTGCGGCAGAAGGCGCCGGTCTTGGGCACCAGTTCCTGCGCCATCTAGCACGCACTCGCGTGTTACTGCATCTGGTCGACATCGCACCACTTTACGATGGAACCAGCCCTGCCGAAGAAGCCCGTGCGATTCTCAATGAGCTTAAAAAGTACGATGAGTCGCTCTATAAGAAGCCGCGCTGGCTGCTACTGAACAAGATCGACTTACTGGAAGATCCGGACACAACGGTTGCTGAATTTCTCAAAGAATTTTCCGATTATGACCGTTATTTTGTTATTTCGGCAATCAACGGGGTCGGATGCAAGGAACTTACCTACGCGATCATGGAACATCTGTTAGAAGTTAAAGCGCAGGAGCAACAAGCCGCCGCCGAAAGCGCTCAGGAAACGGATGCAAGCAGTCTGTAAATACAGATTCTAAATTTAGTCACCCAATAGTTTGATGGCGGATTCAACAATGAAAACCATATTGACCAACTGCAAGCGCATCGTCGTAAAGGTGGGCAGCAGCCTGGTAACCAATCAGGGAGAAGGTCTCGATCTCGACGCACTGGGGAAATGGGCGCAACAAATCGCTCACCTGCGCGAACAGGGGCATGAAGTCGTGCTGGTTTCTTCCGGCGCAATTGCCGAAGGCATGCAACGTCTCGGCTGGCGTACCCGCCCTACCTTGATACATGACCTTCAAGCGGCAGCGGCCGTTGGTCAGATGGGGCTGGTTCAGGCTTATGAATCCTGCTTCCGCAAACACGGCCTGCATGCGGCTCAGGTATTGCTTACCCATGCCGATCTAGCAGACCGCGAGCGCTACCTTAATGCCCGCGCAACGCTGACAACACTACTCAAATTACGCACAATTCCTATCATTAATGAAAATGATACGGTAGTAACTGACGAAATAAAATTCGGCGACAACGATACATTGGGCGCATTGGTCACCAACCTGATAGACGCGGACACACTCGTTATACTCACCGACCAGAGCGGACTTTTTACGGCCGATCCGCGTAAAGATCCGACAGCGACATTGGTCAGCAATGCAAAAGCGGGGGATGCCACACTTGAGAAGATGGCCGGTGGGGCAGGCAGTGCAATCGGACGCGGCGGCATGCTCACTAAGATACTGGCTGCAAAACGTGCGGCACGTAGCGGTGCACATACTGTTATTGCCTCTGGTCACGAAACAGATGTATTGCTGCGACTGTTTCAGGGCGAATCCATCGGCACCCTGCTCATCGCACCCGAACTAACCTTGGCGGCACGCAAACAATGGCTAGCCGGTCACCTGCAAGTCAGTGGGCAACTCATGCTGGACGAAGGTGCAATCAAGGCAATACGCAATGAAGGTAAGAGTTTGCTGCCCATCGGCGTAAAACAGGTTTCGGGTGAATTCCAGCGCGGTTCTGTTCTGGCTTGCGTTGATGAGCAAGGAAATGACATTGCACGCGGATTGACCAACTATAACGCCGAAGAGGCGCGCCGCATCGCCCGCAACCCCAGCAACAAAATTACCGCACTATTGGGCTATGGCGGGGATGATGAAATTATCCATCGTGACAATCTGGTATTGCTATAGCATTGATAGAGAGGCATTGTCCCGGCTCCAGCTGCTTTAGGTTAAAAGCCTGCATTTGATATGCTGACGATTAGTCACCTTCTCAACCGCCTCGCACAACAACGTTTCGCCGCGTACACTCGCCGAATCCACCACGGGATGATGAAGCAATACCTGTTCGGAGAATTGCTTGATAGCCTCATGACTTTTCTTACATTGCGTGCCGGGATTGATCGCCTGAAAGTACAAGATGCCGTTACGCAACCCCACCGCCAGCAAATAAACTACCCGATCAGGTTGGTAAACTTCAAAATACTGCGTGGGAATATCACCAGCCACATCATTCAATAAAGAGAATTCCGAAAAAATATTCTCCAGAAATTCCTGCAATTGCTCTAACTGCGGATCAAGTGTGATGTAAAATTGACCGGGACGGTCTATGACTAACGGAGCAAGCTGTACTTTTTTTCCGGGGCGTATCGCCAATACAACCGCCGTAACAACAACTATCAATATCAGGCCTTCAAACATGGGTTATCCAGCCTGATACAATTTTCATGATACTTTGCAATGCAAAGAGGAACGTCCCTTTGCCGACCTAACCCTGATGTATATCCCGCCCGAAAGGACCCGCGCTTTCTATCCATTTCTTGACGCGATTCGCATCTCCTATACGGGTGTTTTTACCATTCGAGTCAAGCAATACAATAATTACCGGACGATTCTTAATCCTCGCCTGCATCACCAAACAACGACCCGCTTCGTTAATATACCCTGTCTTACTGACACCAATTTCCCAGGAGGCATTTTTCACCAACGGATTAGTATTATTGAAACGCATCTCACGACCACGCTGCCCTTCCACTGAATGCGTGGCTGTAGTGGTGTACTGATGAATCAAGCGATAATTACGGGCAGCGGCAACCATCTTGACCAGATCACGGGCAGTTGAAACATTCTCGCTATTCAACCCGGTCGGGTCGAGAAAAGTGGTATTCGTCATACCCAATTCACGTGCCTTGGCATTCATCGCGGCAATAGCCGCTCTTGTTCCACCTGGATAATTGCGAGCCAGAGCGGCCGCGGCCCGATTTTCCGAAGACATTAGCGCCAGCCTGAGCATCTCGGCACGAGTAAACGTCGTACCTACTCCCAAGCGCGAACGGGTATTTTTTAGAGAATCCTTGTCCGCTTCATCCACACTGATCTCTTCATACAAATCCGGATCCGAATCCAGTACGACCATTGCCGTCATCAACTTGGTTATTGAGGCAATAGGTGCAACAGCGTCAGGATTCTTTGTATACAACGGACGATGAGTCTGTTCATCGTAAATCAGTGCAATCGACGAATATAATTTCGGACTTGAAACAGGCTGAAATGGGCTACCGGAAATCGAACGATCAAATTTTGCAGAGACACGATGGGAATCATGCTCACCGGCATGGGCCAGCAATGCATTACCAGCCAAAATCATGGCCAACATTCTTTTTTTCATTTTTCTTCCCCCAACATAAAACGAGGTAAAAGGATACCTTAAAAACAATATAAATCAATAGGCAGGAAGTGTTTTCTCTTCTTGTTTCTGAAGACTCCACATTTGCGCGTACGCCCCATTGCTCTCAAGCAGCTCACGATGCGTCCCACGCTCAACGATACGACCTTGATCCATTACCAGAATCTGGTTCGCCTCCACTACCGTAGACAATCGATGCGCAATAATCAAGGTCGTGCGATTTTGTGCGATAGCTCGCAACTCAGCCTGTATCGCCTTCTCGGATTTTGAATCCAACGCCGATGTTGCCTCATCAAAAATCAGGATGGCCGGATTTTTCAATATCGCACGGGCGATAGCCACGCGCTGTTTCTCCCCCCCCGAGAGCTTCAGCCCACGCTCACCCACTCGAGTTTCATACCCCTGCGGTAATGATTCTACAAATTCATGTATGTGTGCCGCCTGAGCCGCCGCAATAATGTCATCGCGATTTGATTCCGGCCTGCCATAAGCGATGTTGTAATAAATCGTGTCATTAAATAGCACCGTATCCTGAGGCACAATGCCAATGGCAGAACGCAGACTGCTTTGTGTTACATCGCGTATATCTTGACCATTGATAAGAATGCCGCCTTGCTGCACATCGTAAAAGCGGAATAACAGCCTGGAAAGGGTAGACTTGCCCGCCCCACTGGCTCCCACCACAGCCACTGTTTGACCCGCCGGAACCGTAAAGTCCACATCAAACAAAATCTGCCGGTCAGGTGCATAGCCGAAGCTGACGTGCTCGAACCTGACTGCAGCATTTCCCACTGCCAAAACTTTCGCATCGGGTTTATCCGCCACTTCCTTATGCTCATGCAGGATGCTGAACATCTTCTCCATGTCGGCCAGTGCATGGCGTATCTCACGATAGACAAAACCGAGAAAGTGCAACGGCATATACAGTTGCAACATATACACATTCACCAGCACCAGATCGCCTACCGTCATCGTGCCCTTGACCACCTCATCGGCAGCCAGCCACATCAAAGCCGTAATTCCGATGGCGATGATGATGCTCTGCCCTGCATTCAGATAGGCCAACGAGACTTGATTCTTTACCGCAGCCGATTCCCAATGCGCCATATTCTGGTCATATCGCCGCGCCTCATATTGCTCGTTGCCAAAATATTTGACCGTTTCATAATTTAGTAAACTGTCGATGGCGCGACTGTTGGCCCTGGAATCCAGTTCATTCATGGTACGCCGCACCACCATCCGCCACTCGGTGACAAACAATGTAAAGGCAATATAAATAACTAACGTAACGAAAGTGATCACCGCAAACCAGACACTGTATTTACTCAGCAGAATCGCCGCAACCAGACCGATTTCGAGCAAAGTCGGCAAGATGTTGAACAACATGAAATTCAGCAGGAAGCTGATGCCGCGCGTGCCACGTTCAATGTCGCGCGACACGCCACCTGTTTGCTTATCCAGATGAAAACGCAGACTCAGGCTGTGCAAATGTTCGAATACCTGTAAGGCCACACGCCTGATCGCGCGTTGTGTCACCTTGGCAAATACCGCATCGCGCAATTCTCCGAACAGGGTACTCAACAAACGTAACAAGCCGTAGCCAAGAATCAGAAACGCTGGAACAATCAGCACAGCATGCGACTTGTCCAGCGCGTCGATGATCTGTTTGAGCACCAATGGCACACCGACATTGGCAAACTTGGCCAGAATCAGCAAACTCATTGCCAGAAATACCCGTCCCTTGAACTCCATAAGATAGGGAATCAGTGAGCGGATAGTTTTCCAGTCGCCGCGAGACTCATTTTCGGCAGAAGGAATTGAAGAAGGGCGCATAATTGAGTAACTATAAAAATAGGCGCTGATTATAACGCCTGACGTGTTGCATAATAGGTCATCCTTACCCGAAGAGTAGCCATGAATCCGATTGCCACCCTCACTTATCATATCCGTAGCGGTTTAAACCAACTCTCCAGTCTGCTTGCCCGCAAATGGAAGACGGATTTTTACCTCTATCTGGCCGCCTTATTTACCGTCATTATCATCGCGGATTACGCCTTCCTGAATCTGAGCGCCAACATGCGACAAGGTGCGTTCGACATGATGGTCAAATACCGGGTGGTCGTGCCCAAGGCCGACAAGGACATCGTCATCATCGACATCAACGAAGCCAGTCTGGCAGCCATGTCCGGCGATTTTGGCCGCTGGCCCTGGCCGCGTCAGGTGCTGGGGGAATTTATCGAAAATATTGAGAAGCAAAATCCCAAGGCGGTGGTATTCGACATTCTGTTCAGCGACCCGGATGTATACAACCCGGATAGTGATAGCTACTTTGATTCCGTTATTGCCGGAACCAGTAACACCTATTTCCCCATGCTGCGGCTTGATCCATCCGACGATCATTTAAGCCAGATAAAGCCGGGCATGATACCGGGCGTAAAGCCACTGAATGCCCAAGCGCTACCCGATGCGACAGTCGCAATGGTGCTCCCCCATTTTCAATCAATACTGGACAGCAGTCGCACAGGCTTGCATAACATCTACCCGGATATAGACGGCATCGTCCGCCAGTATCCCGTTTACCGCAATGACTACGGCTGGAAGATTCCCTCACTGCCTCTACGGATCGCAGAGCAACTCTCGTACCCCCAGCCGGATGCCGAACGAGTATTACTCAACTGGCGCGGCCCGCCGTTTACTTATACATCGGTCAGCTTCAGCGATGTATTCAATGACTTTGCCAGTCAGAACAAGAAGCGCCCATCGAATGAATTCACCGACAAGATCGTGATTATCGGCTCGACCGCCCCCAGCCTGTTCGACATCAAGCCAACACCGATCAGCCGTAATTTTCCCGGCGTGGAAATACTAGCCACCGCTATCGACAACTTCAAACATGATGACTTCCTGCGTTTCCCCGATGCGCGCCTTGCCTATTTACTACTCACTCTATCCGTAATCTGGGCGACCGCCTGGGGTTTCTACCGAAACACCGGGCGCGACAAGATAAACGGCTTGTTCGGCGCATCGCAATTCATCCTGCTGGGCATTTCCTATGCCAGCATCAACTTTACCAACACTTACATCAACCTCACCGGGCCGGTCACGCTGGGACTGGCTTACTTCACACTTTCACGGCTGTACGACTTCGCTACCAGCAAGGAGCTGGAGCAAAACACTGTACGTGAGGCGCAGCATCGTAGCGGCGAATTACACGGCGTACTGATGTTGATCCATCTGGGCGGCAATGCACGTATACTCAACGACAGTTCGCGCGAAAAAATCCGCCATGAACTGGAAAAAACGGGCAGCAAAAACAAGAGCGTGGAAATTATCAAGGGTGACCAGCAAGGCCTGTGGGATTTATTTGAAAACACCGTCGCAATTTCGTGGCTACGTAGCGTGGACGACATGGAAACTCAGCACAACATCCTCCACGACATCCAGCTTATAGAACAAGCCGTCGGCCCGTTATTACACCAATATTGCGCCTCGAAAGAAAATGACACTTCCATTCTGATACACGAAGGTCGTGTAGAAAGTGGCATCGAAGCGCGTGAAAGCTGGCGCACCTTGTTTGCAGAAGCGTTAATGAAATGGCATTAAAAAATGTGTGGGGGTTTTGGTTGGTGAACCAGAAACTGGAAACCGTCTAAAGGGAAAATTATGAAACGAAAATATTATTGCTTGAGTTTGCTGACGCTTCTACTGACGGCAAGTCTGGTTCATGCCGGTGAAACTGGCACCACGGTTAAAGCCGACAGTTTAAGAGACGCGCCCTTTAGCGATGCAAAGGTCATCACCACCGTCTCCGCCTCCACCCCTATCGAAATCCTGAAAAAGAACAAGGGCTGGTATCAAATTACTACACCGCAGGGCAAAGGCTGGATGCGCATGCTCAGCATACGTCGCGGTGACGCTAAGCAATCTGGAAAAGGCAACCAACTCACAGGCCTGGCAAGTTTGACATCCGGACGCGCCGGAACGGGCAAGGTCGTATCAACTACCGGCGTTCGCGGTCTGAATGAAGAAGAGCTAAAAGCCGCTAAATTTGACGAGAAGCAGATCGCGCTGGCCGAGTCGTATCTAAGCAGCCGGGATGAAGCGCAAAAGTATGCCGCACGCGGAAAACTAAAATCTCAACAGATCAATTATCTGCCAGAACCCGCCCAAGGAGGTGCGAAATGAAAGTCCTGCACCTCATCTCATGCGCAACGCTGACACTCTGCGCATATGCCGCTCCGGTCAGCGCATTCGACTTCGGTCAGGAGTTACGCAATGCCGCGCGCGAACTAAAAAAACCCGCTCCATCCTCCTCACTGGGCGGCTATTCGGAACAGGAAGAAGTCGCCATCGGTCGGCAGATCGCCGGCAATCTGTTAGGTGCAGCCCCACTGGTCCAAGACAAGAAGCTACAAAAATATGTCAACAATATAGGCCGCTGGGTAGCCAGCCAAAGCGAGCGCCCCGATCTGCCATGGCACTTTGGTGTGATTGATACCAGCGACATCAATGCCTTTGCCGCACCGGGCGGATATATCTTCGTAACCCGTGGACTGTATCTGCTGCTCGAAGACGAAGCCGCGCTGGCTGGCGTACTGGCACACGAAATTGGTCATGTCATCAAGAAACATCACCTGAAGATTTTGCAACAGAGCAAAATGCTGGACATGGGCAGCAAATTTTTGGGAAAACAAATTGGCGGCAATGACAATATCGAAAAACTAATCGGCAGCGGTGCCGAGATCGTCTCGCGCTCACTGGACAAGAATGCCGAATTCGAAGCCGACCGTATGGGTGTCGTTCTCGCTGCACGTGCCGGTTATGATGCCTATGGCCTGCCGGGGGTGCTGCAACAAATAGGTCATGCCAGCGCAAACGATAGCAGCGTCGCGCTGCTGTTCAAGACCCACCCGCTCCCCGACGAACGCCTGAGTAAGCTGGATGAAGCCATGGACAGCCGCTTCGACAATCTGAATGGACTGAACCTGGGAAAACGCCTGTACCGGATAAAGTAACTGCTTTTTCGCAGCAATTACAGTCGCGTAAGGTATCGCAACCAATCGAAATGCGGGCCGGGATCGGTCTTGCGACCCGGCGCAATATGACTGTGACCTGCAATGCCGCGTATCGGGTAGGCATCCCGCAACGCAACCGTCAGATCATGCAACACTGTGTATTGTGCATCGGTGAACGGCACAAAATCACTGCCTTCAAGTTCAATACCCAACGAAAAATCATTGCATCGTGCCCTGACTTGCCATACAGACAAACCCGCATGCCAGGCACGTTCCAAACATGAAACGAACTGAATAATTTCTCCGTCGCGGCGGATGTAGAAGTGTGATGAGACATGCAAACCGGCAATAGCCTGATAGTAAGGATGAGCATCGGCATCCAGCGTATTAGTAAATAACCGCTGCACACCGGAACCGCCAAATTCGTTGGGTGGCAAACTGATGCTGTGTATCACCAGCAAAACAATATCACCTGCCGGACGATCATCGCAATTGGGAGAATGCACATGTTTACAACCGGCCAACCAACCATCCGTATCAATCTTCATCATCTAAACCACTCGGACTTTTAATACCCAATCTTTCCATGCGGTAACGCATGGTGCGAAAGGTCAGGCCCAACAATTTAGCGGCGGCAGTACGATTAAAATTTGTTTTCTGCAACGCATCCAGAAGCGCTTTTTTCTCTACCCGCTCCAGATATTCCGGCAACGGGTAGATATTACCCATGTCGAGCGAATCGGCCTGCGTATGTTCAACCGGCATCAGATGCAAATCCTGCTCGTCAATCACACCATCCAAACAAAGCGCCAACGCACGCTCGATAATATTTTCGAGTTCGCGTACATTTCCGGGGAAATCATAAGTTTTCAACGCCCGTAAAGCCTGATCAGAAAAACAAACCGATGCACCGGCACGCAATCTATCCAGCAGCAACAACGCAATTCCCTCAATATCGTCTCGCAATTCACGCAATGCCGGCATTTGTATCGGAATGACATTCAAACGGTAATACAGATCCTGACGAAACTTGCCCAGTTTGACGCGCTCGGCCAAGTCATTATGCGTCGCACTCAACAAACGAACATCCACGGGTTCTTCCACGGTTGATCCTACTTTGCGTATACGCTTTTCCTGTATTGCCCGCAATAGCTTGACTTGCATGATTAACGGCAGGTCGGCTACTTCGTCCAGAAACAGCGTTCCGCCATTGGCTGCCTGAAAGAAGCCATCCTTATCCTTATCCGCCCCGGTAAAAGCACCCTTTTTGTAACCAAAAAATTCACTTTCCATTAGATTTTCGGGGATGGCACCGCAATTCACTGCGATCATAGGCTGATTACATCGTGACCCGCTCTGCACAATCAATCGTGCAGCCAGTTCCTTGCCGCTACCCGACTCACCGCTGATATGTACCGGAGCCTGACTGCGTGCAACCCGGGCAATCAGATCGCGCACCTTTTGCATGGCTGGAGAGCAGCCCAATAACTGGCTATCACCCGGCGGTGGCGACTGAGGCAGACTCAATGCAGATTTGACCAGTGTACGAAGTTGCTCCAATGAAAGCGGTTTGGCAAGATAATCGAAAGCTCCCGCCTTGAGGACGGTAATCGCATTTTCCATGTTGCCGTGCGCGGTAATCACCGCAACAGGCACATCCAAACCATGTCGCCCGATGTACTCCACCACCTCCATGCCATCGCCATCCGGCATACGCATATCGGTCAGACACAGATCGTAACGGTTTGCAGCCAAGCTTTTCAAGGCTTCGCGCACATTACTTGCCTTATCCACGTCCAGCCCCATTTTCAACAGCGTCATCTCAAGCAATTCAAGAATATCCGGCTCATCATCCACCAGCAGCACACGCTGCCTTTGCTTCGACGCAGGCACAGCCATTTTCAATGTATCGCGAGATGTTCTGGCCCTATGGTTGTCAGTCATGCTCTTTCCTCACGCCCGATGTTATCCCTTTCTCCAAAAATCAGCCGGAAACACGCTCCCGATGCCAGTCTTGCTCCATCCTCATAATACTTCAGCAATGCGCCATTTGCCTCGCACAATTCCTTGGCGATATACAAACCCAGACCAGTTCCTTCTTCGGCAGTTGTAAAGAACGGTTCAAACAATCGCCCCTGATTTTCTGCCGGAATTCCCGGTCCGTCATCCTGCACATCGAGTATTACCCGTCCGTGCTCCACCCCTGTCGTCAGCAAAAGACTCCCGCTCATGTTCTGTCCGTAATGCATTGCATTACTGCACAAATTCCACAATACCTGACGCAAATGACCGCGATCAAACGTAATCATGGTTTCCAACGCCCCTAACTGTAACACCAACACCCTATCTGCCACCCGTTCGGATTGAACAAACTCATCTACAAACGCGGGCAATAACACGGCAAGATCAATAGTCTCGACTTGTGCACGATCACGCCGGTTAAGCTGCATGACATCCTGCACAATCTGATTTATACGCTGCGTATTATCACGAATCAGCTGCAACAATCGTTTCTGTCGTGCATCCCCCGCCTCTTCCTGCAACAATTCTGTAGCGTAGCTGATAGACGACAGTGGATTGCGCACTTCATGGGCGATGTTGGCCGTCAGACGGCCAAGAGCGGCCAGTTTTATTTGCTGCGCTTCTGCCTGTATCCGTCTCATATCTTCGAGAAAGATTACTGCATTTTGCCCTACATCACCCTCAATGCCGACAAAACGTAGCCGTGCCTGCAAACCACCATCCAGCTGCAAAGTTTCTCGGCTCTTAAATCCGTTCTGCTGCCATAACAAGTACTGCTTGTGCAGCAAAGGAAAACTCTTTTCCAGCACACTACCTGCGGCTTCATCATTGCGCAACAATTGGGCCGCGCTGGGGTTCATCTGCACAATTCTGTCATCTTCATCTACCACCAGAACGCCGTCCTGCATATCGCGCATAACCAGCCGATTTGCCTCTGCCATTCCGATCAAATCACGCCCGCGCCGTTGCGCCAGCTTCTGACTATCCATCGCGTAACGAGCCAGCTTGTGAGCCAATCCCGCTACCGCAAAATAGGCTACACACAGCAATCCGACCTGAATATACTGCGTGATCGGCGCTTCATCATAAAGCACAGCAAATGCATGCTCTAACAAGGCGGCAATACTGGCCAGTGCGGCAAAAAACAACGTTACCCTGCCACGACCGATAATCCCTGCAACAGCCAGCGAAACCATCAGCAATAAACCGACACTGCTTTGAATGCCGCCACTGGCATGAGCCAGCACAGTCAATGCGACTATATCGGTGCAAACCAAACCAGCCAGTTGCCAGGAAAATTGCAACCATTGCAAATGACGGGTAAAAAACGTCAGGATTACGACGACGGCATAGGCCAGTCCTGTCAGCAGGAATAATTTTCCCTTCTCTTCCCCGAACAACGAGTCCGCATCAAAGGCTAGAGCAAGAAAAACAATAAATCCTACCAATACAAGACGGTATAAATTAAAGTAATTCAGTGAACGCCAGAAATCGGCGGGAGTGGCATCAACAACACCTTCATTTACATCTATCGCAACACCGCCGGACAACCGCTCTCTGGCATCAGCAACAGACTGATAAATAAAAAACTTCTTCATAAAGACACAACATTGAAGTAATTGAAGCGGGAACGGATTTCCCTTGCATCAAATGAATGCATGCTTATTGTTTAAATTGATCACGATGGGCAGCGCAGCAAAATGAGCGACTCCCTGCACGTATACTTTCTCCGACTGGAATATGAACCCCACATTGTGCGCAACGTACCATATCTTCGACAACAGGTTGTTCTTTTTCTGGCAAATTACGGCGATAGGATTTAATCAGAAGGTAAACCAACGCAACAATAGCAAACAACAGTATCAGGCGAGCCATAGCTTTAAAACTCCTTCTGGATTGATGCGACCCATTGATATGGTCGGGGTGAGAGGATTCGAACCTCCGGCTTCTACGTCCCGAACGTAGCACTCTACCAGGCTGAGCTACACCCCGAAAATCAGAATTCCATTACCAGCTAAAATTGTCGTGCAGAAGAATATCTGGCCAAGTCAAGCAAGGATTGTTTATATTTAGAATCTGCCAACCCTGCAATGGCCAAACAGGCTGATTCGGTTTCACGCATGGCTTGCTGCCGGGTATAGTCCAGTGCACCGGTAGCATGAATAATCTGGAGTACCTCGGGAAACTTGCTCACATCTCCCTGTTCAATCGCCTCACGAACCACTGCCGCCTGCTCAAGGGTGCCCTGTTTCATCGCATAAATCAGTGGCAAAGTCGGCTTCCCTTCGGCTAGGTCATCGCCAAGATGCTTTCCTGTTTCCTGTTCATTGGCGGAATAATCCAGCACATCATCCACCAACTGGAATGCGGTTCCCAGATGCATGCCATACTTGGATACCGCCTCCTCGTCTTCTGCGGACGCATTCGCCAAAATCGCGCCCAGACGCATCGCTGCCTCAAACAGTTTCGCAGTTTTATAATGGATTACTCGCAAGTAATTATCGGCATCGACATCGGCATCATTGCAATTGAGCAATTGCAACACTTCCCCTTCGGCGATGATATTGGTCGCATCTGCCAGCGTCTGCATAACACGCATTTGACCAACCTCGACCATCATCTGAAATGCTCGCGAATACAGGAAATCACCGACCAATACACTCGCCGCATTGCCGAACAGAGCATTCGCCGTCTCGCGGCCTCTGCGCAAGTCTGACTCATCAACTACATCATCATGTAACAAAGTTGCGGTATGGATGAACTCCACTACCGCCGCCAAATCATGGTGATACGTACCTTGATAGGAAAAAGCCTTAGCTGACAACACCACCAGCGCCGGGCGCAGGCGTTTCCCCCCACTGTTGATGATATATTCACCAACCTGATTGACCAGCATCACTTCGGAATGCAAGCGATTACGAATAACCTGATCTACTGCGACCATATCGGTCGCGAGCAATTGCTTGAAATTATCCAAAAAACTTACCGTCCTAAAAATTTCCATCATCTGACCATGTCGCGTCTTACCTGACACAAAGCTTACGTTTTACGACCGCGCATTGTCGCATAAAAGATATTCATTGGTACACGCCCAATGTGCATCTACATCATAAATACAATAAACACCGACACCACTTTATAACAGCACATAATGAACAGGTGCCAGTGGCTTAACATGCAATAACAAACTGCCGGCACCATGACAAGGCCACCGAATATGGCCTCAATCAGTCATTTCCGATGGAACAAACTATCCAATCACTACCGAAAAAATACGAAAAGGATGAAATCATAAAACCTTAATTCACCGTCCAATGCGGATAGCACCAGTGTTCAATCATCAATACAACTTGATATTAACATTACCATACTTTTTTCAATCCTTTTGCAGTGTATGCCACGCCTGCTATAACGCGCAAGAAATACAAATACTTCAAAAAATCAGGATGCAAAGCCCTACAAGCAGGAGTTATTCAGTTATCATTCAAGTAGGTATGAAGAGTTTCAACATATCAACATTATTTATGTCATCAAAAAGGAGTCTGAAGTGACTATCGACAGACAGATATTCGGTGAGATTGGCCGTATAACAATCAAGGATCGCTTTGATGCAAGCGTTTATCAGGATTTCAAGCATGCAACTGTCGTGCTGATAAATGACCCTGATGTTAAAAAAATTGAGGTTGATTTAAGCGGCACCCAGTATCTGGACAGTGCCGCGTTAGGTATGCTGGCACAGTTGAATGAGAAAGGCAGCAAATCCAAAAAGACTATTACACTAATCAGCATACCAGGTCGCGTAGCGGAAATTTTAAAGGTGGCAAATGCAGATAAACTATTTTCAATATATCTTCCGTCCGGAGTCAAACTTGATCTGAAAAACAAGTATTAAGTCTTTTAACGGCTCTGAATCTACCCCGGAACCACATCTCTGAAAGTAAAAAAGGACACGTATAACGTGTCCTTTTTGCTTTACTGTACAAATGAAATTATTTTAACTTCTTTTTGCTGGACTTTGCAGGAGCCGACGGTTTAGTTTCTGGTTGCGTTTCCTGAATCACAGCAGATACAGGTTGCTCCACTACCGCAGCCTCAACCTTAATTGGTTCAACTATCAAATCAACCTTACAACTACTGTTATTTACCTTGCCATCTGGCATGACGGTATTACAGAAAGTTGCGCCGGTCAGTGTCGCATCTACGATGTTGGCACCAGATAAATCCGCATCGGTAAAATCCACATTCAGCAGAATTGCACCATTCAGATTGGCACGTTGTAATTGTGCGCCCCGTAGATTAGCCCTATTCAGATTCGCATCTGTCAAATTTGACTGCGCCAGATTGGCACGCGTCAGATTGGCACGAGCTAAATTCGCTTCAGTCAAATTTACCTTGCCAAGATTCGCCTTAAACAAGTTTGCCTGTGCCAGATTGGCCATATAAAGCTGTGCACCCGATAAATTGGCCGAACCCAAATCTGCCTCAGCAAGTGCCGCATTCAAACAAACACTACGTGGTGCAATAATGCATCCATTAACACTTCGCTCATCTGCATTTATGCTTTTATTGTTTGCACCCGCTTTTTCAACCGGACAATTGGCATTATTCACAATACCATCTGGCATTTGTGTACGACAAAAAATAGCTTTGGCGAAACTGGCACGCTCAACTTTAGCGCCACTAAAATCAGCATCGGTCAGATTGGCTTCGTTAAAACTTACACCCTTGATCCCCGCGTTACTAAACTTGGTTCCGGTCAAGTTAGCGCCTGTCAAATTCGCAAAATACAACATGGCATAACTCAGATCTGCCCCCGTCAAGTTTGCTTTCGTCAGATTAGCATTCATAAAATTGGCACGAGTGAAATTTGACTTGCTCGCATCCGCCTGAGTCATATCCGCACTACTTAACGTGATTCCATGCATATCCAGATTATCCATTTTCTTTCCGGACAACGATGCGCCTACACAATTGGTATTAGGAGACAGGGTGCATGCCCAAGCACTAGTGGAACCCAATAAAGCAAAAAAGACTATAAAACCCGATAACAATTTTTTCATAACAAACCTCGTATAAATAAAAAACGGCGCACTATTAAATGCACCGTTCAGACAGCCAAATACATATAAGTTCAAACCTGCGGGTGAGCGCGTTCCATGTTGTCATGCAACTTATTCAATGCATTGAGATAAGATTTTGCGGAGGCGACCACAATATCGGTATCCGCACCTTGTCCATTTACAATTCGACCACCTTTAGCCAGACGCACCGTTACCTCGCCCTGCGCATCGGTACCACTGGTGATGTTGTTTACGGAATACAGCTGCAATTCGGTGCCGCTTTGCACAATCTTCTCTATCGCCTTGAAGGTCGCATCCACCGGCCCACCGCCCTGCATCTCGGCTTCCTGTTGATCATCTCCCATAGCTATCACCACTTTCGCAACCGGCATCCTGCCGGTTTCACAATGCGCGCGTAAGGAGATAAGGCGATAATGCTCATCAACTTCCGTAATGGTTTCATCACTGACCAGTGCCTGCAAGTCCTCATCAAAGATTTCATTCTTACGATCAGCCAATTCCTTGAATCGCTGAAATGCCGCATTAAATGCCTCTTCCGTGGCAAATACAATATTCAGAGCATCGAAACGCTGACGCAGCGCATTGCGACCAGACAACTTACCCAGCGTCAACTTATTGGTATTCCAGCCCACGTCTTCGGCACGCATGATTTCATAGGTCTCACGATGTTTAAGCACACCGTCCTGATGTATGCCCGACTCATGCGCAAACGCATTAGCGCCAACTATCGCCTTATTTGGCTGCACGGGATAACCGGTAATGCTGGAAACCAGTTTAGAAGTAGGTACGATTTGCGTGGTGTCAATGCGCGTATCAAGATTGAACACATCACGACGTGTACGCACGGCCATTACAATCTCTTCCAACGAAGCATTACCTGCACGCTCTCCCAGTCCATTGATAGTACATTCAACCTGACGCGCACCGTTCAATACCGCCGAAAGCGAATTTGCCACAGCCAAGCCCAGATCGTTGTGACAATGCGTAGACCAGATTACCTTGTCGGAATCGGGTACTCGTGCTATCAATTGCCTGATGCGTTCTCCCCAGGCCGAAGGAATGGAATAGCCGACCGTGTCAGGCACATTCAGGGTTTTTGCACCCGCCTTGATCACCTCGTCAAACACCCGAACCAGAAAATCCATATCCGATCGCACCGCATCTTCAGCGGAAAACTCGACATCATCGGTATATTCAAGCGCCCACTGCACCGCTTTCACGGCACGCTCAACTACCTGATCTTCACTCATGCGCAGCTTGTGCATCATATGGATAGGACTGGTCGCAATAAAAGTATGAATGCGCCCAGATTTGGCTGGCGTAATCGCCTCGCCTGCCCTGCGGACATCATTCTCGCTGGCACGTGCCAATGAACAGATCGTTGATTCCCTAACTGTCTCAGCCACGGCTCTCACCGCCGCAAAATCCCCCGGACTCGCTGCCGCGAAGCCAGCCTCGATTACATCCACACCCAATTTTTCCAGTTGACGCGCAATGCGTATTTTCTTCTCCCTAGTCATCGCGGCACCGGGACTCTGTTCACCATCACGCAAGGTGGTATCAAAAATAATTAATTTATCAGGCATACTGTACTCCAGAGGAATGGATCAGGTGTGCACCAACCACCTGATTGCGGAAATAAAAATATTTAGCGCATACTGCACAACAACGCGGCTGCAAGTAAGCTGAAGAATGCAGCATGAAACGAATGGCATGCTCTGAATTCAAGAAACATCTCACGCAATGATCTATTGTTTATTGCGTCGCCTCATGAACCACAACACAAAGCCTGACAAGGCATAACACATAAACAAACCGAACAACACACCGGGCGGGTAGCTTGAAATCAGAATAAAGAATAATGCAGCAAGAAATATCACCAGAAACGGCACACTCTTGCGCATATTGAAGCCCTTGAAACTATAAAAAGGGATATTACTTACCATGCTCAACCCGGCAAATACCGTCAGCGCAGCCGCATACCAACGTACAGACTCACCCGAATGACCATAGTCCAGCATCACCCAGACAAAACCGGCAACTAACGCTGCTGCCGCAGGGCTCGGCAATCCCTGAAAATAATTTTTATCGACTACTTCGATATTAGTATTAAATCGCGCCAAACGCAGAGCAGTAGCCACACAATAAATAAACGCGGCAAACCAACCCCATTTACCCATGCCCTTAAGCGCCCATTCGTAAATAACCAATGAGGGGGCAACACCAAATGAAACCATATCGGACAGGCTGTCGTATTCGGCACCAAACTCACTCTGAGTATGCGTCATACGTGCCACTCTGCCATCCAGACCATCAAGCACCATTGCGATAAAAATCGCCACTGCCGCATGCTCGTATCGACCATTCATTGCCTGTACTATGGCATAAAAACCCGCAAACAATGCACCTGTAGTAAACAGGTTCGGCAACAGATAAATTCCTCTACGACGAAGATTCATCGGCTTGCGGGTATTGAAATCATCCATGTTGACAATTAACCGTTGTTAGCCAAAATAGCAAGAATAGTGGTCGTCGCACTGACCTTGTCGCCGATACTTACCTTGACATTGGCGTCCAGCGGCAAATACACATCGACGCGCGAACCAAAACGAATAAAACCATAACGCTGCCCGCGTGTAAGAGCATCGCCCGCCTTGACATAACACAGGATACGTCTTGCAATCAGTCCGGCCACCTGAACAAAGGTTACCGTTTGATTATCGGGAGTGGTCAACACGATGGCGTTGCGTTCATTTTCTGTTGATGCCTTATCCAAATCAGCATTAACAAATTTACCGGGGAAATATTGCACCTTCTCAATCTTGCCGTCTACCGGACTACGATTGGAATGCACATTAAATACATTCATGAACACGCTGACCAGAATAGCGTCACGCTGCCCATAAACGTCCTGTGTACGCTCAACCTTGATGACACGCCCGTCAGCAGGTGACAACACGGCTCCCACGTCCTGCGGCACTACACGAGCCGGGTCACGAAAAAATTGCAGCACAAACAAAGCAACAATCCACACCAGGAAGGCTACAAAGCCGCCAATAAACGTAGAAGTTAAAAATGCGATGACGAGAATACCTGCCAGAAATGGCCAACCTTCACGTGCGATGATGGGATGAGGATAGTGAGTCATAGGAGCCAAATGAGGATTAGTGCAGAAAGGATATCGAAAGCAAAGCGGGAATGATTTAACATCCCCGCTTCTCAAATCCTGATTAGTTTTTGGATTGATCGACCAGCTTGTTCTTGCCAATCCAGGGCATCATCGCACGCAACTGACCACCTACCTGCTCAATCGGATGCTCAGCATTCAAACGACGACGAGCTGTCATTTCAGGATAGTTGGTACGACCTTCCAGAATGAACTGCTTAGCGTAAGAACCATTTTGAATATTCGCCAAACATTCTTTCATCGCTGCACGCGCCTGATCCGCAATCACGCGATGACCTGTTACATACTCTCCGTATTCTGCGTTGTTGGAGATTGAGTAGTTCATGTTGGCAATGCCACCTTCGTACATCAGATCAACAATCAGTTTCAGCTCATGCAAGCACTCAAAGTAGGCCATTTCTGGTGCATAACCCGCTTCGGTCAATGTTTCAAAACCGGCCTTGACCAGCTCAACCGCACCGCCGCACAACACAGCCTGTTCGCCGAACAAGTCTGTTTCTGTTTCTTCACGGAAATTGGTTTCAATCACGCCACCTTTGGTACCACCATTAGCAGCCGCATAGGACAATGCGATGTCGCGTGCCTTACCGGTATTATCCTGATAAACCGCGATCAATGTCGGTACGCCACCACCCTTGAGGTATTCGGAACGAACTGTGTGACCAGGGCCTTTAGGCGCAATCATGATTACGTCCACATTGGCGGGTGGAACGATCTGGTTGTAGTGAACATTAAATCCGTGCGCAAATGCCAATGCAGCACCAGCCTTCAGATTTTTCTCAACATCGGCGTGATAGATTTGTGGCATGGTTTCGTCAGGCAACAGCAACATCACCACATCAGCGCCCTTAACCGCGTCAGCAATCTCGGCGACATTATGACCGGCAGCAACTGCCTTGGCCCATGATGCACCACCTTTACGCAAGCCAACGGTCACATTAACACCTGACTCCTTGAGATTCTGCGCATGGGCATGACCTTGTGAACCGTAACCGACGATAGTAACTTGCTTGCCCTTAACCAGTGATAAATCTGCATCTTTGTCGTAAAAAACTTTCATGTTGCCCTCTTCAAAATAAAAATAAAAAAATAACTACAGGTCGGACTTACTCCGACTTACAGATTTCAGAATATCTGACAACCTTCACCCGTTCAAACAAAGGCTATAAACTTAAAATCCTGTTGCCGCGTCCGATGCCTGAAGCACCGGTACGCACTGTCTCCAGAATCAAACTGTGATCAATAGCTGCCAGGAAGCTATCCAGCTTTACACCACTCCCGGTCAATTCGATGGTGTAGGTCTGATCCGTCACATCCAAAATACGCCCGCGGAAAATATCCGTCATACGCTTGAGTTCATCGCGATCACTTCCCTCAGCACGCAACTTGACCAGCATCAATTCGCGTTCGATATGCTCGCCTTCACTCAAGTCAACCACGGATACAACATCAACCAATTTATTTAACTGCTTGTTAATTTGCTCGATGATGGCATCCGAACCACGGGTCACGATCGTCATCCGCGACATCGTATGGTCTTCGGTCGGAGCAACCGTCAACGATTCGATATTATAACCTCGCGCAGAGAATAGCCCCGAAACACGTGACAATGCACCCGCTTCGTTTTCCATCAGCAATGAAATGATATGGCGCATTATAAGTCCTCCGACAGAACAACTTCAGATAAACCTTTACCCCCAGGAACCATGGGGAACACGTTTTCGGTCGGATCGGTACGGAAGTCCATGAATACCAGATCATCCTTGCGAGCAAACGCCTCGCGTATCGCTGGTTCAACATCGGCAGGATTATCGATACGCATACCGATATGCCCATAGGCTTCAGCCAGCTTCACAAAATCTGGCAAGGCATCCATATAGGATTCCGAAAAACGATTTCCATGAAAGAATTCCTGCCACTGCCGCACCATTCCCAGATAACGATTATTCAGGGATAACACCTTGATCGGCAAACGGTACTGTTTACAGGTGGACAATTCCTGAATATTCATTTGGATACTGCCCTCGCCAGTCACACAGGCCACGGTTTCGCCGGGATGCTTAAGCTGCACACCCATCGCCGCCGGCAAGCCAAAACCCATGGTGCCCAACCCGCCGGAATTAATCCAGCGACGCGGAAGATTAAACTTGTAATATTGCGCGGCAAACATTTGATGCTGCCCTACATCGGAAGTAACAAAAGCCTCACCGCCAGTCACCTTATGCAAAGTCTCAATCACATATTGCGGCTTGATGATTTCGCTGGAATTCTTGTAGCGCAAGCCACCACCATATTCGCGCCACTCATTGATCTGCTTCCACCATGCTTCCATATCGGCGGCATCCGGCCTGCGCTTACTGCTGCGCAACACATCGAGTAACTCAACTAGAACCAGCTTCAAGTCACCCACGATCGGCAGGTCTACCTTGACACGCTTGGCAATCGAGGATGGATCAATATCGATATGGATAATTTTACGGGGCACCTGTGCAAAGTGCTCCACATTGCCGATCACGCGATCATCAAAACGCGCACCGATAGCCACCAGCACATCGCAATGTTGCATGGCCATATTGGCTTCATAGGTGCCGTGCATCCCCAACATACCGACAAACTGATTATCATTGGCCGGGAATCCACCCAATCCCATCAGGGTGTTGGTACACGGCGAACCCAGCAAGCGAACCAATTCAGTCAACTGACTGGCCGATTCCGACAACACCACACCGCCGCCCGCATAAACCATAGGCCGTTTGGCTTCCAGCAACATTTGTGCGGCATGTCTGATCTGCGTGCTATCACCCTTACCCTGCGGATGATAGGAACGGATATGCACATTACTCGGATAGACAAATTCGGTTTTATGACTGGATACGTCTTTGGGAATGTCTACCAGCACAGGGCCGGGACGACCCGTTTTAGCCAGATAAAACGCTTTCTTGATCGTTGACGCAATATCTTTCACGTCCTTGACGAGAAAGTTATGTTTAACACAGGGGCGAGTAATGCCAACCGCATCGACTTCCTGAAAGGCGTCTTCACCAATCGCATAGGTCGGAACCTGCCCGCTGATGACGACCATAGGAATAGAATCAAGATAAGCGGTCGCAATGCCGGTCACCGCATTGGTCAACCCTGGGCCTGATGTAACAAGAGCCACACCGACCTTATCAGATGAACGGGCATAGCCGTCCGCCGCATGCAATGCGGCCTGCTCATGGCGTACCAGAACATGCTTTACCTTATCTTGCTGAAAAAGTGCGTCATAAATAAACAACACCGCTCCGCCCGGGTAGCCGAAAACATATTCAACACCCTCCTCCTGTAAACAACGGATGGTTATTTCCGCACCGGTCATTTCCATGACAAACACCTTTATGATTAAAACAAAAAGAACTGCGTAAGATAAAGGCTGGCGGCATTTTGGTCAACTATTTGCTTGCATACCCTTAAGAATAATGACAGAACGCCTCATAATTTGCTACCATCCGGTCATCTGCAAGGAGCAAAAACTGGCAACACAAGCTGAATTAAGCCAATTTCTCAGCCTCATTGAGCGTCGTGCATATAAACATGCCCTGTTTGCAATGCAGGATAGCCACACTGCACTGGATGTCGTTCAAGATGCAATGATCAAGCTGACAGAAAAATATGGCGATAAACCCGCCGAAGAACTACCGCCATTATTTCAGCGCATTCTTCAAAACACGATACGTGATTATTTTCGTCGCCAAAAGGTTCGGAATAGCTGGACTACACTGCTGTCAGCCTTGCAACCCAAAGGGGCAGAAGAAGAATTTGATCCTCTGGATATGCTGGTAGACGATGACAACCAGAGTACGCCCACCTCCCCGCATGAAGATTTACAGCAAAAACAAATACTAGCCCTGATTGAACAGGCATTGGGCAAGTTGCCATTGCGTCAACGCGAAGCCTTTCTGCTGCGTTACTGGGAGGGGATGGACACAGCCGAAACGGCTCTGGCAATGGGTTGCACCGAAGGCAGCGTAAAAACCCACTGTTCGAGGGCAAACCATGCTTTGGCTGCGACTCTCAAGGCAAGAGGGGTGAACTTAACATGAAAAAAATTAATCAGGACATCAATCACAAACAGATTGCCGAACTGCTGTCATACAGCACCGAGCAACTCGATGAAACTATTATCGCCTCATTGCAGCAGGCTAGAGCCTGCGCATTGCAGCGACAACATAAGCACGTATCCATTTTATCTTTAAATACGATAGGGCACCGTGCGCTGAATATTTTCCCACACTCCATACAACAATGGGTAGCCATCACCATTCTGATCGGAGCCATTATCATTGGTATTACCGGATATTGGCAGCAATCGCACCAGCACCAGAGTAGCCATCTTGATATAGAGATTCTGACTGGCGATTTACCCATCGAAGTTTTTCTGGATAAATAAGCATATGAAAATACAGACTGCCTTTCTATTTCTCTGCTGCTCGCTCCATATCACCCCGACCATCGCCGCTCCCGACACATGGCAGTCACTTACTCCCACTGAACAATCGGCATTAGCTCCGCTACGCGCACAATGGGATAATCTGCCGGAAGCACAACAGAAAAACCTGCTGCCATTAGCCCGACATTACCCCGACTTAAGTCCGGAAGAAAAACAACGCTTTCAGAATCGACTCGCGACTTGGGCTGCACTCACGCCAGAGCAACGACAAGCTGCACGCAACAAGTACAAGGCATTCAACGAAATCCCTCTAGAAAATCGAGAGCAAATCAAGGAGATTGTCAGAAAAAATCAAGGGAAAGAAAGCCGATAGTTGATAACTATCGCACTTTTACCGAATGTTCTAATTCAGACTTACGAGTGAGAGCCCCCCGCCTGTAACACCAGCAACTCAACTGCATCCTCATCAAAACCCGTCATATCCACCTTAAGGCAAGCCATACCTTCAGCCGCAACCACCATCACTTCACGCACCCCCTGAAGTTGGGACAATTGCTGCTGCAATTGCGTGCCCTGCGCACTGCTTAATTCGCCCAGGTGATACATCTTGGTTCGCACCACTGCTAACGGCTTCATGCCCGAAGCAACAATCAACCATATAAACAACAGCACAACACTGAATATAAACACAGCATTCCCGCCAACGAATTGCATCAACGCGCCGCCCATGGCTGCACCAAAAAACGCACCAAGGAATTGCACACTGCTATACACACCCATGGCCGTACCTTTGGCTGCCAGCGGCGAAATCTTGCTGATCATCGAGGGCAGAGTCGCTTCCAACACATTAAATGCGGTAAAAAATACCAGCAATGCCGCCGCCACGCCCCACAAACTATTCTGCATAACCATGAGCAATAATTGCGCACACATCGCCAAACCCACCGCGCCAACAAAAACCTGTTTCATCTTTGCTTTTTTCTCGGCAATGATAATTGGCGGCACCATCAGCATAAACGCGACCAGCATCACCGGAAGATAAATTTTCCAATGCTGAGATACATCAAGCCCGTTACGTTGAAGCACAAACGGCACCTGCATAAATACGGACATTAAAATTGCATGCAGCGAAAAGATACCAAAGTCCAGACGCAGCAAATCCTTGTTGCGCAATACTTCGGCAAACTTGCTACCACTAGCCTCGGTATCGCTGTGAAATCGGGTAATTGCCGGATCAGGTATCACGAAACGCACGATCCCCATTGCCAGCAACGCCAGCACGCCGGTCATCGCAAAAATCCCCGGCACACCCAACACTCCATTCAATAAAGGCGACAAAATCAACGATACCGAAAAAGTAATGCCTATGGTCATGCCTATCATCGCCATGGCCTTAGTACGATGCTCCTCACGAGTCAGATCAGCAGCCAACGCCATCACGGCCGCATTGATTGCTCCCGCCCCCTGAATAGCACGACCTGCAATAACCAAGTAAATATTATCGGCGAAGGCGGCTACAAAACTACCCAGTGCAAATAACAACAGCCCCCCGTAAATAATCGGCTTGCGACCGTAACGATCCGACATCCAGCCAGCCGGAATTTGCAGCACAGCCTGCGTCAAGCCATAAGCCCCCAGCGCAATTCCCATCAACAAATGGCTCTCACCACCGGGAAGGTGTCCCGCATAAAGCGCAAAGATTGGCAGAATTACGAACAGACCCAACATGCGCAGGCCATAAATGCCCGCAAGGCCAAAACTGGCACGACGCTCTACGGGGGTCATTGATTCAGAAATATGTTGCATGATTAATTATTGATAGACGAAAAAGTAGTGCATTTTAACAGGTCGCCACTCACGCCGACAGGCAAATACAGCTCCGGGGAAAAATGGATTTTCAAACCAGCTCGTCACATGAATGAAATATCGGCCCACTAAACTCGCCCCGCCACACACAGTGACCTTCACATTCAGGCAACCATCCAATAAAGACGAAGGGGTAATTTCAATGAACTATATTCTGGCCGCATTCACAACACTATTGATCGGCGTGCTCATCCTGATGACAGGAATCCTGATTACACGCGAACCAAGGCAAAGCATTAGTAATGCACTCAAGGAAGGTCTCGCATGGGGAACAGGATTTTTAGTATCCTTTGGCATTGATTTTCTGCTATTCGCGAATATTTGATAGCCCCGTCACCGTTCACCAGCAAATATTCCCCAGCTTGCAGAATTACTCTTTTACAGGATTATTTTTCGTCTCTTCAAGAATTTCGATAACAATCTTCTCGAACTCTGCATGATCAATATTCACAAAGCGCAGGAAAGCATCAATTTGCGTCTCTTCCCATACTGGATCATGCGGCAGGCCGTAATAAACGCGCATGATGTGTTCGGCCAGATAGCCGATAGCAATTTGCAAGGATACCCATTTAGCAACCTCCTCTTTCTGTTCGCCCCCCAAAAACATCTCAATATTGAGGTGTAAACGCACAGATTGCTGAGTTCGCTCCGGCAATAACCACTTCTTTGTAAAGTGATAGCCGAGTATTGCGTGATCCATGTTCTGCTGCTCTATCTCGACCCATTCCATATACAGGGCTTTATCAAGCAATACTTTTTTGCTCAATTCGCCATTTTTAACCCGTTGCGCAATCATTAATGGAATGGCTGCATCACGGAACAGCACGTGGATATACACCTCATCGCGCGCCAAACCCACAATCCTGTTTGCGAGTTCAGCCGCAAATACGGCGGTAATCGTCGCACGTTCCCAGAAACAGTTCACACCCTGACTGTAAACATCATCACCGGATTTCTTCAACGCAATAGCCGTCACAATATTGATGACATTGCGCATCCCCAGAAATGAAACCGCCTGTTGCACGGAAAGAATCCGGCTGCGCAAGCCAAAAAAGGGCGCATTGACCGTTTTAAGCAGCGCCGCCGTCAAAGCCGGATCTTTCTCGGCCAGCCTGGCAATCACGCGCGGATCGGGATCAGGCTGATTTTGCGCTTCAATCATTTCGATAATCACACGCGGACTGGCGGGTATTTCGATGGAAGAAGCGAAACTTACCAGCCTCTCATCGGACACGTCATAGTCTTCAGCGGATTTTTTGGGGGATTGCACTGCGAATTCTCCAGGTATTTGTCATGGTCGGTTACAAGGGTGCTTTACAGCTCAATTACCGCAAAGCCAGACACCTATTCCAACGTTTGGCTTATAAGCTACCCCCGTAACCTGATACCGGCGCTTGATATTAAAGATGGGGGCTACGTTAACCTGTACAGCATTTTATCAGGGAAAGATCAATCAAGGCGTGAAGATACTGAAAGGACGCGGCATAATTCAACCGACACTTACCCAAACATTTTCTGCCACCAGTGCCGTCGATTGCCCGGCAAGGGGGCATGGTCCTCAATCAACACCGGCGGCATTTTGCTCAATACCCAACGCGGCAGTGTACGTACCCCGCTGCAACCGCATGAATTACCGACATTATTCGGATCGTAAATTTTAATCAATGAAGGTAGCGCCGGATCATCCACATACACAATGCCGCAATAATGGTATTGGTGATCTCGCCGTAACAGGCTATCCACCTCAATGATAAAGGTCTCCAATTCCGCGACAGTCAGCGTTTTCTGCACGGGTTCAGTACCAACCAGACTGACATACCAGCCTTCCCCATCTTCCCGCACCCTGCCCCACAGTTTATCCAAATCGACCCATTGCAATATGCCGTGGAAGGTACCATCCATACTTTTCAAAAAATCATGATTCATCGCGCTCACTTCAAACATCCTCAAACCCGGATTACTCATCCCAGCACCGGAAACAACCCCCGCATGCCGTTAGCAATAAATTCCACCGAGATCGCGGCCAGAATCAACCCCATCAGACGGGTAAACACATTGATGCCGATCTTTCCCATCCGCTGCGCTACCCACGGCGCAATCAGAAAAGTCACCCAAACCGCGATGCTGAGCAGGATAATTTCCAGGCTCATAATCAGATAATGTTGTATGCCGCTCGCCTTGTGCGCCTCCACAATCACCGCACTGATTGAACCCGGCCCGGCCAGCAACGGCGTGGACAAAGGCACTATCGCATTCGCCGACACTGCTTCGCCATCAACCGAATCATCCTTACTCGAAGTGGATTCATAAAAATTCCCCAGCAACATTTTGATCGCCATCAACAGCAGCAAGATGCCACCCGCCACGCGGAACGAATTAATACTGATACCGAAAAACGCCAGCAGCGGCTGCCCGATCAGCAAAGCCACCAACAAGATGGCGCACACTGTCAGCGATGCCAGCCGACCAACATGGGCGCGTTTGGATGCGGTCATCTCTGCTGTGAACATGATAATGATCGGAATAATCCCGATCGGATCAAGGATCGCGAACAGGCTGATAAATATCTTGGTGTATTCGGTGAAATCAAGCATGGTGTTTATATCCCGGATTCAACTATGAAGTACCACTGTTTCATTTGTATGTTGCAACTAAGCTCATTCAACCCAGACAAAGCACTTACCCACAAAAAACACGAAAGTCACGAACTAATTCAATAACATATTGCAATTTCATCCAGCACACGATTACCTCAACCAAACCCGCTCACTCACTTTAAATACATCATTGAAACGATAGATCAGCGGCACACCAGAAGGGACTTCCACCTTTTCGATCGCCTTGGCAGAAATTTTATCTATATGCATGATAAGACTACGCAGCGTGTTGCCGTGGCTGATCACCAGCAAATGACGGTTCTGAATGAGTCGCGGTACCAGCACTTGCTGCCAGTAGGGCAAAACTCGCTGCTGGCAATCGTACAGACTTTCGCTGCATGGCAGCGTAACCGGATCCAATTCTGCATAAAGCGGATCGAAGCGGGGATGGCGCGGATCATCCAAACCCAGCGGGGGCGGAGCCTGAAAATAACCTCGCCACCAGCCATGCGCGGCCTGCTCACCCCAGATAGCAAAAATTTCGTCTTTCGACATTCCCTGCAATTGCCCATAGTGACGTTCATTCAGCCGCCAGTTTGAGTAGCGGGGTATGTCGGAATGGCCGGCCGCCTCCAGCAATTTATCGGTCATCTGATATGTTCGCTTCAACAGCGAAGTATGTACTTCGTCAAAGCCAATCCCATGACTGCCCATCGACCGTCCCGCCGCTGCGGTCTGCGCCCATCCCTGATCGTTCAGCGGAACATCGGTCCACCCAGTAAAACGACGAGTCTGATTCCATTCACTATAGCCGTGACGCAGTAAAACCAGACAACGTCCGGCGTTCGTCATTCGGCTGATTCCAGCAATACCTTGCTTAGGTGATGATGATCGTCCCAAGCTTCCAGATGCCAGCCCTGCCCATCGAAACGGAACCAGTTGAGCGCACAATTGGGAATGACGAAATCGCGAGGCGTGTGTAGCGGACGACCTGTGGCCGTGCGATAAATAATGTCGAGCACACCGGCGTGGGTGACCGCCACAATGGTCTCCCCGCCATGATGGCGAACCAGATGATCGACCGCACTTCTTACCCGCGCCTCGAAATCAAGCATGCTTTCGCCCGTTTCGAAATCATAGTTCAAATCGCGTGCCATGTAGCAGGCATGCGCATCGGGATAACGTTGCAAACCCTCCGCCGCAGTAATGCCCTGAAAGATACCGTAATGACGTTCACGCAACGACGGCAATGCCCGAACTTCCAGTCCGCGCCGTTCCGCCAGCATTCTAGCGGTTTCGGCCGTGCGCATCAGATCGCTGCTATAAATGGCACTGAACTCGTGATGAGCGGCATTAAAAGCCATCGCAAGCGCCTGATTCCTTCCCGTCACGTTAAGCGAAATATCTGTTTGCCCCTGAATGCGCTTCACCACATTCCAGTCTGTTTCGCCGTGACGAATGAAACAAACACGCGTCCCCTTTTGTCCTTCCTCGTGCAAATAGGGCACAAAAACCTTATGGTGAGCGGTCTCAGTCATAGTAAGTTTCCTTATCGCAAAAAACAGTATTCATGCGTCGAATAGGCCACAGGATGCACGGATAAAGGTGGCAAATCAATAATTAAATTTCGTAATCAGTGGCCCGAAGTTACTTGAATGAATTGAAAAGTCGGGCGAAGAATCCCTGTTTTGATTGGATTTGCTGAGGTGCCTGTATTAATTCGGGTTGCGGAGTATTTTGTATCGGGGCAGGCTGATTTTTTTTGGAGACTTCGACGGCATTGATTCCCAGCACGTCCTGAATTTGAGCAAGTTGATCGGCATAGTGAGTCATGAAATTCTGACATTCATCCGGGGTATAGCCTAACTTGGCGGCTGCGGCTATATTTTCCCAATCGACTAATTTGTCTTTCCCTTGTATTTGCAGATTGGCAACAATGACGACATCGGCATAATCGGAAAGTCCTGAATGACGCATACGTTGCAGGTCTTCGCGCTCGTCAATGATATTAATCATATCTTCCGGGAACCCCCAGCTTTTTAGCAGTCTCGTGCCTATAGGGGCAGAGAATTTCACGACCAGTTCGTCCAGCATCTCCTTGTCGAGTTGTTCGTGATAACGCTCTGCGTAGCGATACAATGGCAGTGCGCCAATATCATGAATCAATCCTGCCAGCATCGCTTGATCCGGCCGAAGGTGTTTCTGCTGCTGCGCAAGCACATAACTGACGGCGGCGACTTCCCGGCTGTGCTGCCAGAGCCTTTTCATCTGCATGTTAATAAGCGGACTGCGTGCTTGAAACAAATGCGTCATGGTCATGCTCAACACGATACTGCGCAGCATTTGGTAACCGATGCGGGAAATAGCACTTTGCAAATTGTGTACAGGCTGACCATTTGACAAGGCGGCGCTATTGGCCGACTTGATAATGTGCATGGAAATAACCGGTTCGGCAGAGAGCAGATTCACAAATTGACTCGCCGAAACATTCGGATCGTCTACGGCATTGCGAATCTTGATAGCCAAATCAGGCAGGGTGGGTAGTTCGAGCGTATTTGCTTCCAAAGCGGCAAATATTTCGGCGGTGATCGCCACTTGTATGGAATTCATGATAAGACCTGAAAAATAAACTTTCTGAGCGTAGTAGTTGCACTGGCCAACATGGCGTCTACTAAATATTGGCCGCTACAGGGCTGTTGGATCTTCGCTTAGCGAAAATTCACGAATTGGTCAGCGCCTTTTTTCACGGAAACGTTAAGTACAGCACCAATTTTTTCGCGGATAATATTAGAACAGAAAGAATTAAGAATAGCCATTTTAAGCCTCAACCAATATGAAATACGTAAAGGGTTGGCGTATTTCCTACATCGAATATACCAAAATTTAATTAGCTGGATTGGTCATTATACGGGCCATCAACATGGTAAATCTAACAGCGGAAACACTCGATATCTGGAGTGACTAAGCATAGAGCACGGCGCAACCTGTCACGCATGGTTTAGGAAAATTTAAGTCTTTGAAGCATCAGAAAAGATCACTGGGATTGCAGTTGCATATCCAGTTTTTCAATAGGCAGTCCGGCAGCCTGCCATTCGACCATCCCACCTTTCACGACCAACACTTGAGAGAATCCGGCCTTTTTTAGTTGATCCCATGCACGAGGAGCACGCAACCCGGAATGATCAATCACCATAATGGCTTTATCCTTGTATGGATCTAATTCCGCCATGCGCAACTTAAGGCGTCCAAACGGTATATTCGTGCTGTTCGGTATATGAGATTCCTGATATACATCGACCTCACGAATATCCAACAACAACTCGCCGCCAGCCTGTCTCTCAGCCGCCGCCTTGACATCCACAAACTGATCTTCCTTCGGGCCACAGCCTATCAGGATCAATGCAGCCAATGCGACAAAGCATCTTTGAATTCCAGTCATTTCAGTCAGCTTCCTGATGAAGTTATTGCGCCATTAATGTTAGGTGTAAAAAGCCTGCCCTGAACGATGGCAAAGGACGGAGCCCATTGCAACACAAGAATCTTCATGCGGCGCATTGTCCGCTGAGTTTTCCTAATATTTAACGGGATCAGACTGAAGTTCGACTTTGTTTCCGGCTACTCTTCACAGACTATTTCAATACTGCCCCCGTTAGCCCTATTCACGGTAGACTATTTCGCTGCAGGCACCGGCTTGGGTTGTGGTTTCTTGCCCTTTGATTCTTTCTTCTTATCTTTACTTCCCATGATGATTTCTCCCAGTTATTAATCAAATGTGACTCACTGCAAACAATTTTATTCAGATACACTTTGCTTTAACAAATATTGAAGTCTGCCTCCGTCATCCCGGTTATTTGGTTGAACTCTTCACAGTTCTGAGCAGTCTGCCAATCGCCACGTGTGCGGCAAACATTGCGAACACACTTGCGATCGCAGCAAACCAGAAGTGATCCATGACCCAGTGTCCCAATCCCATCAACAGCTCCTAAAATACGTATAAAAAATAACATGGAGAATGATCTGCGGCAATCAACGGTTCAGACTTCCTTGATCATCAGAAAATTCTCCTGCCGGGTACGGCAGCTTGCATACCATAATAATACTGGCTTCCCCACATGCTTCCAACAACTATCCAATGACGGAGATTTTGAAATCGGTAAGGCTGATGATCCGCTTCTGCATGACAGATCACCGAGTAAAGATTCAGCATAGTCATATTAGCAGCAAGAGAAAGATAAACAAGCGAATCATTGGCACGATATGAAAATTACGATGCAAAATTTGTCCGTTCCTCATGGCACTATTTTCTGGCTGGAGGTGGCGATACGACAAGGCCAGACTTAACCCAAAGCCTGAACAACGTCGATGACACAATGCCCGATGCCGGGCACGGCATCATCAAATCAGTACAAACCGAATAGCCAGCGCGGCAGGCTTCAATCTGCTGCGCCACACTTCAACGTACCACCCGCCAACCCCAGCGGTGCAGCCCCAGCCCCAGCAGGATGAATGCCGTGCCAAACCAGACTTGCGGCAACACCGCTTCGTCGTTCAGACCATGTCCCAGCAGCAAGGCCAGCACTGGCGTAACCAGCGTAATCAGCGCGATACGCCCGGTGTCCATGTGCTTGATCATGTAGAAATACAGCATGAAACCCAGCACAGAGCCGACCACACCCAGATAGACGATTGCCTCCAGCGCGCGATCCGGCATCGCTGTCGGCAATTGTCCGTCCGCCAGCCACCATGCCGCACTGAACAGCGGCAAAGCAACAGCCAGCGCGCCGAAAGTCGTCGCCAGCGGCGGACTGTCATCCCCCACCTTCTTGATCCAAACCAGCCCCAACGACTGGAACACCACCGCCATGAACAGCGCGAACACACCCAGTCCCGCGCCATCGCCTAAATTCAGCCCGCCCCTGAACACCAGCACCAGCCCCACTAGCCCCATCAGCATGCCCGCCAGTTTATTCGAGGTCATCGATTCTTCCTTGAGCCATAGCATGGCACCCAGACTGGTAATCAGTGGCGACAGGCCGAACAACACCGAGATCATGCCGGAACTGACATATTGCGAAGACCAGTAGGCCAATACCATCGTACCCCACATGCTGGTACCACTCGCCACGTAGCTATGCAAAGCGCGGCGGTGCAGCGGCAGACGGATGCGCAATACGACCAGCAAGGCCGCACACAACAACACGCTGATCGCCATGCGCGCCAGCACCGCGAAACTGAAGCCGGCACCCAACGCACTCCACTTGATCGCAAGCGGCGTAGTGGACCAGATCAAAATGACCGAAACGAATGCAACTGGCAACGACATGACTCCCCCATATACTAAACACTACAAAAACAAAAAGGCCACAGAAACTGTGGCCTAGTCGAAAACTGCAAAAGCGTACTTGAACGCTACCTCTCCAGACCACTTCGCGGGCAAGGCCAGACCTTACGCAGCGTTGCGCAAACTCGGACAGGTCGAATGGATGAAAAAGTAAACATGGGCTGATTATCGCGGCACGGTTGCAGCCATGTCAATCGTCATCTGCGATTCTTCCGTTTTCAGGATTATCGATAATTTCAGCATCAGAGTCACATCCTGCACCTACTGCAATGCGCGAGGCAAAAAACCGTCCGCCGGATTCCCGCCATTGCTCCGGAATCAGCCGCACATAGCGGTCAGGACTCGCCATCATGCCGCACACATAACGACCGGACTCATCCTGCCATAACAGCGCCCGACACTTCCCCCTTAACTGAAACAGAAAAACGACCGCAACTGGGCACGGCCCCGCCGCACAGCACACCCCGCAACCATTGCAAGGTGCGCCGTACAAAGGCTTGTCCGGTGATTGCGGATGCAACTCAATGTTCTGAAATTGGATTTTTTTCATTTTCCTGAAGCTGTATATTCCATCAACTACGAACCTCGGCACCGCATTTACCCCTCCGAACGCCAAGGTTAGCCAGATCACCATCGTCCTAGCTTACTACGGGCACCTGCACTCACCCTAGCAAGTTTGCCGAAGAAGTAGCGTAAAATAGTGCCCCTTCAGTTCATCTTACCGCGCATGTCTACCATCGTACTCGCCACCCTCAACGCACGCTATCACCACGCATCGCTTGGTTTGCGTTATCTCGCCGCCAATATGGGCGAGCTCCAGCAGGACACACAGATCATGGAGTTCATCCTGCAAAACAAACCGGAAGAGATCATCGAATCCATATTGCTTGTACAGCCAAAAATCGTCGGCTTCGGCGTTTATATCTGGAATGTAGTCGAGATTACCCGTGTAGTGGAGCTGCTCAAGTGCGTAGCCCCGGAAATTATCGTGGTGCTGGGCGGGCCGGAAGTGAGCTACGAATGCGAGCAGCAGGAAATCGTGCGACTGGCGGATTATGTGATTACCGGCTGGGGCGACATCAGCTTTCCAAAACTCTGCCGCGAGCTGCTGCAAAAGCGCCCGCAGGCACAAAAAATCATCGCCGGCCTCCAGCCTCAGCTATCCGAAATCAAACTGCCCTATGCGCTTTACACCGACAACGATATTGCCAATCGCACCCTGTACGTCGAAGCCTCGCGCGGCTGCCCGTTCAAATGCGAATTCTGCCTCTCGTCTCTCGACAAGACGGCCTGGGCCTTCGACCTCGACCTGTTCCTGGCTGAGATGGCTAAACTGTACGAGCGCGGCGCACGCCAGTTCAAGTTTGTAGACCGCACCTTCAACCTTAACATCAAGGCCAGTGCGCGCATCCTTGAATTCTTTCTGGAACGATTGGACGATCAATTATTCGTGCATTTCGAAGTGATCCCGGATCATCTGCCCGACCAACTCAAGGAGCTAATCCTGCGCTTCCCCGATGGTTCGCTGCAATTCGAGGTCGGCATCCAGACCTTCAATCCCGACGTGCAGGCGCTGATCTCACGCAAACAAGATACCCATAAAACAGAAGAAAACTTGCACTGGCTGCGCCATGAAAGCCACGCGCATGTACACGTTGACCTCATCATCGGCCTGCCCGGTGAAGACATGTCCAGCTTTGCACAAGGCTTCGACCGTCTGGTTGCGCTCAAGCAGCAGGAAATTCAGGTCGGCGTACTCAAGCGCCTGCGCGGCACCAACATCATCCGCCATACCGAGGCGTTTGACATGCGCTACACCCCCTACGCACCCTACACCATTCTCGCTACCAATTGCATCGACTTCACTACCATGCAGCGTCTGGTACGCTTTGCCCGCTACTGGGATCTGGTCGCCAACTCCGGCCGCTTCCCGCAGTCCTTAGCCCTGTTGCTGGGCGACAACCCGTTCGCACATTTTCTGGCGTTCTCCGACTGGCTCTACGCAACCACCCGAAAGACGCATCAGATTGCACTTGATCGGTTGTTTGAGCTGGTTTACAGGGGAATGATCGAATGCCTTTCCGTGCCGCAAACCGCAGCAGCTGTAACGGTAGAACACGACTTTAGGTTATCGGGCAGCAAGGAGGCTCCGGTGTTTCTAAAAGGTGAAAAACTGGCCAGAGATGGAACCCGGAAAGCCAAGCGGGTAAGCCAGACAAACCGGCAAGATCGCCACTTGATCAAGGAAAAGTAAGGTTTTTCATTATCATGCGTACGGATTTGCCGAAGTGATATTGCTAAACCTGCCTCCTGCGATAGGCGTACTCACTTCCGCCGCTCTTTCAATACCGTCTTCACCATCTTTCCGAACGCCTTGTCCTTCTTGCGCTTGTCCAGATAAGACATCTCGTTGAAATCAGATTCCGCCTTCAGTTTCAGGTAGTTCTGATAATGCGCCTCATTCAACTCGTCATTCTCAATCGCCTTACGGATCGCGCAGCCCGGCTCGTTATTGTGACTGCAATCGGCAAAGCGGCATTGAGTAGCAAGTAACTTAATGTCGGCAAAACTGTCGCCCAAACCTTCGCCCGCACCCAAGATGCCAAGCTCACGCATCCCCGGCATGTCGATCAACAGCGCACCGTTGGCTAACACAACCAGATGGCGGCGCGTCGTAGTGTGCCTGCCCTCGCCAGTGCCGCTCACCGCCCCGGTCTCCAGCGCGTCCTTGCCGAGCAATTGATTGATGAGGGTTGTTTTGCCCACGCCCGAAGAACCGAGCAGGCAATAGGTATGGCTTGGCCGCATCGCCTCTTTTACCTGATCGATACCCTCACCCGTCAGATTACAGAGCGTGATGATACGGGCCGTAATACCTGCCGCGCGGATACGGGCGAGCATGCTTTCCAGTTCTTCTGCGCTAACCAGATCCGTTTTGGTCAAAAGCAGCACCGGCTCGATTTTCCCTTCGTTCACCATCACCAGATAGCGCTCCAGCCTGCGCACATTGAAATCAAAATGGCACGACTGCACGATGAACGCCACATCGATGTTCGCCGCGATCATCTGGAAATCGATGTTCTTGCCGGGAGATTTACGCCGCAGGAAAGACCTTCTGGGCAACACGTCATGGATAATCGCAGCCGTATCCGCATCGTAATACTGCACACATACCCAATCGCCCACACAAGGCATATCCACCGAAGATGCGGCGGCATAAAGGAACTTGCCCGTGAGCTCGGCAGGCACTTCGCGCTGTTCATCTCGCACGACATAGCGCCCGCGATCCACAGCCGTTACCCGCGCCAAACGCAGGCCCGACCCGCATGTTGCCTGCGCCGCAAGCCCGCTATCCCATCCGAGTTCCGTCAATTTCATGGCGACTCTGCCCCTTTGATCTCAATGTCTCTATTTTGCCTCAACAGCACCTCCGCCTCCTCCGCGCCAAGGAATTTCCAGGGCAACGGTATCAGTCCGGGAACGCGTGCCATATAGCGGCGATACGTGTCGCCGTGATAGACCAGCAATTTCCTCTCCTCCAGCCATGATCCGGCGAAGAAATAGAGTGTAATAAACACGTCGGACAACAGTGTCGTCACGCTCATGTCGCGCGACCAGATTAAGACCAGACCGAAGAAATACCAGGGGTGTCGCACGAAACGATGAAACGGAGAAAGATGAAAGTGCTCCTGATCCTCGACCTTGCGCACATGCAACTGCAACTGACTCAGACCAAGAAATTCCTGCATATCGTAGCTCTTGAGACTTAGCCAAAAACCGCAGAGTGCAGCCAGCGCCAACCCATTTGCCAGCCATGCGGCGATTCCCTGCCAGCGCCACAACATTGGCACAGATTCGCGGTACGTGAGCCACAGGATTGGCAGCAACAGCAACGATGCCAAGATGTTGAACATCAGCCGGTAATACGGCATCAGGTTCGGCCAGCCTGCGGCTATCCTGCGCTTTACCGCCAGCGATGCCAATGCGGAGTGCAGGGAAAAGTAGGCGATCCAGCAAAAAGACAGCAAAGCAATGTCGCGCCAGACGGATTCAGTCATACAGCATCACTTCCTTTCTTCCACGGGGATGAAATGGGTTCAGTCTGCCCTCGACTTGCTGGTCCGCAAACGATTCGACCTAAGCCACTACGCCTCATCTTAATCCGGTATTTCCGGCTCAACGAGTTTCGCGAGTTGTGCAAGCGATTCTTGCCAGCCGAGATAACACATCTCAAGCGGGATCACTTCTGGCACTCCTTCCTGCACGATTGAGATATCGGTTCCACACGATACCGGTGTCAATGTCACCGTCGTTTTCATTTCCCCGTGCAGGTTCGGATCGTCAAACTTGTCCGAATAACAGATCGTTTGGGAAGGCACGAGTTCAAAATACTCACCGCCGAACGAGTGGCCGTTGCCGGTCGTGAAATTCGTAAACGACATTCTGAAAGTACCACCGACCCTGGCATCCATATGATGGACTTGGCAAGTAAAGCCGTAGGGCGGAAGCCACTTTGCAATTGCCTCCGCATTAATGAATGCCCTATAGATGCGCTCAGGTTTGGCACGAAGTACAAGATGAAGACGAATAGTGCCTGTAGCCATGGCATATACTCCTTTCGCTGTTAGTTGAATCACACTGAAACAATTCAAGACTACCCGTTTCAATTAGTTAAGTCTAACCTCCCTAGCGTTCTCACAAGATTCACAGCCAGCCGTAAAAGCCTTGTTCTGCTACACAATAATCTGACACATTCCCGGATCAACCGAAGCCGTAAGAAAATCGTCGTCAGTCCACCGCCCACAACAACATGGTGTAGAGCAGCAGATTCAAAGGCATCTCAAAAATTCCTACTGCGCAGCTTGATTACGGCGTTGCGAATGTGATTTGTAAGGCCTGCTCCCGCGCATGGAGATTTGAAACCAAAATTCAGATTTTGTTGGGTGCAATAAGCGTAGCGCATTGCACCAATCAACTTATATCCGGCGCAATGCCCGCTGGTTATTGCGCCTTACGCGAACTCAAGCCGCCAGAGGCTCAAAGCGATGTATCTGCGCCAGCACGCCGGACAATTCCTTTGCCGCTTCTTCGGTATCATAATCCGCCTGCAAGCCCATCCAGAAGCCGCTGGTCGTGCCGAAGAAGGCGGCAAGGCGCAATGCCGTATCCGCCGTGACTGCGCGCTTGCCGGAACAGATCGCTGAGATGCGCGCTTCGGTTACGCCGATTTCTTTTGCCAGCCGGTATTGAGAGATGCCGAGAGGCAGCAGAAATTCCTCGCGCAGCACTTCGCCGGGGTGGATATTGCGCAGTTTCTTTGTTTTGCTCATAGTTTTTACTCCTCAATGGTAGTCGCAGATTTCCACACGGCTGGCCTGCCCTTCGTTCCATTCAAAGCACACGCGCCATTGGTCGTTGATGCGGATGCTCCATTGACCGGCGCGCTTGCCTTTCAATGCTTCCAGACGATTATTAGGCGGAATGCGCAAATCTTCGATCCGCTGCGCGTTGTGCAACATACGCAACTTGCGCCGCGCCACGTCCTGAATCTGGTTGGGAAGCCGACGAGAAAATTCGCCCATCCAGACCTTGAGAGTTTCTTCGTCGTGGAAATCCGTAATCATGGGAGCAATACTGTCGTTGCGCGACAGTATTGTCAAGAGGATTTGGAGAGCAGGGTTCGAGGGCCAGGAAAAACAGCTGTCTGTCGCCGAATGTTTCAGCCACCTTGAAAACTATTGCGACACAAACACCAGCCCCCGCGCCTTGTTGCTGGTGGTGTCCAGCGTGTCTATCGCCTTGCGCAGCGTATGGATGGTGACCCACTCCGGGGCGTACATATACTTCGACACATCGAGGATCAGCGCCCGATCCGATTGCGCATCATAGGCCGCCAGCACCGACCAATGTCCCCCGCCTGCCTGCCCCAACGACTCGCGCAAAAAATTCACCAGCACAAACTGCCCGTCATCGCCCATCGCCTTCTGCACCAGCGCACGCAGCGCAGACTCATCCACGCTATCGCCCGCAACCGTCGTCGCCTTGACCCCATGCCGCAGCAGCGTCTGCACCATCTCGTCGCGGGTCATGCCCTGATTGCGCACCGTCTGCGGACTGATGACCTTCACCACCTCCGGCGTAAAGAAATTGCGTTGAGTGAAATAGGCATACGGCGCATAGACGGGATCGACCGGCTTCTTGATCGGCATCGCATTCAGCACCGTCACCGCACTGGCCACACCGCAATAGGTCTGGTTCACCTGCTCCGTGAACCAGGGAATGAGCTGCCAGTAATCTTCATCGGGCGCGATTCTGGCACGCAACGCCTTACCCGCGTCGGAGTTCCAGTAGATCACCTCGGGCTCTGCCGCAGCCGCAGTGAGCGGAAATGCGGCAAGCAGTAGGAGAAAGAGGAAGGGGATGGAAATTTCCATGCTGGTTCTTTAATAAATTATTGCGATCCGATACCTTCTACTTTTTTGGCTTTGCATTCTCCAAATTAAGTTCAGGCCAATGTTCCTTCCATTTCTTTTCCATTAATCTCCTACTGAATACATCTGGCTTACCCAAGTGATAGGGAGTTGGCTTAACAATCAAAGACAGCAAATCATCAAGGCCATGAGGAGCAACTATTTTTAAGTTATCGCAACTATCAAGCCTAATTACAATGGCAGTAGCTGTTTCTGGCCAATTGCGCACCGCTTCTTCTAAACTTGCGACTTGTGGTTCGTTACCAGCCGCGTACATTCGAACTTGATTCTTAACTGACCAATGCAAACCAATACCGGAGTGCTCAAGCAAACTTCGTTCAATTTTCTTATCTCGCTCCTCAGAACTATCTGTGGGATCGAAATAAATCACATCTATGTCGTCAAGCTTGGTCGATCTGCCGGTTAATGTATCCCAAATATAGTTACGCACAGCCCCCCCGCCAAGCCATAAATTTTTATCAACATCTCTGATGCTTTTTAAAATCGGAATTAATAATTGTGAAGAAAAAATAAGTTCTGAAAAGAACTCTTCTCCATTAATTTCATTTTTGCTATTTCGCCAAGTCGGAAGCTTCAACGAAGCTACTGCGCAGCAAACATGTTGAAACAGCTGCCCTACTCCCCTATCCTGCTTCAGTAATTCCTTTTTTCTTAAAGTCTTCTTAGCTCGGACGTAATCCTTGTCATCATTTGGAGGAAGGGTGTCAATAATTGCCTGATATTTTGCAAATATGGCCTCTATTATTTTTTCATCGAACTCCTTGGCCAACACTTTCTTCTTATCAAGCCAGCTTATGTAGTGAGTTAATCTAACAACGCTTTGAAAGTGCGAAGTGTGATTCTCTTTCCACCGGAAAATCAAATTTAGTAATGAAGATAAGAAAATAAGAAGAACTATAAAATTAAACGTCACTGTAACGAACTTTGAGTCCCCCCTAAGCAAACCCATTATCGAAGAAGTGGCCTCACTCGAAGAGCTAGAAAGAACATTAAAAGCACCCTGTATATTCTCAGTGCCACTGAAACCAATAAACGATGCCAATGTAACTAAAATTAAAGTGACAACAGTAAACCACATGTCGCGTGACCGGCACTTCTGAGCCAAGTCGGAGTTAATCTCTCTCAATACCACTGCCTTACGCCTGTGATCAGCAATAATCTTATAAAGCTCTTGTATTGATTTACTTTGATCTGTCATCTTTACTCTCAATCTTTGAAATGAAGTCAAACCGAAATGTACCGGAGTGGTTCCTTTTAATCTCTTTTGTCACTTTCGTAGTTGGCGGGCGGCACTCACTAATGCTTGTCCTTTCCTTAAACGGACTGTCGCTATAGTAGCCAACGCCCCCCTCGGGTTTCTTGCCACAATCAATTCTGAATAACCGGGGACAGACCACGATTTCCGCCACTCATTCCTCCACCACCCACTCACCACCACGCTGCTTAATCTCTTCATGCATCGCATCCGGCGCAAGGTCTAGCTCACCCGGCCAAGTGACCGCGCCACCGACCACGGTGACTTGCCGAAACTGTGCAGGATCGCTTAGGTGCGTGAATACCCCGCGAAAAAATCCCGGCAAAAACCGGACAACGCCTTCCAAACCATCAATAAAACGAACCCATACGGCATGGTCTTCTATCACACGAACTTCACTTACTCTCCAATAAGCTGGCATTTCTTACTCCAAAGGGGCTATCGGTTTTGGCTGTTGTTTGGCTTCGCAGAGTTCCCAGTCTAGCAGCAACTCCGCCTGATGCAATTCAGCCCAGTCAAGAACGAGGTTCATGGCGCGTCTTGGAAGTTTTCCTTCCATCACGTCCAGAGTGCGTATATTGACGACCGCTTCATATTCACCATATTGACAGTGAAAGTGCGGTGGCGCATGTTCATTCCAGAACATCTGAATAATGATCCCGAAGAACTGACTGATAGTGGGCATGAATCTCTCCTTGCTGACCGGTCTATTGGGGAAGAGGCGATGTCTTAGCGACCCTCTCCCTCAGCCCCTCCCCCGCAAGCGTGGGAGGGGAGACGTACGTTACCTGCTAATCGGCTTATACCGAATCCGCTTAGGCTTTGCACCCTCTTCACCCAAACGTTTCTTCTTATCCGCTTCATATTCCTGATAGTTACCATCAAAGAAGGTCCACTTCGAATCACCTTCGCAGGCCAGAATATGTGTGGCAATACGGTCGAGAAACCAGCGGTCGTGGGAGATGACGGCGACGCAGCCGGCAAATTCGAGCAGTGCATCTTCCAGCGCGCGCAGGGTTTCTACGTCTAGGTCGTTGGAGGGTTCATCGAGCAATAAGACATTCCCGCCGGAGATCAGGGTTTGCGCCAGATGCAAGCGACCGCGTTCACCGCCGGAGAGTTGGCCAACGACTTTGGCTTGGTCGCCGCCCTTGAAGTTGAAACGACCGATGTAGGCACGTGCCGAGGTTTCGTATTTGCCGACGGTGAGGATTTCATTTCCGCCGGAAATGGCTTCGAATACGGTTTTTTCGTTTTCCAGCGAGTCGCGCGCCTGATCGACGTGGGCGATTTTGACAGTTTGGCCGATTTTCACTTCGCCGGAATCGGGTTGTTCCTTGCCTGTGATCAGCTTGAACAAGGTGGATTTACCGGCGCCGTTCGGGCCGATGATACCGACAATGGCACCGGGTGGCATCTTGAAGCTGAGATCGTCGATCAACAGACGGTCGCCGAAAGCTTTGCTGACGTTATTGAACTCAATGACTTCATTGCCCAGACGTTCGCCTACGGGAATGAAGATTTCCTGAGTTTCATTGCGCTTCTGGTGTTCCTGCGAATTCAGTTCTTCAAATCTTGCGATACGCGCCTTGGATTTGGCCTGACGCGCTTTGGGATTTTGACGTACCCATTCCAGTTCCTGCTTCATCGCCTTGGCATGGGCATCGAGTTGTTTCTGCTCGGTCGCCAGACGTTCGCCCTTCTGATCCAGCCAACTGGAGTAGTTACCCTTCCACGGAATGCCATGTCCGCGATCCAGTTCGAGTATCCACTCGGCGGCATTGTCGAGGAAGTAACGATCATGGGTAACGGCGACTACGGTGCCAGGGAAGCGCACTAGGAATTGTTCCAACCACTCCACCGATTCCGCGTCCAGATGGTTGGTCGGCTCGTCCAGCAGTAGCATGTCGGGTTTTTCCAGCAGCAATTTGCACAACGCCACGCGACGTTTCTCACCACCGGACAGGTTTTTGACCACCGCATCCCATTCCGGCAGACGCAGCGCATCGGCGGCGATTTCCATCTGATGTTCGGTATCCGAGCCGGCGGCGGCAATGATGTTTTCCAGCCGCGCCTGTTCGGCAGCGAGCGCATCGAAATCGGCATCTTCTTCGGCATAGGCGGCATACACTTCGTCCAGCTTGGCTTGCGCCTGCATCACTTCACCCATCGCGGATTCGACTTCCTGACGCACGGTAGCTTCAGGATCGAGCACCGGCTCCTGCGGCAGGTAGCCGATACGGATATTCGGCAGATGCTGCACCTCGCCTTCGTATTCCTTGTCCTGATTCGCCATGATGCGCAGCACGGTGGATTTACCGGAACCGTTCAGACCGAGCAGGCCGATTTTTGCACCGGGGAAGAAACTGAGGGAAATGTCTTTGATAATTTGACGTTTAGGAGGAACGATTTTGCTCACGCGGAGCATGGACATTACATATTGGGCCATAGTATTTGTTCGATGATAATTAATAGATAGGTGTAAGCTTAACCTATCGCAGCCGATTTTGGGAAACCGAACCTGCTTCCTGTTCCTGCCAGACCGTATATGACAGATCGACGGTAGTATCTTGGGCTGATTATTGTTAGGATTAGTTGCGCTTTTTGTTTAACGACCCGTTTTTGTTTAACCCAAATAAACCATTGGCACCGTCATTCCCGCGTAAGAGGGAATCCAGTTAATTGAAAAGTCCCCGCGTAGCGGGCCAACATCGAGGTTTTGTCCGCTACGCGGAATGCTTATCTCGCTGGATTCCCGCCTTCGCGGGAATGACGAATTCTCGGTCTAATGGACAATTAGAATTTAACGACCCGTTTTTGTTTAATTATAGGAGATGCAAAATGAAAGTCACAATGAAGAAATTGCTGGCCGAACTCAACAAGGACTTGGAATGGGAATACGCAGCTGCGGTGCAGTATGTGCAACACGCGGCCACGATCAATGGCGCACAATTTGATTCCATCCAGAAAGAACTACTGATCCATGCTCAGGAAGAATTGCAACATGCGGTGATGTTGTCCGAACAAATCGACTTTCTCGGCGGCGTACCCACCGTGGATGTCGAGAAATGTGAGATTTCATCGGACAGCCTGGAAATGCTCAAATTTGACCTGTCAGGCGAAGAAAACGCGATCAAACGCTACAAGGAACGCATCGGTCAGGCGGAAGCGCTCAAGGAATATGGCTTGCGACGCGTGCTGGAAGATATTCTGATACAAGAAGAAGAACACAAACGCGACATCGCGAACGCGCTGTCAAAATAACTGCACCAAATTTGGAGTATGGCGGCATCGTGCCGCCGCACTCCCGATTTTTATTGCAGAAACAGATACACGCCCAACCCCAACATCACCACACCGCTGAGCAGCTTGAGCATACGACCTTCCTGTTCCTGAAGGCGGCGCTGGCTGAGTGTAATCACACCGATCGCCAGCACGATCATGTCGTCCAGCATGTAGGCCAAATCATACAAAATCAAATAGCCGTAATAGCCGACGCGATCCGGCTCATGCAGCGTCAATATCCGCGTGAACAACGCCGGAAAACCCGAGGTACACATGAACTCGACCATCTGCACCAGCAATGCCAGTATCACAGTTCCGATCAACGCCGCACTCAGATTTTCGGCTTGCAGCACACGTCGCATACGCGCATAAATGCCGGGACGAGCGGCAAGCGGAATCGACAGCGAAACGCCCGACTTGATACCGACAAAATCCTTGAGATTGATCGCACCAGCCATTATCGCCAACAGCGCGATGATGATTTCCGAGCTGCGTGACAATCCGATCAGCAGAAATACATTCAGCCAGGTCGCCATGAACAGGAAATAAATCACCCCTTCCACGGCAACGAACGTACCGGCGATTGCGACCATTCTGCTACGGTTATTCATCGGTGCGAGCAGCGAGATCATCAAGATCAACACCCACATTGAGCAGGGATTGAAGCCATCCAGCAAGCCCATCGCCAGCGTAAACAGCGGCAAACCAACTCGCTCAGGGGACAGGCTGTTCCCGATAAAATCGACCGAATAGGTCTCGGGTTTGACGGCTAAAGGCGGCGCATTGCAGGACGGTTCAATGCCGCAACTCGCTGATGAATCAGACTTACCCGGAATTAGCACCAGACTGTTACGAATTAACTGCCCTGTGGATGCTTCATCGGAATAACCGACCAGCAACTTTCCACCTATCCAGAATGCCGGGATTCTCACCATCTGTTGACCGGAAATCTGCTTCAGACGCGCCATCGCAGCAGGTTCCTGAATCACATCGCGGATCACTATTTTCAATTCGGGCTGTTCAGCTTGCAGCCTGGTCAAAAACTGCTTGGCATGGGCGCAATGCGGGCATCCCTCGCGAACAAACACTTCGATATCAACCTGCCGAGTTTCAACTGCCACGCCCGACACGGGCGCATCAAACGCATAGACTGTTCCGACACAGGTTATCGCAGATAAGGCAAAAATCAGCATCAACCGCCAAAGCGAAAAGCATCTATTAACAAACAGCATGACTTGATCCTATGAGCATTGCCGTTGCTGGCAGAATCGAAATGCAGTATCAGCGGGTAATCTGATTCGTTTCCTGCGCCGAACGGATCGTTGCATCCATGACTTTCGAAGTACAGCGACTGTCCCACAGTGCAACATCCGTTTCCAGCAGGCAAGGCTTGATGAATTCCAGTGTGGACGTAAGATTATTGACTGCTTCAGCAGAGAGCGGCTCACCCAGTTCAAAGTTTGCACCGCGTACACATAATACAAATACGTCCGGCACATCCTGTTCGTAGAACTGGTTATAAACTTTCAGCAGGGATTCCGGTGCCAATGCGTGGCTATATAACATCCGTTCATCGCTGGCTTGAGCGCGATAAAACGAAAAGGGAGAAGGCGTATCCATGCCTGCGTCGATGAACAACACCAATTGCCGGTCTTTCATGTCTAGCGCATTTTCGACCTGCAACTGGAACTCTTCCAGCAATTCAAACTGATCGGACAGGCCGTTTTCGGTCAACCAGACTTCGATCTCCCGCAACAACAACGGCCCCAATGCATCATCCGCTCGCGACTCGTTGCCTATGGCAAAAACCAGAACCGGCGCGACCATTAATTCGTCGAACAAACCGCGCCATCGCCGGAGCGCGACAGGCTGGACAATTGCTCACCGGCCTCGTTCAACACTTCGACTTCCAGCGGCATCTTGCCTAGCGCATGAGTCGCGCACGACAAGCAGGGATCAAAGGCGCGTACCGCCACCTCGATATGATTCAGCAAGCCCTCAGTGATTTCATGCCCGTTCAGATATTGCTGGGCAACGCGGCGCACTGCTTCGTTCATCGCCTGATTGTTATGCGTGGTCGAGACGATCAGGTTGCACATGGTAATCAGGTCGTTTTCGTCAACGCGATAATGATGTATCAACGTGCCGCGTGGTGCTTCGATAACGCCAACGCCTTCAATGCCGCGCTCACCCGTAGCCATCAGTTCGCTGCCGGTGATGTCGTCATCATGCAACAGATCTTTAATCATCTCGGCGGCATGCAGCAGTTCGATCATCCGCGCCCAGTGATAACCAAGCGGAGCATGCATCGGCATCACACCGCTATAGGCGACAAATTCACGACGCTCGATCTCGGCCAACGGCGTGGAGATGAAGTCGCAATTCTGTACGCGCGACAACGGACCTACCCGATACCAGCCTTTTTCCTTGCCCAGCGACTTGAGGTAGGGGAACTTCATGTAGCTCCAGTTCTTGACCTCTTCGCCGATCAAGTCGGTGTAATTTTGATAGTCCACGCCATCGAACATGATATTGCCATTCTCGTCGCGACCGCGCAGCCTGCCGTGGTACAAATCCAGCCCGCCATCGTAACCAACCATGGACATGAAATTGGCGCGGAACGCACCAAAACTGTTGTATAGCTCGGGGTTCTGATGATGCAATTCCTTGACCATGTGTACCGCATCCCGGCTCCATGCCACCATCTGATAGATGTCCTTGAGCAGTTCATCACGCTCGGCGATGGAAAGCGATTTGTTCACGCCACCGGGTACTGAACCTGTACCATGTACGCGCTTACCTGCAGTATGACGGATTACTTCCTGACCAAATTTTCGCATCAACACGCCGCGTTTGGCAGTTTCAGGATACTTTCCGGCGACGCCGACAATATTGCGCTGAGAAACATCGCTATCGAAACCGAACAGCAAATCAGGCGAACACAGATGGAAGAAATGCAGCGCATGCGATTGAAATATCTGACCATAGTGCATCAAACGACGTATTTTTTCGGCGGTGGGTGTCAGGTGTTTTGCGCCGACGATGGCATCCAGCGCCTTGCTGGCTGCAAGGTGGTGACTCACCGGGCAGATGCCGCATAGGCGTTGCACCATTACCGGCACTTCCCAGTAGGGACGCCCCTGTATAAATTTCTCGAAGCCTCGAAATTCGACGATGTGCAAACGCACCTGATGCACCTTGTTCTTATCATCAAGCAGGATGGTCACTTTGCCGTGGCCTTCGACGCGCGACACCGGGTCAATAGCGACACGTCGCAGGTTTTCAGGATTTGTTGCCGTTTCCAATGTGGTAGACATAGCAATACCTCTAATCGTAATGGATCAGGCCGTGGCCCAGTTCAGGTTCCTTGCCCGCGAGCAGGTCGGTCAACACTTTCCAGATGGCATCGCCTGAAGGCGGGCAGCCGGGAATAAAGTAATCAACCTTCACCACCTCGTGAATGGGATGCACCTTGTCCAGCGGCAACGGCAACTCGGGATCGTTGGGTATAAAACCATCCACCAGCCCATGCTGCGCGTGGTAGACCTCTTCCAAAATAGTAGACAAAGGCAAATGATTACGTTGTGCAGGCAAACCGCCATTAACCGCACAGGCACCAATCGCTATCAGAATCTTACAGTTGGCACGGAATTCACGCAGCACATGCACATTCTCGGCATTGCACAATCCGCCTTCGATGATGCCGATGTCACAAGGCCCGCAGTGTTTGATGTCAGTCAACGGCGAACGGTCGAATTCAACCAGTTGCAACAGATCGAACAAACGCTCGTCGATGTCGAGAAACGACATATGACAGCCAAAACAGCCCGCCAGCGAAGTGGTAGCAACCTTCAACTTGGGCTTGTCCATATTTTCGGGAGCATTCATCTCAAGCTCCTTTCACAGTGGGGTGGGGAGTCGCGCTGATCGGCTGCTCGTCAAAGCTGCGTTTGCCGATGGGAACGGCAAATCCGACACGTTTTTTCAGGATTACGCCAACCGGGCAGACATGAGCGGCCTTGTCGTCGCCGGTAAAATCCGTATCGCCCAGCAACCCCGACTTGGCATTAACGATCACATGACTCTTGATACCGCGCCCGGACAACGCAAATACGTTCTTACCATCCACATCACGACTGGCACGTACACACAGCGAACACAGGATGCAACGGTTCAAATCAAGCAGGTAATCAGGATGGGATGCATCCAGCGGACGGTCGGGAAAGAATTGATCGAAGTGCGGCGACATCATGTCCAGTTGGTAGGCGGTGGCCTGCAACTGGCAATTGCCGCTTTTTTCGCAGGATGGGCAAAAGTGGTTGCCTTCAACAAACAACATCTGCAACAACACGCGCCGCTCATCGTTGATTTCCTTGATATTGCTCTCGACCACCATATCAGGCTGAGCGAATTGCGTACACGATGCCGTCGTCCGACCATTGGCCTTCACGGTACACAGCTTGCATGAGCCGTGCGGCTTGAACTCAGGGTTGAAGCATAGATGAGGGATGTATTCACCCGCATCCATTGCCGCCTGAATGATGGTCTGCCCGTCGCGGAACGGGATGGTCTTGCCATCAAGGGTAAATGTTTTTTTATCGTGCTTCTGATTATCTGGGTTCATTATGGCGCTCCAGGTGTGCGCCCGAATCATCGCGTCCAGTCATCTGGCGCGCCTGAGTCAAGGCAAAATCGAGATCGAAGGCAGGAACAAAATCCTCATGTATCAACCGCTTTTCATAGGCGGGGCGGAATTTTGCGATAGTGTCCAGCACGGGGTTGCAGGCCGAATGCCCCAAACCGCAATGGCTGGTCGATTGCAATATCACATTGAGCTTCTCGATCTCGGCAAAATCGTAGGGTGAACCGTGACCATTCGCCAGCTTGTCCATCATATTCGACAGCAATGAGGTGCCTACCCGGCACGGCGTACAAAAACCGCAACTCTCATGCGCGAAGAAATGCACAAAATTGCGCGCCACTTCAAACATATCGCGGCGCTGATCGAAGATCATAAACGCCCCCGCCGTAGCAATGTCATCAAATGCGATGTGCCTGCCAAACTCTTCCGGTGCAATACACTTACCCGACGGGCCGCTGATTTGCACCGCCTGCGTATTTTGCGCACCGCAATCCGCCAACACCTGCGCCACCGTCACACCAAAAGGATATTCATAAAGTCCCGGACGCTGGCAATCACCCGAAACCGACAGTATCTTGGTACCGCTGGAAGTTTCCGTGCCAATGCTGGCATACCATGCCCCGCCATTCAACAAGATCAAACTGGTAGCCGCAAACGTCTCGACATTATTGACAACAGTCGGCTGATCGAGATAACCATTGGTTACGGGGAAAGGCGGACGGTTACGCGGTGTGCCGCGCTTGCCTTCCAATGACTCGATCAGTGCGGATTCTTCACCGCAGACATAAGCGCCCGCGCCCAGATGAATTTCGATGTCAAAGTCAAAATCTTCGTTACCCAGTATCTTCTCACCTAGCAATGACTGCTGACGCCGGCGTTGCAACACCGCCTGCAAATGCTCAAGCAGATAACGGTATTCACCGCGCAGGTAGAGGAATCCCTTTTTCGCGCCGATGATGCGTGCGCATAAGGTCATGCCTTCAAACACCATATCGGCATAACCGTTCAATAGCACCCTATCCTTGAACGTACCCGGCTCGCCTTCATCGGCATTACACACCACGTAATGCGCTTCACCCGCCGCATCGCGGCAGAATTCCCATTTCATGCCGGTAGAAAATCCTGCACCGCCACGACCACGCAGGCGTGAAGCCTTGATTTCATCCAACCCCTGCTGCGACCCGCTTTGAAGCAAAGCAGACAATGCCGAGCCAGACTGAAAATGACTATCGAGCAAGATGTCCTTACGCCGGATATTATCCTGTATAGAGAAAAACGCGACCGGCCAGGAAGAAACCGGAACCCGCTCGCGTATCAATTCACTGATGGCATTGACACGCTCATGGGTCAATTGATTGATGGCAATATTATTAACCAGCAAGGCCGGCCCCTGATCGCACAGGCCGGTACAAGAGGTGGTATTAATGCTGAGCAATCCGTCTTCAGACACCTTGCCCGGCTCCACCCACAACTGACCGCACATACTCTCCATCAGATCCATATTGCCCAGCATACGGTCGGTTATATTATCGGAAAACAACACCCGATATTCGCCCTGCGGTTTCAAATGGAGAAATGAATAGAATCCGGCCACGCCTTCAATCTTCGAGCGGGGGAACTGTAGCTGCGCTTCCAGATAATCAATCGCATCGGGGTGGATATACCCGAAGTGTTCCTGCGCCGCGATAAGTATCTGAAGCAAATTATTCGGATTATGTCGATGCTGCATGAGTATCGGTTCAAGATACTCAGCATGCGAGTCAAGTTGAATGGTCATAAGTAATCTTTCTATGGTTAAAAACCCGGAAAAACACCTTTTTCATTTCGATGCAAAGGCAATGTTACGCTTATAGAATCAATTTTGGTAGCCAGAAAAACATATTTGATCGTCCGGTTTTATAGTCATACAATCGCAATGCAAACGTACTAATCTGAAGTCCTACGTAGATTAATTATAAGGAGCTGACATGACAACTTCATTGCACTATCGCACCCTTTTCAATGCAATTTTATCCATGCTCTTGCTGACATTCCTATCCAGTCCGGCGTACGCACATATAACCATGACTGACTCCAACGGTGTAATTCACGGCCTGTCTCATCCATTCAGCGGCCTCGATCACCTTTGTGCGATGATCGCCATCGGTTTATGGTCGAAACAAATCGGTGGCCGCGCCCTGTGGCTGCTGCCACTTGCCTTCGTCAGCGTCATGACGCTGGGCGGTTTATTCGGCATGGACGGTTTTCACCTGCCCTTTGCCGAAACAGGCATACTGCTATCGCTACTGGTTCTGGGCGGCCTGATCGCCACGGCAACAAGCCTGCCACTCTTCGCAAGTTTTACCCTTGTCGCACTGTTCGCACTGTTTCACGGCTATGCACATGGCATTGAAATGCCGCACGATACGGCCGGTTTCGGCTATGCATCCGGCATGATCCTATCCACCGCCCTGCTGCATGTGACGGGCATAGGCATGGCTACGCTGCTGGGTAAATTCAATCGCCCGCAGGAAATTCGCCTATCCGGTGCCATGATCGCGCTGCTGGGTGGCGCACTCTTTTTCGCAGGCTGATATGCATGAAATGTCGCTGGCTGAAAGCGTGCTGCAAATTATCGAGGAATCTGCGCAAGCCCAGAATTTCCAGCGCGTACGCACTGTCGTACTGGAAATTGGTCGACTGTCATCCGTAGAACCCGAAGCGATGCGCTTCTGCTTCGACTCAGTAATGCGCGGCACACTGGCCGATGGCGCTGAATTGCAGATCATCGAAACACCCGGCACGGGACGATGCCTGACTTGCGGTGCCGAAGTGGAAATGCACGAACAATACGGCCTCTGCCCCTCCTGTGACAGTCCTCGCCTGCAAATCACCGCAGGCAATCTGATGCGAGTAAAAGACCTCGTTGTCGAATAATTTCTAAATTGGAGTTGGTATGTGTTCTACATGTGGTTGTGGCAGTCATGATGTGTTGATCGGCGGCAAGCGCCCGGTGCGGGGCAGCGGATCAATTACATTCCGTAAAGCGAAAGCTGCACCCGAACATGAACATCCGCAGGAAGATACAACAACCTCGCGAGTTATTCAGGTCGAACGCGACCTGCTTGCCAGAAACGACAGCTTTGCTGACGCAAACCGTCGCCTTTTGACCGGACGCGGCATATTTGCCCTCAATCTGGTATCCAGCCCCGGTTCCGGCAAGACTACACTGCTGGTAAAAACCATAGCGGCGCTGCAAGGCAAGCTGCCGCTGGCGGTGATCGAAGGCGACCAGCAGACTGAAAATGATGCCGCGCGTATTCGTGCCGCTGGCGCACCCGCGATTCAGATCAATACCGGACGCGGCTGCCATCTGGATGCGCAAATGACCGGGCAAGCCATAGCTCAACTGGATCTGGCCGATGATGGCCTGTTACTGATCGAAAATGTCGGCAATCTGGTATGTCCAGCCGCTTTTGATCTGGGTGAGGCACACAAGGTAGTGATCCTGTCGGTAACCGAAGGCGAGGACAAACCGCTTAAATATCCCGACATGTTCCGCGCTGCCGACCTGATGTTGCTGAACAAATGCGACCTGTTACCCTATCTGGAATTTGATGCCGAACTGGCTATCAGTTATGCACACCGCATTAACCCGGACTTGAAGGTAATACGCATCTCCGCCGTCAGCGGTGAAGGCATGGGTGCATGGCTGAACTGGATCGAGGCGGGTAGCCGGGAAGCCGTCGCCGCCAAGTAGTATGAGCGATATTCTCCGCGCCCACATCCGCGTAACAGGTCAGGTTCAGGGTGTAGGCTTCCGCCCCTTCGTCTATCGTCTGGCCCGTGAACTTGGATTGACGGGCTGGGTACGCAACGACAACCGTGGGGTGGAAATCGCCGTCGAAGGAGAGCGATCAACGCTCATGAACCTGATCGAACGGCTAAAGAATGAAGCGCCTTATTTAGCCAGAGTGGAACAAGTCACGCACGAACTGATGCCAGCTCAAGGTGACTTTCAGGAATTCAGCATCGCCCCCAGTCTAGGCGGTCAGCATGTACAAACCGCAATCACGCCCGACATGGCGATTTGTAACGATTGCCTGTCTGAACTGTTTGATCCCGCCGACCGCCGTTATCGACATCCTTTTATCAATTGCATCCAGTGCGGCCCGCGCTACACACTGACCGCGAAACTTCCCTATGACCGCGCCAATACCAGCATGGCGAAGTTCAAGCAATGTCCCGATTGCCAGCAGGAATACGACAATCCCGCCACACGACGTTTTCATGCGCAACCCAATGCCTGTCCGGTATGCGGGCCGAAACTTCAGCTTTACAATAAACACTGGCAGCCTATTGTCAGCAACGATGCCATTGCATCAACCGCCGAATTGATCCGCAACGACAAAATTGTCGCCATCAAGGGCATAGGCGGCTTCCATTTGGTATGCGATGCGCATAGCGAGGCTGTCGCCAGATTACGCGAAGGAAAACAGCGCGACGAGAAACCCTTTGCGGTGATGGTGCTGAACACGGCTTCGGCGAAACGCCATGCGATACTTTCTGCCGAAGAAACCGCCTTACTCGAATCGCCGGAGCGCCCGGTTGTCTTGCTGAAATCCACACATGAACTTGCCGGCATCGCACCGGGGCTTGCCAGTATAGGCATCATGCTGCCTTACACACCGCTGCACTACCTGCTGTTTCATGAGTTATCTGGCAGCCCCGAAGGAACGAACTGGCTGCAACAGGAATCCCCCATCGTATTGGTAATGACCAGCGCCAATCCGTGCGGCGAGCCGCTGGTCACAAACGATAGCGAAGCGCAACACACGCTGACCAACTTGGCTGATGCCTTCCTCAGTCACGACCGCGACATCCTGCATAGGTGCGACGACAGCGTGATGCATATAAACGCTGCTGCCCCCCAATTCATACGGCGCGCGCGCGGCTTTACACCGCGCCACATCCTGCTGCCATATGCAGGGCCGTCTGTGCTGGCTTGCGGTGCCTGGCTGAAAAATACCATCTGCGTTACCCGAGGCAACGAAGCTTTCGTCTCGCAACACATCGGTGATCTGGATCACGCCGGAACCCGCGCCATGCTGGAAGAAACCGTCGCGCATCTATGCGGGATACTCGACATTCAACCCGAGCTCGTCGCGCATGATCTGCATCCCGACTTTTACAGCAGCCAGTTTGCATCCGACTATGCCGCACAGCACAAACTGCCAGCCATCGCCGTGCAGCATCACCATGCCCATATCGCCGCGATCTGCGCCGAACATCGCATCACCGCACCCGTACTGGGTCTGGCACTGGATGGTGTCGGGCTGGGGACGGATGGTCAGGCATGGGGAGGGGAGTTGCTCTATGTTGCCGGTGCCAATTTTGAACGTATCGGACATCTGTCCCCCATCGCGATGCCGGGCGGCGACCGCGCCGCGCAGGAACCGTGGCGCATGGCATCTGCCATCCTATTTCAATCGGGACGCGGCGACGAAATTGCACTGCGCTTCCCCAAACAGCCGGGAGCCAAAACGGTACTTACAATGTTACAACGCGACCTGAATTGCCCGAAAACCTCCAGTGCCGGACGATTATTCGATGCCGCTGCCGGACTGCTGGGCATAGGCGAAATCCAGAACTACGAGGGACAGGCCGCGATGTGCATGGAAGGTCTGTCCGTAAAACAAGGTAGAGTTGAAGCAATGAATAATGGCTATAAAATTTCGGAAAACGGCGAGCTGGATTTTCTACCGTTACTGAACACATTGGCCGATTGCCGCGACAAGGCTTACGGCGCAGCCCTGTTCCATGCCACGCTGGCACAAGGATTAGCTGCATGGATACGCCATGCCGCCCGACAAAGAAACATCACGACGATCGCACTGGGTGGCGGTTGCCTGCTCAACAGCGTATTGTCATCCACCTTGACCGAAACATTAACCGATCAAGGCTTGCAAGTCCTGATCGCACAACAATTACCGCCCAATGACGGTGGCATTTCACTGGGTCAGGCATGGGTTGCCCTGAAAAGCATCAATAAAGGAGTTTGAAATGTGTCTCGCCATACCCGCACGAATCGAAGAATTTACAACACCGGGCAATGCCATCGTTAATCTGGGCGGTGTCCGAAAGGAGATTTCATTGTCTCTGCTGGATGAGGTCGCTGTCGGTGATTATGTGATCGTGCATGTCGGCTACGCGCTGCAAAAGCTGGATGAGGACGAAGCGATGCAGACGCTGAAACTTTTTGCCGAATTGTCTGCGCATGACGAACTGCACACCGCTGCGGACGTGAGTCCGGCATGAAATACGTAGACGAATTTCGCGATGGCGAACTGGCAAAAATCATCGCCGCCAACATCGCACAGGAAGCCGTGCCCGCACAAGTCTACCGTTTGATGGAATTCTGCGGCGGTCATACCCATGCCATTTCGCGCTACGGGCTCAGCGACTTATTGCCAGCCAATGTCAGGATGATCCACGGCCCCGGTTGCCCGGTCTGCGTATTGCCCATCGGTCGCGTGGATCAGGCGATACGGCTGGCGCGGGATCAGGGCGTAATTCTTTGCACCTATGCCGACACGATGCGCGTGCCGGCCTCGGATAAACTCACGCTAATGCGCGCCAAGGCTAATGGCGCGGATGTGCGGATGATCTATTCGACTCAGGACGCGCTGAAAATCGCACGCGATAATCCGGGGCGCGAAGTGGTATTTCTGGCTATCGGCTTCGAAACCACCACCCCGCCGACAGCCGTCGCAGTCAAGCAGGCAAAGGCCGAAAAGCTGCAAAACTTCAGCATTCTTTGTAACCATGTACTGACACCTGCGGCGATGCATGCGATTCTGGCAGTGGCTGGCGGCGTACAACTGGATGGTTTCGTCGGTCCGGCCCATGTTTCCACCGTTATCGGCAGCAAACCCTACGAGATATTCGCCAGCGATTACGCCAAGCCGGTAGTCATCGCCGGATTCGAGCCACTGGATGTGATGCAGGCGATATTGATGCTGATACGCCAGATCAATAGCCAAAGAAACAATGGCAGCGCCTCCGTCGAAAACGAATTCACCCGCGCCGTAACGCGTGAAGGAAATCTGAAAGCGCAGGCGCTGGTTGCCGAAATATTCGAACTACGCGATACATTCGAGTGGCGCGGACTCGGTTCCGTCCCGCACAGCGCCTTGAAACTGCGCCCCGAGTTTGCGGCATTCGATGCCGAACTGAAATTCAGCTCGGACTATATCCCCGTCCCTGACCACAAGGCCTGCGAATGTGCCGCCATCCTGCGCGGCGAAAAACGCCCGCAGGAATGCAAGATATTCGGCACCGTATGCACTCCCGAAAATCCGGTCGGCTCCTGCATGGTGTCATCCGAAGGCGCATGTGCAGCACATTACAGCTATGGACGATTCAGGGGGAACGAATAATGAGTACAAACTATACCCGCCCGCTCGATATTAAAAACGGGCGTATCGAGATGTCGCACGGCTCCGGTGGACGGGCGATGGCGCAACTTATCAATGCGTTATTTGCCGCTGCGTTTGACAATCCCTATCTGGCTCAAAGCAATGATGGCGCATTGCTGCCACCTGTCGGAGGGCGGCTGGTGATGTCTACCGACGGGCATGTGATTTCACCGTTATTCTTTGCCGGAGGCGACATCGGTTGTCTGTCGGTGCACGGCACCATCAACGATGTGGCGATGATGGGCGCGACACCGTTATATCTTGCCGCAGCCTTCATACTCGAAGAAGGCTTTCCGCTTGCTGATTTAAAGCGCATCGTCGAATCAATGGCCAAGGCGGCTGCTGAGGCGGGTGTACCCGTTGTTACCGGCGACACCAAGGTGGTGGAAAAAGGCAAGGGGGACGGCGTATTCATTACCACCACCGCTGTCGGCGTGGTGCGCGACGGAATTACCTTATCAGGCGATCTGGCACAGCCGGGCGACCGGATACTACTGTCCGGCACGATAGGCGACCACGGTATGGCAGTGCTATCTCAGCGAGAAGGCTTGAGTTTCGATGCTCCCATCGTCTCGGACACGGCGGCGCTGCATGGCTTAGTCGCCACCATGCTCGATAGTGGTGCGAAACTACGCGTGCTGCGCGACCCGACACGCGGCGGACTGGCGACGACACTCAATGAAATCGCCAAACAATCCGGCGTGGGTATGCTGTTGGAGGAGTCGGCAATCAAGGTGAATCCACCCGTGGCCGCCGCCTGCGAGTTTCTAGGGTTGGACCCGCTTTATGTTGCCAACGAAGGTAAGCTGATTGCCATTTGTACCGAAAATGATGCAGATAAATTGCTCAAGGTCATGCAATCTCATCCACTGGCAAGGGATGCTGCCATCATCGGCCGCATCCACAAGGATGAGCATTGTTTCGTACAAATGACCACAAAACTGGGAGGACGACGCATAGTCGACTGGCTGGCCGGAGAACAACTACCTCGAATTTGCTAAGGAAGTGTTAAACAAATCACCGCCACCCTGAATTATTCGACTCCGTTCAACAGAGCTTAGCCGAAGGACAATGTAATTGATCTTAAAAAACCAATTCGTGTATGAAATAGGATTTTCAAGATCAATTAAGAAGCTGACACTGGAACGCATAGCGCACCAATTCTGCGGAATTATTCAGGCCCAGTTTTTTCAAAATATGCGTTTTATGCGTACTGATCGTCTTGTCGCTGACAAATAACCCCTTGGCAATCTCACGGTTATTCTTGCCATTGATCAACAGGCGTACCACCTCCAACTCACGCCGGGTCAAAACCAATTCAATATTATTTGTCTTGTAAGAACCGGCAGTGAAAGCCAGTTTCTCGGCCATCGTCGGATTTATATATTTCCCTGTCGCCATCACCTTGCGAATAGCTACCATCAATTCATCCGGCGAACAATCCATGCCTAGATAACCCGATGCTCCGGCAATGATGGCATCCCTTGCCCTCTGCACTTCATCATTCATACTGAGTACCAGTATACGCAGACCAGGATGATTTTTTTTCGCCTGTGCGATCAACTCCATATCCGTCTCATTCGACATACTTATGTCGAGCAATACCAGATCAATACGATTGGAACGCAGCTTCCCCAACATGCTCGCCCCATCGGATGTTTCACCTACCACCACATCCTGAGAATCAGCCAAAATATGCGCCAACCCGCAACGAACCAATTCATGATTAACAGAAAGTAATACGCGAGTTACCATTATTAATATCCCCTGTACAAATCGATTTTCAAACGCACTCGTTAAATTCCTGATCCCATAGCGGAACGGGGTTCTCGTCACCATTACGAACCGTATAAATCCATGACCATAAAACCGGTCGAACGCGTGAAAACTGACCACTTTTATCCAGAATACAGTCTGCCCCGGCTTTTTTACAGTAATTAACAGAGAAAATATTTATATTGTTAATCAGGCACATAACCTTGATTCCCGGGTCAAGGTTTTTAATATCTTTCAGTAGCGAACATCCCGCACCACTTCTCAAACTGAAGCCGAGAATCACAATCTCCGGCAGCAGCATACTAATACGTTCGATTACATCCGGCTGTTCAGCCATGCAACCGATCAAGTTAATCTCTGGGATCTCAGAAACGACTAATTTCAAATGGTCACGTACGATTTCTGAATCATCCACAACAAACAATTTCATTTCACGCCCCTTTATACCGCTGTGACCATTTAAATATCCACGCCCATGAACCTAGAAAAAGCAATTGCCCACGAAAATCACGAAGCGGGTTGGGCAGGTATTTTGCCTTTAGGCAAAAACTCGCAAAAAACATGAACAAATTCAACAGCATGCCAAGGTTTCCAATTTCACCTAATGGGTGTTCCGGTGACTTTACGTAACCCATTGTTTTATTTCGTGCCTTTTGTGCTTTTCGTGGACGGAATGAGTTTTTAGGATGAAGCTAAATCCCGACACTGTTACAGTTTATTTGCAACGAATGTAAACCAATACGCCCATGAACAAAATACGTGTAAATACGTAGTTCAAGGCGAAAGACAAAATGAAATTCGGGAAAAACAGAATCAGGAAATTTTCAGATCATTCGGCATTCATCGCCACTTGACTGCGTTCATTACAGATGATGGCACGGCTGTTGCTGGCTTATATAACAGCACAACCTGAATATCCATGACGTTTGTACCCGTCACCCCAGTCTTGAAATGGCTATGTTTGCCGGATGCGGCATCAAGTTGACTGAAGAAACGGTAAGAATCGTTACATTCCAGATAGGTCTTCGGCTCCTGCCCAAGGCAGCGCGCAAACGAAACAGTTGATCCATCGACCAGAGCACCAGCCGCATCAGTCGGGCCGTCGCTTCCATCCGTACCGGCTGACAACAGCATCACCCCCTGCTCGCCCTCAATTTCCAGTGCAAACGCCAGCGCCAATTCCTGATTTCTGCCACCCAGGCCATTTCCTCGAACGTTGACCGTAGTTTCGCCACCGAACAGCAGACAGCGCGGCTGAGCGAGTTTCATTTCGCTCCTTTCCGTGCGTGCAATTTCGGCTAGATAATGCGCAACCTCAGATGCTTCGCCTTGAAGTGATGCGGACATAATCCGGGTAGCAAAACCAAGTTTCACAGCTTGTTCATAGGCGGCATCCAGAGCCTGACGAATACCGGCAATAATCTTGTAGTGGCTTTTTTCCAGACATCGGTCGCCGGGCTTTATAGTCTCAGCTTCCTTCCCGGCCATACCGCATCGCAGATGTTGCAATACATTCGCCGGTAATTTATTTTGCAGACTGAATTTTTCGATGACCGTCCAGGCATCAACGTACGTAGAGCAATCCGCAGACGTTGGCCCCGACGCGATCACATCGGGCGGATCACCAATCACATCTGAAACAGCCAGAGTAAGCAATTGTGCCGGATAGACGGCCTGCGCCAACTTACCACCCTTAACTCTCGACAGGTGTTTACGAACCGCATTCAATTCAAAAATGGACGCACCGGCATTCAACAATAAACGGGTTGTTTCCTGTTTATCCTGCAAGGTAATGCCTTCCACTGGCGCAACCAGCAATGCAGAAGCGCCGCCCGAAAGCAGGCAGATCACCAGCGTTTTGTCATCGACTGTTCCCAACATCTGCAACAGACGTTGCGCGCCGCCTACTCCCGCCTCGTCCGGTACAGGATGAGCCGCTTCGACTTGTTCGATAAAAGACAGTGGAACGGTATGCCCTTGCTTGACAAGAATCAGGCCGGTCGAAATTTTCTCTCCCAGCAATTGTTCGACAGCCAACGCCATACGCGCCGTTGCTTTGCCTGCACCTACCACAATGATACGTTCGAACGAATCAAGATCGTATTTCGCATCGGCTAACAACAAGTAATTATTTTCTACTCGTGTCGCACTGAGCAAGGCGATGTACGGATCGACCGCAGCCAATGCCGCATTGAATATGCGAACAGATGACAAAAGGCTAAAGGAACCAAGCTGTGTCCGATCCAGATCGTTAATACTAATCGTTCTGGCCATACACTACTTTCCTCTCTGAGTGTGTCATTCAAAAACCGGAAAGACTCGACAACAACTATGACACAGTGAGCTTCCAATCACGAAGACTTGATTGTATCCGACGAATAGTCTGGCGGATCTCTGCCAGGCTATTCGTCATCAACAACCTTGGGAGAGTTTGATATATCAAGGGGTTTGAATATTGGCTGCCTGCTTGCCCTTGGGGCCTTGCGCCACGTCATATGTTACTTTCTGGCCTTCTTTCAATGATTTAAAGCCATTCATATTAATTGCCGAAAAATGTGCGAACAAATCATCACTGCCGTCTTCTGGACTAATAAAACCAAAGCCCTTCGCATCGTTAAACCACTTCACCGTACCTTTTGCCATTTTGTTCTTCCTTACGAAAATACAGGGCACCCCCCTGCGGGACTTAAAACACAGGGGATCAGCCCTGCCAAAAAATGCGGGGGAATACCCCCGCAAATTTATTACGACACTTCTATTTCCTTAGGCTTATTCTTCGCCTTTTCTGTCTTGGGCAACGTGATGCTGATGATGCCATCCTTGAATTCCGCCTTGATATTCGTTTCATCGGCATCGTCGGGTAAACGGAAGCAGCGCATAAAACTGCCGTAAGAACGCTCGACACGATGAAACTTCTCGCCCTTCTCGTCCTTTTCCTGCTTGCGCTCACCGCGCAACGTAATCATGCCGTCCTCGATCGTGACCTTGACATCTTCCTTCTGAACACCGGGTATCTCGCCCTTGACTAAATAGGCCGCGTCTGTTTCGCTGATGTCAACCGAGGGAGACCAGTCAGCCATACCGAACGTTTCCCGCTCACTTTCGGTTCTGACAGGGAGCTTCCCGAAAATAGAATTTAAACGATCACTGACTTCTTCCAGTTCCCTGAAAGGATTCCATTTAACCAGATTCATGATATTTCTCCTTGGTGAGCGGCGCTAAAGCAATCTTCACGCCATGTACATTCGAGTTGATCACATTCGCCTGTCAAAGCAGAACCGTAACAATCAAAGTTCCCCTCCTCCAGTTGTATTGTCTTAATCAACTCACCTTTTGACAGCTTGCCGGGATGAATGCCGCGCAATTTTGCCTCGTTACGTACCTGCTGAATTCTCATAGCCATGTTCTCCTGATGCGCTCATGATTAAAATGCCCGCGACTAATGCCCGACTCCGCATTGAGACTTCAAATATGCCGCGCGATAGGGAGAGACATAGCCAACAGTCCAGTCATATAAATGCAATCCACTTCCGGCTCTTTGCTCGGGAAGAGGCATTACCAGCCTCCTCTCGTCTTCCTGCATTTCCTTCAAAATCTGATCAATTTCTTCGGGCTGTGTCAGTCTTTGACCCATGACAATTCCTTTCAAAAAAGATGGCAATTCAAATGAAAACAAATCATCGGATAGCCTGAATAGCGCTTTCCGTTCATGTCTACCCCAGTAGTAGTAAATGTATTTCAATTACCCGACAAAAAATATACGTAGAAATACGTAGTCTTGCCGCAAAATAGCCAATCGCTTACCAACTTGCAGTAACATTCCCTGACGATCCAACCCAAGACTATAAATGGGAGCATCATGCGAAAGAAATCTCATCCGGCTACGCGGCTACGTGCCCAAGCTGAAACACAGCTTGCTAACAACACACCATCAGAGATGCCGGCCCGCTCTGCCGAAGAGTTGTTACACGAACTACAGGTTCACCAGATTGAACTGGAGATGCAGAACAAAGCATTGCGACAGACGCAACTTGCGCTGGAGGAATCGCGAGACCACTATATAGAACTGTATGAATTCTCCCCGGTCGCTTATCTGACTCTTGACCAACATGGCATGATCCAAAAGGCTAACCTTACGGCTAGTACTCTTCTCGGTTATGAACGCGGCAAGCTGTTACGCAAGCGTTTCACGTCACTGGTCGAACCGGAATATTGCGGCAGATGGAATCATCTGTTTATGGAAATGGTGCAACAACAAGGCAGCCGGACTTTCGATCTGGTACTGAACAAAAAAGACGGCGACACCCTTCACACTCAACTCAACTGTGTACACATAATTCAACAGGGCCACTTACCCGTGATTCGACTCACGATCACAGACATCACAGCCCTGCGCAAAGCGGAAGAAGCGGCCCATGAATGGCAGCAACTTATCGACTGCGCCCACTGGGGAATGAGCATCGGCGACATGGAAGACCGGCTCATCAAACGTGCCAATCCCGCTTTTGCCCGGATGCATGGTTACACACAGGAAGAACTGTACTATCTCAATACCGACCAGTTATATGCCCCGGAAAGTCGCGGGTTAATTCCGGGTATCCAGGAAATACTACGCGACACCAACGCATACACCTTTGAGTGTATGCGCTTACGCAAGGACGGCAGCACCTTCCCCGCCATGATGGACATATCCACGATCAGGCACGGCGTAAACAAGCTTTTTTTTATAGCCAACGTAACGGACATTAGCGTATACAAACAACTTGAAGCGCACACCATTGAGGTACAGGAAAATTTGCGGGCCACGCTGGATGCCATCCCGGATCTACTGTTTGAAGTAGGTCTGGACGGTCGCTATTACGATTACCGCACTTCCCATCCCGAACTACTCACCTCACATCCCGAAAAGATTATCGGCAAAACCATTCATGACACACTTTCTGCAGAGCCGGTTAATGTGATTATGCAGGCATTGCACGAAGCCAATGAAACCGGCAGTTCATTTGGGAAACAAATTTACCTGCAATTACCTCAGGGGCACATGTGGTTTGAACTGTCTATTTCCCGCAAGAATAATTCGTCACTCAATGAACCGAGATTCATCGTACTGTCACGCGATATCACCAAGCGCAAGCAGGCCGAGCTTAAAAACGCCGCATTGATTCATCACAATCAGGTGTTAATGGACAGTACATCCGAAGGTATTCATATCCTGGACAATCAAGGCAATATTCTTGAAGCCAACGAGGCATTTTGCCGTCATCTTGGATATACACATGACGAAACATTGAAGCTCAATGTTCTGGACTGGGAAGCAAAGTTTAGCGAAACGGAATTGCAAGCCGCTTTTATACAATTGAGAAATAGTCATGCCGTATTCGAAACACGGCACCGGCGCAAGGATGGGACGCTGGTGGATGTCGAAGTCAATGTAAACGGTGTCAGATTAGATGGTCAGGATTGCTTCCTTTCATTAAGCCGGGTCATCACCAAGCGCAAGCAGGCCGAAGCATTGTTGCGCAAGTCCGCCGAGGAAATCAACGATCTGTACAACAATGCCCCTTGCGGTTATCACTCGCTGGACAAGAATGGAATTTTCCGCCGCATTAATGATACTGAACTGGCATGGCTAGGTTATACGCGGGAGGAAATACTCAACCGAATGAGTTTTACCGACCTGCTTGCGCCGGAAAGCCAGCACTCCTTTTCGGATAAATTCTCCCAATTATTGCAACAAGGTCAGGTTCGAGATATCGAAGCCAAAATTGTACGAAAAGATGGCACGGCATTTGACGTGATCATCAATGCAACGGCAATTTATGATGCCGATGGCAATTTCAGCCTGACTCGTTCAATGATGTTTGATGTAACCGAACGCAGGCGTGCCGAGCTGATGCAGCGTGAAAGCGAGGAAAAATACCGGCTGTTATTTGAAAATTCGCGCGACGCCCTGATGGTTCTGGCCCCTCCTTCATGGCGATTCATTTCTGCCAACCGCTCGACCCTGAAAATGTTCGGCGCAAATTGTGAAGATGAGTTTACCGCTCTTCATCCGTGGGATATTTCCCCTGAACTGCAGCCTGACGGTACAACCTCTGTCGTTGCCTCACAACAAATGATCGACACCGCGATGCAAGATGGCTCTCACTTCTTTGAATGGGCACACCGCCGTCTGGATGGCACGTCCTTCCCGGCAGAAGTGCTGCTGACCCGTCAGGATCGGGGCGGAAACATTTCATTACAAGCCACAGTGCGCGACATCAACGAACGCAAGAGACTGGAAAGAGAAGTACGGGAACGGCGCAATGAAATGGATGAGTTGCAAAAAATGCATATCGCCGCGATGACCACGGCCGCACTCGCCCATGAACTTAACCAACCACTGCTGGCGATTGCCAGCTATTGCGAGGCAGCATGTATGTTGTTAGCCGCCGAGCCCCCCGATCTGAACAAAGTCCGCAAGGCCGTTACCGGCAGCGAACGGCAGGCACAACGGGCCGGGCAAGCGATACGGGTCATTCTTGAACTGTTGAGCCTGAAAGAATTCACCGCCGAAATACTGGATCTAAACACCGAAATTCTCACGGCACTTGCGACGGCCAAATCGGAATACGAATTGCTGTTTAATTTTGAACTCAATCTGGAATCGGGACTTCCTCCGGTTCTGGTAAACCGCATACATTTCCAGAAAGTACTGCTTAATCTGCTGTCCAACAGCATTGAGGCTATGCAGGAATCCAACGTAAAGCTACCGTCCATACTTATAACCGTACGCACCCACAAGGATGGCGCTGTCGCCCTGATCACCATCAGCGACAACGGGCCGGGCTTCAGGGAAGAAGACGTACCGCGTCTGTTCGAGCCGTTCTTTACCAGCAAGGACAAGGGGATAGGCATGGGTCTGGCAATCAGCCGATCACTACTCGAATCGAATGGCGGGCAACTCTGGATAGCTCCTGAAGAAGGCCCCGGCGCGACCTTCCACCTTACAATTCCCTTCGCATCATGAACACCCGTGTCTATGTAGTGGATGACGATGATGCCGTGCGAGATGCGCTGACCATGATGCTGGAAGCGGCGGGTCACGATGCAGCGGCTTTTTCCAGCGGCGAGGATTTTCTTGATGCCTGCTCAACGGACATGATGGGCTGCCTCATCCTCGATCTGAATATGCCGGGCATGGACGGGCTGCAACTGCAAGAAGAATTGAAACGACAAAATATACAAATTCCGATCATCTTTCTGTCCGGTCAGGGCACAATCCCGGTATCAGTACGTACTATCAAGGCCGGTGCCATGGACTTTCTGACCAAGCCAACAGAAGGTTCGGTATTACTGGCAAAGGTAAATGATGCCTTGGAGCATTGTCGGCGGTTAAGAATGCAACAAAAGAAATCACAGTCCGCCGCCTCAATTTTTTCGTCACTGACTTCCCGCGAATTGAACATCATGCAGTGCATCATCGCAGGGCAAACCAGCAAGGAAATCGCACAGCAACTCAACATCAGCTACCGGACGGTCGAAGTTCATCGCGCCCATGTGATACAAAAAACCGGCGTATCCAACTTTATGGAACTGGCGCGTCTATTCAGCGAATTTAATCACTCGACGCTAGCGGGTAATTCCGACGATGTGCTTGAGCCATAAACATCAACAAATCGTAACCCGAACTAGCGAAGTCACAGCCTTGGGAGCAGGTGTATACTCCTGACAGTCCACCTATATTTATACTGGAAGCTGACATACTCGACTCGCCTTATTACATGACAACCTATGGAAGAGAAAACCATGAATAAAATACTATTGGTCGATGATGAACAAAACGTGTTGAATGCATTACGACGCGAACTGAGAGATAGTTTTGACGTTGAAGTTTTCGACAGCCCCGTCGCGGCAATCGAACGGTGTCGTGAAACACAATTCGATCTGGTGGTGGCCGATTATAAAATGCCGGAAATGAACGGCATCAATTTTCTCAAGCAATTTGGTGAGTTACAGCCGGATGCCGCACGATTGATGTTGAGCGGTGAAGCCGACATAGATGCGTTGATACGCACCATCAATGAAACCCATATCTACCGTTTTCTCGCCAAGCCGTGGGAAAAAGACGAATTACTATCCAACTTACATCAAGCCCTCGCCTACCGGGACGCAATTCTGGAAAGCCGGCGCACATCTTCAGCAACAACTGCGATAGTTTCAAGAGAAACGCCTTATCACATCGTGCTGGTCGATCATGATGAGCGCCGTTTGAAACTGATGGCCGACAGCCTGACCGATGAAAGCGGACGCGGCAATTTGTATAGCGCAATGCAACAGGAAATTTCCAAACAAAGTACCGAGAAATTCAAATGTGTCGTATCAACATTCCGTACAGCCAGATCGGCACTTGAATATACCGAACAAAATCCTCAGGACATGGTTATCGCCGCGCAATCCTTGTCAGATATGGATGGCATCAATTTGCTCAGCACCTTACGCGAAACACAACCCGATGTAATACGTATTTTGATCAGCGACAATCCAGACAAGGAATTGCTTGCCAGTGCGATAAATCAGGCTGAAATCCAAAGCCTGCTCGCGTTGCACTGGGATAGGCATGCACTACAAGCCGATGTACGCCGTCTGGGCTGGAACCTGTATCAATTGAAGATGGCAGTGATTCATGCGCTAACATTACGGGACATACATGTTGACCATCGCGACACGGAACAGCCTGGATAATAGCCGTCTGCTGCGATACTACTCGCCATTCCCCCAGCGGTTTCGTCAATGAACTGGTTCGCGACTTTTCTATATCGTCCGCGCTTATGGTGGATAGCCGTAGCTTTCTGGGGGACGATTGCCCTGCTTTCCTACGCTTGGCAATACAACAGACTTGAAACAGTCGCCATTGAAATGGCAACACTGCGTGGACGGCTGGTTTTTTCAATGATTGAATTAACCCGTTCGTGGAATGCAAATCACGGTGGCGTTTACCTGCCTATTACACAGGAAAGTCCGGCAAATCCCTATCTGGAACACTCCGACAAATTTGCTGAAACGCGTAACGGTGTTCATCTCTCGCTGGTCAATCCGGCTTATATGACCCGGCAAATGGGCGATTTACTGTCCAGTCAAGCCAACATCAAAATTCATTTGACCAGCCTCAATCCAATTAATCCCGAAAATCAGGCGGATGAGTGGGAACGTGAAACATTGATTACCTTCGAGAACGGCATCACGGAACAACTGACTTTTCAGGAAGCCGGTGATAAGGCGGTATTCCGATATATGGCTCCGTTATTAGTCAAACCAGCTTGTTTGCAATGCCATGCTAAACAGGGTTATCAGGTCGGGCAGGTTCGCGGCGGATTAAGTGTCACTCAACCTGCCAGTTACATTACCGGGATAATTGATGCCCAGAAGCAAACACTATTACTTATCCACTTTACGGCTTTCATTCTGATTACGCTGATTTCACTAATCGGCTTATGGCAGAACAGACGTCAGTTCGTTGATCTAAAAAAATCTCGTGACCAGCGAATTAAAATCGCCGATGAATTGGCGGATAAATTCAAGGAACTGGAAGAAACACGAAATCAATTATTACAGTCGGAAAAAATGGCGACCATCGGACAACTTGCCGCAGGGGTTGCGCATGAAATCAACAATCCGATCAGCTTTGTAAATTCCAATCTGGGCACATTACAGAAATATGTTGCAGATATGGAAAAAGTGCTGGTGGCGTATGAAAAAATGGCGAATGGTTCCAAACAGGTATCTATTGCAGAACTTCGTAAAGAAGTTGGCTTGGATTATATGCTTCAGGACATTCCAAACTTGCTCAGGGAATCCAAGGACGGGTTAATGCGGGTAAAGCATATTGTTCAGGATCTGCGTAACTTTTCACATCTGGACGATTCAATCTGGCAAAAGGTCAATCTCGAAAGCCAGATTGAAATAGCACTCAACATTGCAGCAAACGAAATCAAGTACAAGGCCGAAATAGTTCGAGAATATCAGGATGCCTTGCCCGAGGTGGATGCCATACCAACCCAACTGGATCAGGTTATCTTGAATCTGTTGATGAATGCAGTTCAGTCCATGGAAACGCAGGGTGTCATTACCGTTCGTACCGGCGCAAACGAAAAAGAGGCATGGGTAGAAGTACAGGATACCGGCAGCGGCATTGAGCCGGAGAATTTGAACCGCTTATTTGACCCGTTTTTTACCACCAAACCTGTGGGACAAGGTACCGGGCTCGGTTTATCCGTCTCCTATAGCATCATGAAAAAGCACGGGGGGCGTATCGAGGTGCGCAGCGAATTAGGCAAGGGAACGATAATGCGCTTAGTGCTACCCCTAATTCATGCGCCTATTTCATTGACGCTCCCGTCAGCATCTGATGACTGTTGATATTCAAGAAATCTAATTTTCAGACTATGGAGAATGCAATATGAATGATATGGGAAGAATACTCGTCGTAGACGATACCCCCTCCTCTCTAAAGCTTTTGACCGAGCTGCTGCAAGAAGAAGGGTATCAAGTGCGCTCTGCCATCAGCGGCGCATTGGCGTTACGCGCAGCGAAGATAAGTCCTCCCGATCTGCTGTTGCTGGATATACGCATGCCTGACATGGATGGCTACGAAGTATTCCGGCAACTCAAGGCAGAACCTGAAACACAGGGTATCCCGGTCATTTTCGTGAGTGCCGCATCAGAAACCGATGACAAATTGGCTGGATTTGAACTGGGCGCGGTCGATTACGTAACCAAACCATTTCAACGTGCAGAATTGTTAGCCAGAGTACACACTCATCTGGAACTGTCCCGCACCCGTATTCATCTGGCGAAATTGCTAGATGAACAGACAAAAATCAAGGCTCAGGTTTTGGAGCAATTCGAGTACGTTTCCAAGCTGAATTTACAACTGGAGAAAACCTATAAACAGCTAAAAGACGCACAGGATCAGTTAGTTCAGGCCGAAAAAATGGCCGCCATCGGCTTGCTGGCAGCCGGCGTGGCGCATGAAATCAACAACCCGATCAGTTATGTAAACTCCAATCTCGGCACACTGGAACAGTACCAGACTGACATCGTGACCATGCTGGATAAATACCAAAGCATCGAAGCGATGCTGGAAGCCGATCACCCGGCGCTGGAAGAATTGCGCAAGCTCAAGAGCAAGCTGGACCTGGAATACATACGCAATGACGCGACTTCACTGATTGCAGAATCACGTCAGGGCCTGGAACGAGTTAAGGAAATCGTGCTGGAACTGAAGAACTTTTCCCGCATTGAAAATACTGACCGGTGGGAATGGATCGACATACAACGTGTGCTGGATTCAGCGCTAAACATCGTCTACAACGAGTTGAAGCACCGCTGTCAGGTAGTCAGAGAATATGGCGTTTTGCCTAAGATATATTGTTTGCCGACGCAACTTAATCAGGTAGTTCTAAACCTGCTGGTAAACGCATCGCAGGCCATTGAAACCAACGGCACCATCACCATACGCACTGGCCAAGATCAGCAAGATGTCTGGTTCGAAGTAAGCGATACCGGTGAAGGCATCCCACCCGAAAATATTCCACGTTTATTCGATCCGTTTTTCACCAGCAAACCCGTAGGAAAAGGAACCGGACTGGGACTGGCCGTTTCCTACAGCATCATCAACAAACATCACGGGAAAATTGACGTTAATAGTGAAGTCGGCAAAGGATCGACGTTCCGGGTTTGGTTACCGATAGAACAGTCTGGAAGCTCCAGAATTCCTGACATAACTGGAATTAACCTGGAAAAAGCGTTTGTCCACGAAAATCGCGAACAAATGTCATAGCCTATTGCAATGACATCCCGCATCCGATGGATGATTTAGATTTTTTGTGTAAGCCATTGTTTATCCTGCTTCCGGCAGTTGACACCCCAACCCCATGCGCTAAAGTACGCCATTATTGAGATACCGGCGAATAAGGAGAATCACCCAATGGGTGAAGCCAAAAGACGTGCAAAACAGGCCATGGTCAAGCGCATGGAACCGAT
>JBBRAJ010000005.1:0-196803 GCA_038206935.1 Burkholderiales bacterium
TGCTTGAATTCGGGTGCATGTTGCCGCCGTCGGCGGCGAATCAAAGGTGATAAGTCCATGAAAGCGTCCACTAAGAATTAAGTGGACGCTATGCTCTTAGCTTTCGCTTGCTCGATCAATATGGAACCGTAGGGCGCTTACTAATTTACTCTATAAAAGATAATTCATACTCTTAATATGCGCAGGTTTGCTATAGTTCATACATTGTAATAAAACCTCATCGGAATTCTAATTGTTACAGTTCGACACCCTGATTATTGGCAGCGGCTTGGCAGGACTGACGCTGGCACTCAAATTAGCCGACCATCAAAAAATTGGTTTGATTACCAAAAAATCCTTATTGGATGGCGCTAGCAGTTGGGCACAAGGCGGCATTGCTGCCGTACTTTCCGACGAAGACTCACCAGATGCCCACATTCAGGACACACTACTTGCCGGTGCCGGATTATGCGACAAAACCGTTACTCGCCATGTTGTCGAACACGGCAAGCAAGCCATTGAATGGCTGATTTCACAGGGTGTACCCTTCACCAAGGACAGCAGCAATGACATGGGCTATCACTTAACGCGTGAAGGGGGACACAATCAGCGCCGTATTATTCACGCTGCCGATGCGACTGGCCATGCTGTTCAGGAAACCTTATCCCAAAAGGTACTCAAGCACCCCAACATTACCGTACTAGAAAAGTACATGTCGGTTGATTTGATCACTGGTCATAAACTTGGACTACCCGAAAATCGCTGCTACGGCGTCTATGCCCTCGACAACATGACCGAAGAAGTCATTACTATCGCCGCACAGCATACCGTTCTGGCAACAGGTGGCAGCGGCAAAGTGTATCTGTACACCACCAACCCTGACACCGCAACAGGAGACGGTATTGCAATGGCATGGCGCGCAGGTTGCCGGATCGCCAACATGGAGTTTATCCAGTTCCATCCGACGTGCCTTTATCATCCTCATGCCAAGTCATTTCTCATCAGTGAAGCCGTGCGCGGCGAAGGCGGAATTTTAAAATTGCCGAATGGCAAACGCTTCATGCATGAACATGACAAACGCGCCGAACTCGCACCACGCGACATCGTTGCGCGGGCCATAGACTACGAGATGAAGAAAGGCGGATTCGACTGTGTCTATCTGGATATTTCACATCAGTCTGTCGAATTTTTACAAGAACACTTTCCGAATATTTTTGCCCGCTGCCTGAAGCTAGGTATCAACATCAGCCATGAACCAATTCCTGTCGTTCCTGCTGCGCACTATACTTGCGGCGGAATCGTAGCCGATTTACATGCACGCACCGATGTAAAAAATCTGTATGCTATCGGCGAAGCTGCTTATAGCGGCCTGCATGGTGCCAATCGACTCGCAAGTAACTCACTGCTGGAATGTTTGGTATTTGCCGATGCCGCTGCTCAGGACATACTTGGAAAATTACCCGAACCGACATACCCGCTACCGGCATGGGATGACAGCAAGGTAAAGGATGCAGATGAGCAAATCGTTATCTCGCACAACTGGGCTGAACTGCGTCATTTCATGTGGGATTACGTAGGCATAGTGCGCACCAATAAACGCCTTCAGCGCGCACAACATCGAATCCAATTGCTACAGAACGAGATTGACGAATACTACGCAAACTTTCACATTAGCTCCAACCTGCTCGAACTACGCAATCTAGTAACTAATGCCGATCTGATCGTGCAAAGCGCCTTGTTACGCCACGAGAGTCGCGGCTTACACTATAGCCGCGATTATCCCGATACATTGGACAATCCGCTCCCCACCATTCTGTCGCCATCAAAAATCCCGACACCCCGGTACAAAAACAGTCAATCTGACTAAACATCAATAGCCGCACTTGCAATCCTGCTCGGATACTACGGGAACTTCAAGCGCACTCGTAACTCACGGAATGACTCCCGTAACATCGCATCATGAAAAATTAGTTGACGAACAATCCTGCCTTGTTCGCCCATTCTGGCACAGAGCAAAACACAGAACGGAGTAACAACAGTGCGGTGCATCAATTCACCACTCAATACTTCACCATCTCGGAAATTGATGACTACATGTTGTTGATTAAGGGAAAAGGAATGGCAGACTTGCCTGGAATGCAAAAAAACAAAAAAATACGAGTGATAATACAAACTAAATAAAACTACCAGCGAAAGTGCAAATTGCACCCATGACAGAATATCTGCCAACCAAACCGAACCCATTGCAAACAGATGCATTGCAAGCAAAAGTAAGAAATATGTTCGGGAGGGTTGAATTACAAATTGATGAAGCATACTGAAGGCGTGAATACAAAACCGTCAGCGAAGAAAAACTACATAAATAAAAAATATAAAAATCAGTAACGCCATCAGAAATTTAGCTCTTCCCCCCTCAGAAGAATCCGCTGATCTCGGTGAACCATGACGTGGGGGAAGCGATTTTTTGGGAGCGGCGCGATTGATTTCCCGTGCACTCGGAACTGCGATCTTCAATGTTTTCGCCAACTCATCGACTTCTTCAGGCTCTGCCGTCATTGCCGCCAAACGCATCGTTGCGTCCTTGGAATCAAAAGCATTGGATAAGCCCAATGTAGCAATCATGTCTTCAGAATCATCAAGAACCGCATTACGCCCGGTAACAACTATCGCATCCGACAGATTTTTCTTTCCGCCAGAAGATGCCTTCGCTACAGGCTGATCTGACTTGGGCATGGACTTACGACAAGCGCGCAGATCCTCAGCCAACTCCGCCGCATTCTGATACCTGTCTTCACGTTTCTTAGCCAATGCCTTTGCTACGATAAAGTTCAGCATCTCCGGCACATCAGCATTGAGCGTACTAAGTTTCGTCGGCGTACCATTCAATGTTTGATACATGATGGCATTGACATTTTCGCCATCAAACGGTGATTCTCCAGCAAGCATCTCATAGAGCATCACACCCAATGAAAATATATCCGAACGAGAATCAATCACCTTACCAAGCACTTGCTCGGGAGACATGTATTTGGGTGAACCCAACACCATACCTGTCGCAGTACGAACAGCCGATGAAGACATCCGGGCAATACCAAAATCGGTAATTTTCACCTGTCCGTTTCGGATCACCATAATATTTGATGGCTTTATATCCCGATGCACAATCTCATGTTCATGCGCATACGCCAGACCGGAAGCAACTTGAGCTACATAATCCAACACCTGATCCACAGGCATTTTTTTATTGTGACGCAAAATATCGCGCAACTCGCTACCCTGCAAAAACTCCATTGCGATATACGCAATATCGTCGCTCTTACCCACATCGTAAATCGTTACAATATTAGGATGATTAAGTCTGCCAGCCGCCTTGGCCTCCTGATAAAAACGAAGTTCAAACTCTTCTTTTTCGTCCTCTGCGAGACCAAGATTGATTGTTTTAATCGCAACAATTCGATCAATCAAAGGATCGCGGGCCTTGTAAACAACGCCCATCGCACCTTGACCAAGTTCGCAAATTATCTCGTAGCGCCCCAGTTGACTAATCATTGCACTCACCAAAATAATATTTTTTTGATTTTATCCCGGACATAAAACACCTAATCACACACTTTTGGACTGACTCGTGCTGTTTTTCCCGGCTCTACCGTTATTGACTCAGAATAAATCCCGAAAGAAGAGTGGGTCAAAATCAATTTATGCTTCCCGGAATGGGTGGATATAAGTAAGGAATCTGTACCCGTACTTTGCTTTTGCGCCCCATCCAGAAATACTTGAACACCGCTTTTGCACTTAAGTGAAATATACGCCTGAAGCGCCGGATCTGCACCCCCAACAATACGATCAACTATGGACTTATCAGATTCTTTGGCTTCTGGCTTACTTGAAGAATTCTGAGAATTCGATTGAGTTTGTCCTTGAGATTGGTTCGATTTTGCAAGAGAAGTCTTGGCTGAAACTACTGCCTTCTTATCAAGCTTTTCACTTGTATGTGGTTTATGACTGACCGACTGACTTCCCCCTTCCTGTTTCGACTTGCTTTCCGTGACAGGTTTATGCAAAGTAGAAACATCCATCTTATTAATTTCAACTTCGTTCAATGCAGGCACAGCACTTGCAGACGGCAAGGTTTCAACTACCATAACCGGTTTATGTTCGCCTTGCTGCTCTGGCATAAAGACAAACACCATTATCAACAACAATACTGGCAATCCAACCATTCCGGCATACAGAGCGCGCCGCTTGCCATCCGCCTGACTAACCGTTTCAGAGGTAGAGCGGAAGTTTTCAATCAATCTATCCCTACCCGTCCTGACGCGCTCTATCATCGCGCCGTAACGGGATTCCTCAGATTCAGAGTCAGCCGCCCCGCCTACGCCCGTCTGATCTCCGGGATAACCAATTGCATAAACCTCATGTTCGCGTACATGCTTATCAGTGCGCGAGCCTTTATGATGAAACATGCCGGCATATTGAGGAGAAAGACGGGATACTGCTTCATAATAAGAGCGTGATACCAATATCTGACTCGGATCAGCAAACCCCATCACTCGTTGTGCTACATTGATACCGTCGCCGACAATATTCGGCTGACCGTTGATATCACGAACCAGCCTGACTGGCCCCAAATTAATACCAATACGTACCAGCAACTTTGGTTCAATATCTAAATCTTCATTCAGCAAGCATTCACGCAAATGAAGAGCCGCTTTCAACGCAGATTCAACATCACCTAAAAAATTGACTGCAGCACCATCACCGGTATCAAGAATAATACGATCTGCGGGGGGGACATCTTGAATACCCTCTGAAAGATAGGTATTAAACCTCTCTTTCAGGGATATTTGGCCAGATACTGACATTTTTGAATATTCAACAATATCCAAAAACAGCACACTGCAAATAATTGTTTTATTGCTGCGATTTTCCATTCAGCTTTTCATTACCCAAAAACTTTTCATTGGAAACGAGATACTCCATCAACGCTTTATGCGACTATTAGGACGACTGCCACTGACTCTTCCACCACTCCCCGATGTTTTATTCATACGAGCCGGGGGATGTTTCTTTACCTGCGCTTGTTCGTTTGCTTGTACATCTTCATTCCAGCTAACCGCCACTTCGTCTTGTCTGGCTTGAATATTTTCAACACCCGAACCCGTCCATTCCAATACCTGAGCCACTTCGCCCTCACCCAACTCGGCAGTCATGCCACGCTTCAAACGTGGAGGCAGATTGATTATACCGAAACGCACGCGTATCAAGCGACTAACAGGTAAACCTAAAGCATCAAAAGTGCGGCGTACGATACGATTCCTACCTTCTTTCAGCATCACTCTATACCAATGATTAAATCCCTCGCCACCGTGATCTTCCAGTTTATCGAAGGTAACCATGCCGTCTTCCAGTTCAACGCCTTCCTTTAACGCCTTATCCATCTGCTCATCCGACATGCTTCCTTGTACGCGTACTGCATATTCGCGCTCTACCTCGAAGCGAGGGTGCATCAAACGGTTGGCCAACTCACCTGAAGTCGTAAAGATCAATAGTCCGCTGGTATTGAAATCAAGCCGTCCGATTGCAATCCATTTCTGTCCACGAAGTTTAGGCAGTTTATCAAACACGCTAGCACGCTTATCAGGGTCATCCCGACTGACAATCTCGCCCTCTGGCTTATGATAAAGCAGAATACGCACGTTATGTGCACGTTCACCAACCCGGATTGTACGACGCTCAGTCTTGATCTGATCACCGGGAAATACACGCATACCCAATATAGCCGGTTCACCATTTACACTAACGCGACCAGCAGCAATCCACTCCTCCATCGCACGCCGAGAACCGAATCCCGCCTGAGCCAACACCTTTTGTAATTTTTCGCCCTGCTCATTCATGTATCAACTCACGTCTCTCCAGCACAGCTTGCGCCAATGTACCACTATCCACTTGCTCCAACTCACCCCCGACGGGTAAACCTCGTGCAATACGCGACACTTTAACACCAAGTGATTGCAACAATGTTGCCAAATAATGCGCCGTAGCATCACCTTCAACTGTAAAATTTGTCGCCAGAATCACTTCACAGGGATGCTGCTGAACACGCCTGACCAAACGATCCAGATGCAATTCCTTTGCACCAATTCCATCCAATGGTGAAAGCCTGCCCATCAGCACATAATACATGCCTCGATAACATTGCGTCTGCTCTATCATCAACAAGTCGGCCGGCATTTCAACCACACACAACAAATTCTCATCGCGCTTTGTAGAAGCACAGGTATCGCAGATCTCCTGCTCGGAAAAATTATTGCATCGGGAACAATGCTGAATATTCGCAGCAGCCTTTTGCAACGAATCCGCGAGATGCAATGCGCCAGGACGATCACGCTGCAACAAATGGTATGCCATGCGTTGCGCTGATTTCGGCCCTACTCCAGGCAAACAACGCAACGCAGCAATTAACTCATCAAGATACGATAGCGACATTAAAAAGGCAGCTTCATTCCCGGTGGCATTCCCATCCCGGCGCTAAAAGCACTCATACGCTGCTCGGTGGTAGCCGCCACCTTTTTAACTGCATCATTCATAGCCAGCACGATCAAGTCTTCCAGCATTTCTTTGTCAGATAGCAAACTATCATCCAACTTAACTCTACGCACCTCATGCGAACAAGTCATGGTTACAGTCACCATACCGGAACCAGCCTGCCCCTCTATCTCAATTAGAGCCAATTCAGCCTGCGCCTGCTGCATATTCTTCTGCATTTGTTGCGCCTGTTTCATCAAGCCGCCCAATCCGCCCTTCATCATACTTATACTCCCGATCTTTTCATTTAATGGAATTTCCGCTCTATCAACTAATTGATCTTATAGACCCATCTACAACCGTCGCATCCAATCCGCTTTGCATATCACTGACAAAGGCATCGCGCGCAATTGAATCAATTGCCTGTTGCTGTTTCACCTGCTGAGTATGCTGTTCAATTTTAGCCGGCGTTGCCTTACTGATTGTTCCCAGCACAATATTCAACTGCATCGGCCTGGCAAAATAATCGCTTAATGCAGATTGCAAATTCTCGGTCGCCATCCTGGTTTGCAGATGTTTATGCTCCTGAGCCAACCTTAGCACTACCAAACGATCCGAGACATCCTCCAGCACACAATGCTTAGCCAACTGTTGTGCCATCGCTTGCAAATTCAAATGCTCAAACACCCGCGTCCAGTCAGGCTCTGCACTCTTTGCACGCGGAGCGGATTCAACAAGTGCCGAGACCGACTCACATGATGAATCCGGCTTAACCTGCTGCGATGATACTGGCTGCGAAGATACTGGCACTACCTTATCTGTAACAGGGCTATCTACAACAGAAGGAATTTGCGCGGCTCGAACCGGCAATCCATTTCGATCCGGCGTAAAGGCCAGCATACGCAATAACGTCATGGTAAAACCGGCATATTCATCCGGGGCCAGATCAATTTCATCTCGACCATGAATAGCAATTTGATAATACAACTGCACTTCTTCCGGAGTAAAGATTTGCGCCAACTCCAGCAATGCCGCTCGATCAGGCATATCCTCTGCAATCGCCTGAGGCACAATTTGCGCCAGCGCAATACGATGCAACAGGGAAGCCATATCCTGCAAAGCCACATCAAATGCCACACTGCGTGTTGCCATATTATCGGCAACAGCAAGCAACTCAGCACCATGTTTTTCGTGCAAGGCGGTCAACAACTCAAATAAATAACCCTGATCTATCGCGCCCAACATAGCGCGCATCGTGTCTTCTTCAATCTTCCCAGCTGAAAACGCAATCGCCTGATCCATCAAACTCAGCGCATCGCGCATACTCCCCTGTGCAGCACGGGCAACCAGCGTAAGCGCACCGGACTCGAACGCGATCTTCTCCTGATCCAACACATATTGCAAATGAGCCGCAATCAACGCGGGAGGCAATTGCTTTAGATTAAATTGCAGACATCTTGATAAAACTGTAACAGGAATCTTCTGCGGATCCGTAGTAGCCAGAATAAATTTCACATGAGGCGGAGGCTCTTCCAATGTCTTCAACATTGCATTGAAGGCCGACTTGGACAACATGTGAACTTCGTCGATAATGTAAACCTTGAACCGTCCGCTAGTCGGCGCATACAGAGCGCTATCCAGCAACTCGCGCATATTGTCGACCTGCGTATTCGACGCTGCATCCAGCTCAATCAAATCAACAAATCGACCGCTATCAATTTCCTTGCAGGCACTGCACTCACCACAAGGAGTCGCCGTAATACCCGTCAGACAATTCAACGACTTGGCAAAGATTCGGGCAATCGTCGTTTTACCTACACCGCGCGTACCGGTAAACAGATAGGCATGATGTAAACGATTATTCGCCAGCGCATTACCCAACGCCCTGACAACATGCTCTTGTCCAGCCAGTTGCGCGAAATTCTTTGGGCGCCATTTACGGGCAAGTACTGAAGTATCTGACAAGTTATGCCACGTTAAAATTGATAAATAAAATGTATCTGATTCAGGTTGATACCCTGATTGGGTTGCTTGATGCTGCCGTTGGAGAGATGCTGATAACGGTAACCGAGATCAAATTGCTGATGCTCACCAAAGCGCACACCAAAGCCTACATGATCACCAAATTGAAATGCGCTGCCAAAATGACGATTCGCATAAATAAAAGTAGGGGAGATCAGGTGAAAACCAACTGCACCTTCAATATAAGGCGCAAATGCGCTTGGATTCTTTTGTTGAAAACGCAACACAGGCGTCAGTCCCACATCAGTAATCGTTTGATTATTACCCGCACTGCTGCGACCTTGCCAACGACCAATGGCGGCTTCCCAGAATCCGGTTACCAGCCAGTCACCTTCGGTAAACCACTGCCTATCCCAATTCCAGACCAAACCGACTCGCGTGGTATCCGTATAGTCACCGTTACCCTGCTCTACCGATACACCATCGATCGCCCATACATTGCCACTTAATAAAAGTGCACAAAGAAAACAACTAAACTTCTTCATCAAAACACCCTCAGTGGTCTTACAAAAGGAGGCGAGCCTTACCCCCGGCACTTGCAAAAATTAGCTGTGGCTGCTTCCTTCCGGACCTGACCAGATTCACTACTTCGCAATGCGGGGAGACCCGCCAATTCATTAAAAGCCCGGCAATCACCAGACCCTTGAAAACTGTTACTCAACTACCCGTACCGGAATCAAACCGATACGTTTACTCCATTCTGCCGGACCGGTTTCATGAACCGATCGACCTTGCGTATCAACCGCCACCGTTACCGGCATATTCTCAACATCAAATTCGTAAATCGCTTCCATACCCAAATCAGCAAATGCGACCACTCTAGCTTTTCGAATCGCCTTGGAGACCAGATACGCCGCGCCGCCCACCGCAATCAAATATACCGCACCATATTTTTTGATTGTTTCTATGGTCGCCTTACCGCGTTCCGCCTTACCTATCATACCGATCAAACCAGTTTGCGCCAGCATCGTTTCAGTAAACTTATCCATACGCGTAGCCGTCGTTGGTCCGGCAGGCCCGACCACCTCATCACGAACCGGATCGACAGGGCCGACATAATAAATGAAGCGACCATTAAAATCCACGCCATCGGGTAATTTTTCACCATGAGCCAACAATTCGGCAATGCGCTTATGCGCGGCATCGCGCCCAGTCAACAGCTTTCCCGAGAGTAACACTGTTTCGCCCGGTTGCCACTGCGAAATTTGCTCCCGCGTTACCGTTTCCAGATTTACACGTCGCGCATCTAATGCCGGATGCCATGCAACATCGGGATAATCCGCCAGATCAGGTGGTGAAAATTCAGCTCTGCCTGATCCATCCAACTCAAAATGAACATGCCGGGTTGCCGCACAATTGGGAATAATCGCAATCGGTTTGGAAGCCGCATGAGTCGGATAATCCAGTATCTTGACATCCATCACCGTCGTCAATCCCCCCAACCCCTGAGCACCGATGCCCAGTGCATTTACCTTGTCATACAACTCAATACGCAATTCCTCAAGCGAATTCTGCGCGCCGCGCGCCTTCAACTCATGCATATCAATCGGTTCCATCAACGCCTGCTTGGCCAGCAACACCGCCTTTTCAGCCGTCCCGCCGATACCTATCCCCAGCATACCCGGCGGACACCAACCTGCCCCCATCGCCGACACGCGCTGCAACACCCACTCAACCACATCATCACCGGGATTGAGCATCGCCATCACAGCCTTGTTTTCCGAACCACCGCCCTTAGCGGCGATACTCACCTCGACCCTATCCCCCTGCACCAACTCGACATGCACCACAGCCGGCGTATTGTCACCGGTATTCTTTCGCTTCCCAGCCGGATCTGAAACGATCGAAGCGCGGAGGAGATTCTGTGGATCAAGGTAGGCCTGACGAACACCGGCATTAACCATCTCCACAACATCAAGCGTAGCCTCCCAGCGAACCGCCATACCGACCTTAACAAACGCCACTACGATCCCGGTATCCTGACAAATCGGTCGATGCCCCTCCGCACACATACGCGAATTGGTCAAAATCTGCGCCATCGCATCCTTTGCCGCCATTGACTGCTCGGCCTGATAAGCCTGACCCAATGCATGGATAAAATCAGTCGGATGGTAATAGGAAATAAACTGCAACGCATCGGCGACGCTATCGATAAAATCCTGCTGATGAATGACACTCATGGCAATTCCGATATAAAAAATTTGCGCAAATTATATCAGCAACGATCAATCCATCAGCCACAAACCTCCCATCACGATCATACGGTGCATGACTTTCAGGATTACACAGAATAATTCTGTTTGAGCGTAGCCGTTATCTGCTGAATCTTGAGTATGCCTACAACCCGAAAAACAAAAAACCCGCTAATCTATTAAATTAACGGGCTTATCTGGGGTGGCTGATGGGGCTCGAACCCACGACAACAGGAATCACAATCCTGGACTCTACCAACTGAGCTACAGCCACCATTGAAGCTTTACACTGACCGACACTGGCGTGCCCGACAGGAATCGAACCTGTAACCCCCAGCTTAGAAGGCTGGTGCTCTATCCGGTTGAGCTACGGGCACAATTCTTTTCTAGGCAATAAAACCTTTTAAAACCTGGTCGGGGTGGAGAGATTCGAACTCCCGACATCCTGCTCCCAAAGCAGGCGCGCTACCAGGCTACGCTACACCCCGAAGGCTGCGCATTATACAGACGCAGTCTTGAAAAGCAACACCGAAATCAAATTTCTTTCAGCCTTTGCATAGCGAGCATCAGATAATAGCCCATGGACCACAGGGTCAACAGTGCGGCGATATACAGCAAAATGGAACCGACATACTGGCAATTGATGCCCAGCAAATAGTCATGATAAAGCAGCGAAGTGATCGCAACCATTTGAAAGGTGGTCTTTATTTTACCAAGCATGGAAACAGCAACACTTCCGCTTTCACCCACCTTGGCCATCCATTCACGTAGCGCAGAAATGGTAATTTCACGACCAATAATAATAAAAGCGATGAATGCATCAGCACGCCCCAATTCGACCAAAAGTATCAAGGCCGCCGCTACCATCAACTTATCAGCGACCGGATCGAGAAAAGCGCCAAATGCGGAAGATTGGTTCAACTTGCGCGCCAGATAGCCATCCAGCCAATCAGTTACCGCAGCGAGAATAAATACGCCGGTCGAGATTACATTCTTGAGATGGGGATCTATCCTGCTATCAGCCAGATAAAAGACGGTAACGAACACCGGAATCAGTAAAATTCTTAACCAGGTGAGCAAATTCGGGATATTTGTATTCATACTGTTAGTGTAGCTGCTGATAAAACTTTTCAGCAACAAAATATTAAACTGTTTCTTATTTGAGTTGCTGGTACATCGCTTCAGCAACAAAATATTAGTTTTTTCTTAATGGAGTTGCTGGTAAATCGCTTCAGCAAGCGATTTACTGATTCCTTCCACCTGACAAAGCTGTTCGACGCTAGCCTGTGCGACCTCTCGCAATCCGCCGAAGTGCGTCAGCAAACTGCGCCGTCGCTTATCGCCCACGCCAGCAATTTCTTCCAGACTGGATGCCACACGCGCCTTGCCGCGTTTGGCGCGATGCCCGGTAATGGCAAAACGATGCGCTTCGTCACGTATCTGCTGAATCAGATGCAAAGCCGGGTCATCAGCGGGCAACTGCCTTAAACGACCATCGGGGAAGATCAACTGTTCCATTCCCGCCTTGCGCTCCACGCCCTTGGCGACACCAACCAAAGCCAGATCAGTCAAACCCAGTTCCTGCATAACCTCCATCGCAATATGCAATTGCCCCAATCCACCGTCTATCAAAATCAAATCGGGACGCGCGCCCTCCCCTTTTTGACCGGACAGAGAGTCGGCTACTGCCAGCTTCTGGTAGCGGCGAGTCAGCGCCTGACGCATCGCGGCATAATCATCGCCACCTGTAATACCGTTGCCGCCCTCCTTCCCCTCGTCCATCACCGCGATGTTATAGCGCCGATACTGCGAGGAGCGCATATCCAGATTTTCGTACACCACACAGGAGGCGACCGTCGCCTCGCCCATGGTATGACTGATGTCGAAACATTCGATACGCTGCACGTCAGGCATACCCAACCAGTTCCGCAGGCGATCCAGACGCAACTGCTGCCCACCCTGCTGCTGTAAACGTTGCTGTAAGGCCAACTGGGCATTACGTTGCGCCATTTCCAGCCACTGTCTGCGTTCGCCACTGGCAGCGATACTGATTTTGACCGGATGTCCGGCCTGTTCGCTCAGCAATTGCGGCAACGATTCATCACCGAATTCTGCTGCCAACACCAGCAACGGTGGGACACTGCGATTCAAATAGTGCTGCGCGATAAAAGCCTGCACAATCTCATCCGCCGACAGGTCTTCTGCATGTTCGGGGAAAAAGCTCTTATCACCCAGATGTCGCCCGCCGCGTACCATTGCCAAATTCACGCAAGCAAAACCTCCAGATAACTCAAGCGCTATGATGTCGGCATAGGTCGCCCCGCCGGTCGATTCCACGAACTGCTTCTGCTGCACGGTATGCAGTGCACGCAACTGGTCGCGCAACACGGCGGCCTGCTCGTAATGCTGCTGCTCTGCGGCCTGTTCCATCGCCGCTTGCAATGTGCGTTCGGCTTCCTGATGTTTACCCAGCAACAACAGCACGGCACAACGTATATCAGCCTGATACTCTTCGGCAGAAATCAACTCGACACAGGGCGCGGTACAACGATTGATCTGGTGCAACAAGCAGGGACGCGTGCGATTATTGAACACGCTGTTTTCACAGGTACGTATCCTGAATATTCTTTGCAGCAACTGGATGCTTTCCTTGGCCGCATAGGAGTTCGGATATGGGCCGAAATACTGATGCTGTCGATTCGGCGTACCTCGATAATAAGTCAGACGCGGATATTTCTCACCGGTCAACACGATATAGGGATAGGATTTATCGTCACGAAACAATATGTTATAGCGTGGTTTCAACGACTTGATCAGATTATTTTCCAGCAGCAATGCCTCTGCTTCGGAGCGCGTCACCGTTGTTTCGATGCGCGCAATATGCGACACCATCAGCCTGATGCGCGGCGAAACATTCGTCTTCTGGAAATACGACGAGACGCGTTTCTTCAGTTGCTTGGCCTTGCCGACATACAACACCGCGCCACGGTTATCGTAATAACGGTACACGCCCGGCAGCAGCGGCAAGCTATCCAGTATCGGCTTGGGATCAAACTTCAGCTCACCCATTGCCGGACTCACTGTTTCTGAATTCACAATTTCAGGATCATGTTCAGAACTCACGATTTCAGATTTCATTTCGCTACCGACATCGTTACATCAAACCCTCTAACCCGTTTGCAAATTCTGTCGCACCACCGTTGGCTGGATGACGTACGGAGCCTGTGACAGGAATTCCCATTTCCAACAACAAACCTTCCGCCTTCTTTCCGACCGCAACAATCTTTGCTGCCGGAAAGGCATCAAGCAAAATCCGCAATGCAGGCTCTCCCAGACTGATCTCGGCAGGTGTCGGTGTGCGATTTGACCAAAGCTTATCCGCACGATACGGATGCATCTGTAGTGCATTCCACAAGATAGTACGCTCGGCTATCCCGAGTCGATAAAGTGTCTTCCAGACAATGGTGGCCGACGGCTCCGAAAAGGGCAGCCGCCTGTTAGATAGCCGCCTCGACAAGGCTGGAATACGCGGAATAGCGCCCTCACCCAGCAACCGCTCACTGGTAAACGCGATGCCGCTGTAACGGCAGCCCGCATACCCCGGCGCCTCGCCCACCAGAATAAATTCAGGATCGCAATCCAGATGGAGCGCGAGACGCGCCAACTTCTCAACCGGGCCGTTTCCGTCCGCATCATGAGGACAACCATCCCGCCACGGATTGAAAAGCCCGCTCAAACCGGATGGAAGCGTCTCGACGAGGCGGTTGGCTAATGACAGATTAGTCATTCCTAGCCGAAAACCCCGGCATACCACAAGCCGATCAATGAACTGATTATCGCCACAAGCAGAATATAGTAAGGCCACTTGGGTGCCTTGTCGGCATAGGGATCAACCAGCGAACTTCGCGCGCCTGCGGGCAGATTAGCCAGACTGGTTAGCGAAGTACCAAACGGAATATTGATACGCGCCCGTGAATTGATCGCCCAACCGTTAGCATCCAGTATCGGAGCCAAGTTGCGACGCTTCAACTTGAACCAGGCCAACACCATGGACGGCCCTGAAACCAGCAACATCAGCCCCGCCAAGGCCAGCGGGATTTGCCAGAACTTCAGCCCCAGCAAGCCACTGACGACAGAAGCGAGTATGCCGCCTATCGCACCTATAGCCAGACCGATAGCCGCAAAAATACCGGCAAACTTGCCGACATCGAAAGCCGGCTTCGGCGCATCGGCCGGCGCGGTTACCGCCGCCTTACCCTTGTCCAGTACCGTGCTGGACATATCCTTTTCGACTGAACTGACCTTGGAAGCCGCAATCTTTTGCAACTGCTCGCCTATCGCCGTGGATAACTTCTTGTAGGGTGACCAGAATGCCTGACGAATGCTGATCGGATGATCAATGATGCGCACGATAGTCGCATCCCAGTCATTCCCCTTACGATCATAAAACACGCCGTTACGTCCGACCATCAGATAATCCGAATCACCCGCCGTAAACGCCGCTGCAATGCTCATCTTTTCCGTCCCGCCCTTACGTACGCAATCGCAATACACCAGACATACGCCACTCATCGTTGCATAGCCGGCATGTTGGGCCACGTTCTCAACCTTGACCACCAGATCACAACTACGTCCATCCAGAAACAGGGTGCCCATCTGGAAAATCGCCTTGTCGCGCCCAGTATAAAAATTGCGGAAAGAAACAAAATTGTTAACCAACTTAAACAGGTCGCGTTTGTAACGCAACAGTCGCTCCACCGAATGGATGGCCTTGATCTCATTCTCAACGGCCTTGTCATGCGCAATCAGTTCAGCAATGGCTGCCTGATACGAACCTGACTGAATCTCGCGCAGACGCACAATACCCAACGATTCAACGCCAGTAGCCGGCTTAGCTGCCTTCCATGCATCGAATGCAGCAAATTTGCCGCACAACATTGACCAGTCTTCCAAGCTCAACGTCTCTTTTTCGCCTAACAAGGAAACCACTACCTTTACACGAAACGCATCCAGCTTGGCCTTCCAGGCCGGATTGATTCCAGATACCAGTGAAAGAGCCTTGTTTGCCTCTATCGCTGCCAGCGGAAAATTGATAATTTCCTCACTGTTTATCGACAAGTTTTGCGCCGCAAGTTTCTGATAATCGTCCGCAGAACGACTCAAGGGTAGCGCTGCACGTCCATCATAGGCAGCCAATTGGCAACGAGTAAAATAATCGTCTATCTTATTCTTAACGGCATGAAAGGCATCGGCAGCGGTCTGGGTGCTATTACCCAACAGCAGAACCGCCTCATCACCTTCACCCTGAGCATACCAGCCTACATATGCCGCTGTTTCGGCAAAAAACCTTGCCGCAATATCCGCGTTGATTCCAGCCTCACCGCTCAAATCGGTCAATGAGCCGCTGCACTTGATCATATCGCCGATCAAGGCACTGAGGTCGGCATCGCCGGTCTGTTTTGCACTGATCACCCCGTCGCCATTGAATTCATGTTGCGCCACCAGCTTTTCGATATTCCCCATATCCGCCAGCGAAATCTCACCCGTATCCGGCTTGCCCAGACTTTTCAGGATATGTTTTGCAGAAGCGTATACCTGCCTGCCTTCTTCGCTACTGACATCAATATCTTCCAGCGATAGTTGATCCGTGCCCTGAACCAGCAAGTCCGCGTTTTTCAGCAAGCTACCCGCCCACGCAATGGCAGCCAACACCTCGTTGGCACGCACCCGTCCGTCCCCATCACTGTCTATCATGTCCAGCGTACGGCTATCGAACTCAATACCGCGCGTCGGACAACTCAACGCCACCCAGAGCTTCTGATCCAATTCTTTCAGTGCGAGCAAATCTGCCCCGGTATCCAATTGCACCTGATCGAAACCGCCTGCGCGGAAGAAATTCCATGTATGTAAATCAGTCATCACTCCCCCTCAAAATAGCCGACAAACCCGCCAAAGAAAACCTCGAAACGCATCATTCAATCAGCCTGATATTCAAGCGTAAACGAAGCCTGATCGTCCTGCCCCAAAACGTTGACCAAATACGGCATCACCTGTTGCAAGGTGGCATGCAAATTCCAGGGCGGATTGAGGATGAACATACCGCTACCGTGCATGCCAAAACCATCGTCACTTTGCCCCTGCACTGCAAGCGCAACATGCAACCAGCTTTTTACCGGCAATTGCTTGAGTTGCTCGGGCAACTGTCTGGATTCACTGCGCTGCAACTGCGGATACCATACGGCATAAACACCACTAGTAAAGCGTTTCAGACCTTCGCGCAGTGCCGTCACGACACGCTGATAATCCTGTTTATCTTCATAAGGCGGGTCAATCAATACCAACGCACGACGAGGCGGTGGTGGCAGCAAAGCTTTCAGCGCACCGAATCCATCAGCCGTCTGCATCAACACCCGAGAACCCTGCCCGGCAAAGTTTTGTTGCAGAATTTCACTGTCGCTGGAATGCAATTCAAACAAGCGCATCTTGTCCTGTTCGCGTAACAGTTCCGAAGCCAGCAGCGGCGAACCGGGATACAGCTTCATCTGCCCATCGGGATTAATACCCTTCACCAGCGCCACATAATCTGCCAGCGATTCAGGCATATCATCCCGTTGCCACAGTCGCGCAATACCACTTTCGAATTCGGCATTTTTTGTGGCATAACCGCTATCCAGCGCATAACACCCCGCTCCGGCATGGGTATCAATATACCAATAAGGTTTTTCTTTCTGCGCCAGATAACGCAGCAACTGCATTTCGATGAAATGCTTCAGGACATCGGCATGATTACCGGCGTGGAAGGCATGGCGGTAACTCAACATAGGATGGAACCAGACATAAATTCGTGTATCGGAAGTTTCAGTCCGAGATTGTGCCATGCCCGCGCTGGCTTAACAAAAATTTATGGATTGAGTAACGAAACTTAAGTAATCGTTAAATAATTCGGTATCGTCATTCCCGCGAAAGCGGGAATCCAGTTGATTGAGTCGGGATTCGCAAGGATGGACGCCTTTTACCCAACTCGCAAAAATCCCCGCGCAGCGGGTCAGCATCAAGGCTTTGTCCGCTTCGCGGGATATTTAATTTACTGGACTCCAAGTCCGCCGCGATACACACCAGACGCAGCGCGCTCCAGTCGATACGGTCGTCGGCTTCATGGCCCAACTGTTTCGTCACCAGACGCTCAAAATCGCCGGGCAATCGTTCTCGTCCAGCCCGAGCGTGTCGATACGCCCTACGTGAGTCTTGCCGGTGAAATATTCGCTGGCGAGAAAGCGAATGCCGAGCAGCGGTTCGAGGTTGTTCTCGATCAGCGTTTGCAGCGGCTTTTCGAGGTTGGAAGCGTCACCTTGCAGCTCGGTGGCTAGTCCTTGGGTGAGGCGGAATAGTTTGATGTCGCTCATTTTCGAGCTTTCGGTTTGTCATTGCGTTGCGCGTGAATGCGTTGCAGCAACACACTGGCGGGTTCGTCGTTGGGGTCTTGCGGCACCAGTTCGCCGCGAAAGGCTTTCGCTAGCGTGGACGGAGTGAGTTTTTCGACCTGGGCACGGGCGGCGGTGTAGCGGGCTTCGAGGCGGTCGGCAAAGGCGAACAGGGCTTCTATGCGGCGGACGATTTCGGTTTGTTCTTCAACGGGAGGAAGGTTTACCGGCAATTCCCGAACTCTTTGACAGTTTAGAGCTTGCGGGCCGGTACCGCTACCAACCAAGCGATTGTTTTCATATTGCCCCTGAAACCAGTACCAGAGGTACTTCGAGCTAATAAGGCTTTCAATCGGAACCACTCCCGCAATGTTTTGATTTATGCAAGCCATGAGGTTTAGAAGTGCAGACTGCCCCCGTGTTTTTCCTTCTCCAATCATTGCAAGGAGCACAGCTCCCTTTGGAAGCATACGAACCGACGAATTTTCATACCCCTCACTGGTGATTCGTTCTCGGGTAGATGAGATAACCGTATTCCTGACCTCCCCTGAACTGACCCATGCTATATCACCGTCCCAATACGTGCTGACCTTTCTTGATGGGGTACTTCCGTTGCTTACAACACCGATAGAGCCAATATTTGTAAATACCCAAGTTGAGGGTAGTCCATGCCCATCTCCAGATACGGGTGTGTATTCAGCAAAGAATGATTCGAGTGCCTTGCGCTCACTGTCCTTTCTTGCGAAAGAATACCTCTCAGCGATAACTTCATTTGGGCTGATCCTTGTGCCACATATCCCCCTCCAATCCTCCGTCAACTTGCCGGAGGTGGCGGCGGCGAGGACGGACTGACGGAAGCGTTTGAGGATGGCGGGGATGCGGTCGAGGCGGTCGCGGCAGGTATCCACCCGTGCAAGCACCGCGTCGAGTTTGTCGGCGATGCGCTTTTGTTCGCTAGTAGGAGCGAGAGGAATATCAATGCTAGCCAGCTTACTGATGGAGATGTTTGCGATATTTGTTGTTTGGCTTGACCCCTCTCTTAACTTACTTTGCACTTTATTGGTTCGTAGCAAGTGAAAAAGATACTTACCATCAACAATTGAGGTTGGCCGGATCGCCGCCAAAAATGCACCGAATGCGGTGGGATAAGGAACGATATTTGCAACAGCCACCTTGCCGACAAGCTCATAACTATTTGCCATCGACATTAAGATATCACCGGGTTGCACAAGCTGATCTTCCCGCTTCACGTAATTACGAGGAATAAAATAAACATTATCCCATTCTATTTTGCGCTGAATATTGCTTGTTCTAAGGCAGCAAACGTTGGCCTGAGTGAGTGAGCTTTCCTTAGCGGTAGCGGGGAAGGTTATGCCACGGACAACATCAGTGATGTCGCTTAATGTGGCAGCCGTCCAATTGGCAGGCATCTCGCTCACGCTGCAACCTCAACGTCCTCGCCCAATTCTTCCAGTATGCCGCGCAATTCATCCAGCGCGGCTTCCAGTTCATTCATCGCTTCTTGCGCCAGTACTGCCGGTTCCGGCAATTCGTCCGCGCTGGTGTCGCTGTCGTCCTTGAGCCAGGCGATGTCCAGGCTGTCGCCGCGCGCGGCGATTTGTTCGCGGGTGAATTTGCGGAAGCGGCCCTGCTCGCCGGTGTCCTTGCGCTTGTCCAGTGCCTTGACTCCGCCCTTCGGATCGTCGCCGAATGCGGCCTCGAACTCGGCAAAGTGTTCGCGCACGAGTTGGGTGCGTTTGCCGTATTGCGGCATATTGGCGCGCAGATCAAAGACCCACACTTCCTTGGTGTTGGCCTTGTCCTTTTCGCCGCGCGTGAAGAACAGCACGTTGGTCTTCACACCTTGCGCATAAAATATTCCGGTGGGCAAGCGCAGGATGGTGTGCAGGTTGCACTTATCCATCAGGTCGCGGCGGATATCGGTGCCTACGTTGCTCTCGAATAACACGTTGTCGGGCAACACCACGGCGGCGCGGCCACCTGCTTTTAGTCCACGGTAGATGTGCTGCAAGAAAGCGAACTGCTTGTTGCTGGTCGGATAGGTGAAGTCGTCGCGGCTGGGCAGACCGCCGCCTTTCTTAGTGCCAAACGGCGGGTTGGTCAGGATCAATGTCGCCTTGGGCAGCGCTTGACCTTCCGGGCTGAGCGTGTCGCCGTAGCGGATGCCGCCGTCAATGCCGTGCAGCATCAAATTCATCAGCGCCAGGCGGTGGGTGTCTTGCACATGCTCCATGCCGTAAAAGGTGCTGCCGTGATATTTTTTCTGCTGCGCCTCAGTCCAGCCATCGGGATCGGTATGTTTGCGCAGGTAGTGGTTGGCCGCGATCAGAAAGCCGCCGGTGCCCGCTGCGGGGTCTTGAATGATGTCGCTCAGTTCCGGCTTCATCACGGCGACCATGCTGTCGATCAGCACGCGCGGGGTGAAGTATTGGCCTGCGCCGGATTTCTTTTCGTTGGCATTTTTTTCCAACAGGCCTTCGTATAGGTCGCCCAGGCCCTCTTGGCGGGCGCTGTACCAATCGAGTTTGTCGATCTCGCTTACCAGTGTAGAAAGCGTGGCGGGTTTTTTGATGAAGCTGCTGGCATTGGCGAAAATTTCCTGCACCAGCGGCGAACCATGGCTGCCCAGATGAATCAGCAGTATTTTGTAGAACTCCAGCCGGTCTGGTGCGGCGAGATTTTCCAGATCGTCCCAGCGATGATTTTTTGGGAGCTGGTCTTCGGTGCCGGTTTCCTTGGCCATCTTGAGGAACAGCAAATAGGTCAGCTCAGTGACGTACTGGTGATAGGTAATACCATCGTCCTTAAGGACGTTGCACAGGTTCCAGAGTTTGCCGACGATGTCGTGGGTGGTCATAGTTTGAATTTATTTTAGTGTAGCGGTTGTCCAGTCGAGCAGTTGCAGGCCGGGTATTTGCGCGAAGGCACGGTCTGCGCTGATCAGTGTGCAATCTTCGGCCATCGCATGGCTGGCGATCAGCAGATCCATCGGTGCAAGCGGTTTGCCCAAGGCTTCCAGTTCGGCGCGCAATAGTCCGTAACGCCCGGCGCAGGCGGATGTCCACGGCAGAATATCCACGCTGCTCAGAAAACTTTCCACAATGCGACGCAAATCGGCATTGACCGCGCGTCGCTCCAAACCAAAGCGCAGCTCGGCCTCGGTGATGACAGAAATACAGGAAGGTCGTTCATTCAGGATTGCGCTCAGGGTCTTAGTCCTGTCCTTGATAATTGCTGTGACCGCATTCGTGTCCAGCATCAACAGCGCACTCATGGCCAATCGCGCTCCACGGATGCGCCCGGATCACGCAAGTTATCGAGTGCATCAAGTTCTTCTTGCGGAATCAGCGGCAAGAGTTGGTCGCGCAGTTTGAGCCACGCTTCGAATTTACGGTTGCGCGGGCTCAGGATGACATCGCCGGTAACCTGATCGCGCCGGATGATGACCTCGTCACCCTCGAAGCGAAACTCGGCTGGCAGGCGCACGGCCTGACTGCGGCCATTCTTGAATAGCTTGGCGGTATACATGAGGAGGCTCCCTTCCTATTTGGTATATACCATGGTTTATACCACTAGTGCGCGTTGCTTTCAAGCGGCTGCCCAGATAGCTTCGTTGAAAGTTTCCAGCACTTGCTGGAGTTCGCCGTTAAACATCTTGTCGAGCCGGGTAAAGCCGCCACCTTCACGCTTGAAGATCAGGTCAGGATCATCCAGCGCGGCATGATCCACCAACAAATTCGCTTTAGTTTGTGCTGCGATTTTTTTCAGCCAATCGCGCTGCGGCCCAGTCCATGCGCGCGAGGCCAATAGTTTTTGCAGCGCATGATCGACGCGCTCGTTGTAAGGTATGAGCGCGTCGCCAATGGCGGCCTGACGGATGTAACCGACAATGCGGGCGGCGATGTCCTTGTTCGTCATGTCGTGCCATGCTGTGGCAAGTTTAATTTCTGAAAATCCTGCCTTATCCAGCTCAAGCTCCAATTCACGAAGCTGCTTGCGCGTAAGTTCGCGCGGTCGCGTCAAAACGGCCAGTAGCGCTGGGATGTCATTGCTGTGGCTCTTGATGAAGGCTGAAAATTCCTGAATGTAGTCCTCCGGCTTTTTGGCGTTACCATAGCCGCGTTCGGCAGGCAGGATTTTATCTTCATGATCGGAGATGAACATCGGCGCTAAGGAGCCTACACCCTTGCGATCCAGTATTTCTCCGAGATCAGGATTTTGCGTAAACCAGACTGCCACCTCGTTGATCGGCATGGCTTTCAGTTTCTTGATGAAGTCATCCGGGGTCATGCCCACTTGGGTTTCAAAGTCGCGGGCAGACTTTTCAGAGAGGTGGCGTTTTTTACTTTGCAGCTTGGCAAGAAACTGGTCGCGCACCAATTGCCGTGCCGTTTCATCCCCAACCGAAACCAGTTCCTGCGCCAACTGGGTGAAGCTGATCTTGGGATTGACCACCACCGGCTGCATGGCCGTCATGTTGCCTAGCGCCTCGAATATCTGCACCGCATCGAATACACGGAAGCTATCTTTCTCGATCTCGTCGCATAGGCGCGTGGCGCGGCCCAGCATCTGGTCGAACAGGATGCGGCTGTTCACCCGGCGCAGGAAGACGAGGTTGCAGATTGCTGGCACGTCGATACCGGTGGTGAGCAGATCGACAGTCACTGCCACATTGGGATTACGTTCGTTCTTGTATCGACGGATGAGTTGCAAAGGCTTGTCGGCAGCGCCGGTAATCTTGATGACCGCATCATCGTCCACGCTACCGTATTGATCTTTAAAAGCCGTCTTAAGCAGATCAACCACCATGTCGGCGTGGGCATCATTGGCACAAAAAACCAGCGTCTTGCGGCGGGAAGCCGGGTCAAGTTCCTTGGCCAGAAATTCACAAACAACCCGGTTGAATGACACCGTAATGACCTTACGGTTGAAATCCTCCACATCCATCTTGATTTCATCAGGAGTCTTGAAAAGCTCGATCTGGTTATATTGGCCATTCAGAATCTTGATGTCCTCTCCCGCTTTCCATTGGATGCCCTGGGTAGAGAGTTCGGTATATATCTGCACTGGTGGTTCGTAATCGACCAGATAACCATCGATTACCGCCTCGCGATAGCTGTAGGTGTAGATTGGCGCGCCAAATATCTGCGTGGTATGTAGCGCTGGCGTGGCCGTCAAGCCAACTTTGTAGGCATCAAAGTAGTCGAGCACACGGCGGTATTTGGAGATGTAGTCTTCATAACCCCTGAAGGTCATTTCGGTATCGGACAACTCACGATCCAGCAGATAGCCGCGATGGCATTCATCCACCACGATGCAGTCATATTGATCGACGGCGGGTGTTGTCGTATCTTCTGCCGCATAGAGCAGGCGCTGCACCATGCCCTGTATGGTGGCGATGTGTACGGCGGTATCGGAATCCGGTGCTTGTTCCTCCAGTTCCTTGATGCCGAAGGTGTCGGCGAAAGACTGGAGATTTTCCATGCGCGTGTCTTTGAAGGCATTGGCAGCTTGTTCACCCAAGGCAGAACGGTCAACCAGAAACAGGATGCGACGAAAACGTTTTGCCTTGAGCAATCGGTAGATCAACGCGATACAGGTCTTGGTCTTGCCGGTGCCGGTGGCCATTGCCAGCAGCATTTCACGCTGCCCTGCTTCGATGGCCGACTCTGCGGCGCGAATGGCATCCTGTTGATAGTTACGCAATGGGAAACCATAGTTGAATGGTTCATTAGCGAGTTGCTCGTGTGCTTGGGCTTCGTCACACTTGAGGAGCGCGATCAAGCCTTCCGGGGTGTACCAGCCATCGAGTACGTGTCCGTGGTTATCGGCGCGGCGCAGATCGCAGAACCAGATGCCACTCTTGGTGGAGAGCTGGCGCAGGAACGGGCGGCCATTGGCTGAGAAGGCAAAGGGTATGCGATAGACAGCGGCACCATCGCCCCAGTTTTGTTCATACATCACGGTTTCTTGTGAAGGGGCGAAAGTACGGCTGTAGCGTTTGGCTTGTTGCAGCGAGCCGGAGACATCAACGTTTTTGCGCTTGGCTTCAACTACGGCAATCGGCATTAAACCCGCAAACAACACATAGTCGGCTGGGCCGCTCTCGGTGGGCCATTCGGCGATAGCCAGATTACGCCCCTTGGTTGGACGTGTGCCTTTGTTGTATTTGAGAGTTTGAGAATCCGCCTCCCAGCCAGATTGCCTGAGTTGCTGGTCAATCAATTTCCGGGTATCGGCTTCATCTAGTTGAACCGCACTAGCGGCGGTATTGGCAGATGAAACCAGTTGCATCAACACGCTCTTGGGCTGGATTGCCGACGCGGCTTGCTGCTCGGCCAGACGTTTCTCCAACTCCACCTTGGCTTGTTCTGTCTCTGCCGCCATCAGCTCCCAGAATGCCTGCTCATTCTTGGCTTTACGGAGCTTGGCTTGGGTTGCCTCAAGCTGCTCGGCAGTCTCATGATGGGTTGCCTGATACTCCTGGAGGGCCTTGCTCAACGTCGCCATTTCGGCGCGCAGTTCGTCGCTTTCACCCTTGGGAGGCACAGGTGGTGCAAAGGGGCCAGATTTGTACGATGGGTCTTTGAAAGTACGATGAAACCACAGGCTTAACTGCCAAGTGACTTTCAAACCACTCAACGCACCGCGATGATCGCCTTCAAGTGCGTGGCTGGCAGCATTGCCTGTACGCCGGATTTCACCAAACAACTGTGCAATTTCACGCGGCACAACCCCGCTGCCTTGGAGACGTCGCAATAATTCAAACTGAGTTTCTTCCGGAGCAACAAGCTGCCCTGTTCTCGCTGCAACAAGCTGAGCCAATAACTCGGCAAGCTGACGCAGCTTCAGCAAACAAGTATTTGGGTCGTCCGCAAAATACTTTTCCGCAAGCATGCCCAATCGCAGCAACTGTTCGTCGTGCTGTTGTAAATGAGCGAAGTTTGTCTTGGGCAGTTTGGCCATTACTTTAGTCGCGTTTATTATCCGGCGAAGGCTAGCATATAAGCGTGGGTATTACGATATGCTGCGAGGCAAGTTTGATTTGGCTAATCAAAAAAACAGAAGAGGTGGGGCAGAAGAAAACCGTTACGGTTTATTTACGACCAGATTGCCTTCCCAGTTGCAAACTGAACAATGGTATCGCTTGATCTTGTCTACGCTGGGAATCATCTTGTCTAGAAGACGGCGCTTCACACGATCCAGGTGAGGACTATTACAAAACGGACAACACTTATCAGCAGACTTTACCGGCAATAACGACTTATCGAGCTTATTCACCAATCTTTTCATAACGAACCAGCTTCTCTCTTTTCAAATAACACATTAACCACATTATTACCGCCGGCAAATGCCATGCACACGTACAAACAACCTATCTTATCAATGCCGCCAGTTCCTGCTCACTAAACCCAGCGGCCTGCCTTGCCGGAATGTTGAAAGGGCCGCGCAATACCGGCGCTTTGTGTTCGGCAGCCAGGTGTTCATAGCTAGCAACAGGGTCAAGACCGCGCTGTTCACACAACCAGCCGTACCAGCGGTTGCCGATACCGACATGACCTATCTCGTCACGCAGGATGATGTCCAGAATGCTTCCAGCCGCACGATCACCCGCCTGCATCAACTTGGCGCGTATCTGCGGCGTGGCATCGAGTCCGCGCGCTTCCATGGTACGCGGCACCAAAGCCATACGTGCCAACACATCACCCGCCGTTTTGGCGGCCATTTCCCACAAGCTGTTATGCGCCGGAAAATCACCATACACATGACCCATACCGCGCAGATGTTCAGCCAGCAGACTGAAATGCAACGCCTCTTCATCGGCCACCTGTAACCAGTCGGCATAAAATGCGTGCGGCATTCCGGCAAAGCGCCAGATTGCATCCAGCGCCAGATTGATCGCATTGAATTCAATATGTACCAGCGCATGAATCAGCGCAGCGCGACCTTCCGGCGTATTCATTGCACGACGCTTTACCGATAACGGTGAGACTTGCTCCGGTTTATCTGGAATACCGGGAATGCCATCTACCGGCATCAATGCAATCTGTTCATCCAAGGTTAATCGCCCTGCCGCCCAGTCCATAGCCAGACTACGCACGCCTTCCGCCTTACGAACCGGATCACGTTCCACCAGCCAAAACAGCGCCGCCCCCCTTAACTCAGAGGGTTGAACTGTGTTATCAATCCGCGCTTCCATATTCACTCCTGCCCGCTGTCTATCCATGATTTATTCAGGCGATGATTTAATCAGGCGACGATTTAGTCAAACTCGCCTTCAATCGGGCAAGTTTATCGAGGCCTTCATCCTTGGTCACCGTTTGCACGGCATCCGCCCGACCGCCCGCATAAACCAGTTCGCTCTCCGGCATTTCATCCAGAAACCGGCTGGGTTCGCATAAGGCCCAATCCTTGCCGCGCCGTCGCCGGTTGCAATAGCTGATTTGCAGACTGCGTTCGGCACGTGTCACGCCGACATACATAAGACGACGCTCTTCCTCAATGCCCTTTTCGTCGCTGTCGCGAAACGGCAAAATTTCTTCTTCCGCTCCTACGATAAACACATGCGGAAACTCCAGGCCCTTGGAGGCATGCAACGTAGACAGCGTGACCGCATCCGGCTCTTCATTCTTGCCTTCCAGCATATTGATCAGCGCGATAGTCTGCACCATCACAATCAGCGATTTTTCGTCTGCCTCGGATTTACGCTTCAACCAACCGATAAAATCATCCACATTCTTCCAGCGACTCTCAGCCTGACGCGCCTCATGCGTGTCAAACAACCAGGCTTCGTAATTGATTGCACGCAGCAATTCATCGAGCAATTCATCACAGGGATCCGCCTCGGCTCTGGCCGAGATGCGATTGATAAAACGACAAAACGTCAACAGATCCTGATGCTGGTGCGGCGTTAACTCTTCCTCAAGCTGCTGCTCAAAAGCCGCCTCGAACAGACTGATATGCCGTTTGCCCGCATAACTCCCCAGTTTTTCCAGCGTGGCATTGCCGATGCCGCGCTTGGGCGTGGTAATCGCACGAATAAAGGCAGGGTCATCATCCGGATTCGCGATCAACCGCAGATAGGCGGTAATGTCCTTGATCTCGGCCTTTTCAAAAAACGAAGTCCCACCGCTAACCGTATACGGCACGCGCTGGGCGCGCAATTGTTCCTCGAAAGCACGTGACAGATAGTTACTGCGATACAAAATCGCATAATCAGAAAATTTGGTGCGGCGTTCAAATTTATGCGCCAGCATTTTCAACACCACGCTTTCCGCCTCGTGCTCATCGTCACGCGCCGCATAAATGCGTATCGGGTCGCCAATACCGTGATCGCTCCACAGCTTCTTCTCGAACACCTTGGTGTTGTGATTGATCAGATGATTCGCCACCTTGAGGATGCGCTGTGACGATCGGTAATTCTGCTCCAGTTTGATGACGCGTAAATTACAATAGTCGGTACGCAAATTATGCAAATTCTCGACACTCGCCCCGCGCCATGCATAAATCGCCTGATCATCATCGCCCACGGCGGTAAACGCGGCGCGTTTTCCAGCCAGCAAGCGGGTCAGTTGATACTGGCAATCGTTGGTATCCTGATATTCGTCGATCAACAGATAACGCAATTTCTGCTGCCAGCGGGACAACGCTTCAGGATGTTGCTTAAACAACTCCACCGGCAAATGTATCAGATCATCGAAATCCACCGCCTGATAGGCGCGCAGCGTATCCTGATAACGCAAATAAATACGCGCATAGGCCTCGGACTCAGGATTTTTGGCCACCACCACAGCCTGATCCGGTGCAATAAACGCCGACTTCCAATTTGAAATTTGCGTCTGAATATCGCGTATTTCCTGCTTGTCGCCGGAATTGGTCAACTCGCTGATGATCTTCCAGGTATCGCTGGAATCGAAAATCGAGAATTGCGGTTTGTATCCCAGCAACTTTGCTTCCTGACGCAAAATCGTCATGCCCAGCGAATGAAAGGTACTAACCACCAAACCCTTGGCATTTTTACCCGGCAACAGGTGACCGACGCGCTCCTTCATCTCCTTCGCCGCCTTGTTGGTAAAGGTAATCGCCGCCACATTGCGCGCCTCATAACCGCACTCTTCTACCAGATACGCAATCTTGTGAGTAATTACCCGCGTCTTGCCGCTGCCCGCTCCCGCCAGCACCAACAAAGGGCCGTCAAGATACATCGCCGCTTCACGCTGTACGGAATTGAGTTTGCTTAACATCTATCGGGATTCATTGAATGAAACGAAAGGGAGCGCAATGATACCAAACTGCGACTAAGCCCAAGAGCCAAAATCTATCCTCCAAAGACGAGCGCCGGACCAAATAAATAAGGGCACCGAAGTGCCCTTGCTGTGTTGCTGATCCCAATCGCTTACTTGCGGCGCAGCATCATGCGTTCCATCTGACCATTTTTCAGGATGAACTGATTCTTGATGGCACCCAGCAGATGTATTACCACCAGCACGATCAATACCGTCACCATGATTTCGTGTACTTCGTGTGCCTCAACATGCTCGAATCCGCCATCTTTAGGCAAAAGACTGGCATCACCCGCCAACAAAGCCTTGCCCGCATCACTGGTAACAATCGTAACGAAACCGCTCACCGGCAACAAAAACAACACCAGATACATGAAATGCTGAATACCTTTGGCAACCTTATCCATCATGCCATCGCCAATGGGAGCGGGTACACCATCCTTGCTGCGGAAAATTAAACGAACCAGAGTAAACAACAGGACTGAACCGCCGACCAAACCATGTGCGATATATGCCGCGATGGTGGCCTTGCTTTCATCCGTCGCTTCAGCCAGTTCCTCACCTAAAAACCAGGCGGCGACCAACAATGCCAACGTCAGCCAATGAATAATTACCATGCGTTTACTGTACTGAGTCATAATTTTTTTCCCCTATAGTTTTAGAAGCCCGTCTGATAGTGCCTATTCAGATTAGTTCCATTGCCGATTAACAAGTGCGGAATTTACCTGAAACGCGTCCGAATTGCAGTATCTTTTGCCAACCATTCAAAGTAAACCGATACGAACAGGTACACTTTTATGAAACAATGCCTTGAAATCAGAAAAGCTCTCATAATTCAACAGCCCCATATAAATGAACTCAAGCAAGCCAAACACACCGCTATCCGGATTAAGCGCAGCACAGGCACAACAACGCCTTTCTGCAAACGGCTATAACGAACTGTCTCCGCCGCAACCTCGCCGACTCTGGAATATTGCACAGGAGGTTCTGAGCGAGCCTATCTTCCTGCTGCTGCTCGCGGCAGGCATCATCTATCTGCTGCTAGGCAGCATAGCGGATGCACTGATGCTGCTGGGGTTTGTCATTATCATCATCGGCATGACCGTGTTTCAGGCGCAAAAAAGCGAACGCGTACTTGAAGCATTACGCGATTTATCCAGCCCGCGCGCACTGGTACTGCGCGATGGCAAAAAAATGCGCATCGCCGGACGCGAGGTGGTGGAAGGCGACCTGTTGATATTAACCGAAGGCGACCGGATCGCCGCCGATGCCGTATTGCTCGAATGCAACGACCTGTTCGCTGATGAATCCATGCTGACAGGCGAATCGGTTCCGGTACGAAAACAGACTGGCGCACCGGACTCATCAATGCCCGAGCCGGGCGGAGACAATCAACCCTACGTCTATGCGGGCACGATACTGGTACAAGGTAGCGGCATCGGCCAGGTCATCGCCATCGGCAAGAACAGCTCTATCGGACAAATCGGACAATCGCTCGAAGATACGCATTCAGGCACATCGCCGCTACGCCTCCAGACCGGCCTGTTGGTGCGCCGTCTGGTCATCATCGCGTTTGCGCTGTGTTTATCGCTGGTGCTGATCTATGGCTACACGCGTGGAGAATGGCTGAATGCGCTGCTGGCTGGAATCACGCTGGCGATGTCCACGCTACCCGAAGAACTCCCGGTAATCTTGTCGATTTTCATGTCGCTGGGGGCTTGGCGCATCTCGCAACACAATGTGCTGACCCGCAGACTGGATGCCATCGAAACGCTGGGGGCGACCACCGTACTGTGTACCGACAAGACCGGCACATTAACCGAGAACCGCATGGTGATCCGCAAACTGTATAGCGACGCCCCTGACAGCGGAAACCAAATACTGGATGTACGCAATATTAACGAACTGCCCGAACCGTGGCACGAACTGGTGGAATTCGGCATTCTAGCCAGCGAACGCGATCCGTTCGACCCGATGGATCGCGCGCTGCACGAACTGGGAAATCGCACCCTGAACGGTAGTGCACACCTGCATGACGAATGGGAAATCATCCACGAATACAGCCTGACACCGGAAATGCCGGTCATGACGCACATCTGGCACGGCCAAGAAGAATCTTATCTTCAGGTAGCCGCCAAGGGCGCACCGGAAGCCATCATCGACCTGTGCCATCTACCCGGGGAACAGGCGCTGCACATCGGAATAATTGCCGCCGAAATGGCCGATCAGGGTTTGCGCGTACTCGGCGTAGCACGCGCAAAACTGCAATCCGACCAAACGACAAATAATCACTGGCCCGAAAAACAGCATGACATCGAGTTCAGCTTCGTCGGTTTGGTCGGCCTGCAAGACCCGTTGCGCCCCGAAGTCGCCACCGCTATTGCACAATGCCGCGAAGCCGGTATCCGCGTGGTAATGATCACCGGCGACCACGCTCGCACCGCGCTATTCATTGCCCGTGAACTGGGCCTGCCTGCCGAACAGGTAATAACCGGAAGTGAATTAAATGCGCTTTCCGATGCGGAGTTACACGCAAGACTACGCGCAGTACAGGTATTCGCCCGCATCGTGCCGCAACAAAAATTACGCCTAGTAGAGGCCTTTAAGGCTATCGGTGAAATTGTCGCGATGACTGGCGATGGCGTAAACGATGCCCCCGCACTCAAGGCCGCACATATCGGCGTGGCTATGGGGCAACGCGGCACCGATGTAGCGCGCGAAGCCTCGGTATTAGTGCTATTGAAAGACGACTTTGCCTCGCTGGTCACCTCGGTAAGACTGGGAAGACGCATATACGACAATCTGCGCCGCGCAATGAGCTACGCGCTGTCGGTACACATCCCGATTGTCGGCATGACCATGTTGCCGGTATTACTAGGCGAACCGCTGCTGCTGTTACCTGCCCACATCATGTTCCTCGAACTCATCATCGGTCCGGCCTGCTCGATTTTATTCGAGGCCGAAGCCGAAGAGAAAAACATCATGCAACGTCCACCCAGAGCCGCCGATGCCCCGCTGTTCGGTAAACAAGGACTTACCATCAGCCTGCTGCAAGGTATCGCCGCACTACTGATAGCCGCCGTTATTTATTTATGGGCCATGTCTAACCGCTATGACGAAAACACCGTACGCGCGCTGGTCTTCTCCGCCATGGTCGCCGGAAATATCGCACTGGTCTTCAGCAACCGCGCCAGACTATCCACGCACGAACCCAACCCCGCGCTACGCCCCATTCTGCTCGGAACCGGCTCCGGTCTGGCTCTGGTATTAAGCGTGCCGGTACTGCGTGAACTATTCCATTTTTCCGGTAATGCGCTGTTCATTGCGGGTACTGGGGTATTGGCGGCAGGCGGGATATGGCTGTTGGCTGGGCTGATAAAATGGGGTATTGGTGGCGTAGTCAAGCGGGAATAACGCTCTTTGGGAGATCAGAATTGTAAATGTGCTAAATAATGGTGAAGGGAGAAGGGTAAAACCTCACATCCCTTGTTCTGAAAGGCGGCTACACTCTTCTCCCTTCCCCTTCTCCTAAAACCGCTCATGCAACATCAAATAACGCCATAGCCCCGGCTGTAATTTAGACATAGCTACGCTTCCAATCCTAATACGTTTCATGCTTAGCACCTGTAACCCGACGCTTTTGCACATATGTGTGATCTGACCGGGCTGCGCACCTTTGAGTGCGAAGCGCAAACGGGTTTCATTTTGCCAACTGACTTTGATCGGTGGCAATCGCCGTCCATTAAAACTGAGACCGTGATTGAGTAGTTTGAGCCCATCCGGGGACAATTCGCCTGCAACCTCAACCACATATTCCTGCTCCAGGGTGGCAGCATCTTCATTCAGCTTGCGTGTCACGCGCCAGTCCTGGGTAAACACCAATAGACCGCAGGCATTCAGCTCTATCGGCAAACTCTGCGTCAGATGCGAAAAATGCTGTTTTAGCAGACGAATATCAGCAGGATCATCCATACTCTGCGTGTCCGCGCTGAGGAGTTCCTTTGCGTCATCGGCATTCATGCCCGGCGGCAGGTGAAACAACATGGTCGCCGGAGCGATAGGTGTAAGGGTCGCCTCAGGATGTAGCGTGACCGTTTCCTGAGTCACCATGAACTGGGGTATATCAACCATCACCCCATCGACCAGCGCCCAACCACCTGCGATATAAAGCTCCGCCTCGCGGCGCGAACAAGGGACCAATTCTGCGAGACGTTTTGCGAGGCGTACGGATTCGGTCATGGCAAGAAAATTTTAAAAACAAGAAACACATTGTAAACGCTTAAACCTTGTCACCCTCGGTAAAATGAACAACAAATAAACACGATCAAAGAAAATAAGGGAGAAGCCAGATTTTGGAAAATGATGCTGTGGCAACGTAAGCATTATGCCTGCAGGCATACCCTAAAGGGCACAAGTGCGAACAGGATCTCCGCACTCTCAGTGAGCAATTTCAAGAGACCCATACGTTCAGATTGAGCGAGTCTTCTCGATTAATAATCTCCTTACTGAAGCCTGTAAATTCAATCTGGTCTTCCTGCACAAAACAGCATCATGCCGCCGCACTTCACCAGACAAGCAATGGAATTTACAATGACGGATATACCACAGCGCAGTTTTCGGGAAATCCGGCTTCCGATTATGCTTCATAAACCCGCCGGAAAACGCTAGAATCCTACCTTTGCAACCGACCCCATCCTGAGGAATCCCAATATGTCCATGTCCGACCGCGACGGCTTTATCTGGCACGACGGCAAACTCGTGCCCTGGCGCGATGCCACCACCCATGTACTGACTCACACCCTGCACTATGGCATGGGTGTATTTGAAGGCGTACGTGCTTACAAGGCAGCAAAGGGTACGGCAATTTTCCGTTTGCAGGAGCATACTGACCGCCTGTTTAATTCCGCGCATATCTTCCAGATGAAAATGCCCTACGACAAGAAAACTGTCATGGATGCACATTGCGAAGTAGTACGCGCCAACAAGCTGGAATCCTGCTATCTCCGCCCTATCGCATTCTACGGTTCCGAAGCGATGGGCATTTCTGCACGCAACGTTTCCACCCATGTGGCCATTGCCGCCTGGCCGTGGGGTGCCTATCTGGGTGCGGAAGGCATGCAAAAAGGCATACGCATCAAGACTTCCAGCTTTACCCGCCATCATGTAAACGTGAACATGTGCCGTGCCAAATCCGTGATGACCTACGGCAATTCGATTCTGGCACATCAGGAAGTCGCCAACGACGGCTACGATGAGGCATTGCTGCTGGATGTAGACGGTCATGTTGCCGAAGGTGCAGGGGAAAATTTATTCATCGTCAAGAAGGGCAAGCTATATACGCCAGACCTGACTTCCTGCCTGGAAGGTATTACCCGCGACTCCATCATCACACTGGCCAGGGAAATGGGCCTCGAAGTTATCGAAAAGCGCATCACCCGCGATGAAGTGTATTGCGCAGATGAAGCCTTCTTTACCGGTACTGCTGCCGAAGTCACGCCTATCCGCGAACTGGACAGACGCACCATCGGCATCGGCTCACGCGGCCCGATCACGGAGCGTTTGCAACAGGCCTATTTTGATTGTGTAGAAGGCAAGCACCCGCTGCATGCCGACTGGTTGACTTATGTTTAACTTGACCAGGCGTTTAACCGTTTAACTTGATAAGGAGCGTGATTAATCACGCTCCTGTCGCATCGGCTTTTTTACGAAAATTCGAACAAGGAGATAAACATGAGCACGTCCACCCAGAACAAAGTCGAAATCACCGCGCAAAACCTGCCGCTGACCTGCCCGATGCCCGGCTCCACACTGTGGAACTCACACCCCAAGGTTACGCTGGCACTCAATCACGACGGCGAAGCGCAATGCCCTTATTGCGGCACGCTGTACAAGTTTACTGGCGAAATGCCCCAGTCACACCATTAATCTCATCTCCCCACTCCACTCTTTGAATCATGAGAGTGGAGAATTACACAGGCAGGCAATGCATAAAATCTTAATCATCGGCCCCAGTTGGGTAGGCGATTGCATGCTGATGCAACCGATGCTGATGCGACTGAAGCAGCGCTATCCCGATTGCCTGATCGACGTGCTCGCACCTTCGTGGACGGCGGTGCTGCTGAACGCGATGCCGGAAGTTCATGCAGTCATCGACAATCCCTTTCCGCACGGCACCTTGCTGCTTAAGCAACGCAGACAACTGGGAAAACAACTGCAAGAGGCTCGTTACGATCAAGCCATCGTCCTGCCCAATTCGCTAAAATCTGCACTGGTACCGTTCTTTGCCAATATTCCGCTACGCACCGGCTTTGTCGGCGAAATGCGTTACGGCCTGCTCAACGATGCGCGCAAACTCGACAAGACTGCGCTGCCGTTGATGGTAGAACGTTTCGCCCAATTAGCCGAAGCGCCCGGTGGCAGCATCCCCCGCCCGTTGGCCAACCCGAAACTGAATGTCAATCAGGCACAGCTCGACGGCACGCTAAAAAAGCTCAGCCTGACACTGAATAAACCTGTCGCGGTATTTTGCCCCGGTGCCGAATACGGCCCGGCCAAGCGCTGGCCGGTTGCCTACTTTGCCGAAACCGCACAGCGTCTGCAAACTCAAGGCTATGAAGTATGGTTGATCGGTTCGCCTAAAGACCGGGAAGTCGCGGAAAAAATCGTGGCACTCGGCAATCCGGCCTGCCGTAACCTGTGTGGCAACACCGATCTCAAGGATGCTATCGCGCTGCTGTCCTGCGCACAACTGGTGATCAGCAACGACTCCGGCCTGATGCATCTGGCCGCCGCACTTGACCGCCCGATGATCGCGGTATTCGGTTCCAGCAGCCCGCAATTCACGCCGCCGCTGTCGTCACAGGCGCATATCCTCAAGCTCGATATCAAATGCAGCCCGTGCTTTAAGCGTGAATGCCCACTGGGTCATTTCAACTGCATGAACCAACTCACACCCGACCAGATATGGGAAAAGATTCAGCAGATCATTCCACGCTCATGATGCAAACGATCCCACACGAAATCTTCAAGGCCTATGACATACGCGGCATTGTAGGCAAAACACTGACGTCGGAAATCGTCGAAGCCATAGGACACGCTATCGGTTCGGAAGCGACCGCACGCGATCAACACGCTATCGCCATCGGTTATGACGGGAGGCTATCCGGCCCGGAACTGAATGCGGCATTGGCACGCGGTATTCTAAAAAGCGGCATAGACGTGATAGACATCGGCATGGTCGCTTCTCCGATGGCTTATTTTGCCGCATTTAAACTCAATACCCACAGTGCCGTGATGATTACCGGCAGCCACAACCCGCCGGACTACAACGGCCTGAAGGTAGTGCTGGACGACGAGACACTTTCCGGCGATGGAATACGGGCGCTACGCACCCGCATCGAAAGTAACGATTTAAGTCATGGCTCTGGCAACTACACGCAACAGGACATCAGCGCGGCTTATATTTCGCGCATCGTTTCCGATGTCAAACTGGCGCGCCCAATGAATATCACCGTGGACTGCGGTAACGGCGTAGCCGGAGCCTATGTCGCCGAGCTTTACCGGCAATTGGGATGTAACGTTACAGAAATGTATTGCGAAGTGGACGGGAATTTTCCCAACCATCATCCCGACCCATCCAACCCGGATAATCTGCAGGAACTGATCGCCGCCTTGCGCGACAACGACAGCGAACTGGGATTGGCTTTCGACGGCGACGGCGACCGTCTGGGCGTGGTCACCAAGGATGGGAAGATCATCTACCCGGATCGTCAGTTGATGCTGTTTGCCGCCGACCTGTTGAGTCGCAATCCCGGTGCCGAAATCATCTTCGACATCAAATGCACCCGATTACTGCCTAACTGGATAAAGCAGCACGGCGGTAAACCATTGTTATGGAAAACAGGCCACTCGCTGATCAAGGCCAAGATGAAGGAAACCGGCGCGATGCTGGCTGCCGAAATGACCGGGCACTTTTTCTTCACCGAACGTTGGTATGGCTTTGACGACGGACTGTATAGCGGCGCACGGCTACTGGAAATATTGAGCCATTACACCGACCCCGGCGCAATTTTGAACGCGCTGCCCGATGCACTATCCACACCTGAATTGCACATCCAGACTTCGGAAGGTGAAAATCACGCACTGATTGCACTACTGAAAGACACCACAAAATTTTCCGGCGCGATTGAGATCATCACTCTCGACGGCCTGCGCGTCGAATATAAAGACGGCTTCGGCCTCGCCCGCCCGTCCAACACCACCCCGGCGATTATGCTGCGATTTGAGGCTGACTCTCAACAAGCCATGACCCGCATCCAAAACGACTTCCGCGATCTCATCACCAACGCGGCCCCGCATCTGACCTTACCATTTTAACTGCACACCGTTAGAGTGCGGCGGCATGACACCGCTTTAGGCTGTAGCCTCACAGTACATTAGCGCGGTCATGCCCGCGCACTCCAACTAGTGGGAATCAGGCGTTATTCACGCTGTCGGCAACCTCATCCGGCAGATCAAGAACAGGGGCGCGATCAAGGTAGTAGAGGACGACGATCAGTCCCAGTGTGGCGGCCAGCATCAGGTGGGGGCCGAATAGCCAGAACACCAGCGGAACGGTGAAATAAAAGGCGCGCATGCCAATACTGTAAAAGCGACCGGCGCGATTCAGGTGTGCAGCGACGTGCGCGGGGCAGATCATTTTATGATTGGACTCCAGCGGCACATTAATCAGATAGCCAACATGATTGAACACCCGCACCGACATCGTAAAGCTGAAGAAAGCGGCGAACAGATCCAACAGCAGAATCAACAACCGCGTCAGCCACAACTCTTGATGCTGAGTTCCAAAATTGAGCGCATGCCAGGTATTGCCCAGCTTATCGCCCTGCCCCGTCAGCGAGAGTACACCGATAATGAACAGCACCGCCGTGGAAGCCAGAAAGGTTGACGCCATCGTGGAATTGCGCAAGGTCTGCACGGCCAACACATCCTTGCCCTTTTGCGTCATCACCATCTCAACCCACGCGGTACGCGCCACGCGATTCACGGCCTGTACCGTGTAGGTGGGATTTTTTTTGGTCTGGTAAGCTAGATAACGGTGGTAGATATAAAGCAATAGCGCACACAAAGCAAAGCTACCAAAATCCACACTTACACTTTTAATCAGTTCTAGCATTTTTTATCCCGTTTCATGTTACATGAGCGACGAACTGGATTTCATCCTGCACGACTAAAAGTTTCCACCTTAGCTTAACGTCCCTCACCCTAACCCTCTCCCGCCTGCGGGAGAGGGAACTGGAGTACTCTTACTGCAACTTACCCTGAACCCAGTCGGTAACCGAAGTCAGTGCTGCCGCCAAATGCTCAGGTTTCGTACCGCCTGCCTGCGCCATGTCCGGTCTGCCGCCGCCTTTGCCACCGACTTGTTGGGCGACGAAGTTCACCAGCTCACCTGCCTTGACTTTGCCAATCTGATCCGCCGTTACACCGGCAATCAGCGAGACCTTACCGTCGTTGACCGAGGCCAGCACGATCGCGGCGGACTTGAGTTTATCCTTCAACTTGTCGAGAGTCTCTCGCAATACGGCGGCATCGGCACCGTCGAGGTTAGCCGCCAGCACTTTCACACCGTTTATGTCCTGCGCCTGCGCCAGCATTTCATCGCCCTGTGCGGAAGCCAGTTTCGATTTCAGTGCAGCCAATTCCTTTTCCAGCGACTTCATGTTGTCGAGCATCTGCATGATGCGCCCGGCAACCTCGTGGGGCTGCGCCTTGACCGCATCGGCCACCTGCCGCAACTGACGTTCCTGAATTTGCACCAGATCCAGCGCACCTTCGCCGGTCACCGCTTCGACTCGGCGCACGCCTGCCGCAACCCCGCTTTCACTGACGATCTTAAACAAGCCGATGTCGCCAGTGCGCTTGACATGCGTACCACCGCACAATTCACGCGAAGAACCGATGTCGAGCACGCGCACTTCGTCACCGTATTTTTCGCCGAACAGCATCATCGCACCAGTCAGTTTCGCATCATCGATGCTCATCACCCGCGCACCGGTTTCAGCATTGGCCAGTATTTCGGCATTGACTAGCGCCTCAACCTGAAAAATTTCGCTATCGGTCATCGGCTGGCTATGCACGAAGTCGAAACGCGTCTTGTCGGGATCAACCTGAGAGCCCTTCTGCTGCACATGCGTACCCAACACTTCCTTCAACGCCTTATGCATCAGATGCGTAACGGAATGATTGCGCTCGGTACGCAGGCGTTGAGTGATGTTGACGCGTGCCTGCACACCGTTACCCACCGTCAACTTGCCGGTTTTCACCACGCCGTGATGACCGAATACCGTAGCCTGTATCTTTTGCGTGTCTTCCACGGCAAAGATGCCATGCACGGAACGCAGTTCGCCGCAATCGCCGACCTGACCGCCGGACTCCGCATAGAACGGCGTATCGTCCAGCACCACAACGCCAATCTCACCTTCGTTCAACTCGTTGACCGGCACGCTGTCCTTATACAGCGCCAACACATTGCCCTTATGCTCCAGCATTTCGTAACCATGGAAAGTCGTCGCCGGACCTTCGTATTCCAGATTCGTCGCCATCTTGAACTTGCCTGCGGCACGCGCCTGCTCCTTCTGGCGAGCCATCGCCTTGTCAAAGGCAGCATCATCCACCGTCACATTGCGCTCGCGGCAGATGTCAGCGGTCAGATCCAGCGGGAAACCGAAGGTATCGTGCAATTTGAATGCCGTTTCACCGTTGAATACCGTTACCCCGGCAGTTCCCATTTCGGACAACTCGGCTTCGAGTATCGCCATCCCATGCTCAATAGTAGAGAAGAACCGCTCCTCTTCCAGATTGAGTATGCCCTTCACACGCACCTGTGCGGCAGTCAATTCGGGGTAAGCGGTACCCATCTGTTCGACCAGGTCGTCCACCATCCGGTGAAAGAACGCCTCGCGTGCGCCCAGCTTATAGCCGTGACGGATCGCGCGGCGGATGATACGGCGCAGCACGTAACCGCGTCCTTCGTTGCCGGGGATCACGCCGTCAGCGATCAAAAAGGAGCAGGCGCGGATATGGTCGGCCAACACCTTCAGCGAGGGCGAATCCAGATCGGCACAATGAGTCTCGCGCGCCGCCGCTGCAATCAGCGCCTGAAACAGGTCAATTTCGTAGTTGGCATGCACATGTTGCAACACTGCCGAGATGCGCTCCAGCCCCATGCCGGTATCCACTGACGGCTTGGGCAAAGGATGCATTACACCGGCTTCATCACGGTTGAATTGCATAAATACGTTATTCCAGATTTCAATATAACGGTCGCCGTCTTCCTCGGGTGTGCCGGGCAGTCCGCCGGGGATGTGCTCGCCGTGATCGTAGAAAATCTCGGTACAAGGGCCGCAGGGGCCGGTATCGCCCATCATCCAGAAGTTGTCGGAGGCGTAACGCGCGCCCTTGTTGTCGCCGATACGAATTACGCGATCCGCCGGCACGCCCACTTCCTTGGTCCATATGTCGAAGGCCTCGTCATCCTCGGCGTAGACGGTGACATAAAGTTTGTCTTTAGGTAGTTTGAAAACTTCAGTCAGCAGTTCCCAGGCGTATTTGATGGCATCCTGTTTGAAGTAATCGCCGAAGCTGAAGTTGCCCAGCATCTCGAAGAAGGTGTGATGACGCGCGGTGTAACCGACGTTTTCCAGATCGTTATGCTTGCCGCCAGCCCTTACGCATTTCTGGCTGGATGCAGCACGAGTATAGGGGCGCTTATCGAAACCCAGAAACACATCCTTGAACTGGTTCATGCCCGCGTTGGTAAACAACAGAGTCGGGTCTTCATGCGGAACCAGCGAACTGGAAGAAACTATGGCGTGGCCTTTAGAGGCGAAAAAGTCTAAAAATTGCTGGCGGATTTCACTGCTTTTCATTTGTTCACCTGATTAATACCGATACGTCGGAAATAAGGGGCGAATCATACCATCCGAGGCAGTTGTCGAGCCATACCAAGCCTTGCCGATTGGTGAAATACACTTATCTTGAAGCCAGCATTGCGTCGAATTGCGCAATCGGCATCGGCTTGCTGAACAAATAGCCCTGAAACTGTGAGCAACCTTCATCGCTGAGGAATTGCCGTTGCAATTCGGTTTCCACCCCCTCGGCGATGACTTCCAGATTCAGGCTGTGCGCCATCGCTATGATAGTACGCACGATAGCCTTGTCACTGCTATCCACGGCGATGTCACGCACAAACGACTGGTCGATCTTGAGTTGATTGAGCGGCAGCCGTTTTAAGTATTGCAGCGAGGAATAACCGGTACCGAAATCATCCAGCGAGAACTGAACGCCGATAGCTTTCAGTTCAATCATAATCAGGATAATCTCTTCAATATTGTCCAACAGCAGGCTTTCCGTGAGTTCCAACTTAAGCAGGCTTGGTTTGATTCCATGATGCTGCACTGTGGCGTGTACCTGATCTACAAAGTCCGCCTGACGGAACTGATTGGCGCTGACATTGACCGCCATTACCAGATGACGGCTACGTTCATCGCTCTCCCATGCCTTCAGTTGCGCACATGCTGTGTCCAGCACCCATTGCCCGATCGGCAATATCAAACCGGTTTCTTCGGCGAGGGGAATAAACTCTGCAGGCGAAACCATGCCGCGTTCCGGATGTATCCAGCGTATCAGCGCTTCCGCCCCCAGCGGGTAGTTGGCGACATTGACCTGTATCTGATAATGCAAGTGAAATTGTCCCGCTTCCAGCGCCTTACGCAACTCGGCTTCGAGTGAGACGCGGGCATTGATGCTTTGCTGCATTTGCGGATCGAAGAAGCGTAAATTATTGCGCCCCGCCTTTTTCGCCTGATACATCGCAATATCGGCCTGCTTGAACAACTCGTCTATCGCATCGTGCTTGCCGCCAAACAAGGTAGCGCCGATACTGGGCGTGCCGTGATATTCATGTTCATTCAATTGATAAAGGCGATTGAGCACCGCAAGTATCTTTTCACCGACCACCTCGGTCTGCGCAGCCGCTTCAAGCGTATTCGCACTCAGATCCTCAAGCATCACCACAAATTCGTCCCCCCCCAACCTCGCGACGGTATCGCCTTCGCGCACACAATTCTTCAGCCGTTGTGCAACCTGCAACAACAGCAGGTCTCCAAGATCATGGCCGAGGGTATCATTAAGCGTCTTGAAATTATCCAGATCGATAAACAACAACGCCCCCTCCTTGCCGCTACGTGCGCAGGAAACCAACGCATGTTGCAACCGGTCCGTCAGCAAACGACGATTAGGCAATTGGGTCAGCGGATCAGTGAAAGCCAGATATTTTATTTCTTCCTCGGCCAGCTTGCTCTTGGTTATATCGTGAAACGTCGCGACATAATTGGTAACCACATCCGCTTTATTGCGCACGGCGGTGATGGTCAGCAATTCAGGAAAAATTTCTCCATTCTTGCGGCGATCCCAAATCTCACCCGTCCATGCACCTGTCTGAGCAATACTTTTCCACATGGCCGCATAAAAGCTTTCATCCTGACGCCCGGAACTAAAGATACGCGGTGTCTTACCCAGCACATCTTTAACCGTATAACCCGTAATCATCGTGAATGCATGATTGGCTTGCAAGATGACCTGATTTTCATCGGTAACCAGCATGCCTTCCTGCGATTCAAAGACAATGGCAGCGATGCGCAACTGATCCTCAATACGCTTTTGCTCACTGACATCGCGATAGGAATGCACACGACCAATGATCTGTTGACCGGAACGCGCCGAAAGGGAGGTCAGTTCAAAGACACGTCCATCGCGCAGATAAAGTGTATCAAAGGTATCGTCATCGTCATTACGCGCATGTACCGGCGAAACCGGCGTGCCGCTCTCGGCTGGCATAATCTGCTCGGACATATAGCGAATGATGCCGGCATCATCACGATTATCCAGCAACGCCTTCGGCAATCCCCACATGTTTGCAAAACGGTGATTCATGTTCAGGATGGTATCGTCGTTATCTACCAACAGAATGGCATCTGCGGTCGCTTCCAACGTCGCGCTCAAACGCGCGCCCATCTCCACCAGTTCATCCTCGACACGCTTGCGTTTGCCGAACGGATTAGCAGACACGACAAACAAACCGTCCGCCTCATTTACCAGACGCGCCGACTTGATTACATCCAGTATCGTGCCATCCGCACAGCGATACGCCCCCTCCATCTTGCCACTGCCACGCAACCGACTGACCTCATCCCAGAAGAACATATCGGCGAGCGCACATTCGATTTCACTTATCGGCATGCCGATCAGCGATTCGCGCGCATAACCCAGCCGCTCCAGTGCGACACGATTCATACCCTGGATCGTCAATGTATCCTCATCAACCAGTATGAGTATTTCGCTTGAAGCGTCCAATAACAGGCTGTCAATATTCACTTAACTATTCCCCGATGATTTATTTTCTTCGAAGAAGTAAGTCACACGCTTGTTCGGACGCAGATAAGCAAGCACCTTGGCAGACAACAAGGAAAAATTGACCGCCTTGGTGATCGTCAGTGTCGGCTCCAGCTCCAGATCGAGCATGATGGCTTTTTCCTTGGGCACATTGGCGTCATAGACCTGTACACACGGACGCAGGGAACGTTTCGGGTTGATGGAAATGACCGAAGCAATCACTCCATTAGATAACTGCACAATCGAACCGGGGGGATAAACACCCAGACTGCGTATCAACAACGCCAACGTTTTCGGATCAAACTTGCTGCGTCGCTGCGCGAACATCAACGACAAGGCATCATGTGGAGACATCGCCTGCGTAACCTCAACCGGATTACACAGGTTATCGTAATAATTGATGAGCGAAATAACCCGTGCCGCAGGTGTCATTTCAACCCCCATCATGGAACCCGGATAGCCGCTGCCGTCGACATATTCGTGATGCTGGGTAATAACGGATACGGCCTGCGCAGACAGTCCGGCCTGCAGAGCAATTTCTCTGCCGTATTCGACATGCATGGCGCGCATATTGCGCTCTGCGCTGGTGTATTCGTTGGGATTCTTTTTTGTCACACGACTCGGGATTTTCATCAGACCAATGTCATGTACCATCGCGCCTATCGCCAACTCACGAGCCATTTCAGAAGTGAAGTCCAACCCCTTTGCCAACATCAAGGCGAGAATAGTGACGTTCAACTCATGATAATAAACATCCGGCCCACCTTCCTGATCACCCATGACATGCAGCGTAACATCCCGACTCTCGAGAAACGATGCCGTCATCTCATCAACCAACGCCACCATCTTGGAGTAGGTTTCCTTCGGTCTTTCGACAAGATCACGATTGAGGGTTTTCATCACATCCGTTGCACGCAAAAATGCCTGCTTGACCTCCGCCATTTTCATCTCGCGCTCAGCCCAAAACTTCTCGCGACGCAATTCTTCCAGCACAAGGGGGTCAATATGTTCAACAGATTCAACTGGGACAGATGGCTCCGCACGGTCAGCTTCATGCGCGGATTCCAATCTGGGTGGAGGATCACTACGTTCGGGATCATAGCGATAACGTGGCAGTCGCAAAGCAAGCACTTTGCGCAACGTTTCCTCGCTTTCTATCTTGAAAGCATTGCGCACGAAATCGTGTTTAAACCAGGCCAAGTCTAACTCAACAAAAATCCCGACTCGAAGTTCTTCAGACTGTAAATAATAGGGTGCAGAAGATTGCGTGCTATCACTCATGACAAATTGAAACGATGTTATCAAGGCCGCCAGTTTGCCATACTTTCATGTCTCGAAAATACATCGTGAAGGAAAAGTTCAAACTTGAGCTCGCAGATACACCAAAGCCTGCACCGTTACAACAACTTGCGCCCTACGAATTCCGTCACCTATTCCGCAGCATCCGAAGTTTGCAATACCTTGAATATCACGTCAAAGCTGAAGCCACGCGATTGCATGAAGCGGATTTGTTTGGCCTTTTCCTTTTCATCTTGTGGCAAGGTGCCAAATTTTCGTTGCCATATGTGGCGGGCGGATTCGAGTTCGGATTCTTTCAGAGATGGCATGGCTTGTTCGATCAGATCTTCGCCTATGCCTTTGTGGCGCATTTCATGTGCGATGCGTTGAGTACCGAAGCGAGGACGCTTGGCACGTAGCAGTTGAGCGGCGGCGCGCTCGTCGGAAAGCCAACCCTGTTCGACAAGATTATTGAGCAGCGCATCCAGATCAACCGGCTGCAACTGCTCGAAATCGTCTTCCACTGTGGCATAAGGGCGTAACTTTTCCGCCAGTTCTGCGCGGCTATATTCGCGCCGCGCCAGATATTGCAATGCACGGGTTTTAAGACTGAGTTCAGGCTTTTTTCTCACCCGTGCACCCTGCTGCTATTCAGCTTCTTTGGTCTTTTTACCGGATTTTTTCTCACCCGAATCCAATAGAGATACACCCAACACTTCACGCACACGGTTTTCAATCTCGAAGGCGATTTCAGGATGTTCGCGCAGGTATTCACGTGCATTATCCTTACCCTGTCCGATCTTGTTGCCCTGATAGCTATACCAGGCACCGGATTTTTCCACCAGTTTGTGCAACACGCCCAGTTCGACCACCTCGCCCTCACGCGAGATGCCTTCACCAAACATAATGTCGAAGTGTGCCTCGCGGAACGGCGGAGCCACCTTGTTTTTGACAACCTTGACACGAGTCTCGTTGCCAACCACCTCATCACCTTTCTTGATCGCACCGGTACGGCGTATATCCAGTCGCACCGACGCATAGAATTTGAGCGCATTGCCGCCGGTGGTAGTTTCAGGATTACCGAACATCACACCGATCTTCATGCGTATCTGGTTGATGAAAATGACCAGCGTGTTGGATCGCTTGATATTGGCGGTCAGTTTTCGCAATGCCTGAGACATCAGACGTGCATGCAGTCCCATCTGTGCGTCGCCCATTTCGCCTTCGATCTCGGCCTTGGGTGTCAATGCGGCAACCGAGTCGATAACCACCACATCCACCGAACCGGAACGCACCAACATGTCGGTGATTTCCAGCGCCTGTTCGCCGTTATCCGGCTGCGAGATCAGCAGGTCTTCTACTTTGACACCCAGCTTTTGCGCATATTGCGGATCGAGTGCATGCTCTGCGTCGATAAAGGCTGCCGTACCGCCCAGCTTCTGCATTTCGGCAATAATTTGCAAGGTCAGCGTCGTTTTACCTGAAGATTCCGGGCCATAGATTTCGACCACACGACCACGCGGCAAACCACCTACACCCAACGCTATATCCAAGCCCAACGAGCCGGTAGAGACAACTTGAATATCCTGCGCGACCTCATTTTCCCCTAGGCGCATGATGGAACCTTTGCCGAATTGCTTCTCGATCTGTCCTAATGCAGCCGCGAGTGCCTTGCTTTTATTGTCATCCATGATTATTCCCTTAAAAAATAGTGCGCGGATTATGGCATATCATTACACGATTGAACAGAACGAACGTTCTTTTTATTGAGGCTTGATTGAAAATACCAACGCAACCCTGCTACGCCAGTTCGCTCCATTGTTTCAGCAAGACAATGACTCCCTGCAAGGATACGCGCACCGCCTGTGCACGCACTTCGTTGCGGTTTCCCGATAGCTGATGCCGTTGCACATAAACAACACCACGCTTGCTTCCCCACGCGAACCAGACAGTGCCGACGGGTTTATCGATAGTGCCACCGTCGGGGCCGGCTATGCCACTGACAGCCAAGGCGACTTGAGCCTGACTGTTATTCAACGCTCCCGCCACCATCTCACGCACCGTGGCCTCGGATACGGCCCCCTGTTGTTTCAGAGTGGCTTCCTGTACGCCCAGCATTTGCTGTTTGGACAAATTCGAATAGGTCACAAAACCGCGATCAAACCAGGCCGAACTTCCCGCCACATCGGTGATCGCCTGTGCCACGCCGCCACCGGTACAAGATTCCGCCGTGGCTAATTGAAATCCGTGTGATTTGAGCATTCCGCCAACTTGAGCAGCCAATATGTCCATTTAACACCTCCTACATCTATGTCAAATCAAACCCGGTTTCTAGCTATCACTATAGATTTAAACCTGTCAACAGATCGTTTTTAATATCAACAACGGCCTCCAGACCGACTGCAATACGAATCAATCCGTCGCTTATACCCGCCGCCGCACGCGCCTCGGGTGTGATCCGTGCATGTGTGGTGCTGGCGGGATGAGTGATGGTCGTCTTGGTATCGCCCAGATTGGCGGTGATCGAAAGCATCCTGGTATTATCAATCACACGCCATGCAGCCTCTTTACCACCCTTGACCTCAAACGACACAATGCCTCCACCTGTTTTCTGCTGGCGCATTGCCAATTCATGTTGCAGATGTGAGGGCAAGCCCGGATAAAAAACCCTATCCACAGCAGGTTGCGCTTCCAACCAGATAGCCAACTCCAACGCATTGGCGCTATGCGCATCCATGCGTATCTTCAACGTTTCCAAGCCCTTCAGGAAAATCCACGCATTGAATGCACTCATGGTCGGCCCGGTGGTACGCAGAAAACCGTATACACCTTCCAGCAACTTCCTGTTACCCAGCACCGCGCCACCCAGCACACGTCCCTGCCCGTCCAGATACTTGGTCGCGGAATGAATCACGATATCCGCCCCCAGTTCCAACGGTCGCTGCAAAATCGGCGTACAAAAACAATTATCCACCGCCAGCCATGCGCCAACGTTTTTGGCAACTGTGGCAATGGCTGCAATGTCGGAAATTTCGGTTAAGGGATTGGATGGTGTCTCCAGAAAAAACAACCGTGTCTCAGGGCGAACTGCCGCCTGCCATTCAGCCACATTGCTCCCGGAAACATAAGTCGTCTCGACGCCGAATTTTTTGATAACGTTATTAAATAAATTCACGGTGGAGCCGAACAGGCTACGCGAAGCGACAATATGATCGCCCGATTTGAGTAAACCCATTATGCAAGCCAGAATGGCCGACATACCGGAAGAGGTGGCAATACACTGCTCCGCCCCTTCCATTGCAGCGAGCCGTTCCTCAAACATGGTCACGGTCGGATTGGTGAAACGTGAATAAATATTACCCGGTTTTTCGCCGATAAAACGTGCGGCCGCCTCTGCTGCACTCCCAAATACAAAGCTGGAAGTCAGGAACATCGCCTCGCCATGCTCCCCGAACTGACTACGCACGGTACCCGCTCGCACAGCCAGCGTTTCTGGTTGCCAGTTTTCCAAATCCCAATCACTCATTATTTCTTCTACCTTCGATCAACTGACACTTACATGGAAGATGCACTCATCGCCAATTCAAGTTCCATCTGATCGTCATCATCCATTGTCTTGTTGGCCTTACCGCCCGCACGTCCGCGCTCGATCTTATCCAGATACGCTGCCGTAATATCGCCGGTAATATACTTCCCATCAAAGCAGGAACAATCGAAATCCACGATAGCCGGATTCAACTTGCGCACGGCCTCCTTCAAATCTTCAATATCCTGATAAATCACCGCGTCCGCACCGATTTCCCGGCATATTTCCTGATCACTGCGACCTGTCGCAATCAATTCAGCACGGCTGGGCATGTCGATGCCATAGACATTCGGAAAGCGCACGGGTGGAGCTGCGGAGGCAAAATAAACCTTTAACGCCCCCGCATCACGTGCCATTTCCACGATCTCGCGACTGGTCGTACCGCGCACGATGGAATCGTCCACCAGCAGCACATTCTTGCCCTTGAATTCCACGCCTATCGCATTGAGCTTCTGACGTACCGATTTCTTGCGCATCGCCTGACCCGGCATGATGAAAGTACGACCGATATAACGGTTTTTGACAAAACCTTCGCGGAACGGAATGTTGAGATGATTAGCCAATTGCAGCGCACTGGGACGGCTGGAATCCGGAATCGGTATCACCACATCGATCTTCACATCCGCCCAGTTACGCTTGAGCTTTTCAGCCAGATACTCGCCCATATAAAGACGCGATTCATAAACCGACACCCCGTCTATCACCGAATCCGGGCGGGCAAAATACACATATTCGAAAATACAGGAGCTTAGTTTTGCGTTTTCACTGCACTGAAGGGTGTGCAACGTTCCCTGTCTATCCACAAATACTGCCTCGCCGGGTTCGATGTCACGCATAAACTTGAATCCCAACGTATCCAGCGCCACACTCTCGGAAGCCACCAGATATTCCGTTCCGAATTCAGTCTCGTTCGAGCCAATAACCAAAGGACGTATGCCGTAAGGATCGCGAAACGCGACCAACCCGTAACCCGCAATCACCGCCACTACCGCATAAGCACCACGACAGCGCTGATGCACACCCGAAACCGCTGAAAAAATTGTCGTCGGATCCAGTCGCACTCCCTTGGATTTGGACTGTAACTCATGCGCAAATACATTCAGTAATACCTCGGAATCGGAATTGGTATTCACATGCCGCAAGTCTTGCACAAACAACAGCTTCTTCAATTCTTCGGCATTAGTCAGATTCCCGTTATGCCCTAACACGATACCGAATGGTGAATTCACATAAAATGGTTGGGCCTCATTATGATCCACCGCAGAACCGGCCGTCGGATACCGAACATGCGCAATGCCGGTATTTCCCTGTAAGGCTCGCATATTGCGAGTACGAAATACATCGCGAACCAACCCGTTGCCTTTATGCAAATGAAATGTATCGCCATCCATGGTTGCGATACCTGCCGCATCCTGCCCACGATGCTGTAAAACCTGCAAACCATCATATAACAACTGGTTAGCAGGCGAATATGAGACGAGTCCGAGAATGCCACACATGATTTTTCCTAATAATTACTACGATTTCGGTAATAAATACGTTGCGCGATATTATCCGGCAACCAGATTTTAGTCTGCAACGCGATATTTTCTGCTGTTTCACTCAATTTTGCATCGCGCCAGAATGGCTGCTCAGGGATCGTTGTTATCCCGGCCATCCAAACCAGAGCCAGTATTACCAGAGCGCCGCGCAGCACGCCAAACACGCCCCCCAGAATACTGTCCAACCATCCCATCCCTACTGCCTTGACCAACTTTGAAAACATCCAGACCAGAATAGCCCAGACAATCAAGGCCACAACAAATACCAACACATAAGCCAACGCATTTCTAGCCTGCTCGTTATCAACAGGTAGCATGGGTGCCACTGTTTCGGCGAACAACCGACTTAACATGAACGCCAGCGGCCAACCCAGTAACGACAAGATTTCATATACCAGGCCACGCCACAATCCCAGCAAAAGCGAAATCAACATGAGCCCTATGACGGCATAGTCAAACCAGGTCATTCATTCACCGAAATAACAGAATGCAGGCCATGATTCTCCAGCAACTTACGCACCCTGTCCGCATTATCGCGATCAGGATAAGGCCCCACTCGCACACGTACCGTGCCATTGATTTTCTCGGTATAGGCCTTGAAGCCCCATGCCTTCAATTTTCCGGCTTCCTGCTCAGCCGCGCCAGCATTGGAGTAGGCGCCTACCTGCACGACATATTTACCTGCTGCCTTACCTGCATCCGCTTTCTTGTCCACTTTAACCGACTCCGCTTTTGCGGCAGGTGGTTCTGGCGTAGCTGGCGGCTCTGGTTTCCTGACCGGTTCCGCCTTGGCAGCTGGCTCGACAACCGGAAGCGGATCTGACGCTTTTACCACTGGCGTTGAAATAACTCCCGAAACCACCCCTGTGTTCTCCGGCACAGCAGATTCACTCGTTTCGACCTGTTTAACCACATCGGATAACGCTACACCCGGCACAAATTCACCGACCTTATCGGCAGCAGGAATACGCAAGTCCATGTCTTTACCTGTCGGCTTAGGCTCACTATCCAGCACCATGGGCAGAATCACAACAACAGCCAGCGTAAGCGCTATTGCACCCACCAGGCGACGGCGCGCTCTACGCTTGATATTCAGTTCGTCTTCCGTCTGCTGCTTTGCCATTACCGATCCCGCTAATAATAAATCCCGCCACGCTGACGGTCATTCCTTAACCTTATAATTTTTTCTGATTCAGGCAGGCTTGATACCTCTTGCCTGCATCGCTTCCGCAACAGTGTAAAACGATCCAAAGATGGCGATTCTATCATTTTCACTCGCCACATCACAGGCATGCTTAATCGCTGCTGCCGTACAGGGAAAAGTAAGCACGGCTCCACGCACCCCCGCACATGCCAATACACCAGCCAACTCCTCGGCGCCGGCCCCGCGCGGCGCATTTATTCCTGCTACCAGCCAGGTATCGATATGCGGTTTCATCACCTCCACCACGCCGGCCATATCCTTGTCCTTGAGCATCGCAAGCACGGCATAGGTATGCGAACCGGGGGGAAGCGCCGCCAGATTTTGTGCCAGTGATCGGGCCGCATGCGGATTGTGCGCCACATCCAGTATTAATTGCGGCTTGCCCGGAATCAACTGGAAGCGTCCGGCAAGCTGCACTTCAACAAGTCCACGCCGTACCGCCTCCATGCTTACAGGCAGACGATCCATCAGCGCATCCAGCACCGCCAGCGCGGCACTGGCATTATTTAATTGAAATGCTCCGCGCAATGCGGGAAAGGGCAACGAGGCGCGCGTCCCCGACACACTGCGATAATCCCACTGCAACGGCTGACGGGAAAAGCCAAACTCATGTCCTATACGCCACAGCGTCGCACCAATTTGTATCGCATAATCGGTCAAGGCCTGCGGCACATCGTTATCCGCACAGATCGCTACCTGCCCCGCTCTAAAAATACCCGCCTTCTCAAACGCAATCTGCTCGCGGTTATCACCCAGATAATCAATGTGATCAATATCCACACTAGCTACTACCGCACAATCGGCATCAAACACGTTCACCGCATCCAGCCTGCCGCCCAGGCCCACTTCAAGTATGGCCACATCGACCCCGTGTTCGATAAAACACTGCATCGCCGCCAGCGTACCAAACTCGAAATAAGTCAGCGCAACCTCATCACGCGCCTGCTCAATTTGCGCAAATGAAGCACACAACTCGGCATCGTTTACCTGTTGCTTATTGATACGCACACGCTCGTTGTAATGCAACAAATGCGGCGAGGTATAGCAGCCAACCTTGTAACCGGCAGCATGCAACATCGCTTCCAGCATCGCGCACACCGAACCTTTGCCGTTGGTGCCGCCAACCACAATAACCGGAAAGCTGGGAACAAGATTCAGACGATACTTGACCTGCGAGACACGATCAAGACCGAGCGCGATAGTCTTGGGATGCAGGGATTCGAGGTAGGAGAGCCAGTCAGCCAGAGTATTAAACATTGCGCAACCTAAATTTATGCACTTCCCGACCTATTGACTGCCACATAGTGACTTTTCCGCAGCAAAAATGGCTTTTCAACAAAATGCCACATAAGCATTGACCCAATTAGTGAACTAACAAACAAGACGGACAGAAATATCCATTGACTTTCCCGAAACCATCCGTAAGAAACGAGAATTTGAAGAATTGGAAAGTGAATAATATAAAGTCCATAAGAAAAATCACCGTACTTCCCGAAATTACCAGCATAAAAAAACATCCCAAAAAATATCACTATAGTTGCCAATGCAAAAGGCTCAAGCGCATTTAATACTAAAAATATTGAACCAAACAGGATCAGAATTGCAACCCCGGCAAAATAAGCTAAAAATCGCTCGAAGAAAGAAAAATAGTAATAAAAGAAAGCGCCAGCCATAAAATAGGTAAGTTGACCAGGAAGCTGCTTTGACAATTCATAATACAACATTGAATGCGCATGTTTTGCTGCCTCCCAAAACAATGTGGAATAAATCAACGACAGGCAATAGACCAGAACAATAATAGGGAGCGGTGAAAATCTACGGAACAGGTAAACAAAAAAAGGTACTGACAAATAAAACATAACCTCAATTTTTAGCGTCCACAGAGAGCCATCTACCACTTTTGAAAAATTTGACTCAAATACACCTGGTAGTGTGGGCTGCAAAAAATTTAAAAATACAAGGTTTGATAAAACATATTTCAGCCAGGAAAAAGAAAAATAATCCGCCGCATTTTTGGTACTAATAAAGACAAATCCAAATGCACACAACAAGATTATCGTTGCATAGGCCGGGTAAATACGACGGAAACGTTTTCTTACATAAGAAAGCATTGACGAGGAGCGTTCATAACTCATAAAAATCAGAAATCCGCTCAATACAAAAAATGCCTTAACCGCGACAGCAGATTCCAAAATCTGACCAATAACTGCCAGATCCTTATAGCCCGAAAAACGACTGGCATGAACAACACATACGATCCCGGCAAATAGAAATCGGAGTAAATCAAAATTATTTTGTGCAAGTCGCTGATCGTTTAGCGACAGACCTGCACTTCGATAATCGATCACTCCGATTCAAGCTCCGCTACGGCCGGTTTCCGTGTCAGCAGCGTAATCAACGTCGCCAACTGATTGCGCATCTTACGACGATCAATAATCATGTCCACCGCACCATGCTCAAGCAGGAACTCGGCACGTTGAAAACCTTCAGGCAGCGTCTCCCGTACGGTTTGTTGTATCACGCGTGCACCGGCGAAACCGATTAATGCACCGGGTTCGGCGATGACCACATCACCCATGAAGGCGAAGCTGGCCGATACCCCGCCCATGGTCGGATCGGTCAGCACGGAAATAAACGGCAGTTGTTCTTCGGAAAGCTGGGTTAGAGCCGCACATGTCTTTGCCATCTGCATCAATGACAGTAGCCCTTCTTGCATACGGGCACCACCACTGGCAGCAAAGCATACAAACGGACACTTCAATTCCAGCGCAACCTGAACACCACGCACGAAACGTTCACCTACCACGGATCCCATCGAACCGCCCATGAAGTTGAATTCAAAACACGCAACCACCACTGGAACAGCACGAATACTGCCTTGCAATACGATCAGCGCATCGTCTTCATCGGTGCTTTTCTTCGACGCTACAAGACGTTCGGAGTATTTACGACTATCCTGAAACTTGAGCGTATCCACCGGCAATACCTCTGCACCGATCTCAAAGCGACCTTCGCCATCAAGCAGCCAGTCCAAGCGACAACGAGCAGAAACACGATGATGATTGTTGCACTTGGGGCATACCCCCAGATTCTTTTCCAGATCAGAGTGATACAGCACTGTTTCGCAGGATGGACATTTACTCCACAATCCTTCGGGTACATTTTTCTTGGCATCACCCTCGCGGCGCTTAATTTTCGGTGGTAATAATTTTTGAAACCAGCTCATCGTGTACTCCTCTAAATCTGTTATGCCTGATTGATCGCCACGCGCAACGCTGTTACCAGCTTGCTTACATTGGCGATTACATTTTGCTCGTTTGAATTTTCAATTTCCTGAACGATACGACTACCGACCACCACGCCATCACATAATTTTGCAACAGCTTTGGCAGTCTCTGCATCGCGAATACCGAAACCAACGCCGATAGGTAACTTGATATGCTTGCGCAATTCGGGCAGTTTCTGTTCGATTGCGGACAGATCAAGATTGCCCGCACCGGTTACGCCCTTGAGCGAAACATAATAAACATAACCACGCGCCAGCTTAGCCACCTGCTGGATACGCGCTTCCAGAGTCGTCGGTGCCAGCAGGAAAATTGGATCTATGCCGTGGCGCTGCAAATGCTCGAATGCCTCATGACTCTCTTCAGGGGGAAAATCCACCGTCAATACCCCATCCACGCCTACTTCCGCACAACGTTGTGCGAAGACATCCCAACCCATCGCCTCTATCGGATTACCATAACCCATCAACACCACCGGAGTCGCGTTGTCCTGTTTACGGAATTCTGCAACCATTCCCAGCACGCCACGCAATGACATGCCATGTTTTAACGCACGCTCGGAAGCGCGTTGTATAGTCGGGCCATCGGCCATCGGATCGGAAAAGGGAACGCCCAATTCGATCACATCCGCACCAGCTTGCACTAACGCATGCATTAATGGAACAGTAAGCGCAGGATCGGGGTCACCCGCGGTAAAAAATGGAATCAGCGCCTTACGGTTTTGTTGTTTCAGTTTGTCAAAAGTTACTTGAATACGTGACATATTAATCTTTATACCTTTACCTTATGCATACATCAGGCGACCGCCTTTGGGAGTAGGGACTTGCATACCACGTTCATTGGCCACATCCAGCCATAACATAATTGCATCCTTGACATTGAGCAATGCAGCTTCATGACTATCACCATGCGCCATACATCCTGGAAGTTCCGGTGCCTCAGCAACAAAAGCGGCATCTTCTTCACTCCAGTAAATAATGATTTCATAGCGGTCGTCCATCAGAGTTCCCTTCCAAGCTTGTATTTAGTAATAACTGAACGCACCTGTATGACCTGATAGGGCTTAGTCTTTGCGCCGTCTCTTTGCAAATTGATCTGTTCACGAACTCCATCCATAGTAAAAATATGATGGCTTCCCCTAATTCGCATTTCAAAGCCCAGCTGACTTAATAGCCCGCACAATTCATCAAATCCAATATTGCCATCAGATAGCCCACGCAAAACCTGAAGCAACAATTTTTCGTATTTCCCCATCGCTAAAGCGAAATCCCCGACAAACGCGCGACGGTGTTGATGTCCTTATCGCCTCGACCGGACAGATTGACCAGCAACACCTTGTCCTTACTCATGGTTGGCGCGATCTTGATCGCGTGAGCGAGTGCATGACTGGATTCGAGCGCGGGAATAATACCTTCAAAGCGGCACAAATCGTGAAATGCCTTCATCGCCTCATCGTCGTCGATCGCCACATATTGGGCACGACCGATTTCCTTCAGCCAGCAATGCTCAGGGCCGACACCGGGGTAATCCAGTCCGGCGGAAATGGAATGCGTCTCGATAATCTGACCATTCTCATCCTGCATCAGATTTACGCGATTACCATGCAACACACCGACTTTACTATTCGAGGTCAGCGGGGCCGCATGTGAGCCACTGGCAATGCCATGACCTCCCGCTTCCACACCGATAATTTCCACATCAGGCACATCGATATAGGGATAAAACAGTCCAATCGCGTTGGAACCGCCACCGACACAGGCGATAACCGCATCCGGTTGACGACCGATCATTTCCGGCATCTGCACCTTGGCTTCATTGCCGATCACGCATTGAAAGTCGCGCACCATCATCGGGTAAGGATGCGGGCCAGCCGCCGTACCGAAAATATAGAAGGTGGATTCCACATTGGTAACCCAGTCGCGTATCGCCTCATTACAGGCATCCTTCAAGGTTTTAGAACCGCTCTCCACCGGCACCACGGTCGCACCGAGCAGTTTCATCCTATATACATTTGGTGACTGGCGCTGTATGTCTTCCGCGCCCATGTACACGATACATTCCATGCCGAAGCGTGCCGCGACGGTAGCCGTTGCCACGCCATGCATACCCGCGCCGGTTTCAGCGATCACGCGCTTCTTGCCCATGCGTTTGGCGAGCAAGGCCTGGCCAATGGCGTTGTTGATCTTGTGTGCACCGGTATGGTTCAGGTCTTCACGCTTCAGATAGATTTGCGCGCCGCCCAATCGATCCGACAGGTTTTTGGCATGATAAATCGCACTGGGACGACCGACATAGTGCTTCAATTCATAGGCGAATTCAGCCTTGAAATCCGGGTCATCACGAAAGTGCAGGTATTGCTGACGTAATTCCTCAACAGCTGGAATCAACGTTTCAGCCATGTAAATGCCGCCGAACTGACCAAAATGGCCGGTACTATCTGGATAGTTGTACATCTGTATTCCTTACCTCTTGCATGAAACGGGCGATTTTCGCCGCGTCTTTGATACCCTTCAGGGTATTAATTCCTTTTACTGCTTCGACACCACTGGACACATCAACCGCATAAGGCTTTACCCGGTCAATAGCAACAGCAACATTTTCAGCATCCAGACCTCCCGATAGAATTACCGGCATCGGCATATCATCAGGGATCAACTCCCAATCGAAGCTGGCCCCAGTGCCTCCCGGAACGCCCTCTACATAGGCATCCAGCAATAAACCCTGTGCGCACCTGAAATCAGCCGCGCATTGTAACAAATCCACCCCTGACTTGACGCGAATTGCTTTGATATAGGGTTTTTGAAACTGCGCACAATAGGCAGGCGTCTCATCACCGTGAAATTGCAGCAAATCCAACGGCACATTAGCCAACACCTCACGCACGGTTTCGGCATCCGCATTCACGAACAAACCGACCACCGTGACAAACGGTGGCAACATGGAAGCCAGCTCAGCAGCCTGCTCTATGCTGATATGACGCGGACTTTTTGGATAAAACACAAAACCTATCGCATCCGCCCCGTTAGCCGCCACTACCTGAACATCTTCAGCACGCGTAATGCCACAAATCTTTACTCTGGTTCGCATATTTTTCCCTTGATGCACAGTGAGATGTCGCCGATTTCCAAGTACAAACCTGTTTGCGCTCTCCAAAACGTGCAAACCTGTCTACGCACTTCAAACCTCATTCCATCCTCAGCCCTGTGACTGTGGCAATCCCCACTTCGCATCGTACTGAATGCGGCGCAAGTATAAACCATCCGGTGAAAAAGTCGGGGCAGCAAGTTTGCGCTCACGACTTTCCAGCACTTCTTCCAACCACTGCGGCGGATATTTCCCCTTCCCCACATAGACCAGACATCCAACCAGATTACGCACCATGTGATGCAGAAAGGCATTCGCGCTCACATCAAAAACCAGCATCTCGCCATCCTGATAAATATCAAGTTGATTCAATATCTTAACTGGTGATTTTGCCTGACACTGCGAAGCGCGAAAGGCACTGAAATCGTGCTCTCCCAAAAGATAGCCAGCCGCCTCCTGCATCGCCGCCATATCCAGCGGGGCGTGAAACCACCCCGCCCGCCCCGCATAGATTGCCGAACGCACCGGACGATTTATCAGCAAATATCGGTAACTTCGACCATGTGCCGAAAAACGCGCATGAAATTCATCCGGCACCGCATGTGCCCAACGTACCGCAATACTATCCGGCAAAAGTGCATTGACGCCTCGCACCCAGGCCGTCAGCGGACGATCGACCGGCGTATCGAAATGAATAACCTGCTCCAGCGCATGCACCCCGGTATCGGTACGCCCGGCGGCGATAATTGAGACGGGGGCACTCGCAACCTGACTCAATGCCAGTTGCAGGGTATCCTGTACGGTCTGCCCTTGCGGCTGACTTTGCCAACCCAAATAACCACGCCCATCGTACTCCACTCCCAATGCAATTCTTTTCACATGGACACCCATAACAAAAATGCTGCACCCAGCAACAACAAGGCATCAAAAACAGTAAAGTAATGCATGGGCAACAACATCACCCTATCTTCATTTTTGCGCTCGCCTGCCTTATCTGGTTGCTCAAGCAAATCGTGCAGTACCTCGTTCCATGTTCGCGTCTGACGCAACATGGCTGCCTCTGCATATTGCAAAGTCAACGTTAAACGAACCGTCATGCGCTCGCGCGATAATCCCAGCCATTGCAACGGCACGAACAAACTATACAAACCCACCATCAATTGCTGCCTATGCAAACGTCCCAGCAAAATTGCCAATCCGGCCAATGCAGCCATCAAGCGTATCAGTTGCATTCCTCCTTCCTGCAAGCCTTCCACACTGGGGCTGAACATGCCCAATTCATGTACCAATGCCTGCCCGGGTGTGCTGTATGCGTAGATTACCCATAATGAAATCAATATCCAGCGCGTACGTCGAACCAACTGAACAAATTTGTGCCGTGACAATACGAAGCCTGCCGATAAAGCCAAACCACCCGCCATCAACAAATTGTCCGGGGTTAGCAAATGCAATATGGCCACCAGCAAACACCAGACCAAAATCTGGGTTGCAGGATGGATATTTGCCAATGCCACGTCATCTGCATTCGGGTTCATCAATATTCAGGCCCATGGTCACTCCAAAAAAACGGCAGCTCGTGGCGAGCTGCCGTTACTTTATGTTTCGCTTCCTCTGCCGGACAGCCCGGCCAATAATCAACTCAATTGATCAATCAACAACTGCGCTTCGTTTCGCTGCCCTTCATCGCCTTCCAACAAAACCTCCTCAAGAATTTCACGAGCCCCAACTTCATCACCCATTTCCTGATAAGCCTTGGCTAAATCCAGCTTGGTTGCGACTTCCTGCCAATGCTCACTGGTCTCGTTCGAAACAGGTTCCGAACCCGGCTCAGTAGTCTCATCCATATCAAGACTTATCTCAGACAAATCAATTGAAGGGGGTTGAGATGCAGCCGTTGATGACTTGATTTCGTCCATCGGGAAATCAAGCATGAACTCCATACCTTCATCCTTGTTATCGGGTTCGTCCTTATCCGCCGGTAATGTTTCACCAGACAATTCATCGCGAGAAAAATCACTGGACAAAAAGTCGACAACCTCATCCTTTTCCGCTTCATAGGCCGGTTTTTGCTCAGGCGCGGCTTTAGGCAAGGAAGGCGAAGTCACATCGAAAATCAAATCATCAAGATTAGGCACAGTCTCCTTCTCATGTTCTTCCTCATGTTCTTCCTCATGTTCTTCCTCATGTTCTTCTTGCTTCTCGACATCCAGCCCCAATGCACCAATATCAAAGTCCAGTGAATCTGCTGGCGCAGGCATTGCAGGGCTGGTTGACGTAACATCAAAATCCACTTCACCCGGTTTATTTTCCGTTGGATACAATTCAGTCACATCAAAATCCATTGCCTCCAGCACACCCGCAGAGCCAACGGAATCATCGACGATTTCCGGCTCACCCGATTCCAACGGTATATCTACCGCTTCTTCGGCTGTAGCTTCTTCATGCTCTCCGTGCAGTGCTGCCCTCATCATATCCAGCATGGCTGCACTGTCTGAATCCTCAACTGGCGCATTCGGATCGGCATAAAGCGAGTTGGACGGGTCGAGTTTGCGACCCATTGTGTTGGCTTCCTGAATCGCCTCTTCGTCACCGGATTCGTGCAATTGACGGGCAATACCCTCGAAAGCAGGCAAGTCCTTACGATTGGCATAGATCCCCAACAGCTTCAAATGTAGCTTATGGTTATCTGGTGTGCGTTGCAATGCATCCATCAACACTTCTTCGGCTTGTTCATCCCTGCCAAAATTCAGGAACAATTCTGCTTCGCTAATCGGATCGACATCATCCTCCACCAACTCCTCGTCATGATCTACCAACGAAGTAAAGTCACCGGTTTCGGGCGAAGGTACTACCGGAACAGCCATATGACCGGTAATTTCTCCCTCATCATCGGAAGATCGGAAGGATTTTGCAGGAGCGAGCTTGCGACGACGCAAGGCAACGCCTAACCCGCCTAGTGCCAGCAATGCCGCCGCGCCGACACCCAATTCAAGCTGATAATCCAGAAGCATATCAACCAATGACGGGCCTTCGACAATGATTTCAGGAGCAGAGGGGACTACAGCACTGACTGCCGCTACCTGACTAGCTGCAACAACGCCTGATGCCGCTACCGCAAGCGCCGCCGCCTCGGATTTAAGTTCGGCTAAACGTTGTATATCCTTGAGGTTACTCTCAAGCAACTCAACTCGAGCTTTTTCTTCGCTTTCAGCCTTGCTTTTCGCAATAGCATCCTCGGCAGCCGAATTCAGCTTATCTTGAGCACTACCTCGACCCGATGATGCAGCCTTATCCCCTGGGGCTTCTCCCTTGGATAAACGCAATACCTCTTTAGCTGATTCATTTGCGACCGGCTTTTTATCCGTCGCGGTACTGGTAATTTTCCCACTGGAAACCTGTCTGGCCGTATCCGACTGACCGCCAAACGACACCGCACCGGCGAGTTTTTGACGATAGGTATTCCAATCAGCGGCTTGCGTATGAATCTCTTGTACCGCCTCGGACTGACTCACTTCCATCAACTCATCCTGATCCGGCATACGCAAAATTTTTCCGGAACGAATACGATTCATGTTTTCGCCATCAAATTGATCGGAATTTGCACGATACATCGCAACCAGCATGCGTTCCAGACTCACATCATCGGATTTGACCCGCGCGGCAATTTTGCTCAGCGTGTCGCCGCTAGCCACTTCCACTTCTTCCATTGCTACTTGCTTAGCCTGCCTAACTGGTTTTTCAGTCTCGGCACGAACACGCTTCTTAACAATCTTTTCTACAGCTTGTTCTTTAATAGAAGAGTCTTCACTGACTTGTGCAGAATCGGGCTGTTGATACCTGGTAGATGGTTCAGGAGCAGAATGTGTTGGAGACTCATCGGAGGGTAATGTATGCGAAATATTGGGTGCCACAGCCTGAACAGGTGCGGCATCGGGCTGTGCTGCCACATAACCGGGAGGATCAAGCAGGAAGGTATATTCACGCATCAACCTGCCAGACGACCAGGACAGCTCAACCAGCAAGCTCACAAAAGGATCATTTACTTCCTTATTACTGCTCAGTTTAAGGTAAGACTGCCCATTCGGACGACTTTCGATCTGAAAGTTAAATTTAACACCGTAGGGATAATCAATCCCGGCTCCCTTGTAGGCATCTGGCGAGGCAAGCCGTGCTACCAGACTAGGCTTATCTTCTCTACCAACGGCCACTAATTCGATTTCCGCCTGCAAAGGCTGACCCATCGAAGAAATCACATTGATCCCGCCCAATCCTACAGCGCTTGCCAACGCACTAAATGTCAACCCTAGAGTTGCTGCAAGCATTTTCAACTTGAACAGTGGCTTGCCGGATGTCAGCCAGCGGCTTATGCCATTCTGTTCAGATGACTTCAGGAATGCTCCTGCCAATCCAATATCCGGATTAGCAGACTCAGCCTTACGCAAGTCAAGTGGTTCCACCTGTGATTTCCGCACGGTAATTGCCTCGCTTTGTTAATTTAACGACAAAAGTATCATCAAGAGGCGGTCAAAACAAGTCACCACCCCCTTAAAACCACTAATTCAGGTATTCAGCGATCAAAATCTCAGCAATCTGTACACTATTTAATGCGGCACCCTTGCGTACATTGTCGCTGACAACCCACATATCCAAACCCATAGGATGCGAAATATCTTCACGAATACGGCCTACATAGGTCGCGTCCCTGCCCGCCGCATCCACTGCCGTCGGCCAACCACCAGGCACATGTTCATCCATCACTTCTACACCCGGTGCTTTTGCCAGCAAGGCACGCGCTTCGACGGCAGTGATTTTCTTGCGAGTTTCAATGTGTACGGCTTCCGAGTGTCCGTAAAATACCGGCACTCGAACTGCGGTCGGATTCACCTGTATGGAATCATCTTCCATGATCTTCTTGGTTTCCCAGACCATTTTCATCTCTTCCTTGGTGTAACCGTTTTCCATGAATACATCAATCTGCGGCAAAACATTGAAAGCAATGCGCTTGGGATAAACTTCCGCTACCGTTTCCTGCGAATTGAATAACGCACGGGTTTGTGTAGCCAATTCATCAATCGCTTCCTTGCCGGTACCAGATACCGCCTGATAGGTTGCCACGTTGATACGAGCCAGTCCCACTGCGTCGTGTATCGGCTTCAGGGCTACCAGCATCTGTATGGTCGAACAATTTGGATTAGCAATAATGCCGCGATTCTTGTATTGGGCGATAGCGTGAGGATTTACCTCGGGCACGACCAGAGGGATATCACGGTCATAGCGGAAATGCGCCGTATTGTCGATAACCACACAGCCAGCCGCCGCCGCAATAGGTGCATATTTTTCCGAAACGCTGCCACCGGCTGAAAACAGACCGATCTGCACTTTGGAAAAGTCAAAGTCTGCCACATCCAGCACAGTAATTTCCTCACCGCGAAACATGATCTCAGTGCCTGCCGAGCGGCTAGAAGCCAACAAATACAGATTACCTACCGGAAATTTACGCTGTTCAAGAATAGCCAGCATCGCCTCACCAACTGCACCTGTTGCACCCAAAATACATACATCATATAGCTTGCTCATGCATCAACTCTCTTACTTTAATAATTTCAAATATATAAACTGATTGGTCAGGCTTTCTGCCTCAACCAACTGCTATCGGCATATGTAACACAAATCTGCGGACTACAGATTTCTTACCACTGCCTCACCCATAGCCGAAGTGCCTACTTTTTGCATGCCGGGCTGATAAATATCGCCGGTGCGCAAACCCTGCTGCAAAGTCTTTCTTACCGCTGACTCAATACGTTGCGCAACCTCTTCCAGGCCGAAGGTATAACGCATCATCATCGCAACAGACAAAATTGTCGCCAATGGATTGGCCAGATCTTTCCCGGCGATATCCGGTGCAGAACCATGACAAGGCTCATACAAGCCCTTGTTGTTCGCATCCAGTGAAGCAGACGGTAACATGCCGATAGATCCGGTCAACATCGATGCCTCGTCGGACAAAATATCACCGAAAATATTGCCGGTCAGAATGACATCGAATTGCTTGGGAGAGCGCACCAGTTGCATCGCGGCATTGTCAACATACATATGCGACAACTCGACTTCCGGATAATCCTTGCCTACCTCGGTAACAATTTCGCGCCAGAACATACTGGTATCCAATACATTGGCCTTGTCTACAGAACACAATTTTTTGTTGCGTTTCATCGCAATATTGAAGCCGACATTCGCGACCAGACGAATTTCCGACTCACTGTAATGCATGGTATCAAAGCCTTCACGCTCACCGTTTGCCAGAACACGAATACCACGCGGCTGACCAAAATAAATATCTCCGGTCAATTCACGCAAAATCATGATGTCCAGACCGGACACCAATTCCGGCTTCAAGCTGGAAGAATCCACCAACTCGGGGTAAACCATCGCAGGACGCAAATTGGCAAACAGACTCAAACTCTTGCGTATGCGCAACAAACCCTGCTCAGGGCGCATCGGACGAGGCAAACTATCATACTGATAGCCACCGACTGCACCCAATAACACCGCATCAGACTCATGCGCCAGCTTTTCGGTCGCCGCAGGAAACGGATCGCCTGCCGCATCATAGCCTGCACCGCCAATATGCGCATACTCCATCTCGACCTTTAAACCATCGCAATGTAATGCGTCCAGCACTTTCGCCGCCTGCGCCACAATCTCCGGCCCGATGCCGTCACCCGGCAAAACTGCAATTTTCATATTTCTTTACCCAAACTTGTTAATCAAATAAAACGTCACTAAGCGTTACGCACAACAATCATGGATTTTACAGCCAGGGCTGCTCGGCCCGATGCTTCGCCTCGTATGCCTTGATCTCATCCACATGCTGCAAGGTCAAACCGATGTCATCCAGACCATTAAGCAGACAGTGCTTGCGGAACGCCTCTACCTCGAACGTATACACAGTGCCATCCGGAGCACTGATGGTTTGCTGTTCTAGATCGACCACCAGCTTGTAACCCTCATTCGCTTCGACCTCTTTGAACAAGGCGTCCACCTGCTCAGTCGCCAACCGTATCGGCAATATGCCATTCTTGAAGCAATTATTGAAAAATATATCGGCGAAGCTGGGGGCGATAATGACGCGAAAGCCATAATCTTCCAGTGCCCACGGCGCATGTTCACGCGAAGAACCGCAACCGAAATTTTCGCGTGCCAGCAAGATCTGCGCACCCTGATAGCGCGGTTGATTCAGCACAAAATCAGTATTGATCTGACGCGTGGAATTATCCATACCCGGCTCGCCATGATCCAGATAACGCCACTCATCAAAGGCATTCGGCCCGAAACCGGAACGCTTGATCGACTTCAAAAACTGCTTGGGGATAATCGCATCCGTATCGACATTGGCACGATCCAGAGGAACCACCAATCCATTGAGTAAATTAAATTTATCCATTACTTGCTTGCCGCCTTTTCCAATTCTTCACCACCTTTTTTCAGGTCTTTTCCCAAGCCCTGAACGGTATTGCAACCTGCCATCAACATCATTGCCAAAATCAAGGAAATCAGTTTCATTATTAGCCCCTTAAATCTTGCTTACATCAACAAAATGACCCGCAATCGCCGCCGCCGCGGCCATCTCCGGGCTAACCAGATGAGTACGTCCACCCTGCCCCTGCCGCCCCTCAAAGTTGCGATTGGATGTCGAAGCGCAACGTTCGCCAGCCGACAAACGATCATCGTTCATCGCCAGACACATGGAACAACCCGGATCACGCCACTCGAAACCCGCCTCGATAAAAATCCTGTCCAGCCCTTCCTGTTCTGCCATCGCCTTTACCAGACCGGAACCGGGCACCACCATCGCCAATTTAACATTCGCCGCAACGTGTTTCCCCTTGGCAACGGCTGCCGCCGCACGCATATCTTCAATACGCCCATTGGTACAGGAACCAATAAACACCTTGTCTATGGCTATTTGGGTGATCGGCGTATTCGCTTCCAATCCCATATATTGCAAGGCACGAAGTGTACCATCACGCTTGACCGCATCCGACATCGCAGCAGGATCAGGCACGCAACCATCCACCGGCACTACCATTTCCGGCGATGTCCCCCAGGTTACCTGAGGCTTGATTTGCGCCGCATCCATTTCCAGTGTCGCGTCAAAAACCGCATTGACATCGCTATGCAGCGTATTCCAATACGCCACGGCCTTATCCCAGACTTCGCCTTGCGGTGCAAAAGGACGACCCTTGAAATAATCGATAGTCGTATCATCGACCCCAATCATGCCAGCACGCGCACCCGCCTCAATCGCCATATTGCACAACGTCATACGGCCTTCCATAGTCAAACCGCGTATTGCACTACCCGCAAATTCAATCGCAAACCCGGTTCCACCCGCCGTACCGATTCTGCCGATAATAGCCAATGCAACATCCTTGGCGGATACACCCTTACCCAGCGTGCCTTCGACCGATACACGCATCGTTTTTGATTTTTTCATCAACAGACACTGGGTTGCCATTACATGTTCGACCTCGCTGGTGCCGATACCGAATGCCAGCGCAGCGAATGCGCCATGGGTACTGGTATGCGAATCGCCACACACAACTGTCATACCCGGCAAGGTCGCGCCCTGTTCAGGCCCGACCACATGCACGATGCCCTGACGTATATCGCCCATCTTGAATTCATTAATGGAAAATTCGGCGCAATTGTTGCCCAGCGTTTCCACCTGCAATCGTGCGATTGGGTCAGCTATGCCGCGCTCCCGCCCCGTGGTTGGTACATTATGATCGGCAACCGCCAATATGGATTGAGTACGCCACAGACCGCGTCCTGCCAGCTTCAACCCTTCAAATGCCTGCGGGCTGGTAACCTCGTGCACCAGATGGCGATCGATATAAATCAAAGCCGTGCCATCGCTTTCCATGCGCACGACATGTGAGGTCCAGAGTTTGTCATATAATGTTTGTGCGCTCATCTTTTCATGCCTGATACTAGTATTGAATCGAAGGATTATGCCACAACGTGTGCCAATTGGCAGCCTGTGGCATCAATATGTAATACCTGCGTAGTAGTTACCCCGTTATAAATCCACACAAGTGCAGCTTTAACCGAAAAAATAGTCCAGCATTCGGGATAATCAACATCTTGAACGTGAGGACAGGTTCAGCAGATTTAGCCCCTGCCATCAGGGGCCGACATCAGCATGAACCGTCTCTAGCAAACTGAATTGGGAATAATCAATCCATCCGTCTAAGCTATTGTTATAGAAATAACGATGATCGTATTCAATCACGGTCGCCTTTTCATTCTGCGACACAAACGGCGTTGTAGATAAATTCGCCACATAATCGGACGGTTTGAAGATCGCTCCGGCAAAGGGCGAATTTTCCAGAAAACGAGCTACGATTTGTGCCATTTCCTGATAGCTACTGGGCTGATCAACCTTGACCGTATCACCTTCACGCTGAACATGACCCCCAATCACTTTAATCCCCACTGGCACCAGCGTAATGGCCGGTGTCGGAATTTCACGCAATCCGGAAATTTGCCGCTTGTCGCCGCGTAAGGCCGCACCGTGCTCAGGCACCATCACCACCACGGCACGTCTGCCCGACTCATCCAGACTTTGCATGAAGCGTTCCATTTCATCCAGAAAAATAGTCAATCGCTGCTTGTAAGTATCCAGCGTATTCGGCACCCCTCCCATACCGGGTAAATGATTGCCATCATGCAGACTCACCGTGCTGTAAAAAAGCGCAACACGCGCACTATCCGAGTTTTGCCGATTCTTCAGCCAACGGTCAAGCGTGGAATAATCATCATAAATTGGCGATTTATCGAATGCATATTGAGCAATATCAAGGCCATTCTGTGGCATCAGAGGAGCCGTCATTCGACCGTGCCTTTGAATCTGCTGCAAAAAATCATCGAACACGCCATTGTGATTCATCGCCAGTTCGGACTTGAACCCGCTATTTTCCAGACCAGCCATCAAATAACATTTGTCAGGGGTCGCAAAGTACATCTTGTCATGCGCTTGCTGCCCGCAGGTGGCACGCAGTAAATGAATCGCGGCGGGGCCACTATAGGAGGCGGCAGAATTAAAACGGGTCAGCAATATATCGAAACGATGCCATAAAGGATGCTGTTCCAGCCCCACCGTACGCACATCGTCCCACGACAGTGAACAGATATGAATAAAGATCACGTCAAACGGAATGGCATCCACACCGGGCGTGATGAATGAAACGCTACGCTGCGCTTCCCTTTCAAAGAAATCCTTTACGTACTTATCCATATCCGGTGTCGCCTGCTGTTCGACCGCCACTTCTACTCTGGTTTTGAAAGGCTGCCGGAGCATATCCATGATCGGGCTTTGCACGACTGACAACAACACCATACCGATCATCAACAAAATACCGGCATTCATCCATTTTGAAATCATCCAGTACACCAGCCAGACTACCAGCAACGTGCCTATCACCGGATAACTGATAAATCGCCCCAGCAGTTCGAACAGATATTCAAGGCTGAAATGGGACAACAACGAAGCCTGGGAAACCACTCTATCCATGGATGGCAGCCAGGAATCATAATAGAGCAGCACAAAAGCTAAAATAGCGGTAACACCATTCTTCAATCTGCGCAACCAACTGGATTTCATCTGCCACATGATAAATGCGGCAAATAGCAGATTTTCCAGTGGATGAAACCCGATCAGCGTCATTCCGAACAGGCATAACTTCGCGATAAAGTAATATGCCCATAAGCCCAGACAAAACCTTTCCGGAATGGGCGTATCACTGCCTAGTGCCTCTCTCCTCCCTCGCCTCCTCACCAAACCACTCCACAGCGCACGAAACGAGAAATGAGACTTTTCCACCTCTGCTCTGCGATCACCGACAGGATGACTTTCCAACTCACGCGGGAGTACGCAATGGAAACCGCCCCTGTCTTGCATCCGACCCTGCGTCTGGCGATATATCATCTTGCGTTTGATCTTCCTGACAGGTCTTTCAAACTGCTCCAGCTCCTGAACCGCACCCAGTCTTCTTTCTCCGACAGGATGACTCGTAAGCTCGCGGGGAACGACAGTATGTATCGAGGGATGGGCGTGCTCCGTACCTTCCGTTTCCAGACGTTGGAACAATTCCCTCGCCGACTCGGGTTTCGCCCCACTCTCTTCTGGCGATTCCGTGCTAACCGGCTGGTCTTCCTCCAGTCGTGCCAGAGAAACCCACAAGGAATGCGGAGCGTCCTCATCGGCATGTTGATGATAGGCATCAGGATCCAACCGCCTATCACCGACGGGATGGCTTACATGCTTGCGAAATAGATCATTGGGCACTTCGATCTTCGCTTCGACTTCGGTGTTTTTCCACGGCACAGGGCGCTTCGATGTATTAAACTTCATCGCCCTCGATTCGCGTTGATCCGGCCTGTTTTCCGGCAATGACTCAGATGGTTTGAAATTCTGCGAAGAAAATTGCTCGAAACGACTAAAAGCCGATTGCAAGCTGCTCCCCACTCGCTTCTTAATCCGTTTCAATTATCAATCCTCGAATAGCACATCTCTCATATCCATCTTCATTTCCAAACGCTTATCGCGCCGGTATATTAAATTCAGCATAATCCTTCCAATCACCCGAGCCACGGCGCAGATAATAGTGATTTTCGTGCTCAATCACCGTCGCAATTTCGCTTTGCGCAACAAACTGTGTGACAGGCAACCCGACTACATAAGCAGCCGGATCAAAGCGATCCTTGGCATAGGGTGATTTTCCCAGCATGCCGGAAAGAATATGTGCAACGGCCAGATAACTGGTCGGCTGATGTACCAAAAGTTGATTTCCTGCCCGCTGCCCGCCTATTACCTTGATTCCGACTGGCACCCGTGCAATCGAAGGTGTTGGAATCTCGCGCAGTCCGGCGATTTGCATCTTGTCACCGCGCAACGATGCACCATGATCTGGAATCACCACCACCACAGCACGCCTGCCTGATTTTTCCAGACTTTGCATAAACTTTTCGATATTAGCCAGAAACCTGACCAGACGGGACTTATAGTTCTCAGGCGTATTCGGCACGGATTCCTTGCCTGGCTGGAAATTCCCGTCATGCATGGTCACCGTGTCGTAATACAAGGCGACACGCTCATCAGCGGACTGGTTTCGATTACTCAACCAGCGCGTCAATAACGAATAATCATCATAGACCGGGGTTCCATAGAAAGAATTGAGTGCAATATCGAGTCCGTCCTGAGACATGGGCGGAATATTCAACCGACCATACTTCTGTACCTGGCCCAAAAAGTCATCGAATTGACCGTTATGATTCATCGCCAGATTAGGCACATAACCACTATGACGCAGATTACTCATCAGGTAACACCCGTCCGGCGCATCCGAATACATTTTCTCGTGCTCCTGCTGACCGCATGTTGCCCGCATCAAATGTATCGCGGCAGGCCCGCTATACGATGCCGCCGTATTAAACCGGGTCAGCAAAATATCGAAGTCTTTCAATAACGGATGCTGATCCATGCTAACCGCGCGCAAATCGTCCCACGACAGCGAGCAAATGTGGATAAAAATCACATCAAACGGTAGATCTTTCGTATCAGGCACCGGCAAAAACACTGAACGGGATTCTTCCGTATCGAAAAAGATTTTCAATACTTGATCCATATCAGGCCGGGATATTTCAGCATTGAACTTTTCAGCGGTCGTGACCGGCTTATTCGCTCTGAATATTTCTGCCGCAAAATCCCCCAGCGGACTCTGCCCCAAGCCAAACATCAACATACCCACCACGATCAGCAAGCCGACATTGATCCATTTTGAAACGATCCAGTAAACCAGCCAGACCGCCAGTATCCAGACAATGACCGGAAAACTGACAAAACGCGTGGATAATTCGAGCAGATAGGAAGGCGTGAAATTAGCTAACGACGACGCTTTTTCGATTACCCGCGTGATGGGCGGCAGCCAGGAATCGTAATAGAGCAAGGCAAATGCAATCATTACACTGACGGCTTCCTTGATTCCCCGCCAGAAGCGCGATAAAGGCAACCAAAGTACAAACAGCGCAAAAACCAGATTCTCCAGCGGATGAAGGCCAATCAACTCCAGCCCGAAAAGCACCAGTTTGGCTGCAAAGTAATAACCCCATATTCTCAATGAAATATTCTTTTGTGCAGAGTTATTTTGTTCCTTCGCGCTGACAGCAATTGCGGTTTTAGCCGGGACAATTACCTCTTCCTGCGCTTCGGCAACGATTTCGGATACATCCGTGGATTTAACCAGATCGGCAGGCTTGAATGGAAATTGGTCAGGGCAAGCCACTTGCCGACTATTCAGTCGTGCCAGATAAGCCGCCAAATGCGGCGCATCCTGACGTATATCCCGCCCACCGTGCGGCACCCGTCTATCCTTCGAGCTTCCCGGTTGCCTGTAGCGATTCATTTACCTTTCCTCTGACGCATGATTAGCATTCAAAAGATCACCTCTGCCCCGTTGGCAGATTAAATTCGGCGTAATCCTCCCAGGGCTTCGTACCGTCACTCAAATAGTAACGACCATTATTTTCCATCACGGTCATTTTTTCATTTTGCGAAACAAACTGGGTGAGCGGTAAATTCTCAACATAGTAGGAGGGTGAGAATGTCGCATTTGCATAGGGCGAATTGACCAGCATACGCGAAAGAATATGTGAAATCGCCAAAAAACTGGTCGGTTGATCTATGGATAGCGTATCCCCCTCACGCTTGGCATTACCACCGATCACCCTGATACCAACCGGTATCAAGGTGATCGCCGGAGTCGGGATTTCACGCAAACCGGCGATTTGTTTCTTGTCTCCCAGCACGGCTCCACCATGTTCGGGCACCATCACGACGACCGTACGCCTGCCGGATGCTTCCAGACTCGTCATGAATTGATCCAGTTCACCGAGAAACTTTACCAACCGCGCCTGATAACTTTCCAGCGTATTTGGCAAGGCATCAGTACCGGGTAAATGATTGCCGTCATGCAAGCTGGCGGTATTGTAAAACAGCGCGACACGCGGACTGGTCGATTCGCGCCGTAGTTGCAACCAGCGATTGAGCACCGTTAAATCATCATAAAGCGGTGCACCGTAAAAGGATTCCAGCTCAACGGGCAGTCCGTCATGCGAGAGAGGGGGAACCGTCAATTGCCCGTGCCGTTGCGCCATCCCCAGAAAGTCATCAAACTTGCCATTGTGGTTTAGCGCCAGATTCGGCTCAAAACCGCTCTTTTCCAGACTGCCCATCAGATAACACTTTTCGGGTGCAGCGAAATACATGTTTTCATGCTTCTGCTGTCCACAGGTAGCGCGTAACAAATGAATCACGGCAGGGCCACTGTATGACGCGGCAGAATTGAATTTCTTGAACAGAAAATCAAACTTCTTCCACAGAGGATGCTGCTCCAGACCCACCGCCCGCACATCATCCCAGGACAGGGAACAGATATGAATAAAAACAATATCAAACGGGGCCGCATCCAGTGGCGGCGTAACAAATGTAACCGAACGTTGAGCCTCTTTATCAAAAAATGCCTTCAGCACCCCGTCCAGATCCGGCTTCATACTCGCCGCACTCTCTATTTGTTCATGGCTTTTCAACGGACTAACCAGCATATCGGCAAGCTGGCTTTGTACCAGCCAAACCATCAACATACTCGCCACAACCAGCACGCCGACACGCAATCTGCTGGCCGCAAAGCGATAGACAAACCACGCCACAACCATCAGCCCGATAATCTGCCAATTGATGAAGCGTGTGAGCAATTCAAACATGTAGGAAGAACTGAAATGCGACAGCGATGATGACTTTTCAATCGCACGCGTCAGCGGCGGCAACCAGGAATCGTAATAAAGCAACGCCACTGCAACAACAGCCGTGATGCCATTCTTGATCCGTGACCAGAATCGTGAATGAACCGGATACAAAATAAACACCGCAAACAACAGGTTTTCCAGTGGATGAAAACCGATCAACTCTTGCAGGAACATCCCCAGTTTTACCGCAAAGTAAAACCCCCACATGCCTAGCGTAATACGTCTGCCAAACTGCTCCCCATTGTCATCTGCAATCTCTTCCGTCTTGCCGGATGAAGCGGATTGAACCGGTTTATCACGTTTTTCGCGCAGTTTTGCCAGAATATTCAATCGTGCCAGCGATGCTAACCATGACTTGAATAGGGCCGGTTGCGCCGGGGAAGATTGCACCGGAGAAGACGTTGCCGGGCCTTTCTGCGCCAAACCCTTTTTATTCCCTACCGGCGGACATCCGCGCTCGTGCAATTCATCCGTCTTTAAACGTGTCGTAGCAACGGACTTTTCGACAGCCTTTTTGGCATGGCGCAACTGGGGGCCGCGTTTATTGCCGGTTGCGCCAGACTCAGTTTGTTCGCTTTGAGTACGCCTTAGCGACGGCTCGACCACTTTCTGACTTTGCTGACGCTCACGGGATGCGCCGGGAGCTTGACCATCCCGCTTAGCCTGCTCCCCGAGTCTGGACAGATAATCTGACCAACCGGGCAAATCAGGTTTCTTGGGTTGCGTCACTTGCGGCTCCTGCGTACTTATCGAAAGATGAAAAAATCGTTACTTGGGGATACTACAACGCCTGCTGTGCTTTCGCCATACCCAGTTTCCACAACATCAGCATCAAACCCAGCAATGCCATCAGTGCGCTGCTCGAATATAACCAGGTAGCGCCAAAATATTGCCAGATCGGGCCGCTGGCCAGACCTCCCAGCATCCCGCCCGCCCCATAGGTCAAACTGCCGAACAGCGCCTGCCCTTTCGACTGATGCTTACCCTTGAAATATTCATGCACCAATCCAACCGAGGAAGCATGATAGGCACCAAAGGTGGCGGCATGCAGCACCTGCGCAATCAACAGCAACAACAGAAAATCCACGCCCCAGCCGATCAACAGGAAGCGCACCACGGCCAAGCCCAGACTGACCACCAGAATCAACGTAAAGCCGAAGCGCCGCATCAGCCCCGGCATCACGAAAAATACGCCGATTTCGCAGATCACGCCCAGCGCCCACAAGCCACCGACCGCACTCTTGGCATAGCCATGCTCCACCAGATAGATAGAGAAAAAGGTGTAATACGGCCCGTGCGCAACTGACATCAGAAAGCACGCCCCAAACAAGGCCAGCACGCGTGGTTGCAACATGATCTGGCGAATGGATTGCTCATCGGTGTGGTGCGGTATCACCGGCGTAGCAGGCAACATGCGCGAAAAAATCAATATCCCCAATTCGCAAACCAATCCGGCCCATAACAGCCATGCGATGGCGATGTAATCGAAAGCATAGCCCAGACCAACCACCGCCACGATAAATCCGACCGAACCCCAGGATCGCAACCGTCCATATCGGGTTGCCTGCGCGCCCAGATAACTCAAGGTCGTCGCTTCAACCAGCGGCATGGACGCACTCCAGAAAAAACTCATCAACCCCAGCACCAGCATCATTCCCCAGAAACTGGTCGTCGCGAACACCCCGAGGTAAAACACCGCGCTCAGCGTTGCCGCAATCTGCACCACCTGCAAACGCTTGCCGGTATGATCCGCCAGCCAACCCCACAGATTCGGTGCCAACATGCGCATGACCGGATGGATAGACATTAGTATCGCAATTTCAACCGCATCGAAATGGATGGATTGCAGATACAAGCTCCAGTAGGGAGAAAACATCCCGATGAAGGCATAGTAGAAAAAATAGAATCCAGCGATACGCCAGTGATAGTTTTTGGTAGGGAGCACTTGAAACGTGAGAAAAGCTGATCAGGGGCGCATTTTATCGTAAAACCGGATACACAATACAAAAGCCTCCTGCATACCGCTAACAGGTAATTCGCCGCAGAATTGCAAAGTTGCTTGGCGTTGCGTACTATCCGATGTGAATATCAAAAGATAAAGGAATTGGTAATTCTAAATGTACCAATGCTGCTAGGGGAAGGGGAACGGTAAAATCCTCATACCCTTTATCGGAGAGGCGGTTTCACCCTTATCCCTTCCCTCTTCTCCCTTCTTCAGAAGAGGCACTTTAGTAATTACCAACTCTCTAAAATATTTATCTACAATCTGCTTCGAAGCAATCACACAAGCTCGAATGCGTAAACAAAAAAATATGTACCGAATTACCTGCGCTTTATTCATCAGTTTTCTACTCAATCTGAGCACTTTCGCCATGGCGCATGCGGCATCCTGTGAACAATCCTGGCCTGCATGGGAAACGTTCAAGAAAAATTTAGTCAGTGAAGAAGGACGTGTCGTCGATGACGGCATGAACGATATGCGCACCACCTCCGAAGGACAGGCCTATAGCCTGTTCTTTTCACTCGTCGCCAATGACCGAGTGATGTTTAACAAACTGTTGAAATGGACCGAAACAAATCTGGCGCAAGGTGACTTGACCACCCATTTACCCGCCTGGTTATGGGGAATGAATGAATACGGCGAATGGAAAATTCTGGACGAAAACACCGCATCCGATGCTGATCTGTGGCTGGCTTATACATTAGGCGAAGCTGGCAGGCTTTGGGAAGACCGGCGACTGGTCGCACTTTCCTCACTGATTGCCAACCGTATTTTAACCACGGAAACCATCAACGTACCCGGACTCGAACTCGTGCTGTTGCCCGGTACTAACGGCTTTGTACTGGATGAAAACCGCGTTCGACTCAACCCCAGTTACACACCCTTGCAATTGATGCGCTGGTTTACCACCCATAGCAAGGATACGCGCTGGACATCACTACTCAGCTCATCAAAGAAACTGATACTGGAATCATCGCCTCAAGGCTTAGCCCCCGACTGGACAATCTATGACTACAAGCGGGGGTTCCTACCCGATGCCGACACAGGCAAAGGCGCATTGGGTTCCTATGATGCGATACGGGTTTATTTGTGGGCAGGCATGCTGAGCCCGGATGACCCGGATCGCCGGGACCTTTTGAAAACCCTCAAACCGATGGCAAGGTTTGTCGACAGTCATGGCTACCCGCCGGAATCCATCCATACCTTGACGGGCGTAGCGAACAATCCGGGGCCAAGCGGTTTCTCTTTCGCGATGTTGCCCCTGTTGCAGGCTCACGGGCTGATCAACGCCGTGAAAAAACAACTTCAGCGGGTCGACGCCAACCCGGTTGCTGATGATGCCTATTACGGTCAGGTATTTCTTTTGTATACTCTAGGGTGGACGGGCAACTTATACAGCTTCGACTCCAAAGGAAACCTTAATACGCGCTGGAAGCACTCATGCCCTTAAATTTACGTGCCTTGTCTCTTACCCTGATTTTGGCAGGATTGGTTTCGTTACCTGCCCATGCAGCCACCGAGGCAAGCTCGTCTTCTCATTTTCTGTTGCGCGGTGCCGAAAAATGGCTGGAGCGGGATCGCCCCGATCTGGCGAAAGGTTTGCTGGAAAAATTGATTCTAATTGAACCTGCATCAGCCGAAGCACGTTTCATGCTGGGCAATATCGAACTGAAGAACGGCAATCATGAAGCAGCGCTGATTCATTTACGCGCCATGGAACAGTCCGCACCTGACAATCCTAAAACAGCTGAATTTCGTGCCTTATATCGCATCGCCACGGGCGGACAGGCAAGCACAGGGAAAGACGCTGAAGCCAAGGCACCCACCGCCAATCCCAATGAACTGGCTGCGGCCATCCATGACTACGAGACGCTAGCCGCCAATCCGAATGTAAACATCCGGCGCTTCCAGAAAGACTGGCGTCGCAACCTGCACAGTCTGCCGGATAACGCCGAAAAACAGGCCGCAATCAAACGCTACCTGAGCGTTTATCCTGACGACAAGGAAATGATTGCGCTGCTGGGGGATACCCAAAAAAATCAGACCGCTGGAACGGCAATAGCCAAACAGGAAAGCGTTGCGACAAATACGAGCAAGCCCGTTGCGGTTCCCCCGGAAAAAGCCAGTTCGGCGATGCTCCCGGAGACCATTACCCCGGCAAAGATCACCACAAAACCGCTTCAAGTTACACAGGCAAGCACTAAGCCGACAGCTAAACCGGCTAGAAAATCCACGACCAAGCCTGCTCCGGTAGAAGAAAAACTGGATGAAGCCGATGACCCGGACGTACTGAAACGTACCGATGCACTGGACGCAATGGATGATGGCAATCTGGAGCTAGCCGAAACCATGCTGATGGATGTACTCGGACGCAGGCCAACCGACCCGGAGGTACTGGGCGGTCTGGGCATGTTAAAACTGAGACAGGGTAAACATGCCGAAGCGCAGCTCTGGTTTGAACGCGCCAACATTGTCACCAAAGGCGAAATCACCAAGTGGGTGAGCCTGATCAAAACGGCCCAATTCTGGAAAAACATGCGCCTGGCTAACGACATGCTCGATCAGCAGCGTTACGCCGAAGCGGAAGATGCTGTTCAGCAGGGGTTAATCATACAACCCGATGACCCGAACGGACTGGTATTGCTGGGCAACATCAAGGCCGCCGAGAACGACATCGACGAAGCGGAACGCCTGTATCGTCTGGTGCTGAAAAATGAAGGCTATAACGTTTCTGCGATACGCGGATTGGTCAGCCTGATGGCGCGTACGGATCGAAACGACGAAGCACTGCAACTATTGGAAGAACTGCATCGCCAATATCCCGACGAGCAAGACAAAAACCCCGGCGCTCAGGCGGGCCTATTGCGTCAGGAAGCCGAACTGTATATCGCGGCCCACCGCCCCGGACAGGCGATGCAGGCGCTGGAAATGGCCGTACTGCTGGACCCGAAAGATGCGTGGTCGCGCTTCTCCTTAGCCAAGCTCTATATCAGCCTGAATCTGGAACCGCTAGGCAAACAGATCATGCAGGAAGGCGCGGCTCTGGCACCTGAAAACAATGACATGCATTATGCCCGTGCGCTGGTATTGATCAGCCTGAATGACTACGCAGGCGGGTTGGAGAGTCTGTCCCATATTCCCGATGCCCAACTGAGCCCATCGATGCGCGACACATGGAATCGGGCATTGATGCACTATTTCTTCCAGCAGGCCGAACTGCGACTTGCCCAGGGTGATCGCAAGGAAGCCTTGCGCATCATGTCCATTGCCGAAACTCAGGCACGCGGCAATTTTTCAGCCACCGAGCAGGTCGCTGAAGGCTGGTTCAAACTGGGACTGCAACAGCAGGGGATTAATGCGATGCGCATGCTGCCCCAGCCTGCCCCGCTGGACAACCGCATTTATCTCGCCTCCTTGCTAAACCGCGCCAAGAAAGATCAGGAATTGGCCGACTTCCTGCCGACGATAGACATCCCGGAAGGCGACGATGCCACGCTGCAAAAACACCGGGCAACCATCCGCGACATCGAGTTTGCGATGGCGGGCCGCTATTACGATCAATTGATGGCCGCAAAAAAAACCGACGAAGCGCAACAGTTCGCCAATTCCGTGCTGAACGCGAACCCCTTAAGCAACGCGGACTATTTCCGCTACCACCGGAATTACTTCTCACGCGCAGAACTACCTGCTGACGGGATCGCGCTATTAAACCGTGAAAAGGAACAATACCCGGACGATCCAGACATACGTTTGGATTTGGCCTATGCCTATGTGCAGGACAAGCAAAACGCCAATGCACTTAAGGAATTGCAAGAGTTGCTCGGCATGACGCAGGGCGGCGATATAGACATGCGCATACGTATCGCCAAATTACAACGTAGCGCCGGCGATGCACAGGCGGCCAGACTCACCATCAACGACCTGACCCAACGTTACCCTGAAAATACCGAGGTATTAATGCAGGCGGCTAATCTGGCCCGCTCAGAGGGTGAATACAATCAGGCGATGGCCTATTACCAGCAGGTTAAATCCCAGCCTGCCCGACCGGCCAAAACCGCCACTGTCCAGACCGAGCCACCGCCGGACGTATTGCTCAGTCTATTACCCGAAACCGCAGCACTGATCAAATCCGGCAGATCGCCACAGATCGCCCCGGCTTCAACCTTTGTCAACACCAAGGAAAGCACCCGGATTTACCGTTCCGCCGTTGCCACCGATTCCAACAGTGGTAAACAACTCGCCGGCACCTCTGCCGCACAGGCCGAAGAGGAAATGAAGAGCATTGAGGCAAGACGCTCGGCGAAAATTGAAGCCGGTTTTGAGCAGCAATCCAAGCAAGCCACCGACGGCACCTCGACCTATAACGCAACCGAAATTCCGGTGCGCGCCCGTTTCCCCATAGGCTACGAGGCACATGGCACGGTACAGATCGACAAGGTAGACATAAACGCAGGCGAACTTTCTCCTGCTTTCAAGAATGCCGCACTGTTCGGCAAGATACAGGCCGCACAGGCCGTACCCGCCCCGCCACTGACACCCAAGGCATCCGGCACCTCGATCGGATTCGGCTACGAAGGAAGCAAAATAAAAGCTGACATCGGCATGGTCGGCATCGGCTTCCCGGTCAAGAATCTGGTAGGCGGCCTGCGTACCGGCGGTGACATCGGGCGCTTCAACTACTCGCTCAATTTCTCCCGCCGACCACTGACCGGCTCGCTACTGTCTTACGCGGGTGTTAGAGACCCGGTTTCCGGTGTCACCTGGGGCGGTGTCACCAATACCGGCGTATCGCTCTACATGGGCACCAAATTTGACAACTTCGACTTCTCGGCGGTCGCCTCCTACGGCCTGTTGCGCGGCAAGAACGTGCTGAACAACACGCGCAAATACCTGCGTCTGGCGGTAGATCGCGATGTGTACGCCAGCGATAACACCGTATTGAATATCGGATTGAACACCAATTACACCTCCTACGCGAAAAACGAAGGCTTTTATACCTTCGGTCACGGCGGCTACTACAGCCCGCAAAACACCATCAGCATAGGCATGCCCATCGACCTGCACGGACGCATCGACAACTTATCCTATCAACTTGTCGCCAGCATGTCCTACGCGCGCACCAAGGATGACGATGCCGCGTTCTATCCAACCGACCCCGCGCTGCAAGCCATCGCTGCCGCCGGACCGCTATTCCCTTCCGGATATAACCAACCCGTTTACAAGGGCGGCTCCAGCAAAGGTTCCGGCTACGCCCTGCGCGGCGCAGCCGAATATCGCCTCACCCCCAATTTCGCACTGGGCGGACGCTTCAGTCTCGAACGCTCCGCTTACTACGCCCCCAACGCCCTACTGTTCTACCTGAGATATTTATTCAACCCCGAAACCGACCCCGTCAAACTCTATCCGGTTCCAGTCACGCCCTATTCGCAATATTGAGTAGCGGGATGCGGGGACACAGGATTTACATCAATAGTTTAGGATTCCTGCCTGCGCGGGATAGCCAGCCACTTGGCAACCGTATTTGGGTTGCTGAGTGGAATGGCTAATTACGTCATCAATGATGGCAGTGAATATTTGCCTTCTTGACCACAGAACGTTCGTTCTTTATGATGCTTTAGCCTTTCGGCATCCATGAACAAGGAGTCCTGACCATGCAACCCGCCCTATTTGAAGAACACAAAATCCGCCGCATATATGACGAAGCCACGGAAACCTGGTGGTTTTCGGTGGTGGATATTGTGCAGGTGTTGACGCAACAGCCGGATTACCAGACTGCGCGCAAGTACTGGAACAAGCTGAAAGAGCGGCTGGGCAAGGAAGGTAGTCAACTGGTGACAAATTGTCACCAGTTAAAAATGCAGGCTGCTGATGGCAAGCAGCGCCCTACCGATGTCGCCACCGCCGAAACCCTGCTGCGCCTGGTGCAGTCCGTCCCCAGCCCAAAGGCCGAACCGATCAAGCTGTGGCTGGCGAAGGTGGGTTATGAACGGATGCAGGAGATGGCCGATCCCGCCCGTTCTCTGGATCGCGCCCGCGAAGCCTGGCAGAAGCACGGGCGCAGCGAGAAGTGGATACAGCAGCGCATGACCGGGCAGGAGACGCGCAACAAGTTGACCGATTACTGGAAAGAGCACGACATCAAGAAGGGCGAGGAATACGCGATCCTGACCAACATCATCCATCAGGAATGGGCCGAACTGGACGTGAAGGCGCACAAGGCAATGAAAGGCTTGAAGACTCAAAACCTGCGCGACCACATGAGTGAGGCAGAATTAATTTTAACCAGCCACTTAGCTGGCGTCGTTGGACAGCTTAGTGGAATGGCTATGCAAAGCTTACTGCGCTGGCGGAATTGTCCACGCGCCAGATCGCCGAGAGCATGGAGGCAACTGGCATGCGAGAAAACGAATCTGCGGCAAAGACCGGCGGCGGCATTGCCAAGAAAGCGCGGCTGGAGCTGGAAGGAAAGACGGGCAAACGGATAGTGACGGCGGAAAACTATTTGCCGCCCAGCAAGAAAAAACTGGCAACGAAAAAATAAACGGGGCTATTAAACATATCTCACGCCGTACATCCCCGAAGGCTTTTGTCGGATCGTCATCCCCAAATGCTATTGTAGGGCCGTCATCCCGAAGGCTTTCATCAGATCGTCATCCCCGAGTGCTTCTGTCGGGTCGTCATCCCCGAGTGCTTTTGTCGGGTCGTCATCCCCGAGTGCTTCTGATCGGGGATCCAGAATTTCAGTCAGTTAAAGGCTGGATTCCCGATCAGAACCTTTTCGGAAATGACGGAGGTGGAAATTTTAGAAATAACGGATTAAGCAGCTCTGGAATGACGGTTGAGGTAGCTCGGGAATGACATGTTAATGGGGAGTGGGTTATGGAAAAACAACCTGCGGTTTATATTCTGGCGAACGGATATAACGGCACTTTGTACATCGGAGTAACCTGCAATCTGATTCAACGCATCTGGCAACACAAGAATGATCTGGTTGAGGGATTTACAGAGAAGTATGGTGTCCACATGCTCGTCTATTACGAATTGCATGAACAGATGCTGACTGCGATTCAGCGAGAGAAGCAACTCAAAAAATGGGACAGGCAATGGAAAATAAGATTGATCGAGAAGGCGAATCCAGCGTGGAAAGATTTGTGGGAAGAACTGATCTGAACGGGATCGCCATTTTTCTTCAATCAGTTCACCATCCCCGAATTCCTTTTTAAGCCGTCATCCCCAAATACTATTGTAAGGTCGTCATCCCCGAATGCTTTTGTCGGGGATCCAGAATTTCAGCCAGTTAAAAGCTGGATTCCCGATCAGAACCGTTTCGGGAATGACGTAATGGAGGGATTACCCCTTCAACACCGAATCCTTTATCGGGCCGTCATCCCCGAGTGCTTCTGTCGGGGATCCAGAATTTCAGCCAGTTAAAAGCTGGATTCCCGATCAGAACCGTTTCGGGAATGACGTAGTGGAGGGATTACCGGCATACCCGCCAAATCCAACTGTCGGCACCTGAAAATCCAACGCGCCGCAGCGCAGGAGATGCATTATGTAACGCTGCTGCGCGAGCCGAGCAACAAGCCGGGGATGCAGAGGACGATATTCACCAAGGCACAGAACAAGATTCAAAACCCAGTCAAGCAGTTTCATTTAAGCAAGTAGCCTGACTCTTCAATCTACTCACTACGAACTTTCCAGAGTGGTAATAAGAAATCCAACCAGCGATTTCCTTCAACCCATTCCCCGCGATCTACTTAATGATTACCTTTACCCCAACACCTCAACCATCGCCGCACAAACGCGCTCAACATCAGCTTCAGTCAAAGCATAGAACATCGGCAGGGAGACGATTTGTTTTCCTACTTTTTCGGCTACTGGGAACATGTTTTCGTGGAAGCCCAGGTCGCGATAGAGTTTGAACAGGTGGATCGGGGCGTAGTGGAATCCGATGCCGATGTTTCGTTCCTTCATCCGTTCCATGAATTCGGGACGGGTGATGGTGTCGGGCAGGACGATCTGGAATAGGTGCCAGTTGGTGCTTGCGAATTCGGCGGGAGGGAGTTGCGCGCCGGTTCTGGCTTCAAAGTCACTGCCCAGTGTGGCGAAGTAATGTTGCGCGAGTTTGCGGCGGTGGGCGGTGATCGCATCCAGCTTGGCAAATTGACCCAGACCTATCGCGGCGGCGATGTCGGTCATGTTGTATTTTCCGCCCAGCACATCGACCTCGATGCCGTCCCAGCCACTGCGCGTGACACCTTGCAAGCGATATTTGTCGGCCAGCGCGGCTTCCTCTTCATTGTTCATGACCAGACAGCCGCCTTCGGAAGTGGTGATGTTTTTATTGGCCTGAAAGCTGAACGAGACGAAGTCGCCGAAGCTGCCTATGGGTTTGCCCTGCCAGGTTGAGCCTATGGCCTGTGCGGCATCTTCGATCACACGCAGCTTGTGCTTGGTCGCGATGGCATACAGCCTGTCCATGTCCAGCGGTTTGCCGGCGAGGTAAACCGGGATGATGGCGCGTGTCTTTGCGGTGATGGCGGCTTCGACCTTGTCCAGGTCGATGTTGCGCGTGACCGGGTCGATGTCGGCGAATACCGGGGTCGCGCCCACTTCGAGTATCACATTGGAGGTCGCCATCCACGAGATCGGCGTGGTGATGACTTCGTCGCCCGCGCCGATACCGGCGATGCGTAACGCGATTTCCATGGTGCAGGTGCCGGAATTGAAGGTGCGCACCGGACGCCCGCCGAAGTAGGCGGAGAGCTGTTTTTCAAACTCGACGACTTTCGGCCCGCTGGTAATCCAGCCGGAACGCAGCACATCGGCCACCGCTGCGATAGTCGATTCGTCTATGGTGGGTTTGGAAAAAGGAAGAAAGGTATTCATTAGGGGTATCCGTTTAACTTTGGAAAAGCATTTGTCCACGAAAAAAATTAGGGTTTAACCCAAATTTATCATTAGACCGAAAACTCGTCATTGATAAAAATACTAAGCACCATCTAAGCGAGCAAAATACGCTCACCAAGATTTTGTTTATCCCGCGAAAGCGGGAATCCAGTTAACTGATAAAGTCCCTGTGTAACGGGCCAACATTGATGTTTTGTCCGCTGCGCGGATTATTTATTTTGCTGGATTCCCGCCTGCGCGGGAATGACGGTGCTAATGGAAAATTTGGGTTTAAAGTAACTTTGCAACTCAAGCTCTGGAAATAATCACCACGCCCAGAATAATCACGCCCATGCCGATGACCTTGGAGGGGTTGAATGCTTCACTGAACAGATACCAGGCCGCGACGGCATTGACCACATAGCCCAGTGACAGCAGCGGATAGGCGATGCTGACCTGCACCCGCGACAGCGCGAGTATCCAGATGATCACGCCCAACGCATAGCAGCACATGGCACCTATGATGTGCGGCTCAGTCGCCAGCTTCCAGCCTATCGGCCAGATGTTTTCAACGCTGAAATCGAAATAGCCGATAGCGTTGGTGCCGGTTTTCATCAAAATTTGCGCGGCGGCGTTAAGCATCACGCCGGTAAAGATCAAGCCGAAACTGACCAGATTCATGGTTTTTTCACCACAATGTGTTGCGAATCTTCAAAGATGATTTTCATGTTCAAGCCCAGTTGTTGAAGCATCGGATAGACATGCACCGGCATGATCGCCAGCGCCTCGGGTTTGGCGGCCCATACAACGGCGAATTGCTCCATGGTCGGTATCCAGCGTTCCGGTTCCTGAAGTCCGCCGAAGTCCATTTCGCCCTGATATTGCACCAGCGTGAAGGTGCGACCCAGATAGAAATTCAGTGTCTGCTCATAGGTCATCACCGAATAAAGCGGTATCTGCGGCTTTACCTCGGAACGTATCGCCTCAGCAATATGTTTGGCCGAGCGTTCGCGTGCCACGGTGTTATAGCCGGACACACCTATCTGTGCGGACAACAAGGTGCTCAGCGCCAGCACCAGTATTGCAGCCGGCTTTTTGACCTTCCACAGCAAGGCCATCCCGCCCAATAGGCCGAACAGCAGAATCAGCGATGCGGTGACCAGCCATGCCGTGTAATTCGGGTATAACTCCATCTGACCGGGGGTATCGGCGAACTTGCCGACATTGATCGATAAACCCAGAAACACCAGCGCCACCGGCACAACCGGGGCGAGTTGCCAGAACAATACCCGTTCGCGTATCTGAACCAGACGCTGGCCCATCAACAACACCAGCGCCGGAAACATAGGCAACAGGTAGGACGGCAGCTTGGAGCCGGAAATCGAGAAGAACACATAGATAAAGACCGCCCAGACCAGCAGGAAACGCCCCGGATTGAACGGTTTTTCACCGCTTTTGCTACGGACGGCGGTCAGCGTACCACGTGCACTGCGGTACATCGCGTCGAACATCAACACAGTCCACGGCAAGGCACCCGAAAGCAGGATAGGCACAAAGTAATACCAGGGTTGATAACGCCCCAAATCCTTGGTAGTAAAGCGCGTGTAATGTTCGTAGATAATGAATCGACCAAAGAATTCGGGATTAGCCTTCATCACCAGATAAAACCACGGTGCGGTAATCAACAGAAATACCGCGATGCCGGCAATCCAGTTCATGCGTTTCAACAAACTGAAATCGCGTTGCACCATGCAATACAGAAACACGGCGGTACCGGGCAGGACGATGCCCATCAAGCCCTTGCTCATCACCGCCAGCGCCATTCCGGCCCAGGCCAGCAACATCCAGTTGTTGCGCTTACGGGCATCGGTCTCGGTTTGTCCGAGTAACAGAGCCAGTATCCCCAGCGAAATAAAGAACGTCACGCCCATGTCCAGCGTGTTGATATGCGACATCATCACATACAGCAGGCTGCTGGAAAGCAACAGCGCCGCATAGCCCGCCGCCTCGCGCCCGAACAGCCGAGCACCGGCAAACCATACCGCCAGCAATCCGGCAAAGCCGGTCAAGCCGGTCCACAGGCGCGAAGTCCATTGATGTTCACCGAAAACTGTATAAGCCGTCGCAGTCGCCCAGTATTGCAGCGGCGGTTTCTCGAAATATTTGAGGGTATTCAGGCGCGGCGTGACCCAGTCGCCGGTCTCCACCATCTCACGCGGTATCTCGGCATAACGACCTTCGTCGGGTTTGATCAGGGTGCGGTATTCGAGATTGGCGAACCAGATAACGGCAATTGCAATCACCAGCCAGAGTGTTTGTTTCGCTGAAATGCCAGCCATCATTTAACCTTTCTTGCCACCAGTAACAACGATCCGCCTACCGGGAAGGCAACGCCGTGTGCGATCAGCCAGCGTTCTATTTTCATGACCCCGCCCAGCAGGGTATTGGTTAATTTGCCGATCTTGAATCCGGCATCCATCTGGTCATCGGCCTGCGCGGATTTCTGCAACAAACGGGATGCCAGCATCACCGGCAATAACAGCGAGACGAATGAACCGGCATATTCCACCGTAAATCCGGCCTTTTCCACCTTATTCACCATTTCGGCACGGGTGTAACGGCGCTTGTGATGTGCATAATCATCCGTGCTGCTCCACAGCCATTGATGCTGCGGCACAGTGAGTATCAGACCGCCACCCGCGGCACAGGCCTGATACATTTGATTCAACGCCGCCAGATCGTCGTCGATATGCTCAAGCACATCAAAGCTGCCGATCAGGTCAAATTCGTTGCGATAGGGAATATGGCAAGCATCCATCTGAAACAGGAACGCGTCCGGCACACGCTGTTTGGCGTAAGCCAGCCCTTCGGTAAAAATATCGCTGCCGCTTAATTGCGCAGCCGGAAAGGTGGCGCGGGTATTGTTCAGTACAAAACCCGTGCCGCAACCGATTTCCAGGATATTTTTTACGTTCGGAAAATGCTGCAACATGCGATCACGCAGGATGTGGTTGCGCCCGACAAACCAGAAATGTCCGGCTTCGACAGCGGCATAACGTTCGAATAATTCGGGATTGAAACCGTCATTCTGCGCAGCCAGTCCGGGCGCAAACGCAATAAATCCGCCGCGTTCGGCAGGTACATCGCCGCACACAGGGCATTTCCAGTCAGTTCCGGCAAAAGGTTTTTGGCAAGCCAGGCAAAATTTCATGAAGTCATTCCAGGCTGTAGCCGTGGGAGTAAAGATAAGCGGTCGCGGATTTTACCGTGTACTGCGACCATGCTTCAACATTTCTGCACAGTCTGATGCGATTCAGTGCATCCGTCCTCAACCGAACCGCCCGTCTCCCTGACTTCGGTGCGCGCCCACCCCTGTGCAAAGGTCACTCTCAATTCGGCACCTGAATGCAATTTTGCGGCATCCGATACCACATTTCCATTTGCATCCTGCACCAGACTATAACCTCGCGCCAACACCTGCTGCGGACTGAGCAGATGCAGTTGTTGCGTGACATTGTCCAGCCAGGACTGGCGCACATTTTGTGTATTACGCATCGCCTTGACCAGCCGCTGCGCTAACTGGGTTTGCCGGTCCTGCAACCGTGCGAAATTGCTGCCTGCATTATCCAGACGTAGTGCAACAGAGCGGTAACGCCAGATTTGCTGCTGCCTGTGATGTGCAAAACCGCGCTGCATACGTTGTTGTAACTGGTTCAATTGTTGCGCCTGGCGTTGTAATTGTTGCGCGGGATGTACCAACCTGCGCTGCATATAGTCCACGGCCTGCATCGCATTCTGTAAACGGTTACGCTGGGCGCGCAGCAAGTGTTGGGCAATATCGCGCAGATTTTGCAACAACGCCCGGCTATCCGGCACCGCCCGCTGAGCTGCCGCAGTGGGTGTCGCGGCGCGCTCATCAGCGACAAAATCGGCTATCGTAAAATCGGTTTCGTGCCCTACTCCACTGATGACCGGAATGATGCTCGCCGCAATTGCCCGCGCGACCACTTCCTCATTGAATGCCCATAAATCCTCGATACTGCCGCCACCGCGACACAGGATCAGCACCTCACATTCGGCACGCTGATTGGCGATGGTTATCGCCGCCGCAATCTTCTCGGCACTGCCCGCCCCCTGTACCGGCGCAGGATAGAGAACGACGGGTACGCCTGGCAGCCGATTTTTCAGCGTGGTTAATACATCGCGCAATGCAGCAGCCTGCGGTGAAGTCACAATGCCAATACGCCTCGGAAAAACGGGCAAGGCACGCTTACGCTCCGATGCAAACAAGCCTTCCTGTTCCAGTTTTTGTTTGAGTCTGGCAAATTGTTCATACAAGACACCCAGTCCGGCCGGACGCATCTGTTCAACCGTCAGTTGAAAATCACCACGCGCTTCATAAAGTGTAGCGGTAGCCAGCACCTCTACGCGCAGCCCATTAGAAACGGGCGCATCCAACAATTGATTTTTGTGACGAAACATCACACAACGCACCTGCGCCTGCTCATCCTTGAGCGCAAAATACCAGTGACCGGATGCCGCTTTTACCAGATTGGAAATCTCCCCGCGCACCCATAGCAACGGCACCTGACTTTCCAGTAACTTGCTGATTGCACGAGCTAGTTCAGACACGGCCAGCACACGCTGTTTTTCTTCCAAAAAAACTTCATTCGACATCTTGACTTTCCGAGATTATTCACAAACCCAGAGAATACGGGGCTTGGCGCTGTGTTGCGTGTAACAAAAACGACACACTTACGCTATCTCATTGTTTATTAAAGATAAAAAATATATCAAAAAATAGGCAGGGTAACAAAAACCCTTATAGCACACCGCTTTAAAGCATCTATCACTGTCGTTTTCCACAGAGTTATCCACAGATTTTGTGGAGAAACAAAAATATTCTTTTATAACTAAGGATTAGCCACATATTGTGCAAGAAGATTCTTAGATACCTTGCTGAACTCGGTTCGACACGCTACAGTTGCGAACTCGAAATTTCTGATAAATCCCCCGTATTTTATAAAGTGGCAGTAAATTTCGTTACACAATTTAAGCATACCTGGAGAATTAACGTGTTTGAAATCGTACAAGCGGCTGGCTGGCCGATCTGGTTTTTGATTTTCGCATCTGTCGTTGCGGTTGGTTTAATTACTGAAAGGCTCATCTACCTGCGCAGCAGTCGCATCGCACCACAAGGATTGCTGGATGAAGTAATCCGGGAACTTAAACAACGCGGCTTCAGCGAAGGCATGTTGTCCAAGCTAGCGACCAGTTCGCCACTGGGATTTATCTTCGCTGCCGGATTAAAGAACATCAAGAGCAGCCCGGAGGTCATGAAGGAGTCGATAGAGGAAGCCGGACGTTCTACCACTCATCAACTTGAGCGCTTTCTGACCACACTGGGCACTATCGCCTCGATCAGCCCATTACTTGGACTGTTCGGAACTGTCGTCGGCATGATCGAAATTTTCGGTTCACAAACCGCCACCGGCAATAGCCCCGCCGTACTTGCACACGGCATTTCGGTCGCGTTGTACAACACCGCCTTCGGTTTGATTGTGGCGATACCCAGCATGATCTTTTACCGCCATTTCCGCGCCAAGGTTGACAGCCTGACGATAGAAATGGAGCAACAGGCGATCAAGTTGGTTGAAATTATTCACGGTCAGCGCAAAGGATAAGCAACAATGAACTTCCAACGCGGGCGCGTACGTGAAGAACCGGAAATCAATCTGATTCCGATGATAGACATATTGCTGGTGATCCTGATCTTTCTGATGGTCACTACCAGCTATGCCAAATATTCCGAATTGCAAATCAACCTGCCTCAGGCAGGAGGCGAGGCCACAGCCGAACAGCTAAAACCCATCAATGTTACCGTTGATGCGACGGAACATTATGCGATCAATGACAAGGTAGTGAATTTTGCGGGCATTACTTCGCTTTCCAATACGCTGAAAGCCGCCGCTGGCGACCAAACCGATCCGACTATCGTCATCAATGCCGATGCAAAAACACCACATCAGGCAGTCATTAACGTAATGGAAGCCGCAAGACAGGCCGGTTTCGGTCGCATCACCTTCGCTACGCAAAACGAAGCCAACTAACAGCCATGACGGAATAACGGGCATGACGGGACTGGAACAGTACTGGTATCGACAAAGCCCGATACATCTGTTGCTGTTGCCCGTGAGTTGGCTTTTCGGCGCACTGGCCGCATTGCGTCGCTTGTTATACTGCGGTCATATCCTCAGCAGCCACAAGCTGCCCGTCCCCGTTATCGTAGTCGGTAATATCAGCATAGGCGGAACTGGCAAGACGCCGCTTACACTCAGCCTTGCCGAACAATTGATCCAGCATGGCCGCCACCCGCTTATCATCAGCCGGGGCTACGGCGGCACAGCACAGCTACAACAAGTCACCATAAACAGCAGTGCCGCACAGACCGGCGACGAACCATTGCTGATGGCACGACGCGAAATATGCCCGGTATGGGTGGGAAAAGATCGCATTGCGACTGCCAAGCAGGCATTACTGGCGCATCCTCATTGTGATGTTGTGCTGTGCGATGACGGCCTGCAGCATTACCGTTTGCAACGTGATGTGGAAATTGTGGTCGTCGATGGTGTTCGTCGTTTCGGCAATGGTTGGCTGCTGCCCGCCGGGCCGCTTCGCGAACCCTTGTCTCGCCTGAATTCGGTCGATGCGGTCGTGGTGAATGGCGGCAAGATTTCATCAGGCGAATTTTCCATGCAACTGGGCGGCGAGATTTTTTACAATCTGCTTGAACCAACGAATACCGCCAACGCGTCAGAATTACAACAATTACGCCTGCATGCGGTCGCGGGCATCGGGTATCCGCAACGTTTTTTTGACCATCTCGAAGCACTGGGCCTGCGCCCTACCCCGCACCCTTTCCCGGACCATCACCCCTACACGGCGACTGATCTTGAGTTCGACGATTGCGATGCACTACTCCTGACCGAAAAAGATGCGGTAAAATGCGCCGCATTCGCTGATGAAAGATTCTGGGTATTGCGTGTCGATGCCCGAATTGACTCAGCACTGATAGACCACATACTGCGAAAGATTGCCATTCATGGACGCAAAATTGCTTGAAATACTCGTTTGCCCGCTGTGCAAATCCCCGCTGATTTACCACAAACCCGAGCAGGAATTGCTATGCCGCGCAGACCGGCTGGCCTTCAAGATCGCGGATGGCATTCCCGTAATGCTGGTGGATGAAGCACGCAAACTCTCCCCCGAAGAAGCAGAAAAACTTTAATGACCGCATTTCACGTCGTCATCCCGGCTCGTCACGCCTCCACTCGACTGCCCGGCAAACCGCTGCTGCATATAGCGGGCAAGCCGATGATCGTGCGTGTTGCCGAGCAAGCCGCCAAGAGCGGTGCGCATCAAATCTGGATAGCTACCGACCATCACGCCATCGCCAACGTGGTACATGAACATGGATTCAAGGCATGCCTGACCCGCGACAGCCATGTCAGCGGCACGGATCGTATTGCCGAGGTCGTGGAACATCAGGGCTGGACGGATGATACGATCGTGGTAAACGTGCAGGGCGACGAACCACTGATACCGCCCGCGCTGATCAGCGCTGTGGCACAACACCTGCACGATCATCCCGAATGCGCGATAGCCACCGCATGCCATCACATTCACGACGAAACCTCAATGCGCAATCCCAATATCGTCAAGACGGTGCTAGACAAACAGGGTAACGCGCTGTATTTCAGCCGCGCGCCTATTCCCTATCCGCGCGATGAGTTCGCACTCTCCTCGCCCGCAGGCGGGAGAGGGGCTGGGGGTGAAGGATTGCCAAAAGAACTGCCCGTGCTGCGTCATATCGGCATCTATGCCTATCGGGTCAGTTTTCTGCGTGCCTACGGCAAACTTGCGCCCGCCGCGATAGAGCAATTTGAAGCACTGGAACAACTGCGTGCCCTGTACCACGGTTACAAAATCGGCGTTGTCATTGCCGACGAAGCACCGCCGGGCGGCGTGGATACAGAACAGGATTTACATGTAGCACGAGCAGCATTTGAAAAGCTATCCGCCCAATAGGCGGATTTACGACTTACAACAAAATTCCAAGGAGATTATACAATGCGAGTCATACTGCTAGGCGCACCCGGAGCCGGAAAAGGCACTCAAGCCAATTACATCAAGGAAAAATTCGACATTCCGCAAATCTCTACCGGCGACATGCTGCGCGCAGCGGTCAAGGCCGGCACCCCGCTGGGCGTTGCCGCCAAAAGCATCATGGATGCCGGCGGCCTGGTCTCCGACGACATCATCATTAATCTGGTCAAGGAACGCATCAAGGATGCCGATTGCGAGCATGGTTTCCTGTTCGACGGCTTCCCGCGCACTATTCCACAGGCACAGGCCATGAAGGATGCAGGCATCCCAATTGATTACGTGGTAGAAATCGATGTCGCCGACAGCGAAATCATCAAGCGCATGAGCGGTCGTCGCGTACATCCCGCTTCGGGCAGAACCTATCACATCGTATTCAATCCACCCAAGGTGGATGGCAAGGACGACGTAAGCGGCGAGGATCTGGTACAGCGCCCCGATGATGTCGAAGAAACCGTTATCAAACGCCTCAATGTCTACCACGACCAAACCAAACCGCTGGTCGATTACTACACCTCATGGGCGGCAACAGGCGATGCTGCCGCACCAAAGTCCATCAAGATTGCTGGCGTAGGTAGCGTGAACGACATACGCGATCAGGTATTTGCCGCACTGGTTGAAAAATAATGCCCAGTAAAATAATACCCAGCAAACCGATACTCACGCTTGAAGCGGCTCAGCGTGTCGCCGCTGCGGCTCAATCAGAGGCGTTGCGCAATGACTGGCGCGTTACCATTGCCATCGTGGATGATGGCGGTCACCTGCTTTATCTGCAACGCAGCCACGATACCCACTTCGGTAGCGTCGAGACGGCAATAGCCAAGGCCCACATGTCCAGCGCCTTCCAGCGCGCCAGCAAGACTTCCGAAGATGCGGTAATGAGCGGCAGGCTGATTCATCTGGCGCTGCCCAACGTTATCCCTGCCGAAGGTGGCGTACCGCTGATACTGGATGGCTTTGTGGTCGGCGCATTGGGTATCAGCGGCGTACGTGCGTTTCAGGATGGCCAAATCGCTGCCGCTGGTTTGGCTGCATTGACAGACGCCTGATACACCACGATCAGTCGAATGGATGATCCGGGGTTATTGCTGGTGTCTACGCAATACCCCTGATAAATTTCCCTAACACGTTCAACCACACTCCATATGCTGCTATCATTTAAACGTTGAAACAATCCGGCTGGTTAAGCACTGTTTTTGGCAACTCACTCAGGGAGAGCATTATGTCAGGTGGTCTAAGCTTCGCACTGTTATGCGCCGTAATCGCAATCTTGTATGGCATTTTTTCAATCAAATGGATACTCGCCAAGCCGACCGGTAACGAGCGAATGCGTGAAATCGCCGCCGCCATCCAGGAAGGCGCTACGGCTTACCTTAACCGTCAATACTTCACCATCGCCATCGTCGGCGCCGTTTTATTCATACTTCTCTTCATCGCACTGGGCTGGCAAACCGCTATCGGATTTGCATTAGGCGCATTACTCTCAGGTGCCGCAGGTTTCATCGGCATGAACGTTTCGGTACGCGCCAACATCCGTACCGCCGAGGCAGCCAAGAACAATCTTAATGCCGCACTGGATGTCGCCTTCAAAGGCGGCGCCATTACCGGCATGCTGGTCGTCGGCCTGGGTTTGCTGGGTGTGGCAGGCTATTACGCTCTGCTGACCAACATGGGTTCGACCCCGGCTGAAGCAACCCACGCACTGGTCGGGCTGGGATTCGGCGGATCGCTGATTTCCATCTTCGCCCGACTGGGCGGTGGCATATTCACCAAGGGTGCGGATGTCGGCGCCGATCTGGTGGGCAAGGTCGAAGCAGGAATTCCCGAAGACGACCCGCGCAATCCGGCGGTCATCGCCGATAACGTCGGCGACAATGTTGGCGACTGTGCAGGCATGGCCGCCGACCTTTTTGAAACCTATGCGGTCACCATCATCGCCACCATGCTGCTGGGTGGATTGCTGATGGCCAACAGCGGCACCAATGCGGTCATCTATCCGCTGGTGCTGGGCGGCTTCTCCATCATCGCCTCAATCGCCGGCACCTTCTTCGTCAAGGCGCAGGAAGGCGGCAAGATCATGAATGCGCTGTATCGCGGCCTAGCCGTTTCCGCGGTACTCGCTCTGATTGCCTTCTATCCGCTTACCAGTTGGATTATGGGGGACAACGGCGTTTATAGCGTAAATGCGCTATATGGTTCCACCATCATCGGCCTGCTGCTTACCGCCGCCCTGGTCTGGATCACTGAATACTACACCGCTACCGACTATTCTCCGGTACGCCATATCGCCGAAGCCTCGACCACCGGGCACGGTACCAACATCATCGCCGGACTGGGCGTCTCGATGCGTTCCACCGCTGCACCGGTGATCGTAGTCTGTCTGGCAATTCTAAGCGCATATTCATTGGCCGGGCTGTACGGTATCGCCATCGCCGCCACCTCCATGCTCTCCATGACCGGCATCATCGTCGCCCTCGACGCCTACGGCCCAATCACCGATAACGCGGGCGGCATCGCCGAAATGTCGCAATTGCCGGATGAGGTGCGTGTCATTACCGATGCGCTGGATGCGGTCGGTAACACCACCAAGGCTGTCACCAAAGGTTACGCTATCGGCTCAGCCGGTTTAGCCGCACTGGTGCTGTTCGCCGACTACACCCATGCACTGACCGCCAGCGGTCACAACCTGACCTTCGATTTATCCAATCATATGGTTATCGTCGGTCTGTTCATCGGCGGCATGGTGCCCTACCTGTTCGGTGCGATGGGCATGGAAGCCGTCGGACGCGCAGCCGGTGCCGTCGTCGTTGAAGTGCGCCGCCAGTTCAGGGAAATCCCCGGCATCATGGAAGGCACAGGCAAACCCGAATACGGCAAATGCGTAGACATGCTGACCAAAGCCGCCATCAAGGAAATGATCGTCCCTTCCCTACTCCCGGTCGCCATCCCCGTCATCGTCGGTCTGGTGCTAGGCCCGCAGGCATTGGGCGGGGTGCTTGTCGGCACCATCATCACCGGCATCTTCGTCGCCATCTCGATGACCACCGGCGGTGGCGCATGGGATAACGCCAAGAAATACATCGAGGAAGGAAACTACGGCGGCAAAGGATCGGAAGCCCACAAAGCCGCGGTCACCGGCGACACCGTCGGCGACCCCTACAAAGACACCGCCGGCCCGGCGATCAATCCCCTAATCAAAATCATCAACATCGTTGCGCTGTTGATTGTGCCGCTGCTGTAAGAAACAAATCAAAAGGTTAAATTGAAACAGGCAGATCACCACACGGTGATCTGCCTGTTTTTAGAATAATAAAAGTAGTTCAAGCTTACTCGCTACGGTTCTGCTGCTTCTCCATACCCTTCAAAAAATCCGCAATATCCCATTCACACCCACCACAACCTGACAGAGCCCCCGTCCAATAGGAAATAGCCTTAATATCAAAACCCTGCTCAAAAAGACTCTGAATATTACTCCGTCTGGTGCCGCTGCAATGGCACATAACCACATCTGACGGGTCGACACTTCTCGTTTTCATGGATGTTTGTTCCCACAGATTCAAAAATTGCTCATATTGTAACACCTCATATTTCCCGATATCGCGCAGCTGATCCATTGACAACACCCAATGAGAATTACTCAAAACCAAGTAAGTGCAACCAACAACTAACTGCTTTCCGAACAGCCGCCACACAACTTACCGACCGTACAGAGCCCAAAGCAGATGTTCTTGCTATATAATCATATCCTCATATTTCGACGCTAACAGCAGTTCGGATAGCTCGTATATTTACGTTACAATGCATTAGATATTTCAGAATATATCCGGTAGCGGTCGTAAAAATTTTCAAAAATGTTTAACACCCTTCAATTTTTACCGGTTCCTCCTGAAGACAGCCTCATTTATGAAGCCTCTTACAGCCCGCTCTGGGTCACAGTTTCTGTGCTCATTGCTATCCTTGCATCCTATGCTGCGCTAAGAGCTTCTACACGTATCGCGCACTCGCAAACTATCCTGCTTCGATTCGCATGGATTTCCGTCAGTTCGTTTGTTCTGGGTGTAGGTACGTGGGCGATGCATTTTATCGGCATGCTGGCGCTGAGCCTGCCATGTGGAATTCATTACGATCCCTTTATTACGTTGATCTCAATGATCCCCGGCATTCTGGCCGCAGGCGTTGCATTCGGCGTGGTGTGGCATCACGGAAAGGAACACCTGCCTCCTGCTTTAGCGAGCATCCTGTTCGGAGCCGGAATCGGAACCATGCATTACACTGGAATGGCGGCGATGCATCTTGATGGTTTCATCCGCTATAACCCCTCACTTTTTGTATTGTCCATTCTGTCGGCCATCCTTCTTGCTTTCGTCGCATTGCGGGCAAAAGATAGAGCCGATGCCCTCAAAAAGGGCCTTGTCCCAGCCGCCCTGATTTTGGGTGGGGCGGTATCTGCGACGCATTATGTAGCCATGACCGCTACCTATTTTGTGCGGGGAAATGCAGATAACGAAAAAGTCATTTTTACCACGAGTACATTAGCCGTTCAGGTCGCCATTACAACAGTAATCATGGCGCTGGCAGCCTTAACACTCGCCGCCTTCTCGCGCAATCGGGAGATAACAGAACAACTCAGAGAAAGCGAGGAACGTTTAAGTTTTGCTTTGGAAAGCGCAGAGGACGGCGTGTGGGACTGGGCTCCTCAAACTGATGAAGCAATGTTTTCAAGACGCTGGAAGGAAATGATCGGTTATGCCGATCACGAATTCCCCAATGAGGGATCGGCGTGGATCGAACATTTGCATCCTGATGACAAACAGGATGTGCTTGCGACCATGCAGAATTATTTCTCGGGGGGAACTTCGTTATATACCACCGAATTTCGCATGCGTTGCAAGGATGGTTCATGGAAATGGATATTGGCGAGAGGAAAGGTAATCAGCCGCGATGAGCATGGTACGCCCTTGCGCATGATCGGCACACATACCGATATTTCGGAACGAAAATTTGCAGAGGTTGCACTCCATGAGTCAAATCAGAAGCTGAATACACTACTCAACTCCATGGCTGAGGGGGCTTACGGAGTCGACACACAGGATATTTGTACATTTGTTAACCAATCGTTTCTGACGCTTCTGGGGTTCGAACACCCGGACGAAGTCATTGGCCAGCATCTCCATGAACTTATTCATCACTCGCATGCAGATGGCCGCCCTTATCCGGCTTTGGAATGCAGAATGCATAAAGCTTACAAACTGAATCAGGGAATACATGTCGATGAGGAGGTATTCTGGAAAAAAAATGGAACGTCCATCCCGGTAGAATACTGGTCGCAACCCATCATCGTTGATGGAGTGATGCAAGGGGCTATCGCCACGTTTGTCGACATCACCGAACGTAAACAGGTCATGGCTGATTTGCGTGAGAGTGAAGAGCGGTTTCGTCAAATGTTTGAACGGCACAGTGCTGTCATGCTATTAATCGAACCACAGTCCGGCATGATTGTTGATGCTAACCCCGCAGCCGCAGAATTTTATGGATATCCGCTTCAAATATTACGCGGAAAGACGATCAAAAGTATTAACACACAATCAGAAAGTGAAATTGCACTGGAACAGCAAGCGGCCGTCAGCCATGATCAAAATCATTTTGTGTTCGATCATCGCCTGGAAAACGGCGAAATTAGAACCGTGGAAGTACATTCCTCTCCGGTTAGCTACAAAGGCCTAACCCTGCTTTTTTCAATTATTCACGACATCACCGAACGAAAACTGGCTGAAGCTCAAATTCACAATCTCGCCTTCTACGATAGCCTGACGCAATTACCCAATCGTCGCTTATTGTATGATCGTTTGGATCAAGAAATCTCGGCTTGCAAGCGTAGTGGCCTCTATGGCGCTTTAATGTTCATGGATTTGGACAACTTCAAGCCGCTCAATGATAGCTATGGTCACAAAATTGGTGACTTACTTCTGATTGAAGTTGCTCAGCGTATAACAAACTGTATACGGGAAACAGATACGGCGGCCCGTTTTGGCGGGGATGAGTTCGTGGTGATGCTCGACGAACTGGACAAGGATATGATCGAATCCGAAAAACAAGCCGGTATCGTTGCCGAGAAAATTCGCGCCAAACTTTCCGAGCCTTATCTACTTCCCATTGATAATAGCAATGAAAATTTCCTTGAGCATCATTGCTCATCAAGCATAGGCTTGGTGATATTCAACTATCCGGTCAATCGCGATGAATTACTCAAATTGGCAGATGAAGCCATGTATCAGGCTAAATACGAAGGACGTAATCGCGTCGTCGTTAGTCGGCATATTGATCTGAATGATGTTACAAAACAGAACACCTCAATACTTCACCTTAACTGGCATGAATCCTATGAATGTAGTGAAGCTACGATTGATAAGGAGCACCGCCAATTATTCGAGCTTGCTAATAATTTGATTGAATCAGCATTTTCTCGCGATGAAAATCCGAGGAGATTTAACATAAACATGGAAAAACTCCTTTCTCATGTTATTCAGCACTTTGCGGATGAGGAAGCGATTCTTGCCAAATACAACTACCCTGCTCTTACAGCGCATGAACACGCCCACAAGATACTTATCGACCATGCATTACAACTAAAAAAATCCGTTGCGGCAGGAGAAGTATCAGTCGGAGAATTGATGAATTTCCTCGCCAACGAAGTCATTGCACAGCACATGCTCAAAACTGACCGTCAGTTTTACTCTTTATTTAAAAATGACCAAACCTGATAAGCCCGTTGCATATAGCTACACATGTCCCCCAAAAGGGAAACTTCGCTCTTGAATCAACCGCATTCACGAAGGGCTGTTGCGCACATGATTTTAGCTATTGAAAGAATTCAGACTATCCTCCGGGAAATACTTGATGATCATCCGGCCGGCGTGTCTGAATATGATTTACTGAAGATACTGACCGAGCGCAATCTGTTTAACGAAAATTACTTAAATAACACCCTTGGATTGTTTCAGCGCCACTTTCTGTTGTTTCATTGCTTGTATCTACTGCGCAATAAATTACGAGCGTCCAAGCAAGGTAACATGACGATACATTGTTTGTGCATACAAATCATGCCTTATAGCAACACACTTTCAGACTACCCGGCGACTATTGACCCGCTAGCCGACTATTACCTTGATTTTGATAATCTCACGTCAACGAGTGAGTCGGATGTAATACGCCTGCTCGATAATTTCTGGAGAAAATTTACTGGCAATGAACAGCATGATGAGGCTTTGGCAGTTATGCAACTGACCTCCCCCTGCAGCTATCCTGTCATCAGACAGCAATATCGTCGTCTTGCCATGCAATGGCATCCTGATCGAGGGGGCGAACCTTCCCAGTTTCACCGGCTTGAATGGGCAATGGGAATTCTACGTACCTTGTACTCATAACACCGCAGACACGTACATAACTTCCCCTCTACGTGCAGCTACAGCCTTTTTGAATACTCTCTGAAAATAGGCTTTTTCTTCATCTTCCTCAGGAAAGTGTGCTGCCCGTAAGGACGCATGCTGATAATATATGCACTGACGGCTTGAAGATTGAAAACCGACGTATTTCTTGCTGCATACCCAAGGTTCTATATATACGGAGGCTGAATGCTGGTTCTGGTTATTGATGATTCACAAATGAATCTCACTTTGGTGCAACGGATGATAAATAAATTGTCCGATTGCAAATCCGTATCATTTCTTGACTCTGTTACGGCTGTCGAATGGTGTCGTGACCACGAACCCGATCTGGTGGTGGTGGATTACATGATGCCCGAAATGGATGGTATTCAATTTACCCGCGCATTCCGTTCGATTGCCGGACGCGAAGAAATTCCGGTACTCATGGTTACCGCCAACCATGAATCCAGTGTACGTTATGACGCGCTGAACAATGGCGTAACTGACTTCCTGAACAAACCAGTGGATCATACCGAGTTCTTGGCACGTACGAGGAATATGCTGGCATTACGCCGCAGTCACAAACAATTAGCCGATCATGCTACGTTACTTGCCGAAGAGGTACGTGCAGCAACCGCTGAAATAGTGGCTCGTGAGCAGGCTACAATTTTTTGCTTATCCCGTGCGGCAGAATACCGCGATCCGGAAACCGGTGCCCACATCCACCGCATGGCACATTATTCCAGACATATCGCTAGAAAACTGGGGTTATCGATCGAACAACAACAGCTATTGCTGGAAGCAGCACCTATGCATGACATAGGCAAGGTGGGAACACCCGACATGATCCTCCTTAAACCGGGTCGCCTTACACCGGAAGAATTTTCCATCATGAAACAACATGCTGTCATCGGTTATGAAGTGCTGAGCAAAGGAAACTCACCGTTATTAAAAATAGCAGCGGAAATCGCACATACCCATCATGAAAAATTTGATGGCAGCGGTTATCCGAATAGCCTGTCTGGTGAGAATATTCCGCTGTTCGGGCGTATTGTTGCAGTAGCAGACGTTTTTGATGCACTTACTTCCGAACGCCCCTACAAAAAAGCATGGGAAATTGAAAAGGCCCAGGATTTCTTACGTGAAGGGGCTGGAAAACATTTTGATCCCGCCTGTGTTGCCGCGTTTTTGGACGACTGGGATTCGGTAATGGAAATTAAAAATCAGTTTATTGATGAAGCAATCGAAATGCGTGATATCACACAGGAATAATCAGCCATTTTTTAAACCTATCATTATTAAGGAAGAGAACATGCAAGTCGCTCAAACCCGCTGGTCAGCCTCCGCTGGCTGGGAAAAATCTCCCGAATTCGCTGTGACTACCGATCTCGTGCTGGTTTTCGCCGATGCGGATTTCTTTCATACCGAAGAATGTTATGCCCATATCCGGAAGGAATATCCCAATGCACATATTGCCGGATGCTCATCTTCCGGCAGTGTAATGGGGTGTGAAATCAGCGATGGAGATATCGTGGTAACCGCGATTAAATTCGATCATTCCAAGGTACGCATGACCGTCGCCGATCTGGATGAAGGGGCTGCATTCGTTGATACCGGAAAACGTCTAATGACGGAATTAAATGATGCCGAACTGCGTCACGTGTTTGTATTGTCGGATGGATTGCTGATTAACGGCAGTGAACTGGCGCAAGGACTAAATCAGTTCGGCATTCCCGTAACGGGCGGACTCGCCGGCGATAGCACTCGCTTTGCAAAAACATGGATCATGGCCGATGCCCCTGCCAGGTCAGGACGCGTTGCAGCACTGGGATTTTATGGCAACATAACTATCAAGAGCGGATGCTTTGCTGGATGGGAAGACTTTGGTGCGGAACGAATTGTTACCAAATCAACCGCCAATGTCGTCTATGAAATTGACGAGCAGCCAGCACTGGCACTTTACAAAAAATACCTGGGCGAATTAGCCCATGATTTACCCGCCAGCGGCTTGCGCTTTCCATTGAGTATCCGAGCAAACAATGCCGAACAAGCAATAATTCGAACACTGCTTGCCATCGATGAGGCCACCAACAGCCTGACCTTTGCAGGAGATGTGCCACAAGGTTACCTTTGCAAGTTGATGAAAACCAATCTGGACAACCTGATCGACCATGCGGGACTGGCGGCTGAGGCGACACAACCCCGGCAATCAGACGCAACGGGTTTGGGAATTGTGGTCAGTTGTGTAGGACGACGCTTGGTGATGGGACAACTAACCGAAGATGAACTGGAAATAGTACAGGACAAACTGGGAGAGGCCACGGCTATCACCGGATTCTATTCCTACGGGGAGCTGGCACCTTTCAGCAATGTGTTGCAATGCCAATTGCATAATCAAACCATGACACTCACTACCTTTTACGAATAGACCCACCGCATGCACCGCCTGCTCGAACGACAAATAAAACGCTATCTGGGTAAGGATTTTCAACCCGATGAGGCATTGCAAACTTTTCTGTCCATCATTAACGACTATTATGCCGAGGTAGAAAAAGAGCAACGTCTGTTGCTGAATGCACTGGCTGTCAATTCTGCCGAATTGAATGCTGCCAATGAGCGTATGCGCATACAGAACGCCGAAATGACGCGCACCATGCTGAATACCTTGAGTGATGGTGTCTATGCAACCGATCTCAAGGGCAATCTGACTTTCATGAATGCGGCAGCCGAAGAGACATTAGGCTGGAGTGAACAGGAGTTAATCGGTCGTCGCGTTCATCATGTGATTCATCATCTACATCCCGATGGTTCCGACTTCCCCGCTGACAATTGTCCATTGCTCGCTGTCAGCAGAGATGGCGTCGCCGTCGAGGGTCGCAGTCATTTTATAGACAAGCAAAACCGCTTCATTCCGGTCGATTATCGTTCGCGGCCGATTATGCAGGATGAAAAGATTATCGGCGCACTGGTTTCATTTCAGGACATTAGTCTCAAGCTGGAAGCCGATGCCAAAATACAGTTGCAACAGGCTGCTCTGGACAGCGCCGCAAACATAGTTGTCATTGCTGATGAGCACGGCATGATCGAATACGTGAATGCCGAATTCCACAAGTTGACTGACTATTCAACTGAAAACGTAATAAAACAGCATTTCGGCATTCTTAATCCAAAAATATTTGATGACCTGCTGCTGGAAAAAATCAGCCATGACAACAGCTATCTGGTCGAAAGTTCTTGTATACGCAAAGACGGCAGTAATTTCGACATTGAATTGCGAGCTGCCCCGGTATACAACGAGCATGGCAAGGCACTGCACTTTGTCTTTGTATTAAGCGACATCAGCTCCCGCAAGCAGGCCGAAGTGGGAATGCGTCTGGCCTACGATCATCTGCAAACAACCTTAAATGAGCTGGAATTTCAAAAATATGCATTGGATCAACATGCAATCGTCAGTATTGCAGGACGAAACGGCGAGATCACCTATGCCAACCAGCGTTTCATCGACATAAGCCAATATAGTGAACATGAGCTATTGGGCAAGAATCATCGCCTGCTGAATTCGGGATACCATTCCCGCGAGTTCTTCAGTGAAATGTGGCAAACCATTTCAGGAGGAGAAATCTGGCATGGTGAAATCCGCAATCGTCGCAAGGATGGCAGCTTTTACTGGGTAGATTCAACGATCGTCCCATTTATGAATGCGCAGGGAAAACCCGTGCGTTACATTTCGATCCGTACCGACATCACCAAACGCAAGAACGATGAAGTACTGCTACAACAATCCACGCAACGCCTGACACTTGCCCTTGAGGGTTCCAATATTGCACTTTGGGATTGGGACGTATCAAGCAACCAAGTGTATCTCAGTGAAAGATGGGCAGAGATACTGGGTGAAGAACCGGGCAAAACGCAAACCAGCATGACGGCGCTGTTCGAGCGCGTTCATCCTGATGACAGGTCGATAGTGCAAAATCGCGTAACGGCAGCACTCAAGGGCGAAACCGCCTTTTACGCTGCCGAACATCGTGTCAAACACCGCGACCAGCATTGGGTATGGATCAGCAGTCACGGAAAGGTCGTCGAACAGGATGAAACCGGGCGTTCATTGCGCATGACCGGAACTAACGCGGATATTTCCTCACGCAAACAAAATGAAGAGAATTTGCGTATTGCCAAGGAAGCCGCCGAAGAAGCCAATCGCGCCAAGAGCGACTTTCTGGCCAATATGAGCCATGAAATACGTACTCCCATGAACGGCATCATCGGTATGACCCAACTTACATTGGACACCGATCTCAACACGGAGCAAAAAGAGTATCTGGGCATGGTCAGTTCATCGGCAGATGCGTTGCTAACCATCGTTAATGACATCCTCGATTTCTCTAAAATCGAGGCAGGAAAGATGGAGATTGATCACATCGACTTCAATCTCCAGCAAATGCTATCGCAAGCCACCCGCTCTATTGCGATAAATGCACATCGCAAGGGCTTGGAACTACTGCTTGATATTGCTCCTGACCTTCCCGAGATACTGGTGGGCGACCCCGGACGGTTACGGCAGATAGTGGTAAACCTGATAGGGAATGCCATCAAATTCACTGAGCAAGGTGAAATTATCGTAAAGGCAACGGCCGGTAAAAAATACTATTCCCCCGACAGGCTGGAGGTGCATATCAGCGTAAAGGACACCGGCATAGGCATTCCTGCCAACAAGCTTAAAACCATTTTTGAATCCTTTTCACAGGCGGATACTTCAACCACGCGCAAATACGGTGGTACTGGATTGGGACTAACCATTTCAACGCGTCTGGTCGAACTCATGCAAGGGCATATTCATGTAGAAAGCAAAGTCGGTCATGGCAGTACATTCCATATCGAGGTAGAACTGGGTATCTCTTCCGCAAGCGAGAATAAGCGTCAGTCCAACCGCCCCTTGTCCGGTATGCGCGCATTGGTTGTTGATGATAACGCGACCAATCGTCATTTGGCCGTCAATCTGCTGCAACGCTGGGGTATGCAACCTCAAGCTATAGAGGACGGGCATAAAGCCGTTGAAGAATTGAAACGTGCCAAACAGGCAGGTGAGGAATATCAACTAATATTACTGGATGTACAGATGCCCGACATGGACGGGTTTGAAGTCATTGAACAATTACGCATCCATCCTGAACTTGTTGCCACACCAATCATGATGATCACCTCCGAAGGACAGAGTCGTGATGCAGCACGTTGCCGCGAATTGGGAGTTCAAACTTACTTGCTCAAACCATTCTCTCAATCAGATTTGCTCGATGCGATCATGAATACACTGGGTGAATCGATCATGCCCGACAAGATAGAACCACGGCTCACCATGCAAGCCAACAATCACGCATTACAAATACTGCTGGCTGAAGATAACAAGGTAAACCAGACACTAGCTACCCGATTACTTCAGAAATTCGGTCACAGCGTGGATGTTGCAGAAAACGGACGGATAGCCGTTGAAAAATGGAAACAAGGCAACTATGACCTGATCCTGATGGATGTGGACATGCCCGAAATGAATGGCTATGAAGCAACGACCATGATACGGACACTGGAGTACGACAGGAACCAACACATTCCTATCATCGGTTTAACGGCTCATGTCATACAAGGAAGCCGCGAGAAGTGTTTAAGTGCGGGCATGGATGGGTATCTGTCCAAACCGATAAACACGGAAGAGTTATGGAATGAACTGGAGAAAATTCAGTCTTTGTCATTTGAATCACACAAGGAGGAAACCGAAAATACACATCCGGCTTATTCTTTTGAGCTAAATAAATCGCTGGCATTGATGGACAACGATATGGAACTATTCAAAGAAATGGTGCAGATATTCGCTGACGATTACCCGTCCTATCTTGGGAAATTAGCTAAAGCCATAGAGAACCAGGACCACAAGCAAATCCGGCACAATGCTCATACGCTTAAAGGCATGCTTTCCGTCTTTGGTGTAACTCACATAGGTGAAATTGCACAAAGACTCGAAATGCAGGAATGCGACAACCCTAGTCAGGAAATTGCAGAACTTACAAGGCAAATCGAGTGGCTGTCCGGCGAATTGAACAAGTCGATAAGCCCTGACTAAAAGTCGAAATACAACAAGATCATAGATCAATGGATATTGTGAAGAATGCACCGAAAAGTGGAAAGTATTGGGCGCTGACAAGTGGAAAGTATTGGGCGCTGATTGACAGTCAGGTAGGTGTGGCTGATGTGATAGGGTAGCTTTTTTGAGTGATTGCGATGATGGTAGATAGTCTTATCGAAATAGCTCACAAAATAATGGAAGTTATTAAAGAAAATCAATTTCATTAGGTATCACTGAATCTCACGCCAAAGTGTCACCAGAAGTGTCACCAGATCACATTTTAGACAAAGAAAAAGGGGCTACATTTCTGTAACCCCTTGAATCTATGGTGCGCCCGGAGCGATTCGAACGCCCGACCCCTTGGTTCGTAGCCAAGTACTCTATCCATCTGAGCTACGGGCGCATGGTACTTCTTTTTGCTGATACTGCTAATTTTCAGCAAGGCCGGCATTTTAACAGAAAACTATTTCAATGCAAGCGCCTTGGCGGAGAGAGAGGGATTCGAACCCTCGATACAAGTTTTAGCTCGTATGCGCCCTTAGCAGGGGCGTGCCTTCGACCTCTCGGCCACCTCTCCGAAGGCCGCGCATAATAAGGCGTATGCGCTGACCTGTCAATTTATTTATACACTTTCCTGATCGAGATCGAATGCCTTATGCAGGACACGAACCGCCAGCTCCAGATATTTCTCGTCGATAACCACGGAAATCTTAATCTCTGAAGTGGAGATCATCTGGATATTGATACCCTCTTCTGCCAGTGTACGGAACATCTTGCTGGCGATACCCACATGTGAGCGCATACCGACACCAACCACAGACACTTTCGCAGCCTTGTCATCACCAATCACCTTGCGGGCGCCAACATGGGGAAGAACCTTGTCATTAAGAATTCCAATAGTTCGGCTGAAGTCATTGCGATGCACGGTAAAGGAGAAGTCCGTCGTACCATCAACACCAACGTTCTGAATAATCATATCCACGTCAATATTGGCATCAGAAACCGGGCCAAGAATCTGATAGGCGATACCGGGCTTGTCTGGCACACCCAACACGTTAACTTTGGCTTCATCGCGGTTGAATGCGATCCCGGAAATAATTGCTTGTTCCATCTTTTCATTATCCTCAAAAGTAATCAGCGTGCCTTCGCCATCTTCCTCAAAGCTGGAGAGCACGCGCAGCTTGACTTTGTATTTTCCGGCGAATTCCACCGAACGAATCTGCAATACCTTCGAGCCCAAGCTCGCCATTTCCAGCATTTCCTCAAAGGTAATGCTCTTCAGACGTCGTGCATCGGAAACGACGCGCGGGTCGGTGGTATAAACGCCATCTACATCGGTGTAAATCTGGCACTCATCGGCACCTAATGCAGCAGCAATCGCCACACCCGTCGTATCCGAACCACCACGCCCAAGCGTGGTGATATTGCCTTGGCTATCAATGCCCTGAAAGCCGGCCACGACAACAATATAATCATCATCCAGATCGGTGCGTATATTTTGCTGGTCGATATTGAGAATGCGCGCCTTGGTGTATGCATCATCGGTCAGGATAGTGACCTGACTACCGGTATAGCTCCGGGCTTTCAGCCCCAGTTCTTTCAGCGCCATAGCAAGAAGACCGATCGTAACCTGCTCGCCAGTAGAGATAATTTGATCCAGTTCACGCGGATCAGGATTAGCCTGAATTTCCTTGGCAAGCGCAATCAGGCGATTAGTTTCGCCGCTCATCGCGGAGAGCACTACCACTACCTGATGTCCCTGTGCCTTGAATTTTGCGACGCGTCGCGCAACGTTTTTGATGCGTTCGGTTGATCCGACCGATGTACCGCCGTACTTTTGTACTATGAGTGCCACAATTTGGATACCTGACTTAAAAAGTGGCGCAATTCTAGCGTATATGGTTAAAAAAAACGAGGGCGGGTTATGACAGAAACACCGAAATCTTTACGCCTAACCCTGAAAAAGTTTCACATTGTTTCGCCCGCTTTCCTTGGCACGATACATGGCAATGTCGGCATTACCAATTAATTCATTTTTTGTTGTTCCACCCTCAGGATAGATTGCAACACCGGTACAGGAAGAAATATTCAACTCCTGCCCGTCTATATTGAAAGGCTGATTCAAGGTACAGCGAATTTTTTCAGCCACGTTGAGTACATCCTGTTCATTCTCGACAACAGGCAACAAGACGACGAATTCATCCCCCCCCATGCGTGCAACGGTATCGGCCTGACGCACACAATGCTGCATACGCAACGCGACCTCCTGCAACAGCAAATCACCCACCGCATGCCCCAGACTATCATTGATTGGCTTGAATTTATCGAGATCGACATACATCAGGGCGAGATGCCCCCGGTCTCGCCTGGCTTGCACTAAAGCCTGCTGCAAACGATCAATCAACAACACTCGATTAGGCAAATCGGTAAGCGCATCATATTGCGCCTGATGCCGAATACGCTCCTCGTTTTCCTTGCGAACACTGATGTCCGAAAAAGCCGCCACATAATGGGTCAGCTTTCCTGACGGATCAATAACCTGCTTGATGGATAACCATTCGATATACAACTCGCCGCTTTTTCGCCGATTCCATATCTCGCCACTCCAACTCCCGTACACATCGAGCTTTTGCCATAACTCCCGATAAAACGGCATCCCATGCTTGCCGCTTGCCAGAATGGACGGATTTTTCCCCATAACCTCCTGCTGGCTGTAGCCGGTCACCCGTGTAAATGCCGGATTTACGGTCACAATACAATTATTTGCATCACTTACCAGAATAGCTTCATCCACCGTATTAAAAACGGTACTCGACAAACGCATCATTTCCTCAGCCTGTTTTAGGCTATCTATATCGGTATGAGTACCAATCATACGCAACGGTTTGCCGGCCGCATTACGACTCACCACCTTACCGCGATCCAGTATCCACTTCCAGTTGCCGTTTTGGCAGCGCAGCCGGTGCTCATTAACATAGGTCGGCGAAGTCCCATCGAAATACGCCTGCACATCCGCCAGGGTACGCGGCAAATCCTCCGGATGAACGCGTGACTTCCATTCATCAAGATGATTGGACATCCCATTTTCATCAAATCCGAGCATCTCCTTTAAACGTCGGGAATAGTTGACTTCATTTGTCTGCAAGTCCCAGTCCCAAACGCCGTCACCCGCTCCTTCCAGCGCAAAACGCCACCGCTCCTCCGCTTCAAACAAACGTTGCTCCAGCTTCGCACGGCTTATGGCATAACGGATTGACCGTATCAAATCATCAACTTCAAAATCACCCTTGATAAGATAATCCTGCGCGCCCGCTTCCAGTGTCTTCAATGCAAATTCGGTATCGCTATGCCCGGTTAACACAATCAAAGGCAAGGCACCTGAGGCAACACGCCCAGCATGTACCGTTTCAATCCCGCTCGAATCAGGCAAAGACAGATCCAGCAAGATTACATCTGGCGAATTTTCATGCAGGTACTGCTGTGCATTAGCCAGACTCGTTACCCACTTTAGTTCAGAATTAAACCCTACCGCATTTTTCAATGTAACTCGCAACCAATGCGCATCACTCGCATCGTCTTCCACCAGCAGAATCTTATAATCAGGTAACATTTTCATACTTTCCAAATCTTCAGGCTTTCCCAATCATCAAACTTTTACAGATACACGAGTTAAGGTCGTGATATACGCCACTATCTGATGCAAGGTTTCAACCAATCGGGGCATATCATCCGGTTTAACTATAAATCCTGATGCCCCAGACCTGTATACTGATTCGACATCAATTTCACTGTCTGACTGTGTAAAAACCACAACTGGAATGTATGAGAGATACTCATCTGTCTTGATTACGGTCAATAATTCACGCCCGTTCATACGAGGCATATTCAAATCTAGCAGTATCAAATCCGGCTGCGGCATATTTTCATAACGCTCACCGTTACGCCTTAAAAAATCAAGCGCGTCCAACCCATCCGCCACATGATGCAATTTACACGACAACTTACTTTGATCCATCGCCCTGCGCACCAGATTGACATCGGCCGGGTTATCTTCTACCAACAATATATTCATGAATGGGATCATCTCTACTTAGTTCTCGTCCGGCAATTCAAACACAACCATCGCGCCCCCCTCCGGGCGATTCTCTATCCATATTCTGCCATGCCTGCTTTCGACTATACGGCGTGCAATCGATAAACCGATACCTGTTCCACCTTCCCCGTTTACCACATTCAAACGCTCGAATATCTCGAATACCCTTTCCAGATATTCCGTCGGAATGCCGTTACCATTATCGCGAATCCGAAAACGACTCAAACCTTTGTCACGTTCTCCACTGACAGCTATGCAAGAATCCACGCCGACCTCACCCGATTGTCCATGACGTATCGCATTGTCCAGCAACAATGCAAACAAATCGATCAATCGCGGCCTGTCCAGCATCACCCCGGGCAATGGCGATATCTCCAGATGTATATGATGCAAAGCTAATTTTTCAGCCAAGCGCTGCTGCAACATTTCCAGAATAGTGTCGCTATCCTCCATCCTGACTTCACCACGTGGCATTCCTGCGGAAAGGTAAAGCTGAATATCCCGCACCAAAGTACGCAAATGACCCGCATCGTGCTCGATGTAAGCCAGCGATGCCGTCACCTCTTGATCTCGGCACGCTTCGGGCAGCGATGCAACTTGCTTACGCAATTGTTGTGAATAACTGATCAAGCGACGCGTCGGTTCCATCAAATGATGTGCGGACACATCGGCAAAACGGGTTAAATCGGCATTGGCACGTTCCAGTTCAGCACTTCGTAATGCCAAATCCGCCTCGGCGTTTTTTTGCTCGTTAACATCCTGACGAAGATGCAAGTAACTCGCCACCCTACCTTCGCTATCGTAAATCGGTGAAATAGTCAGCGCCTCCCAATAAATCCGCCCGGATTTATGGCGATTACGCAGCACCCCGCGCCACATTCTGCCTGCCTGCAATTGCGTTTGTATAGCGCCATACTCCGCATCGGTCATTTCTGTCGAAATAATCTCTCTATGCGTTTGCTTACTACTGTAAACCTCGGAAAATTGATATCCACTAATGAGGGTACAAGCGGTATTCATGTATTCCACTACCCCCTGCGTATCAACAATCAGAATACCGGTCGGATTCTGCTCTACAGCCTGCGCCAAACGATTTATCTCAGCCTCATACAGAAGCCGATCCGTAACATCCGTCGCGATGCCATCCCATACAACACTGCCGTTTTCATTCTTACGCGGATGCGATCTCACTCGCAGCCATCGCCACTCGCCATTGGCTCTAAGCATATGCAGATCCATCGAGAAATCGCTCAAATCACGTTGACTTATGGATTGCGCCTCAACATAGGATTCGCGCTGTGATGGGTCGATCTGCCCCAACAGCAGCATCGAATCAAGCATGACGCGATCAACTGAAATACCACACAAACACTCTATCCCGGAACTGACATATATAAATTTTGGCTCATCATTCTCAACTGTATATTGATAAAGAAAGCTATCGGGAAGGCTATCTCCCATGCTGCGCAAACGCGCTTCCTGCTCCTGCAATTTTGCCCGTTGTTTTTGCAGCTCTTCTGTCAACTCGCGTAACGAACTGGCGTTGCGCAGCTTCGATAACGCAGGCAAGCGATCCCACAACAAAACTGCCACAGCAGCGGAAACAACGGCAATCAATAACTCCATCATATTTGCAGAATAAAAATTTCCAGTTAATCAAACTTTTTTAGGCAAACGCGCCAGCACAAACCAGTAGTTATCCAGTTGCCGAATCGCGTCTATAAACTGTTCCATATCGACCGGCTTGGTGATGTAACCGGCCGCACCCAGCTTGTATGAAGCAATTACATCGCGCTCCACATCGGAAGTCGTCAACACCACGACCGGAATCACCGACAACTCAACATCCTTCTTGACCTCGGCCAAAAATTCCCGCCCGTTCATCCGTGGCATATTTAAATCAAGCAAAATCAAATCAGGACGTACCGTATTCTGATAGCGTTCTCCCTGCCGACGCAGAAAAGCCAGCGCGTCTACGCCATCCAATTCGTGATGCAGATTACAGAAAACCTTGTTAGTCTTGAGAGCAGACCGAACCAGATTGGCATCTGCCGGCTCGTCCTCCACCAGCAAGATATCAAATGGAATTGCACTTTCGTTCAACATAATCTATTTCCCTTCAAGCTAACAAACATTTCATTACTGTTCAGCGTCCGACAAAACCGGCAATTCAAAAACAAACGTGCTGCCCTGCCCTTCGCCTTCAGACTCAACCCATATGTGTCCATTGTGATGTTCTACGATACGACGACATAATGCCAGCCCCATACCCGTACCCTCGAAACGATTTCGCAATTGCAGACGACTGAAAAACTGGAACAAGCGATCAAATTGGCGAGGATCAATACCAATACCATGATCCTTTACCCTGACTCGCCAAATCTTCCCTTCCACCACCGAATCAATCTCAACCATAGGTAACTTATCCGGTTCATGATAATGAATCGCATTGCCAACCAGATTCTGGAACAAACGCAACAACTCATCACTACTACCGAAAATCATCGGCCATTCACCGCTCACATGAACCGTGGCATTGGCCTGCTTGATAGCAGGCACCAGAAATTCGAGTGCATCATCCAGCGATTCACGACTCTGCATCCACGACTTAGCCTGCGTCTTGCGACCGATACGCGAATAATCGAGCAGGGAGATAATCATCGAATTCATTCGTCTGGAACCTTCCAGTGCAAAAGCCAGATTCTCACGATCCTCCGATTCCAGTTTATCCTGCAAACTCATCTCCAGCAGTTGCAAATGACCGGAAATAGCACGTAACGGTTGACGCATGTCGTGCGAAACACTGTAAGCGAATTGCTCCAGATCGGCATTGGAATTTTGCAGCGCCTGGGTTTTTTCCAGCAATTGCTTTTCGGTTTGCTTGCGTATTGTAATGTCGCGGATGATGCCCAACGCATGCCAGCTACCCTGCATCATCACGGCTGAAATCGATAATTCAATCGGAAAAATCTCGCCGCTACTGCGCATCGCGGCTATCTCAAATGTCTTGCCGATCAATTCCCCACTTCCGGACTTGCAAAAATTCCTGAAGCCATTGTGGGCTGCATCCCGGTAATTTTCCGGTGCCAGCAAAGCATGAAGGTTTTTCCCCATCACCTTTTCCATCTTGTAGCCAAAGATTTTTTCAGCCGCCGGATTCCAGTAGATCACCAGCTCATCCGCACCGACAATAACAATGGCATCCTGGGCAGACGTGCTGATCAAACGGAATTTTTCCTCGCTCTCTGCCAATTCCTGTTTCTGATTCTCAAGCTCTTCGGTGCGCTTTTTGACCATGTCCTCCAGATTGTCCCTATGCATTTTCAGCTCATCGGTGAGCTGTTGCAGCTTGCTGATTATGTTTTTGACATGCCTGGCAAAGGGATGAAATATCAGCAGCGCCTCCAACACCAGCAACAACAGCGTTGTCAGCCACAATATGGTTTCGGCTTGCTGCAAACTTGCGACGGCCGCTTCACCTTCAAGTTGATACTGATACACCATCCTGTCCAGTGCTTTAACCAAAGTAGTCGGTGCGGTGCGGGTAATGTATTGCAACTCGGGATTATCCGGTGTCAGTGCATCATCGTTTGCCGCCAACAGAATTTGAACCGTTCGAACATAGGTTTCCACCTGTTTATCGAGCGCATCGGGGCCATTGAAATACATTGCATGTACGACATCAGAATGCGCCTCAGGCAAACCCATTTCCATATTGCCATGAGTCAAACCGTGATGAGAGGTCTCCATCAGTTCTAGAGCAGACTTGAGCTTGTCGCGTACGACCGCCCGCTCCTCACGTGGCGTGATGACTAACAGATTCGAGTACAGTGCTGTACGTTGACTAAGCATACGCTGACGTCCACTTACATTGACGATGGCAGCGGTACTTTTTTGCTCGGCAATAACCAGATGCAGGCTCACCCAGGCGGCCGTTGACAGCATCGCCACCAGCGATAACGCAACCGCATAGCGCCAGGTCAACGCCCGTGCAATCGTCAGATCGTACTCATGAACCTTGCTGCCCTGCTGATTCATGGCTTAACCTCCTCTTTGACCGGCAATTCAAAAATAAAGCTGCTGCCCTTACCTTCGCCTTCCGACTCAACCCAGATGCGTCCGCCATGATGTTCTACGATACGGCGACATAATGCCAGCCCCATACCCGTTCCTTCAAAACGCACCCGCGATTGCAGACGACTGAAAAACATGAACAAACGGCCTATCTGATCCGGTGCTATTCCCAATCCATAGTCACGCACACTGACACGCCAGATATTTCCATGCAGTGAGGAATCCACTTCAACCCGAGCCTCCTGCTCCTCATTGCGGAACTTTATCGCGTTGGCAATCAGGTTTTGAAACAGGCGAGTCATTTCATCCCGGCTGGCAAACACGTCAGGCCATACACCATCACAATTTACAACCGCTCCAGTCTGACTGATGAGCGGGGCAAGATAACCCAACGCTTCATCCAGTGCAGTACGACTGCCTATCCATTGCTTCGATTCCGTCTTACGTCCGACGCGGGAATATTCCAGCAACGAAACAATCATCGAATCCATACGTTTCGCGCCATCCAGCGCGAAATTCATATTCTCGCGCTCTTCTTCATCCAGCCGGTCTTTCAGACTGAGTTGCAACAACTGCAAGTGACCACTGATAGCGCGCAATGGCTGACGCATGTCATGCGAAACACTATAGGCGAAACGTTCCAGATCGGCATTGGAACGTTGCAGGGCCAACTCGGCCTTTTGCCGTTCGGTAATATCGTGCACGATGGAAAACAACAAGATACGGTTGCTGCCATCATCAATAGGTGTTGAATAAACCTCTACAGTGCGGATTTCACCATTTGCCAGACGGTGAGGAAACACGAAGTGGTTACGTTGTTGTTCCTGAGCCAGTTGTCGTTCCTGATATATTTCCGACTCGTTCAGGGTATTGAGGTGGCTAATCGTCATAGCGCAAAGTTCTTCCCGCGTATAACCATAGAAATCCACGGCAGCGGCATTGGCATCGATAATCTGACCGGAATCCGGCGCAATCAATAACATAATAGAAGAATGTTTGTGGAACATATTCCGGAAACGCTGTTCGCTTTCACGCAAGGCGATTTCTGCCTGCCGGTATTCGGTAATATCACGACTGATACCGAATAGACCGATAACGGTTTTCCCATCTTGATCCAGTATCGGCCATTTATTGGTACTTACCCAACCCTGTTTTCCCTGTTCATCATAATAGGGATCGACACGATTCAGAATCGGCGTCCCGTCACGAAATACCGGCAATTCTTCTTCGTAATAGATGCGTGCCATGTCTTCCGGAAAAATCTCCAGATCATGCTTACCTATAATGTCCTGCCAATGTGTATGCCCGGTAATGTCAGCCAATGTCTGGCTGCAAAAACGAATACGGCTATCCTTGCCCTTGAAATAGATGAAGTCGGTGGTACTCTCCAGCAGCGTAATAAAGTCACGGTTTAATTCAGCTAACGCCTGCGTAGCGATGATGCGATGCTTCTCACCCCGATAAATCAACCAGGCCGCCAGTATTGAAAACAACATGAAGCACGCCAGCAATGCATACAAACGGTAGGAATAAATATGCCAATCGGCCAGGTAATCATCGCTGGCAAGCCCTACCGTCATGTACAACGGCAGCCCTGCAATCTTGTGATAGGAATAGGTACGCTCCACCCCATCAATCACACCATGAACCCGATAGCTACCCATTTCCTTGTTGGACTGGGCCTGTTCTTGCAGTTCAGGGGTAAGCGTGGGCTTGCCTACATCACTGCCCCCCCGCGATGCCGGGTAACGCACAATAATTTTGAAATCGCTATCCCTGAGATTCACAACCCCTTGCGGCCCGACATTCAAATGTGAAAATGAGTCCTGAATTCTGTCCAGCGAAATGAAGGCATAAACAATCCCGGCGAACGAACCGTTCGGATAATTAATGCGCCGTGCGACAGGCAACACCCATTTCTGGTTGAGGCGTGCAAAGATCGGTGCACCCACCACCTTTTTACCGTCATTATGTGTTTTCAGATAAATGAAATGATTGCGATCACCGGTAAAAACCGATGATCCGGGTTTGACACCCGGACCATATTTGACTATCCCGAATTCGTCAGCAACACGCAAACTATCAATCTCGGGCAAATACGCCTGATGTCTGCTAAGGAAACGATTGAGCTCGACAGCATCTATCCCGCCGCGGCTGAATTCACGACTGATTTCATCGTTTACCGCAAGCATGGAAATGTCAATTTTCTCGATGAGTCCGACGAAATTCTCTTCCAGAATATGCGCCAGACTCCGGGTCATATTTTCGGCGTTTTCCCGGTACTGATCACGGCTCAAGCTGACAGAAAACATAACCATCACCAACATGAACAGATTGGCTAATACCACTCCCCCAACCAGTCTGGACAACAACCGGGACGGCGATGTTACTTGGGACAAATTTTCGTAGGGCATGATTCTGATCTTAAAATAGTCTCTACATTACCAAGAGGAGCGAAGGGGAAAAGGGAAGGGTAAAACCGCCTCTCCGATAAAGGGTATCAGGGTTTTCCCTTCCCCCTTCACCCTTCATGCAGATGCTGCAACCACAGATCAACCGGCTCGGGGCGTCCATACAGATAGCCCTGATGAATGATGGAGCCGCGCGCATTCAGAAAATCGGCCTGAGCCTGCGTCTCCACCCCTTCCGCCACAATCTTGAAATGTAAATGGTGAGCAATGGACAAAATGGTTTCAACCAGAGCCGCATCATTGGGGTCACTGGTGCAATCCTGAATAAAACTCTTGTCTATCTTCAGTTCATGGATGGGCAGCCGTTTAATATAGGCTAGGCTTGAATAACCTGTTCCGAAATCGTCGATGGAAAAATGTATGCCCAGCGTTGAAAGTGTCGTCATCTTGGCAACCACATCGCCAATGTCGCCGATCACGATACCTTCCGTTAGTTCCAGCACTAGATGACAGGGATCCGCGCCACTGACCCGCAGTTGATGTTTGATTTTTTCAACAAAATCGGGCTGTTGAAAATGACGCGGACTGATGTTTACCGACAATCGTATCGAGCGTCCTTCTGCATCCAGTTGAGCAAGCAGGCGACAAACAGCCGCAAGCATCCATCTATCCAACGCTACAATCAAATCAGATGATTCCGCCAGCGGAATGAATAATCCGGGCGGCATCAGCCCCCGAACCGGATGAGCCCAACGTACCAGCGCTTCCGCCCCTACCTGCACACCAGCCGCATCGACCTGCGGTTGCAGATACAGTTTCAACTGGTTGCCACTGATCGCCAAGCGCAACTCGGCTTCAAGCTGGAAACGCTCCTTAACCGTCTCGCCCATGCCCGCCTCGAAAAACATGGTTCGGGATCGCCCTTCCGTCTTGGCCTTCGCCATCGCCAAATCCGCTTGACTCAACACATCAACCGCTGTTTCAAACGACGATTCAGGCAAGATGGAAATCCCGATGCTGGCATTGATATAAATCTGTTCACCACTCATATCGAAGGGCTTGTGCAACACCCGCAACAACTTTTCGGCCACGGTCAAGGCCTCATGCCCGGCCGCCTCGCGGGAATGCTGTAGTTTCGGCAACAACACACCAAATTCATCAGAATCAAGACGCGACAACAAATCATCGGCATGCAGGGAATGACCTAAACGATCCGCCACCTCGCGCAGCAACGCGTCGCCCACAGACAAACCGCGCGCTTCATTGATCTCCTTGAAACGATCCAGATCGAGCAGTAACACCGAGGTAAACCGCCCATCCCGATTGGCCGTTTCCAGCGTATGTTCAATCTGACGCAAAAACAGGGCGCGATTGGCAAGTCCGGTCAAGGGATCACGCCAGGCCAGCAACTCGACCTTTTCCTGCGCTTTCTTGATTTCGCTCATGTCCGAAAAGACCCCGACATAACGCAGAGTCTTGCCATCCGCATCCTTGATCGTGCTGATCGACTCCCACTGCGCATACACTTGACCGTCCTTGCGCTTATTCCATATCTCACCTACCCATTCACCCCGGGTAAGCAGTGCATTCCAGAATTCACGATAGAAGGCATTGTCATGACGACCCGACTTAAGTATGCGCGGATTCGAGCCTATCGCCTCAATCTCGCTGTAGCCGGTAATACGGGTAAACGCCGGATTAACCGCAATGATGCTACCCTTGATATCCGTCACGACGATCGCCTCTCCCGTCGTTTCAAACACATGAGCCGCCAGAATCAGACGCGATTCAACCTGCTTGCTTTCGGTAATATCGGTGATAAAACCATGCCACAGAATACTGCCGTCTTCCTGCTTCTCGGGGCGTGCGTCGCCTCTGCGCCAGCGTATACCCTGCCCCGGCAGGCTGATACGATATTCATGATGCCAGGGCTGAAGCGTTTTGGCGGACTCCTGTATCGAAGCGACAATACCTGCCGCATCATCAGGATGTTGAAAGGAAAATACCGATGACGCATCTTCACGTACCTGTTCCGGCGTTAATCCATACAAATCGAACAAACCTGTACTGGCAAAAGGAAAACACATTTTTCCGTCAGGAAAAAGTTGAAACTGAAAGATCAAACCGGGAACCTGATCGGAAAGTTTTTTCAACAGATCATGGCTTTGCTGCAAATTAACGGATAGCAGCTTGCGTTCGATCGAATAGCGTATGGCCCTCACCAGCGCATCGGTATCAAAACGTCCCTTAATCAGATAATCCTGCGCACCGGCTTCCAGAGTTTGCAGAGCAAAACCGGTATCGTCATGTCCGGTAAGCACGATCAATGGCAAATTATCCGACAGTTTGCATACTGCATTTACCGTCGGCAAACCAGCAGAATCCGGCAAGGACAAATCCAGCAATAACACATCGAAGCTGTCCTGACGCAAAGCATGCAAGGTCTCGGCAAGCGTTGTTACCCAGACAACGCTGAACTCAGGGCTGCTGCTGGCGCGCAAAGCCTGACGTACCAGACTGGCATCCGATGGATCATCTTCAACCAGCAATACGCGATATATAGCAGACGCATTCATACAAACACCTGTAAAACAAATAGCGCTAATAACGCTAAAATCCATACCGACTGGGACGCTTCTTTATTCCGAACTATCCATTGAACCGAGAACTCGTCATTTCCACATAGCGCGCCAACATCAAGGTTCTGTCCGCAACGCCCAGTGTTTATCTCACTGAATTCACGCCTGATGAAACAACTAAGTATTGAACAGGCAATCAACAAACGATTGCAAAGTCACTGCTTATGCACGGAATAAACATAATCTTGGTGAGCATATTTTGCTCGCTTAGATAGTGTTTAATAGTTTCATCAATGACGCTGCCAATGGATTTATCTGGGTATATTATTTTGATTACCGGAAAAATCAGCGTCATCCCTTTGAGACGAATAATATCAGACGAACCACAGACTTTATCCGGCCATACATGAATTTACCGCAATATTATTGAGAATCTGCCCATTTAGCGACTCAACTGATGAAGGCATGCTTACCGACAGGCCGAATCCATATGTCCAGACAAAAATTCGTTCAGCGTCTTGACCCATGCTTCACGCATAAAGATGAAACCGTCGTTATGTCCACCGGAAAGTTCGAGAAATTGCTTGGGTAGATGAGCCGCCTCGAAAAGTGCACGTCCATGTGCAAACGGAATGACATCATCCTCGGGGCTGTGTGCGATAAGTACCGGAACTGATACTGCGCTCAAATTATCCCGGGTGTCATAACGTATGCGTACCAGCCAGCGTACCGGCAAATAGGGATAAAGCTGCTGCCCCAAATCCGCTACGGACGTAAAACTGGAAGCGATCACCAACACCGCCGGCTTTTGGCGGGCAGCCAGCCAGGAGGCAATTGATCCACCCAGCGACTCACCATATATCACGATACGGCAAGGCGGAATCTGCCGTTGCTCAACCAGATATTGCCAAGCGGCTTCCGAATCACGATACGTGCCTTGCTCGCCGGGTGTACCTTCGCTGTTGCCATAACCGCGATAATCAAAGATCAGCACGCTGTAACCCAGACGATGAAACATCTGCACCGAATTAAGCCGGTGCGAAACATTTCCGGCATTGCCATGAAAAAACAATACCGCCCCTCTGGACTCCGGTGCAGGAACATACCAGCCATGCAGCTTTACGCCATCGGCTGTAACCAGTTGCACATCCTCATAGCTCAAGCCGGCCTGAACGGGCGTAGCAGCTATTTCACGCCCCGACTCGGGAAAATAAATCAGACGGGATTGAAAAAAATACAACCACAGCACAAGCCCCCCGTATAGAAAAAGCAACACTCCCAACATATGCCACATCATCTTCCCTTTCGTCATCATCCGTTTCTCACTGTCAGTTGGCCGCCTACCATTTCGCTTTAACATCGCCATAAAATAAATTTAAACAATTAAGCTTTAAACCTCATTTAGTCCACGAAAGGCACGAAATTAAACAATCGGTTACGTCAAGTCACCGAAACACCCATTAGGTGAAACTGGAAACTTTTGCATGTTTTTGAATTTGTACTTGTTTTTTGCGAGTTTTTGCCTAAAGGCAAAATACCTGCCAAATCCGCCTCGTGCTTTTCATGGACGATTGCTTTTTCCAGGATTAACAATTCAGAATGTATTGCTATTTTCCTTGTACGCCCTTGATTTCTGCAATTCTGTCGGCATATAGTTTATGTCATCAAAAGGAGGTTGCCATGCCTGTCATCCGTCCACCTGCTGTTGCAGGAATGTTTTACCCCGCTGATGCCGGTGAGCTTAGCACTGCGATAGAGGAATATCTGTCCGTCACTACGCCGCCCGTTTCCCCTCCCAAGGCACTGATTGTGCCCCATGCCGGATATATCTATTCGGGTAGCGTTGCGGGTCACGGCTATGCCACGCTTAAGTCTATAGCCAAGCATATACGTCGCGTCATCCTGCTGGGGCCCACCCATCGCGTTGCCGTGCGCGGATTAGCGCTGCCGGGAGCCGATGCATTCGACACCCCGCTGGGACGAGTGATGATCGACGCTCAGGCGGTGCATGCCATAGCCGGGCTTCCACAGGTTTGTATCAGCCGGGAAGCACATGCGTTGGAACATTCGCTGGAAGTACAACTACCTTTTTTACAACGCGTGCTGCCCGACTTTACACTGCTCCCGCTGGCCGTAGGCATGGCAAGCGCAGCGGAGGTAGCCGAAGTGCTGGAAGCCGTATGGGGCGGAGATGAAACATTGATCGTCATCAGTTCAGACCTGTCGCATTTCTTACCCTATGCCAAAGCACAGCACATAGATAGAGAAACCGTACAATCCATCCTCGAACTGCAACAACCGATACCGCACGATAGAGCCTGCGGCGGCACACCGGTCAGCGGGCTGATCGTGACTGCCCGGCACCACCACCTGCATCCACATCTACTCGATCTCAAAAATTCAGGTGACACGGCTGGCTCATACGACCGTGTGGTAGGTTATGCCGCGTTGGCATTTACCACTACAGGTGAAGACCATGTGCAATGATTCAACATTTATGGCACGAGGAGAAATCCTGCTACCCATCGCACGCGCTGCCATTTCCAGTGCGTTGCATGTTCCCTGCAGCGCCGATGAAACGGCACCGTGGCTAGCCGAACCGGGAGCCTGCTTCGTAACGCTGAGCCAGCACGGTCAATTGCGTGGCTGCATAGGCTCACTGGAAGCGCACCGCCCCTTGCTCGACGATGTAAAAAGTAACGCCGTTGCCGCCGCGCTATATGACACACGCTTCATGCCGATGAAAGCAAAAGAACTGAACATCACCCGCATCGAAATATCGCTGCTATCTGTTGCACAGGAAATGAAATTCAGCGATGAAGCCGATGCCCTGGCTCAACTTCGTCCGAATGTAGATGGCGTTATCTTTGAATTCGGTCGTTATCGCAGTACCTTTTTACCGCAGGTATGGGAACAATTGCCCGACCCGCAACTGTTCATGGCACAGTTGAAACGCAAGGCGGGACTGCCTTCAGATTTCTGGAACAAGGATGTCAGGCTGTCGCGCTATTCGGTGATCAAGTGGAAAGAACCCGAAATAACCTCGCAGGAGCATTGAAATGGACGAAGCCATCAGTCTTTCCGAGCGTTATCCCGCCAAATACTGGCATCTACTCGAGGACGGACGCATCCAATGCGACCTGTGCCCGCGTGATTGCAAGCTGCACGAAGGACAGCGGGGAGCCTGTTATGTACGCGGACGCGTAGACAATGCGATGGTGCTCACCACCTACGGTCGTTCTTCGGGATTTTGCGTAGATCCTGTCGAAAAGAAACCGCTCTACAACTTTTATCCCGGTAGCCGCATCCTGTCTTTCGGCACGGCAGGCTGCAATCTGGCCTGCAAATTCTGCCAGAACTGGGATATTTCCAAGTCTCGCAATTTCGACAAACTGGCCGATCAGGCCAGCCCGGAGGCCATTGCGCGTAGTGCCGAACGCATGAATTGCAAGAGCGTGGCCTTCACCTACAATGATCCGGTTATTTTTGCGGAATATGCGATGGATGTTGCCGATGCCTGCCATGAACGAAACATCAAGACCGTCGCCGTGACGGCAGGCTATATCCATGAAATACCCCGGCGTGATTTTTTTGCCAAAATGGATGCGGCCAATGTTGACTTGAAGGCTTTTAGCGATGCCTTTTACGTCAAACTCTGCGGAGGACATTTACAGCCAGTGCTGGATACGCTGAAATACCTGCGTCAGGAAACCGATGTATGGATAGAACTGACTACGCTGCTGATCCCCGGTCATAACGACAGCGAGGATGAAATTTCCAGAATGAGCGAATGGATAGTCAAGGAACTGGGCAAGGATGTACCGCTGCACCTCACCGCCTTTCATCCCGATTACAAGATGACCGACATCCCTCCCACCCCGCCGGAAAGTCTGAGCGCTTCACGTCGTATCGCCATGAAAGCCGGGTTGCGCTACGTGTACACCGGCAATGTGCATGACCGTAGCGGCGATAGCACCTACTGCCCGTCCTGCAACAAGGCGCTGATCGTACGCGACTGGTATGAAATCGAGGAATACCGTCTGACAGCCGACGGGCATTGCCCGGATTGCAACGCCGCCCTCGCCGGACATTACGAAAAATTTACCGGCGCATTCGGCAGAAGACGGATTCCTGTATTGCCGGAGTAAGACTGCCCGCTCCGGCGCAATCAATCATCCTCAAGCGAAGAAGTAGCGCGTATCACTTCATCCAGCGAAGTCATGCCACGCAATGCCTTCTTGAAACCATCGTAGCGCAGGTTATGGAACCCCTGCTGCACGGCGATATTCATGATTTCATTGTAATTGCCGCCACGCAGGATAGACTCGCGTATCTGTGGCGACACCTTGAGAAACTCGTGTATACCCACTCGCCCCTTGTAGCCGGTACCGCCGCAATTACTGCATCCAGTACCCTTGTATAAGATCGGCATCTGGACACCTTCTCGCCAGTAGAAATACTGGCGCAGTTCTTCAGGTTCAGGCTGATACTCGGCCTTGCAATGTTCACACAGCCGGCGCACCAGCCGCTGCCCCATTACACCGATGATGGCAGGAGCCACGACATAGCGCTCCACCCCCATATCCAGCAATCGCGTAGTCGCCTGAATCGCGTCGTTGGTGTGCAATGTGGTCAGCACCAGATGTCCGGTCAGTGCGGCTTCGGCGGCAATGCGGGCGGTTTCACTGTCGCGTATCTCGCCGACCAGAATGGCATCCGGATCCTGGCGCAACACCGAACGCAATACATCCTTGAATCCACGCCCGACCTTGTCGTTGACCATCACCTGATTCAACGATGGCACGTCGTATTCGACCGGGTCTTCGATGGTGACGATGTTGATGTCTCGGGTGTTGATGAAATTCAGCGCCGCATACAGCGTCGTGCTCTTGCCGGAACCTGTCGGCCCGGTAACAAACAGAATACCCTGCGGATGCTTCAGTGTTGCCTTGAAAGGACGCAATACCTCGGTAGAAAAATCCAGTTTATCCAGATTGAGTATGGAACTGGTATAGAGCGATCCCAGTATACGCATAACGATCTTTTCGCCAAACATCACCGGCAGACAGGACACGCGCAAATCCAGTGCCTTGGTTGGCAAGAGAAAACTGAGCCGGCCATCCTGCGGCTTGCGCCGTTCGGTAATGTCCATATCAGAGGATATTTTGTAACGCGATGCCAGTGGCAATCCCAATTCCACAGGCAGATACAGCCGGTCTACCAGCACCCCGTCTATACGAAAACGCACCAGCACCTCGTGTTTTTTGGGTTCGATATGAATATCGGAAGCACGCTCCTTCAGGGCCAGCAGGATAATCGAGTCACTGAGTTCTACCAACGGTTTGGAATCGATCAGCTTGATCAGTGCCGCATTATCCAGCTGCGCTCCCTGAAAAATTTTCAGATCAAAACTGGTCGCCAGTTCATCCAGATTTTGCACCGACTGATAATTAACCTTGATCGCCGATTCAACTTCATCCCTGAAACAGAACACCGGGCTGACCGGCTTCATCAAGAAGTTTTCGAGCGCGGCAATCGTCTTGCGGTCATTGGGGTTGACCATTCCCACCGTCACCACCTTGCCGAGCTGATAGATTGGGATAGCCTGATAACGCAAGGCGATTTCGCCATTCAGCAACGAAACCACTTCATCCTGAAACAGCGTCTTACTCAGATTGACATAGGTACGATTAAACTGGCTCGCCACCAGATCGCCGACCATATCCCGGTTCAGATAACCTTCCTGAATGACATATTGTGCAAACTCGAGTGCATCCACACCCGCCGCCTTGATCATACCGGCCAGTGACGCTGACGGGATATTGGCTGTTTCCTGAATACTGTCGATTAGTTCTCTGGTCAGTTCCATGACTAAAATCTCTTTCTGCGTGCTTTCAGCAACTTGCGAATATCGTCCTGAGTAACGCGTACCTTGTGAGTGGTTTCGGTATATTGCTGCTCCTGCGCAGCCTGTTTGATCATTAATTCCAGATCCAGCCTTTGATCATCATCTATGCCTCCCTTGATTTTTGCTGTTTCCACTGAAAGGCTGCTACCGCAACGTCCGCAGAATGCATCGCCGGCAGCCACAACGAAACCGCAACGACAATGCACTGCATTCAGCGCTTCGCCGCATTTCCCGCAAAAAACATAACCCGGCGGATTTGTATGCGCACAACTCATGATTTTTCACTCCTGCTAATCTCGGTCATATAGTCGCTCCAGGTTGTCTTGATTTCCTTGAATAACTCTTCCGCCGAGGCATCCTTCAAAATATAGTTCCACGCACCATGGTCTATGCATTCCTTGACCACCTCACGTGCGTTGAGTGAAGTCAGCATCACCACCAACGCACGGGGATTGATCTCCATGATTTGCTTCAAAACAGCAATTCCGTCCAGCTTGGGCATATTGATGTCGAGCATGACCATATCAGGATTATGCTGTTTGTACATACTCACCGCCTGCAAACCGTCGCCCGCTTCGGCTACCACCTCGGCGCCCAGTTGCGTGATGAACAAACTAACCAGACTGCGAATATGTTCTTCATCTTCTGCAATCAAAACCCTGACTTTACGTTTCTGCATTTTTCCCTCTTAACCTAATATCTGCACAACACATCAAACCTTTATCATCCCTTACTGTTTTTTTTGCAAAAAATCCTGCACTTCGCTTACGAGTGTCGCAGAAACGTTAATCCGTTCAAGTACGGTAACTGGCTGAGCGACAGAAGGAATAACCAGATTCTTTTTGGAGGTCAGCAAAATGGCACGTATATCCTTATTGATGCCATTGTTCAATCGCAATGCCGCAATCAGCGCCAAACCATTAAGTGCCGATGTTTCATATCCGGTAATAAGCAAATCAAAATGGTTGCGCAACAACATCTCCAGCGCGGAGCACCCCGAATCAACAATCGAAATTTTGACCGGCAACCCCTTCAACATCCCGGTATACAACGCCGCATTAACTCTGGATGGCTCCACCAGCAAGGCACTTATGTTGTTACCAATAATATCGGAACGCATTGCGCCCAGTGCAGACTCTATTTCCGGGAAAGCCGCTTGCCCCCGTCGCGCCCCTTCGACAACCTGCCGCATCAAATCAAAATACGCTATGCAGCGATCAAGGAATTGATCATCAGCCTTACCCGGCGCATCGGCGATACGTTCCAACGCTTCTTCCAGCTCATGGCATACCGTTGAAATCATCTGCATCCCGTAGGTACCAGCCGTCCCTTTCAGACTGTGTGTCTTACGATATAACTCTTCAAACTGCGCTTCAAAACTGTCACCTTGTTTCAAGGCAAGCGTCAGTTGCTCAAGTTCGTCAATACGCTCGGGGAGTTCGGCAATATAATTCACCCGCATCTGTTGCAACATCTGCTGGGCGCGCAACATTGCCGCGCTACTGTCAATCGGATTTGGCATCGGCTAACCTTACTTGATTACGTCCTGAATGTTTGGCTTGGTAAAGCGCCCTGTCTGCAGCATCGGTTAATTTTGAAGCCTCGCTGAAATGCGCAATATCGGCTATTCCACAACTGAATGAAACAGAGAACTCCTTATCCTCAGCCAGATGCAACAGCTTTGCGAAATCCTTGCGTATGTCATCCATCACTCGCACAGCGGTTTCCCCATCGGCATCCACTAATATCACCGCAAATTCCTCCCCGCCATAACGTCCGACCACATCATTCTCGCGCAGACGCTGCTTGAGCAACCTCGACAGACTCTTGATCACCCTATCCCCGACCGGATGCCCGTAGCTATCGTTGACATTTTTGAAGTGATCAATATCGACCATCGCGAAAGTCAGTGGTTTACTCTGTCGTCTAGCACGTGCCATCTCGTGATCCAACTGGTTTTTGATAGCCGTATGATTGAGCAGACCAGTCAAACTGTCACGCACCATAAAGGAACGCAATATCAACGAGCGCTTGACTCGACTGATCACGGCAGAAACCAGATGTTGCGGCTCTATTGGCTTGGTCAGGAAGTCATCCCCTCCCAGACCGATCGCGGCAAGCTGCTTATCCATATTGGTTTCGGATGACAAAAATACGATGGGAATGCCGATCAGCGTATCGATCTGACGCAATACCTTGGCCAGCTCCATGCCGCTGCAACTCGGCATATACATATCGATCAGCACCAGATCGGGTGAGAACTCCAGTAACGGCTTCATTATCTGAAGCGGATCATTCACCACCCTGACCGACAAACCTGCCTGCTCCAGCGATCCGGCATAAAAATTCGCCAGTTCCGGCTCATCATCCACGATCAACACCCGGTAGGCCGCGGCATTCTGAGTAGAGGTCAATTCATCCAGCTTATCGATCAAAACACCCAGATTTACCGGTTTTTTGAGATAGGCCACACAGCCTGCACGTACCGCCTCCAGCCTTATTTCAATTGCATCGTGAGAAGAAAGAAAGATGACCGGAATAGGAGCAGTACGTCCTTGCTGTAATTCGCTGATGAGATGAACACCCCCCAGGCTATCCTCAGGAAAATTTATATCCATCAACACGATGCCATCAAAACCCTGCTGCATGACGAGTCGAAAACTATCCAGCGTATGAAATACGCTTACCTGATAACCGAAATAACTCAACTGCACCTTCAGTTCGGCGGCAAGCTCACGGTCATCATCCACAACATAAATTCGGCGCGGAACCGATACGGCAACACCTACGGGGCTGACGTCCACCATAACGGTATCATCTGCCTTCTCCCGAACCGAGTTCAAACCTTTCAATTCATTCAGCAAGCGGTCAATCTGTTCCCGTTGTTCCTGATCCGGCTGCACTTTAGCCTGTAACAGCGGCTTAAGATAATTTTCAAGATTACGCGCCGCTACGCTGACATCAGCAAAGCCAAATGTTTTCCCGGAACCGGAAAGGCTATGTACGCTGCGATGAAAGTTTTCAAAACCCTCGACATCCCAGCCAGATTGAACCAACCCGTCCCGCATTTGCACGAGTTGTTCAAGCTTAGCCGGCAATTTTGCGACATAGTCATCGCTTAACAGCTTCAACTTTGCCTGCAAATCGGCCAATTCAGCCATGACTACGCTCCCATATCGCGCTCACCTGCCCTGCCAGCGTCATCGGGTCGAAAGGTTTCGGTATTACATCTATCGCACCCAGCTTCTTGTAACCAGCTACCTCAGCAGGTTGTACCTTGGCGGTCATGAAGATCACCGGGGTATTGGCAAATTGTGGCAATTCACGCAAGCGTGCCAAGGTGGTCGGGCCGTCCATACCGGGCATCATGACATCAAGCAGGATCAACTGTGGATTAAAATCAGGTGCACGCTCCAGCGCTTCCGCGCCTGAATTGCAAATCTCCACCGTAAAGCCCCCCAACATCTCCAGCGCCAACCGCGCTACCGCCTGTATGTCCGGCTCATCCTCCGTATACAACACTCGCGTCAATGCTTCCGCCATTGTTATTCCTTTCAATAATTTTCACCAAAGCGAATAATTTTCAAGCTATCGTCAACCCTCTGTTATCCCAACCATACGTCGTATGGTCGCCAGCAACTGATCGTTATCAGTACGTGACTTAACCAACGATGCCCCTACCTGTCGAATGGCACACGCTCCCATTTCCTGAGCCGAAAATACCATGGTCGGTATCGGAGGCCGCGCACTATTCAATTCCGCAAGCAAATCCAGACCTGATCCATCCGGCAAATTAATATCCAGCATCACCAGATCATAACGTTGATTTTCCAGCAATTGCCTTGCATCAAGCAGCGTGATGGCATTGTCCACGTCAGCGAACTCATCAACAATCGTTTTTACCACCCGGAAAATATCTTCATCATCCTCCACATGCAAGACTTTAGGTCGAACCACCCGCGACGAATCCATAGCCCGCCTCAAGGCTTGCAGCAAATGCTTTCGGTCTATCGGTTTGCTGAGCCAGTCAACGACCATAAACGCATCGCCCTTCAGTTCCTGAAGTCCGACATCAACATTCGCCGAGACCACGACAATCGGCAAACTGGCAGTTTTCTGATTGGCACGCAAGTCACGAATCAACCGTACTCCATCCTGACCCGGCAGAGTCAAATCAAGCGTCATCGCGGAATAGTCAGATTGTTCCAACATCTGCCTGGCCTGCTCCGCACTTTTGGCAATATCGGCACTCAATCCGTTCTGTTCCAGCATTAATTGTAGAAAAGCGGCAACATCCTGATCATCCTCACAAATCAATATCCGCTTGCTAACCGCCTCATTCGCGATTGAAGTGTTTACAACCACGTCCTGAAAAATTGGAAGCTCGACCCAGAAAGTAGTCTTTACATTTGGCTGAGAGCTAAAGCCAATACTTCCTCCCATCTGCTCGACTATCGCCTTGGTGATAGATAACCCCAAACCGGTACCGCCTTTCTGACGCGTATCAGACGAGTCTGCCTGTGCAAATTTACTGAATATCCGATTGTAAAATTGCTCAGGGATACCCGTGCCATGATCGCTCACGCATACTCTGACAACATCACCCTGGCAGCTAATCCCCACCTCTACCCGATCACCCGACGGAGAAAACTTGGCAGCATTGGAAAGCAGGTTGGATAACACCTGTTGCAATCGGTTGCTATCCACATGTACCTTCACGCCCGACTCATCAAGCCCTTCGCTGTGGAATTCGTAAGTCACGTTATATTCGGTCGCATACGCGCGATTGACTTCCAGGGCCTGCTTCACCAATGGCATCAGTTCAATCGTTTCGGGATAAAAATCCATCTTGCCCGCCTCAATTTTTTCAATATCAAGGATGTCATTAACCAGCAAGATCAAACGTTCACTATTCTTGTGAGCGATTTCCAACATCGGTCGGAATGCAACAGACAACTCACCCAGCACACCACCCACAATCAATGCCAGTGAGCCGCGAATAGACGTGAGCGGCGTGCGTAACTCATGGCTCACCGTGGAAATAAACTCACTCTTCATTTGTTCAATTTTCACGCGCTCGGTAATGTCACGCACAATGCCGGTAAACATTCGCTTGTTATTCAGTTGCATTACGGAAACTGCCAAATCCATCGGAAAGGTCGTACCATCACGGTGCCTGCCTACTACCTGCCGGCCTATGCCGATGATCTTCTTCTTACCGGTAGAAACATAATTATGCAGGTATCCGTCATGCTCACCATGATAAGGCTCCGGCATCAGCATCTTGACGTTATTTCCGATTACCTCTCCCGCTTGATAACCAAAAATCGTTTCTGCAGATTTATTGAACGACTCAACGATTCCCGATTCGTTGATGGTAATAATTCCATCGAGTACATTGTCGAGGATTGCGGCCAAGCGAGCCTCATCATCCAGATGCTGCTTCCTTGCCAGCAATTGCTCGGTAATGTCCGTAGCGATTCCAAGATATGCACTGATTTCACCGCTGTCTTCATGTAATGCTGTTACCGTCAATGAAACCGAACAAGTGCTGCCATCCTTGTGTACATAAGTCCATTCGCGAGTTTCACCTGCCGGTTTATTTCGTGCCAGTGCAACAAACACCTCAAAGCCCGGTTCCACTGGAATACCCGCATCAGTCAATTCCTTAGCACGACGTACTACCTCCTCAGGAACATGAAATATTGCAGGGGTTAACTTGCCAACCACCTCTTCCGCACTGTAACCAAGTAGACGTTCGGCAGCGCTATTGAAAGACTGAATGACGCCATTGGTATCGGTACTGATAATGATATGTTCCGCCCCCTCCAGAATGGCCTGAATTCTGGACTCACTCTTGCGTAACTCTTCCGATTTCTCTCGAATACTGGCAGTCATTTTCAAGGCTATTGTCTCTGCATTGTCCCGCCTTAAATTCAAAAACGAAATGATCATGAATAACAACGCACTGATTCCGCAACCCAATACCAGGACTACCGTATTCAACGAAGAGTAGAACCCAGCCTCAAACTCAGGTCGACTATTGAACCTTACCGTCCATACATTTCCATAAACATCAAGAGTGCGTGATGAACTCATAAGCACCGAATCACGACGCGGTTCATCAGTAGAAACAAAAATTCTCGCCTCATCGTTTTCCGAAGCTCCATCATAAACACTGAAATCCAGCATTAATAAACGGTTATTCAGAATACCCGCCATTAAATCGTCGACGCGATACGGGCTGTACACATAACCCTGCAATGCGTCCCAACGCTGCCGGGTACTCATCAAAGGCATCCCCTTACGGTAGACAGGAAGATACATAAGCAAACCCGCCTGTTGCTTGCCATGAGTTTCCTGTACCAGCTTTAGTTTATGGGTGATGGTTGTAGCGTTCGTATCCACGGCAGCATGCATGGCCTTGGAACGGGTTGTTTCCGACATCATGTCGTACCCGAAAGCCGCCAGATTTCGATCAATAAAGGGTTCGAGATAGATGATGGACGTATACAGCGGACGAGAACCTGATGGACGAACTACATAGGCTGGGAAGCCTTGTTGACGAATTGCTGCACTATGTGACTCAAGCTCATCCGGCTTGATAAGCTGACTGTAACCGACTCCCTGTATACCAGGGTAATTTCTTGCAAGGTTCAGACGTTGAACGTAATTATGCCAATCAGCACGAGAAACAAAATCACTGGCATCAAACAGTCCCACTCCTCCCAGCAGGATTTGCTCATGCTGGCGCATCCTGCTTTCGATCGAATCCAGCACATCACGAACATACAACTCAAATTGCTGCTGAGCATTCTTCTCTGACTGTTGATTCAACGTATACCATGACAAATAACTTAGAGAAATGCAGATAAGAAGCACTATCCAGGCTGACCAGTTGCAACGATCAAAAATTCTATACTTATCTTTCAAGACAATACCTCAATCGACCATAACATGAGAAAACCCAGGAAATGCCAAAAACGATGAAATGCTCGCTACACGATAACCATATTAACAATATTTTTGTTATTTTTTTTAAAATGCACCGAGAACATCAATGTCGAAAAAAACAATCCCAAATTTCAAATATAACTGGCATTTATTTTATTCCTCCGTATAATGCGCGGCTTGCCGTCACATGGCGGCATTGGTTCATCGTTTCCGACCTATCTCTCGTGCGCTTGTTAAAGCGCGCCTGTCTAAAGAACTCTGCATGACTCTGTTGTTATAACAGACTCTCTGGGTTTCCCGGTTAGCAACGATGTTTTTGCGCCGGTTAATCCTCTACTCATTAAACGAGTAGCATTATCACCTGCGCTTACCTTGGGGAACCATTCATTCAACATGATGTATTTTAGCCGTCGGAGCACCTCACGCTTCCGTATCGGCAGAATATTGTTGTGTTCCGAATTAAGACTCCCCTTGATTCTTAAAACAAGGAAGCAAGATGTCATTTGAAAATTTAAATTTAAACGCCAACATTCTGAAAGCAATTGCCGAAACCGGTTACACCGAGGCAACTCCGATTCAGGCTCAGGCTATTCCCGAAATCATCGCCGGCAACGACCTGATGGCTTCGGCTCAAACCGGCAGCGGCAAAACGGCGGCGTTCATTCTGCCAGCACTGAATCGTCTGGCGACACCATCCGCCATGCCGGGCAAAGGCCCACGCGTACTGGTGTTAACACCTACCCGCGAACTGGCTCAACAGGTTTGCGATGCCGCCACCAAGTACGGCAAAAACATGCGCTTCAAGATCATCAGCATTCTGGGCGGCATGCCTTACCCGGTACAAAACCGTTTGCTGTCCAGTCACGTTGACATTCTGGTTGCCACACCCGGTCGTCTTATCGACCATCTGGAACGCGGTCGCATCGACTTCTCACGTCTGGAAATGCTGATTCTGGACGAAGCCGATCGCATGCTGGACATGGGTTTCGTCGATGACGTAGAACGCATCGCCGCCGCAACGCCTGCAACACGTCAAACTTTGCTGTTCTCAGCCACGCTCGAAGGCGTAGTTGGAAATCTGGCTTCACGTTTGCTTAAAACACCGAAGCGCATCAATGTTTCAGCCGCCAAGGACAAGCACGAAAACATCGAACAACGCATGATGTTCGCCGATGACGTGGCACATAAAAACAAGATGTTGAGCCATTTGCTGACAGACACCGAAGTCAATCAGGCACTGGTATTTACCGCAACCAAACGCGATGCGGACGGCCTGGCCGACCAACTCTCGGCACAAGGGCATTCCGTTGCAGCCTTGCATGGCGACATGAGCCAGCGCGAACGTAACCGTACCCTGCTCAACATGCGTAACGGCAACGTACGCATTCTGGTTGCAACCGATGTAGCGGCTCGCGGTCTGGATGTACGGGGCATTTCACACGTCATCAACTTCGACCTGCCAAAATTCGCAGAAGACTATGTGCACCGCATTGGTCGTACCGGTCGCGGCGGATCAAGCGGCATCGCCATTTCGTTCGCATCGAATCGTGACGCACAATTGCTCAAGCGTATCGAACGTTACACCGACCAAAGCATCAAGATGCATACCATCGAAGGTCTGGAGCCAAAATTCAAACTGCGCACCGGCCCTTCTTCGGATCGTCCACGCGGCGGCTCTAGCCGTGGCAATGGCGGCGGTTTCGGTGGTGGCAATGGCGGCGGTTTCGGCGGCGGCAATCGTGGCGGCTTCGGCGGCGGCAATGGCAATCCTCGTAGCGGCGGTTTCGGCGGCGGCAATCGTAGCTCGGCCTTTACTGGCAATGGCAACAACGGCGGCGCAGGCTTCCATCACAGCGCACCGGACAGCCGTCACAGCCACCCGGCACGTAGCGAAGGTGCAGGCGCTGGTTTCGGTGGTCAACCTCGCGGTTTTGGCGCTCCGGCACAACCACGCAGCCAGGAACGCAGCTTCGGCGGCAATCGTGGCGGTAACAGCGCCCCGCGTCGCGACGGCGGTGATCGCCCAAGCTTTGGTGGCAATCGCCCAAGCTTCGGCGGCAATCGCGAAGGCAACAACGGTAACAAGCGTTAATATTTAACTGCTTGCGCAACAAAAAAGCACGCCTAACAGCGTGCTTTTTTGCTTTCTGACTATCCGTTATTCCACAAATAATCAGGACACCCCCCAAAAGTCTATCGTTCCTACACCGGTCATCAGCGAATAGTTGCGTATAAAACTCGTCGCCTGATCGGCAGGTAGCGGCTTGCTGATCAAATACCCCTGAATCTTCTCGCAACCGATGGAAAGCAGATACTTGAGCTGTGCCTCGGTCTCCACCCCCTCGGCAACCACTTTCATACCTAACTTGTGAGCAAGCAACACAGTGATGTCGCAAATGCTCGCATCATTCATATCGGTCTCAATATCCTTGACGAAGGAACGATCAATTTTAAGCGTGCTAATAGGAAACAGCTTGAGATAAGACAACGATGAATAACCGGTACCAAAATCATCTATGGAAAGCGACTGCCCATATCCGGTTAATGCCTTCATCATTTCCACCGCTTCGGTGGGTGAACGCATGGTCATGGATTCCGTCACTTCCAGATCCAGACTGCCGGGTGGCAATTCATACTCGGCTATTATCTGTTGAATTCGCCCCGGAAGTGCGGCATCAGCAAACTGACTCGCGGCCAGATTAACCGACATATTGATATGCACGATGCCATTAGCACGCCATTCGGCCAGTTGGCGACAGGCCTCCTGCAATACCCAATCCCCGATAGGCACGATCAAACCGGTTTCTTCTGCGACGGGAATAAACTCCACCGGCGAAACCAGCCCCTTTTCAGGATGTTGCCAGCGTATCAACGCCTCAACACCGACCAGTTTGCCAGAACGCAAATCCAATTGAGGCTGATAATAAAGCAGCAACTGCTTCTTTTCGAGTGCGATGCGCAAATCGCATTCAATACAAATTCGCCTTAACGCAACCTGCTGCATCTCTTCGTTGAAAAATTGATAATTACTTCTTCCACGGGATTTGGCGTGATACATGGCCACATCGGCATTCTTGATCAAGTCCTGACAATCAGTGGCATCATCCGGATAAAAACAGATACCAATACTGGTCGAGGTACGTAACTCGTGCCCCTCGATAGAATATGGCTGCGATACATTATTCAGAATCTTTTCCGCGACATAGGCAACATCATTCATAGTCTCCAGCTCGGTCAACATGACTATGAATTCATCTCCGCCCAATCGTGCAACAAAATCACTTTGGCGTACAGAAGCACAAAGCCGTTTCGCCACGTCAACCAGCAGCAAATCGCCCATCGCATGTCCCAAGGTATCGTTGATCGCCTTGAAGTTATCCAGATCCAGCAACATCAAAGCGACTGTTTCCTTATTGCGATCCGCTGCACTCAGGGCTTGAGTCAAACTTTCATTCAGGCTGAAACGATTATACAAACCCGTCAGGGAGTCATGGTAAGCCAGATATTGCGCCCGCCCTTCTGCAGCTTTGCGTTCGGAAATGTCGATATGGGAACCCACATAATTCGTGATCTGCCCATCGCGTCCCTTGACGGCGGAAATAGTAAGCCACTTGGGATAAATTTCTCCATTTTTGCGGCGATCCCATACTTCACCCTGCCACTTCCCGGTACGCTTAATCGTATCCCACATGACACGATAAAAATCAGCATCATGATGACCGGATCGGAACAAGCGAGGATTTTGCCCAATAATTTCTTCAGAGGTATAACCGGTTTCTTCTACAAAGGATTGATTGACTCGCAAAATGGTGCTATCCGGGGCGGTAATCAGCAAGCTTTCCTGAGACTCGAAAGCGACGGCCGCAATGCGAAGTTCGGCCTCTGTTTTACGCTGCCTGATCAAGCTGGCAATACGATGTTCCACAATTGAAAGCCGGACATTTAACAAACCCACTTCCACCGGCTTTGCCAGATAATCATCGGCACCCGCTGCCAATATCTGCTCAAGCTCATCCGCACCAGTGCATGCGGTAATAATCAGAATCAGACTATCCAGCCCCTTGGGGTGGCTGCGTATCTTGCGACAAACTTCGAGACCATCCATTCCCGGCAACAACCAGTCCAGCACTACCAACGGAAAATCCTGATTCTGATAAGCGTCCCAGCCACTTTCACCATCAACAAAATAGCTGACCGTATGCCCGCGCTTTTGCAAGTGCATTTGAAGCAACCCACCCATAATGGCATCATCTTCAATCAGCAGAATTTTCATATTTCAGTACCGCCCGCTCTTATTGCACTTCAACATATCTAACAATAACCGATTGGGACAGATTTGCACATACGCTTACCCTGTGAAATATGAGACTTTATCAATTTTTCACCGTAACTAAGCGGATAAAACCGGCAGTTTAAACCTAGTGATCAACAAATAAAATTCTCATTAAACATCACCGCTGCTAATAATATTTTCTATTTCCTGCAACAGCCTTGAACGTTCACTATTACAGTGCCTGAGGCAATCGGACATTTCGTTGCCGCAACACTGCCCTAACTTTACGCCCTTGAATAAACATTGCCAGGCTGCCGAATCTATCTCATGCCCATCCTTGAGACAGTTACGCAAATAACGCGCATACCGTGCCATGCTACGAAAATAATGTTCCAACTCCGGCAAATGCACTGCACGTGCCCCACCAAACATGGTATCGAATTCCTGATGCAACTGATCCAGTTGTAAACGACTCAAGGTGGTTCCACCATGAATAATAGTGACAACACGTTGCATTCGTTTGGCGCAATCCTCACAAAAAGCTTGAGCCAATACTTCAGACATTTCCTCCATCACCTATCCTTTATACGCCTGTTATTTGCGAACGATACTGCTCAAATACGCGGGTAACTGATCCAATGCCACGACCTGATCCACCGCACCCAGTGCAACGGCCGCACCCGGCATACCGAAGACCACCGAACTCGCTTCGTCCTGAACGACTGTGTGACTGCCTGCACGACGTAACGCCAACAACCCATCCGCGCCATCCATACCCATACCGGTAAGCAGCGCACCAATAGCATGATGCTGGCAGGCCTGCACAATCGAGTTGAACATAGGACTGACCGAGGGCCGGAAACCATTGCAAGCAGCATCGCTGCTCAACAGCGCGATCAGTCCGCCTGAACTGCGACTGACGAGCAAATGCTGATCATCCGGTGCAAAATAGACTGTACCCGGTTTAAGAGCTTCGCCATGCTCCGCCAATTTCACCTTGAGCTGCGTGTTATCTGCCAGCCAGGACACCAGCCCGCCGACAAACCCTTTGGAAATATGTTGAGTTACCACGACAGGCACTGGAAAACCAACTGGCAACGATGAAAATATTTGATGTAAAGCCTGCGGGCCACCCGTCGAGCACCCTATCGCCAGCAATTCGTAAGCCTTGGTTTTCTGATGTATCGCCTTCTCATATATATCCAGACCGCTGGGGCGGGTGAACTTCTGACGACGGAACATCTTGACCTGCGACATGGCCCGCACGGTATCCACCAGATCGCGGCGTATCGCCTCAAAATCGGGATGACTAAAACCGCGCGGCTTTTCCATAACCGCCAACGCACCTTCTTCGATAGCACGGAAAGTTATTCGCAACTCTTCGTTATCCACACTGGAACTGATAACAACAATCGGCGTAGGACAATCATCCATAATCTGACGTGTCGCCTCGAAGCCATCCATCACCGGCATGCGTATATCCATGGTGATGACATCCGGTTTCAGTTCACGCGCCAACTGCACCCCTTCGCGTCCGTCTCTGGCATGCCCCACCACTTGCATATCCGGTTGCTGTTGCAGAATGGCCTTGAGCAACATAGCAACCACCGCAGAGTCTTCTACAATAAGAATACGTAACATAATTCCTCTTAACATTAAATTCCGGAAGATAGATCGCACCCTCGTTGCTCAATGGATAAACCCCGAACCTCACTTTATCCACAAAAAAACCAGGACTGAAATTTTGAATTGCAAATCAACCTTAAAAACTCATTCCGTCCACGAATTGGTTTTAGCAGGGATGTGCTGTTTTTTAGCACAACTCGCAAAACACGAAAGGCACGAAATGGGTTAAGCAGGCATTCCACCTTTAGGTGGAAGCTCGCAAAGGGGTAAGCAGGCAAAGCCACAGAGTGGCTGCTCGCAAATAAAACAATGGATTACATCAACTCACCGAAACACCCATTGGATGAAATTGAAAACCTAGGCATGCAGTTGAATTTGTTCGTTTTTTGCGAGTTTTTTGCCTAAAGGCAAAATACCTGCCCAACCCTCATCGTGCTTTTCGTGGACAATTGCTTTTTCTAGAATCAACCATCAGGTGCAGGGGAAAATTGCAATATGCCTTTAAACTTTTTCGTGGTCGAATGCTTTTTCTAGAATAAAGTAAAACAGCTTCACCATTTTCCCCCGCCACTCACCACTTCTCAGATCAACTGTCCCACCACATCCAGCAAAATCTTGGTCTCAAATTGCCCCTTGACGATGTAGGCATCGGCACCGGACTCTATGCCACGCCGTTTATCCTGCTCGTTTGCCAATGAGGTCACGATAATAACCGGCATGTTCTTCAATTTATCGCTTTGCTTGATCAACGCAGTCAACTCAAAACCAGTCATCTGCGGCATTTCCACATCGGTCACCACCAGATCAAATACCTGTTCCTGCAACAAACCCCAAGCCTGTCTGCCATCCACTGCCACACTGACCTTGTAACCGGCATGCTCGAGTATGCTTTTTTCCAGACTGCGCGTCGTAATAGAGTCATCCACCACTAGCACGCGCTGTACTTTCACCTGCTGCTGTTCGCTCTGTACGCCTTTAAGTTGCAACAAACTGCCGCGTAAGCCGGAGTCAACCAGATCAGACGGATTGAGTACCATGATGACTTCGCCGCTACCGGTCAGCGTTCCGCCGGTAATATTGCGCACCACCTGCAAGGGCGGGCGTAGCGGCTTAACCACGATCTCACGCTCGCCGATGATTTCATCAACCAGAAAAGCGACGCTATCCCATCCCTTGGCGACAACCATGACCGGCAGGGTTTTACTGTTGATGCGCTCATACGCACCCAGTTCCAGCGTTGTCCCCAGATCACGCAACGGAATAGTACGTCCGCCATGCAAAATGGCATGACTGGCTTCGACCTCGAGTATTTGCTCCAGCCTGATCTCCATGATGCGATCCACCGCCGAAGTGGGTATTGCAAAAACCGTCCCGCCCGCCCGTACCAATACCCCATGCTCAGTCGCCAGAGTGATCGGCAGCCGGAGAATAAAGCGTGTGCCACGCCCTTCTTCAGTTTCGACCTGAACCGAACCCTTGAGTTTGCGCAAATTGGCGACTACCACATCCAGCCCGATACCTCGACCGGAAATACTGGTGATGATTTCCTTGCTGGAAAAACCGGGACGGAAGATCAAATCCAATATCTCATCCCGTCCCATTACCTGAAGCTCAACATCGCTGACTATTTTCTTCTTGCGCGCACTGGCAGAAATCTTCTCCAGCGAAATACCTTCGCCATCATCCTGCACCGTCAAAACTATCCGACCGCTTTCTCGACTGACAGCAACATGCAATCTGCCTTCGGCCGGCTTCCCCTTGTCCAATCGCTGTTGCGGCGATTCGATGCCATGATCCAGTGCATTGCGCAACAGATGTATCAGCGGATCACGCACCCCGTCCAACACCACGCGATCGATCTCGATGTCATCGCCGCTGATTTCAAAGTTGATTTTTTTGTTCAATTCACGCGCAATATCACGCACGGAACGTGTCATCGGGCGCAATAGTGTTGCCACCGGCACCAGTCGCATCATGCGTACACTATCCTGCAACGATTCCACCAAGATTCCCAGACGACTCGCACTCGAACGCATTTCGCGGTACGCCCGTTCACTGACCCAATCCAGCTCGGTAATCGCATCCGTACTTTGCTTCAACCAGAAGTCGGTATCGGCGGATGTTCTCGACATCCCGCGGTTTTTATTCCGCTGCCAACCCGATGCTAAATCCTGCACCCGGTTACGTAAATGCTGCACGCTTACCAGATGATCATCCATTTCAATCTTGGTAACCTGCAACTCCTCCATTATTGCGGCCAGTTTTTCCAGCTTTTCCAGTTTGATACGCACGACATCCGCAGCGGGACTCTCAGCAGGCTGAGCAACGGACGGCGTTTCTCTTTGGTGTACCGACTCCTTCTCCACCACCGTTGATTCCGGTGCCGGGACAACAACATTTGTTTCATCATCGGAACGAGATACGACAGCCGGATCAATGACCTCCTCGGTTGTCAGGGTCTTGCTTTCAACCGCCGTTGCGACCTTCTCCAACCTTTCCAGCAAACCGGCCTTATTCAGATACGGTTGCTGATCCGCACAAAAAGCTGCCATCGCCTTACGCATCGCATCCAGCGACTCCAGTGCAATATCCGTCACAGTGCCATCCGGATTGATATTTTCACGTTTCAATACCGCAAACATACTTTCCAGATGATGTGCAATATCTGAAACATCGGTAACGCCCACCCCGCGTGCCGCCCCCTTGATGTTATGAGCGGCCCTGAATATATTTTCCAGCACCTGATGGCGTTCATCACCTGCGGCACCTTTTTCCAGCACCAACAGGCCATCAATAATGACCTGGATTTGCTCTTCCAATTCGACGGCGAAAGTATCCAATAACAGACGCATCAACTCCTGATCAATTCCTAAAGGCATGGGTAGCTCATTCCGCTTGAGTAATTATCCGTGCACATCCTACAGCTTGTATGTGCTTACACTATCGCGCAGACGTTCCGCAACCTTGCGCAAATCAGCCGACGAATCCTTGCTTTGCTGTGCACTGCTTACAAACTGCGCCGTGACCTTGTTGATTTCCTTCATCGCCATGGTTACCTGTTCGAGTCCGATAAAGCCCTGACGTACCACCGCCGTAATCTGCTGACTGGCCATCGCCGTTTCGCGCACCACCTCACCCAGTTGACTCATTACTTCGCCACTGCGCTGCACCGACAGCATTCCGGCATCCACGCCCTTGCTGCCTTCCTCAGTCGCCATCACGGCGCGATCCGTCGCATGGCGTATGTCCTGCAATATCTTCTGCACCTGTGCCGTCGATTGCTGCGACTGCTCGGCCAGCTCCCGCACTTCCGCTGCCACCACGGCAAAACCCTTGCCGGCTTCACCCGCCTTGGCCGCCTCAATAGACGCATTCAATGCCAGCATCTTGGATTGCTGCGCCAGATTGGTGACCACCGAGGTAATCTCACCGATTTGCTGGGTTTGTTCACTCAGCGCCAATATGGTTTGTGCAATCCCTTCCACGCGTACGCGTATCGCCGCCATTCCGACAATGGCCTGTTCCACTGCCGCTCCACCCTGCTCGCTCTCGCGACGACTACGTTCCGCAGCCTCGCCCAGCACCTGCACCTTCTCCATGGTTTGCGACGACATGGCCTTGATCTCATCCAGTGATGTGGTTGTCTCATTGACCGCTGCGGCTTGTTCGGAAGCGCCTGCCGACTGATTATTAATCGAACTTTGCAACTGCTCCAGCGTGCTGTAGATAATGTTAATCGCGTCGGTTGTGTCAGATGCCACATGAGCCAGACTTTCCGTCATCGCATTAAGATTACGTCCCAACTGGGCCAGATCGTCATTACCGACTATGTCGAGTCGCTTACTCAAATCACCCTGTGCGACATTGGATATAAATGTCTGATAGACCGACAACCGGGATTCAATATCCTCCTTGGACATGCTTACCCCGCGCAAGTCAGTCATCAATCCGTGAATATAGGTATCCATGGCCAATTGCGAATCTATGGAAATAATCTTGTGCAACGCTTGCAGCGCCCGTTCACGCTTACGGCCATTCCAACGATAATGATGCAGAATCAACTTCGTAATTTCCTGACTATAGACACTATAACTCCCCAAATACCAACGAGGAGTCAGCCCGATACGATTGTGAATGATGCCGATTTTCAAGCGGCGCTCAAAATAGGCATCACCATAATCACCGTCAAACATCTCCAGCAAATAGCTTTTCTGCGTCGTTTTAAGGCGGTCGATATTTGACCCTGCATCCTTGATGACCTTCATCAATTCGTTATAGCGCTCCACGTTGGCATAAAAAGTATCAACGATAGCTTCGGCATTTTGCTGAATCACGGGACGCAACGCCTTGAGCGCCTGTATATCTTCATCGGTAAAATCGACAAATTTCTTGCGCGATGCCTGTTCATTCGCATCGATGCCCATAGATTGAGTCAAAGACTGATCATTCATTTTTTCATGCCTCCCTTTAAATTTCAAAATATCCATTTCGGTCATTACCCTTAGCCGATTCACGCCTTACACTCATGCTTTCCAGCCATATGAATGACCGCCTTCATGAACTTACCCGTAAGGCCGGGTCGTCAAGAAACAACTTCATATTTAATAACGTGACGTTACCCGCATGTATACCCAACACATAATCCATGTTGGACACGCCTTCCGATCTCAATGCTGGCGACAATTCAGCTTCCTGATATTCTTCGTTACCGTCCACACTATCAACCAGCAGACCGACTCGCATAGCACCCTGTTTCACTACGATGATGCGCGCCTCGTCTCCCAACTCGATGGAAGGCATACGAAAAAACTGTTTGAGATCGAGTATGGTCAGCAACTCACCGCGATAATTAATCACGCCGGCGATAAAGGCTGGCGTGCAGGGCACCCGTGCCAGATTACCGAGATACAGCAATTCATCCAGATACGGATAGGGAATACCATAACGCTCTACGGCGCCGAGTCGAAAACGCAAATACTGATCACGTAGCGCGTGCTGTTGCAGGTTAACTGGCTTGGCAATCGCGCGGGCACGCTCCTTCAACACCCTGCGGGTCGCCTCGTCGCCGGGCATTAGCATAGCCGCATGCTGAATCAGTGCCTGCGGATCACCTCCTGAAACACGGTAAACCGGCTCAATAACAGATGAGGTGTTTTCCGGCTGCAAGCCATTCTCGGCAATCAGTTGCTCGACATCAGACTCGTCCAATGCGACTGAGGCCGCAATGCCGGATGCGTCAGACTGTGATTTACGTTTTCCCATCTCGCTTATCCTGTTTCGCTATACGCCTAATTTAAACTTTACTGATGCGACCAGTACCGCCCACTTACCTTGCGCCCTTAAGCATTTCGATTTCATTTTCCAGCACTTGAGCAAACCGTTGATAACTCATGCCCGCCGCATTATGCAGTTCACGGTCAGGTTCACCTTTACGCGCCAGTTTAAGCGCATTTTCCAGGCTTTTAATCGCACCGGGGATGTCCTTGGCGCGCACCCGTAACATACCCAATTCATAATGCGCTTCGAGAAAGGAATGATCCAGAAATAAGGTCTTGCGTAAAGCGGCTTCAGCGTCTGCCTGCCGCCCCAGCTCCGACAGGATCAATCCCTGCATCAAATAGGTATGCTTGTTAACCGGGTCCAGTTGCAAGCTGCGCACACAGGCTTGCTGCGCCTCATCCAACTGCCCGAGGTTAGCCTGTGCCTTGGCCTTGAGTTGCCATAACTCGCTGTCTTCCCGCCCTTCACGGCAGGCGGTTTCTACTCGATCCCGTACACCTACCCAGTCTGAAGCATTCAATAATTTGATAATGGCCTTCATCTCGTCCGATAGGGGGGCTTGCTTTGCGGATTCAAACGTTTGAGCAGGCGTTGCCGGAACTGGTGAACGAGGGAGTATTCCCGCAATAGACTTGGCCGTATCTGCTTGAACAGGACGAGGCTTGGATGCAACAGGAGAAATTGGAGCAAGCGGACGACTAACAGAAAACTCAGTCTCAGTGACTTGCCGCTTGAGAAAATAACCAACCAGTCTGTTTTGCACCAACTCAAGTCCGGTATGCTGATAATAAATCGGATCGGAGGCGCCCAGTATCAACACGCCGGTATTGACCAGACACTGTGCAAACTGCGCCATGCTGCGCTGCACCGCCTCCCGATCCAGATAAATAAACACATTACGGCACAATATCAAATCCATCGCATTGGTTTCGCCCAGTATCGAGGGATACGCATCTGCCGTCAGGTTAAGGTAGGAAAAACGCACCATATTCCGGATACGCGGATAAATCTCTTGCTCATTTCCGACGGGAACAAACCAGCGATGTCGAACCTGTTCGGGCATGACGCGGAACGACCACTCGGTATAACGTCCGCGCATCGCGCTGGATACGGCTTCGGCATTGATGTCGGTGCCCAGCAGATGAATGCGCCATTGATCAATATCCGGGATCAGTTCATGCAACATCAACGCGATGGTATAAATTTCCTGCCCCTGCGAACACCCGGCACTCCAAATGCGCAAGGACAAATTACCACTCAATCGTCTGGCGGCAATCATCCCCGGCAGCAGTTCGCGGCGCAATAGTTCGATTTGTTCGTTATCACGAAAGAAATAACTTTCACCGACTGTCACACCGGCGATCATGTATTCAAGAGGTGGTGTCAAACTCTGCGATTGCTGCAATGCTTCAAGATAATGCTCTGCATCTGAATAGCCAAAACGCTCGCATCCCTTGTTCACCGTATCGCGTAGATTAGACAACTGGTGATCCTGTAATACGATACCAGTACGCTGCGCAATCAACCTGCAAAACGCCTCTTCCGTGACGGTATTTAACACGCTTGATGCACGGGTGTTTTGTTGAATATCGGATGGCCGGAATGAGTTTGAATGGGTATTCAATTTGTTGCACCTGCACTCATGCTTCTTCAACCTGAATCACTTGTTCATGACCAGGCGGATAAAGACTGGAGTTGGTCAGCCAGGAGACATTCAGTAACAATGCCAATCCCAAATCGGTATGCGCAGAAGCCAAAAACGCTTCCCTGCAACCACTCAACTCACTGGCGAGTTGCCTGTCCTGATTCTTCAGAAATTGAATTCCGACTATATCTTCGACAATTACCGCGATGCGCCGTCCATCATACTCACATACCATGATGGGTGTATCCAGCGTGTAGGGCAATGACTGCAAACCAAGACGTATCGCCAGATCAATCACCGGTAAACTTATACCTGCATAATTCATGATACCCGCAACATACGATGCACTACCCGGCATTGACTGTATATTTACCAGCGAAATCGTGCGTACCACATATGCCAGTTCAATACAGGCCAACGCCTCACCTATCTTGATCAACAAGACCTGACTGGCATTCGGAACAAGTGTACTTTCAAAATCCGTTTCGAGGTCTGAAGTCATGGCTTAGTCCTTTGAATACCATTCCATAACACCGCTGCGCTGAATATCTTCCAACACGCCTACACTACGATCTCTGCTCATTTCATCAGGCCGTTGCAAAACATCGGGACGCTCTCGAACAATCTTCAGAAAAACCGGCATCAGATGAGGATCCCAGAACCCGGCAGCGGTTTCCTCTTCCATAATCTGGATGACCTTTTCACGCGGGAAGGCGGGCTTATAGGGACGCTCGCTGGACAAAGCATCAAAAATATCGACAATCTGAAACACCCTTGCGATCAGTGGAATTTCTTCACCTTTCAACCCATCCGGATAACCCGTCCCATTCCACTTCTCATGGTGATAGCGCGCTATTTCGGCAGTGAGCTGCATAGTACGCAACGGACTGCACAGCGCCGCACCGATGACCGTATGCTGCTTCATGATCTGCCATTCGTCGGCATCCAGCTTGCCCTTCTTGAGCAGCACATTGTCCGGTATGCCCAACTTGCCGATATCGTGCAACACTCCGCCGCGCCGCAGAGCACCAAGATAATCATGGTTCAGGCCCAATTCCTTGCCGAACAACACACCCGTATGAGAAAGGCGATCACAATGGTCACCGGTATCGTGATCACGCGCCTCAACCATGCGCCCCAACGAGAGCAATACGGTTTCGGCATCATCGAGACGATCCGTCAGGTGCTTGCGTTCAATAGCGCCCCGAACACGTGCCGTCAATTCGATACTATTGAAGGGTTTGGTGACATAATCCGTGGCACCCACATCCATACCCTTGACCACATCATCCGGTGTCCCCATTGAGGTAACCATAATAACCGGCAGCAATGTCAAACCTAGCTCATTGCGGATACGGCGGCAGGTTTCAAAGCCATCAATACCGGGCATCAGCACATCCAGCAATACCAGATCAAACGATTCGCGGCGTAATATTTCGAGAGCCTGCAAACCACTGCTTGCTTCAGTTATCTGATATTCAGGTAATCTCAGCACATAACCGAGCAATTTGCGGTTGGTCGCCATATCATCCACCGCCAGCACCCTGGATGGCGATGAATTTACGTCAATCGATAAGCTCATTTCCCGCTCCTAGTCATAATCTTTTAACAAGATACCAACACAACAAATCAAAAAATACCAACGGCACTAACAACATTGAAACCCTGCTAACTAACCATCTGAATTAACACCATGCAAGTTACTGCCGTCATGCAATGATTGTGACTCGAAAAGCCTCCACTTATACGAATGTTTGGGCAAGAATCTCGGGGCGGGAAGTTGAAAGTGACGAATCAAAAGCCGTACAGCGAATAAAACTGCAAAGCAAAGGTACCAAATCAAATTATTACCCTTGCTCAACACCACTCCATTAATGCAATTTCAACAAGGAATTAAACTCATCACCGGGAACCGGTCTGCCAAACAAATATCCCTGGAAATGCAGACAACCGTTAAGTTCAAGAAAATCACGCTGCTCAACGGTTTCGACACCTTCGGCAATGACTTCCATACCCAGATTGCCTGCCATGCCGATGATGGTTTGAATAATAGTCACATCGGATGATTTGGTGCCAATATGGCGTACAAATGACTGATCAATCTTGAGTTGCTTAAGCGGCAATTGAGTCAAATAGGATAACGATGAATACCCGGTCCCAAAGTCATCCAGCGAAAAACTGATACCGAGAAGTTTCAACGCATTCATCTTGGCGATGGTATCGGCAACGTCGTCGAGAACAATACTCTCCGTCAGTTCGAGTTTCAGCAGCGCCGGATTAATGCCAATTCGAGTAATAATTTCTTGCACCTGCTCCACAAAATCATTCTGTCTCAACTGACGCTCACTCACATTAACCGCAAGCTGCAAATGGCGCGAACGAGAACCCGCCTCCCATTCTTTCAGTTGTATGCAAGCCGTCTCCAGCACCCAGGCACCTATCGGCACGATAAGCCCGGTTTCTTCGGCCAACGGAATAAATTTAAATGGAGAAATCAAGCCTCGTACCGGATGCTGCCAACGCAACAAGGCCTCGGCACCTAAAATATTGCCGTTATGATCAACTTGCATCTGATAATAAAGCTGGAATTCCTTATCCCTTAATGCATCACGCAAACCGATTTCAAGCTGAGCTCGAACTTCCAGTTCTTCCTGCATTAAGGGATCAAAGAATCGCAAGGTGTTTCGGCCAGCTTTTTTGGCTTCATACATGGCCGTATCAGCCTGTTTAAGCAAATCATCAACCTTATCCCGATAGTTGATAAACAGAGTGATGCCCACACTGGAAGAACTGTGAAACTCACTCCCCTCCAGTATGTAAGGCTGCCTGAGCACTTCCAATACTTTTTCTGCAACACTCAAAGCCTGTACTGCCGCATGTGCCCTGTCCGCGCTCAAATCCTCCAGCAACAATACAAACTCATCACCTCCAAAACGCGACAATGTGTCACCTTCGCGTACGCAATGGTGTAAACGCGATGTCACTTCAACCAGCATCAAATCCCCGACAGCATGACCGCGGGTATCGTTCAGAGTCTTGAAATTATCCAGATCGATAAACAACAGTGCGCCACCGGTCTGGTTGCGAGCACCCGTCACGACAGCCTGATTCAGACGATCAAGCAGCAGACGCCGATTTGGAAGTTGACTCAATTGATCGTAAAAAGCCAGGAAATTGATTTCATTTTCAGCCTGCTTACGCTCCGTGAAATCGACAAAGGCGCCAACATAATTGGTGACTTTATCACCCTCACCGACCACAGCCGTAATGCTCAACAATGCGGGGTAAGCCTCGCCATTCTGTCGACGATTCCAGATTTCACCCTGCCAACTTTTATTCTGATGCAGACTTTCCCACATATTCTGATAGAAAAGCGCATCCTGACGATCCGAACCAAGCATGGAAGGATTTTTCCCGATGACGTCTTCTGCGCTATAGCCGGTCAAACGGGTAAACGCTTGATTGACGCGAATTATTTTTGCGTTTTCATCGGTTACCAGCATCCCTTCGTCAGTCTCAAAGGCGATAGCCGCGATCCGCAAGGCCGCTTCACGCTCTTCCTGTACTGACATCATCCGGTTAAACGCATGTGCCATCGCGGCAATATCCTTGGGACCACCCGGCTGTGCCCGCACCTGCAATTCCCCGTTTTGCGCACGCCCCATACTCTCGGATAATTGATTGAGCGGCTTAGCCATATTTCGGGTAAGAAATCGAATCAAAAACAGGAATAACAATGCGAAAGAAAACGAGGTGGTCAAATTGGTAACAAAAATATCGGAAGTCATTCGGGTCAACGCTTCCTTGCTCATCACCACCGAAACATTACCGAGAAATTCAGCTGCCGCGGCCTCACTAAATGGCGATTCCTCGGAAGGCTGGGAATAGACTGGCGCCGCGAAATGCCAGGCCTTAGGGCTTTCCGAACTGAGCATGGCAGCGGCTTGTAAACCGCGGTTCGGATTATTATCCTTTTCCATAAATTCGGCGTAGCTGAATTCCCCGCGTTTCAACAACACCTTCCCGTTAACATCTCGAATCTCAACTCCGATCACACCAGGGAAAACCATGGTGGCATTGACCGCCTCGCTGGCATTATCAGCAGAAGCATATATCAATGCCAGCGCACATTGGCGTGCCAGATTTTCGGTAATGAGCTGCCCCTGTTCGACAACATCATGCCGCACCCGCTCGTTACCTTGCCACGACCCCACCAGCGAAGAAAACAATGCAAGACAAAGAATTCCAAGCGTAACCGTAATACCCAGTTGCCTCTGGAATGAAATTTTTTGAAATAAGGAAACAAATTTATTTTTCATAAATTTAGAATCCTCATTGCTCTGGAAATGCCATGTCAAACCCCTGCGCTCGACTGGCATTAATATCAAGGTGTTTAGCCGTACGCAGATTAACTGCCATCAACACCTCACGCAGCGGAAACAGACTGGCTTCATCATTTCCACCGGAAGCCATAAATCCGAGTGCTGAACCGGCTAGATACCGACCCAATTCGAGATTATTAGGATAAAGCGAAAATAACACCCCCCGTTTTACATGACCGAAACTACTGGAAAAAACAGCCAGATTACGCTTCCATGACTCCTGCAATACCATAGGCAATACCAGACTATCTTCCACCGTAGTGGAATCCTGCGGCAACCAGATTGCATCCTGACGACTATCGACAGCCGACATTATTTCCTGATACGCAAACATAGCGCTACGCAAATCCTGGGCCTCGAAAGTCACAAGCTCTATCCCCTGCGTACGTGCCGCTTCTTTCGCCAGCCGTATCATCCAGGTATTCTGTCGCGGATCATAAACAACGAAAATCCGTTTCGCGTGCGGCATCATGGATTTAAGGCGCGAAAACAACAATGCCGGATCGGGTGACAAACTATTTATCTGAAAATGACGCGATTCGGCTTCCTGAGAAGTTAACACCCCGCCAACCACCACACCTATTTTTTTGTCCAGTGCGGAAGCGGCTTTCATCCCCTGCCGCCCTAGGGCAATGACCACCTTGGTATCCTTGCGACGCAGGGAGTTATTTAATTCGGCCGCATCCACATTGGAACCGACTGCAATATTGGTAACGCGCCCCTTGGCCTTTTCTTCTATGCCATCAATAATCTGCGTAAAAATACTGCGATAGGGTTCACCAATGTCAGGATACAGAACTGCAATACCCCCCTCACCTGCTTGAGCAAATTTATTTCGTAAATTTGCAGAGGCAGACGCGACAACCGGGCCGGCAACCCAAATAGGGAAAACCGCTACATCCGGAGAAGCCTCCAGCGCACCCAAAACTGCTGAATATTTATTCTGAATCAATGCGGGGGCAGGATGTGAAGCCAATAGCGAATCCATAACCAATTCGCTGCTTGAACAATCTTTGCATACTGATTTATTGGTAATAAAGGAGGTCGGTGAATGCGTTTTCATGGCAAACGCGGGAGAAATTATCACTATTGACAACAAAGCAACCCGCAGCCAGACACTCATCCCATCCCGTCGATGCGCAGACAATACAGAGTAAAACGATAAAAAAGGCGGGTATATTTTCATTTATTTGGCTTTATTTCACTCTGCAAAATTTATATAAACAACATAGCGCGACACTTATCTACCCAAAAATCCGGCACCATTCTATACCAGACTGACGAATAAAAACCACTCTCACTCAAACGACTTTCTCAGCAAGACTTTAATATACAACCGGAATCATCTACATATAAATATGCTGCTGACAAACCTTGTATAACGCAAACCAAAATAACTCGTGTGTAATCTTTCAGGACAGTCATGAATCTCCCCATCACAACGTTACCCATGATAAATTAAAGGGAATCTGCATGGGGCTTGCTACAGATTACATCAATCACGTCTTTTTAAATTCAACATCACTAACTGGCATTCACTAAAATAATCAATCACATTACAAGGATGATGTCTTGAGATCGAATATTGCGCTTCCATACAATCAAAATATAACCCCATGCACAGATGGCCTGCCAATTAAACAGTTTGAAGTCGCCGACTTACTGGTTGCCTATCTGGAACAGATCGGTGTTGAGTACGTATTCGGTGTGCCGGGAGGAGCGATCGAACCTCTGTTTAATGCCATGGCCCGCAGCCAGCGACGTGGCGGCTTGCGACCCGTTGTAGCACGACACGAAACCGGAGCCGCTTTCATGGCCGATGGTTATGCCCGTGAAACGGGTCGTCTGGGCGTATGTTGTACTACGTCCGGCCCCGGCTCTACCAACATGATCACTGGCGTAGCATGCGCCCACGACAACAATATTCGTTTATTGGCAATCAGTGGACTACCTGCACTGCCTTCGTTTGGCAGAGGTGCATTGCAAGAATCATCCGAGTCCAGCATCAACGCCGTTGCGATGTTTCAGCATTGCACTCGTTACAACGCAATTATTTCGCATATCAGTCAATTTGAACGCAAATTGACCAATGCGTTATTAACAGCGTTTCAGGCTCCCGGCGGTGCAGTTCATCTGGCAATCCCACTGGATATTCAACGTAGCGCGGCCCCCATTGATGTCCCCAGCTATAATCTTGGAGCCTTACTCAGTCACGAACCCAGTCTGATTGATGAAAGCACCGTTCAACAGCTTTATGACAAACTTCGTCAGACACCTCATAGCGTTTTTCTTATCGGTGCATCTTGCGGCAAAGCCATCGATAAAATCATGGAGCTGGTTGAGTTAACTGGCTCCCTGTTTATCACCACACCGGATGCAAAAGGTTTCATTAATCCCCATCACCCAGCCTATTGTGGTGTATTCGGCTTCGGCGGGCACGAAAGTGCAAATGCCCTGTTACTCAACACTCCAGATCTGATTCTTGCTTTTGGTACGGGATTCGGCGAGTTTGTCAGTAGTGGCTGGTGCGGCACCCTACTTAACAACCGCCTGATTCACATTGATAACTCCGAAAAGAATTTAATGCGATCACCGATGGCTGCACTCCATGTACGCGGCCATATTCGCACTGTATGCGAACACTTGATTGGGCTGCTTAGACCGGCACGTTTCGGAAGTTTCGATACGAAATTCAAGGAGCAGAATAAGTGGCAAGGGGGCGTAACACTACTATCACCCGAAAGCTACCAGTCCGAAGCCAGTCCGATCAAACCGCAACGACTCATGAAAACACTGTCTGAACGCTGCACACCAGACACCCGTTTTCTGGCCGACTCCGGGAACAGCATGGTATGGACCTCACATTACCTGCAACCCGAATATCAACACGAATCCGGCCACCCCGCCAGACAAACACATGAACAACGTTCAAGAAATGCAAGCTGGTTACTTGTGCTGATGGATTTTTGTCCGATGGGCTGGGCAATCGGCGCTTCCATTGGTGTCGCAAGAGCCAATCCGAATAGCCCGGTGGTCTGCATTACCGGAGACGGTGCCTATTTAATGAGTGGACAGGAGATCACTGTTGCGATAACGGAATCTTTACCTGTTGTTTTCGTACTACTTAACGATAGCGCACTAGGTATGGTCAAACATGGACAACGCCTTGCACAGGCAGAGCCCATAGGATATGAATTGCCTCAAATCGATTATTACAAACTGGCACAATCCATGGGAATTTCCGGTTATCTGATCCGCACCCCTCAAGAGCTGGATGCTCTTGACTTTGATGCAATCCTGCAAAGCAAACAACCGACGCTACTTGACGTGCGAATCGACGGCGAAGAAGTTCCACCCATGGTGCTGCGAATGAAAACGCTGGGAACGCTGGAATGAGTACCGAAACAATCCACACTCGCATCTGGCACGAAGAACCCGAGCCAGACAACCCGTTTGCGACGCGCACAGCCTATTGCCGGGGCTATGATGTCTTCGGTCAAATGGTAGGCAAGACCCGCTGGATCGAAATGCTGGTTCTGCTATTTCGTGACGAGTTACCAGATACCGCCGCACTCGACATGCTGGAGGCACTGGCAGTCGCTCTCGCCAACCCCGGCCCACGCGACCCGTCAATCCATGCAGCCATGTGCGGCGGCGTAGGCGGGTCCAGTGCCGCCGCCGTGCTGATAGCTGCACTTTCCGTTGGCGCAGGACGCAATCGGGGTGCACGTGAAGTATTTGATGCCATGACTGACTGGAAGCGTTTAGGTACTCATATTGAGTCATGGCATACTTGCAGTCAGCCAGAATCAAAAGACCATGCCGTGGATATCTGGCCTGACCGCGAACATCCGCCGGGTTTCGACCCCTATGGCGTAACTACAGCGACCAGTGTACGTCAACTCCTTGAAACTCTAGCCAACATTGGCTCCACTCCATTTATAAACTGGTTGCAGTTACGATACAAGGAATTGGAAAATATCGTTGGACTCCCGCTTGATATTTGCGGAGTTGCGGCTGCAACTTTCCTGGACTTGGGCTTCAGCCCCGAAGAAGGTGAAATGCTATTTCTATTGCTACGCCTGCCGGGTGCGGCCGCACATGCACTGGAACAACAACGCAACGGTTACAAACAGTTCCCCTTCTATCCTGTGGAACTTCAGGATGACCCTGCCGCCAGAGAGCAACCATGAATAATCCGAAATTATTAACTGCGCATGCTGGCATACTACGAACCAGAGTGGGTGCTTGCTGGCCTGGCACACGAGCAGTATTTCGCGGTCTGGACTTGCATCAGGATTTGCGTGACGCCGACTGGATGGAACTATACATTTTCGGTATTACCGGACGTCGTTTTACACCCCAGCAAGTCAGATTACTCCATACTATCTGGGTGCTTACAAGTTACCCGGATGCACGCATCTGGAATAATCGTGTCGCAGCCCTGGCGGGTAGCGCTCGCAGCACACCTGCACAAGGAATCGCCGCCGCGCTTGCCGTTTCCGAAGCACGTATCTATGGCGGAGGCCCCGGCCTACGTGCCATAGATTTTTTTTTACGCGCACAAAAAGCCATTTCTTCCGGTCAAAATCTACGTAATTTTATTGAAACCGAACTGAAGTCCAATTACATCTATGGCTATGGGCGACCTATCGACTCATGCGACGAACGCCTACCTTGGCTTGCCGGTATTGCTGAAGAACAAGGGCTGAATCGTGGTACACATTTCCAAATGGCATTTGAAGTCGAAAAAATTTTGTTCGACATGGGCAAATCCAATTTGCGCATGAATTATGCCGGCATGACGGCCTCACTTTGTGCAGATATGGGATTATCACCTCGCGAATTCCATATCTTCCGCATCCCCATGTTTCTTGCCGGCATGCCCCCCTGCTGGATAGAAGCGTCAGAAAAGCCGGAAGGCACGCTATTTCCAACCCCGTGCGATGCAATTACCTATGAAGGCGTTGAAAAGAGACCCTGGCCTAGGCAATCCACCAAGTAAACCAACTGGCAATCATATATACTTTGTTAAAAAGGCTTTAAGCCAACGTTGTGATTTCAACTGAACACGAAAAATCACAAGATAATATATAAAGATATTGCAACAGAACCACCGGGAGGAAAAACAATATGCAGCTTAAACCTCATCAATTATCTTTCTGGATATTTTTGACACTCAGTTGGACGAACATATCTGTTGCGCAAACAACCGAGGAAGAGGATTTGGCGCTTGCCTATGGCGACACCTCTTACATCTCCATTGCTACCGGCAGCCAACAAACCTTACGCCGCGCCCCCTCTGTCGCATCCGTGATCACGGCCGAAGAAATAGCTACTATGGGTGCAAAAGACCTTGATGAGGCGCTGGAAAGCATACCCGGAATTCATGTTTCCAATGCAGGCACCCGCTCTTTCTCCGTCTATCAAATTCGCGGCATAAACGGAAATCCAACCAACCCACAAGTATTAATACTGCAAAACGGCATTCCCATTAAAACTTTATTCCGTGGCGACAAGGGCGAGGTTTGGGGAAGTCAACCCTTGGAAGACGTTGCTCGCATCGAAATTATCCGTGGACCGGGATCGGCCCTGTATGGTGCCGATGCCTATTCCGGTGTAATCAACATCATCACCAAAACGGCGGGCAATATTCAAGGTACTGAATTCGGCATTCGCGGAGGATCGTTCAATAGCAAAAACAGTTGGATTCAACACGGCAGTCAATGGGGCGACCTTGATATGGTCGCTTATCTGAATATCGGCAACACATCCGGCCATAAGCAAATCGTTACCACCGATGCACAAAAGTTACGCGATATTCGATTCGCCACTGCCGCCTCACTTGCCCCCGGCTCCGTAAATACCGGATATGACGCTGTCGATGCCAGTCTGGATTTTCGATATAGCAAATGGAATTTTCGCAACAGTTACAAGCTGCGTGACAATCTGGGAACCGGCACAGGTGTCTCCTCCGCGCTGGATCCTGTAGGCCAGAATCGGGGCGAACGCTTCATAAGCGATCTGAGCTGGAATGATCCGCAATTTTCTCAAAATTGGGAATTGGGTTTTAACGCGAGTCTTTTACATTATTCGGAACAGGAATATCTGCAACTATCGCCTCCCGGCAGTAAATTTGGCCCGTCACTCTTCCCCAACGGTATGATAGGTTCTCCCTCCAGACAGGAGCGTCAAATCAGAACATCGGGTTTTGCCGTTTTCTCCGGACTGACTGATCATACCGTGCGCGCCGGACTGGGTCATGATGACTTGAATATCTACAAAACATCCACTTTAAAAAATTATGTACTAAGCCCAGCCGGCGCCCCCATTCCGGCACCATTAACATATTACTTTGGCAATAATGCACACCTGCTACCCCAGCAACGCAAGATTGATTATATTTTTGTACAGGATGCGTGGAATTTTGCACAGGATTGGACTCTCACCGCTGGCGTACGCCATGACCGTTATTCAGACTTTGGAAGCACCACCAATCCGCGCTTGGCCGTAGTATGGGATGCCAACATTGACCTGACGGCGAAGCTGCTCTACGGCGAAGCATTCCGCGCCCCCTCGTTTACGGAGCAATATGGGATCAACCCAGTTTCCAATGGCAATCCGAAACTAAAACCTGAATCCATCAAGACACTTGAAGCCGCACTCTCATGGCAGACATCAATGAATACAAAGATTAATCTGAATTTATTTCGGTACGGCATGGCCAGCGTTATTCGTACCGTGACCAACCCTACTCCCGGAACTGGCAGCACATTCCAAAATACGGGTACACAACATGGCAGCGGCATGGAAGTTGAAGCCACATGGGATACCAGCCGCACCACCCGCATTACAGCTAATTATTCCTATCAAAAATCCATCGACGATGCTACCAATCAGGATGCCGGATATGTGCCACACCATCGCATCTATATGCGCGGCGATTGGCGTTTCCTCGGCAATTGGATTACCAGCACTCAAATCAATCATGTCATGGATCGCAAACGCGCAGTTCTTGATACACGCCCTCAAATACCCGATTACACCACTGTTGACCTGACTGTTCGCAGCTCAACAGAAAATAACCACTGGAATTTTTCTGCCTCCATTCGCAATTTGTTAAATGCAAGCGTGCTTGAACCCAGCCTCTACGGATCCGCACTATCGCCTACCTTACCTACCAGCAACCTGCCCAACGATGTTCCGATGGCTCCGCGCTCCTTGTGGCTACAAGCGACATACCTGCTTGGAAACTGACCGTTACTTTAAAGTTGCGTACTAAACCTGCTTCATGCCGAAAGTTCCTATGGATGACAAACCCAGTACGCAATTTCATTCGTCGATAGTCAAGAAATTTAATCTGGAAAATAATTCCGTCACGCTGGATCTGACCGAAGATAATCTGATTTCCAAAGCAAGAGAAGAAACCGGATTGGTTCGCTTCGGGAATGAACGCTTTCTCCCAGCCATGCGCGTTCTTCTTGATGCCCTAGAAAATGAAGCCAAACTCAATCCATTTGGGCGATACACCGCAAGAGCACGCACTCTCAGAACACTTAAAAATAGACTCTGGGCAAACGCCTGCTTTGAGGCTTACCCCGAAATTCAACAGCAAAAAATCAAATCACCGATCATCATCATCGGCCCCCACCGCTCTGGAACCACACGACTGCAACGCATGATGGCTTCCGATTCTCAGCTGCAACACCTGAAGGCATGGGAAGGTATCAACCCCGCACCCAGATTAAATCAGCCTGATTCAGGCCTGATAGCCAGACATGCCGAAGCAAAGCAAATGCTTGATACAGGGCAGCAAATCAATCCCGAGGCGCGTATTGCACACCCCATGGATGCAGACTGGCCCGAGGAGGACAGCCAACTGCTGAATCATTCGTTCTGCGGCATGTCAACACTGGGCCTATACAATGTCACGGACTACTATCAACGGTTCATTGATATGGACAAAAGCAGCGCCTACAACGACTTGGCAGACATGATGAAACTGGTTTCCTGGTCGCGAGGCGACCCGGAAGACAGACGATGGATAATCAAAAACCCTCAACACATGCTGAATCTGGACGTACTGATTAAAACATTCCCCGATGCAAAATTGATCTTTACCCACCGTGATCCAATCAAAACGGCAGGTTCCCTGATGTCTCTGATGTGGCATTATGCCGTACAAAACACCGATATTCCCTGCCGTGCTCACATAAGAGACATGTGGCTAAACCTGTCAGAAGAAATGAGCCGCCGCTGCATCCGTATTCGTGAAAGTATCCCCGCTACACAGCAACTGGATATTTATTACGAAGACATCAATCACGATTGGCGAAAATCTATGCAGCATATATACCAATTCATCGACATGCCCTTCACCAGCAAAACAGAGAGCGCCATGAATGCATGGCTTGTTAACAGTGAACGCAAGGGATACCACTCGGGTCATCGCTACAATCTCGAAGATTTCGGAACCAGCAATGATGAAATCGATAATCGAATGAAATTTTATCGTGATCGCTACGCTATTCCGTATGAAAATCGATAAATATCGAATCCACCCCACAATTATTTTCAGATTATTTCTGTAATAGCATAATGGACACTCCGCACTCAAATATCCACAGTAACAACAATTTACAAAGGCTAAAGGGGAAAACCGCCCTGATCACCGGAGCCAGTGCCGGGATAGGGCTGGCCACTGCAAAGTTATTCCATGAACATGGGGCACGTCTTGCTATTACCGCGCGAAATCCTGAAAGTCTGGCTCATGCACAATTGTTGCTGGGGAACGACTCACTGGTTTTACAAAGTGACGCGAGCAAACTTGATGACATAGAACGAACCATGCAGAAAATCCAGTCTCAATTTGGTCAATTGGATATTTTGATGATCAATGCAGGACTCTCACAACCACTGCCCTTTGAACAGATCAATGAAGCACAATTTGATGCAATCAATGCAACCAACTTCAAGGGCGCTTTTTTTACGATACAAAAAGCCTTGCCACTATTTTCCCCCAAGGCATCCGTCATAATAACCACCTCGATATCCAATCAAAGGGGTTCGCCTAATTTCAGTGTGTATGCAGCCTGCAAGGCAGCACAACGTTCACTGGTTCAAACACTAAGCATGGAATTAATCCAGCGCGGCATACGCATCAATGCAGTAAGCCCAGGGCCGATCAATACCCTGAACTTTGGCAAACGCTGGGGATGGTCAGAAGAAACCATACATAACGTACGAGAAAATTTCATACGCAAATCACCCATGAACCGCTTTGGTGAACCCGAAGAAGTCGCCAACGTCGCATTATTCCTTGCATCAGATGACTCCTCCTATGTCGTTGGAACCGAAATTGTGGTTGATGGGGGTACTAGCCTCCCTATCCTCTGACCCAAAGCAATCTTACTCGACACAGATGGATACCAAACCCAGTTCTGACTACCAGCCCTTAATGGTTAAATTATTCAACATGATCTCTCGTATGTTGAACACCATTGGTCTGGCAAAAATCGATCTCTCCGTGGACTCTTTAGTTCATCAGGCTCGTCTTGAAACAGGGCTGAATCGCTTTGGCGACGAGAGTTTTCTGCCTGCCTTGCATCAGTTTTTATATCATTTAGAAAACGAAACACAACTCAATCCGTTCGGACGTCTGTCCGTAAAAAAAAGAGTGATGCGCTCACTTAAAAACAGGCTATGGGCTCAGGCCTGTTTTGAACAGCACCCGGAAATTCTTGAACAGAAAATCGTCGCACCTATCGTTGTTGCAGGACTGGGTCGGTCGGGGACAACACGATTGCAACGTTTACTATCCACCGACTCACGCCTGCAATATCTTAAGGCATGGGAAGGTTTCAACCCCGCTCCGCGAATGGATCAGCCCGACTACGGCAAGGCTGAACGACGTGAAGAAACAAGAAAGTTAATTGAAACCGGGCGGCGCCTCAATCCGGGTGCCTATATGGCGCATCCCATGAATACAGACTGGGCAGAAGAAGAAATACTACTTATAAATCACTCCTTTTGCGGTCTATCGGCGTGGGGTTTGCGCGGCTACCACGAGTGGTATCTCGGTTATGACAAAACCTCAGCCTACGTCTACATGGCCAATTTAATGAAATTGATTTCATGGAGCAACAACACCCCAAACAAACGCTGGATTATGAAGACACCTCAACATATGCTGGATCTGGATGTACTAATGAAAGTATATCCAGATGCAAAACTGATATTTATTCACCGTGACCCGCTTAAAACCGTGCCTTCCACTATGTCCCTGATGTGGTACTTTTCCTACCAGATCACCGACCTTCCCTTACGCGACACCATTAAAAATGTCTGGTTGACATTATGTGAAAAAATGGCGAGTCGTTGCATGGAGATACGTAAAATAATCCCTTCCTCACAACAAATGGATGTTTATTACGAAGACATGAATCGGGACTGGCGTTCGGTCATGCGCAAAATATATAATTTTACAGATATGGAATATACAGTAGAAACCGAACGATCTATGGAGTCTTGGCTCCGCAACAGCGAACGTGAGGGCCTGCACTCCGGTCATCGCTACAAACTTGAAGACTTTGGCACAACGACGGAAGAAATTGATTCATTAATGCAACCTTACCGTCAGCAGTACTGCATTCCTTATGAAACACGTTAATTGATAAATTATAGGCGGATTGAACTCTGAAATGCAGCTTTATAAATAAATTGGGATGATGAACAACGCCCAAGCTGCAACAAAACACTCGAATATCCCATTCGCCAGTATTGTATACTTCACCAAAAGCAAAAAAACCAAGTAGCTCTATACTTCAAAAATAAACAGCAAGACGGCTAATAACAACGGGAGCAATATTACTTTGCGAGTTGCATTTCATCATCTGACTATCGGTATATTTCTGACTCTGGTTTATTCTGGCATGACCGCAGCGCAAACTACCGAGGAAGAAGACCTAGCTCTTTCCTATGGTGAGAACGCCCTCGTCAGCCTTGCCACCGGCAGCCGGCAAGCTACCAATCGCGCCCCCTCCAGCGCCACCGTAATCACCTCCCGCGACATCAAGGCCATGGGAGCGACAGGGCTTGAGCAAATTCTGGAATCTGTTCCTGGATTGCATGTTTCAATGAATAACTTAGCCTCAAATCCAATCTATAGTATCCGTGGCATCTACACCAGACAAAACCCGCAGATATTAATGCTGGTAAATGGCATTCCAATTACAAATGTATTTTCCGGCAATCGCAGCCAACTCTGGGGCGGCATGCCGCTTGAAAACGTGGCGCGCATCGAAGTAATTCGTGGCCCTGGCTCTGCACTGTACGGTGCTGATGCCTTTTCCGGTGTAATCAACATCATCACCAAGACGGCAATCGAGATTAACGGCACCGAATACGGCATACGTGCAGGCAGCTTCAACACCAAAGAAGCCTGGATACAACATGGCGGCACAATGGGTATACTGGATGCGGCTTTTTATTTGGGAGCGGGCAATACCGACGGACAAAAGGGAATTATTCTGAAAGATGCCATTGGCGCTTCCGGTCCGGTCAATGAACAAAAAAAATCCGTTGATGCACGTCTGGATCTCTCTTATGAAGCTTGGCGTTTACGCGCTGCCTACCAGCAACGTGAATTGAGCAGCGGCGTAGGACTTGCCGCCGTACTCGACCCTAACGCTCGCACTCACCCGAGCCGGCTTTATCTGGATGCGAGTTATGAAAAAGCTGACTGGCTGCCGAATTGGGATGTCTCCGGCGTGATCGGTTACTACGACATCAAGGACACACCGGCCAACCCGACCTACACCTTATTTCCAGCAGGGGTCATACCAGGCTTTCCTGTTGGCTCTGCTGGAATGATTGGCAACCCCGGACATTCCGAACAGCATAGCCATGCCAGCGTTTCTGCGGTCTATACGGGCATTTATGATCACCGTATACGCATCGGTACCGGCTATCGAGTCGAAGACATGTATGCCGCACAGGAAAGCAAAAACTACAGCCCGACGTTCGCCCCTCTTCCACAAGGGCTTATAGATGCGACCGGCAACCCTGCGCTGGTCTATATAATGCCGCACAAACGCAATCTAGCCTATCTATTTGCCCAAGATGAATGGAGTTTTTCCCAAGACTGGACGTTTACAGCGGGAATACGACATGACCGCTACTCCGACTTTGGAGGAACCACTAATCCACGTTTGGCTCTGGTGTGGGATGCCTCCTACAATCTAATAATTAAAGCCATGCATGGAACGGCTTTTAGAGCGCCTTCATTTACCGAACTTTATGCCATTAACAATCCGTCAGCCCTAGGAAATTCCAATTTAAAACCGGAAACGATCACCACCGATGAATTAGCATTCTCCTGGCAACCCATATCACGACTGAAAACCGACCTGAATTTATTCCAGTACCACATGCGTAACATTATCTTGCCCGTAGGTACTCTGTATCAAAATAGCGGCGGGCAAACCGGACAAGGTTTTGAGTTTGAAACAACATTTGATGCAACCAGCAACCTGCGGTTGAGCGGCAACATTTCAATCCAACACTCCAAAGACCAAACTACAGGGATGGATGCAGGCATGGCGCCACATAGACAACTCTTCGCCCAAATGGATTGGCGTTTTGTTCCAAAGTGGCATTTGGGAGTCATACTTAACAATATATCGGGACGTATGCGTGAACCGGGTGATGTTCGCCCCCTAATCCCCGATTACACCACCGTAAATTTAAATCTGCGGCGCGAAATATTTGCCGGTGGTTGGGAAAGCAATGCCATCGTCACTAACTTGTTCAATCGTGACCGCAGGGAACCCACATTCAAAGCCGCCAAAATGTTTTCCGATCTTCCGCTTGCCGGTCGCGCTTTTTATATCCAGCTTCAATACAACAACTTTTGAATCTTACCCTAGCGATTTAATCTGCAAATCGGCTTGAGCAGGCAAGCCTGCTGGCTGCAGCTCGCAAAAAACATTGGATTCAGGCAAATCACCATCACAACGTATAAACAGCCTGGAAATAAATGGAACGTGATGCCATAGGCAAATCGTTAGGTATCAAGCTACCGGCAGTGCTGCCAATACTTGGCTCACGAACATCCGTATTAAACAAATTGCGAATGGCCGTACTTAACTCCCATTGGTTCTTTCCAGCGTTACTGCGCAATGCAATATCTACAGTCTGATAATCGGCGATTCGGGGACGTGCATCACCAAAAGCACGCATCCGGTCAGCAACCCAATCAACCTGCAAACTGAATAACCACGAACCATAAACACTCTTATCAGCACGGGCATAGAGATGATGACGAGGCGCATAACCCGCATCCTGATTCGTAGTCGCATCGATGGTCTTCTGGTATGCATAATTCCCTGTCAAATGAAGAGTACGACTAAAATCCCATACCCCTTCCAACTCCATGCCTTGTCCATGTTGCACGTCCGCATTTGCATAGGTTGAACCTGGAGTAGGCGCAATATTAGGTACCAGACGGATAATATTTTTCATACTGGAATCAAATAAATTCAAATTTACTCGCGTATTCTGGCTTGATTTCCATGACATAGCAGCTTCAAATGTCTTAATGGTTTCTGGTTGTAAAAAAGGATTACCATTGGCAACCGGATTACGGCCATACTGCTCATTAAAAGAAGGTGCACGAAAGGCTGTTCCGTAGAGTAATTTCACGGTAAGGTCAATACTGGCATCCCATACCAATGCCAAACGCGGGTTAGTCGTCGCACCAAAATCAGAATATTGATCGTGTCGCAGTCCTGCAGTAAGTGCCCAATCAGACATGATATTCCACTCATCCTGAGCATAAATATAATCAACCTTGCGCAAATTTGGCAGTATGTGCGGTTGAATCGCCGTATAGTCGAGAACAGGGCCGGGACTAACAGGCACACCTGCTGCATTGAGCATGTAATTCTTGATCGTTCTGGTTTTATATAAATCAAGAATATCGTGCCCCACCCCGACACGCACATTATGCTTTTCAATGCCTGTATAGGCAGCATTGGTAGAAAACCTAAACTGGCGCTCCCACTGATTCGGCCCACCAATCAATCCATTTGGAAAGGCCACCCCGCCGATTACCGTTCCCGGTGGGCGCAGCATAATATTTGTCGGATAGGTAAAAACATAGTGAAGTACACTGGCGGTAGCGTCAAAGCCCCAATTTTCACTAAAATCGGGATCATTCCATGACAGATCACCGGTGATATTTTCAGCCTTCCCCAGACTCCCCGGATCCAAAGCAGACGAAATACCCGCTCCAGTCTGCAAGTTATCGCGTAATTTATAACTGGCACGCATACGCCATTTATCTTTGGAGAAATCAAGATTGCCATCAACCGAGTCATAACCGGTATTTACCGGCCCCGGCATCTGTCCTTTATATGCAATGCTATTGCTGATGCCATCTGTTCTACCAACGCTCAAATAACTCGCAACATTTACACTGCCCCACTCACCACCATATTGTCCCCAAATGTCCTGAGTATTGAATGAGCCGACACGAACACCGAATCGTCCCCCTGAAATATCCTGTGACGTTTTGGTAATAATATTAATAACGCCCGAATAAGCATCAGCACCATAAAGCGCAGAACCCGGCCCCCTGATGACTTCAATTCGAGCAATATTTTCAAGCGGTACAGTTATCCAAGCAGATCCTCTATCCCCGTTATACATCGTAGTCATGGGGATACCGTTTTGTAACATCAATATTTGCGGGGAAGTTTGGTTCCCGCCTCCAATACCTCGCATGATATATAGCGGCGCGTAACGAATGGATGCGCGAGACACATGCATTCCAGGAATGGTTTCCAGCACGTCATCCAATTTTGTAGCACCTATCGCCGCTATATCCTCAGCGGTAATAACCGTTGCAACAGCCGGAGCTTGCTGAATATTCTGCCGCTTACCAGTAACAATACTGATACTGGATTTATCACCATAAACCAGCGCCAAATCATCTTCTTCAGAAAATGATTCGGCCAACACAGTTACTGAAAAACCAAACAAAACACTTGTAACAACAGTACGTAAAATCAAAAATCTCATGTAAATCGCCTAATTTCAAATGACCAATAAATATTGATCACGGGATAACTCATGCTTGCAAACCATCCTGAGCTTGTTGTTACATATAAAATCAAATAAATCTTACTGAAAAATAACATATCTCATTGAATTCACCTAAACAAAAAACTATCAAGTCAGGCTAAACTATGACTGAAGATAATAAACGGCGGATTTAACTCTGAATTACAAAATGAAAAAAGACTTTTGGCTGGAACGTTGGGACAGGGACGAGATCGGCTTCCATCAGAATGAAATTAACCCGTATTTGCTTCAATACTGGGAAAAACTGGGGGCGCGGGCGGGAGATGCCGTGTTTGTGCCGTTATCCGGCAAGAGTCTGGATATGTTGTGGTTACGCGATCAGGGGCATCCGGTATTGGGCGTAGAGTTGAGTCCGGTTGCAGTAAGTGCTTTCTTCGAAGAAAACAAACTTGCCGCCGAAATAATCAAACACGAACAATTCGATCAATATACGGCGAATGAAATCCATATCTTGTGCGGTGATTTTTTTGATCTGAGCGCGGCTGAGATGGCTCAGGTTAATGCGGTTTATGATCGCGCCTCTCTTGTTGCGCTGCCGCCAGAAATGCGCGAACGTTATGCCAGACAACTTATGGACATGTTGCCCGCTGGCACCGCTATCCTGCTTATTGCCTTTGACTATCCTCAGGAACAAATGCCGGGGCCACCATTTGCCGTATCGGTAAGCGAGGTCGAAACGCTATACAGCCAATACGCCGAAATACAGTTGCTCGCGCAAAAGGATGCCCTCGCAGAAAATCCCCGTTTTCAGCAGCGCGGCATTGAACGCCTACAGGAAAATATCTTTCTATTGAAACGACGCTGATTGCTCTTGGATCAAATCAGGGCAAACGGTTAACTTCCTGCTCATTCAATACATGTCCCTGCTCATCCAGTATTTGCCCCGGCTCATCCCATGTTTGATAAGGTTCCAGCGTTAACGATTCGATGCGCTTACCGGTCAGGATCAATTGACCTTCGCGCCGGGAATTACCGGTTTCGCTGAATTCAAAACGATACGTGCGTCGCATTACGCGGCGTCCGCTATCATCTCGCACCAGCGATAGTCCGATCCGCTCAACCGTGTCATCAAGAAACTGCAGATTCTCCTTGATGCAGGCCTTCCGCCCCGCATTTCGGGCCAGCTCCAGCGCACTCAGGCTGTCGAACCAGAACCACAACCCTATCGCCAACAGTAGCAACAACCCGCTCATCATATCCCCGCCTACCATATTCATGGCGCAACCTTTATCCCGAAGTTCACCGGCAAATATTAACCGATTCAGGATGTCTTTATTCCCGTATATGCCATCAAGCGGGATGACGAATCCCCTGCTTTGCTGTCACACTACGATTTTTAAGCAATAAGATGAACGCCATGACTCAAGATACTCCGCAACTCCATCGAAGAATTGACTACACCCCTCCCGCTTTTTTGATCGACACCGTCGAACTCGATATTAACTTTCTGGACGGCGAAACGCGCGTTACCGCTCGATTGTCCATGCGACGCAATACCGATGCAAATACACCCGATGCGCCGCTGTTGCTGGATGGCGAGGAACTGGAATTACTGAACCTGAGTCTGGATGGCGTAGCGCTTGCCAGCGACCAATATACTCTCGGCACAAACCTGCTAACGCTGAGCAATCTGCCCGACTCCTTTACGCTTGAGACGGTCACACGCATTTATCCCGACAACAACACCTGCCTGTCCGGGCTATACCGCTCTGCCAATGGATATTTCACCCAGTGCGAGGCACAGGGATTCCGCCGCATCACCTGGTTTCAGGACAGACCGGATGTGATGTCACGCTACACCGTCACCCTACATGCCGACAAGGCCCGCTTGCCGCAACTGCTGTCCAACGGCAATCCGGTTGCCAGCGGCGACGAAGAAAATTGTCGCCACTGGGCCAAGTGGCACGACCCCTTTCCCAAACCCTGTTATCTGTTTGCAATGGTCGCCGCCAACCTTGATATGTTGCGCGACAGCTATCGCACGACATCAGGACGCGAGATTCAACTGGCGATTTATGTCGAACCGGGAAAGCTAGACCAGTGCGATCACGCAATGGAAGCATTGAAAAAATCCATGTGCTGGGATGAACAGACTTTCGGCCTGGAATGCGACCTCGACCATTACATGATCGTCGCTGTCGGGGACTTCAATATGGGCGCAATGGAAAACAAGGGGCTGAATATATTCAACACCAAGTATGTACTGGCCAGACCGGACATTGCCACCGACAGCGATTTCGAGCACATCGATCGTGTGGTCGCTCATGAATATTTCCACAACTGGACCGGCAACCGCGTGACTTGCCGCGACTGGTTTCAGTTGTCATTGAAGGAAGGACTGACGGTGTTTCGCGATCAGGAATTCGGCGCAGATACACATAACCGATCAATAGCCCGAATACGCGAAGTACGCGGCCTGCGTGCCGGACAATTCCCAGAAGATGCCGGGCCGATGGCACATCCGGTACGCCCTGATTCGTACATTGAAATCAACAACTTCTACACCGCCACGGTCTATCAGAAGGGGGCCGAGGTAGTGCGCATGATTCATACCCTGATCGGCAAGGAAGCCTTCCGTCGCGGCATGGATTTATATTTCGCCAGACACGACGGTCAGGCGGTAACCTGCGACGAGTTCGTGGCAGCGATGAGCGATGCGTCGGGCGTGGATTTAAGCCAGTTCATGCATTGGTACGAACAATCGAGAACCCCGCACATCAAGGCCAGCGGCCATTACGATGCGGAGAATAAACGTTACATCCTGAATCTGGCTCAGTCATCCAGTCCCACCCCGGATCAGCCGGTAAAACAGAATTACCACATTCCTGTCACCATCGGTCTGGTCGGGCCGGATGGACAGGATATGGCTTTACATATGACCGGAGAAACGACAACGGCCAATCAACATGTATTGTCACTACGCGAAACATCGCAGCAATACATTTTCGAAGACATCCCTATCGCTCCAGTCCCTTCGCTGCTGCGCGATTTCTCTGCCCCGGTGGTACTCGATTTTGACTATACGGACGCGGAACTCGCCCATCTTCTGGCACATGACAGCGACCCGTTCAATCGCTGGGAAGCAGGGCAACGTTTATCCAGCCGTATCATCATTGAAGCGACGGCCAAACTGAGTTCCGGCTCAACGCCATTGTGGCCGTCCAGCTTTGCCGATGCCGCCGCAAAAATAATACGCGATGCCGATCCTGGCTTTGCCGCCGAAGCCTTGTCATTACCGGGCGAAGCAACCCTGGCAGAACAATTAAACGTCGTCGACCCCGATGCGCTGCACGCCGCCCGTAACGGCCTGCGCCGCTTCCTCGCAGCACAGCTTCAACCCGAATTTCTGGCCTGTTATCAACGCCTGACGGCAGACACCGCGTATCGTCCCGATGCGCAATCTGCCGCCCGCCGCGCACTGCGCAATCTTTGTCTGGGCTACCTGAATGAAACGGACAACACAGAGGCACGCATATTGGCTTTGCAACAATTTGAATCCGCCGACAACATGACCGATCAATTTGCCGCACTTGCCGTACTGGCGCAATGCGAAGGAAAGGAACGTGATCAAGCACTGGACAGTTTCTACCAGCGATGGCAGGGCGAAGCGCTGGTCATCGACAAATGGCTGCAAGTCCAGGCCACCAGCCGCCTGCCCGGCACACTGCCAGAAGTTGAACGACTGACGCAACACCCGGCATTCGATTTGCGCAACCCGAACAAGGTGTACGCCCTGTTACGCGCCTTCGGCAGCAACCATGTACGCTTCCACGCTGCCGACGGCAGCGGTTACCGGTTTCTGGCTGAACAAACCTGCAAGCTTGATGCCATCAATCCACAGGTCGCCGCACGATTGGCACGCTGCTTTGACCGCTGGCGCAAATTCGATACAAGTAGACAGACCCATGCCCGTGCCGCATTGGAATCCATGCGCAATCACAAAGGGCTATCACCGGATGTATTCGAGATTGTGGATAGAGCGCTGGGTTGATCTCAGGGGGAATCGGGGGGCTATTCAACGGCTCCCTAATAGTGAGGCGGCCTTTCGTTCTCAAGTCGACTCCCATTCCCGGCTTCGGCCAGCGATTGAATATGTCGTGCAAGCGATAAACAATTCGCTTCAAGCTGGGTCAGCTTTTGCTGCTGCTGATAGATGATTTTATTCAATTCCTCAATCAGGTCTTCCTGAAAGGCAATTTTTGTTTCAATGTTTACTAAACGCTCTTCTATCATGATGTATCTCTAAATTTGGCGATTAGCCGGTAAATGTCAGTTATTCTAACGCGGCAAGAAATTCATGATTAAGGAATTATTGAAGCAACCCTAAAAAGAGTCACCCACAAAAAAGGCACGTTTCCGTGCCATTTTTGGTTTACTTCAAAGCCTTGAAATCTTAATCATGCTCGTGTTCGTCATCGTCATGCTTCTTGCGACGAGCATCGCCACGATCTTCGTCGTCTCGCTCCCCGCGATATTCATCTTTTTGACGCTTTTGCTGATGAACGGGCTGTTGCACTACAACAGGTTGTTGCGTTGAATTGCTATGACCGATCGCCGCGCCAGCCGCACCACCAATCGCACCACCGAGAATAGCGGCATCGCGTCCACCAAGCTCATAACCAACCGCCGCACCTGCGGCACCACCGGCTGCACCACCCAATACCGCGCCACCCTGCGGATCATTCGCACATGCAGCCAACAATAACAATGGAACCAGTATCAATTTATTCATGTTAGGCCTTTCGTTTGATTAATCGTCATGACCATGCTTGCGGTCATTATGACGTTCGTGATCGCGCTCGTAGCTGCGCTCACGATCCCTGTCATGGCTGCTTTCACGACCTTGATCCTCATAGGCCTGATTCCTGACGGGTGCCTGTTGAGGCGCCGGCTGAGCCGCAGCCGAACGACTGCCTATAGCCGCTCCCGCTCCACCACCGATAGCCGCACCAAGAATGGCACCATTCCTTCCCCCGGTGTTACTTCCTACCGCCGCGCCTAATGCACCGCCTAAAGCACCACCTAAAACTGCACCGCTATCGACCGCAAAAGCACTTGCGCTGGCAGAAAGTAACAAGGCAAGTAGTAACGTTTTTTTCATTTTGTCTCCTGAGTGAATTGAATAGCTGATCTACCATGCAAGTTGGTGTGCTGTTGCTCAAATTTGGTTCCCAATTTCCCAAGCAACATGATATGCAATATATCGCATAGCGATATTCTCACTAATCGCATTTGTCGGCAATCTTTCTATCATGTTATTCTCGCCTATCTTTAAAAATATCATCTGTCATGTCCGTATCCATCAAGAGTCCCCAGGAAATCGAAAAAATGCGTATTGCCGGTCGTCTGACCAGCGAAGTACTTGATTACATCAGCCAGTTTGTGAAAGCAGGCGTTACTACCAACGAACTGGATAAACTGTGCCATGACCTGATAGTCAATGTACAAAAAGCCATACCCGCGCCGCTCAACTATGCACCCGGAGGCCATCCTCCCTATCCGAAATCCATATGCACATCGATCAATCATCAGATATGTCATGGCGTGCCAAGCGACAAGGTGCTCAAGAATGGCGACATCGTCAATCTGGACATCACAGTGATCAAGGATGGTTATCATGGTGACAGCAGCCGCATGTTCTACATCGGCGAACCGTCCATTCAGGCAAAACGATTGTGCGACATTACTTATCAATCCATGTGGCGCGGCATCCGTACGGTAAGAGCCGGTGCGCATTTGGGCGACGTAGGCCATGCCATCCAGAAATTTGTCGAGGCTCAAGGCTATAGCGTGGTGCGAGAATTTTGCGGGCATGGCATCGGGGCGAACTTCCACGAAGAACCCCAAGTATTGCATTACGGCAAATCCGGAACCGGCCTGAAACTGGAAGCGGGCATGACCTTCACCATCGAACCGATGATTAATGCCGGAAGAAAAGAGATCAAACACCTGAATGACGGCTGGACCGTGGTAACCAAGGATCACAGTCTATCCGCTCAGTTCGAGCATACCATTCTTGTTACCGAAAACGGATTTGAAGTGCTGACAGTATCCGATGGCACCCCACCTCCCCCGCCCTTGTAATTTTCAAACTGCATTCCGGAAATAATCATGTCCAATCTCTCGCTGAACATTGATATTTCCACTTTGCGCAAAGCCTTGCGTAACGACCGCAAGGCTCTGGAACAGCGCTTCCTGAAGCAGCGCAAGGCAGCAAATTTGCTGGCATCTCACTGCAAACTGATAGATCGTTATCTGCTTCATGTCTGGCAGGTACTTGCCCTTCCGGAAGGTCTGGCGCTGGTCGCCGTTGGAGGTTATGGACGCGGCGAACTATATCCCAAGTCGGATATCGACCTGCTGATACTGCTGGACAATGAACCTGACGAGGCCATACAACTCAAGCTGCACGATTTCATTGCAATGCTCTGGGACATCGGTCTGGAAGTCGGGCACAGCATCCGTACCATAAACCATTGCATCAACGAATCTGCCGACATTACGGTACAAACCAATCTGCTTGAAGCGCGCCTGCTTTGCGGCAATGCACCGCTATTTGAGGACTTGGGCAAGACCATTAAACAGCATCTTGATCCATGCGCATTTTTTCACGCCAAACGTGATGAACAACTGCAACGCCACAAACGCTTTGATGATTCTGACTTCAACCTTGAACCCAATCTCAAGGAGAGTCCGGGCGGTCTGCGTGACCTGCAAACAGTCACCTGGATTAGTCGAGCAGCCGGGCTGGGGTCACACTGGTCGGAATTAGCCGCCTCCGGCTTAATCAGCATCGCCGAAGCGCGTCAGATCGCACGCCATGATGCACTGTTGCAAATGCTGCGTATCCGCTTACATTATCTGGCTCGCCGCCGCGAAGATCGTTTGTTATTTGACTTTCAAACCACGCTGGCGGAACAGATGGGTATCCATGCCTCGACCAACCGTCGCGCCAGCGAACACCTGATGCAACGTTACTATCGAACCAAACTGGCAGTACGGCAATTCAACACTATCCTGTTGCAAAACCTGCACGACCACCTGTTTCACGAAACACCCGCACAATACGCATTGAACGAACGTTTCCGCATCATCGGCAACTTATTGGAAATTCGCGACGAGCATTTATTCGAACACACGCCCACCGCCATATTCGAACTTTTCCTGATTATTCAGCAGCGCCCCGAACTCAAGGAACTCACCGCTATCACCTTGCGCGCGCTGTGGCGCGCACGCGAACAGATCAATGCCGCGTTTCGACGCGATCCGGCAAACCGCGCACAATTCATGGAAATACTGCGCCAACCGCAAGGGGTCATCCATGCGTTACGCCGTATGCGCCAATACGGCATACTCGGACGTTACCTTCCCGCCTTCGGACGCATCGTCGGTCAGATGCAACACGACTTGTTTCATGTCTATACCGTGGACGAACATATCCTGATGGTGGTACGCAACCTGCGCCGTTTCGCGCTGGATAAGCATTCCCATGAATTACCGCTGTGTCATAGACTGATGAGCGAATTCGCACGGCCCGAGGTACTGTATATCGCCGGTCTGTTCCACGACATCGCCAAGGGACGCGGCGGCGACCATGCAGAACTGGGGAAAAAAGATGCCTACCTGTTTTGCAAGCAACACCTACTAAGCCGAGATGATCAGGACCTGGTCGTCTGGTTGGTCGAACAACATCTAACCCTGTCGGCGACAGCACAGAAGCAAGACCTGTCCGACCCGGATGTTATCGCTGCTTTCAGTAATAAAATCCGCAATGAACGCTATCTGGTTGCGCTCTATCTATTAACGGTAGCCGATGTAAAAGGCACCAGCCCCAAGGTCTGGAATGCATGGAAAGCCAAGCTGATGGAAGACCTGTTCTACCTGACGCGACGCTATCTGAAGGAAGGGGCATCGGACAACCTGCTCGATAAGGTACGCGCCGAAGCCGCCACCACACTCAATCTTTATGCCATTTCGCCTGAATCCTACCGGTTGCTCTGGGCACAACTGAACGACAGCTATTTTCTGGATCATGAAGCGCAGGAAATTGCCTGGCACAGCCGCTTGCTGGCCTACCGGGTAAATAATGCCACGCCCATCGTCAAGTCGCGCTTAAGTCGCGCAGGGACGGGTTTACAGGTAATGGTCTACTGTCCCGATCAACGCGGACTGTTCGCCCGCATTTGCGATTTTTTCTCGCGCCTGCAATACACCATCGTCGAGGCGAAGATACACACCACCCAGCACGGCTATGCATTGAACAGTTTCCAGATCATGGAAATTACACGTAGCGAAATGGACTATCGCAACCTGATGACCTACATTGAGTTCGAGCTTACCGAAAGAATCACTCAGGCCAAACCGCTTCAGTCCGTTGCTACCGGACGTGTGAACCGTCAACTCAAGCATTTCCCGATCAACACCATGGTAAATATCGAACGGGACAGGCACGGCATGTATGTACTATCATTAATCGCGGGTGATCGCCCCGGACTGCTGGCACGCATCGCACAAATTCTCGACAAACACGAAATTCATTTGCACCACGCCAAGATCAACACACTGGGCAGCCGTGCAGAAGACGTATTCTGGATCAGTGGCTCCCGATTGGCACAACCGATTGAAACGAGCGTATTTCTTAACGAGTTGCTGGAGAAAGTCTGATAACTCGCCAAGGGCAGTGACATATTCCCTACTGCGACAACTTATCAGCCTCAGACAACGCTACTCAAACCCACACTCACCGTCAACAAGCCCAGCGTCAGATTGAGGGCAACCAGTTTGCGTATCTTGCCCAGCATCTCACCCGCTTCTTTCCAGCGCTGATCCGCAACAAGCCTGCTGAAGGATTTGTAACAGGCGAAATACACATAACTGTAAATCGCGATCATCGCCAGACCCAGCAGCAGCATGATATGAACATGAATGCCGACTGAGCCCAAACCGCCATACAGGTAAACCAGATAAAAACCGCTCATCGGCAGCGCCGCAACAGCCCCCCACACCCAGACAAAAAAGCGGCGAAATACCGCGTCCCAGACACGCAAACGTTGCGGAGGCTCCAGCACTTCCACAACCGCAGGACGCAACACGACATAAGCAAAAAACATCCCGCCCACCCAAATCAGGGCAGCCAGTAAATGAAGCAGTTTCAATATAAACATGATGACCTCACAAAAAAACGAGTCCGTATGGCGATTGCCATAAACTCATGAACGCCCGGAGTATAAATTACCTTCGGCTTACACCTCGATAACCTGTATGGGGTAGAACTAGCTGCCGCTGACGCGAAACCAGCCGGTAAGGCTGTGCCGCGTAGTGTGTGAAACACGCACTTCATGAGGAAAAACCTCGCTTAGGAAGATAACCATGGTGCCAAACTTCGGTTCAACCGTAGCCAACACCGCTTCTCCGGTCTCGTCATATAACACCAGTTCGCCTCCATCGCCGGGCTGCCAGTTTTTATTTAGGTACAACACCGTGGTGAGGACCCGATTCCGTTTTCCCGACAGCACGTCCGAGTGTTTTGCATAACCGGCACCCGCCCCGTAAATGGCGTAATGACACTCATATTCAAACAGACCCAGAAACAACGCGGCATTAATACCGGCGCGAAATGTTTCCATCACATCCAGATAACATCGGTCGACCGGATCAGACTCATCCAGCCAACTGATAACGTCGCCGCGTATCGAATTGATCAACTGCTTGTCTGCGCCTCTACCGATATGCGCGGCATGAAAACGTGCGGGATCATCATCCTGACAACGAGCCAGCAACTGTAACAACAGCTCTTCCGACAAAAGATTATCCGCGATGATATAACCGGTTTTTTCCAGCTGTCCGGCAATTAGTTCTACATTCATCATTCTGCAACTCGCCCCTGAGAGACCACTTTAAAAAAATTCAGATAGCGAACGGCATAGTTAGTCAAACCGCATCAACATCCTGAATCACTTCCATACCGCGCGATCGACCCGAAATCACCATTACCCCATACACACACCATGACGGCCCCCTGTAAACTTACCGAATTCTACCTGTAAATATGCGTCCGATAAGCGCACTGGGTTTGCCATTACGCGTCTATGAACTTTCTCTCACAATGGCGATATTTTCCACGGTGTTGCCGGCAAATTATTGTCGTTTGCGATACGCAGAATAGGATCGGGAAACACATCGATAATTGGCTTCATCAGCCCGGTTAGCACAATATTCCCGCTCACTGTTGCAAATCGCAGAACCATCACAGGTATTGGCTGGTGTGCTGATTATCAGCATGAACAGCAAACGCAAAGCGTCGTAATTGCTGAACAATCAAATTTCTTCCGTTGTAGCCAGTGCATAACAGGCATCCAGTTCGCGACCCAGCATTTCGACAACCTCACTGTCAACGCGCCCTGCATGCACCAACTCGTTAAGCTCGGCAAATACATCGTCCCGTGACATGGAACCACGATAGGGACGGGTCTGTGCCAGCGCCTGAAAAATATCGGCTACTCCGATAATACGAGCCTCCAAATCCAGCTGTTTACCAGAACGGTGAAACGGATAACCGGTTCCGAGCAAATTTTCATGATGCGCACCAGCCCAATAGGCTATCGGCGTACCGCCAAATACCTGATGCAAAATACGGTAACTGTCATAGGCGTGACGTGTGACACGAGCGCGTTCTTCACGATCAAGCGGCCCCGGTTTGTCAATAATGTAATCCGGCACACGCAACTTGCCCAGATCATGCAACAGTCCCGCCGTCTCAATCAAGTCCAAGACCTCTCCGCTACGACCTTCGCATTCGGCCAGATAACGGGCAATTTTGGCGACACGACGGGAATGATCATGAGTGTATGCACTCTTGGCATCCACCACCCGCGCAAAAAGATTTGCAATGTCCAACATATCGCGTATCGACAATGTTCGATCCTCTTCGGTAACAAACTTGGCAATATCTTCATCCAGATAAACCGGATCCATGCTCAACCAAAAAGCCTCACTGGCAGCCGTATTGGCAAACGCATCCACCAGATCGGGAGCAAAGAAGCTATTTGCCAGCCCACGCACCCGTTCGATAATAGCCGGGTATTCCCAGAGTATGGTGTTCTTCATCCCGGCTTCGCCGGTAATATAGGGCGCTTGCAATACATCCAGCCGGTCAGCCAGAAAAATCAGATTGGTCGCGATACGAACGTCTTCCGCCAGCTCTGCGGGCAATGCCTCCCAACGCGTGTGATGCCAACGAATCACCGTTGCAAACTTATCCAGCGGCGGACATTCAAGTAGATAGTGTTCGCCACGCAGACAATGGGCCATCGCTCCCTGCCATTCCAATCCGTCGGTCAGATCGTGATGTTCCCTGGTCTGCGACACCCCACAATCATGCAGCATCCCGGCTTGAAGAATAAAATCACGTTCTTTCTTGCTCCACCCCAATTCACGCGCTATCGCCTCGGCCATTACTGCAACCCGCTTACCATGCTGAACTTCATCAATTCCGACAAAATCCAGCGCATGGGTCAAACCGATAATTACCTGATGCAGACGCAAATGCATAAAACTCTCTCCGTAGATGGCAATTTACTATCACCCCGAGTATAGCTTTTCACATATTAACCGACCATGAATTTTCAATTTTCAATAGTAAATCATTCAATAGTCGGAACCCTAAATTAAGAAATACGTTAAAATCAAAACATATATCTAAAAATAATATGTCTGATATTTCTTCCCGGGGGATTTGTGTCGAATAGTAATAGCATCAAAACTCTGCTCATCGTTGATGACAGTCGCGTTTCTCGTATGATGATCCGTACCTTCGTACTCGCCAAACATCCAAACTGGATTATTATCGAAGCGGTCAGTGGCAATGAAGCCGTCGAAATCGTGGATCGCGACACACCGAATTACTGCACCATGGACATCAACATGCCGGGCTTGCTCGGTACCGATGCCGCAGAGCAAATACTCGCAAAATATCCCGGCATACGCGTTGCCATATTTTCCGGAAACATTCAGGAAAGTCATCAAACCCGGGCCGCCGCACTTGGCGCACAATTTGTCGCCAAACCCGTTACTGAAAAAACCGTAGCCCAAGCACTCGCCTATTTTGAAAGTGCCAAGTGAATCCGCTTTCCGAAATCCACATTGACGCCCTTACCGAAGTTTTCAATATCGGTGCAGGACGCGCCGCTTCCAGCCTGAGCGAAATCGTCGGTGACGAAGTCATCCTGTCCGTACCCAGCCTGCAATTGGTGAACTCGTCCGAAATCAATGCGCAAATGTTGTCATTGAACAGCCCGAGACTGGGTGCTGTAAAGCAACAATTCAGCGGGCCGTTCAATGCTGAAGCAATGCTGCTATTCACTGAAGAACGCGCCCTTGAAATCGTACATGACATGATGGGTTCCCATGTCAGCATCGAAGAGCTGGCAGAATATGAACAGGAAGCCATGTGCGAACTGGGCAACATTATTTTGAATGCCTGCTTGTCTGCCATGGCAGACATACTCGGCCTGGTACTTGAAAGCTCGCTTCCACAGTACAGAGTTGATTTGTCCGATGCGATACTAAAACAAATTATTGAAGAAGCGAATCAACCGTTGATGCTGGTGCTACATATTGATCTCGCTATCGAAAAAAGACATTCACAGGGTTATCTTGCATTCCTGCTGAGCTCAACCTCGCTGGAAGAATTGCTGGTTCATATTGACCGTTTTCTAGGCAACATTTGAAATACCGACTGCCATGAACCAACACACAGCTACCAGTTCCATCCCCGTTGACATTAATCCCTTATCTGAATTGATCTGGGATGCAATCAATCAGGGCCTGATACTGATAGACAATAATGGACTTGTCGTCATGTGGAACAAGTGGATCGCCAAACACAGCGGCATTCCACCCGAATTCGCCATCGGACATTCACTCGAATCGTTATTCCCCGATGGCCTAAGCGCCGCCTTCAAGACTGCGCTCAAAAATGCACTCTCCCACAAACTGCCCATTGTTCTTTCTAATGCGCTACACCGCTCACCTTTACCGCTGTTCTCTGTTCCCGTCACCAAGGGTGATCAGCCGCGTCTGCAACAATCCACCGCGCTTACGCCCATCATCGATGAAACCGGCAAACATTTTTGCCTGATTCAGATCACCGATGCGACAACATCTGTCAAGCGTGAGCGGGTATTGAGATCACACTCCGAACAACTCAGCATCGAAGCTACCACCGATGGCCTGACAAGTTGCTTTAACCGGCGTTTTTTCGACGACCGATTCAAGGCCGAATTTGCTCGTGCGCAACGCCAGTCCACTCCGCTTTCACTAATCATGCTGGACATAGATTTTTTCAAGGATTACAACGACAACTACGGCCATCCTGCAGGAGACAAGGCGCTGATTTCAGTCGTAAATGCACTTAAAACACAACTTAACCGCGCCACCGATGTCGTGACGCGTTACGGTGGCGAAGAATTCGCAATTATTCTGCCAGGCTGTGCCGCAGAAGGCAGCCTGTCCGTTGCGGAAAAACTGCGTATGGCGGTCATCGACCTTAACATCCCTCATTTATTTTCCAAAGCGAACAAGGTACTGACCATCAGTATCGGCATTACCACCTATATGGCAGACACTCCTTGCAGCGCAAGTTGCTTGCTGGATACCGCCGACATTGCCTTATACCGTGCCAAGAAAGACGGACGAAACTGCGTTCGTCAACTTATTACGCCTCATTGCCGAAAAACGGGCCCAAACGATAGCCAGCAACCCCGACTAACGGTCTGCATGACCTGATAAGACTTGCCTTTATCGCATTTTTTGACAAGAATGTCGTGTCTCTTCCGGAAGTGCCAACATGTCAGAAAACACCATCGCCGATTTCTCATTGCCTGCAACCAGCGGCACCACCTTTACACTCTCCGCCCTAACAGGAAAAAAACTGGTCATATTCTTCTACCCCAAGGACAACACGCCGGGTTGCACCACCGAAGCGCAACAGTTTCGCGACCTTTATTCACAATTCCAGCAAGCTAACTGTGAAGTGGTCGGCGTTTCTCGCGACAGTCTCAAATCCCATGAAAATTTCAAAGAAAAATTCTCGCTTCCATTTGAGTTATTGTCCGATACGGAAGAAACCGCTTGCGAACTATTCAGCGTTATCAAGCAGAAAAATATGTATGGTAAACAGGTACGCGGAATTGAACGCAGCACCTTTGTATTTGATGAAAACGGCGTGCTTTGCCATGAGTGGAGAAAACTCAAGGCCGATGGTCACGCACAGGAAGTGTTAAATTTTATTGCAACGCTGAACTAAAGGAACGTCATGCCTTCACGCAAGAAAGCCGTACCCGATAGCAAACTGTTCGTTCTGGACACCAACGTTTTACTCCACGACCCGACCAGCCTGTACCGATTCGAAGAGCACGATATCTGCCTGCCGATGTTCGTACTGGAGGAACTGGATAACAAGAAAAAAGGCATGACCGAAGTGGCACGCAATGCACGCCAGGCAAGCCGTTTTCTAGACGAAATCGTCAACGATGCGCCACGCAACATCGAAGAAGGCATTTCCCTCAAGTCCGATATGCACAAGAACAGTACAGGACGCTTGTATCTGCAAACCAGCTTCATCAAGCACGAATTGCCACAAAACCTCGAACTGGGCAAGGCTGACAATGCCATTCTGGGTGTGGTCATCGGGCTGCAACTTCAACAACCTGATCGTTCGGTCATTCTGGTCAGCAAGGACATCAACATGCGCATCAAGGCGCGCGCGTTGGGACTGGAAGCGCAGGATTACTTCAATGACAAGGTGCTCGAAGATACCGACCTGCTCTATAGTGGCGTGCTGGAGCTACCCGTAGACTTCTGGGAAACGCATGGCAAGGAAATGAAGTCATGGCAGCAAGGCGGTCATACCTATTACAAAATCCAGGGCCCGTTATGCGGAGCGTTTTTCGTTAATCAGTTTATCTACAAGGATGACGATACGCCGTTTCAAGCCATCGTACTGGAGCAGGATGAAAATTCGGCCCTGCTGCGTACCCTGACAGACTACACTCACAGCAAGAACAATATCTGGGGCATCCTTGCCCGCAATCGCGAACAGAATTTTGTGCTTAATCTGCTGATGGATCCCGAGATTGATTTTGTCACGCTGCTGGGCCAAGCCGGTACCGGCAAGACGCTACTGACGCTAGCCGCCGGGCTGATGCAAACACTGGAATCCAAGCTGTATTCAGAAATCATCATTACCCGCGTAACGGTTCCGGTTGGCGAAGACATTGGCTTCCTGCCCGGTACCGAAGAAGAGAAAATGACGCCGTGGATGGGCGCACTGGAAGATAATCTGGATGTTCTAAACAAGTCCGACGAAGAAGCCGGTGATTGGGGACGTGCCGCGACACGCGATCTGATACGTTCACGCATCAAGATCAAATCACTCAACTTCATGCGCGGCAGAACATTTTTGAACAAGTACATCATCATCGACGAATCACAAAACCTGACACCCAAACAGATGAAAACCCTGATTACCCGTGCAGGCCCCGGCACCAAGGTGGTTTGCATGGGCAACATCGCTCAGATCGACACGCCTTATCTGTCTGAAGGTAGTTCGGGACTGACCTATGTCGTTGATCGCTTCAAGGGCTGGGAACATGGAGGCCATGTCACACTGATGCGCGGCGAACGTTCACGACTGGCAGATCATGCCGGCGAAGTCCTGTAATCCCGATGACCACTCCCCCAAAACCCGATAGTGACTGGCAAAATGAGCTCACACCCGAGCAGTACCGGGTGTGCCGTCAATGCGGCACCGAGCCGCCGTTTACCGGCGCATACTGGGACTGTCACGATGCAGGCACTTATCATTGCGTATGCTGCCATAATCCGCTGTTTGACGCGGCTGACAAGTTCGACTCAGGTACCGGCTGGCCAAGTTTCCGGCAGCCCTGTAATCCTGACAGCCTAAGCAAACGTAGCGACACCCGCCACGGCATGCAGCGTGATGAAGTCATCTGCAAGCACTGTGGGGCACACCTTGGACACGTATTTCCTGATGGACCGCCTCCCGGCGGGTTACGCTATTGCATCAACTCCGCCTCTTTAACTCTTACCAGAAAATAAGTTATGAAACTGCTGTTCGATCTATTCCCTGTCATCCTGTTTTTTGTCGCCTTCAAAATTCAGGGCATCTATGTCGCTACCGCCATCGCGATAGCTGCCACCGTAGCCCAGATCATCTGGACAAAATATCGCCACGGCAAGGTTGATACCATGCTCTGGGTAAGCTTTGCGATTATCGGCGTGTTCGGCGGCGCCACCTTGTTGCTGCACGACGAAACCTTTATCAAGTGGAAACCCAGCGTGTTGTACTGGCTGTTTTCTATTATCCTGTTGGGATCAAACCTGTTCTTCAAGAAGAACCTGATGCGCTCCTTGCTAAATGAAAAAATGGCCTTGCCGGTACGCATCTGGAATCGCCTTAATCTGAGCTGGAGTCTATTCTTTGCGGCACTCGGTTTTATCAATATGTACGTCGCATTCAATTACTCCACCGACACCTGGGTAAACTTCAAACTATTCGGCTTTACCGGAATGATGATCGTATTTATCATCGCGCAAAGCGCATGGCTGGCAAAATATGTCGATGAAAAAAAGGAGCAAAACTGATGTGGTACTCAATTGTTGGTGAAGATGTTCCCGAGAGTTTGAGCAAACGCATGGCGGTACGTGCCGATCACGTTGCACGCTTGCAGGCGTTACAAGCAGAAGGACGTTTGTTGCTTGCAGGCCCCTTCCCCGCCGTGGATGCCGAAGATCCCGGTGCCGCCGGCTATACCGGCAGCCTTATTGTCGCGGAATTCCCATCCCTTGCTGACGCACAAACCTGGGCAGATGCCGACCCTTACATAACAGGTGGTGTTTATAAACAGGTAAACGTAAAACCCTTCAAGAAAGTATTGCCCGCATGAACCGTATCCATCGTATGCATGAGCTTCTCACCTCACTCGACCCCGTGTCCATCGACATTACGGACGATAGCCACAAGCATGCCGGACACAGCGGCGCACGCGATGGTGGCGGTCATTACCAACTGAATATTGTCTCTGCGCAGTTCATCGGCAAGACTACGATAGCGCGTCATCGTATGATATATTGCGCGCTGGGAGAGATGATGAAACGTGATATACACGCCATCAACATAACGGCGACTACGCCGGAAAAAATATAATTATTCACCCTTCAATTCAACTAGAGGATTAATGCTTTGAAAACGACCCAATTTGCAACACTGGCAATATTGACCGCACTGGCGTTCAACCCTGCTTACGCGCTGGATAAAACCGCTGCCACCGTCAATGGCGTGGTAATTTCTCAGGAACGGGTGGAAATGAGCGTCAAAGGTGCCATCACTCAAGGACAAACTGACACTCCTGATCTGCGTAAAGCCATACTCGATGAATTGATCAGCCGTGAAGTGGTTGCTCAGGAAGCGGTCAAAAACGGCCTTAATAAATCTCCCGAAGTCATACAACAATTTGACGATGTGGCTAAACAACTTGAATTCGCCAAGCAAACCATACTGGTTAATGCCTATGCTCAGGACTACTTGAAAAAGAATCCAATCACTGAAGAGCAAGTCAAGCAAGCCTACCAAACCATCAAGACACAGTTCACCGGCGAAAAGGAATACCAGATTAGCCACATACTGGTTGAAACCCCAGAGGATGCCCAAGCTATCATTGCGCAACTGGGCAAGAAGGCTAAATTTGAAACATTGGCAACAAAATCCATCGATCCCCGTAGCGCACAAAATGGTGGATTACTGGGCTGGGCAATATTGAAAAAAATCCCCGAACCATTTGCTAATGCACTCCTGAACCTCAAAAAAGGCCAATACACCAAGCAACCCGTACAAACCAAGGACGGCTGGCACGTCATCAAACTTAACGACATGCGCGACCTGAAGGTGCCTGAATACGAAGAACTGAAGCCCCAACTGGAACAGCGTTTGCAACAGCAAGCCATTCAAAAAGCTATCGGCGCACTGCGTTCTACTGCAAAAATCGAGTAATCAATCACACGCGGGTGTAATTCCACCGCTCTTCGCTTCACACTCAAGGCGCTGAATAACATTCAGCGCCTTGAGTCTTTATCAAATATTGGTTTCGTACCAACAAACTATAAATATGCATTAATTCAAATATAGCCATGCCAACATAAAGCTTGAAAAGGGAATTAAAACGGGCATAATGTCCGCAATTATTCCCGGAGATAGAAGGCAACATGACCACTGTATTTCACACCTCGCCTGACCAGAATATGGCAGATCACTATCTTTCCACTGTGCTCAAGACCCTCAAACAAGCCGAGGTCGCACGTTATTTAGGTGTTGATGCACGCACCGTTCGTCGTTGGATAACCGAGCAATCCGTTCCCACTCACTATATCTTTGGCCTGCAGCGCTTGCTGCCACTGGAATATCCGTTTAAGGATGATGCCCCTTTCACTTTCATAGACCTTTTTGCCGGAATTGGCGGCATTCGCATGGCTTTCGAAAAATTGGGCGGTCATTGCGTGTTCACCAGTGAATGGGATAGTTATGCTCAAAAAACCTATGCAGAAAACTTCCCTGGCGGTCACCAAATCAATGGAGATATTACGCAACTGGAAGCTACGGACATTCCCAATCACGATGTCCTGCTGGCCGGTTTCCCCTGTCAACCATTTTCCATAGCGGGTGTCAGCAAAAAGAATGCATTGGGCAAGGCGCACGGCTTTGCATGCGAAACACAAGGTACGCTGTTCTTTGATGTCGCACGCATAATTGCAGAAAAGCAGCCCAAAGCCTTTCTACTTGAAAATGTTAAAAATCTGGTTTCACACGACAAGGGGCGAACCTTTGATGTAATTCGCCGCACATTGACTCAGGAACTGGGCTATCACATTCATTATCGCGTCATTGATGGCGCTCATTTTGTACCGCAACATCGTGAACGCATACTTATTGTCGGTTTTCGAGAGCACACCAACTTTGATTTTGATGCGCTCCCATTACCTTCAAAAGGTAAACGTACATTAGCTGAAATCCTGCACAAGACTGATGGCAGCGAGCCAAATCTACCTTGGGATGGAGATCGCTTTTTCAACCATGCCGAGCAACGGATCAACCCGAAGTACACACTCACTAACAACCTATGGGCCTATTTGCAAGCCTATGCCGAAAAACACCGCGCCAAGGGAAACGGTTTCGGCTTTGGTCTGGTTACTCCGGGTAGTGTCACCCGCACCCTGTCAGCACGCTACTACAAGGACGGTTCAGAAATTCTGCTGTATCAGGGCGAAGGAATCAACCCGCGCCGCCTGACACCTCGTGAATGCGCCAGATTGATGGGCTTCCCGGATTCATTCAAGATTTCAGTGTCGGACACACGGGCGTATAAACAATTTGGAAATTCTGTTGTTGTTGATGTTATGGAACACGTAGCAAAATTGATGCAACCAATGCTGGAAACTGGTATCCTGGAACCCGAGTTACCCCTTCATTACGCGACTGCTTAAGGAGAAATCATGCAACCTCAATCACGCATTCCCAAACTTCACAACACCACATTTGATAGTGCATTAATGTGGTTTTCCGAAATGCAATGCAACAATTTGCTATTTCATCCAGAAGATGACCCTGCCGACATTATTCAAATTTCAAGCGGGCAAAGACTTTTCTCGGAAAATGAAGTTTCAGAACTCCATTTCCTGCTTGAAGAACTCGAAAAAAGCATAGGCCACGATAAGTTGATTCAAGCTGCCTATCCCATTTTCATGAACGCATGCAATATTCAGCTTGATGCCTGATGGTTGATGTTGTAGATAAAGCCACCCGTAGCCGGATGATGTCCGGCATTAAGGGAAAGGACACCAAGCCAGAATTATTGGTTAGAGCATACCTACATCGTCGAGGGTTACGTTTCAGACTTCATGTTAAAGGCCTACCGGGAAAACCTGATTTGGTTTTCCCAAAGTACAAGGCTGTGGTCTTCGTACATGGATGCTTCTGGCATAGACATAATGGATGTAAATACGCCACAACACCTCAAACCCGATCAGAATTTTGGGAACACAAGCTGGAAGAAAATGTAAACCGTGATAGCTATCAAATAGCAGCACTGAAAGAACTCGGGTGGCGGGTATTCGTCATCTGGGAATGCGAATTACAAGAAGGTAGTTCACGGCTGGAATCATTATTTTTAGATATTTCACAAAATAGGAAATAACCTGATGGCACTGATTGCTCTAATTCCTTCTATAGATTGGGATTTACCATTCTTCAAAGTACTTGCGAAAAATGATACTGGGGCGGCTTCCGGTCATCAGGGAGGCATTGTTATACCTATAGACCTTCGTCCTTACTTTCCCGGACTTTCGGGAATAACCTCTTCATGGAATCCGACTACCGACCATCGGATTGAAGCAGACTTATTTGTTGAGAATCGTTTTATTTCTTCGGTATCTACTCGTTATCAATATCAAACATGGGGTGGCACACGCAGGCCGGAATCACGCCTTACCGATCAACTTTCACCTCTTAGAAACCTGGCAAACGGCGGAGATATCCTGATTTTCCAAAGAGGTATTGATCATTTGGACAAATATCGACTTACACTTGCCAGACAATCATCAAGTGAATTTACTGTTCTTCAAGACCTTATTGCAGGAAGACGTTGGGGTACATTAGGAACAGCTATACCCATGAGTGATTACGAACTTGCAACAGCATTAAATCAAGAGCAACAACGAGAGTCATCTAACTTTTCACTTACGGACAATGAAGCTCTCCAAGTAGAAAGTCGTGTCTTACGAATTGCCCGCTCTGTAGCTTTTCGTTTGTCTGTTACAAAACTGTATGAATATACTTGCGCGGTTTGCGACGAATCACTTAAATCGCCTCGCGGCATGATGGAATTGGATGCAGCCCATATAGTACCTCGATCTCTGCTAGGATCGGACGATGCACGAAACGGTATCGCATTATGTAAACGACACCATTGGGCGTTTGATAATGGGCTTTGGGGTATAGGAAATCAGCGTGAAATTATTGTTCCGTCTTCTGTCAGCAGAATAAAAAATAATGCTGTTCTTGCCAGCTTTAACGGAAGTCCGATTAGAGAAGCTAACCAACCTAATCTACGTGCTCACGCAGATGCTTTTTCATGGCATAGGGAAAATATTCTTTTACGGGAATAGTTTTGCAATCCTTACTATTAGGCATCAAATCCATCCGTCAATATTAAAACTCAAGAATATCTATTCAATTGATGGGTGAATTCAAGCTCAAAGTACGAAATCAACTAAAACCAACAATCGCCCCACACATCTGTGCCACTAACCACCTCCCCTCTACCCGCCTACCAGCATCCAACCACCGTCGTCTTGGTGGACGATAGTCGTAGTTTTCTGGACAGTCTCGCCTTGTCACTGGATCAGGATGTGACATACCGGACGTTTGATGATCCTCGCAAGGCAATAGACTGGTTACGTGAGGTTTATCGGCATATTGATCACGATGTTCCCCACTCACTCAATAGACAGGATGCAAGGCAGATTATTAACAAGGTAATGAATAAACAGCGCTTCACTATGCCATCGTTGCTGATTGTTGATTACTCCATGTCACAAATGAACGGTCTGGCGCTTTGCGAGGCGATTCGGGGCCTGCCCTGCAAGCGCATATTACTGACGGGGCATTCGGGTGAGGAAATTGCCACGGAAGGATTAAATCGAAAACTGATTGATGGGTGCATCAAGAAGCATGATCCTGAAATTTTGAGGCAACTGGTTTCAAGCACAACCACAATGCAAAGGCAATTCTTCATTGAATTGGCCGGCAGGGAATTTCCAGATCAAGCGGATTTCCTGTTCGATCCGGCCATCATGACGCTGGTTGCGCAACTCTACAACAACAACCATTTTTGCGAACACTATGTTTTTTCAACCCCGAATGGAATTCTGTTTATCGACTTCAAGGGTAAACCATCGCTAATGGTGATCGAAACCCAAGGCAGCCTGATTGCACAATCAGAACAGGTGCAGAAATCGGGGGGGCCGGAGGAATTCGTCATAGCATTAAAGGAATTACAAATCATTCCTTTTTATTTCAAACGCGATGGAATCTATACCGAGCGCATCGGCAGAGACTGGCGTAAATATGCTTTACCGGCAGAAATCTGCTATGGAAGACAGAAGTACTATTGGGCCATTTTTGACTTGCCTGCGGATTATTTCCCGATGCCAATTTATGGCTATGATGATTTTATTCGGGATTTTGATTCAGGTTTAATTCACTGATTGATGCAAACTATACTAACTTGGTGCCGTGCTCTTCCAAGCCTGTTGTCAACAATTCACGCCCGTTTTCTTCGAACTTGAGAAATCGCAATCCGATCCTGAACTGCTGATGACTGGATTCGAATACATTACCGATAATCCGACAGTGTATCGCTATAATTGTTTCGCTTTCGGTGGCACGGAGTGGCGGAATTCCAAGATACATTTTTACTGTCTTGTCGGTTGAAATAGACTGGTCTATGAGAATATTGGCATCTTGCAAAGACAGGTCCTGAGTTCGGCCCTGTACCGTGTAATTTTTTCCAAGATGCTCATATTCAATCGCCACCCGCCAGTGCACATGACAAATGGTATGCTTGACATGATCATGAACTTTTACTTCAGCATCCGCATTCATCGTCCCCCCCTGTAACAATCAGCACTGATAAACCCGAATTGTCCATTAAACCCAGAACTCGTCATTGATGAAACTACTAAACACTATCTAAGCGAGCAAAGTACGCTCCCCAAGATAATGTTTATCCCGCGCAGGCGGGAATCCAGTTAATTTATAAAGTCCCCGCGTTGCGGGCCAACATCAAGGTTTTGTCCGCTACGCGGAGTGTTTATCTCGCTGGATTCCCGCCTACGCGGGAATGACGGTGCTAATGGATTATCCGGGATAAATACGACAGCCATCATATCCGGCAAAAATTTTAAATATCAGGATTTACCGTATAGCTTACGCCCGCGTATCCGCGCACGATGAGCGGCGCGTTGTTCGGCTTCAGTAAGCGGTCTGGGCTTCTTGCCTTCGAACGGATTCTTGCTGGAATTGAACTGTATCTTCATCGGCGTACCCTGCAACTTGAATATCTCGCAGAAGGTACGTTCCAGATAACGCGCATAGCTATCTGGCACATCGTCCAGTCCGCTGCCGTGAATCACGATCAAAGGCGGATTGCTGCCACCCTGATGGGCGTAACGCATCTTGGGCATAAACCGACCATTTTTGGGCGGAGCCTGTTTCTCGACGGCACCAATCAAGGCACGGGTCAACTTGGGCGTGGATAGTTTTGCCATGGCCGCCTCATAGGCTTCATCCACGGACTTCAACACATTGGCTATGCCGCTGCCATTGAGAGCGGAAATGTAATGCCGCTTGGCGAAGCTCAAAAAATGCAGCTTGCGTTCGATGTCATTCTTGACCATCAGTCTGCCATGATCATCCAATCCGTCCCACTTGTTAACCGCCAGTACCAGTGCACGACCCGCCTGCAATACGAAATCAGCGACATGCGCATCCTGTTCGGTGATCTGGTCACGGGCATCGACCACCAGTACTACCACATTGGCATCTTCAATCGCTTGCATGGTTTTAATCACGGAAAACTTTTCGACTGCCTCATCAATCTTGCCACGACGACGCACACCGGCAGTGTCGATGATGGTGTATTGCTTGCCATCGCGTTCGAAGTCGATATAGATACTGTCGCGGGTAGTACCCGGCTGATCAAACGCAATCACGCGCTGCTCACCCAGTATCGCGTTAACCAGCGTGGATTTACCGACATTAGGCCGTCCTACGATGGCTAATTTGGGCGGCTTTTCACCAACCTCTGCTTCTTCGGTCACTTCAGGAAAGCGTTCCATCGCAATTTCGATTACTTCCACGACATTGTCGCCATGCGCGGAGGAGATCGGCAATGGCTCACCCAGTCCCAGTTCGAAAAACTCGGCGGTAACACGGGCGCGGGCCATGCCTTCAACCTTATTGACCAGCAACAGCAACGGCTTACCGGTCTTACGCAATTGCTCAGCAATAATCATATCCTGCGGAGTACAGCCTGCCCTGCCATCAACCAGAAACAGCACCACATCCGCCTCGTCAACCGCCTGACGGCTTTGTCTAGCCATTTCATAAAGAATGCCGTCCTTGGCAACCGGCTCCAGCCCGCCGGTATCGACGACCAGATAGGGGCGCTCACCAACCCTACCGCGCCCGTAATGACGATCACGCGTTAATCCGGGCTGATCGGCAACCAGTGCATCACGGCTACGGGTAAGTCGATTGAACAAAGTGGACTTACCCACATTGGGACGGCCAACTAATACGAGTGTGGGTAACATCATGAAACCTCAAATGATTTAGTGCGTCAGCGCGATTATTACGCACTGGCGCACTTATTGAAAAATAGACTGTAAAACCCGAAAACCATCGCCCACAAAAAAACAAAAGGCACGAATGAAAATAAAGGGCTAGCAGAAAACTGGCAACTATCCCTCTATTGATGAACAGAGTAGCAATATGCTTTTGACTTCGTTCGTGTTTTTCGTGGACGATGCAGTTTGCAGATTAATGCAAAATCAACGAATAAACATTGCCACCTTGCGTTTGCACCAACAAACCGCCATCCATAGTTACTGGGGCCATCTCGATAGCGCTGCCATCCAGTTTGAGTCGTGCTACAAAATGACCATCGTCACCGCTCAAGGCATGCAGATAACCCGCGTAATCGCCGACCACAACCATGCCATCCTGAACATAGGGCGCCGAAATGTTGCGCATCGACAACTGATCGTTCCGCCACACGGTAGCACCATTATCCTTATCCAGCGCCATAACAGCACCTTTTTCGTCACTGACATTCAGATGTTTGCGGGATATACACAATCCCTTGTCGCTGCTGATGTCACGACTCCAAAGCGGACTGCCCTGCGACGCATCAAAACAGCCCAGACGTCCATGAAATGCAATCGCACAGAGTTGCGCATCATTTAATACCGGATTGCTGGTGATGTCACTTATACGCTCAAGTTCGGTATTGCCACGCGGTTGCGACACGGCATTTTCCCACATCACTGATCCATCCTGTAATTTGATCGCGACCAGTTTTCCGCCAGCGAATCCTGCATAGGCCACGCCTCGACGAACAATCAGGCTGGCATGACTGCGTACCACCAAAGCAGGTATCGTATGCTCGTACTGCCATACAGTTTTACCCTTTGCAACATCCAGACCAGCTATATGTCCGTCACCGGTACGCACCAGAACCAGCCCATCCGCGATTTGAGGCACACCCATCACCTCACTGGAAACCGTACTCTTCCAGCGCAACTTACCATCTTCACCGTATGCCTGCACGACCCCCTTGTTATTGCCGATCAACAATAATCCTTCGCCCGCACCCACCCCTGCAGAAACATCCATATTGCTTTCTACACGCCAAATCTGCTTGCCAGTTGCACGATCCAGTCGCGTCAGGATTCCCTTGGCGGATACGCCGTAAACGGCATCTTTTGTCAGGGCCGGCTGTAACGGGTTCGTTCCCGAATCGCCAAAATCAGCATGCCAACGTTCAGTAAATTGGGCTGTTTCATTAAATTCAACCAGTTTGGCCGGCTTTTCAGAACTGTCCTTGCCCATCCAGTTCTTGACGGTATCCATCGCAGAACAACCACTCAGTGCCAGCAACACCAGCAACAATGGCATCCTTATCATCTTCATTTTGCTCCTCCAAGCGCATCTAGCTTCATTTGAAGCAGATTACGATAGGCGCTCTTCGCATCAATCTTGTTATAAGCGATCTGATAGGCAGCCTTCGCTTCGGCGTTTTTGCCTTGTGCGTTCAAAACATCGCCCTTTAGATCTGCAAACAAGCCATCAAACGATTCGGCATGCTTCGCCTCCAAATGCTTCAACGCACCGGTGTAATCCTTCTCATCCAACAGCAACGCAGCCATGCGCAGACGTGCAACACTCTTCAAACCGTCTTCACCCGCATGCTCGATTACCCACTGCAACTGTGTTTTGGCGCGCAATGTTTCCTTGCCCAGTTCATTTACCTGCGCGGCGGTCAACGCGGCGCGAGCGGCATAGGGTGACGACGCATATTTATCCATCACGGCGGCCGCAGCATCGTTAACCCGCTTCACATCATTGCTCTGCAATTGCTCGGTAAATTGCTGATACAGCGTTGCGGATTCGATCATCTGTTTATTCTGGTAATACTGCCAGCCGCGCCAGCCACCGGATACCACCACCAGTGCCAGCACAGTACCCAAAATCCAGTTAGCATTGTCTTTCCACCACCCCTTAAGTGTCTCAAGCTGTTCCTGTTCCTGCAAATCCAAAGCTGCCATGTTCTACTCCTGCCTGATTAATTTGTTAATTCGCACGCTGAGTTCCTGTAGTCCCACACGCTCCTGTACCCCACCGCGCATCGGCTTGAGGCTGACTTCATTTAACTGCGCTTCATCATCTCCGATCACCAGAGCGACTTGAGCTCCACTGGCATCGGCCTTTTTCATCTGCGACTTGAAGCTGCCGCCGCCGCAGTGCAACAACACACGCAAGTTATCATCGCGTAATTGCTCGGCCACCTGACTCGCAAGTTTTGCAGCTAACTCACCCTGATGAACCACATACACATCCAGTTGCGGCTTCGGAATCGCCATACCATCTTCCAGTATCAGCGCCAGCAAACGCTCCACACCCATCGCAAAACCCATAGCGGGTGCCGGCTTTCCGCCTATCTGCTCAACCAGACCGTCATAACGACCACCCGCACATATCGTACCTTGCGCGCCCAGTCGGGTGGTTACAAACTCAAACACGGTGCGATTGTAATAATCCAGTCCACGCACCAGACGCGGATTAATCTCGAATGCAACGCCATGCTGCGTCAGTATCGATTGCAACGCTTCAAAATGTTGCAACGCCTCCTCATCCAGCTCATCCATTAACTTCGGTGCGGCGGCTATCAGCTCCTGCATAGCCGGATTCTTGCTATCCAGTATCCGCAGCGGATTGCTGTGCAAACGCCGTGTCGCATCCGCGTCCAGCCTATCGGCATGCTGGCTGAAATAGGCAATCAGCTTATCGCGATGACGATGCCGGGAGGCCGTATCACCCAGCGTGTTCAATTGCAAAGTCACATCGCGCAGACCGAGTTTCTTCCACAGCCGCGCGCACATCAGAATCTGTTCTGCATCAATATCCGGCCCGGCAAATCCCAGTGCCTCGATACCCACCTGATGAAACTGGCGATAGCGCCCTTTCTGTGGGCGCTCATGGCGGAACATCTGACCGCTGTAATACAAACGTTGCGGTGCGTTATACAGCAAATTGTGTTGCAACACCGCGCGCACACACGAAGCCGTGCCTTCCGGGCGCAACGTCAACTGATCACCGTTAAGCCGGTCTTCAAAGCTGTACATCTCTTTTTCGACAATGTCGGTGACTTCGCCTATCGCCCGCTTGAACAGTGCAGTAGGCTCAACCAGCGGCATACGAATATTGCGATAGCCGTAACTATGCAGCCACTCATGCACCACTTTTTCAAACCATAACCATAGTTCTGCCTCTTCCGGCAGAATGTCGTTCATGCCGCGTACGGCTTGTAATGTTTCGTTAGCCATGTTTTCTCAGGAAAGGGAGAAGAGTAAAGGGAGAAGGGGCAAACCGGCGCGCAGTCTCTCCCCTTCCCTCTTCTCCCCTCCCCCTTCCCACCTATCCTTCCCTCTTTACATATTTCCTTGCTACATAATCATCCACGATGCCGGTAAATTCTGCCGCGATATTATCGCCGCGCAACGTCATCGCCTTTTCGCCATCTATATAAACCGGTGCGGCGGGTGTTTCGCCAGTACCCGGCAGACTGATGCCGATGTTCGCCAGCTTGCTCTCCCCCGGCCCGTTAACGACGCAGCCCATCACCGCAACCGTCATGTTCTCGACCCCCAGATACTGTTCACGCCAGATCGGCATCTGGGTACGCAAATGACGCTGAATATTTTGTGCCAGTTCCTGAAAGAAGCTACTGGTAGTGCGACCACAACCCGGACAGGCCGTCACCATAGGTGCAAAAGCCCGCATCCCCATGGTCTGCAAAATTTCCTGCGCGACAACCACTTCCTGCGTCCGGTCACCGCCCGGTTCCGGCGTCAACGAGATGCGTATCGTGTCGCCGATGCCTTCCTGCAACAGCACAGACAACGCGGCAGTGGATGCTACGATACCCTTGGAACCCATGCCCGCCTCGGTCAATCCGAGATGCAGCGCGTAATCACATTGCTGCGTCAACGCACGATACACCGCGATCAAATCCTGCACTTCGCTGACCTTGCATGACAGCACAATATGATCATGCGGTAAACCCAGTTGTTCGGCACGCTTGGCACTTTCCAGCGCCGAGGCGATCAATGCAGCCCGTGTAACCTCTTTAACTTCTTTCGGCTCGGGCAATAACGCATTCTCATCCATCATGCGTACTACCAAACTCTGATCCAGACTACCCCAGTTCACCCCGATACGCACCGGTTTGTTATAACGTATCGCGGTTTCGATCATGATCGTGAACGGATCCTGCTCAACGCGGTTACGTCCGACATTGCCGGGGTTGATGCGATATTTAGCTAAAGCTTGCGCGCACTCGGGAAACTCAGTCAGCAAGCGATGGCCGTTGTAGTGAAAATCGCCAACCAGCGGCACATAGCAACCCAATGCATCCAGCCTTCTGCGGATATGCACGACCTGTGCGGCGGCTTCAGGGGTATTGACGGTAATGCGTACCAGTTCCGAACCGGCACGCGCCAGTTCCAAAACCTGTTTAGTGGTCGCATCGACATCGGCGGTATCGGTATTGGTCATGGACTGCACCACGACAGGTGCCCCTCCTCCCAGCATGATATTCCCGACCTGCACCCGTTGCGACGGGCGACGTTTGATAAGATTCATGTTACTCCAGCGTCAGACGCGCCACATCACTGGTGGCATTGGTATAAGGTGCCAGATCAACAGGCTTGCCACGGAAAGACAATTGCACCGAGGAGGCATGACCGATCACGAGCGACAAGGGCGCACTGCCACGTAAGCTCAATACACCGCCGCTGGGTTGTACCTGCCGGGACAGTGACTTGCCATTCTGATCCGCTACTTCAACCCAGGATTCCTGGCTGAAGACCATACGCAACTCATCCTTGCCGACAATCGGATTAGCAACTACATTAGCTGTCGCCGGATCGGCATTCGCCGCGACACGTGGCACAACAGGCCCGGTTACCGCAACATTCTTGTCGGCCATTGCCGGTACACCCTCTCCCACCAGCATTTCAACTTTTTCCGGCAAGGGTAATGGTGTTTCCACCAACGCATTATCTGGAGTCACGTTTTCCGGTTGAATTGGCTGCTGCTCACCTGACGATTCAGCAGGGGAAGTTAACGGAGAAAACTCAGGAGACTGTGCAACCACCGACGGCTCGGTTTCAGATGGCATTCTGGATTGCCACATGACAAACCCGGCAATAAACAACGAAATCAACAATGCAGCAATCAGTAAATTTACATTCGACTGTCGCAATGAACGTGCAGTCGGAAACGGAGCCTCCACATGCAGCGGATCTTCCGGCTTTTCTAAAACCTTTGCACCCGGCAAAGCATTAAGCAATGGTTGATCATCCAATTGCAGCAATTTTGCATAACTGCGCACAAAACCGCGCACAAAAGCCAACTCGGGCAATGATTCAAAATTGTCCGTTTCCAGCGCTTCAACCTGACGTGGAGCCAACTTAATTTTGTTGACTACATCCTCCACAGTCATGCCCTGCTGTATTCGTGCGGCGCGTAAACACTGTCCGACCGTCGGAGTTGCAGATGACTGAACGGTATTCACTACCAATTGTTCTCCGGCGTCCATCTCTGAAATATTTTTCTGTAACTGTTCCATTATTCTCCACGCATCAACATTTGCGCTTCACGTGAATCGGGATAACGCTGTCGCAATTGCATCGCATAGCTCGATTCGGCATTAACATCCCCTACCCTGCGTTCAATACGTATAGCCAGCAACAATTGCTCAGCCGTTAACGTCGTACTCTTTTGCGCAAAATTCTGAAATTGTTTTTTTGCATTGTAATAATCACCATCGGCAAATTTAACTTCCGCCAGCGCATACAAGGCCTGTAACAGATTGGGTTGCAGCGTCAGGGCACGCTGCAGAAAATCCTCGGCATCCCTGTTTTTGCCCGCTTTCTTGTAGCATAAACCCGCATTGAGATAAGCTCGTTCCGGGGTGGTATACAGCGGATTTTTTACCGCCGCCATGAAGTGCGAAATAGACTCCTCTTCCTTGCCGCGCTGACACAGAAACCAACCATAGTTGTTATGCATCTCCGAATCATTTTTATCCAGACGTAAACTATGCTGAAAATCCTCCTCGGCTTCCTTATCCTCGCGCAAAGACATATGAATCAAACCACGCACATTATAGGCAGGGGCATAGTTAGGGTTAGCTGATAAGGCTAAATCAATTTCAGATAACGCGATCCCCATCTGGAGACGCTCGAAATACATTCCAGCCAGTTCGGTGTGGATCTTGGCACTAGCCTGTGCCTTTTCCGATACCTGCGACGAAGAAGAACCGCCACCGCTGGCACAACCTACCAGCAACAACGCGACTAGCGGCAATACAAACATGCTTTTCATCATCAATCTCCGATCAAGCATAATTATTTATGAAACTCAACGCGTGCAGTACGCTTGGTCTTGTCCAGCACCTGTCCGGCCAATTGTCCGCAAGCCGCCGCAATATCATCGCCGCGCGTCTTGCGTGTGGTGGTAATAATATCCGCCTGCATCAACACATCACGGAAACGTTGAATCGCATCCTGCCTGGAACGCAGATAGGGTGCCTGCGGAAACGGATTGAATGGAATCAGATTGAACTTGCACGGCACATCACGCACCAGTCGCACTAGCTCATGCGCATGCTGCACCGTGTCATTTACACCGTCGAGCAGCACATATTCAAAGGTAATAAAATCGCGCGGCGCGCGCTCCAGATAGCGCTTGCAGGCTGCCAGCAATTCCTTCAACGGATATTTCTGATTGATCGGCACAAGCTGATTGCGCAATGTATCGTTAGGCGCATGCAGTGACACCGCCAGCGCTACCGGACATTCTTCACGCAACCTGTCCATCGCAGGCACAATTCCCGAAGTGGAAACCGTCACACGACGGCGCGACAGGCCGTAAGTCTGATCATCCAGCATCAAACGCAACGCGCTCACCGTATTGTCAAAATTCAACAGCGGCTCACCCATACCCATCATTACCACATTGCTGATCGGCCAATTGCCTTCCGCATTCTTGCCGAGCTGATGATTCGCCCACCATAGCTGACCGATAATCTCTGCCACACTCAGGTTGCGATTAAAGCCTTGCTTACCGGTCGAACAAAACGAACAATCGAGCGCACAACCCGCTTGAGAAGACACACACAGTGTTCCTCGTGTCGCCTCGGGAATATAGACCGTTTCCACGGCATTCCCGGTACCTACATTCAATAGCCATTTACGTGTGCCGTCATCAGATAATTCTTCACGAACAATATCGGGAACGGTTATACACGCACGTTGCGTCAGCTTTTCGCGCAACGATGCGGCGATGTCAGTCATCGCGGAAAAATCAGACTCCCCGTTCCGGTATATCCAGCGCAATAGTTGCCGCGCACGGAACGGCTTTTCGCCCATTTCCGTGAAATAGGCGGTCAGCGCATGCGCATCCAGATCGAGGAGGTTTTGTTGCATCTTCGGTATTACTTAGCGCGAATAAACATTCATCGCCGGGAAGAAATAAGCGATTTCTACAGCGGCTGTTTCAGCGGCATCAGAACCGTGTACGGCATTAGCGTCGATGCTGTCAGCAAAATCAGCACGGATAGTGCCTTTATCTGCTTTCTTAGGGTCAGTTGCGCCCATCAGATCGCGGTTTTTCAAAATTGCACCTTCACCTTCCAGAACCTGGATCATGACCGGTCCGGAAATCATGAAATCCACCAGATCCTTGAAGAAAGGACGTGCGGCATGCACGGCATAAAAACCTTCCGCTTCTGCGCGGGACAGTTGAACCATACGTGCAGCGATAACTTTCAGGCCTGCACCTTCAAAACGGGAATAAATTTGACCGATAACATTTTTTGCTACTGCGTCAGGTTTGATAATCGACAGGGTACGTTCTACAGCCATGCTACATTCTCCAAACAATTTATATGAAAAGTTAATAAAATTACGACCGCGCATTCTATCAGGCTTTGCCCACCCTGTCGCCGCCCGCATTTTCCGCTACAAGACAAAAAATTCATTCACTTCACAAAAAACATAAAAAGTCCGTTCTGCACAATTCCCGAATTACACACTCAAGCTTAATCTCTCGATAAAAAACGTATCTTGATTCCATCCCTATCTGGCATGCTGTTAAATTTCAACAACAGACACCAGCAAGCCGACCTTGCCTGCCTCGCCACGCAGGATAGACCTACCCATTCCAACCATCGCATATACAAAATAACGGGAGCGGAGCCCCGGTACGCCCCCTGCCATACAGCTCAGACCGGCATTTTCGACCCGATAGCAAAAGCAGGGAAGAAATGAGATTATTCCCAGAATAAGACCTTATAGCCATGATATTCAGGCGTGCAAATCCAGTCTGACTGGATGTATAGCTTCAACTGGCGTGACATGACTATAAACAACCGGAGAAAGACCCTCTCCTACCGTCCTGCCCGTATCCAGAATACCGCTAACCATGTGATAGGCCGCAATGGCCGCCGCAATGAATGGATCGCTCGAATCAACCACTTTTGAAGGTAGAGTAGTCGCAGGCGCAACCGTACCAGTTAGCGTCACCCTAGGCGGCGGCGCCTCAACCGCCGCCCCAGCCGGTATGGCGGTAGCTGCCAGTGGGATTACAGAAACCGGTTGAATAATCGTTGTAGCGACCAAAGTTGGTGTAATCCCTCTTTCCGGCACTACAGTCGGCGGCGTTATATGCGCAGGTGTAACGGGTATTGCCGTCGAACCAAGTACCGCTCTCGCCCCCTCAACAACCACTCTGGCTGGCGGCATAACTCCGGCCTGCGCGACAATCCCAGTAGGCTGAACGACTCCAGCCTGCGGAGCAACTCCAGTCTGAATCCCAATTCCAGCCTGCGCAGCCACACCGACCTGAGATGCAATTCCTGTTGAAATTATGCCTATTGGTGTTGCGCCAATAGCACCCACACCGGCCGTCGCGGTTCCCGTCGCTCCTATTCCAGCAACTCCTGCTCCGGCGACGGTTGTTCCAGCGGCTCCCGCTCCGGCGATCCCTGTTCCGGTACCCCCTGTTTCAGCGACTGCTGCTCCGATACCCCCTGTTTCAGCGACTGCTGCTCCGGTGACTCCCGTTCCGATGACTGTTGTTCCAGTTGTTCCCGTTCCAGTTGTTCCCGTTCCAGTCGTTCCCGTTCCAGTCGTTCCCGTTCCAGCCGTAACCGTTCCAGTCGTTCCCGTTCCCGTTCCGATAACTCCTGCTCCAGTGACTGTTGCTCCGGTGACTCCTGCTCCGGTGACTCCTGCTCCGGCGACTCCTGCTCCGGCGGTTCCTGCTCCGGCGGCTCCTGCTCCGGCGGTTCCTGCTCCGGCGGTTCCTGTTCCGGCGGCTCCCACTCCGGCGGTTCCCACTCCGGTGACTCCCACTCCGGTGACTCCTGCTCCGGTGACTCCTGCTCCGGTGACTCCCACTCCGGTGACTCCTGCTCCGGTGACTCCCGCTCCGGTGACTCCCGCTCCGGTGACTCCCGCTCCGGTGACTCCCGCTCCGGTGACTCCCGCTCCGGCGACTCCTGTTCCGGCGATTCCTGTTCCGGCGGTTCCTGTTCCGGCGGTTCCTGTTCCGGCGGTTCCTGTTCCGGCGGTTCCTGTTCCGGCGGTTCCTGTTCCGGCGGTTCCTGTTCCGGCGGGTCCT